>JAIBEK010000020.1 GCA_019459145.1 Arenimonas sp.
ATCCTACATCCTGACCTTCATCGCCTATAATGCCGGCCCGAAGCGCGTGCCGGAATGGATCACCCGCTACGGAGACCCGCGCGGCAAGCCGATCGACGAGGTGGTCGACTGGATCGAGCGCATCCCCTTTCCCGAGACCCGCAACTACGTCCAGCGCGTCACGGAAAACTACCAGATCTATAAGAGCCGGCTCGGCCAGAAGGCGGATATCGTCGCCGATCTGCGTTACGGGCGGTGAGGTCGGTGGATTGACAACTGCCGACTTTACCTCGACCATAATGTGACCAGAAGGATGGGGAGCTTAGCATGCGCGGTATAGCCGTTTTAGTGATCCTGTTGGCCAGCACGGTCAATGCTGCGGCTGAGATGTCGGTGAGCTTCGAGTGGGGCCCCACAAAAAAATGCGATACGAAATCACCACCAATCTCAGTCAAAAATGCCCCCGAAGGGACTATTAGGCTCCAGATATCGATGACTGACATCAATGTCCCGGGCTATCGCCACGGTGGCGGCACCGTCGACTACGCCAAATCCGTTCCCTATGGAGCTTTCCGCTATAAAGGCCCTTGCCCGCCATCCGGCAAGCACAAGTATCGCTTCACCGTAAAGGCGCTAGACGCAAATAAAAAGACACTGGCGACCGCAACGGCGAGCCGCTCCTTTCCGGAGTGATATTGGCCAATAAGGTGAAATATCTTCCTCGAGAGCAGAGGTCGACGTGCACAAGAACCTCTACATTGACAGTGCCGACGGCCTCTCGCTTCACGTCCGCGTCTACGGCGAACACCTACCGGGCCAGCCGGTGGTCTGCCTGCCGGGCCTGACGCGCAATTCGCGCGACTTTCACCAGCTTGCTCTGATCCTGTCGCAATCCGCCAATCCAATGAAAGTGGTAACCATCGATTCGCGCGGCCGGGGACTGTCGGATCGCGATGCTGACAAGAGCCGCTACACGCTGGCGGTCGAAGCGCTGGACGTCATCGCCGTACTCGATGCGCTGGCAATCGACCGCGCTGCCTTCATCGGCACGTCGCGCGGCGGACTGATCCTGCATTTGCTGGCCGTCAGCCACCCCGAACGCCTTGCCGCGGTGATGCTCAACGACATCGGCCCGGTCATCGAAGTCGAGGGCCTGAAACAGATCCGGGCCTATCTCGGACGGGAGCGACAGCCGAAGGACTTTGACGAAGCGGCTCTCCTCCTCAAGCAGGTCCACGGCCCCGGCTTTCCCGCCCTTTCCCCACAGGACTGGCGCGACATGGCGGACGCCATCTACCGCGAGATCGACGGCAAGATCGTCGCGGATTTCGATTCCGCGATCGCCGAACAGTTCCGCGCTGCGGATCTTGAGCAGCCGCTCCCGGATCTGTGGGCGAATTTCGAGGCCTTCGCCGGCGTGCGATTGATGGCGATCCGTGGCGAGACGTCCCGCCTGCTGTCGGCGGAGACGCTGGCGGAGATGGGAAGGCGGCATCCAGCCATGGCGTCTATGACGGCTTCGGGACAGGGACACGCGCCCATCCTGCATCTCGACGGTATTGCCGAGCGCATTCTGGACTTCATTGGCCCGCAACGAGGCTGAAGAGCATCATCCTGCCGAACATCGCTGCGCAAGAAGGGCAACGGGAAAGACCTGTTCGCCGCAGCAATCACGAATGTCGTGGTCCAGAACGGAAAAAGCCCGGCTTTGCAGCCGGGCTTTCCCTATAAGATCCGAGGATCCTATTAGAACGAACGCTGTACGCGGAAGAAGCCGCTCCAGACTTCCGGTTCGCCATCGGCGTCGGTGTACTGGACGCTGACCTTGCTGGACAGACCTTCGGCGATTGCGTAGTCGACCGTCAGGCCGGCCTTCCAGGCGTCGGCATTGTCGAACGAATCGCGGGTAACAAGGCCGTAGTTCCACCAGTACTGGGCACCGGGGGTCAGCTTGAGCTTTTCCGTGACCTTGATGGCGTATTCGGCCGCAACGGTCCATTCTGCCAGGTCGTAGTAGGCGTTGGCGCCGGAAGAATAAACGCCGGCTACGCCGAGCGTGCCCGGGCCGAGATCGGCTGTTGCCATCAGGCGAACGGCGCCGTTCTCGTCGTCGAAGTCATAGCCGCCAAGAAGCGCAACGGTAGCCGGGCCGAAGGAGCCGGATACCTGAGCTTCGATGCCGATGTTGTCTGCGCCAGCATAGTTGCCGAAGGCGCGGAACGGGCTGACGTCGGAGAGCTGAGTATTGCCAGCGTAGTTGGTGGTCAATTCGTCAACGAATACGCCAACAGTGAACGCATCCGAAGCATATTCGTAACCGATCGAGTTGATGCGGTTGGAACCGAGGTTGTCGGTTTCGCCCGACAGGCCGGCATCCCAGTAGTTGTACATGTAACCGACCTTGAAGCCGGCAGCCGTGATGTAGGCCTCGTCGACTTCCACCAGCCCGTTGACGTAGTCGCTATCACCCCATCCCTGGAAAGCGATGAACGAACCGATCGTGCCGATTTCCGAATCGTTCTTGGCTGCGATCGACAGGTAGCCGCGGGTACGGGCGTTCCAGTCGAAGTCGTCAGCGCGAACGCGATCGAAGCTTGCCCAGCCGAGCTCGGCACGAACATAGCCGCCGATCTGGAGGCAGGTTTCGGTGCCGGGGATGTAGAAATAGCCGGTGCCGAAAGCGTCGCAAACGCGAACATATTCCATGGGCTCGGGTTCAGCGGCAACGATGGCGTCGGCAGCCTGTGCGCCGGATACTACAGCGAGAGCTGCAGCGGAGCCGAGAATAAGGCTCTTGATGTTCATATTGACCTCCAGTCAAGTTTCGAATGAGTCCGGGTTACCACGTTGGGAGACCGCAACCGCGACACATTCCCTTGGTTTTCGAGAAGACGGACGATCCACCGTCTCGCTTCCGACAATGACGATACAAAAACGTAGCCGTCATGTAATCGTCAAAAACCACCTTGGCTCACAAAATCGCAGCGTTTCCCATGTGCTGTTGCCGAAAACACGCACAAACGGTGCTGCGGCAGTCCGAGGTTAAGGAAGGTTTATGAAAGGTAAATAAAAAGGGGGGCATAAATTGCCTGGAATGGCGGAGAGGAAGGGATTCGAACCCTCGATACGCTTTTGACGTATACTCCCTTAGCAGGGGAGCGCCTTCGACCACTCGGCCACCTCTCCGGTGCGGCCTGATTATTTGCTTGATTGGTCGAATGCAAGACCTTTTCGCCGGACAATGCGTTTTGCGGCCTTGCCGACCGATCGGCAACAGCTGTCGGCACGGCGCCTTTCGCGTTAATCTCTATATATATGAGCGAGCGTCCGGTCGTGGACGGTCACCGGGTGACCGCAGCCTTCCGCGATTCTCGGGTGCCGCGAGATTCGGGTTTGAGGGCCTTGAACAGGTGCCGGCGCCCGAATGAGCGATGTGGCGGAGCTCTGGCTCGCTCGGTAATCGGCCTCGAGGAGCGTCGAGTGGCAGGCCGAACGGCCATGAAAGTGCGGCTTTGTGTGTCGTTTCGGGCCGGTGTCAGGAGAATCGCTTAGCGGCGGTGATCGAGGCGCGGACACTAAGTGCCTTTTTTGTAAGGGCTTTCTTAACAATGCGTAAATATCGACACCGGCCGCAGGCGGGTTTTGTGTCCTTTCAGCAACAGGGCGTGGGGAAGGGCGCGTGTTTCCCCGCTTTGCGCGGTTTGGTGATTGCATGACCGGTGGCGTTTTGTATTTTCACTCTCGGAAGCGAGGCGGTGGATCGTCCGTCTTCTGATAAACCGACGGGGATGGGGCAGGGGATGCTGTCCTTCAGCCAAAGTACCCAGACCCATACGAAACTTGACTGGAGGTCAATATGAACATCAAGAGCCTTATTCTCGGCTCCGCTGCAGCTCTCGCTGTAGTATCCGGCGCACAGGCTGCCGACGCCATCGTTGCAGCTGAACCCGAGCCGATGGAATACGTTCGCGTTTGCGACGCTTTCGGCACCGGCTACTTCTACATCCCCGGCACCGAAACCTGCCTCAAGATCGGCGGCTACGTTCGTGCGCAGATCGACATGTCGAACTGGGATCGCCCGGTTGGTGACGAGTTCGACTGGAACATGTTCACCCGTGGCGCCCTGCGCGTCAGCGCCAAGAACGACTCGGAAATCGGCACGATCGGTTCCTACATCTCGCTTCTCGCCAATGGCGATAGCGACTATGTAAACGGCAATGCCTACGTTGAAGAAGCCTACATCACCGCTGGCGGCTTCAAGATCGGTTACATGTACAACTACTGGGATGCCGCTCTGTCGGGCGAAACCGACCTGCTCGGTTCGAACCGTCTGAACGCTATCGGCTACGAATATGCGTCCGACGCCTTCACCGCCGGTATCTTCGTCGATGAACTGACGGCCAACTTCGCAGGCAACAACCGCCTGAACCCGGCTGACGTCTTCCAGGCCATTCCGGCTTACGGCGGCAACGACAACATCGGTATCGAAGCTCAGGTTGCTGCCAAGTTCGGCGTTGCTTCTGTCGCCCTTCTCGGCGGTTATGACTTCGCGACTGAAGACGGTGCCGTTCGCCTGATCGCAACTGCCGACCTCGGTCCGGGCAAGCTCGGCATCGCCGGCATTTACTCGTCCGGTGCCAATGCCTACTACGACATGGCAGAGTGGACCATTGCTGCTGAATACGCAGTATCGGTCACCGAAAAGCTGAAGCTGACCCCGGCCTTCCAGTACTTCTGGAACTACGGCCTCGACCTGCCGGCAACCTCCGACTTCCTCGACCTGGAAGCCTGGAAGGCAGGCGTAACCGTCGACTACGCAATCGCCGACGGCCTGGCACTCAAGACCACTGTCAACTACAGCGACATCGACGGCGACGGCATCGACAACGATGCATGGACCGGTTTCGTCCGCCTGCAGCGTTCGTTCTAATAAGATCTCCGGATCTTATAGGGAAAGCCCGGTCGCAAGACCGGGCTTTTTCCGTTTGGGCCTGAAATTGAACGCCGCCATGTCCGGGCACGCTGCGAGCCCTGGCTGTGTGGTAGCTCAGTCGGGAAGATTAAGCCTGCGGTGGCACGCCAGGCTTCGGCCTCAGGCCGAAGCAGCGGTGAGGAAATCGGCGATTCGCGCCGCCAGGCCGTCCAGATGCAGGATCGGGGCATGCCCTTGTCCCTTGGCGATGACGGTGACCAGTCCCGGGTGCCGCAATGCCATTTCCGCCAGCGTCTTCGGCGACAGCAGCTTCGACGTCTCGCCGCGAATCGCCATCAGCGGCGTGCGGTCGAAGGCCTCGAAATTCTTCCACAGGTCCGGAATCGGCTGGCTTAGATCGGCGCCGACCATTTGCGCGGCGATGGCCGGGTCGAAATCGGCAACGATCCGGCCGTCGATCTCGCGGTAGATTGCATCGGCCATATCGCGCCAGTCTTCCGGTCGAAGCGCCGGAAAGGCATCGCCATGGATCGCGCGCAGCATGCCGGCCGCCTCACCCATGTCGCTTGGCGCCTTCTGCTCGCGCCCGAGATAGGCCTTGATCTGCTCCAGCCCCTCCCGTTCGATCACCGGGCCGATATCGTTGAGAACGACCGCGGCAAGGCGTTCGGGGTGGCTTGCGGCAAGAAGATGCAGAATCAGCCCGCCGCGCGAGGTGCCGATGAAGGCGGCGCGGTCGACGGCCAGTGCATCAAGCACCGTGACGACGTCGAGCGCCTCGACGGGAAGCGCATAGCGGCTCTTGTCGCCGTCGCGATCCGACAATCCCCGCCCGCGTGAATCAACGGTTACTACCCGCGACGGATTGGCCGACTGCGAGAGAATCACGGCCAACTGGTGGAAATCGCGCGAATTGCGGGTGAGGCCCGGCAGGCAGATCACCGGTATGCCGGACAGGTCTTCGCCATAGATGCGAATATGCAGCGAATGACCGTCGGGGGTCTGAATGAAACGGCTAACGAAGTCTTGCCTGTGGGAGTCCTGCCTGTCCTTGCCTGTCATCCCGCCCTCCGGTTCGGTGTCGCAAGACAGATCTAGCGCAGTTTTTCCGGTCGCCAAAGCCGCGGTTCAGGCCCCAGCGGCAGCAGACCTCACCGTCCGAAGCGCAGATCCGCGACGATATCCGACGTCTGGCCGAGCCGGCTCTTGTAGATCTGGTAGTTCTCCATGATCCGCTGCACATAGTTGCGCGTCTCGGGGAAGGGGATGCGCTCGATCCAGTCGACCACCTCGTCGATCGGCTTGCCCCGCGGGTCGCCGTAGCGGGCGATCCATTCGGGCACGCGCCGCGGGCCGGCATTGTAGGCGATGAAGGTCAGGATGTAGGATCCGCCAAACGCGTCGATCTGCTCGCCGAGATAATGGGCGCCGAGGGTGGCGTTATAGCCCGCATCGCGGGTCAGCTTTTCCGGCGCAAAGGCAAGGCCGTGGCGCTTGGCCACCGCCTTTGCCGTCCCCGGCATCAGTTGCAGCAGGCCGCGCGCATCGGCCGGCGAGACCGCCGCGGGATTAAACGCGCTTTCCTGCCGGGCAATCGCATAGGCCAGCGCCTTGCCCGAGCCCTCGATATTGGCCGAGGCGGGAATGACGCCGACCGGGAAGGCCAACGCCGGCACGTTGATGCCGCGGGCATAGGCGATCTTGCCGATCTGCAGCGACAGATGATGATCGCCCGACCGTTCCGCCTTGGCGGTCAGGAGCGCCAGTTCGCCTGGCCGGTCGATCTGTTCAGCCAACGCGCGGTAGAGGCTTTCCGCGCGCCAGGCGTGTCCGGCCGCCTCATAGCGGGCGATCGCCTGTACGGCCTCGCGTCGCGCGAAGCTCTGCTTGTCCTCGTCACTCGGCATCGGATAGGGAATGTCCAGTCGGCTGTTCTTCAGCCGCGCGGCGGCGAGTTGACCGTAGAAGGTGCTGGCAAAGCGCGCCGCCTTGGCGAAATGGTCCTGTGCCTTGCCGTCTCCGGCGACCTCAGAGGTGCGGCCGAGCCAATACCAGGCACGCGACGCCGACAGCGGCCTGTCGGAGACCTGCAGGATCTTGGCGAAGTGGCGGGCTGCCGCTTTCGGGTCCTGCAGGTGACGCAGGGCATACCATCCGGCATGGAATTCGGCGTCGACGACGTCGACGCGATCGGTGGCGGTGTGCCTCGAGGTGATCTCATAGGCCGCCTGGAACTGGCCCCGGTCGGCAAGCCCGCGCGCGACGATGCGCTGCTCGTTCCACCACTCGCCGGTATTGATGAGCTTCGTCGGATCGCGCGGCGCCGCGGCGATCAGCTTTGCCGCTTCCTCATATTTTTCCTGATGGCGCAGATGTTCGATACGGGCGAAGAGATAGCCGGGGTCTGAGCGCCAGCGCGGATCGACAGCCGAAAGCAGCGCCGCCGCTTTGGACGATCTGGCCAGCACCGCGACCCAGGCGTTGTAGAGAGATTGCGCCTCGCCGAGCGAAGAGAAGCGTTTCGCCTGCGCCGTGCGCCCTCGGTAAAGCAGGTAGTTCATCCGCGCCTTATGGTCGGCGACGGTCAACAGGTCGGAAAACGCCTTCAGGATGCGGTCTTCCATGGCTGTGTCGAGCAGCTCGGTGCGCCACGGTTTTTGGATGACCTCGGTCGCCCTTGCCTTCTGCCCGGTGGAAAGCAGCGCGCGGGCAAGCACGATCGCGCCCTCCGCCGTCTCCGGTGCGGTCGCGCCGAAGGCGGCGATCACCTCTTCCGCCGGGGGATCTTCGCGGTAGAGCGCCCGCTCGGAACCGGCGCGAAAGGCCTTGAGGCCCGGCCAGCCCTGCAGTTCGCGCTGCGCCCTGGCGATCTCGGACGAGGCGACGCCGGGCAGGCCGGAGACGGCGATCGACCAGGTGAGCATGTGCCTGTCCAGGCCGGCGGGCATGCGGTCTCGGATGGCGAGCGCCTCGGTCGCCTTGCGGTCGGACAAGGCGTCGAGGCCTGCCTTCAGCATGGGGCTTGCCGAATTGATCCGCGCGCCGCGCGGGATGGTGCCGGTGATCTCCAGCGAGGGCGGCGGGACGATGGCGGCCTGGGGCATCAGCGGTTTGGAGGAGGGGACGGGGACGGTTGCGGGGGCAAGCGGCTCGCTGGCGCAGGCGAGCGCCGTCAGGCTGAAACCGACGATGGATGCAAGAAGAATGGTTTTCCTCATCTCGATTGCCCGCTGGAAAATGCGCATGTCCTCCATTAGTCATTCGCAAGAACGAATTCCTAGCGCACAGGCGAAACGTGATCTGCGAAGCGCGGGGGAAACCGAAATAAAAGCCCCGCCACTCGGCTTGTCGCGCCCTTATCCGCCAAGTAATGTGCGCGCTTTCTAGCCGAGGAATGCGGCCGAAGCATGGATGTCGGCCTTAAGGAGTTTTACTGCATGTTCCAGGGATCCATTCCCGCGCTCGTTACGCCCTTCACCGAAAGCGGCGCCGTCGACGAGCAATCCTTTGCCGCCCATGTGGATTGGCAGATCACCGAAGGTTCCACCGGCCTGGTGCCGGTCGGCACGACCGGTGAATCGCCGACGCTCTCCCATGCGGAGCATAAACGGGTCGTCGAACTGTGCATCGAGGCGGCGAACAAGCGCGTGCCGGTCATCGCCGGCGCCGGCTCGAACAATACCCGCGAAGCGATCGAGCTTGCCCAGCATGCCGAAAAGGTCGGCGCCGCCGCGCTTCTGGTCGTCACGCCCTATTACAACAAGCCGACGCAGAAGGGCCTCGTCGCCCATTTCGCCGCAATCGCCGAGGCCGTGACGCTGCCGATCTTCATCTACAACATTCCCGGCCGCTCGGTCGTCGACATGAGCCCCGAGACCATGGGCGTGCTGGCCAAGGCCCACAAGAACATCGTCGGCGTCAAGGATGCGACCGGCAAGCTCGAGCGTGTCTCGGAGCAGCGCATCACCTGCGGCGCCGACTTCATCCAGCTTTCGGGCGAGGATGCAACCGCGCTCGGCTTCAACGCCCATGGCGGCGTCGGCTGTATCTCTGTCACCGCCAATGTCGCGCCGAAGCTCTGTGCCGAGTTCCAGGCGGCGACGCTTGCCGGCGATTACAGAAAAGCGCTGGACTACCAGGATCGCCTGATGCCGCTGCACAAGGCGATCTTCCTGGAGCCGGGCCTTTGCGGGGCGAAGTATGCGCTGTCCAGGATCGGCCGGATGAACCGCGCGGTGCGCCTGCCGCTTCTGCCGACGCTGGAAGCCTCGACCGAGGCCGCGATCGACGCGGCGCTCAAGCATGCCGGCCTTCTCGGCTGAGGGCTGCAAGTCCTTGAAATGAACAGGCCGGGCGGTTTTCCGTCCGGCTTCTTTTTTTGCCCGAGGCGCTATATTACATAATGACGACAAGAGCCGGAGGGATGCCCGCCGCCCGGCCAAGAACAAGCATTCCGGGCGGATCGGATCATCACCATGGCACCCAGAGGCAGCCAGCGCACCGTCAACAAGATTGTCGCGGAAAACCGCAAGGCCCGCTTCAACTACGAGATCATCGACACCTACGAGGCCGGTCTTGCCCTGACCGGCACCGAGGTCAAGTCGTTGCGCGAAGGCAAGGCGAACATCGCCGAATCCTATGCCTCGGACGAGGGCGACGAGATCTGGCTGATCAATTCGCACCTGCCCGAATATCTCCAGGCCAATCGCTTCAACCATGAACCGCGCCGCCGCCGCAAGCTGTTGCTGAACAAGCGCGAGATCAACCGGCTGCGCCAGGCGATCAATCGCGAGGGCATGACACTGGTCCCGCTCAAGATCTACTTCAACGAGAAGGGCCGGGCCAAGCTCGAACTCGCGCTCGCCAAGGGCAAGAAGCTGCATGACAAGCGCGAGACGGAAAAGGAACGCGACTGGAATCGGCAGAAGTCGCGACTCTTGAAGACCGGCGGCTGAGCGAGCATGCCTGATCTGCTGAAAGTCAGTGTCGGCCCCTTCGTCTTTACCTCGCGCTTCGAGCGGCAGAAGGCGCCGGAGACCTGCCGCATATTCGAGACCTTCTTGCCCTTCGGCAACCAGACGATCCATTCCCGCTGGAGCGGGGAGGCGGTCTGGGTGCCGCTCGGCGACTTCCAGTTCGCCGCCGGGTATGAGAACCACACCTGCCACCCGTCGCGGGGCGACATCCTGCTCTATCCGGGCGGCTATAGCGAAACGGAACTGCTCTTCGCTTATGGCAGCTCGCATTTCGCCAGCAAGATGGGCGCGCTCGCCGGGAACCATTTCCTCACCGTAGTCGACGGCGGTGAAAAACTGGAAGCCATGGGCCGGATGGTGCTGTGGCAGGGCGCCCAGCCGATCCGTTTCGAAGCGATCTGACAAGCCGCGCCCCGAGGGAGCACGGCATTGTCTCTGTCTCTTCGGAAGACCGGATCCCGCTTCTCCCCGGTAAGCTTTAAGCGGCGTAGCGCGGCCTGTAGTCCTGCGCCGGTGCAGTCACCGGCATGGTGCGGGAAAGCGTGAAGCGCTGCACCAGAAGATTGAGATCCTGGGAGATCTGCAGGAGCGATTGTGTGGAAGCGTGTGTTTCCTCCACCATGGCGGCGTTCTGCTGGGTCATCTGGTCCATGCTGTTGATGGCCGTATTGATCTCGGCAATGCCCGCCGATTGCTCCTGTGACGAGGTCGTGATCGCCGCGATATGGGTGTTGACGGCCTGCACCTGCGTGCCGATCGTTTTCAGCGCCGCGCCCGTCTTGTTGACGAGGGCGACGCCACGGGCCACATCCTGTGAAGAACGATCGATCAAGACCTTGATCTCCTTGGCCGCGGCCGCGGAGCGCTGAGCCAGTTCGCGCACTTCCTGGGCGACGACGGCAAATCCCCGACCGCTTTCGCCGGCCCGCGCCGCCTCGACCCCGGCATTCAGCGCCAGCAGGTTGGTCTGGAACGAGATTTCGTCGATGACGCTGATGATCTGCGTGATCTTCTTCGATGAGGATTCGATGTCGCCCATGGCCTCGATCGCCTCGTCGACCACCAGACCGGAACGCACCGCTTCGTCCGCCGAGGCCGTGACGGCTTCGCGGGCTTCCCGCGTGCGTTGCGCGGTCTGCTGGGCAACCGTGGTGATCTCGTCGAGAGCCGCCGCCGTCTGCTCGAGCGCCGCCGCCTGCTGCTCTGTCCGTCGCGCCATCTCGTCGGTCGCCCGTGTCAGTTCCCGGGTATTGGAGGCCGTGCGGGCGGCTTCGCCGGAAATCTCGCCAAAGGCCGCGCCGAGCGTCTGGACGGTCGAATTGAAATTCGTCCGCAACTTGTCGAATCGCGGCGCGAGGTCACCCTCGACGGTGGCCGTCAGGTCATGATTGCTCAGCCGGACGAGCGCGGCATCGAGCGCGTCGAGCGCCACGTCCTGCTCATGTTCAAGCCTCTGGCGTTCCGCCTCGGCGCGTGCCCGCTCCTCGGCCAGGGTGTCGAGATAGACCGATATGGAATAGTCCATGTCGAGCATGGCGGCCTTGACGATCGTCGTCAGTTTCTCCGCCAGGCGCTTGGCCTTGCGGCCCTGCAGCAGGCCCCGCATCTCGTCGGCGATCAGGGCTTCCATGATGCCCTCCAGCACCAGGGCATAGGCGCCGATGTACCAGCGCGGTTCCAGCCCCAGCCGTGCATGGGTTCGCCCGATCTTCGACACCGCCTCGACATAGTGCTCATCGAGCTTGCCGGAACTGATCAGCGCCCAGTGCTCCTCCTGCTTCTGCTTGGAATGGGCGATATGGGCGTCGCTGGCGAAGAAGCGCGCCGTCTCGGGATGGGATTTCGCCCGGCTGTAGAATGCGTCCAGGGCCGGACCGATGGCCTGCCGGATCATCGGCTGGAGCGTGGCGAGCCTTTGCCTCTCGGAATTGCCGAGACCGAGGAAGTGCAGGCGCTCGATCAGCTGGGTGGTCTCATGAAGAGAGGAGGACATGTTATTACCTATAATTAATTGCCGGTGGCCCCTGATAGGCTTGTCACAGGCCGTGGTAAATCGATCGGCGCAGCCGCAATCGCGTCGTGTTTAACGAAGGATGAACCGACTAGCCGAAGTTTATGAACGAATTGGCAACAATCAAAAAATGCGCACGGAAATAGCTTTGAAGCCTGCCGGCATGACGGGAAATCTCGTACGGCGTTTGAAATAAACGATAATATTCAATTATTTGTCGGGAACTAAGGGCGCGCGCGTCCTTTTCCAAGGGCGCTCTGGAGCCCTTGGATGTCAGATCCGCCGGCCGCAAGGGCTGACCTGGATCAGGCTTCGGCGTCCGACGTGGTTACGGGCTCGACCTGGCGCACGGGGCGCTCGCTCGGATCGCGGCCGATCTCGGCCTTGAGCGAAATCAGGTCGATGAAATGGTCCGACTGCCGGCGCAGGTCGTCGGCGATCATCGGCGGCTGGGTTGCCATGGTGGAAACGACCGAGACCTTGCGGCCTTTGCGCTGCAGCGCCTCGACGAGGGTGGTGAAATCGCCGTCGCCGGAGAAGATCACCAGGTGGTCGACCGTTTCGGACTGTTCCATGGCGTCGATCGCCAATTCGATGTCCATATTGCCTTTGACCTTGCGGCGGCCCATCGAGTCGGTGAACTCCTTCGCCGGCTTGGTGATGACCTTGTAGCCATTATAGTCGAGCCAATCGATCAGTGGGCGGATCGAGGAATATTCCTGATCCTCGATCAGTGCGGTGTAGTAGTAGGCGCGCAGCAGATAGCCGCGCTTCTGGAATGCCTTCAGCAATTTGCGATAGTCGATGTCGAAGCCGAGGCTCTTCGATGCCGCATAGAGGTTTGCGCCGTCGATGAAGAGTGCGATTTTTTCCCGGGGATCGAACATCGTGCCAAATTCCTTTGTCGGAAATACAGAACTAGTGATAAAAGACAATCAAAACAAAACCTTGCCTTTTCACTCATGAATAGTCCACTTAAATTATGAAATATTCATATACGATTTATCTAGGGCAGGGAATATAATATTCCAAGCACGCCCAGGTTGAATCGGGGTGGTCCGGCGGTGATTTTTTGCCCGGCGGTGCGGGTGAGTGCGACGCTTCGGTGACGAAAAACTTGAATTTGCCTTCCATTGATTGTATCGGGCTGCTAAATCCTTAAATTCCCGAGCGCAAAGGACAGGCAATGGCCCGTGTCACCGTTGAAGACTGCATCGACAAAGTAGATAACCGCTTCGAGCTCGTTCTGCTCGCCAGCCATCGCGCCCGCCAGATTTCGCAGGGCGCGCCGATCACGGTCGATCGCGACAAGGACAAGAACCCGGTCGTTGCTTTGCGCGAGATCGCCGACGAGACGCTTTCGCCCGGCGACCTCAAGGAAGACCTGATCCATTCGCTGCAGAAGCATGTCGAGGTCGACGAGCCGGAACAGGATACCGGTACCCTGATCGGCGCCGGCGCGGTTGCTGCCAAGAGTGATGACGAGGATGAAATGCCGGAGGCCGTGAGCTTCGACCAGATGTCGGAAGAAGATCTTCTGGCCGGTATCGAAGGGCTTGTTCCGCCGGAAAAGAGCGACGATTACTAATCGTCAAGCAATCGGGCTTTAAAGTCTCGGAAATCCGTTGTTGTGCGCCAATCCCTGTCGATTGGCGCGCTTTTCGTTTATGGAGCACTTGGGCATGATGCGGCAATACGAGCTCGTCGAGCGGGTTCAGAAATACAAGCCCGATGCCAACGAAGCTCTGCTCAACAAAGCCTATGTCTATGCCATGCAGAAGCATGGCAAGCAGACGCGTGCCAGCGGCGACCCCTATATCTCCCATCCGCTCGAAGTCGCCGCCATCCTGACCGACATGCATCTCGACGAGTCGACCATTGCCGTGGCGCTGCTGCACGACACGATCGAGGACACGTCGGCGACCCGGCAGGAAATCGACGAACTGTTCGGCGAGGACATCGGCCGTCTGGTCGAGGGGCTGACCAAGCTGAAGAAGCTCGACCTCGTGTCGAAGAAGGCCAAGCAGGCGGAAAACCTGCGTAAGCTGCTGCTGGCGATCTCTGACGACGTGCGCGTCCTTCTGGTCAAGCTCGCCGACCGCCTGCACAACATGCGCACGCTCGAGCACATGCGCGACGACAAGCGCGCCCGCATTTCCGAGGAGACGATGGAAATCTATGCGCCGCTTGCCGGCCGCATGGGCATGCAGGACATGCGCGACGAGCTGGAGGATCTGTCCTTCCGCTACATCAATCCGGAGGCCTACGAGACCGTCACGCAGCGGCTCGCCGAGCTCTCCCAGCGCAATGAAGGCCTGGTCAAGAAGATCGAGGACGAGTTGCGCGAACTGCTGGTCGCCAACGGACTGCTGAACGCCTGGGTCAAGGGGCGGCAGAAGCAGCCCTATTCGGTTTTCCGCAAGATGCAGTCGAAGTCGCTGTCGTTCGAGCAATTGTCCGACGTCTACGGTTTCCGCATCATCGTCGACGACATTCCGTCGTGCTACCGTTCGCTCGGGATCGTCCACACCCGCTGGCGCGTCGTGCCGGGCCGGTTCAAGGACTATATCTCTACGCCCAAGCAGAACGACTATCGTTCGATCCACACGACCATTGTCGGTCCGTCGCGCCAGCGCATCGAGCTGCAGATCCGAACCAAGCGCATGCACGAAATCGCCGAATACGGCATTGCCGCGCACGCGCTCTACAAGGATGGCGAGGGCGGGAGCGACGGCGAGCTTCTGTCGCGCGAGAGCAATGCTTATTCTTGGCTGCGTCACACCATCGAGGCTCTGGCCGAAGGCGACAGCCCGGAGGAGTTCCTCGAGCATACCAAGCTCGAACTGTTCCAGGATCAGGTCTTCTGCTTCACGCCGAAGGGTAAGCTGATCGCCTTGCCGCGCGGCGCCACCCCGATCGATTTTGCCTATGCCGTGCATACCAATATCGGCGACACCACGGTCGGCGCCAAGATCAACGGTTCGATCATGCCGCTCGTCACCCGCCTGTCGAACGGTGACGAGGTGGAAATCATCCGGTCCGGCGTACAGGTTCCTCCGGCGGCCTGGGAGGAGATCGTCGTCACCGGCAAGGCGCGCGCCGCCATCCGCCGCGCCACGCGCATGGCGATCCGCAAGCAATATGCCGGCCTGGGTCACCGTATCCTCGAGCGCACCTTCGAGCGTGCCGGCAAGATCTTTTCGCGCGACGGGCTGAAGCCTGTCCTTCATCGCCTCGGCCAGCGCGACGTCGAGGACGCCATTGCCGCCGTCGGTCGCGGCGAGCTGTCGTCGATCGACGTGTTGCGCGCCGTCTATCCCGACTACCAGGACGAGCGCGTCACGGTGAAGCCTTCGAGCGACGAAGGCTGGTTCGCGATGAACAGTGCCAATGGCATGGTCTTCAAGATCCCCGGCAAGGCGCGCCCCGTCGAAGGCGACGCCGCCGACGGTGAGGAGCGCCTGCCGATCCGCGGCCTGGGCGGCAATGCAAGCGTGCATTTCGGGCCGGCCGGGGCCGTGCCCGGCGATCGCATCGTCGGCATCATGGAGGACGGCAAGGGGATCACCATCTACCCGATCCAGGCGTCCGCCCTGCAGAAATTCGACGACGAGCCGGAACGCTGGATCGACGTGCGCTGGGATCTCGACGAAGCCAACAAGTCGCGTTTCATGGCGCGCATCCTGATCAATGCGATCAACGAGCCGGGTACACTGGCGACGGTGGCCCAGACGGTGGCGCGGCTGGACATCAATATCCGCACGCTGTCGATGATGCGGGTCGCCACCGACTTCACCGAGATGGCGATCGATGTCGAGGTCTGGGATCTGCGACAGCTCAACCAGTTGCTGGTCGAGATGAAGGAACTGGACTGCATTTCGACCGTCAAGCGGGTCTACGACTGATGGAGCCGCATCGCCACCCGCGATGCGGCAATCGAGAGCGTTTGCGGTCAACGAGGCCAATTGATTGTCCGTCACCAATGGTTCACTCTCACCATGCGCTGTGGAGTGCCGTGATTGCGGTTCACTCCGCAGCGAAGTCCTTGTGAGGAGTGGCAGCCGTGATCAAGGTATTGTCCGTCTTGCTTTTGGTCTTGCTGGCCGGACCCTTTTCCGGCCGGACCGCTCATGCAGGCGATGTCGAGCAGCGTTTTCTCTATGGCCGCGTCCTTCAAGACCGGGAACTTGGTTGGGCCTGCTATTCAAGGCGATACGATCCCGTTCATTTGCGCAGCCATCCGGATCAGAACGTCTCGGAAATAGCCATGCTCGCCTATCGTCCCGACTGGCCGGGCGCGGCGGCGAGCATTCTCAACTTCAAGGCCCGGTTCCGGGACGGAGGATTGGCCGAATTCTCGGGAGAGTGCAAAGAGGGTCGAGGTGATGTGCTGGCCTGCGGCATGGAATGCGATGGTGGCCAGTTTGCGCTCAGGAAGGCCGGGGGAGGGGCGATCATGGTCGACATGCCCCTGGCACCGATGCTTTGCAACGATGGGGAGGGTGCGGCTTTTGCTGCCGATGACACGCTCTTCCGCCTTGATCGGACGGATTTGGCCGATTGCCGGGATCTGATCTGGGACGACGAGATCCGTCCGCGACTGCTGCAGGCTGCCGGACAATAGAGCCGTCAGGGATTAACGTGGTTTACGGAGACTTAAGCCTTCCTTAAGCCGGCATGCAAAGGCCGCATGCCTGCGTTCCTCTTTCGGATCTGGTCCTTTGTGCGGTGCACAATTATATTCGCCTCAGATAAGAGAAATGATCCGAGGAAAAGAAAAATGTTCAAGCCCCTCCGCAAGATTGCCAATGCCTTCCGCGTTCCCACCTCCGCCGAGCGCGAAATGGCCTATCTCAACGGCGCCCGCGACATGGTCGACCTGGAATTTCGCCAGCGCGAAATCGAGCGTGGCATGTTCCGCCGCGGTTTCTGATCGCGAACGCGACCCATAGCTGGTGCGCAGGGTTCTTGCGCACCGTTGCGAATGTCTGCGGACGATTTTCGCCCGCCTGACTTGTCGGAAGATGGGGGCATCCACTACATGTGGTCCATGCTAACCCTTCGCTGCCGGGCTAAAGCCCCTGATCCCCGTTCATCCTGCCGGTATCCGGCTTCGCCAGAGCATTTGGTGCTGCCGGGTGATCACCCATGATCGTCGGCATCGGCAGCGACCTCATCGACATTCGCCGCATCGAGCAATCGCTCGAACGCTTCGGCGAGCGCTTCACCCAACGCTGCTTCACCGAGATCGAGCGACAAAGGTCCGATGGCCGAAAGAACCGCGCGGAATCCTATGCCAAGCGCTTTGCCGCCAAGGAGGCCATGTCGAAGGCGCTCGGGACCGGCATGGCCCAGGGCGTGTTCTGGAAGGACATGGGCGTGGTCAATGCCCGAAGCGGAAAGCCCACCATGCACCTGACCGGCGGTGCAGCCGAGGTCCTGCAGGGCATGATGCCGGCGGGCCATGAGCCGCTGGTCCATCTGACGATCACCGACGACTATCCGCTGGCACAAGCCTTCGTCATCATCGAGGCGCGGCCGCTGCGCGACTGAGGACCCTGCCGGACAGGGCATTTTCCGCGCCTCTGCCGTTGCCGCAGCGACGCGAACCGACTAGACAGGGCAGGATTTGCCAGAAAAGGAATTGACGGCGTGGAAGCTGAAAAGAAGCAGAGTGTTCTTTGGGAGAATATCAAGGTCATCATCCAGGCACTGCTCCTGGCCATGATCATCCGCACGGTCCTGTTCCAGCCCTTCACCATCCCTTCGGGTTCGATGATGCCGACGTTGCTGGTCGGCGACTACATCTTCGTCAACAAGTTCTCCTACGGCTATTCCAAGTATTCCCTGCCGTTTTCGCCCGACCTGTTTGAAGGCCGCATTTTTGGCAGCGCGCCGGAACGCGGCGACATTGTCGTCTTCCGCTTCCCGCCCAACCCGAAGATCGACTATATCAAGCGTGTCGTCGGCCTGCCGGGCGATCGCATCCAGGTGACGGACGGCGTGCTGAATATCAACGGCAAGCCGGTGCCGCGCGCCGAGGATGGCCGCTTCACCTCGGATTACAGCCTCGATCCGGGCACCGATGTGCCGGTGTTGCGCGAAACCATGGACAACGGCGTCAGCTACGACACGCTCGACCAGGCGCAGAACACCCGCGGCGACAACACCCGCGAATTCATCGTGCCCGAAGGCCATTATTTCATGATGGGCGACAACCGCGACAACTCGCTCGACAGCCGGTTCGACGTCGGTTTCGTGCCGGAAGAGAACCTGATCGGCCGCGCCTCGGTGATCTTCTTCTCGCTCGGCAACGACACCTCGTTCCGCGAAGTGTGGAAATGGCCGTCCAACATGCGTTGGGATCGCCTGTTCAAGGTGGTCGAATGAGAAGACCGAAGGGGCTCGGCGAGGATGACCGGACGCGGATCGAAACCGCGATCGGCCACACCTTCGCCGAGAAGGAAAGGCTTGACCGCGCGCTCACCCATTCGAGCGCGACGCCCTCTGCCAAGGGCGGCGACTACGAGCGCCTGGAGTTCCTCGGCGACCGGGTTCTCGGCCTGTGCATCGCCGAACTGCTGTTCAAGACCTTCCGCAATGCGACCGAAGGCGAGCTTTCCGTGCGCTTCAACCAGTTGGTGAGCGCCGAGGCCTGCGCCGCGATCGCCGACGACCTGGAGCTTCACCGCTTCATCCGAACCGGCGCCGACGTCAAGAAACTGACCGGCAAGGCCATGCTCAATGTCCGGGCCGACGTGGTGGAAAGCCTGATCGCGGCGATCTACCTCGACGCCGGACTGGAGGCCGCGCGCGGCTTCGTTCTGCGCTTCTGGCAGGAAAAGGCGAGCCGTGCCGATGGCGCACGGCGGGACGCCAAGACCGAGTTGCAGGAATGGGCGCATGCAAAATTCGCCAAGACTCCGGCTTACCGGATTGCCGAACGCGTCGGACCGGATCATGATCCCCTCTTCACGGTGATTGTCGAAATCCCCGGCATTGCGCCCGAAAGCGGGGCGGATCGCTCCAAGCGGGCCGCCGAGCAGGTCGCCGCCACCAAAATTCTCGAACGCGAAGGCGTCTGGACGAAGTCTACGGACGCAGGCTGAATGGAAACCATGACTGATACCGAAAACCCCACCGTCGAAGGCGCAGCCGTTGACGACAAGCCCACGCATTCCGGCTTCGTGGCCCTGATCGGTCCGACCAATGCCGGCAAGTCGACGCTGCTGAACCGCCTCGTCGGCGCCAAGGTGTCGATCGTCAGCCACAAGGTGCAGACGACGCGTGCCATCGTGCGCGGCATCGCCATCCACGACAATGCCCAGATCGTCTTCATGGACACGCCCGGCATTTTCAAGCCGCGCCGCCGGCTCGACCGCGCCATGGTGACGTCCGCATGGGGCGGCGCCAAGGATGCCGACCTGATCCTGCTCCTGATCGACAGCGAGCGCGGCCTGCGCGGCGATGCCGAAGCCATCCTCGAGGGGCTGAAGGACGTCCACCAGCCAAAGATCCTGGTGCTCAACAAGATCGACCGCGTCCGGCATGAAGACCTCTTGAAGCTCGCAGCCAAGGCCAATGAAGCCATTGCCTTCGAGCAGACCTTCATGGTCTCGGCGACGACAGGCTCGGGCTGCACCGACCTGATGGACTTCCTCGCCAAGCGCCTGCCGGAAGGCCCGTGGTATTATCCCGAAGACCAGATTTCCGACCTGCCCATGCGCCAGCTCGCCGCTGAAATCACCCGCGAAAAACTGTTCCTCCGGCTCCACCAGGAGCTGCCCTATTCCTCGCATGTCGAGACGGAGAAGTGGGAAGAGCGCAAGGACGGTTCGGTGCGTATCGAGCAGGTCATCTATGTCGAGCGCGACAGTCAGAAGAAGATCGTGCTCGGCAAGGGCGGCGACGCGATCAAGTCGATCTCGACCGCGTCGCGCAAGGAGCTCTCGGAAATCCTCGAGCAGCCCGTGCATCTCTTCCTGTTCGTCAAGGTGCGCGAGAACTGGGGCGACGATCCGGAGCGTTTCCGCGAGATGGGCCTAGAATTTCCGAAGAACTGAGGGCGCGTTAGCCTTCGATGCGGCGGGCGACGAACTTCGAGATCGGCCCGCCGAGCAACAGCACCAAGAACAGGCGCGCCGTCTGCAGCGCCATGACGAAGGACAGGTCGACCGGCGTCGAGGCGGCGATGATGGCGACCGAATCGAGTCCGCCCGGGCTGGTCGCAAGATAGGCGGTCAGCGGGTCGATGCCGAACTGATGGGTCAGCAGTGCCGCGAGGCCGCCGCAGAAGGCGATCAGCACGACGATCGAGGCAAGAATCTGCGGAAGCGCATGCGCGGCATGGCGCAAAATGCGTCGGGTGAAGCTCAGCCCGATCTTCCAGCCGAGCGTGGCATAGCCGATCGCCAGCAGCCAGGGCGGCAGGTCGATGGTAATCCAGCCTGCCGCATGTAGCGCCGCCGTGGCGATCAACGGCAGGAGCATGGTGCCGGCCGGGATTTTCAGCCGCGCGCCAACCGCGCTGGCGGCAAAGGACACCGCCAGCGTCTTGGCGAGTTCGATCGCGTCGACGGGCGGAAACCAGACAATTTCAGGGGCGGGGCCGCCGCTGGCATGAAAGGCCAGGGCCGCAACGAGCGAGGCGGCGGAGGCGACGCAGACCACCCGTAGATATTGCATGAAGGCGACGAGCCGAACGTCGCCGCCGTGGGCTTCGGCCATCAGCATCATTGCCGAGGCGGCGCCCGCCGACGTGCCCCAGATCGCCGTGGTGCCGGGCAAGGTGCCGCCCCTGGCCATCAGATAGCCCATCACGCTGCTGGCACCGATCACCGCCAGCACGATCGCCAGGAAAATCGGCCAGTCGGCGGCAAAGGTCTTGAGGATCCCGGCATCAAGTGAGCGCGCGATGACGCAGCCGAGCAGGGAATGGGCGGCGATATAGGGGATGCGGTGAACCGAAAGCCGGGCGCCGTTGGTGGCGACGACGATCGCCGCGACCATGGGGCCGAGCAATAGCGAGCCCGGCAGGTGGACGAGTTGCAGCAGCAGCGAAAACAGGACCGAGACGCAGACGAGAACCAGCCAGCGCACCGGAACCCGCAGTTCCGTCAGGAAACCGGGATCGGGCGTGTGGTCGGGAGAGCCGGAGGGCGATGGCTGCATGGCGGGAGGCCTGATACGGGGCGGGGGCGGGAGGCTTGCCCGCCTCGACTATACCGATTCGTCCAGGTCTCGGGCGAAAACTTGGCGACTATCATCTGCGTCTGGCGATCACCGCTCCATGGATCCGCTTCCAGTCTGTCCGCCAGCGGACAAATCGGCTAGAACAAAACAATGCAATGGACGGACGAAGCAATCTTCCTCGGCGCGCGACGCCACGGCGAGACGAGCGTCATCGCCGAGGTGATGACGCGCACGCGCGGCCGCCATCTCGGCATGGTGCGGGGCGGGCGTTCGCGCACCATGCAGCCGGTGCTCCAGCCGGGCAATCGCGTGGAGGTGGTCTGGCGGGCGCGGCTGGAAGACCATCTCGGCGAGTTCCGCGTGGAGCCGATCACCCAGCGCGCGGCGCGGCTGATGGAAAGCGCCACCGCCGTCTACGGCGTGCAGGCGCTGGCGGCGCTGTTGCGCCTGCTGCCGGAGCGAGAGCCGCATCCGCATCTGTTCGAGGCTCTCGACGTCATCCTGGAACATCTCGATGACCCGGCAACCGCCGGCGAATTGTTCATTCGCTTCGAGCTCGCCATCCTGGATGATCTCGGCTACGGGCTGGATCTGGAACGATGCGCCGCCACGGGCCAGCGCGAGGACCTGGCTTTCGTGTCGCCCAAGACGGGCCGGGCGGTCAGCCACGATGCCGGGTTGCCCTGGGCGGACAAGATGCTTGCCTTGCCGACGTTTCTAAGGTCCGGTGCCTCCAAGGCGGCCGACGGCGACAGTCTTGCCGCGGCCTTTCGCCTGACCGGGTTCTTCCTCAACCGCCACGTCTACGAACCGCGCGGGCTCGAAGCCGGCGCGGCGCGTGAGGGCTTCTGTCAGGCGGCGCTGAAGACCTTGCGCGCGCCGGACGCCGCCTCGCCATTGGCGGCGACGCGAAACATGTCCTGATCCTCGCCGGTTTCCTGGATGTGCCGGTGGATGGCGTTCTGCAGTTCGCCGAGATTGCGATAGCTGCCGCCATCCAGCGCGATGACCGGATACTTGACGGCGATGAACTTCAGGCGATCACCATCCGGAATGGTGATCCCGACCGGAATCCCGGCATATTCGATGACTTGCTTTTCCATAACGATTTCCCCGCCCACGCGGTCGCGCAGACATAAAATAGTGCGTCGATTGTAGAGTTCAGTGCTTGTGAAGCGTCACATTCGACAGAAGCGACGGCAGCGATTGGATGTCGCCACACCGAGCGGGGATTTCTGCCAAGGGCGGGCGGCATGATGGAAAACAACACGCATTTCGCTGACCTCCTTTTTGGCAAGGCCTCGCTTGCGAGACCCGGTTTCTTCCGGTTCTAACCGGCTGCACAAAGGTAGGTGTGCAGGTCATCTGCGTCAACCGACCTCGAATGAAAAATAAAATAATATTCTGTGACGGTTTTAATAAGTGTGCATTGCGGCAAAAATAATCCGTCCTGCCGCAATCGTTAAAAAATGGTGCCGGGCGGGCGGCCTACGCCGCAGCCGGAACCGCCCGCGCGACAGGCTTTTCGCGGATCGGCCAATGGACGATCGCGGCGAAGATGCCGAGCGCCACGCCGAACCACCAGACGCTGTCGTAGGAGCCGAGACGGTCGTAGAGGTAGCCGCCCATCCACACGCCGAGGAAGGAGCCGATCTGGTGCGACAGGAAGACCAGGCCGCCGAGCAGGCCGAGATGGCGCGTGCCGAACATGATGGCGACGAGCGCGTTGGTCGGCGGCACCGTGGAGAGCCACAATAGGCCCATGACGATGGCGAACACGATCACCGAGGTCGGCGACTGGGGCAAAAGCAGGAACAGCGTCACGGCGATGGAGCGGGCGATATAGATCAGCGCGAGGAAATAGGGCTTTGAATAGCGTTGACCGATCACGCCCGAGGCGAGCGAGCCGATGATGTTGAAGAAGCCGATCAGTGCCATGGAGATCACCGCATAGCGCGCGTCGATGCCGATGTCGCCGAGATAGGCGGGAAAATGGGCGGTGATGAAGGCGACCTGGAAGCCGCAGACGAAGAAGCCGCTGGTCAGCAGAAGATAGCTCTTGTGCGCGAAGGCTTCCTTCAGCGCCTCGCCGACGGATTGCTTGAACTGGCTCTGCGACTGGCTGCCCGAACTGGCATTGCCGCGCAGCGGGTAGGCGAGCAGCGGCACGAGCAGCATCAATGCGCCCATAGAGACGAGGCTGTCCGACCAGCCGAGGGAGGAGATCAAGGCCTGGCTGAGCGGCGCGAAGAGGAACATGCCGGCCGAACCGGCCGCTGTGCCGATGCCAAAGGCCAGCGACCGCTGTTCCGGCGTCACGTTGCGGGCAAAGGCCGAGAGCACGACGCCGAAGGAACCGGCGGCGATCGCAAGCCCGACCAGCACGCCGCCGCCGATATGCAGCCACAGCGGCGCTCCGGCATTCGCCATCATCAGCAGCCCGCCCGCATAGAGCAGGCCGGACAGCGTCAGAATACGCGCCGTCCCATATTTGTCGGCTAGCGCCCCGAAGAGCGGCTGGCCAAGGCCCCAGCACAGGTTCTGCAGCGCCATGGCCAGCGCGAAGGTGGAGCGGTCCCAGCCGGTATCGGCGAGCATCGGCAACTGGAAGAAACCCATGGCCGATCGCGGCCCGAATGTCAGCATGGCGATCAGCGATCCGCTGATGATGATGAGCCAGGGCATGGGGGTGCGGGCAGTCGTGGCCATGGAATCGTCTCCTCTTGGAGGTCGGACGATATGCCGCGGATCCATTGGCGAAAAGCGCCTTTTCGTGAAGCGCCCATCAGCGAAATTGATCGGAGTTGGTCTTAACCGCAGAAAAACTGAAGGCCTGTGCCGACGACAATCCGGCGGCGCCGACGCGGCCTTGCGTTACTGGAACAGCGACAGGATGTTGTGCGAACTGGAATTGGCGATCGAAAGCGCCTGGATGCCGAGCTGCTGCTGGGTCTGCAGGGCCTTGAGGCGGGTCGATTCCTCGTTCATGTCGGCATCGACGAGACGGCCGACGCCGGTGTCGATGGTATCGCTGAGATCGGCGACGAACTCGCTCTGCATGGTGATCCGCGAGCTGAGCGCCCCATAGGTGGCCGAGGTGTCGACGGCATATTGCAGCATACTGTCGATTACCGAGATCATCTCATCCAGTTGAGCATCGGTGGTAGACGACGACAGCTCCATTTCGGTGACGGACGGATAACCGGCCACCGCCGGGCTCGGCGATTTCAGCAGCACCCACCCGGTCGCAAGGCCGGCGTCCCAGGCAAAGTTGGGGCTGGTCACAATGCCGAGGTCGCCAATATGCGCGGACATGAAATCGATCAGGGCCCAGGTGTCGGACGGTTCCGCCACCTGTGTCTCGTCGCGATAATTGAGCTTGATGGTCTCGATCGAGACGGTGCCGTCGGCTGCGCGGACGAAGGAACCGACCAGTTCCTTGTCGATGGCGTTGGCATCGTCCTGCGCCGTCTCGAGATAGAGCCAGTTCTGGCCGTTGAAGCTGGCTGAGGACGATATGCTGATCAGCTGGTCCTTGAGTTCCTCGACTTCGGCATTGATCTTGCTCTTGTCGACACCCGGCTCGCGCGCCGCAACGAATTTCGCCTTGATCTCGTCGATCACGCCGATCGCGGCATCCATGCCGGTATAGGCCGTGTCGACCTTGGCCGCGCTCATCGCCAGCGCGTCTTCGACCGCCGAAAGGGCCTTGTTGTCGGAGCGCATGGTGGTGGCGATGGACCAATAGGCGGCATTGTCCGAGGCGGTGTCGACCCGGTAGCCACTCGACACCCGCGACTGGGTCGTGCCGAGCTGCCCACTGATCGATCGCAAGGTGTCCAGGGCGGCGATCGCCGAGACATTCGTCATGATGCTGGTCATGAACTGGCCCAAACTGAAGGAAAACTCAATTCGACCCAAGGTCCGGGAACCCCTGCCGTCGGCTCATTACGGATGAAATGTCGATGCCGCAATATGAGTAAAGATCCTCAATAAAGGATGAATCGATAGAAGAAGTCGTCCCCAATAAACTACAGATGGCGTAATCATTGTTCAATGATGCCAAGGGTTGTTCATCTCGCGGCGATTGTTGTTCTCATCGCGCCTTAATTGCCCATGCGGCGGACTTTTCCTCCGTCACATGCACCGTATCCCCAAGCGAGAGCCGGCCTTCGCCGCGCGGCACGGCATTCCAGCCGAACAACGGGCCGGGGACCCGGCGGTCGGCCGACATGCGGATGCGTCCCATGGCCGGCATGGGATTGGCGACCTCGCGCGAGCCCGTCTGCTGGTCCTGGGTCGTCATGATGCAGCGGGCGCAAGGCTTGACCAGATCGAAGCGGATGCCGCCGATCTCGATCGCTGCCCAGCGATCTTCGGCCCAGGGTTCGTCGCTGTCGATGACGATGTTCGGGCGGAAGCGCTCCATGCCGACGCTCCCTTCGCCGTGACCCGCCATGTCGGCATTGAGCGCGGCAAGTGATCCCGTGGTGGTGACCAAGACCTGGTAGCCGTCGGTAAAGGTGACCGGCGTGTCGGGGCCAGCCCACTCGCTGCTGGCCGTACGCTCGGCCTCGCCGTCGAAGAAGACGAGCTTTACTGGGCGGCCAAACCATCCGGAGAGGCGCTCGTTGACGCTGTCCTCCGCGACCGCGACGTCGACGATCGATTTCCAGATTGCCACGCTCATGCGACGCTCGGGATGCGGCGGGGCAACCATCATCTCGCGGCCGTCGGCAAGCGACAGGTGGAGGTGGGTCGACTGGGGAAGGGCGGTCAGCGTCGCGAGCGCCGGCAGTTCCCGCTGGGTGATGAAATGCCCGGACGGGTCGGCAAGCATCATCCGCCGGTCACCGACAAGACCGCGCGCGTCGACCTTCGCCGCCGGCAGCGCGATCCCGCGCCCGCTCTTGAAGGGATAGATGTGAAGTTCGCTGACGTGCATTTTTTTGCCTCAGATCTCGTCGATGAATTGCGTGAGGACGGCCTGCAGCCGTTCGTGGCGCTCGTGCGCGATCGCGGCGCCGGCAGCGGTCTGGAAATTGTCGGAGAGCTTGAACAGCTTTGCCGCGAAATGGTCGATGGCAAAGGCCCGGTCGTCCAGGGCCCGACGCTCCGCCAGCGGATCGACGGGGTCATAGAGCGCCGAGCCCATCCGGCCGGCGGTGTAGAAACAGCGCGCCGCCCCGATCATGCCGATCGCGTCGAGCCGGTCCGCGTCCTGCAGGATCTTTGCCTCCAGCGTTTCCGGCGCAATATTGGCGGAGAAACTGTGGGCGGTGATGGCATGGGCGACGGCGGCGATGTCAGGTGCTTCCCAGCGGAGGGCGGTGAGCAGGCCGGTCGCCTTGTCCGCCGCAAGCAGTGAAGCCTGAGAGCGAAGCGGCGAGCTCTTTTCCACCGCCACGCAATCGTGCAGCAGCACCGCAGCGGCCAGAATGCGACGATCGCCGCCCTCCTGCTCGGCAATGCGCATGGCATTGCGGAAAACCCGGTGGATATGGGCAAGATCGTGCGACCCGTCGTCGCCGGATATCGCATGCGGCAGGAGCGCTTCGGCAAGCGCCGCCTGCGGCGCGAAATGGGCGGGTTCGAGGGCGGGGGGCGGGGAACGGTCATTCATGGCGCGCATTCTTGGCGGCGGCCCGGTTCAAGGTCAATGCCCGTCATGACGGCCGCGGCGCCTGCGCGGCATTTTGGCAAGCCGGGCGGTGGCCCTTGCAATCCGTCACAAAACTTTCTAAATCAACGGCACCGGCAACCGCCGGTTTTCTTTGATCCCATTTTTGCTCAATGTGAGCATAAGTGGTGCCCAGTCGGGGAGGGTTCGGCATGGCACATTTCACCCAAGGCGGAGAACTTGCGCAAGCGCGCCTGCCGCAGACCGCAGCCCAGCGTTTCGGTGTCATCGAACGCCCCGATCTGACCTTCACGCCGGCCGTCGCCAAGGAAACCGCGCACCACTATGAAAAGGTGAAGGCCTTCATCCCGGCGATCGAATGGCCGGTCTTCGCGCCTTACATCCATGCGATCAACCGGATCAAGAAAGAGCGCGGCGCGGTCATCCTCGCGCACAATTACCAGACGCCGGAGATCTTCCACTGCGTCGCCGACATCAAGGGCGATTCGTTGCAGCTCGCGCGCGACGCAACGCGGGTCGATGCCGAGATCATCGTCCAGTGCGGCGTGCACTTCATGGCCGAGACCTCCAAGCTGCTCAATCCGCAAAAGACTGTGCTGATCCCTGACAGCCGCGCCGGCTGCTCGCTGTCGGAATCGATCACCGGCGCCGACGTGCGGGCGCTGAAAGCCCGCTATCCCGGCGTGCCGGTGGTCACCTATGTGAACACCTCGGCCGACGTGAAGGCCGAGACCGACATCTGCTGCACCTCGTCCAACGCGGTTGCCGTCGTCGACAGCTTCGAATCCGACACCGTGCTCTGCATTCCGGACGAATATCTGGCGATGAACGTCGCCAAGCAGACAAGCAAGAAGATCCTCACCTGGCAGGGCCATTGCGAGGTGCATGAACGGTTCACCGCCGAGGAACTGCTCGAATACAAGGCCGCCGATCCGTCGATCGAGATCGTCGCTCATCCGGAATGTCATCCGAGCGTTCTGGCCGTCTCCGACTATGCCGGCTCGACCTCGGGCATGATCGACTATGTCAAGACCAAGCGTCCGGGCCGTGTGCTCCTCGTCACCGAATGCTCGATGGCCTCCAATATCCAGGCCGAAGTGCCCGACGTCGATTTCGTCAAGCCGTGCAATCTCTGTCCGCACATGAAGCGCATCACCCTGCCGAAGATCCTCGACAGCCTGCTGTTCATGACGGAGGAGGTGACCGTCGATGCGGCGATCGCCGATCGTGCCCGCCTCGCGGTGGAGCGGATGATCAATCTGAAGCATTGACGAGGCCCGGCCTCTCGCCGGTGGAGATGGACTGAATGTCGACGAAACTGGAATCCATGCGCCCGCAATCCTGGCAGGGCGTCGATGATATCGTCATCATCGGCGGCGGCCTTGCCGGCCTGTTCTGCGCCCTGAAGCTCAGCCCCCGTCCGGTGACGGTGCTTGCCGCAGCCCCGATCGGCCAGGGGGCGTCCTCCGCCTGGGCGCAAGGCGGCATCGCCGCGGCCATGAGCCCCGGCGACACCTTCGACAAGCATCTCGCCGACACGCTGGCCGCCGGTGCCGGCATTGTCGACGAACGCATCGCCCGGCTGATGATCTCCGAAGGCCCGGACCGCATCCGCGATCTTCTCGCCTATGGCGTTCCCTTCGATCGCGACCTCGAGGGGCAATTGCTGCTGTCGCGCGAGGCCGCCCATTCCGAGCGCCGCATCGTCCGCGTCAAGGGCGACCAGGCCGGCCGCGCCATCATGGAAGCGCTGATCGCGACCGTGCGCAAGACGCCGTCGATCCGGGTCATGGAAGGCTATGTCGTCGAGGAACTGGTTGCCGAGGGGCGCTTCGTCTCCGGCGTGATCGCCCGCCCCGATGCCGGCCAGTCGAAGACCCGCGTCGCCTTTCCGGCGCGCGCGGTGGTGCTCTGCTCCGGCGGCATCGGCCATCTCTACCAGGTGACCACCAATCCCGCCGAGGCGCGCGGCGCCGGGCTCGGCATGGCGGCCAAGGCGGGTGCGATGATCGCCGACGCCGAATTCGTCCAGTACCACCCGACCGCCATCGACATCGGCCAGGACCCGGCGCCGCTGGCGACGGAAGCGCTGCGCGGCGACGGCGCCGTGCTGATCAACCAGGCCGGCCACCGTTTCATGACCGACCTGCATGCCGATGCCGAATTGGCGCCGCGCGACATCGTGGCGCGTGGCGTCTTCGCCGAGGTCAAGGCCGGCCGCGGCGCCTTCCTCGACTGTACCAAGGCGGTCGGCGCGCATTTCCCCGACCTCTTCCCCACCGTCTACGCCTCCTGCATGGCGGCGGGCATCGATCCGGTCACCCAGCCCATCCCGGTCGTGCCGGCGGTGCACTACCACATGGGCGGCGTTCTGGTGGATGCCGACGGCAAGACCACGGTCGACGGCCTTTGGGCGGCCGGCGAGGTGACCTCGACCGGCGTGCACGGGGCCAATCGCCTGGCCTCCAACTCGCTGCTTGAAGCCGTGGTGTTTGCCGCCCGGATCGCCGAGAACATCAAGGGCATGCTGCCCGAATCCTCGCTCTACGAATGGCCGAAGGATGCCGGAGAGAACGACGAACTGGTGACGCTGGAAGACAGCGCCGAGTTGAAGACCCTCAGGCGGGAGATGTCGGCCCATGCCGGCGTCATCCGCGACGCCGATGGCCTCAAGGACCTGATCCGCCAGATCGTCCGTCTCGAGGACATCAACAAGCGGGTCCGTTTCTCCAACATGGCGACCGCCGCCAAGCTGGTGGCGACGGCGGCGTTGCAGCGCGAGGAAAGCCGCGGCGGTCACTATCGCTCGGATTGCCCGGAACCCGTCGAGGCATTGCGCCACCGAACCTTCATGACGCTCAAGGATGCCGACCGCATCGCCGCCGAGATCGCCGGCTGACGCCAATACGAGGAAATGACGATGACCGAGCCCTTTCGCCCCGTTCTGCTGCCCCTGATGGTCGAGGACCAGGTGCGGGCGGCGCTCGTCGAGGATCTCGGCCGCGCCGGCGACATCACCACCTATGCGACGATCGGACCGGAAAAGACGGCGCGGGCGGCGCTCAACAGCCGCGAGGACGGCATGATCGCCGGCATCGAACTGGCGCGCACCGCCTTCCGGCTTGTCGATCCCGCCGTCGTGTTCGAGGCCAGGGTCGCCGACGGCGACCGGGTGAGGGCCGGTGACGCGTTGATCCGCGTCGAAGGGCCGGCCCGCTCCATCCTCTCGGCCGAACGGGTCGCTCTGAACTTCCTGATGCACCTTTCAGGCGTGGCGACCTATACGGCACGCTTCGCTGCCGAAATCGCCCACACCCGCGCTCGCGTCACCTGCACGCGCAAGACACTGCCCGGCCTGCGGGCGGTGGAGAAATATGCGGTGCGGCTCGGCGGCGGCTCCAACCACCGTTTCGGCCTGGACGATGCCATTCTGATCAAGGACAACCATATCGCTGTTGCCGGCGGCGTCGCCGCCGCGATCGAGGCGGCCCGTGCCTATGCCGGCCATCTGGTGAAGATCGAGGTCGAGGTCGACGACCTTCGGCAGATGCGCGAGGCGCTGGGCGCGCGACCGGATGCGATCCTGCTCGACAATATGGGGCCGGACCTGTTGCGCGAGGCGGTCGAGATCAACCGCCAGCATCACGGGCTCTCCGGTGCCGACTATCCGTCGGCCGTCGGTCGCGTGATGCTGGAAGCATCCGGCAATGTGAACATCCAGACGATCCGTGCGATTGGCGAATCGGGGGTCGATTACATCTCCACCTCCAAGGTGACCATGGCGGCGCCGACCCTCGATATCGGGCTGGATGTGGTCATCGACTGACGAAAATCAGTTCTTTGGTCGCGGTCCCTCCCGGTGGGCTCGGCGTGCGCTTCGTCACACCGGCCGTGGGAAACGCCATGCGTTCAAGCAGTTGAATTATGTTAGGAAGTACGCAAACTACTTATCGTAGATCATTATTGGCTTTTGACCGGTTTCCGCGAATCCCGTAGCCCGAAGACATCCCGCTGATTGAGTATTGCGTCCTGGGACACACCCATACTCAGCCGATACTTGAGGGGATTTGCATGACCAGTATATCTTCGTCGCTCAGCGGCAGCTCTCTATATTCCACATCGCTTTCCAGCCTCGACATCAATGGAGACGGAATCGTCAGCGCGGAGGAGTTGGCCGCCGCGGAAAAGGCGACCGGCACGCAGCGCACCCAGGACCCGACGGTCGAGAACGAGAACGCCGCAAGCGGCCTCTCCTCCCAGGTGGCCGGCGGCGTCATGGCCATGCTGCTTGCCAATTCCGGCGATGAAGCCAATGCCCAGGCGGATGATCGCCAGTTCGCGGCCGATCTGTTCGCAAGGCTCGATGCCGATGGTGACGGCAAGGTGAGCCAGTCGGAGTTCGTGGCAAGCCGGCCCGACGCCATGAGCGAGGAGGAGGCGACGGCGCTCTTTGCAAAGTTCGACGGAGAAGGCACCGGATCGCTGACGGAAGACCAGTTCGTCAGCGCGATGGAGGAACTGCGATCCGAAGGCCCGCCGCCTCCGCCGCCGGTCGATGACCACTCGGCCGAGGACGACGACACCGTCAGCCTGTTCGATGTGCTGGAAGAGATGAAGCAGGTCATCGCGGCCTACTCGGCCTTTACGGAGCAGCAGGAGAGCGAAGCCGAGGCACCGTCAGACATCAGGCTCACCATCTGAGCGCGACTTTACCCGCTATTGTGCCCGCTCGGTGTCCGCTCTTGCCCCGATAACTATGCGTCTTCCTGCTCCGCACCGGCGGTAGGCAGCGCGAGGCCAGCCACGCGGGCATTGTAGGTCACCTGCGGGAACGGGATGGAGATCCCGTTCCTGTCGAAGGCTTGCTTGACTGACTTGATCATGTCGCGCGAGGTCGGCCAGAAATCCCCGGCAGCCGTCCAGTACCACAGTGTCAGCACCACGGCGCTGTCGGCCAGTTCATCGACGAAGGTGTCGACCGACGGTTGCTTCAGAACACGCCGGTCGTTCTCCGCCAGTTCCCGCATCAGCCGCTGGGCAAGATCGATATCGTCGTCGTAGCCGATGCCGACCTTCAACTCGAAGCGGCGCGTGCTTTCGCGGCTGAAATTGGTGATCGGCACGTTCCACAAGGTCGAGTTCGGCGCCAGCCGGTAGAGGCCGTCGGGCGTCTTGAGTTCCGTGGCGAACAGGCCGATCTCGCGGACCGTCCCGGAGATATTGCCCGTATCGATATACTCGCCCACCCGGAACGGCCGAAGCACCAGCAGCATGATGCCGGCGGCGATGTTTTGCAGCGTGCCCTGCAGGGCAAGGCCGATGGCAAGACCCGCCGCACCCAGCGCGGCAATGATCGATGCGGTCTGGACGCCGAACTGGCCCAGCACCGTGACGAACACCAGCAGCAGCGCGGCATAGCGGATGACATTGGCGAAGAAGCGGGCAAGCGTCTCGTCAATGCCCCTGACACGCAGCAGTCCTTCATGCGCCCAGCGGCTGAGGAGCGAGGCGAGCGTCCAGCCGACGACCAGAAGCAGCAGGGCGCCAACGATCGAGAACGAATACTGCACGGCAAGCGCGCTTGCCTGGCTGAGCGCCGTGCGCGTCGCGATGATGAATTCACTGGCCTGCTGCTCCATCGAATGGGTCACTCCTTCACGTCAAGTTTCGTCAAGGGGCTAGATGGGGCAGGGCGCCTCGGGGTCAACCGCAGCAGGAGTCATTGCATAGTCGGATGAAAGGCTCTCAGCGGCCGCCGAGCTTCAGGCCCGGCGCCGGCCTTTCCTCGAGAATCTGCCGGCGGAAGCGGAAAAGCGCGGCGGGCCGTCCCCCGGTCGCCAGCGTCTCGCCGGTCGGTTCGACCAGTTCGGCGCCCTCGACCAGTCGACGGAAATTCTGCTTGTGCAGGTGGCGGCCGGAGATCGCCTCGACGGTCGCCTGCAATTCGGTGAGGGTGAACTCCGGCGCCATCAGTTCGAAGACCACCGGGCGATACTTGATTTTGCCGCGCAGCCGCGCGAGCGCGGTCGCGGCGATCCGCCGATGGTCGGCGAGCATGGCAATGCCGAGCGGCGCCGAAACGCGCCGGGCCGCGACCCGGCCGTCCAGCACCGCTTCCTCTACCAGTCCCGCCTCGTAGAGCAGTTCATAGCGTTCCAGAACCCGCTCCTCGTCGAAGGGGAAATCATCGAGACCGAAGGCGAGCTTCAGCCGCGAACGGCGCGACGGCCGCATCTCCGCCTTGTCCTCGGCGGGGTTTTCGCCCGCCCATTGCGTCAGCGCCGGCAGGATGACCCGGTCGATCACCGCCGGGCGGCCGTGGCGCCAATCCTCCCACGGCAGATAGCCGTACCAGTCGCGCCAATGCACGCCGGCGGCATCGAGGCCCGCCTCGCGCGCCGGGTCCATGCGGGTCAGCGCCAGATAGCCGACCGAGACGACATGCGGCCCGACATCGCCGGCCATCTTGTGCCGGCCCCGATCGCCGAAAGTGTAAAGCTGCTCGATATAGCCCATGTGCAGTTCGGTCTGGGCGGTCACCGTGGTGCGCAGCGACATTTCCATCGTCCGGTGCCGGACGGGGTCGAAAGGGCCAAACGGCAGGCTTTCCAGGCTGCTCGTCGGATCGCTGACCACCAGGATGCGCGGTGTGCCGCCGGTGACCGCGACGATCGCGGCATTGAGGCCGATCTCGACGGATGTGGTACGATTGGTCATGGGGTCTGCGCCGCGTTCGGCAGATGAAGGACGAAGGGCGCGTCGCCGTCGGCATCCGCCCCACGGCCGATCGCCTTGACGGCGGCCTTCAGCCGCCCCCCGCGACCAAGCAGGCTGTCGCCGATCTCCACCAGCCGGGAATTGGGCGTGGCAAAGGGCGAAGCGGCCCGTAGCCGCCGTGCCAGCGCCTCGTCGTCGTCATGCGGGGCGACGGCGAGGCTGGCGATCAGCGCCGCCGCCGGCGAACGCGACACGCCCATCCAGCAATGGATCAGCAGCGGCGCGCTCTGGTCCCATGTGCGAGCAAAATCGATCACCTGCTGCACATGCCGCTCCTGCGGCGCGATCAGGTTTCCGGTGCCGGCAAAGGAGATGTCATTGACGCCGAGCTTCAGGTGCCGGTCCGCCGAAATTACCGCCGGGCGGTGGAAATCCTGATTCTCGGCCATCAGCGTGATCATCTCGCGCGCCTTGTGGCGGACGGCGATTTCGGCGATGCGCGACAGCGGCGAAACGACGATCAGGCTCATGACGCCACTCTGGAGCGCACGGCGCGGCAAGCCTCGATGGCGTCGAAGCGCTGCAGGAACAGCGCCTGCGCCTGAAGGGCCGGCAGCGGCGCCGTCGGCAACATGTCGCGGGAAATGCCGCGCGGCTTGCCGAAGAACTTGCGGGCCTCCGCTTCGGAAAAGCCGGCGAGTTCGGTCGCCTCGAAATAGGCGGAAATCCTGTCGGCCTTCTTGATCTGGTCTTTGAGTGTCCGGCTCGGATGGGCCGGCAGACCGAATCGCAGGTGTATCGCCGCCTCCAGCCGTTTCTCCACCAGCTTGTAGCCACCGCCGACCACCGCCTTGAACGGCGAAATCATGTCGCCGATCACATATTCCGGGCCGTCGTGCAAAAGCGCCATCTGCAATTCCTCGGCACTCGCCTTGGGATTGAGACGGCGGAAGACGTCCTCGACCATCAGGCTGTGCTGGGCGACCGAAAAGGCATGGTCGCCCGAGGTCTGGCCGTTCCAGCGGGCGACACGCGCCAACCCGTGGGCGATGTCGGAAATCTCCACGTCGAGCGGCGAGGGATCGAGCAGGTCGAGACGCCTGCCGGACAGCATGCGCTGCCAGGCGCGGCCTGGCGGCGGGGCGGCTTCAGCCATGGCTCAGCTCTCCTCGGCGGCGTTGCTGGGAAAGGACAGCCCGGACCAGCCGGGAAGCGCAAGGCTGAGCTCGGTGTCCCCGGTGCGGATCGCGGTGCCCGCCGCGATGGCCTCTCCGGCACGGTCGATGCGCACGATCGCCAGACCGCGATTGCCGACGACCGTCCCCAGCGTGCCGATCGGCTTGCCTTCGGCGACGATCTCGGCTCCGGTTGCGGGCAGAGCGGTTTCGGCCGTGACCAGAACCAGCCGACGCCGCGCCGTGCCGCGATGCTGCATGCGCGACACCACTTCCTGGCCGACGTAGCAGCCCTTCTTGAACGAGACACCGCCCGCAAGGTCGAATAGGACATCATGGGGAAAGGCGTCCTGGAGGGCAAAGTCGGCGCCGGATTCGGCAATGCCGGCAAGCACGCGCAACGCGTCGTAGCCGAGCGGTAATCCCGCCTCCGCGTTACCGGGCTTGCGCGTCACCGGGATACCGGCGACGGCAAAGCGGTGGTCGACGACGCCTGTCTCGCCCACATCCCGGCCCGCATCCTCGCCCCAGCAGACGGTTACGCCGGTCGGTTCGATCGGCGAAATCTCGACGGCGGCGCGCAGCTTGTACATGGAGAGACGCCTCACCAGCGCGTCGCGCTGGCCAACGGACGTGTCCAGTACGAAGCCGTCGCCGTCGCGCCAGACGAGGAAATCAAACAGGATCTTGCCCTGCGGCGTCAGGAGCGCGCCGGGCCAGGCCTCGCCTTGCGGCAGGGCGGCGATGTCGGTGGTCACCAGATTGTGGAGGAAGTGCTCGGCGTCGGCACCGGACACCCTGATCAGGGCGCGGTCGGGCAAGGCGGCTTCTGGCATCGTCGGTCCCTTCCGGTTGGTCGATGCCGAAGAGTTAGAACATCGCATCGAAAAAGGGAATCGTTTCCGATCGGCAGGGGATGAATGATCCACCGTGAAGACCTGCCGGCGCCGGCAGGCCGGGCTGCGAGAGGTCAGTCGCCGGCGGTCAGGAACTTCCACTGTCCGTCGGGCGAAATCCCCAGGCGGAAGAAGTTGTAATTGCCCAGTTCCTGCATTTCGGCGACATCGCCGGCCGTGACGATACGCAGCAGTTCCACCTTCTCCGGCAAGGTAAGCAGCGCCAGCGGCTTTTCGGCGAAGTAGGGCCAGACATAAGCCTCGTCCGGCGTGCCGGCATCGACCCTGACAAAGCCGGTCGACAGGATGTCGATCAGGATCGCGAGAATCTCGATCCCTTCCTCGTCCCCCGACAATTGCTTGAGCGCGGCGACCGGATCGGCATCGCTGCTTTCCAGAACGATACGCGTCTGATTCGGACCGGGATTCATCAGTATGCGCAGGCGTTCGATATCGCCGGAAGTCGCGGCCTCGATCAGCAGCTCCCGCATGCGCCGCACCGGCTCCGGCACCTTCGACAGGTCGTAAATGACCTCCGGCGGCGGTTGGTCGGGATCGGCCTGCGCGTCGACGGGAGGCAGGTCATTGGCCGGCTTGTTGATCAGCGGATCGGGATCGGGAATACCCATCGGTCCGGGATCGGCAAGATCCTCGGTCTCCTCGCCCTCGACCGGCTGTTGCGGCGCGGCGGGATCCTGCTGCGGAGCGGGGAGCGGCGGGATGTCGGAAAGCGCCAAGGCGGGACCGGCAGCGCCCAACGTCAAGCCGAGTGCCAGGGCAATGGATGAAAGGTGCGCGAGACGGGCGCGCCACGAGGACTTGTGCGTAGTTGGCATCACAGCCCCTGATGTCTCGTTATTGCATACGCCGTTCGGGCGAGAACTCGCCGGCCAGCATGCGGCTGCGCAGGGAATCGAGGATCGCTTCCGCTCCACCCTCGCCATGAATGCGAATGGTCTCGCGCATCGCCAGCGCAAAGGCCGCGTCTGCGATGATTTCCGGTTCGATGCCATCCGCGATGCCGTCGGCCCAGGCTTCGTTCTGGTATTCCAGCGCGGCCTGCGTCTTTTCATGCACGATCATGTCGTCGATCTCGTTGCGGCGCGGTTCCATGGTCATTCCCCGAAGCGTAGTCCTTACTCACCTGTTAATGACACTATCAGCCTTTTATCAAAACGACACGGCCCGAGACCAAAACAGGTGAATTTATCGTTAATTTCCATAGCGGGCGGCGATTTCGACGGCCAGTGTTGCGCCTTCGTTACGGTAGAGCCCCTCCGCCGCGACCGCCGATGTGGTGCAGGTCGTATAGACGGAGGCAAAGGATCGGTAACCGCGATTATAGGCGGCGACCATGCGCGCGCGCCGTTTCGGCTCGCTCGCCGTCTCCGCGTCGATCAGCGCCTGCATGGCTTCACGCCATCCCGGCTCGCCGTCCTTGTTGCATAGATTGCGCAGGTAATGCACCGCGCCCAGGATCTCCGACAGCCGGGCGAGCTTGTCGTCGTAGGGCGCCGGTTTTTCCGCCGTTTCCGGAACCGGCTCCTGTGTCGCGGGGGCATCGGCCGATTGTGCCATTGCCGAGGCCGGGCCGAGCGCGAACAGGGCTAAGGCGAAGACTGCCGTGGCAAAAGATCCTGTCGCGCGCATGCCTTGCCTTGTCGTCGCTTCCGTCACGTGTTGGGCGATCGATGCGCCATGTGATTGTTTAACCCGCTTCGCCGGCCCTGACCAGTCTCTCGATACAGGCGCGCACGCTGTCTGGAACCGGCAGTCGGCTGATCTCCTCCGGCAGGAACCACCCTGCCTCAAGTGCGTCGTCATCGGCGACCGCGACCGTCTCCGGCTCTGCCTCGACGCGAAACACCGAAAGCAGGAAATGGCTTTCCGGTGTTCCGTCCTCGGGAAAGAGTTCGACCGTTTCGAACAGGCGGGGTCCGCGTCCGAGTAGACCGGTTTCCTCGAACAGTTCCCGGATCGCCGTTTCCTCCGGTGTTTCGCCGGGTTCCGCCCTGCCGCCGGGAAAGGCGAACAAATCGGCTGCCGGCGGATTGCGGCGGCGCACCAGCAGGAACCGGCCGTCGCGTTCGACGATGGCGGAGGAGGCGAGGCGCGGGCGGGTCTGCATGATGGAGCGGATCTCCTGATGGGTCTCGTCGGCAGGCAGGTCGCCGGTTGAGAATCGACCAGGGGACTATCGACAGCTTTGCCGTCGGTCGCAAGGACCGGGCACCCGCGTCAGCGGCTTGACCGGTACGGCATCAGGTGCGATGCAGATCGTCATGTGCGGACGCTTTTCACTGACGGCGACACCCGAAGAGGTTCGGGATTTCCTCGGGCTTCTGGAGCTCGATGGTTTTCCGCCGCGCTACAATATCGCTCCGACGCAGCCGATCCTGGTCGTCGTCGCCGGCGATCGGCACGAGCCCGGCAGCAATCTGCCGGACCGCAAGGCGGTTCTCGTCCGCTGGGGGCTGATGCCGTCCTGGGTCAAGGATCCGAAGGAGTTTCCGCTGCTGATCAACGCCCGCGCGGAAACGGCGATCGGCAAGGCCTCGTTCCGGGCCGCCATGCGTCACCGTCGTGTGCTGGTCCCCGCTTCCGGTTTCTATGAGTGGCACCGGCCGGCGAAAGACAGCGGCGAGAAATCGCAGGCCTACTGGATCAGGCCGCGCCATGGCAGGATCGTCGCCTTTGCTGGCCTGATGGAGACCTGGGCGTCGGCGGACGGTTCCGAAGTCGATACCGGTGCTATTCTCACGGTGAATGCGAACCGCACGATCGGACAGATCCACGACCGCATGCCGGTTGTCATCAAGCCGGAGGATTACGAGCGCTGGCTCGACTGCAAGAGCACCGAGCCTCGGCATGTCGCCGATCTTCTGACATCTGCCGAGGAGGATTTCTTCGAGGCGGTGCCCGTTTCCGACCTCGTCAACAAGGTCAAGAATACCGGGCCGGAGGTGCAGGCACCGATCGCGGACAGTCTGGCGGTGGCCAAGCCGAAGAAGACATCATCCGGCGGTGGCCAGATGAGCCTGTTCTAGCGTTCAGGCGGTGGCCTTCTTGGCCGGCTTGCGCTTCAGCATCAAGGCTGCGGCAAGGACCGCCTTGAGGCCGAGCGGCCGATAGTAGGAATCGAGATTCTGGGGCGCCGGCTTAGGCTCGGCGGGGGTCTTGGTGGTCATCTGATGCTCCTGCAGCGTTTCCCTGATATTTTCTTCTTTTTGTTTTTCGCTCTATTTGAGCAGATCATGACAAAAGCGTGACGCTGGCTTCGGCGCAAATCAATTTTGATCAGAAGCCAGCATATTTCGCGAGCTCAGAGCCATTTTTCGCGGGAAGATGGGCCGCCGGGTGGCGAAATCGGGCCCTAGAGGCCTCGATCGATCTCGGAGAGACCCTTTTCCGGAGCTTCCTCGCCGATTGTCAGCGTGCCGTAGCGCCGGTGCCAGGAGCGGGCACCGAAGGGCAGGGAGAGAATATAGCCGAGGACGGTCAGCGACAGCACTTCCCATGTAAAACTCATCAGCAGGGCCACGTAGAGCACCACGCCGAGAATCATCGGCAGGACGAGATCCCGGCGAATGCGGCTGGTCTCCGACTTGCCCGACCAGACGGGCAGCCGGCTGACCAGCAGATAGGCGATCAGGATGGTGTAGACGGAGCCGGCAAAGGCCACCGGCGCGCTCGGCGGCACGCCGAGGAAGCCGAGATAGACCGGCAGCAGGACAAGCATGGCGCCGGCCGGGGCCGGCACGCCGACGAAGAACTCCGACTGCCATGGAACCTGGGTCTCGCGCTCGGCCATGACATTGAAGCGGGCAAGGCGCAGCCCCGCCGCGATCGCGTAGATAAGCGCGGCGATCCAGCCGAAGGAGCGGGCCTGGTCGAGGATGAAGACGTAGAGCACCAGGGCGGGGGCGACACCGAAATTGACGATGTCGGCAAGCGAATCCATCTGCGCGCCGAACTTCGACGTCGCCTTCATCATGCGGGCGATTCGCCCGTCGATGCCGTCGAGGAAGGCTGCGGCCAGCACCATCATTACCGCCAGTTCATAGCGGTTCTCGAAGGCCAGGCGAATGCCTGTCAGGCCGGCGCAGATCGCCAGCACGGTGATGAGGTTGGGCACCAGCAAGCGCATCGGAATTTCGCGGAGACGAGGTCCGCGGGCGCGATCATTGTTGCCATTCTCTTCGGCCGGCGGCTTTGGCGTCTGCATGGTGCTCCCTTGTCCTTCTTCGCCTCAGCTGCGGCGGCTGACGACGGGCCCCTTGGTCGAGCCGAACTCGGCGATCACCGTCTCGCCGGCAATGGCGGTCTGGCCGATCGACACCCGCGGTTCGGCTCCGGCAGGCAGGAAGACATCAAGACGCGAGCCGAAGCGAATGAGGCCGAAGCGTTCGCCGGCGGCCAGCGGATCGTTGGGATTGGCCCAGCAGACGATGCGGCGCGCCACGAGCCCGGCGATCTGCACGACGCCGATCTTTCCGTGGCCGGTCTCGATGACCAGGCCGTTGCGCTCGTTGTCTTCGCTCGCCTTGTCCAGCTCGGCATTGAGGAAGCTGCCTTCGCGATAGACGATGTTGTCGATTCGGCCGCGCACCGGCGAGCGGTTCACATGGCAGTTGAACACGTTCATGAAGACCGAGATGCGCAGCATCGGCTCGTTGCCGAGGTGGAGTTCCTCGGGCGGAACGGTCATCTGGATGGCGGAGACGCGGCCGTCGGCCGGGCTGACGACGAGGTCGTCGTCCTGCGGCGTGACCCGCTCCGGATCGCGGAAGAAATAGGCGCACCACAGGGTCAGCACCATGCCCACCCAGAACAGCGGCTCGAAGATCCAGCCGAGGATCAGCGAGGCGACGAAGAATATGGCGACGAAGGGATAGCCTTCCTTGTGCACAGGCACGATAGCCTTACGGATACTCTCGAACAGATCCATGAAAAACCTCGTTTCGCTGCAAAGGATCGACGTGGCTGACTAACCCGAAAGCGTGCCAGGGGCAATGCTCTCGCGTCGGAAACAAACGCCGCAGCGAACGGGCGCAGGTCCGACCATTTTTGGTAGGTGGGGCCGCGTGCACCATCCGTCAATATTTCCCCCCTAGAACGACAGGTAAAAACTTGTAGTCGCCCCTTGTGGAAAGTTCTCCGCCGGCATGCTGAAGAATATGGAAGCGTAATTGTCCAATCGTGAACAAAGCTCGATACGGCAGCCCGATGCCCGGGCGCTCCGGGAAATCCTCTGGCTTGCCGTCGATGGCCGTCCGATGCCGCGGCTCCTTGCTGCCAATGGCGTGATCGCGCCGCAATCCTTCGAGGTCCCGAAGACGCCGTTGGCCTGTTTCGTCCCGGTCGAGGCTGCAAGATTGGGCAGCGCCGTAGGTGAATTGCGCCGGACCCTGGGCGAACAAGCCTATATCGTGATTGCCTGCGATCGGCTGAGCCCCGCCTGGGTCCAACGCGCGATCGCGCTCGGCGCCGACGATGTCGTCGATCCGACCTCGGCGGAGGACGTCGCCATCTGTCTCGCCCGCACGCGTCGCGCGATCGAGCGGGCACGCGGCGCACAGACCGAACACGCCTGCCTCGCCATGGAACGGGACTATCTGCAGGCCTGCATCGACAACCTGCCGGCGCCGATCTTCTTCAAGAATGCCGACGGGATTTATGTCGGCTGCAATGGCGCCTTTGCCGAATTCATCGGCAGCCCGCCGGACGGCGTGGTCGGCCGCTCCGTCTTCGATATTGCGCCCGAAGCACTGGCCCACCGTTATCAGGCGGCCGACGACGAGCTTCTCCGGCGTGGCGGCACCCAGGTCTATGAAAGCGAGGTCTGCCATTCGGGCGGAACGCGCCGCCATGTCATGTTCCACAAGGCGGCGATCAAGGGCGGGGACGGGCGGGTCCGCGGCATTGCCGGCGCCATCCTCGACATCACCGAGCGCAAGACGCTCGAAGCCCGCCTGACCGAAGCCGCCGAACGCGATCCGCTGACCAATGCCTATAACCGCCGCAAATTCTTCGATCTGGCCGAGCAAATGGCCGAGCAGGCCCGCAAGGACGACAAGCCCCTGGCGGTAGCCATCATCGATGTCGACCACTTCAAGCTGATCAACGACCGGCTCGGCCATGCCGAAGGCGACAATGCGCTGCGAATGATCGCCGGCACGCTGGAGGAGACGATCGGCAAGGGCAATGTCATCGCCCGCGCCGGCGGGGAGGAGTTCTACGCGCTGTTCACCGACGGATCGATCGCCGAGGCGAAGCGTGTCGCCGAACGCATGCGGGTGGAAGTCGAGCGTATCTGCCAGACGACCGCCCTGGCGGCGCTGGCCGGCACGGTCAGCATCGGCCTTGCCGGCTTCCTGCCCTTGGAGGAGGATCTGGACGAGGCCCTCAAGCGCGCCGATGATGCGCTGTACCGGGCCAAGAACAGCGGCCGCAATCGCCTCTGCGTCGCGGCCTGAACCGAGGCCGAACGCTCCGACCAAGGTCCGTGACTCAGACCGCCGGCGGCTTGCGCACCACGATCCCCAGTTCGTCGCTCTCGCGCACCTGGCGCAGGTGTTCCTCCGCCTGGGTCGCCTCGCGCTGACGGTTCCACATCGAGGCATAGAGCCCGCCCATGTCGAGCAACGCCGCATGGGTGCCGCGCTCGGCGATCTCTCCGCCCTTCAGCACGATGATTTCGTCGGCATCGACCACGGTCGACAAGCGGTGGGCGATGACCAGTGTCGTGCGGTTCTTCGACACGATGTCGAGCGCCGCCTGAATCTCTTGCTCGGTCGTGGTGTCCAGCGCCGAGGTCGCCTCGTCGAGGATCAGGATCGGCGGCGCCTTCAGCACGGTGCGGGCAATCGCCACGCGTTGCTTTTCCCCGCCCGAGAGTTTCAGCCCGCGCTCGCCGACCTTGGTCTGGAAGCCGTCCGGCAGGTCGGTGATGAAGTGGCCGATCTGGGCGATGTCGGCGGCTTGGGTGATCTCGTCGTCGCTGGCTGACGGGCGCCCGTAGCGGATATTGTAGGCGATCGTGTCGTTGAACAGCACTGTGTCCTGCGGCACCATGCCGATGGCTGTGCGCAGGCTCTTCTGGGTGACGTCGCGCACGTCCTGACCGTCGATGGTGATCGATCCCTGCTGAATGTCGTAGAAGCGGTAGAGAAGGCGTGAAATGGTCGATTTGCCGGCGCCGGACGGTCCGACCACGGCGACCGTCTTTCCGGCCGGCACCTCGAACGACACGCCCTTGAGGATGGGGCGCTGCGGGTCGTAGGCGAAATGCACATCCTTGAAGACGATGGCGCCCTGTCCGATGACGAGGTCCGGTGCTCCGGGCTTGTCGACCACCTCGGCCTGAACCTCGAGCAGGTCGAACATTTGTTCGATGTCGGTCAGGCCTTGGCGGATTTCCCGATAGACGAAGCCGATGAAATTGAGCGGCACGGCGAGTTGCAGGAGCATGGCGTTGACGAAGACGAAATCGCCGATCGTCTGCTCGCCACGGCTGACCGCCATGGCTGACATCACCATCATCACCGTGGTTCCGAGGCCGAAGATCACGCCCTGGCCGAAGTTGAGCCAGCCGAGCGAGGTCCAGACCTGGGTCGCCGACTTCTCGTAGCGCGCCATTGACTGGTCGAAGCGGCTCGCTTCCATGTCTTCATTGCCGAAATACTTGACCGTCTCGAAGTTAAGCAACGAATCGATCGCCTTGGTGTTGGCGTCCGTGTCGCTGTCGTTCATCGACCGGCGGATGCCGATGCGCCAGTCGCTGGCGCGGATGGTGAACCAGATATAGGCCCAGACCGTGATGGCGGTGACCGCCAGATAGGAGAAGCCGTAGCCCCACCAGAAGATCGCCGCGGTCAGCAGGAATTCGATGAAGGTCGGAACCGAGTTGAGAATGGTAAACCGAACGATCGTCTCGATGCCCTTGGTGCCGCGCTCGATGATGCGCGACAGGCCGCCGGTCTTGCGCTCCAGGTGGAAGCGCAGCGACAGCTTGTGCATGTGCACGAAGGTCCGGTAGGCGAGCTGGCGCACCGCATATTGCCCGACGCTGGCAAACAGGGCGTCGCGCAGCTGGTTGAGGCCGACCTGGGCGATGCGGGTGAGATTGTAGACGATGACCAGCGCCACGGCGCCGAGCAGGAAGACCGGCAGGATGCCGGCCATGTCGAGCTTGCCGTTGAGCGCGTCGGTCGCCCATTTGAAGAAGTAGGGGACGAGGATGAGAACCAGCTTCGAGATGAGCAGGAAGACGGTGGCCCAGACGACCCGCATCTTGAGGTCCAGCCGGTCCCGCGGCCACATATAGGGCCAGAGGTTGACGAGCGTATCGAGGGGATTGCTGCTGTCCGCCGAAATCGTCTTCTTGTTGCCAGCCATTCCTGATCCACCTCGGAAGTCTCTGTAGCGCCAAAAAAGCGGCGACCCCTTGGGAGCCGCCGCCTGTACTCGCACATAGGGCCTCGCCTTGCGCAATACAATGTCGTGGCGGAGAAAACTCCCCGCCGAACCTAGTTGCCGGTCCCGCCGCTCAGGCGTTTGCGGTGGATCTCTTCCGCATCGGGCAGCGCCTCGCTCGGAACCTCGAACACCTGGCCCGGCTCGATCAGGTCCGGATTGTTGATGAGATTGGAATTGGCGAGGTAGATCGTCGTATAGCGCACGCCCTGGCCGTAGACGCGGCGCGAGATCTGCCACAGCGTATCGCCGCGACGGATGATCACGCTGTTGCGGCTTTCGGTCAGCGGCGCCTGCTCTATCGTCTTCGGCGCGGCGGCCGTTGCCTGAGGTGCAGCGGGTTCAGCGGGCGCGGTGCCCGGCGTGGCCACGGCTTCCGCCGGGGGCAAGGCGAGGTCCGGCGTCGGTGCCTTAGGCGAAAGGACCTCCTCGACCAGGACGGCGATCTTCGGCAGTTCGGCGCCGACCGCCTCGATATCGTTCGGCAGGCCCTGCAGGGCCGTATGGGCCTTGCCGGCCTTCGCCGCCGTTGCCGCGACGAAATCGACAATCGGCTTGGCTGCCACGGCCGCGGGGCGGAAATCGGCGATCGACTTCAGGCTGATTTCGCTTGCCGAGCGGGCGGCCGCGAGCTCCTCGAGCACCGGCTTCTTGCCGTCGGCATAGAGACCTTGCAGCAGGGCGAAAGCCTGGCCGAGCGAGCCGCGCAGCTTTTCAAACGCGGCGAGATCGACCGGCACCATGGCGCCGCCCTGTCCCGAGGCCGTCTGGCTGTTCTGCGCGACGACGGACACCTGTTCGCCTTCGGGGCGATTGAACGGCACCGAGGTCCTGACGACCACCTGGCCGGCGGCATCGAGCAGTTCGGCATGAATGACATGGGCGCCGACCGAAAGCGTGATCCGCCCTTCGACGACGAAATTGCCGCTCGCGTCGGCCACGGCATTGCCGATGACCGTGTCGTCGGCAATGCCCCGGACAGCGCTGCCGACCGGCGCCTTGCCGGCGATGAAGATGCGGTCACCCTCGATCTCCACGGCGGACACCTGGATTTCCGGATTGACGGATTTGGCTTCGACGCTGGCTGCCGGCTGGTCGGCTATCGGCGCCGTGGCGGTCTCGCCACTCTCGGGCGTAGCCGGGACTGCCGGCGCGTTGGCGTTATCGGCCGCCGCGACGCGCTCCTGCTTGGCCGCGGAATTGACGCTTTCCGGCAGGGTGATCAGCCGGCTCGCTTCGCCCGGTTTGGATACCATGGCCAGCAGCTTGCCGTCCGCATTTGCGGGAACCGAGATCGTCGCGACTTCCTCCGACGTGACGGACTTTCCGTCGGTGTCGGTCGCCTTGAGCTGCAGGCTGTGGTCGCCGGGCGGCAGCGGCTGGTCGAGGACCGCGGCAAAATCGCCGCTCGGTCCGACGTCGAGCGAGGCGATCACCTTGTCCCCGGCGATGATCTCGAGCTTGGAGCCCGCGGCCGCATTGCCGGCGATCACGGTCGAACCATCGGGCTCGACGCGCAGGACGTCGAAGCGCGGCAAGGCGGCGTCGGCCGCGTTGTCGGGAGAGGCAGCGGGGGCGCTCGGTGTCGCCTCCGGTGTTGCTGTCCCCGTCAGCGCGCCTTCGATCGCAGCAATCAGCCCCGCAGCCTTGGCCGGATCATCCGGCAGCGCCTCGATCAGGCCGAGCGCCTTGGCAGCGCCGTCGCGGGCAGTCTTCATCGCCATGTCGAGCGTCGCATCAATGCCGGCCGGAATGTCGAGGGCGACGATCGCCTGGACGGCAGCCCTTGCCACGGCCTTGGCCGTGGCGAATGCGTCGGCCGCCGGCGTGCGGCCCTCGGCGAACAAGGCCTTCATGCCGGTCACCGCGGTTACGGCCTCGGCCTTCAGCCGGTCCATCTTTTCAGCTGCCACCTTGGCGGCATCCGCCACTGCTTTATCCGCCTGTCCCGCCACGTCCTTGGCCGTGTCGACGGCCGGGCTCGCGACCTTCGACGCGTCCTCCTGGACCGGCGAGACGCGCGGCAGGACGAAGAACACCATCAGCAGGGTCGAAACGCCGAGAACCAACAGGGCGACCCAAAGGGCGCGGTTTTTCATCATCGTCAGTCTCCGGGCGGAACAGCCGCCATGATCTTTCAAAAACTGCTAGCCCCATATCTCGACTTTCACAAGCGTTCTCAAGGGATTCGGGATTGTGGCAAACAGCTTTCCGTCAATTTTGTTGACCTCGCCGTCGCTCCACGGTCATGTTTCGGACATGAGTGAAAAAGCATCTTCGATTCGATCCGTCTGCGTCTATTGCGGTTCCCAGCCCGGACGCGACCCGTCTTACCTCGCAGCGGGCCGCGCGCTCGGCCGCTCGATCGCAGCGCACGGTCTGCAACTCGTCTATGGCGGCGGCACCAAGGGGATCATGGGCGCCGTCGCCAGCGGCGTCCTCTCGAACGGCGGGAAGGTGACCGGCATCATCCCCGAATTCCTCGTCGACATGGAAGCCACGCGCCATTCGCTGGGCCAGCTCGACGAACTGATCGTCACCAGGGACATGCACGAGCGCAAGCACGCCATGTTCGAGCGCGCCGATGCCTTCGTCACCCTGCCGGGCGGGATCGGCACTCTGGAGGAGATCGTCGAGATCATGACCTGGGCACAGCTGGGCCGCCATGAGAAGCCGATGGTCTTCGCCAATGTCAACGGCTTCTGGGATCCGATGCTCGAACTGGTGCGCCACATGCGCGAGCAGGGCTTCATCCACACTGCCCACCGGGTCCAGCCGATGGTGATCGCCGAGATCGACGACATCGTGCCGGCGATCCTCGAAAAGCTCGAGACGGTCACCGACCTCGACGGGGCCGACGAGGTCATCTCCCGGCTTTGAGGCCGGCGCCGATCAATCGACGATGAACAGCCTGGCTCCGACCTTTGTGGAGGAGCGGTGCGGTTCGGCATTATCCGCCACCTGATAGCTCATGCCCGGCTTCAGCACGAAGACGCGGCCGTCGGCAAGCTCGGTCGTCAGTTCGCCTTCCAGGCACAGCAGGACATGTCCCTTGACGCACCAGTGATCGGCCAGGTAGCCGGGCGTGTATTCGACCATCCGAACCCGAACCGGGCCGAATTGCCGTGTGCGCCAGGTGGCTGCGCCTGTCTCGCCCTTATGCTCCGTCGTCTCGACCATGCTCCAGTCGGTGGTGCCGAAGGGGATCTCCGTCATCTGCATCTGCTGTCTCCGGTGGGTTCTGGCCGAGCGGTCGCGCGCTCGAGCTCGCTGTCAGCGGTTGCGATAGTCGCGGATCATCGGCCAGGAATAGGTGACCAGGCCGGCCCAGATGAACAGGAAGGCGATGAACTGCGTCCGGCCGAAAGGCTCGTGGAACACGAAGACCGCGGTGATGAACACCATGGTCGGCGCGATATACTGCATCATGCCGATCGTCGACAGCCTGAGCAGCTTTGCCCCGTTGGCGTAGCTCATCAGCGGGATGGCCGTGGCGATGCCGCTGAAGAACAGCAGGCCCACGTCGCTTGCGCCCGAGCCGTTGGACAGATGCCCTGTGCCGTTCCATTCAATGAACAGGATATAGAGGCAGGCCGGCAGCGAGAGGATCAGGATCTCGAGGAAGAAACCCTGGTTCGGCCCGATCGGCAGCGTCTTGCGGAAAAAGGCGTAGAACCCCCAACTGAATGCCAGGGCCAGCGAAATCCACGGTAGCCCGCCGGCGTCATAGCTGAGGATGGCAACAGCGATCGCCGCCAGCAGGACAGCGATCTTCTGCGGCAGCATCATCCGTTCCTTGAGCAGGATGGCGCCGATCAGCACCGAGATCAGCGGGTTGATGTAGTAGCCAAGAGCGCCCTGCAAGGCATGGCCGGAGGTGATCGCATAGACATAGACCAGCCAGTTGATGGTCACCAGCGTGGCCGTTACCAGCGCCATGGCAAGCATGGACGGGGTGCGGATCGCCTTCCACACATCCCCGCCGCGCTTGAGGAAAAGCAGGATGACGCCGGTGATCGGCAAGGACCAGACGATGCGGTTGGCAACGACCTCCATCGGCGGAATATGCGCCACCAGCTTGAGATAGAGCGGCAGGAAACCCCACATGAAATAGGCCGCGAAAGCGAAGGCGAAGCCGCGCGCGCTGTCCTCGTTCTTCACCGCAGGTGCAATCTGTTCGGTCATGATGGACGAATTCCCGGTCAATATCTCGGCATGCGGTTAGCGGATGGCTTGCGAATGGGCAAATTCATTCGGGTGAACAATGGTCGATTGCTTTTGATGCGTGCACACGGCAAATTTGCAATCGGGGGCCATGCAGATGGAGGCGGATCATGCTGGCCGGTTCGACCATGGAGCAGCGTCGGCACTATGCGGTGCGGATGCTGCAGAAGGCGGGTGTCCTGTCGGATGACCGCCTGGCGGATGCATTTTCTAAAGTACGACGCGAGGATTTCCTCGGTCCGCCGCCCTGGCTGATACAGGAGCGTGGTGGCTATCGTGAGGCGCCGTCGCATGACGTGGCGACGCTCTATGAAGATGTGCTGGTGGCACTCGACGCCTCGCGCGGCGTCAACAATGGCAGCCCCTCGCTGCACGCGCTGGCCCTTCATTCGCTGGCGCCCCAGGCGGGCGAAACGGTGGTCCATGCGGGTGCCGGAACAGGCTATTACACCGCCATCCTGGCTGAGCTCGTCGGCGCGCAGGGGCGTGTGCTTGCCGTCGAATACGATGCCGTGCTTGCCGACCGGGCGCGGACCTGCCTGGCCGGCCACCTCAACGTCGAGGTTATCTGCGGCAATGCCCTGGAATGGCCGAAGCACGAGGCCGACATCGTCTACGTCAACTTCGCCGTCGACCGGCCGGCCGAGGCCTGGATCGAACGGCTAAAGCCGGGTGGACGGCTGCTGTTCCCGCTGGGCGTCCCCGTCTTCGAGGGGCGCAACAAGGGGCCGGAATACACCGCCATGGCCGGGTTCCTGCTGGTGCGATGCGAAGCCGGAGGCTACTCCGCCCGCTTCATCGAGGGTGTCTCGTTCATCTGGGGCGAGGGGGTGACCCCGTCCGACTGGGCCTGCCATGCCCGGCTACGAGCCGCCTTCGCCGACAACTGGCGGGCGGTCCAGAGCCTGCGCTGGAAGGGCATACCGGCGGAGGACGAATGGTATTCCGAGCCGGACTGGGGCCTTTCCACTCATCCGCTGGCCGTTGCCGCGGCGGAGTGACGCCGCTATTCTGCGGCGATCCTGCCCGCCAGTTGGCGGTTCTTCATCAGTTTGTAGACGACCGAATCCATCAGCGCCTGGAACGAGGCGTCGATGATGTTTTCCGAAACGCCGACGGTCCACCAGCGCACGCCGGTGTCGTCGGTGGATTCGATCAGGACGCGGGTGATGGCTTCCGTGCCGCCGTTGAGGATGCGCACCTTGTAGTCCGCAAGCTCGAGGTCGGCGATCTCGGCCTGGAACTTGCCGATATCCTTGCGGAGCGCCAGGTCGAGTGCGTTGACCGGCCCGTCGCCTTCGGCGACCGACATGACGGACATGCCGTCGATCGCCATCTTCACCACGGCCTCCGACACCGTCTTCAGCCGGCCATGGCTGTCGAAGCGGCGCTCAACCATGACGCGGAAGCTTTCGACCGAGAAGAAGTCCGGCACGGTGCCGAGCGTGCGGCGCGCCAGAAGCTCGAAGCTCGCATCCGCACCCTCATAGGCATAGCCCGACGCCTCACGCTCCTTGACGATCGAGATCAGCTTGTCGAGCCGCGGATCCTGTTTGTCGACCTCGATGCCGCGGCGCTTCAGCGCATTGATGAAATTGGCCTTGCCGCCCTGGTCGGAGACCATGACCTTGCGGAAATTGCCGACGCTTTCCGGGACGACATGTTCGTAGGTCCGTGGATCCTTCAAGAGCGCCGAGGCATGGATGCCGGCCTTGGTGGCAAAGGCAGACGCCCCGACATAGGGCGCCTGATGGTCGGGCGAGCGGTTGAGCAGCTCGTCGAAGGCGTGCGACAGCCGGGTGAGTTCGACCAGCTTGTCGGTGTCGATCGCGGTTTCGAAGCGCGACGCATAGGTGTCTTTGAGACAGAGCGTCGGGATGATCGTCACCAGATTGGCATTGCCGCAGCGCTCGCCGATCCCGTTCAGCGTGCCCTGGATCTGGCGCACGCCGGCCTCGACGGCGGTGAGCGAATTGGCGACCGCCTGGCCTGTGTCGTTGTGGGCATGGATGCCAAGCGAGGAGCCCGGAACGCCGGCGGCGATCACCGCCTGGACAATGTCGCGGATTTCCGGCGGCTGAGTTCCGCCATTGGTGTCGCACAGCACCACCCAGCGCGCGCCGGCCTCGTAGGCCGCCTTGGCGCAGGCCAGCGCGTAAGCGGGATTGGCCTTGTAGCCGTCGAAGAAATGTTCGCAATCGACCATCGGCTGCTTGCCGGCGGCGGCGACCGCCTCGACGCTCTCGCGGATGCTGTCGAGATTCTCGTCGTTGGTGCAGCCGAGCGCGACCTCGACGTGATAGTCCCAGGTCTTGGCGACCAGGCAGACCGCGTCGCTCTCGGTTTGAAGCAATTGCGTCAGGCCGGGATCGTTGGAGGCCGAGACGCCGGCCCGCTTGGTCATGCCGAAGGCGACGAAGGAGGCCCGGCTGGTGCGCTTCTTCGTAAAGAAGGCGGTGTCGGTCGGATTGGCGCCCGGATAGCCGCCTTCGACATAGTCGAGGCCGAAATCATCGAGCATGGCGGCGATGGCGATCTTGTCCTCGACCGAGAAATCGATGCCCGGCGTCTGCTGGCCGTCGCGCAGCGTGGTGTCGAAGAGGTAGATCTTTTCGCGTGTCATGTCCGTGCCTCCCGAGGCATATGTCGTGTCATCTCGTCTACGTTGCCCCCTTCATCCGGCGGCACGGTCCTTCTCCCCGCAAGCGGGGAGAGGGGCAGGGTGAAGGGCAATCCTTATTCCTTGCCGGCAAACCGGTCCGTCGCGCGGATCAGCTGATCGAGGATGCCGGGCTCCAGAAAGGCATGACCCGCTCCCTCGATCAGGTGGAAGTCGGCTTTCGGCCAGGCCTTGTGCAACTGCCAGGCATACTTGGCCGGGCAGGGCATGTCGTAGCGGCCGTGGATAATGACGCCGGGAATGTCCTTGAGCTTCCCCGCATCGCGCAGCAATTGCCCTTCCTCCAGCCAGCCGGCATGGACGAAGAAATGGTTCTCGATCCGGGCGAAGGCGATGGCGTAGTCGTCCTCGCCAAAGTGGGCGGCATAGTCGGGATTGGGCAGAAGCGTGATGGTCGCGCCTTCCCAGGTGCTCCAGGCGATCGCGCATTCGAGCTGCTTCTTCTTGTCTATCCCCGTCAGATAGCGGCGATAGGCGCCCATCATGTCATGGCGTTCGTCGTCCGGGATCGGCGCCTGGAACATCTCCCAGCGGTCGGGGAACATTTCCGAGACGCCGAACTGGTAGTACCAGTCGAGCTCGGCCCTGGTCAGCGTATAGATGCCGCGCAGCACCAGTTCCGAGACATGCTCGGGATGGGTCTCGGCATAGGCGAGTGCCAGGGTCGAGCCCCAGGAACCGCCGAACACCAGCCATTTCTCGACGCCCATCATTTCGCGCAATCGCTCCATGTCGGCCACCAGGTGCCAGGTGGTGTTGGCCTCGAGGCCGGCATGCGGGGTCGACCTGCCGCAGCCGCGCTGGTCGAACAGCAGCACGTCGTAGAGTGCGGGGTCGAACAGCCGCCGCTGCGTCGGGCTGGTGCCGCCGCCCGGACCGCCATGCAGGAAGACGGCGGGCTTGGCGCCACGGGTGCCGACGCGTTCCCAATAGATCGAGTGGCCATCGCCGACATCGAGGAAGCCGGTCTCGAACGGTTCGATCTCCGGGTAGAACCCGCGCAAGTCACTGGTCATGTTCAATCCTCTTCCGGCGGCCATGTCGCCGTATCGTGGTCGGGATGCTGGTTGGAGACGACCGAGGCGAAGAACGCCTCCATTTCCGGTGTCTTCACCGCCGGCTTGTCGAACAGGTGGTCGATCCAGGCCAAGCGCTTGTCGTGGTTGATCTGCACCTGCGGTTCGAGCGCTTCCGGATGGTCGAAGGCGCCGATCGCAAGCTCGATGCTCTCGCCGACATGGTAGGAAAGCGGCGTGCCACACTTGTTGCAGAAGCCGCGCTTGACCTTGGCCGACGAGCGGAACAGCGAGGGCTGGCCGCGCGTCCAGGTCAGATGCGCATGGTCGGCCGTCACCAGCGCGCCGAACAGCGAGCCGAAGGCCTTCTGGCACATGCGGCAATGGCAGATCGACGGGCGCCCGAGCTTTTCCGCCCGGAACCTGACCGCGCCGCACTGGCATCCGCCGGCGAAAACTCCGTCCATGCGCGTTCTCCTAGAGCATTTCCAGCCGATGCGTGATCGCTTCGGCGTTGGACAATGCGACAAAATCAAAAGCTAGAGCATTTCCGGTGAACCCGTGTTCACCGGAAATGCTCTAGCTCAGCGCCACATAGGCGACGACGCCGACGGTGATGAGGACGACCACGATGCCCTTGCCGATCAGGCCATAGAGCAGCCATTTGGGCATCTGCGTATTGGGGTTCTTCTCGGTCATTGATCGTTCTCCTTCGGCCAGGCGCCGTCGGTATCGTGGTCGGGATGCTGATAGGAGACGATCTCCAGCACGAAGGGTGCCTCGTCGGCATCCTCTTCCGTGCGGTGGCCGGGCAATTTGTGCAAGCGGTCGACGAAGTCGATCTTGCACTCGATCCCGAACTGCACGACCGGCGGCAGGGCCGATGGATCGTCGAAGGCACCGGCCGCGATCGCCACGCCGTCGGGTGCCTCATAGGTCAGCGGCGTACCGCAATTGTCGCAAAAGCCGCGACTGGCGAAATTCGACGACCGGAAGGTCTTCGGGCTTCCACGCGTCCATTCGAGGTCCGCCCCGCGGGTCGAGACGAGCGGCGCGTAATAGGCGCCGAAGGCCTTCTGGCACATGCGGCAATGGCAGATCGACGAATCCTTGAGGACGCCACTGACCCTGAAGCGGATCGCGCCGCACTGGCAACCGCCGGTGTAGATGGCATCGGTCATGATTTGTCTCCTTTTGGGGCATGTCGCGCCAGCGCAAACATCCTATCGCTTGACCTCCCAGGTGGTCACCCGCTCGCCGCTTTCCTTGTCCTTGCCGTCCTTGAGCTGGATGCCCTTGGCCAGAAGATCGTCGCGGATCTTGTCGGCCTCAGTGAAGTTCTTCGTCTTGAGCATTTCCAGACGCATGGCGACGAGCGCCTCGACGGCGGCGGTGAGGTCGTCGCTCAGCGCTGCCTTCTTCGGCACAATGCCGAGGAGGGCGGCGCTGGCGGCAAACACGCCAAGCCTGGACGCATCGGCATTGGCGGCCTGCGCAAGCGCATGCAGCGCCTGGACCGCCGCGACCGTGTTGAGGTCGTCGGCCAGCGCGTCGATGATCGTGGCTTCGGGCGCCGCGTCACCGGCATCCGCCATTGGCCATTTGGCGAGAAGCCTCTCGGCCTCCTCCAACCGCTTGACCGAAAAGTCGATCGGCTCGCGGTAATGCGTCATCAGCATGGCAAGCCGCAACACTTCGCCCGGCCATTTGCGGCCGCCGAACTTTTCCGTCTCCAGCAATTCGTTGATCGTGACGAAATTGCCCTCCGACTTCGACATCTTGCGGCCCTCGACCTGCAGGAAGCCATTGTGCATCCAGACATTGGCCATGATGTCGGTGTCGAAGGCGCAGCACGACTGGGCGATTTCGTTTTCGTGATGCGGGAAAATCAGGTCCAGCCCGCCGCCATGGATGTCGAACTGGTGCGGACGCGCCTTGGCGCGCGGCGAAAGCCGGTCCTTGATCTCTTCCCAGAGATAGCGATCCGACATGGCCGAGCACTCGATATGCCAGCCGGGACGGCCGTGGATCGCGATCCTCTTGCCCTCGAAGGCGAAGTCGGCGTTCCAGCCCGGTTCGGTGTCGGCCGATTGCTTCCACAGAACGAAGTCGCCGGGGTTCATCTTGTGCGCCTCGACGGCGATGCGGGCGCCGGCCTGCTGGTCTTCGAGCTTGCGCTTGGAGAGTTGGCCGTAATCGGCCATGGAGGCGGTGGCAAACAGCACCTCGTGACCCTCGGAGCCGGAGGCGACATAGGCGTGGCCCTGGTCGAGCAGCCGCTGGATGATGACGATCATCTGGGCGATATTGTCGGTGGCGCGCGGCTCGACCGTGGGTTTGAGGCAGCCCAGCGCCGAGACGTCGACATGGAACTGGCTCTCGGTCTTTTCCGTCACGGCGCGGATCGCGTCGTTCAGCGACATCGAGCCATCGGCGATCCGCGCGCCGAAGTCGCGCAGCGCCCGGGCGTTGATCTTGTCGTCGACGTCGGTGATGTTGCGCACATAGGTGACGTGGCTTTCGCCATAAACGTGCCGCAGCAGCCGGTAGAGCACGTCGAAGACGATCACCGGGCGCGCATTGCCGATATGGGCGAAATCATAGACGGTCGGGCCGCAGACATACATCCGCACATTGTCGGGATCGATCGGTTGAAAATCGACCTTGTCGCGCGTCAGCGTGTTGTAAAGCTTGAGGCTCGTCGCCATTCCTGTCTCCCGATAGCCAACCCGTCCGGCTGGACCGGGGCGTTTGTCATCTGGGACTTGGGTCGGGAGACGAAAACGGCCGGGCCAGCGCTGACGCTAGCGAATAATGATCCCGCAGATAATGCAGATGGTCGTTTTCATGGGGCGAGTTATGGCGTGGGCCAGAGGCGAGGTCAAGGGGGAGGTCCCCCATCGCGCGGCAATCTCAGGGATAGACGTAGGTGTAGAGCGCACACATGCTGTCGTTGCGTGTCGGCCCCTCCACCGTCTCGAACACGGCGACCATGGTCACGTCGCTGTCCAGCCAGGAGGCAAGATAGGTGACCGGGCTTTCGCCGCAGAGGCGGTTGCCGTTCAGCAGTACCGGATTGCCGGGCGCCTTTACGCTGTAGACGGAGGCCGGCACGTCCTTGCCGTCCACCGTGAAGTGATCGGCGATCAGGTCCTCGAACTCGATCCTTTCGCCGTTTTCGAAAACCATCTCGAAATCATCGAAACTGATGTCGCCGGTGATTGCGGTCGCAGTGGTGCTCAAGGCGACGAGGTCGTCGGCAAGGCTCGGGCTGGCGCCAAGGAGAAAGGCCGTGGTTGCATAGCGTAGGAGGGTGATGGCGAAGAGTTCCCGACTGGAGATGCAACAGAATAGCTTCGCCCTGATCGGGAAGGAAGGATAGGAGCGGCGCGGAAAGGCCCGGTGGAGTGGGAAAGAGGCATTGCTGCAAGACCAATTTTGGGTGTTCCCGTTGATGCCGTGTAAGGGTTCTGAAAGGCAAGATGCGCCATCATCCAGAAAATTCAGTCGCGCGATGGACGCTCTTACACTCCCATGGATCAATTGCTGCATCTTCCGACGATTTTTGTGTTCCACGCCTGCTCGACGCTGATCTCCGCGTTGTTGGTCGGCACGCTCTGGCGCCGGCGTCGCGGCAGCATCCTCCTCGGCATCCTGACCATGGCGGCCACGGTCGGCTTCGTCGGGACGATTCTGCACGCGATGCGCGGCGCTTTACCCTTCCCGGTCTCCTCCGGCCTCGGCCTCGGTGCCGGCATGCTCTCGATGGGCCTGTTCTGGCAGGCAATCGTCGTTTTCGAAGGGAAGAGGCCCCGCTACCTGCATGCTGCTGCCGGTGCGATCATCTGGGCCTGCCTGTTTTTCACGCCGCTGTTTCAGTCATCCATCAATGTACGCACGACTGTTCTCGGCTTGATCATGGGCACATATTCCCTGCTCGGCGCGCTGGAGATCTGGCAAGGCAGGCTGAGGGAGCCCTTGCCTTCCCGCAAGCTGGCGGCCGGCGTGCATTGTGCCCGCGCCGTCGTCTGGTACCTGGTGCTCGTCGGCACCTTCGCCTTCGGACCGGTCTATACCGTTCAGGGTCCGTATCCGACGTGGTTCGTCCTTGCCTCCCTCGCGCAGACGCTCCTGATCATACTTTCCGTCATCACCTTGATGATCCTGGCTCTGGAACGCGATGAGCGCAGAAGCCGTCTCATGTCCGAACGGGATCCGTTGACCAATGTCCGCAATCGCCGTTCGTTTGTCGCCGAGGCCGAGGCGACGCTGTCCCGCCAATCCGCGCCGGCCACGCTCCTGCTCTTCGACATCGATCATTTCAAACAGATCAACGACACCTATGGCCATGCCGCCGGCGACAAGGTGCTGATGGAGTTCTCGGCCTTGTTGGAAGGACGGATGCAGTCCGACTGGCTCCTCGCTCGTATCGGCGGAGAAGAATTCGCCTGCCTGATCCCGAATGCCGGGATCTCGGAAGGTGCCGACATTGCCGAAACCATGCGCAGGGCCGTCGAACGCCTGCGCACGATGGTCGATGGACGCGCCGTTCTGGTGACGGTCAGTATCGGGGTCGCCGCGACCGACGAGGCGGCATCGAGGCTCGATCCGCTGCTCGCCGCCGCCGATGTCGCGCTCTATCAGGCCAAGGCCGAAGGTCGAAACCGGGTGCGCAGGCACGTGCCGGGTTTTGCTCGGCGGGCCATGCTCGCAAACGACCATGCGCACCCGAACGCCGCCAATCAGCCGCTGGGGCACAAGCGGGCCACGCGGGCCGATGGCCGCAATTGAGATCGGCCATATTTTGTCCAGCCTTGCGCTGGATATCCAATCTGCACGGCGATGACACCGTCTGGTCCTATACCGTTCACGGGTGGAAAGGAGCGCCGTCGTGAGGAATTCGATCAAGGCGATCATCATCGGTGCGGTGATTCTGGCGACTGCGGGAACGGTCCAAATCTGGTACAGAAATGGAATGACCTCCTTCGAACCTCCGACCCTCGAGGACTACCCGATCCAGGGGATCGACGTCAGCCATCACCAGGGCGACATCGATTGGTCAAGGCTTGCCGTGCAACAAGAGGTGCGCTTCGCCCTCATCAAGGCGACCGAGGGCGGCGATTTCCGCGATCGCAAGTTCACGGAAAACTGGCAGGGCGCCAAGCATGCCGGCATCGTGCGCGGCGCCTATCACTTCTTCACCTTCTGCCGGCCGGGCAGGGATCAGGCGCGAAATGTAATCGCCACGGTGCCGCGCGAGCCGGATACGCTTCCGATCGCGGTCGACATCGAGTTCCACGGCAATTGCGACAAGGTGCCGACAGTGGATGAATTGGCCGCAGAACTCCACGCCTTCATGGATGAGCTCGGCGCGGTGTTTCCGGGCAAGCCCATCTTCTACGTCGACGAGGATTTCCACGATCGCTACCTGAGGGGAAACGAGGCGGTCTTTCCGGAGCACTTTCTCTGGCTCCGCAGCATCGCCCGCGAGCCGAAGCAGCAGGACTGCCGTCGCTGGTCGATCTGGCAGTTTGCCGATAACGGCTCCCTGGACGGCATTCAAGGCCCCGTCGACCTGAATGCCCTGTGTCCGTCCGAGGAGGGGTTCGCTAGCCTTTTCCCAACAGGGCCAGAAAACTGACCGTCCCGATCACTCCGGCATCCGGTAGTCGACCAGCTTGTCGTCGCGCACGACGAACAGCTTGCCGGTTTCCGTCAAGGCGGTACCGCAGAGCGGCAGGAGCCTTGCGGCGACTTCGGACGGATGCGGGACGGTGCTCGGATCCTCGCCCGGCATGGCCTGCGCGCGCATCGCGGTGCGGGTCGGGCCGGGGTCGATCGAGACGATCCGCAGCGGCAGGCGCTGGGTTTCGCCGGCCCATGTGCGGGCGAGCGCCTCGACGGCGGCCTTCGACGCCGAATAGACGCCCCAGAACGGTCGGCACTTGTGGGCGGCGGCCGAGGACAGGATCAGCGCCCGGCCCTGGTCCGACTTGACCAGCAGCGGTTCGAGCGAGCGGATCAGGCGCCAGGTGGCGGTGACGTTGATGGTCATGACCTTCTCGAACACCTTGGCCTCGATGTGTCCGATCGGCGAAATCACGCCGAGAATGCCGGCATTGGCGACCAGGATGTCGAGCTTGCCCCAGCGCTCGTCGATCGATGCACCCAGTGCGTCGATGGCGTTCATGTCGGCCAGATCGAACGGCACGAGGGTGGCGCTGCCGCCGACCGCCTTGATCGCGTCGTCGAGTTCTTCCAGGCCGCCGACCGTGCGGGCGCAGGCGATCACATGGGCGCCCGCCTTGGCGAGTTCGAGGGCGGTGTAATAGCCGATACCGCGCGAGGCGCCGGTGACGAGCGCGATACGGCCCTTAAGGTCAACAGTCATGATTTTATCCTTCAAGCTCAGCCGTTGGTGGCCAGCATGGAGACCTTGCGGCCCATCTTCTCGCCTTCCTTGTCGAGCAGACGTGTCGGATAGTCGCCGGTGAAATAGTGGTCGGTGAACTGCGGCGCGGCATTATCGCGCGGCTTGCCGCCGACGGCCTGGTAGAGCCCGTCGATCGACAGGAAGGCAAGCGAGTCGGCGCCGATATATTTGGCCATCGCATCCACGCCGGAATGCTGGTTGGCCAGAAGTTTGTCGGCGTCCGGCGTGTCGATGCCGTAGAAATCGGGGTGGAAGATCATCGGCGAGGCGACGCGGATATGCACTTCCTTGGCACCGGCATCGCGGATCATCTGGATGATCTTGACCGATGTCGTGCCGCGCACGATCGAATCGTCGACGAGCACGACACGCTTGCCCTCGATCATCGCCCGGTTGGCGGAATGCTTGAGCTTGACGCCGAAGGCGCGGATCTGCTGGGTCGGCTCGATGAAGGTGCGGCCGACATAATGATTGCGGATGATGCCGTATTCGAACGGAATGCCGCTCGCCTGGGCATAGCCGAGCGCCGCGGGTGTTCCGCCATCGGGAACCGGCACGACGACATCGGCGTCGCAGGGAGCTTCGCTGGCGAGATTCATGCCCATCGCCTTGCGCGTCTGGTAGACGTTGCGGCCGCCGACAACGCTGTCGGGCCGGGCGAAATAGACATATTCGAACAGGCAGAGCCGCTCCGGCTGTGGCTTGGCCGGCTTGCGGGCGTCGATGGTGATCGAGCCGTCCGGTTGGATTTCGCAGATGATGACTTCACCATTCTCGACGTCCCGGACGAATTTGGCGCCGATGATGTCGAGCGCGCAGGTTTCCGAGCAGAAGATCGGCTTGCCGTCGAGATCGCCCATCACGAGCGGGCGGATGCCGATCGGGTCGCGCGCGGCAATCAGTTTGGTGCGCGTCATCGCCAGCATCGAATAGCCGCCTTCCATCTGGCGGATGGCGTCGATGAAGCGGTCGGCCGTCGAGGAATGGCGCGAGCGGGCGATGAGGTGCAGCACGACTTCGGTGTCCGAGGTCGACTGACAGATGGCGCCGGTGGCGATGATCTGCCGGCGCAGGGTCAGCCCGTTGGTGAAATTGCCGTTATGGGCAATGGCGATGCCGCCTTCCTCGAGTTCGGCAAACAGCGGCTGCACGTTGCGCAGCGCCACTTCGCCGGTGGTCGAGTAGCGGGTATGGCCGATCGCCGCCGAACCGGGCAGCTTCGCCAGCGTCGCCGGGTTGGTATAGTGGTCGCCGACCAGGCCCATGTGCTTCTCGGTGTGGAACTGCCGCCCGTCGAACGAGACGATGCCGGCCGCCTCCTGGCCGCGATGCTGGAGTGCATGTAGGCCAAGCGCGGTCAGGGTTGCCGCGTCGGTGTGGCCCAGAATGCCGAACACCCCGCATTCCTCATGGAGCGTGTCGTCTTCGAGACTCCATTGGGAACCGGAAAAATCAGTCTGAGACATGGAAGCAGGCCTTTGCTCGATCGGACAGATGTGCCGGGACGGCTTTAACACGGAAGCCGCCGGTCTGTCCTGATCCGGCGGCGTCCGCTTGGGAATTGCAGGGCGCGGCCCAAGGCCGCAGCCCGGTCAGTTGTTGGCGGCCGGCGCGTCTTCGGCCGGTGCCTGTTCTGCTGGCGCCTGATCTGCGGGTGCCTGGTCGGCGGGCACTTCCGCGGCGGGTTCCTGCTTGCCAAGAATGCGCGAGCGGATCTGCGGCTCGATGTCTTCCGGCAGGACGGCCTCGAGCTTCAGCACCAGCGTGTCGAGGAAGGGCTTCGACTTGGCATTGTTGACCCAGTCCGGCCGGTGCTTGATGTCGACCAGCCAGTTCCAGAAGGCGACGGCCACGACCAGAAGCAGGATGCCGCGTGCCGCGCCGAACAGGAAGCCCAGCGTGCGGTCGAGCGCGCCGATGCGGCTGTCGATGATGAAATCGGCGATCCGGCTGGTGATGAACGAGATGACGATCAGCGCGACCAGGAAGATGATGCCGGCCGAACCGGCAACCGCGATGCGGTCGTCGCTCGTGTAGTTCTTCACGTAAGGGACGAGCATCGGATAGAGATAATAGGCGGCGGCAACCGCGCCGGCCCAACTGGCGATCGAAAGGACTTCGCGCGAGAAACCGCGCACCATGGCGAGCACGGCCGAGAACAGCACGACGCCGATGACAATACCGTCAAAAATCGTAATGGGCATAAATACCAACTCCAAGACTTGCCGGCCAACGCCTGCATGATTGCCATCGCGACCGCTGCCGCCTTAAGCCGGCGGCGCGCCGGATTGGATCAGTCACCGGCCTCTTCCGGGCGCGCCTTCAGCCGGGAACCGGCAATACGCGCCACGAGATCGGGCAGGCTTTCGACTTCATTCCACTTTCCCGTCGACCCCTTCGGCAGTTCCGATGAGGCGGCGGGCAAAACAGCGGAGGAAAAGCCGAGCTTTTCCGCTTCTTTCAGCCTTTGAGCGGTGTGCGAGACGGCACGGACGGCACCCGACAGGCTGACTTCGCCGAAATAGACGCAATCGGCCGGAAGGGCAAGACCGGCCAGCGACGAAACAAGGGCCGAGGCAATGGCCATGTCGGCGGCGGGTTCCGAGATGCGGTATCCGCCGGCGACATTCAGGTAGACGTCGTGTTGTCCGAGCCGAACGCCGCAATGGGCTTCGAGCACCGCAAGGATCATCGCAAGGCGCGACGAATCCCAGCCGACGACGGCGCGACGCGGCGTGCCGAGCGTCGTCGGCGCGACCAGCGCCTGCACTTCGACCAGAACGGGCCGGGTGCCCTCCATGCCGGCAAACACCGCCGCGCCGGGCGAATTGGCGTTGCGTTCGCCGAGGAAGAGTTCCGACGGGTTGGCGACCTCGCGCAGGCCCTTGTCCGACATTTCGAACACGCCGATCTCGTCGGTCGGGCCGAAGCGGTTCTTCACGGTGCGCAGGATCCGGTAGTGATGACCGCGGTCGCCCTCGAAGTAGAGCACTGCGTCGACCATGTGTTCGACGACGCGCGGTCCGGCGATCTGGCCGTCCTTGGTGACGTGGCCGACCAGCACCATGGTGGCGCCGGTCTGCTTGGCGAAGCGGATCATCGCCTGCACGCCGGTCCTGACCTGGGTGACGGTGCCGGGCGCCGAATCCGCCGTGTCGCTCCACAGAGTCTGGATCGAATCGATGATGACCAGATCGGGACGCTTGCCTTCGGAGATCGTGGCGAGGATGTCCTCGACATTGGTCTCGGCGGCAAGAAGAACCTCGGTGTCGGCGGCGTGGAGACGCTGGGCACGCAGCCGAACCTGCGCCACGGCCTCTTCGCCCGAGACGTAGATGACGCGATGGCCCTTGCGCGACAGGGCGGCCGCCGCCTGCATCAGAAGCGTCGACTTGCCGATGCCCGGATCGCCGCCGATCAAGACGGCCGAGCCGCGCACGAAACCGCCGCCGGTCGCCCGGTCGAGTTCGCCCATGCCCGTCGGGATGCGGGGGGCCTCCTCGATCTCGCCGGACAACGAGGTGAGGGTGACCGGGCGGCCCTTCTTCGGCATCTTGCCGGGGCCGGAACCGATGCCGCCCATCGGGTCTTCCTCGACGATGGTGTTCCATTCCCCACAACCGTCGCACTTGCCGGCCCAGCGGTTGTGCACAGTGCCGCAGTTCTGGCAGATGAATTGGGTCTTCGCTTTCGCCATGCCGTGGAGTCCGTAACCGCGCAAACGCGGAACAAAGAGTGAATATCGTTCTCTCAGTTAGGAGAAAACGCCACAAGAGGCAAGCGGCTCGCTCAAGTCTTCAGAGCGCGTCGATATAGCGCCGCTCGTAGCGCAGGCCGAGACCGGTCAGCAATTCGTAGCCGATCGTGCCGGCGGCACGCGCGACATAGTCGAGCGGCATGTTGGCGCCGAACAGTTCGATATAGTCGCCGGCTGAAATCGCGCCGGCCGGCACGTCCGTCACGTCGAAGATCGTCAGATCCATGGTGATGCGGCCGACGACCGGCACCTTGTGTCCGGCAATGAAGCCGAAGGCGCCGTGAATGCCGGTCTCGCGCAACGGCACACCGCTGCCTGAAAGGGCGCGCAGATAGCCGTCGGCATAGCCGGCCGAGACGATGGCCAGCCGGCTGTCACGGCTGAGCGTGGCGGTGCCGCCATAGCTGACCGATTCCCCGGACCGCGCTTCGCGGATCTGCAGGATGCGGGCCTCGGCCGTCACAGCGGGACGCATCGGATTTTCCATCCCGTTGACGGCTTCGCCGCCATAGAGCGCTATGCCGGGACGGGTGAGATCGAAGCGGTAGTCGGACCCGAGAAAAATCCCGGCAGATGCCGAAAGGCTTGAATCAATGCCTTCGAAGGCGGCGCTAACCCTGCGGAATGATTCCAGTTGCCGAAGGTTCATCGGCGACGACGGATCATCGCCGCAAGCGAGGTGGCTGAGCACCAGCACGGGAGAGAAGCTGGCCGGCCGCGACACGTCGTCGGCCAGCGCCAAGGCATCCTCGAGCGGCAGGCCGAGGCGGTTGAACCCGGTGTCGACATGCAGGGCGCAAGGGTGATCGCCATGCTCGGCGACGACCGACATCCAGAAGACAAGCTGCTCCTGCGAGGCGATGACCGGAACAAGATCATGTTCGAAGAAGGTCGCCTCCATGCCCGGCCAGATGCCGGAGAGAACGAAGATCCGCGCCTCGGGCGCATAGGCCCTGAGCGTCGCGCCTTCGGCAGGCACAGCGACGAAGAAATCACGCGCGCCGGCATGGTAGAGCGTCTGGCCGACATCCTCGATACCCAGGCCATAGGCATCCGCCTTGACCACGGCCGCCGTGCGCGCCTTGCCGGAGCGCCGGGCCATGTCGCGCCAATTGTCGGCAATGGCGGAAAGATCGATGGTCAGACGCAGCGGAGCGGCGAGGAATTCATCGGAGGCGTCGGTAAGATCGAAGGCGGTCATTTTCTGGGTGCACCACTCGGCTGAAGATACTGGCAGTGACCCTAGCATTTTTCGAGTCTTAGTGAACGCGGGGTCTATCAAATTTTCGCAACGCACAATTGTTTACACAGCAGGCCGACCATGCCGGTCTGCGGTGGCGTCGTGGGCGAACCGCGCCCGATGCCTTCGCTCAAGGCTCCTGATATTCGACGAAGCTCGGATCGGCGAGGTCGGCGAAGCGGGTGAACTCGGACTGGAAGGCGAGCTTGACGGTGCCGGTCGGTCCGTGGCGCTGTTTGGCGATGATGACGTCGGCCGTACCCTTGACCTTGTCCATCAGCGCTTCCCATTCCGGATATTTCGGGTCGGCGAGGTCGCGCGGTTCGCTGTTCTTCACATAGTATTCCTCGCGGAACACGAAGAGCACGACGTCGGCGTCCTGTTCGATCGAGCCCGATTCGCGAAGGTCGGAAAGCTGCGGACGCTTGTCTTCGCGGCTTTCGACACCGCGCGACAGCTGCGACAGCGCGATGATCGGAACGTGGAGTTCCTTGCCGAGCGCTTTCAAACCGGTGGTGATCTGGGTAATTTCCTGCACGCGGTTCTCGCCCGATTTGCCGGAGCCGGTCATCAGCTGGATATAGTCGACCACCAGGCAGTCGAGGCCGCGCTGGCGCTTGAGGCGGCGGGCGCGGGCGGAGAGCTGGGCGATCGAAATACCGCCGGTCTGGTCGATGAACAGCGGCACCTTCTGCATCATCTGGCTGCAGGCGACCAGCTTCTCGAAATCGGCCTCGGTGATGTCGCCGCGGCGGATTTTCGACGACGAGACTTCCGTCTGCTCGGAAATGATACGGGTGGCGAGCTGTTCGGACGACATTTCCAGCGAATAGAAGCCGACGACGCCGCCGTTCTTCGCCTTGAACGAGCCGTCCGGCATGATCTCGGGCTCGTAGGCCGCCGCGATATTGTAGGCAATATTGGTGGCAAGCGATGTCTTGCCCATGCCGGGACGTCCGGCAAGGACGATCAAGTCGGAACGCTGCAGGCCGCCCATCTTGCTGTCGAGCGACATGATGCCGGTGGAAATGCCCGACAGGTGGCCGTCACGCTCGAAGGCAGCGCCCGCCATGTCGATCGCCTGCGCCACGGCATCGTTGAACGATTGGAAGCCGCCGTCATAGCGGCCGTTTTCGGCGAGTGCGAAGAGACGGCGCTCGGTATCCTCGATCTGCGCCTGCGGCGGCATGTCGAGCGGTGCGTCGTAGGCGATGTTGACGACGTCCTCGCCGATCTGGATCAGCGCGCGACGCAGCGCCAGATCGTAGATCGCCCGGCCATAGTCCTCGGCGTTGATGATGGTGACCGCTTCCGAGGCCAGACGCGCGAGGTACTGCGCAACCGTCAGGTCGCCGACCTTCTGGTCGGCCGGCAGGAAGGTCTTGATGGTGACCGGATTTGCGGTCTTGCCCATGCGGATGATCTCGGAGGCGACCTCGAAGATCTTGCGGTGCAGGGGCTCGTAGAGGTGGTCGGGCTTTAGAAAGTCGGAGACGCGGTAATAGGCGTCGTTGTTGACCAGGATCGCGCCCAGAAGGGCCTGTTCGGCCTCGATATTGTTCGGCGCCTCCCGGTAATGGGGCTCGGCCGGTTGAAGCGGGGCAATCTTGCGCGCAGCATCGTTCATCGCGGGCTACCGTCTTTTCTTCTCGGGAATGTCTATCGTGTTGGTCCAAGGATTTGGCGGCTGGGCCGGTGCGAGTCAACTTCAATCGAGCGCGCCAGACTTGTCCCCTTCTATCCACAGGGGGCCTGAAAAAATCTGCGCGCTAGCGATGAAAGAGCTTGCATAGCCATCTTGCCGCGCGAATCGCAGGGATCGGCCCGATCATATCGTAAAGGGGCGCTGACCGCGCAAATACTTGCACCCGCCCAAGGCCCCGCTGCGGCCGGGCCGTCAAACAGAAACGCCCGGGTCGTGGGACCCGAGCGTTCTTTTCTGCGATTGTCGCCGAAGCTTATTCTTCGTCGCCGTCGCGGTCGGCGTCCGGATCGAAGAAGTCTTCCGGACGAAGCGCGTCTTCGTCGATGCCGTAGATGGCGTCGGCCGAGGTGAGGCTTTCGCCCTGGGCCTGGCGCTCTGCTTCTTCAGCCGATCGGGCGACGTTGAGCTCGACCGAGATCTCGACTTCGGAATGCAGGTGGAGAACCACCTTGTGCAGGCCGATGGTCTTGATCGGGGTGTTCAGTTCGACCTGGTTGCGGCCGATGACGAAGCCTTCGGCGCCGAGGATTTCGACGACGTCGCGGGCTGCGACCGAACCGTAGAGCTGGCCTGTTTCGCCGGCCGAACGGACGACGATGAACGACTTGCCGTCGAGCACGTCGGCGACCTTCTGGGCTTCCGACTTGCGCTCGAGGTTACGGGCTTCCAGTGTCGCGCGCTCGGCGTCGAAACGGGCCTTGTTGGCGGCGTTGGCGCGCAGCGCCTTGCCGAGCGGCAGCAGGTAGTTACGGGCAAAGCCGTCGCGAACCTTGACGGTTTCGCCCATCTGGCCGAGCTTGGCGATGCGTTCGAGAAGAATGACGTCCATGTTTGTGTTCCTTTCAGTTTGAGTTCAAGACTTGGAATTGTCGGTTTCGGCCTTGCTGGCCGGGGTCAGGGCCACAGTCCGCCGCGTATCGGCCAGTCCGAGGACGAGAATGAAGAAGGCCGGCAGGATCATCGGCGCGGACAGGTAGGCAAGCACCAGCACCGGCAGGCGCCAGTCCTTGCCGCGCGTCCTCAGGTGCAGCGAGCCGAAGCCGGCGAGCAGGAAACCAGCGCCGAAGGTGCCGCAGACCGTCGCGCCGATCAGGGCAGGCGTGCCGCCGATGAAGCAGGCGACGATGCCCGCGAGAAAGACGAAGACCGCATTGCGGTTCATCCGGAGCGAAGACGGCAGATCCTCGCGCGGGCGAAGCGCCCGGCCCGAAGCGCTGACGACGCGCATGGCGATATAGTAGGCGGCAAACAGCATCAGCACCCACATGCCGCCCTGGACGATCGGCAGCAGCAGGACCATCATGCCCTTGATCTGATCGATCGCGGCGGGATCGGCCGCAAGGCTCGGATCGCGCGCATTGATCGAGGAAAACAGCATGTCGACCATCTGGCCCGTCAGTTCGGGGCCATAGCCGATCATCACGCCGAGGAAGATCACCGCGAGCGTGACCAGACCGCACAAATGCAGCAGGATGTCCGACAGCGGATACCAGGCCATCAGGTCGTCAGGACCGCCGATCTCGGAGGCCGGGCGGGCCAGATTGGCCAGATGGCTGAGCCAGCCGGCGGGCAGGAGCGTGAAGACCGCCATGGCGACCGCAAAGAGCGGCGAGATGGCGAGGGCCCCGAGAATGGCAGCGGTGCCGACGGCGGCGATCGCCGCGACATTGCCCCAGCCGAGGCCGACGATTAGCACGGGCAGGGCGGAGGCCGCATAGAGAATAGACGAAAAGGACGGCTGCGCGTTCGCGCCCAGCACCAGCAGGGCAGCGGTAACACCGGCGATCACGCCGATCAGCAGCAATTGTCCGTTCACTTGTTTCACGTTCGCTGTCCTGCCGGTTCAAGCAGTTAGGGGATGGATCGGATTCAAATCCTGAAGTCCGTCCCCAACATGGGATTTCGCCTGAGGTCGTTCATGCTCTTCATCAAGCGAGCAACCCTTGGCATGGGTTCCGATCCGCGCCCAACGCGGAAGGGATGAAGCCCGCCGACGATGTCGGCAGGCTCCGGATCGGTCTTAGGCTACGACGTAGGGCAGCAGGCCGAGGAAGCGGGCGCGCTTGATGGCCTGGGCCAGTTCGCGCTGCTTCTTCTGCGAAACCGCGGTGATACGCGAGGGAACGATCTTGCCGCGCTCGGAAATGTAGCGCTGCAGGAGGCGAACGTCCTTGTAGTCGATCTTCGGTGCATTGGCGCCCGAGAAGGGGCAGGTCTTGCGACGACGATGGAAGGGACGACGTGCCTGAGAAGAGGATGCATCAGCCATTGTAATTTCTCCTTTTGCTCAGCTTTACGCGCGGTCTTCGCGCGGACGACGCTCGAAGCCGCCTTCACGCGGGCCACGGTCCGGACGCGGACCACGGTCGCCGAAATCGCGGCGCGGGCCACGATCGTCGCCGTCACGACGCGGACGGTCGTCACGGTCGCGCTTCTGCATCATCGCGGACGGGCCTTCTTCGTGGGCTTCGACAGCGATGGTCATGTAACGAAGAACGTCTTCGTTGATGCGCATCTGGCGTTCCATTTCGTGGATCGCCGCACCCGGAGCTTCGATATCCATCAGCGCGTAGTGCGCCTTGCGGTTCTTCTTGATGCGGTAGGTCAGGGACTTGAGGCCCCAGTTTTCTACGCGCCCGACCTTGCCGCCATTCGCTTCGATAACACCCTTGTACTGTTCGACGAGGGCATCAACCTGCTGTGCGGACATATCCTGCCGGGCAAGGAATACATGTTCGTAAAGAGCCATTGTAAGCTTTGCCTTTCTTGCGGTTGTCATCACCCGGATCCGGCGCTAAGCCTCAACGACTGCTCCTGTTTGGGTCTCCCCAAAGGCAAGAAAAGCTGTTGTATCGAGACGGTCGAGAGCGGAGACACGGGAGGCCGGAAAACCCTTCGGTTCCTGCGGCTCTCTTGCGAGAGCCGGCCCTCCGTTCAGCCACCAGCCAGGAGACCGGGTGTTGTGAACAGCGCGGCTTATACGCGCATCCGGCGGAAAAGCAAGTCCCGCCGCCAGATTTTGGCGCGCCGCCCCGTATAGGGGCCGTATGGAACCCTTATAGGGAAAGAAGCGGAGCGCATACGTGCCGCCGTTCCTGCGATTCAATGTGGCAAGCCCTCAGATCTGCACCAGCATGAATGTGTAGGCGCCATAGACCGCGACCTTACCCCCGGCGACCAGGCGCCGGACCCCGACATGGGTCAGCAACAGGGCGGCAAATGCCAGCGTGACGGCCAGCATGACCGGCACATCGAAGCTGCCGAAGCGTGGATCGACAGTGATCGGTTGAATGATCGAGGTGACACCCAGAATGAACAGGACGTTGAAGATGTTCGAGCCGACGATATTGCCGATCATGATGTCCGAGTGCTTGCGCAGCGCCGACATGACCCCGGTCGCGAGCTCCGGCAGCGAGGTGCCGATCGCAACGACGGTCAGGCCGATCACGGCTTCCGAGATGCCGAAATCGCGTGCCAGGCTTGTCGCGCCGCGAACCAGCAGCTCGGCACCGACGAAAAGCGTCGCAAGACCGCCGAGGATCAGAAGCGCCGTGACGCCGCGGCTCAACTGCTCGTGCTTGACATCCTCATCCGCCATGACCGCCTTGCCGCGCCCCTGCAGATACGAATAGCCCACATAGGCGAGCAGCAGCGCCACCATGATCAGTCCGGCGAACCGGCCGATCTGGTTGAACTGGACGAGACCGAGAAGCAGCACGGCAGCCGCGATCATCACGTAAGTGTCGCGCTTCACGCCCTTGTCCCAGGACGCGATAGGGAAAATGAGCGCGCAGGCGCCGATGATCAGCAGGATATTGGCCGAGTTGGACCCCACGACATTGCCCAGTGCGATGTCGGAGGATCCGGCCATGGCGGCACGGACCGAGACCAGCAGTTCCGGCATCGACGTGCCAAAGCCGACGATGACGAGCGAGACGAGTAGCGTCGGGATCGCAAGCTTGTAGGCAAGCGCGATGGAGCCGCGCAACAGCCATTCCGCGCCGAAGTAGAGGCCGACCAGGCCGCCAATAATAAGAAGATAGTCCAATAGAACCCCCATGTTCGGGACGGCAATCGTCCGGACGAGACCGAGCCCCAATTGGTGATCGGACCGCGCAATTTTTAGGTCACGCGTCTTCACATTTTCGTAGGTCGGGTGATCGTGATTTGCGCACGCGAATCCGCGACCGCATCAGATCGGCGCCGGATAGACCCGGTGAACCTTGCCGATCTCCTTGAGAATCTCGTCCGTGAGCGTGATGTCGGCGGAACCGATGTCGGTCTTCAACTGCTCCATCGTCGTGGCACCGATGATGACCGAGGCCATGAAGGGGCGGGTCAGGCAAAACGCGATCGCCAGTTGCGAGGGGTCGAGGCCGTGCTTGCGTGCCATGTCCACATAGGCTTGGACCGCCGGTTCCTGCAGCGGCTGAAGGCGGCCGCCGAGATCGCCGTTGATTGCGGCGCGTGATCCCGCCGGCTTGTCTCCGCCGAGATATTTGCCGCTCAAAAGCCCGGCGGCGAGCGGCGAATAGGCGAGCAGACCGACATCCTCGTGGTGCGAGAGTTCCGCCATGTCGAGGTCGTAGTGGCGATAGAGCAGGTTGTATTCGTTCTGCACGGTCGCGACGCGCGGCAGCCCGTGCGCCTCGGCAAGCGCAATGAACTTCTGCGTGCCCCAGGTGGTCTCGTTGGACAGGCCGATGGCGCGGATCTTGCCGGCATTGACGCATGCGTCGAGCGCTTCGAGCTTCTCGTTCATGTCGGCAAGCGTGCGCTCGCGGTCCTGGCCAAAGGGATTGTAGGTCCAGGACTGGCGGAAGTGGAAATGTCCGCGGTTTGGCCAGTGGATCTGGTAGAGATCGATATGGTCGGTCTGCAGGCGCTTGAGACTGGCATCCACCGCCTCACGGATCGAATCGCCGGTGATCGCTTTGCCCCCGCGGATATAGGGTCGACCGGCGCCGGCGACCTTGGTGGCGAGCACGATGTCCTTGCGCTTGCCGGTCCTGGCGAACCAGTTGCCGATGATCGTTTCGGTCAATGCGTAGGTCTCGGGCGAAAGCGGCGTGGTCGGGTAGAGTTCGGCGGTGTCGAAGAAATTGACGCCGTGCTCGATGGCATAGTCCATCTGCTCGAAGGCTTCGGCCTCCGAGTTCTGCGAACCCCATGTCATGGTGCCGAGGCAGATTTCGGAGACGGAAATGTCGGTGCGGCCGAGTGTGTTGTACTTCATGAAAAGGGAATCCGTGGTGGGGGCTTCGGAAAGGTAAGGAGGTCCGGCGGAAATCTAGGGGCGCTTCGATCATTCGCAAGGGCAAAATGAGACGAATCCGTTCCGTGGGCAAAAAGCGCACCGTCGGCCCCCGGTCTTGACTCACTGGCAAAACACGTCAAAGGGAAAAGAAAAAAGCCAGGGAAGAACATCATCCCCGAGAAGGAATACCCCCATGAGCATTGCATTCACTTTCCCCGGCCAGGGCAGTCAGGCCGTCGGCATGGGCAAGGAGCTTGCCGAAACCTATGCGGAAGCCCGGGCGGTTTTTGCCGAGGTCGACGAGGCGCTGGGTGAAAAGCTGTCCGCCACCATGTTCGACGGCCCGGAAGAGACCTTGACCCTGACCGCCAACGCCCAGCCGGCATTGATGGCCGTGTCGATGGCGGTGATCCGCGTCATGCAGGCGCGCGGCCTCAACCTCAAGTCCAAGGTATCCTTCGTCGCCGGCCATTCGCTTGGCGAGTATTCCGCACTCTGTGCCGCCGGCACCTTCTCGCTCGCCGATACCGCCCGCCTGTTGCGCATCCGTGGCAATGCCATGCAGGCCGCCGTTCCCGTCGGTGAGGGCGCCATGGCGGCGATCATCGGGCTCGAGCACGGCGACGTCGAGGCCGTCTGCAAGGATGCTTCCGCCGCCGGTCCGTGCCAGATCGCCAACGACAATGGCGGCGGCCAACTGGTCATCTCCGGCGCCAAGGCCGCCGTCGAGAAAGCAGCGGCACTTGCCACGGAAAAAGGCGCCAAGCGCGCCATCATGCTGCCGGTCTCGGCTCCCTTCCACTCGGCCCTGATGGCGCCTGCCGCCGAGGCCATGCGCGAGGCACTGGCCAAGGTCGAGAAGCACGATCCGGTCGTGCCGCTGATCGCCAATGTGCGCGCAGCGCCCGTGACCAGCGCCGAAGAGATTGCCGGCCTGCTGGTCGAGCAGGTGACCGGCCAGGTGCGCTGGCGCGAGACGGTCGAATGGTTCGGTGCCAACGGCGTCACGACGCTGTATGAAATCGGCTCCGGCAAGGTGCTGACCGGGCTTGCCCGCCGCATCGACAAGAACGTCAGCGGCATTGCCGTCAATTCTGCGGCCGATATCGACGCGGCACTCGCCGCGCTTCTCGGCTGAACGTCTGGATGATCTGGAACAAGGAACAAGACCATGTTTGACCTGACCGGCCGCAAGGCTCTCGTCACCGGCGCGACCGGTGGCATCGGCGAAGAGATCGCCCGCCAGTTGCATGCGCAGGGCGCGATCGTCGGCCTGCACGGCACGCGCGTCGAAAAGCTCGAGGCGCTGGCTGCCGAACTGGGCGATCGCGTCAAGATCTTCCCGGCCAACCTGTCCGACCGCGACGAGGTCAAGGCGCTGGGTGAAAAGGCCGAGGCCGAGCTCGAAGGCGTCGACATCCTGGTCAACAATGCCGGCATCACCAAGGACGGCCTGTTCGTCCGCATGGCCGACGCCGACTGGGACAGCGTTCTCGAAGTCAACCTGACCGCCGTTTTCCGTCTGACCCGCGAACTCACCCATCCGATGATGCGCCGCCGCTTCGGCCGCATCATCAACATCACCTCGGTCGTCGGTGTCACCGGCAATCCGGGCCAGGCCAACTACTGCGCCTCGAAAGCCGGCATGATCGGTCTTTCCAAGTCGCTCGCCCAGGAAATCGCTACCCGCAACGTGACCGTCAACTGCGTCGCGCCGGGCTTCATCGAGAGCGCCATGACCGGCAAGCTCAACGACAAGCAGAAGGACGCCATCATGGGCGCCATCCCGATGCGTCGCATGGGCACCGGCGCAGAAGTCGCTTCCGCCGTCGTCTATCTCGCGTCCAACGAGGCGAGCTACATGACCGGGCAGACCCTGCACGTCAACGGCGGCATGGCGATGATCTGAACGCCCCTCGCGTCTCTTCAATCTTTCAGGAACGAACGCCCGCGGCACCGGCCGCGGGCATTTGTCGTTTTTCTCAGTCCATCGGATACCAGGTGATACGCACCAGCACGGATTGCGGCGGCACGGAGCTTCGTCGCACGCTGCCATTGGCGTCCACACGGACCGGAGAGGCGGCGGCGAAGGCATAGGTGATGGCGGGGGTCGCGCTCTCGCAGGAGACCGCCGACGAACCGTCGCGCATTTCGTTGACCAGGCAGCGCTCCTCGACGTCTCCGGTGAAATCCTTGAAGGTGGAGAGGCCGACGGTCATGCCGTGTTCATCGGCGATGCCAGATCCCGTGACCTGGACATGCGAGATGCGTCCGTCCATGCCTTCGATCCGCATGACGTCCTGGCCGTTCTTTCGGGCGGTGAATGACACCTGGCTTACGCCCTCCAGCGTCACGCGCCGGACGGCGATTTCATAGCCGGGCAGGGCGGCCCGCATGGCGTCCGCATCATAGGACGTGTCACGGGTAATGCCGCCGACGCCCTTCCTGGTGACGATTGGCTGTCCAACGGACGGCGCCGACGAAGGCGGTTTTGCCGCGCCGGCCCTGGCATGGGCCTCGAGCGCCGCGCGGGTGCCGGGCCCGGTCTGTCCATCGATCTTGCCCGTGTAGAAACCGCCCCGGGCCATCTGCTGCTGAAGGCTGGAAAGCGTTGCTGAGCCCATGCGGTCCAGCGTGCTAAGGGCCGCGGCAAGGTCGATCCGCGAAAGTTCGAGAATGAAGCGCGCCGCCCCGGCCGGATCGAAGGTCGAATCGGGCTGGTAGTCCATGTTCTTGGCGTTGATGACGGCGACATAACCGCCGACATCGCCCAGGGCGGCAGCTGCCTCGTAATGGGCGAGCGCTCCCCTGTAGTCCTGTGGCACGCCAGCGCCGAGTTCCATCATGTTGGCAAGTTGCATATGGGCCAGCGCCGATCCCGCCTCGGCCGCCTGCCCGAAGAGCCGCGCCGCCTCCTTGAGGTCGCCACGGGATTGGGCTGCGACGGCCTGTTCCAGCGTTTGCTCGATAAGGGCAGCCGGATCGGCCGTCGTGGTTCCCAAGTTCGCCGGCTCTGAGGGCGATGCGGGCGCGGGAGCCGGCGTTACCGTTGGGGCCGTGCTCGGTGCCTCGCCGGACTTGAGTGCCTCGATCCGGGCCCGTGCATCGGCGGCATGCGCCCCGTCAGGGAAGCGCGACAGGTAGTTCTCGAAGGACTGCGCATCGCTTCGACTGCGTATCATGCCCCAATAGGTCTCCTCCAATTGATCGGCGGCTGCGGGAAGGGCAAGAAGGCAGGCTGCAGCAATCGCCGTCGAGGCGATGAGCCGTCGTAGGCGTTTTGTCGTTTGGGTGGTCATCTCGATGCGCTCCATTGTCCCTCCGCTTCCAAAAACTGGCTGCCGCCCACCCAGGTCCCGCTGAAGGTGTTGTCCTTCAGCGATCCGGAAAGGGCGCCGGCCAGTGCCTCGTTGATCTTTGCTCCGTTCTCGCCCTTGTAGGCGCCAACGGCTGTTCCGCCCCATTGCGCTGACAAGGTCCCGGTCTCAGGATTATAGGTACCGGAGATCGCGCAACTGATCGCGAGCGACTGTGCATCGTCGGCAAAGCTCCCCACCAGTGTGCCGGTGACGGTTCCTCCGGTGACGGTAAGCGCGATGCGGCCGTCATTGCCGAGGCCGGAATAGCTGCCGCTATAGTGGCCATCGCCGACAATGCCGGTCTCATGCAGGCAGGGCCGGGAAATGCTGGCCACAGGTCCTTTGCCGGTCTGCACCGAGATCGCGACGGCCTTGACGTCGCCTGTGGCGACAATGTCGAACCTGCGCGATTGCCCGGGTAGTAGCACGCTGCGCGACGCGCCGGCGACGACGCCGCCGCTCTTGTAGGGCCCGCTGGGGCCGGCCTCCATGCCGACGCCCTCGATCGGTCCGCGGCCGGTATTGGTGACGGTCAGGCGGAAGGTTGTTTTGCGTGCGCCGGCCGAGCTTTCAATCTGCCAGGCGAGGTCGCCCGCCGTGCCATTCGTTGGCGAGAAGTCCGGCGCCTGATCGCTGGAGGCCGGTTGAGGGGCAATGATGTCGGTGGAAATGTCGTCCGCACCGGTCGCGGGCGCGACAGGCGGCGCCTCGCCGCAAAGCTCTTTCACCACGTCGTCTGCAGGCCGCGGCAGATGCCGATCCGGGTCGAAGGCAATCTTGCCGAGCCAGGCATTGCAGGTTTCGGCATTGCGCGCCTTCTCGTCGGCCTCTTTCTTGGCCAGATGCGCCTGTTCCACCCGCCATTTCTCCTCAAGCCGCCTTTTCTCGGCAACGACGCGGTCAGCCTCGATCATGCGCGCGGCCTCGGCATTGACCCGCATCTGCTCGTCATAGCGCCTGGCGATGGTCTCGTAGGTGCGTTCGCCGCCGCTCAGGCCGAAGTGATCGGCCAGTGCTTCGAACTGGTGCCGGGCTCTCAGCATGTCCCAGAGCATCCGACGCAGTTCGTCGGGCGAATGCCCGCCGCCGCTCTGCTTGTCGATGAAGGTCAGCAGATTGGCGTTTTCGATGATCACCAGTTCGATGTCGAGGCCCGGATCGCCATAGGGCCTGTTCCAGTCGGCCTCGGAAAAATGCGCTGAGAGAGAGTTCAAGGCGCTGTCGAAGCGGGCCGAGCCGAAGTGGTCAATGGCCCAGTCGCCAAGCCCCTTGCCGAGTTGCCCGAGCGCATACCACTGGCCGATGACCGGGACGCTCGCCACCGCCTTTTCGCCCAGATAGTGCAGAGCCTTGTCGCTCGCTGCGCCGTAGTCGCCATTCCCGACCAGGAGGCCGATCTCGCTCATGGCCTTGGCGTCCAGATAACGCCCCAACGCACCGGGAGACCAGCCGGTAGCGCCGGAGAGGAAGTTGTCGGCCATGCCCACATAGTCGGGCCGCACGTCGAACTGCGGGGGCGCCGGCGTCGTCGCGGTTTGCGCCAGGGCTATTGGCGCGCAATCGAGCACAAGTGCAGAGATATTAAACGCCAAGGTGATCAGCAAGGCCACCAATGCCTGCAAGGCGCCCCGCACTGTTCTTTCACCGCGCATCCACGATCTCCCCCCTCCAAGTTCGCCAATGGATACGACAATCGCACCCGATCACCCTTGATCGGCGTCAAATTCCATGGGAAGGCGGCAAGCGGGCTGGTCATCCATTCCCGCTTGTTCTCCCGCGGGGACTCATGGATGGCACAGCGGCAGTCCGTCCGTGCGGTCCCCTTGCGGGCAAACCGCTTGAACATGCTGCCGTGCTGCACATCTTCCAATTGGGTGTTGAGCACTGGCCTCGCGCGATTTTTCTGGCTTTGCGGCGCGGCTAAACCGTGTTAAGCGGGCCATGACTGTGAACAGTCGTTCCGTCTCCCAAGGCGATTGCTATGCACTTGATTGTATGGTTGGTTCATTGAGACGGGGCTGAACGGGTTTGCCGGTGGCAATGAAGTGTTCGCCGGTTTGAACAGGGTAGGGAAGTCGTCCAGACGCCCCTGAGATTAAGAAGGTCGAGGAAACCGACATGAGCGATATCGCAGAACGCGTTAAGAAAATTGTTGTTGATCATCTCGGCGTAGACGCTGAAAAGGTTGTTGAAGGCGCAAGCTTCATCGATGATCTGGGTGCGGACTCGCTCGACACGGTCGAACTGGTCATGGCCTTCGAAGAAGAATTCGGCGTCGAGATCCCGGACGATGCGGCTGACTCGATCCTGACGGTCGGCGACGCCGTGAAGTTCATCGAGAAGGCTCAGCCCTGATCGATTGCAAGCATAGCGGCGAGGCGGCTCACGCTGCCTGTACCGCCGGGGCCCGCGACCTGCGGGCCTTACTGTTTTCTGATGGCATCGACTGCAAGAGTGGGGTGGACTACGGGCGATGAGACGTGTCGTTATCACCGGTACCGGCATGGTATCTCCGCTGGGGTGTGGAACTGAACTGACCTGGTCGAAACTTCTCGCCGGCGAAAGTGGTGCCCGCCTCGTGACCGAATTCGAGGTCGATGACCTGCCGGCCAAGGTCGCCTGTCGTATCCCGACCGGCGATGCCGAGGGCGCCTTCAATCCCGACGACTGGATGGAGCTCAAGGAGCAACGCAAGGTCGATCATTTCATCATCTATGCGATCGCCGCCGCCGACATGGCGCTGAACGACGCGGGCTGGCATCCGAAGACCGACGACGACCAATGCGCCACGGGCGTGCTGATCGGTTCGGGCATCGGCGGCATCGAAGGCATCGTCGAGGCAGGCTACATCCTGCGTGACAAGGGTCCGCGTCGCCTGTCGCCCTTCTTCATTCCCGGCCGCCTGATCAATCTTGCCTCCGGCCAGGTTTCGATCCGCCACAAGCTGCGCGGTCCCAATCATTCGGTCGTCACCGCCTGTTCCACCGGAGCGCACGCGATCGGCGACGCGGCACGGCTGATCATGTTCGGCGATGCCGACGTCATGGTAGCCGGCGGTACGGAATCCCCGATCAGCCGCATTTCGCTCGCCGGCTTTTCCGCCTTGAAGGCGCTTTCGACAGCGCGCAACGATGATCCCAAGGCCGCCTCGCGCCCCTATGACAAGGACCGCGACGGTTTCGTCATGGGTGAGGGTGCTGGCATCGTCGTGCTCGAAGAGCTCGAGCACGCCAAGGCGCGCGGCGCCAAGATCTATGCCGAAGTGGTCGGTTACGGCCTGTCGGGCGACGCCTTCCACATCACCGCTCCTTGCGAGGACGGCGACGGCGCCTTCCGCTGCATGACCATGGCGCTGAAGCGCGCCGGCCTGACGGCGGCCGATGTCGACTATATCAACGCCCATGGCACATCGACCATGGCCGACACCATCGAACTTGGTGCGGTCGAACGTCTGGTTGGCGAATCGGCATCGAAGATATCGATGTCTTCGACCAAGTCGGCGATCGGCCACCTTCTGGGTGCGGCGGGTGCCGTGGAGGCGATCTTCTCGGCGCTTGCCATTCGCGACAATGTCGCACCTCCGACGCTGAACCTCGACAATCCCGATGTCGAGACGGCGATCGATCTCGTGCCCCACAAGGCGCGCAAGCGCGAAATCAACGTCGCGCTGTCCAACTCCTTCGGATTTGGCGGTACGAACGCCTCGCTGGTGCTTCGGCGCTACGAGGGCTGAGCGCCGCGCGCATGGCAAAGTTTGTCGAAGCCGGGACGCAAGTCCCGCTTCCACCTGCTTTTTGCCGTATTGCTTGGCCAGACAGCAGCGATACCGAACTGAAGAGGATTGCCTGTGACCGACGATAGCCAGAACAGCGGGGTCTCCTTTGGCCGCGGAGCGGAAACGTCTGCAAAGGGGCCGATCATTCCGAAATCTCCGACCGAAGCGCTCCGTCCGGAGCGGGTTCCCGCTCCGCCCCGTCGTTCCCGCAAGGCGCGCAGCCAGGTGGTGATTTTCCTCAACTTTCTGATGACGATGGTGGTGGCGGTCTGCGTGATCGCGGTCGCCGTGTTCTTCTATGCGATGTCGGCCTATCAGGATCCCGGTCCGCTCGCCACCAACACCAATTTCGTCGTGCGCAGCGGCGCGGGCCTGGCCGAGATTGCCGGCAGCCTGGAGCGCAACGGTATCATCACCGATTCCCGCATTTTCCGCCATGTCACGGCGACCTACCTCAAGGAAGGCGAGAGCCTCAAGGCTGGCGAATACGAGATCAAGGCGTCCGCCTCGATGAAGGAGGTCATGGACCTGCTGAAATCGGGCAAGTCCATCCTCTATTCCGTTTCGCTGCCGGAGGGGCTCACCGTCAAGCAGATGTTCAAGCGGCTGGCGGACGATCCGGTTCTGGAAGGCGAACTGCCGGCCGAACTGCCGGTCGAGGGTTCGCTGCGCCCGGATACCTACAAGTTCTCGCGCGGCACCAAGCGCACCGAGATCGTCAGCCAGATGGCGGCGGCGCAGGCAAGGCTCGTCGACCAGATCTGGGAGAAGCGTGATCCCGACCTGCCGATCAAGACGAAGGAGGAGTTCGTCACGCTCGCCTCGATCGTCGAGAAGGAGACCGGCAAGGACGACGAACGCGCCCATGTCTCGTCCGTCTTCATCAATCGCCTGGCCAAGGGCATGCGGCTGCAGTCCGACCCGACGATCGTCTACGGCCTGTTCGGCGGCGACGGCAAGCCGTCCGATCGGCCGATCTACCAGTCGGATCTGAAGAAGGAAACGCCGTACAACACCTACGTCATCAAGGGACTGCCGCCGGGTCCGATCGCCAATCCGGGCCGCGCCGCGCTCGAGGCCGTCGCCCATCCGTGGAAGACCAAGGATCTGTACTTCGTCGCGGACGGCACCGGAGGCCATGTCTTCGCCGCGACGCTCGATGAGCACAACGCGAATGTGCGCGCCTGGCGCAAGATCGAGGCCGAACGCGGAGAGGATCCGGGTGCGGCGGTCGATGCGCCGCCGGAAGCCGATCCGGACGCGGCGGCGGCAAAGAAGAAAAAGAGCTGACCAGCAAACCAAGGACACGGCGATGGCACTGCAATCCATGACCGGCTTTGCCCGGAGCGAGGGAACCAGCGGCCGGTATCGCTGGGCCTGGGAACTGCGCTCGGTCAATGGCAAGGGTCTCGACATTCGGATGCGCCTGCCGCAGGGCATGGAGAGTTACGAGGGCGAAGTCCGGCGTCTGGTCTCGCAGTTTGTCGCCCGCGGCAATGTCCAGGTCGGACTGACCGTGCAGGTCAGCGAGAACCGCGTCGAAGCCGTGCTCAATCGCGACGCGCTCGATGCTCTGTTGAAATTGAGGGACGAACTCGGTGCGGCGCTTGTCGATCCGGCGCCGCTCAGGCTCGACGCCCTGTTGTCGATCCGCGGTCTGGTCGAATTCAAGGAAGCGGCCGACGACGCCGAGGCGGTTGCCCGGCGCGAGGCGGATATTCTCGCCGGCCTGGAGCAGGCCGTGCACGGGCTGTGTGAGATGCGGCGCATCGAGGGCGACGCGCTCTGTCGCCTGCTTTCGGACCAGGTGACGCGCATCGAGGAACTGGCGCTGACCGTCGAGGCCGACCCGTCGCGCCAGCCGGGCGAGATCGCCCGACGTCTGGAGAGCCAGATCGCCACGCTGATCGGCGCGGCCGCCACGCTCGACCGGGACCGGCTCCATGCCGAGGTGGCCCTTCTGGCCACCCGCGCCGATCTGCGCGAGGAGATCGACCGGCTGAAGGCGCATGTCGCCGCCGCGCGCGATCTTTTGGCGCTGGGCGGCCCCGTCGGCCGCAAGCTCGATTTCATTGCGCAGGAATTCAACCGCGAATCGAATACCATCTGTTCGAAGTCGAATGGCGTGGCCGTGACCGCCGCGGGCATCGAGCTGAAGGTCGTGATCGACCAGTTCCGCGAACAGGTCCAGAATTTGGAGTGAACTGATGGCAGAGGGCAAGGGGGCGGTCGTCCAGATCGCGCGCCGGGGGTTGATGCTGGTGATCTCGTCGCCTTCGGGCGCGGGAAAGTCGACGATTGCGCGCACGCTGATGGAGCGCGACCGCCAGATCGGCATGTCGGTCAGCGTCACGACGCGCCAGCGGCGGCAGAGCGAGATCGAGGGGGTTCACTACCACTTCGCCTCGCAGCGCGAATTCGAGCGCATGCGCGATTCGGATTCACTGCTGGAATGGGCCGAAGTCCACGGCAATTACTACGGCACGCCGCGCGAACCGGTCGAGCTTGCCATGTCCGAGGGTCGCGACATGCTGTTCGACATCGACTGGCAGGGTGCGCAGCAGTTGCAGGACAAGATGAAGGCCGACGTGGTGTCGATCTTCATCCTGCCGCCGACCATGACCGAGCTTCAATCGCGCCTGCATCGCCGCGCCGAGGATACCGAGGAGGTCATCCAGACGCGGCTTGCCAATTCCCGCTCCGAGATCGGCCACTGGCGCGAATATGACTATGTCATCGTCAACGACGATTTGCAGACGGCCTTCGATGCCGTCCAGTCGATCGTCAAGGCCGAACGGCTTCGCCGGGACCGCCGTCATGGCCTGTTCGACTTCGTCAGCACGCTCGTCGAGTCCGACGGGCGCTGACTGCGGCCCATGCGCGCACTGGCTTCGATAGGGCTAGAAAATACAAAATAAGCTTCAGCTAAAATTAATAGTTGAGCGCCGTTTACTTGTTTTCGCGAAAAGGCCCGCCGAGAGCGTGCCGTCCTCCCATCGTGAGACGAGAAAATGCGTTTGAAAGACATATCCGTGAAATGGCGCCTCGCTGCGGCCATGGCTGTTCCGCTCGTGGCGGTGGTCGTGCTGGCCTGGATGCAGATGAGCGCCAGCCATGACAATTACCGCCACGCTGAGCGCCTGGTCGAGGCCACGGAGGAGATCTCGACCCTGGGCAACCTGGTGCATGCCTTGCAGGTCGAGCGCGGCCAGACGGCCGGCTTCCTCGGTGCGCAGGGCAAGTCGGGCGCTGATGCCCTGGCCGCTGCCCGTGGCAAGAGCGATCCCCACGTCGCCGCCATGACCGGCGTTCTCGCCTTGGTCGTTGCTGACGGCAATTCCTCTCTCAAGGCCAGCGCCGATCGCGTCTCGGCCGAACTGCTCCAGTTGGCGGATCGACGCAAGGCGGTCGACGGGCTCTCTGCCGCGCCTGCCGATGCTTTCGGCTTCTACACGGGCCTGATCGGCGAACTGACCGATCTTTCGCGCGACTATTCGCTGGCGATCGGCGGCCAGGGCACGTTCGGGCACCTGCTCGCCTACAATCTCCTGATGAACGCCAAGGAACTGGCGGGCCAGGAGCGCGCGCTCGGAAACGCCTTCCTGTCCGCCGGTCGCATCGACGAACAGCGCTTCATGGGTTTTGCCGGTCTGTTCGGCGCGCAGACGGCGCTGCTCGACGCCTATCTCGAACTTCTGCCTGTGGACCTGCGCCAACAGGTGCTGGCCGAGTTGCAGGGTAATGGTGAGGCATTGGAACAGATGCGCGCGCGCATCCTCAAGGGTGGTGTCGCGGGCGATCTGGGCGGCCTGGAGGCTTCGACCTGGTTTTCCTTGGCGAGCGAGCGCATCCAGCGCATGAAGACGGCGGAAGACGTGACCCTCGAGGCGATCGTCGCCAAGGCCCAACACATTGCCGCCGTTGAAATGCGGAGCTTCGTCACCGTGCTGGTTCTCAGCCTCGGCGGTGTGCTGCTGGCCTTCCTCTTTGCCGTATCGCTCGCCTTTACCGTGATCCGGCCGCTGGGCGTGTTGACCAATGCCATGAAAAAGCTGGCGACCGGCGAAGTCGACGTGAAGCTGGCGCAGTCCGACAGCAGGGATGAGATCGGGGCGATGGGGCAGGCTGTCGGCAGCTTCATCACCATGTCGCACGACCGTGTCCGGCGTGAGCGCGAGGAGGAGGCTCGCCTGGCTCAAGCCGAACAGGCCCGGCGCGATGCAGCCGAGAGCGAGCGGGCCGAACGTGCCGCCGAGATCGGCTTCGCGGTAGAGCAACTCGGCATCGGTCTCGACCATCTCTCCGCCGGCGATCTGACGCAGCGCATCGACCGGAGCTTTGCGCCGGCGCTGGACGCGCTGCGGCTCAACTTCAACGCCTCGCTGGACCAGCTCCAGACGGTGATTTCCTCGATCAGCGAAAGCACGTCGACGATCCACCACGGCTCGCTGGAAATCCGCCAGGCCGCCGACGACCTTGCCCAGCGCACCGAGCGCCAGGCCGCGGCATTGGAGGAGGCCTCCGCTTCGATCACCGAGATCACTTCGGGAATTCGCGACGTCAGCCGCCGGGCGGAACACGCCGGTGGTCTGGTCCAGCGGGCGACGGTGGACGCGCAGCACTCCGAGGCCGTCGTTAGGGAAACCGTGGACGCCATGGGGCGGATCGAGCAGTCCTCCGGGCAGATCGGCCAAATCATCGGCGTCATCGATGACATCGCCTTCCAGACCAATCTTCTGGCCCTCAATGCCGGGGTCGAGGCGGCCCGTGCAGGCGATGCCGGCAAGGGTTTTGCAGTCGTCGCGCAGGAAGTGCGCGAACTCGCCCAGCGATCCGCCCATGCCGCGCGTGAGATCAAGGAACTGATTGCTCGATCCGCAGGTGAGGTGAGGACCGGCGTGACGTTGGTCGGGCAGACCGGCGAGGCGCTGAAGGGCATCGAGTCCCATGTGGAAACGATCAATGACGAGATCATGGCGATCGTCTCTGCCGCCCGCCAGCAGTCCGCCGCGCTTGGCGAGATCAGCGCCGCCGTCGGGCAGATGGACCAGGTGACGCAACAGAATGCCGCCATGGTCGAGGAAACCAGTGCCTCCACGCACGGCCTTGCCAACGAGGCGGACCGGCTGAACGAACAGTTGGCACTGTTCCGTCTGGCAGAGGTCAGCCGCGGCCGTTCCCTGCGCGCCGCGTGACCGGTTCATCCATCCAAAATGTCGACGGGGGCCTCGAGGCCCCCGTTGGCGCTTCTTGTGGGTCCATGATTCCGCAGGGCGAGCACTCCGCTTCGAGGCTCTTCAGACGGCGCGCCGCGCGCCGTCCATTGCCCCGACCTATTCGCCGCGCGGAAAGCGCTGGCTTTCCTCGAGAATGTTCAGGTCCATGTGATTGCGCATATAGCGCTCCGAGGCCTTCTGTAGCGGCTGGTAGTCCCAGGGGAAGTAAGCCCCGTTGCGCAATGCCGCATAGACGACGTGGCGGCGCGCCTGGCTCTCGCGCACGGCGGCATCGTAGCGCTTGAGATCCCAGCGCTCCGCCGCCAGGGCTTCGAGGTGCCGCAGGGTCCCGGCATGGGCCGGCTTACCTGCCAGATTGCGCAGTTCCAGCGGGTCGCTTTCCAGATCGACGAGGATCGGCGGATCGGTATCGCACAGCGTCAGCTTGAAACGGCCGTCCCGGATGGCGACCAGCGGCGCGATCGATCCCTCGGCGGCATATTCCATCGGCACGGCGCCGCGCACGCCCTTATCCTGGGCAAGAGGCATAAGATCCTCGCCGTCGGTCCAGGCCGCGAGCGTCGACATGTCGATGCCGGCAAGACCGGCCAGAGTCGGCGTCACGTCGAGCGTCGAAACCGGCTCGGCCACCAGTCTCGCCTCCAGTCCAGGCGCCGACAGCATCAGCGGCACGCGGGCCGAACCTTCGAAGAAGTTCATCTTGAACCACAGGCCGCGCTCGCCGAGCATATCGCCGTGGTCGGAGACGAACAGGATCACTGTATTGTCCGCCATCCGGGTCCGCTCCAGCACGTCCAGGATCTCGCCGATCTTCTCGTCGACATAGGAGATGTTGGCAAAGTAGCCGCGTCGGGCGCGGCGGATGTCCTCGTCGCTGATGGCAAAGGCCGTATGATCGCAGGCATCCATCAGCCGTTTCGAGTGAGGGTCCTGCTGTCCATAGGGGATGGCCGGAACCGTGGGGTCGAGCGCCGGGCAGTCCTCGTACAGGTCCCAGAACTTACGTCGCGCCACGTAAGGGTCGTGCGGGTGGGTGAAGCTGACCGTCAGGCACCACGGTCGGCCGTCCTGGCCGCGGGAGAGGTCGTAGAGCCGGCGCGTGGCGTGATAGGCGACCTCGTCGTCATATTCCATCTGGTTGGTGATCTCGGCCACCCCCGCCCCGGTGACCGAGCCGAGGTTGTGGTACCACCAGTCGATGCGCTCGCCCGGTTTGGAATAGTCCGGCGTCCAGCCGAAATCGGCGGGATAGATGTCGGTCGTCAACCGCTCCTCGAAGCCGTGCAACTGGTCGGGTCCGACAAAGTGCATCTTGCCCGACAGGCTGGTCTCATAGCCCGCCGCGCGCAGATGGTGGGCATAGGTCGGAATGTCCGAAGCGAATTCGGCTGCATTGTCGTAGACGCGGGTGCGGCTCGGTAATTGCCCCGACATGAACGAGGCCCGCGCCGGCGCGCAGAGCGGGCTGGCCGTATAGGTATTGGCGAAGCGCACGGAGCGCTTCGCCAGGGATTTCAGATGCGGTGCCTGGAGAAACGCGGCCGGCCCGTCGGGGAAGAGCGTGCCGTTGAACTGGTCGACCATCAGCACCAGAATGTTCGGGCGGGATTGCACGACACGGTCCATGTCAGAGCCCGAGAGACGATTTGACGGCTTCCGCGCCTGGCTTTCCGTCGAGGGTGGTCACGCCGGACAGCCAGCCTTCGAGTACGGCAGGGTTTGTTTTGAGCCAGGCGATTGCTGCCTCCTTGGCTTCCTTGCCGCCGAGGATCTCGCCCATCAGCACGTTCTCCATGCTCACCTCGAAGCTCAACTGCTTGAACAGGCCGGCCGCATTCGGGCAGCTTTCCGACCAGCCCGTCCGCGCCAGCGTGTAGACTTCGGCGCCGCCATAATTGGGGCCGAAATGGGCGTCGCCGCCGGAGAGATAGGTGATCTGGAAACGCTCGTTCATCGGATGCGGGGCCCAGGCAAGGAAGACCACGCCCTTGCCCGCCTTAGTCGCTCGCTCGACCTGGGACAGCATGGCCTGCTCGCCGGATTCCACCAGTTTCCAGTCCTTAAGCCCGAATTCGCCCGCATCGATCATCTTCTGGATGTTGAGATTGGCCGGCGCGCCGGGCTCGATGCCGTAAATCGTGCGTTCGAACTCGTCGCCATGCTTTTCGAGGTCGGCGAAGTCCTTGACGCCCTTTTCGGCCGAGGCGGTCGGCACCGCCAGGGTGAACTTGGCGCCTTCGAGATTCTTGTTGAGCACCTCGACCGCCTTGGCCGCGTTGAGATCGTCGATGAAGGCCTGTTGCGCCGGCATCCAGTTGCCGAGGAAGACGTCGATCTCGCCGTTCTTCATCGACTGGTATCCGATCGGAACGGCAAGCGTCTTGACCTCGGGCTGGTAGCCGAGCGCTTCGAGCAGCACGGATGCCACGCCATTGGTGGCGGTGATGTCGGTCCAGCCGGGATCGGAGAGGCGGATCGTCTTGCAGATCTCGGCATCGGCGGCCACAGCCGGTGCGGCTGCGCAGATGGAAACGGCGACCGCGACGCCGCTGAGCCAGAGTCTGGTCATGCCTGTCTTCTGATGCATGTCTTCGTTCCCTCTTTTTTGACATTCGATAGGTTTATTGAAACGGAAACTACACTAAGCTGTGAAGCTGGAGATTTTGGATCGCGGACATAAGGATCATTTATGGCAGAAGCGGCGGTTGACCTCGGGTGGATGCGGCTTCTGGTCGAGATCGGCCGACGCGGTTCCTTGTCCGCCGCCGCACGCGCACGGGGATTGAGTCAGCCGGCGGTCAGCTACCAGATCCGCCAGTTGGAGCAGAGTTTCGGTGTGCCCCTGCTGAGCCGGCTGCATCGTGGCGTGGCACTGACTGACGAGGGACGGCGGGTGTTCGACGTCGCCGCCCGCACGGTCGCGGAACTGGATGAGTTGGAGCGGGTCATTCGTGCCGCCAGCCACAGACCGGTCATCCGGCTCTGCACAGACTATGCCTTTTCGAGCCTCTGGCTCATTCCCCGCATGCATGCGTTTCGCCAGGCCCATCCGGAACTGGATCTGCAGATCGTCGCCACGCAACGCCTTGCCCCTGACTGGGAGGTGGATTCCGACATCGCCGTTGCCTTCGGATCGCGCGGCGAGTTCGGCCAGGACGGAATCCTGCTGATGCCGGAGCGCGTATTGCCGGTCTGCACCCCGGCCTTCCTCGATCGGCACGGCCCGTTCGATGATCCGGGTGCCCTGGCGAGCGTGCCGCTCATCCATCTGGATGCCGCCGTGCCGTCGCCGTGGTTCGAATGGACGAGCTATCTGACGGCGGTCGGGACGAGCCGAAAGGCCGACGCCATGCTCGGCGACATGAGTTTCAATACCTATGCCATGGTCATTCAGGCGGCGCTGGCAGGGCAGGGCCTGGCGCTCGGCTGGCTTGGCCTGGTCGATCAGATCATCGACAGCGGCATGCTCTGCAGGGTGGGAGCGGTTCTCGATCGCGAAGAGCGCGGCTACTGGCTGCTTGTCTCAAGATCACGTCACGCAAGCGTCGCCCAACTGGCGGAATGGCTGGTCACGGAAGCGAATGGGTGCACTGCGGAAGGCAGCGCGTAGGTCCGGACCGTGATCGCAGGCGGGCGATAAGCGCGCCCGCGTCGCACCGTCAAAGCAGATTGGCAATGCGGCAGAATTCTTCCACCGACAAGGTTTCGGCTCGTCGCGCCGAATCGATTTCCGCCTTTGCCAGCAGCGCCTCGCCGCCGAGCGATTTCAGGCTCTGGCGCAGCATCTTGCGGCGCTGGCCGAAGGCGGCCTGCGTCACCCGTTCCAGTTTCTCCACATCGCAGGGCAGCGGGTTCTGCCTCGGCACCAAATGCACGACCGAGGAGGTGACCTTGGGCGGCGGCGTGAACGCCTGCGGCGGTACGTCGAAGGCCATGTGCGCCTCGGTGCGCCAGCCGCACAGCACGCCCAGCCGGCCATAATGGTCGTCGCTCTCGTCGGCGACGATGCGCAGGCCAACTTCCCGCTGGAACATCAGCGTCAGCGATTGCCAGAACGGCGGCCATTGGCGCGGCAGCAGCCAGTTGATCAGCAATTGCGTGCCGACATTATAGGGCAGGTTGGCGATGATCTTCACCGGGCCCTCCGGCGCCATCGCCTCGAAATCGGTCTTCAGCGCGTCGCCCTCGATCACTTCGAGCCGTCCGGGATAATGATCGGCGATTTCGGCCAGCGCCGGCAGGCAGCGATGGTCGCGCTCGACCGCGATCACCTTCTTGGCGCCGAGCGACAGGATGGCCCGCGTCAGGCCACCAGGACCGGGGCCGACCTCGAACACTGTCACACCCTCGAGCGGTCCGGCCGTGCGGGCGATCTTCTGGGTGAGGTTGAGGTCGAGGAGAAAGTTCTGGCCGAGCGCCTTGCGCGCGTCGAGCCCGTGGCGGGCGATCACGTCGCGTAGCGGCGGCAGTCCGTCGATGGCTGCCATCAGGATTGCGCTTCGCTGGTCCGGCTGATCTCGTCGGCGAGCTTCAGCGCCGCAACCAGGCTGTCCTCGCGGGCGATGCCCTGGCCAGCGATACCGAAGGCGGTGCCGTGGTCCGGCGAGGTGCGGACAAAGGGCAGGCCGAGCGTGACATTGACCGAATCGTCGAAGCCGAGGGCCTTGACCGGGATCAGCGCCTGATCGTGATACATGCAGATGGCGACGTCGTAGCGGCGGCGGGCTTCATCATGGAACATGGTGTCGGCCGGCAGCGGGCCGAAGGCATCGATGCCCTCGCTGCGCAGCTTCATGATGGCCGGATGGATGATGTCCTCGTCCTCATGGCCGATCGCGCCACCTTCACCGGCATGCGGGTTGAGCCCGGCGACGGCGAGGCGGGGATGGGCGATGCCGAAACGGTTCCGCAGGTCGGTTGCGACGATCCGGCAGGTTTCGACGATCACGGCCTCGCTCAGCGCCCCGGGGACGTCCTTGATCGGGATATGGATCGTCACGGGCACGGCGCGGACTTTCGGACCGGCCAGCATCATCACCGGGCGATAGGTCTCGCCGGTGCGGCGCCTGGCGAGTTCGGCCAGAAATTCGGTATGACCGGGAAAGCCAAAACCTGCCTCATAAAGCACGGACTTGGCGATCGGGTTGGTGACCATGGCGCGCGCCTTGCCATCGAAACACAGCTGGACGGCGGTCTCGATCGCTGTGATCGTGCCCTTGGCATTGGCCACATGCGGCTCGCCGGCAACGACGTCGAAGCCGATTGGCACGGAAAGAACGGGAAGCGCCGTGTCGAACAGGGCGACCGCGCCGGCTGCGTCGGTTTCCTTGAGCGGCACATCGAGTTCGAGCTGGCGTGCACGGACGGCAAGAACGGCCGGGTCGCCAATGTAGAGGAAAGGCGGCACCCGATGCTCCGCCCGCTTCACCCAAGCGGCGAGCGCAATGTCGGGACCGATGCCTGCCGGGTCGCCCTGGCTCAGCGCAAGAGGAAGATGGTCGGCAGGGGGCATCCGGTACTCGGCTCAGTTGTTGACGATCTGTGCTTTCGCGCGCAATTCGTCCAGATATTTCTTGGCGTTCGGATTGTCGTCCTGCTTTTCCTTGCCGAGATCCTCGGCGCGGAACACGACTTCGGCCGCCACGTCGTCCGAGACCTTGCGCTGGTTGCAGATGGCCAGATATTCGACCCCACGCTCGGTCACGCGTGTACCGGTCGTGCCGCCCTTGGCTTTCTCGATCAGCGGCTTCCAATCTGCCGGCAGTTCGGGTTCGAGTACGCGGCCAAGATTGCGGATCGATACGTCGAGATAGTTCTTGGCAAAATCCATGGCGCCGTCGCAGCCCGGGAACTTGGCACGAGAGGCTTCCGCCTCGGCCTTGCGCTTGCCGGTTATGCCCTTCTTCGACGCGGGCACGACGAAAATGACCTGCTTGAGGAAATATTCGGTGGTCACCGGCTTCTGCTTGTTTTCCAAGAGGCGGGTGACGAGGTCCTGGTTCGACAGCTTGTTCTTCGAGCCGTAGCGGGCATTGACCAGGCGCGGCCAGCTCATCGAAACGGCGATATAGGCCTTGAAATGTTCGACGCCGACACCGGCCTGGCCGAGGATCTGGGTCATCTGCTGCGGCGAAAGCTTGTTGCCAGAGGCAAACCGCGCATAGGCCGCATCAACCTCGGACGTGCTGACCGACATGCCGACGCGGGCGATTTCCTGCCGCTTCAAGGCTTCCTCGATCATTTCTTCCTTGGCAATCTGGTTCAGATTGCCCTTGCGGCGCTGGAGGCGAAGAAAGGCGACGCGACGGGCAACGTCGCCATTGGTGATGGCCGTCTTGTTGACGACGGCGACGACCTGGCTCGCAGCCTGAGCGACGTTGACGACGGACGCATCACCCGCAATGATCGCCAGCGCGACCGTGCAAGCGAGCAGAATCCGCTTTCCCTTGTTTGCCATGGCCATCGTCTTCCTTTCCAGCGGGAGCAAAACAGTGCTCAACCCGCCTAAGCATAGTCTGGTGAAAGTATAATCTGCCGCACCGATTGCACAATCCGTGCGGCGAAACAATGACGATGGCCCGCAATTGCCAGGGGTTTTGCCGGGAAACCGGGCTTAATTGAACCCGGAAAGCTCGGTGTCGCCGACCTTGACGTCGCCCAGCGTGCGGAAAGTCAGCCGTGCGCCGATCGACCAGTCGCTCGCCGATTCTTCCTCGGGATCGTACTTGTCGGAGTAGACGAGCGAGAACACCGTGCATTCGTCGGCATAGGAGACGCCGATGCCCTTGCGGTTGATCACGCTGTCGTCGATGTCCCAGGTGACGGAGCCGAACAGCGACCAGTACTCGCTGACCTTGACCGAACTCGCCGACTGGATTTCGTCATTGCGCTTCGACAATCCGTATTCCGGCTGCGCGGCGATCTGCGAATAGGTCAGGCTGGTCTGCAGCTTCTCGTTGGAGAAGGAGACGTTCGCATCGGTGCGCCGCAATGCCAGCGTCCGCTCGTCAAGGCGCAGATTGGTGGCGACCGACATGCCGTTCGGCATGTCGATGCCAGCCATGCCGACGAAATCGGAGGCATCGGTCTCAAGGCCGGAATCGGCGCCAACCTTGACGAGGTCGTCGGTCGCGTAGGAGTTGAGACCGGCGATCTGGTAGGACTGTCCGACGACACCGCGCACGCCGAAGCCGTTGTCGAACGAGCCGGTATAGCGCAGGCCGAGATTGGCGCGGGTGCCGCCTTCGACCCGGTCATAGCCGGAGAACTTGTCGCGGTCGAACAGGTTGGTGGCGTCAAAGACGAAGCTCTGGGCGTCCTCGTTCGGCAGACGGCCGGCCAGTTGCTCGTCGTTGCGCGCATAGATCTGGCCGATCGGCTCGATGATATGGCTGCTATTGTTGGTCGTGAGCAGGACGGGGTAGCGGGCCTCAAGCCCGGCCGTGAGCATGTAGCGGGTTTCCGCCGTCTCGGTCGTGAAGTTGCCGGTGTAGCCGACCGGCGCATTGAGGTCGAGACCATAGGCGTCGCCACGCGCGGCAAGCAACGGCGTCAGCTGCAGCCCGCCGGGGACGCTCAGCGTCCGCTTCCATTCGAGTTCGCCGGTCAGGCGGCTCGAGGTGCCGTCAAGTCCACGGAAGCGAGTCAGGTCGTCTATTCCGTCACCATTGGTATCGACGTCGACTTCATCCGACTTGAACCGCGACAGGGCGGTGAAGTTAAGATTGCCAGAAAGCTGGCCGCCGGCGACCGGTTCTGGCGCATAATAGGCATAGTCGACCGAGGGCAGCACGGTCGGCTGCATCTTTTCCGCGGTGTTTTCCGTATCCGCGTCCTGCACGTCGAAATAGTAGCCGCGCATGTCGAAGGAATTGCGCTTGCCGAGACCGGTCAGGTAGATCTGGTTCGTATGCGTCGTGTCGTCCAGGCCTTCCAGGCTGTAGGTACGAGCGAAGTTGTTGTCGCTCTGCAGCATCACGTCCCAGCCGAAGGTCCAGCGCGGATTGATCTCGAACTTGCCTTCGGACGCCACCATCCCGCGCAGGTCGCGATTGGCATCGCTCGTGTTGGAGTCGAAACTCTCGCGGTGCAACTGGTCGATGCCGGCGGCGCGCAACGATGCCGTGCCGCTTTCGAAGCGCTGGCGAATCTCCGCCTCCAGCAGAACGCCCTGGCTGGTGAAGCCGGTCGCCTTGACCGTTGCGTCGCGCTGGTTGGAGATGGCGAAATAATAGGGGACCGTCAGGCCGAAGCCGAGGTTTTCCGAGGTCCGCATCTCGGGGAAAAGGAAGCCGGATTTGCGCTTGACCGTATGATCGGGCACTTCGATCGCCGGCAGCACGGCAATCGTCCGGCCGAACAGTTCGAATCGTGCCTTCTCCAGTCGCACGGTGTGCTTCTGGCCGTTCTGGATGACGCGCTCGGCCTTGACCTGCCAGAGAGGCGGGCGCTCGGGGTGGTCGGCACAGGGCAGGCAGGCGGTATAGACGCCCTTGTGGAGAATCATGTCCGTGCCGTTCACCCGCTCGCCGCGTTCGGCGGCAAGGCGGGTGTTGTCGGTGGTCTCGATTCGCAGCGCGTCGACGAAGCCGTCAGCGAAATTGTCGGTCACGTCGAGCGTGTCGGCATAGATACGGTTGCCGCCCGGCTCGACCAGTTCGATATTGCCGGTGGCGGTCATGCGACCGCTCTTCTGGTCGTAGACGACCTTGCGCGCCACCATCTGGTAGCCGCCGTAATTGATCTGCACGCCACCGACAGCCGTCACGCGTTCGGCGTCACGGTCATAAAGCAGTTCATTGGCTGCCAGCAGGAGCTTTGCATCTTCGGGAATACCAGTCGCGAGCGAAGCGTCCGTCTGGCTGTCTTGCGCACGCGCGACGACGGCCGGCGACACCAATGCGCACACGGCGACACCCGTCAGCAGGGCTAGGGCTAGCCTTCTGATATTCACGCGGTCACTTACCGCCACTAACCATCCTCCTGATGAAGCAGGATCGTCGCTCCCAAGGCCGTCGCCACGACGACCGGAACCCAGGCCGCGACGAATGGCGGTACGACACCGCTGCTTCCGAATGCTTTTACAAGCACGGTCACCACATAAAGCACGAAGCCGGACAGGATTCCACCCAGAATCACCGAACGTGACTGGTTGAACCTGCTGAATTTTAATGAAACGGTTGCAGCAATCAGCGTCATTGCGACCAACAGGAAAGGAAGCGAGAGAAGCGAATGAAATTGCGTCTCAAGCGCTTTGGTCGACACGCCGAATGATTTCGCCACCGCGATCTTTCGAGAAAGCTCATAAAAAGCAACGGTCTCCGGCTGCGCCAGACGTTCCTGGACGAATTCCTGTTTCAAATTGGTACTGACCTGGGCTGTGGCGAGCCTTGTCGGGATGTCGCCGGGACGGGTTTCCGTCACGTCGGTAAGCATCCAGTAACCATCTTTCAATTTCGCCGAATGCGCGTCCTGTCTGAGGATGATGCGGCCGTCGCTGTCGAAGTGGATCAGCACGGCGTCAACCAGGAAGGTTCCGTCCTCGAGCACTGTCTCGGCGCCGATGATGACATCGGCCTTGCCGCTGATCTGCCGCAGCCACGGCACGGCATTGGAGGAAGGCCGTCCGCCGCTCTCGCGCGAACTGGCCTCGATCTGCAAGGCCTGCCGCTGGCCCCAGGCTGCGAGCGGGTTGACGACGAAGGAGGTGGCCAGGCCGACGAGGAAGGCGCCAACAAGGAAGGGCGTCATGAACTGCCAGACGGAGATGCCGGCTGCCCGCGCCACGACGAGCTCGGATTTCCGGTTGAGGGCGATCAGCGTGGTCATGCCGACGAACAGCGTGATGAAGGGGATGGTCTGCTGCAGGATCAGCGGCAGGCGAAGCGCCGTCAGCCACAGCAGGCCCCAGACGGAAAAGACGCCGCGCCCGGCAAGCCGCCCGGACGTCTCGCTGAAATCGATCAGATAGCCGATGGCGATCACCCCGGCGAGAAACCAGAGCATCGTCGTCACATAGCGACGGAAGAAATAGCGGCCGAGTGTGAACATCATGGCGCGGACCCCTTGCCGGATGATTCTCGACGCGGGACGTATGCCGACAAGGCGTGCCACAGGCGTGCCGCCGGATGGCGGATAAAGCGGGGAAAGCGCAGCTGCCGCCCGCTGAACAGAAGGAAAGCGGAAAGCCCGCCGCCAACCAGCGGAACGGCATAGACGAGCGGCACATAGACCGCGTCGCCTTCAGCCAGCTTCACCGTATAGTTCGACAGCCAGTAGAGGCCGAGCGCGATGGCGAGCGACGAGGCCATCGGATGCAGCCGGGATTCGCGATGCGAACGGGCATTGCCGCAGATGACGAGCGCAATCAGCGCGAAGACCAGCGGCATGGCCCAGGTGCTCATCCGTCGATGCAACTCGCTGCGGTATTCGCCGCCGTTCTTCTGAACGTCCGGGTCATCGGGATCGGGATTGAGCAGGAAGGAGAGGTCCCGGTCGATCGCATGCAGCCGGGCCTGGCTGCGGGTCTGCGACAGGTCGGACAGGTCGAAGGAATAGGAATCGAATCGCACGATCGACACTTCGCCCTCGGCCGTCTTGCGCTGAACCTCGCCGTCCTTCATCACCAGCGCCGTGCCGCTCTCGTCGACGGCGCCTTCGCGGGCGTAGTAGATGAGCGAATAGGCAGGATCGCGCGAATCGGCGACGAACAGCCCGCGCAGCACCCGTCCCGACAGGCGCTCGGAAATCTGCACGTAGAGTCCGTCCTCGATGCGGCGGAAATTCTTCTCCTCGATCACCGTCGACAGGAGGTCGGCATAGGCTGCGGCAATCATCTCGCGCGTGCCGACGCGAAGCTTCGGCTCGACGAAATTGGCCATCAGGAAGGAAAAGACGCTGAGGGCCGCGGCAAACAGCAGCAGCGGCCGGGTGATCGTACTGCGTGGCGCGCCGGCCGCGTCGATTACCGCCAGTTCCGAATCATTGTTCATCGCCGTCAGCGCCTGGGTAATCCCGATCACCAGCGCGAAGGGGAGGACGGCGGGGATGATGGTCGGCAGGATCAGGGTCGCCAGCTTCATGAACGAACCGACCGATTGGCCGCTGTCGGTCACCAGGTTGATTCGCGCCAGAACCTGCGTCGTCCAGATGATCGCCAGCACCGGCAGGAGCGCGGTGAGGAACATCTGGCCGACACGCCGCAGGATGTAGAGTTCGAGAAGCTTCATGCCGTTGCCTGGGAGCGCTGCAATCGGATCGCGCCCACGAGTGAGGTTTGGCTCTGTCTACGACGCTTGCGGCATTTTGGCGACAGCGCGCTTCCGCTTTTCCTGCGTGTCATACGGCGTTTTTCCTCACTCGCGCTATTTCGAACACGGCCACGACCAGCAGGAAGACGACCGGGGACGACAGCCAGCCGAGCATGACGTCGGATAGATAGTGACCGCCGAAGCTGAAGCGCAAGGCCGGCGTCACCACCGACACGGCGATGATGCCGGGCGCCATGACGAGGCGCAGCCTCTGCGGCAGAAGCGGGATCAGGCAGATCAGCCATCCGGCACCGGCGGCCTCGCCGGAGACGAAGGAGCAGTTGTTCTCGCATTGCCCGCTGAACGAGCCCGCAGGCATGAACGGCAGGTCTCCGCCGAACAGGTCCGTCTGGTGCGGCCGCGGACGCCCGGAAAAGCTCTTGAGCAGCAGGTTCACCAGGACATAGGGGCCGAGAAGGAAGGCGATCAGCGACAGGCTGCAGCGGCGCACCTTCAGCGGCTCGTAAGTCGCTCCATGATGCTGCAGGGCCCTGATCAGCGCGATCACCACGACCACGGCGGCAGCCGACGGCGCGTAGAACAGCACCTTGCGCAGGAAGACGAACAGCCTGTCCAGCCGATAGGGGAAATCGCCGCAGACCACACCTTGCACCGAGCCTTCCGGGCACGCGGCACGCTCGAAGAAGGCGGCGCTGGCGGCAATGTCGAGCATGGGGAAGAAATGGAAGATCGCCAGCAGCAGCCACCAGAACGCGAACAGCGCCAGCGCCAGCACCGAGGCGCGATAGGCGTCGGCGTCACGACGGACGGCATCGAACAGGACATGGTAGTCTGGCTTCTGCAAAGCGGTTCCATCTCAAAAAAAACTGTCGCGCTACCCGGCCGGCGCGAAGCGGGCGGAACCTATCCGCACTCGGCTTGCCATGACAAGAGGCGCGGCGATCACGTTCGATCCATCGGCCATCCATCGGGGATTGTCGTGGCACCATATCGGGTTTTCCTTGCCTTCGCGGCGGAAAAGGACAAGATCGCCTCCTCTTCTCTCAAGATCCATCCATGCCCCTGGAGTCCCTATGGCCAGCAAGATCGACATTACATTCTCCAAGTCCCATCGCGTCACGGGTGGTGTTGCCGTGCTGTTGAAGACGGTCGAGGCGGATGTGCCGTCGGGTGCGGCCGATGCCGATCCGGCCGGCATCTATGCCCGCGCCGCCAAGGTGGCGAAGTTCACCGGCAAATCGATGAGCGCGCTCGACATCGTCGCGCCGCATGGCTCCGAAGCCGATCGGATCGTCGTTGTCGGGCTCGGCAAGGCGGACGCGCTGACCGGTCACGACTGGCTGAAGGCCGGCGGCAAGGCCACGGGCCTGCTCAAGGGGGCGGACAAGGCCACCGTTTTCCTCGACGTCTCCGGGCTGGAGATTTCGCCCAAGGCCGCCGCCGACTTCGCGCTCGGCATGCTGCTGCGGGCCTACACGTTCGACAGCTACAAGACCAAGAAGAAAAAGAAAGACAACAACGGCGATGATGACGCCGCTTCGGACGACAAGGACGTGAAGGTTACCATCGTCACCTCCGACGCGGCCGCGGCGAAGAAGGCCTTTGTCGATGCCGAGGCCATTGCCGAAGGGGTGATCCTCGCCCGCAATCTCGTCAACGAGCCGGCCAACGTGCTGGGGCCCGAAGAATTCGCCGATACGGCGAAGAAGCTCGAGGCACTCGGCGTCGACATCGAGATCCTCGGCGAGAAGGACATGAAGAAGCTCGGCATGGGCGCGTTGCTCGGCGTGGCGCAGGGCTCGGTTCGCCCGCCGCGGCTCGTCGTCATGCAGTGGAAGGGCGGCAAGGCCAAGGACAAGCCAATCGCCTTCGTCGGCAAGGGCGTGGTGTTCGATACTGGCGGCATTTCGATCAAGCCGGCCGGCGGCATGGAAGACATGAAGGGCGACATGGGCGGGGCCGCCGCCGTCACCGGCCTGATGCACACGCTCGCCGCCCGCAAGGCCAAGGCCAATGTCGTCGGCATCATCGGCCTGGTCGAGAACATGCCCGACGGCAATGCCCAGCGTCCCGGTGACATCGTCACCTCGATGTCGGGCCAGACGATCGAGGTCATCAACACCGACGCCGAGGGACGCCTCGTGCTCGCCGATGCGCTCTGGTACTGCAATGACCGTTTCAAGCCGGAGTTCATGGTCAACCTTGCGACCCTGACCGGCGCTGTCTTGGTGGCGCTCGGCAATCTGCATGCCGGCCTGTTTTCCAATGACGACGCACTTTCGGAGAAGTTGCTCGCCGCCGGCCTGGCGACGAATGAGCGGCTGTGGCGCCTGCCGATGGGCAAGGACTACGACAAGATGATCGATTCGAAGTTCGCCGACATGAAGAACTCGAGCGGCCGCCATGCCGGTTCGATCGCGGCCGCGCAGTTCCTCAAGCGCTTCGTCAAGGACACGCCCTGGGCCCATCTCGATATTGCCGGCACGGCCATGGCCTCGCCGTCGGACGAGATCAACCAGTCCTGGGGTTCGGGCTTCGGCGTGCGCCTGCTCGACGAACTGGTCCGCGCCAATTACGAAGCGTGATGCTGGAAAGGGCAGGGGCCTTGGCCGAGATTCTCTTTTACCATCTGACGGAATCGAAGCTCGAGGATGCCCTGCCGCCGCTTCTGGAAAAGAGCGTCGAGCGCGGCTGGAGGGTGGCGGTGCAGACCGCCGATCCGGCGCGCCGTGACGCGCTCGACACCCATTTGTGGACCTTTCGCGACGAGAGCTTCCTGCCGCACGGGACCGATGCCGGCGAGGAGCCGGAAGGGCAACCGGTGCTGATCTCGACCGCACCGGACAACATCAACGGCGCGACCGTCCGCTTCATCGTCGACGGCGCCGAGCCGCCGGATGCACTCGACTATGCCCGTGTCGTCTTCGTCTTCGACGGCCATAACCAGGAGCAGTTGGAGAGCGCACGGGGCCAGTGGAAGAAGCTGAAGGCCGAGGGCCACAAGCTCACCTACTGGCAACAGACCCATGAGGGGCGTTGGGAGAAGAAGGCTTGAGCGGTCACGCCCGCGTGCCCGCCTGGCCCGGCTTATCCCGCCATCGCCTCTTCATATTCCGCTGACAGTTCCAGCCATTGCTCCTCCGCCGCGGAGAGCTTTGCCGCGGCCTCGCCGCGTTGCCTCGCCTTGTCGGCGGCCTTGGCCGGATGCTTTTCGTAGAGAACCGGATCCGCAAGCTCCGCATCAAGCGCCTGAATCAATGTCTCCAGCTTCTTCGTCAGGGACTCGATTTCATTGATCTTTTTCTTCAGCGGGGCAAGCGAGGCACGGCGCTCGGCGGCAAGCTTGCGCTGGTCGGCCTTGTTGACCTGCTCCTGCGCCGAATCTGACTTGTCCTTCTCGTCCTTCTTCTTGCCGGAGGAGACGATCAGACTGCGATACTCCTCCATGTCGCCTTCGAAGACGCTGACCGTGCCATTGTTGACCAGCCACAGCCGGTCGACGGTCGCCTCGATCAGGTGGCGATCATGGCTGATCAGGATGACGGCGCCGTCATAGTCGTTGAGGGCGGCGATCAGGGCCCGGCGGCTGTCGATGTCGAGATGGTTGGTCGGCTCGTCGAGGATCAAAAGGTTCGGCGCGTGAAAGGCGGATAGTCCCATCAGCAGCCGTGCCTTTTCGCCACCGGACAAATCCTTGGCGGCGGTCGCCATCTTCTCCGTGGCAAGTCCCATCTGCGCGACGCGGGCGCGCACCTTGGCTTCCGGTTCGGTCGGCATCAGCCGGCGCACGTGGTCGACCGGCGTTTGGTCCGGGATCAGGTCGTCGAGCTGGTGCTGGGCAAAGAAGCCGACCGAAAGGTTCGGCGCGAGCTTCATTTCGCCAGCCTGCAGCGACAGCCGGCCGGCGATCAGCTTGGCGAAGGTCGACTTGCCGTTGCCGTTCGAGCCGAGAAGGGCGATGCGGTCATCGGCGTCGATGCGCAGGTTGATGTTCTTCAGGATCGGCTTGCCGGGTTCGTAGCCGACGGCGCCACTGGCAATCGCGACGATCGGCGAGGCCGGCTGTTTTTCCGGCTGGGGGAAGGAGATTGGCTGGACATGGTCCTCGATCACCGAGGCGACGGTGCCCATCCGCTCCAGCGCCTTGACGCGGCTTTGCGCCTGCTTGGCCTTGGATGCCTTGGCCTTGAAACGGTCGATGAAGCTCTGCAGGTGCTTGCGGGCCGCGTCGTTTTTCGCCTTGGCCTTCATCTGCAATTCGTCGGCCTCGGCCTTCTGACGCTCGAACTGGTCGTAGCCGCCGCGGTAGAAGGTCAGCTTCTGCTGGTCGAGATGAATGATCGAGTTGACGGCCGTGTTGAGCAGGTCGCGGTCGTGGCTGATGACGATGACGGTATGCGGATAGCGCCGCACATAGTCCTCGAGCCACAGCGTGCCTTCGAGGTCGAGATAGTTGGTCGGTTCGTCGAGCAGCAGCAGGTCCGGTTCGGCAAAGAGGACAGCCGCGAGCGCCACGCGCATCCGCCAGCCGCCGGAAAACGACGAGGCCGGCCGCAACTGCGCATCATGGTCGAAGCCGAGGCCGGAGAGAATGGTCGCGGCGCGTGCCTCCGCCGAATGGGCGCCGATATCGGCGAGCCTTGTCTGGATCTCGGCGATGCGGTGCGGATCGGTCGCTATGTCGGCCTCGGCCAGCAAGGCGGCGCGCTCCTTGTCGGCGGACAGGACGATGGAGATCAGCGATTCTTCCGTTCCCGGCGCCTCCTGCGCCACCTGGCCGATGCGAGCGTTTTTCGGGATGGAGATCGAACCGCTCTCGGCCGACAGGTCGCCGGTGATGATGCGAAACAGCGTCGATTTGCCGGCGCCGTTGCGGCCGACGAGGCCCGCCTTGGTGCCGGAGGGCAGCGCGACGCTGGCATGGTCGATCAGAAGGCGGCCGGCAATACGCGCGGATATGTCGTTGATGGTGATCATGCCGGCGGTTTTGGCCGAACTATGGTGCAAAGGCAAGGCGTCGCCTGTGGGGCGGTCGCCCGCACCGAGCAAGCGTCGGCGATGGTGGCATCGCGGCAACAGCCGACCGTGCCGACCGTCCCTTCAGGCGACGTGGCGGGCAGTGGCGCGCCCCACCGCCACCGGATAGACGGCGATCGGCTGACGCGGATTGGCGCGGGCAGCGTTAAGCGCGTTTTCGGCATTGGCGAGCAGTTGCATCGGCGAGGCCGCCGTGGAACTCAGAGCTATGCCGATTGACAGGCCAAGGCCGCCGGAATGGGCGCCCGGTTCCGCAGCGAAGACGAGATTGTTCTCGACCGCGGCATGCAGTCGCTCGGCAATCACATGGGCATCCTCGGCCGTGACGTCGCGGAACAGGAAGGCGAAGGCGTCACCATCGATCCGCGCGACGAAATCGTTCTTCTTGATCGTCTTGCGAAAAATGGTGGCCACATGCTTCAGCAGCCGGTTACCGGCGTCCTGGCCGAATTGCTGGTTGATCGAGCGGAAATCGTCGATATCGACAACGATCAGCGCCGCAGCCGGTGCCGCACTGTCTTCCAGCAGTCCGTCGAGCCGCTTCATGAAGGCCAGGCGATTGGGCAGGCCGGTCAGGCCGTCCTTCATCATCATCGCCTTGGCAGCCTCGGCTGCGCGGTTTGCAGCCTCGATCTGCTGCAGACCGTTCTTCAGTTTGAGGGCCAGTTCGGTTTCCGTCTGGAGCAGATCCGCCGCCGCGGCTGCTAGGAAGTCGAGTTCGGCGATCAGTTCACCGATGCCGCGTGTCTCGTCCTCGCGGATCGAACGGCTGATCGTCTCCAGAGCGTGCGCGAAGGTCTGCTTGTGCAGGATGCCGTGGCCGACATGCTCGCTCAGCTTGGCTAGCAGCGCTGCGCCTTCGGACTGCAGCTTTTCCTCGGCAAGCCCGCAATGACTGGCAAGGCGGTGCTTCAGGCCCAGTTGGTCGAGGGCATGCTGGGTGGGACGCTGGCCGAGGGCGGCAAGGTCGCGTGCGAGCCCGGCATTGTGGCCGTCGAAGGCCTCGTGAACCAGATGGTAGTTGCGCGGCAATCCGGCGATCTCGTGCTTTGCCATGAAGCCCACGACCTTCTGCAGAGGGTCGTGGCCCGATCCCTGCCGGGCGCCGGTCTGAGGCGATTGGGACTTGCGGAATGCGCTGTTGGCGTCGTGCTGCATGGACTGTTCCCCTGGTGCGCGCCGGTTCGGTCTTTTGGAGGGACCGTACCGTCCAACCTTCTGGATTCGGTTAAATCGCCACCGCAGCACGCCAACCTGCCGGCATCCCTTCGCTCGCGGTTAATTTTTGCTTGCCTGCCTGAATGTCGGGCCAAGTCGGGGCTGATGTGCCCAAGCAATCGGCAGCGCCGATGCGGCAACCCCCATTTAATGAAATCTTAGTTACAGGCCTGTACCTTAATTTTGCAGTGCGAGGCCCAAATGGTCTGTTTTAGACCATTCCGAGCGCCAAACCACCAAAGGAGCGGGTACCGGGAATGAAACCAGGGGGTAACGGCTGATGGCATTCCACAGGTCGATCGTCCTGGCCAATTTCGCATTCTTTCTGCTGCTGATCGTGGCGGTGTGGGCACGCCCGGCCGGGCCCTTCGTTCTGGTCGTCACGGACCCGGGCGGTGAGGCGAGCGGCAATATGCAGGTGATCGGCGATGCGGGCGGCCGCCTTGTCTGGTCCGGGCGCTATGCCTGGATCTCGGTTGCCTATTCCGATGCGAATGATTTTGCCGGCCGCTTGATGCGGGCCGGAGCTGTCCTTGTGCTGAACCATGATCTGGCAGTCGGCTGCCTTGAAGGGAAATGACATGAATGCTCTCTATGTACTGCGGCACAAGGCCTCGATCGGCATCGTCGCGCTTCTGTGGCTGAACTTCGCGCTGATCGCGTTGCGCAACGTCATGCGCGCCGATGGCTTCGATCTCTTCTCCATCATCGCCACATTGCTGATCGTCGGCTCGGCGACGCTTCTGTGGCTCAAGGACCGCACCGGCCCGACGACGCGGATCGTCACCTCGATGGCGCATGCCGCCACGGTCGCGATCATGGTCTACGCCTTTGCCGGCTCGCCGCTGCAGATCGACATCCACATGTACTTCTTCGCCTCGCTGGCGATCTGTGCGGTGTGGGTCGACTGGCGGGCGCTGGTCGGCTATGCGGCGCTGGTCGCCGTGCACCATGTGCTCCTCTTCTTCGCCATGCCGTTTGCCATCTTCCCCGGTGAATCCGATTTCTCCCGCGTCGTGCTGCATGCGGTCGTGCTGGTGCTCCAGAGCGGCGTGCTGATCGCGCTCACCCATTCGGTGGTCAGCGCCTTTGTCGCCTCCGAGGCGGCCGTCGAGGCGGCCACCAGTTCCGAGCGCAAGGCAACCACGATGGCCGAGCAGGCCCGGCAGGCCGATGCCCATGCCGAAGAGATGCGCGCCGAGCGCGAGCAGGAGAAGGCCCGCGAGGCCGAAGCCGTCGACTTTGTCGTGCGCAAGCTGGACGAGGCGTTGAGCCAACTCGCCGCCGGCAATCTCACCCATCGTATTTCGCAGGAGTTCAAGGGTGAACTCGACAAGCTGCGCTGCTCGTTCAACACCTCCGTCGAAGGGCTGGAATCGGTCATCGGCCAGGTCAGCCAGGTGGTCCGGATCATCCGCGATGGAACGGGCCAGATCAGCCATGCAAACCACGACCTCTCGTCCCGCACCGAGCGCCAGGCCGCCTCGATCGAAGAAACCGCAAGCGCGCTCAGCAATGTGACGGAAACGGTCAAGCAGACGGCAAGCGTCGCCGATCAGGTCGGCCGCATGGTGGAGGCGGCTCGCCAGGGCGCGGAGCGCTCCGGCTCGGTTGTCACCAGTGCGGTCGAGGCCATGGGCAAGATCGAGGGATCTTCGCGCGAAATCTCCCAGATCATCAACGTGATCGACGAGATCGCCTTCCAGACCAACCTTCTGGCGCTCAATGCCGGTGTCGAGGCGGCACGCGCCGGGGAGGCCGGCAAGGGCTTTGCCGTCGTTGCCCAGGAAGTGCGCGAACTCGCCCAGCGCTCGGCAAATGCTGCAAAGGACATCAAGGCACTGATCAATGCTTCGGGCGCCGAGGTCAAGAATGGTGTCGCCCTGGTCGACCAGACGGGCGAAGCACTGCACACGATCGCCAACGAGGTCACGTCCATCAGCCGGGAGGTCGCCAAGATCGTTCACAGCGCGCGTGAGCAGTCCAACGGCCTCACGGAGATCGACGCCGCAATCGGTCATATCGACCGCAACACCCAGCAGAACGCCGCCATGGTCGAGGAATCCTCGGCGGCCATTCAGTCGCTCGCCAACGAAGCCTCGCAGCTCGAGCAATTGATGGTCCGCTTCCAGATCTCGACCGGGGAAAGCTACGCTCGCCAGCAGCGCGCCGCCTGAGGCGCTTTGCCAAGCCATGAGGCGCAAGACAGGGAGCCGGCGACAAGGTCGCCGGCTCTTCGCGTTTTGCCCGCCAATCGCCGGCTGACCGCGGACGTGGTCTTCATGGGGTCCTGATTGTTCTTGATGGGACCTTGATGGGACCGATGAATTATCTTGATTTGATCGTCGCCCCCCAGCCCTCCACACTGGCCGTCCCTTTCCTCGTGCGGAGACGTCCGATGACCATCACCCTCTACTCCTTGTGCGGCAGCGACGTTGGCCGCCCGTTCTCGCCCCATTGCTGGAAGGTCGCCATGGCGCTGAAGCACAAGGGGCTCGTCTATGTCGAGCAGCCTTTGCCCTTTACCGAGATCCCGAAGGTGGAGAACGGTGTGTCCAAGACCGTGCCGATCTTGCGCGACGGCGACCGGCTGGTCGCCGACAGTTTCGCCATCGCGCTCTATCTCGAGGAGACCTATCCCGCCCGGCCGTCGCTGTTCGCCGGCGAGGGCGGCAAGGCGCTGGCGCGGTTCGTCGAAAGCTATTCCCAGACCACCATCCACCCGGCCGTCACACGGATCGCCATCCAGCAGATCCACGACATGCTCGACCCGCATGACCAGGCCTATTTTCGCCAGAGCCGAAAGGAACGGCTTGGTCGCACGGTCGAGGAGGTGGCGGCCGGTCGGGACGCCGAGATCGAGGCCTTCCCGGCCACGCTGAAGCCGTTGCGCCACATGCTTGGCCATCAGCCCTTCATCGGCGGCCAGGCGCCGCTGTTTGCCGACTACATCGTCTTCGGGGCGCTGCAATGGTTGAAGATCACCAGCGGCTCGCTGCATTTTCCCGCCGATGATCCGGTTCTCGACTGGTTCGAGCGCTGCCTCGACCTGCATGACGGGGAGGCGCGCAAGATTGCCTGAGGTGGTTGTGTGACGCGGGCGTGAAATTCGTTCGGACCCCTTGTTTTCAGGGTCTGACACGGCTAGAAACCGCCCACTTTCCCCTTCAGACAAAGGACCAGACCGATGGCGATTGAACGCACCTTCTCGATGATCAAGCCGGACGCAACGAAGCGCAACCTGACGGGCGCCATCACCAAGATGCTCGAAGACGCAGGCCTTCGTGTCGTCGCTTCCAAGCGCGTCTGGATGAGCGTGCGCGAAGCCGAGGGCTTCTACGCCGTGCACAAGGAACGCCCCTTCTTCGGCGAACTGGTTGAAGGCATGACCTCGGGCCCGACCGTCGTTCAGGTTCTCGAAGGCGAGAACGCGATCCTCAAGAACCGCGAGATCATGGGCGCCACCAACCCGGCCCAGGCCGCCGAAGGCACCATCCGCAAGACCCACGCGCTCTCCATCGGCGAGAACTCGGTTCACGGCTCGGACGCCCCGGAAACCGCTGCCCAGGAAATCAAGTACTGGTTCTCGGATACCGAAATCGTCGGCTGAACGGAGCTTCCGCGCAGGGCCCCGCAAGGCATTGCGGAGACCTAAAGACAAAAGGAACCGGGCTCGCAGGGGCCCGGTTTTTTCATGCGCGTGTCAGGGGGCGATGCCCTTGGACGTTCCGGCAGGGTCCAGCGGCTTTCCGCTGCCGCTTGTCTGCGGCAGCGCGATCCGCCTTGATCAGCGCCACTTATCCCGAGCGCGGTCGTCGGCATCCTTGGCCGAGACCCAGTCGCCCGCGGTGCCGTCCGTCAGATGTTCCTTCTTCCAGAAGGGGGCGGAGGTCTTCAGGTAATCCATCATGAAATTGGCGCCGTCGAAGGCGGCCTGGCGATGCGAAGCGGTGGCGATCACCAGGACGATCTGCCCGCCGGGGGCGATCTTGCCGAAACGATGAATGGTGGTGAGGCCGATCAGGCCGAAGCGGGTGATCGCTTCCTCGCCGATGCGCCGGATCTCCGCCTCGGCCATGCCGGGATAGTGCTCGAGTTCGAGGGTTGAAAGCGTGCCGGCCTCGTCGCGGCACAGGCCGGTGAAGGAAACGACGGCGCCGATGTCGGTCCGGCCCTCGGTGAGCGCCCGGCTTTCGGCGGATAGGTCGAAGTCCTCGTGCTGGACGCGGATGGTGAGGGCAGGGCGGGTCATCTTTCAATCCTTGCCTTGACGAGCGTTATCCGCCCGTCATCGGCGGAAACAGGCCGATCTCGCGGGCGCCGGCGATCGGCTCGTCGTGCTCGACATGCTCCTGGTTGATCGCGACCCGGATGGCCTTGGGGAACTGCAGGGCATTTTCGTATTCCTCGCCGAGCGTAGCCAGATGGGCGATCAGGTCGCCCGCCGTCTTGACGTGGCCGGGGAGGTCGATTTCTTCCTCTCCCTTGCCGATCCGTTCCCGGACCCATGCGAAATAAACGAGCTTCGTCATTCTCAATCCACCATGTGCTTCACGCCGGCGCGGAAATAGTCGTAGCCGGTATAAAATGTCAGCACGGCCGCGATCCACAAGAGGGTGATGCCCATTTCCGTCGTGTAGGGCAGGACCTTGTCCCCGGCGGGGCCGGCCAGCAGGAAGGCGAGCGCGAACATCTGCGCCGTGGTCTTCCACTTGGCGATCTGCGTCACCGGCACGCTGACCTTGAGCGCGGCAAGGTATTCACGCAGGCCGGAAACCAGGATCTCGCGGCAAAGAATGGTGATCGCGGCCCAGAGCGACCAGCCGGCGATCGTCCCGTCGGCGGCCATCAGCAGCAGCACCGAGGCGACCAGCAACTTGTCGGCGATCGGATCGAGCATCCGGCCGATATTGGAGGTCTGGTTCCAGATGCGGGCCAGATAGCCGTCGAGATAGTCGGTGATCGAGGCGACGATGAAGATGGCAAGCCCGGTCCAGCGGGCGAAGTCCGAGCTCTCCAGTCGACCTTCGATGAAGAAGCACACGACGATCAGCGGCACGGCGAGGATGCGGGCATAGGTCAGGAGATTGGGGATATTGTAAGCGCGCGAAGCCATGATGCCCTGTCTGTCGAATGAGTTTGGTGTGTAGATGACGGTTTCCCGACGCGACCGTCAACACAAGATTTCTTAATTGTTTTTAAGGTTGTGAGCCGCCAAAGCGCGTCTGGTGGCGTCAGTCCGCCGCTTTTTCGTGGAAATGGTTGTAAATGAGCCTGGCGACGGCCTCGGATATGCCCTCGACAGCGGTCAGGTCGGTGACGGCGGCGCGCGAAACGGCCTTGGCCGTGCCGAAGTGCTGCAGCAGCGCCCGCTTGCGCGTCGGGCCGATGCCGGCGATCTCGTCGAGCGGGTTCTTCACCATCTCCTTCTTGCGCCGAGCCCGGTGCGAGCCGATGGCGAAGCGGTGGGCCTCGTCGCGCAGGCGCTGGATGAAATAGAGCACCGGATCGCGCGGCGGCAGGGTGAAGTCCGGACGGCCGAGGGCGAAGAATCGCTCCCGCCCGGCGTCGCGGTCGACACCCTTGGCGACGCCGATCGCGGTGACGCAGTCGGCAATGCCGAGTTCGTCGAGAATGGCGCGCACCGCCGTCATCTGGCCCTGGCCGCCGTCGATCAGGATCACGTCGGGCCAGGCGGGGAAGGCGGCATCGGCCGAGTCGTCCGGCACGACGCTGCGGTCGGGCTTTCCCTCTTCCTTCAGAAGGCGTGAGAAGCGGCGGGTCATCACCTCGCGCATCATGCCGAAGTCGTCGCCCGGCGTGATGTCTTCCGACTTGATGTTGAACTTGCGGTACTGGCCCTTGACGAAGCCCTCCGGCCCGGCGACCACCATGCCGCCCACGGCATTGGTGCCCATGATGTGGGAGTTGTCGTAGATCTCGATGCGGCGCGGCACGTAGGGCAGGCCGAAGGTTTCGGCGAAGCCCTGCAGCAGGCGCCCCTGCGATGCCGTCTCGGCCAGCTTGCGGCCATGCGCCTCGCGGGCATTGGCCGCGACGTGATCGACCACATCCTTCTTGTCACCGCGCTGCGGCACGAGGATCTGCACTTTGTAGCCGGCCCGCGCGGTGAGCGCGGTCGCCAGCAGTTCCTGCTCCTCGATCACCTCGGACAACAGGATCTGCCGCGGGCAGGGCTTGTCGTCGTAGAATTGCGCGAGGAAGGCGTTCAGCACTTCCGCGCCGCTCATTTGCGGATCGGCCTTGGGGAAATAGGCCTGGTTGCCCCAGTTCTGCCCGGCGCGGAAGAAGAACACCTGGATACAGGTCAGCCCGCCCTCGTGATGAATGGCGAACACATCGGCTTCCTCTACATTGGCCGGATTGATGCCCTGGTGGCTCTGTACGTGGCTCAAGCCCGCCAACCGGTCGCGAAAGACCGCGGCGCGCTCGAAATCGAGGTTCTCCGCCGCCTCGTTCATGGCAGCGGCGATCGAAGCCTTGACGTTCTGGCTCTTGCCCGAGAGGAAGTCCTTCGCCTCGCCCACGAGGGCGGCATAGTCGGCATCCGTGATCTCATGGGTGCAGGGGGCCGAGCAGCGCTTGATCTGATAGAGCAGACAGGGGCGGGTGCGGCTCTCGAACACACTGTCGGTGCAGGTGCGAAGCAGGAAGGCGCGCTGCAGTGAATTGATCGTGCGACCCACCGCGCTTGCCGAGGCAAACGGGCCGAAATAGTCGCCCTTGCGACCGCGCGCGCCGCGATGCTTGTAGATCGCCGGTGCCCGGCTGTCGCCGGTGATCAGGATATAGGGGAAACTCTTGTCGTCGCGCAGCAGCACGTTGAAACGCGGGCGCAAGCGCTTGATCAGATTGGCTTCCAGCAGCAGCGCCTCGACCTCGGTGCGGGTCGTGACGAACTCCATGTTGGCGGTTTCGCGCACCATCCGCGTCAGGCGGTTGGAATGCAGTCGCCCCTGGGCATAGTTGCTGACGCGCTTCTTCAGGCTGCGCGCCTTGCCCACGTAGAGCACGTCGCCCTCGGCATTGAGCATGCGATAGACGCCAGGGCTGTTGGGCAGTTGCTTGACGAATTCGCCGATCAGGTCGGCGCCGACAAGACCGGTCTCGTTGACATTGGTCAGGCTCCAGTCGACGGCCAGCGGAGGGCGCTGCGCATCGCTGTCGACGACGCTCTCGTCGTCCTCTTCCGTGCCATCATAGAGAATGCCGCCGTCCGGCAGCTTTCCTCCGGTCATTCAGTGATCTCCGTTGCGCCCATCCCGCGCCAGGCGAGATGCTGCCCGCCGTCGAGCGCAATCATTTGGCCGGTGATCGACGGCGTGTCAAAAAGAAAGCGGATCGTGCGGCCGAATTCCCCCAGTTCCGGACCACGGCCAAGGGGGAGCGCGTCGATCTGCGCCTGGAAATCCTCGTCCGTCTGGCGAACGCTTTTCAGTGTCGGCCCGGGCCCGATGCCATTGACCCGGATTCGCGGGGCGAAGGCCTGCGCCATGGTGTGGGTGGCCGCCAGCAGCGTCGATTTCGACAGGCCGTAGGAGAAGAAGCTGGGCTTGGGCGCCAGCACCCGCTGGTCGATGATGTTGACGATCAGGCCGTTGTGGCCGTCCGGAAGCTCTTGCAGCAGGGCGGATGCGAGAATCGCCGGTGCGCGCACATGCAGGTCGAAATGCTGGTCGAAGACATCGGCGTCGAAGGTGTCCGCGCTGTCGTCGAGAAAGACGGAGGCGTTGTTGACCAGAAGACCGATCGGGCCGAGCGCCGCCGCGGCATCCGGCACGAGCGCAGCTGTGGCATGCCTGTCGCGAAGATCGGCCTGCAGGGCGACGGCGGTGCCGCCAAAGCCGCGAATCTCGTCAACGACCGCTTGCGCCGCGTCACGGGATCGGTTGGCATGGACGGCGACGGCAAATCCGTGTCGCGCCAGATCCAGCGCGATGGCGCGTCCAAGTCTCTTTGCCGATCCGGTGACGAGGGCGGTCTTTGGAATGTTATCTTTCATAGCAATCTTGCTTGGTCTTTCATGTCTATGCTTTGCATATAGGTCTGCGCCGGGTGTTTTGCATAGGGCATCGCCAGATCTCTTCTTGCGGCGATTGATCGTATAGGTTCGCGAAGCTCGAGTTTAATTTTCGCGCGATCAAGTATAGCTGCGTTTACATTTTGTTATGGTTAATGAATCCTTTGTTGCGTTTAGGCAACATCCAGATTCGGTCACCTGTGTGCCACAATGAATTCATATTTCGGCTCTTTCAATTCCTCAATTGCGGCCCATCTTCAGTTCGGAACGGGCAGGGATTTACATCTATCGTTCGGGTCGGCCCTGATTTTTGATTGGGCGCGGCTCGGAACTGAAAGGAGACACGTATGCGTACCCTCACTATGATTCTTCTGGCTTCCGCCACCAGCCTGATGGCTTTCCAGGCTGCCAGCGCGGCCGATGCCGTCGAGCAGATTCCGGAAGCACCGGCAGCGACCGAAGCCTATGTTGCTCCGGCTGGCAACTGGACCGGTGCCTATGTCGGCGGCGCGGTCACCTATGATTGGGGTCGCTTCGACGGCAGCGACGAACGCGATGCCGACGGCGTCGGCGGTTCGCTCTACGGCGGTTACAACATGCAGAGTGGCCAGATCGTCTACGGTGCCGAAGCCGACATCGGCTATAGCGGCGTCGAAGGTTCGGCCGGCACCGGTCTTGAAGGCAAGCAGGGCGTCAACGGCTCGCTGCGCGCCCGCGTCGGTTACGACATGAACCCGTTCCTGATCTACGGTACCGGTGGTATTGCCGCCGCCAACCACACGATCGAGAGCGCGACGGACGAAGACGAAAAGGCAGCGGTCGGCTACACCGTCGGTGCCGGTGTCGAAGCCCTCGTCACCGACAACATCATGGCCCGCGTCGAATATCGCTACACCGACTACGCTTCGCGTGACTTCGACATCGACGGCGCAACCGTTTCGCGCGGTTTCGACGATCACTCGGTCAAGGTCGGTATCGGCGTCAAGTTCTGATCCGAACGACATGCAGTTACAGAAAAGCCGGGGTTTCGCCCGGCTTTTTTGTTGTCCAGATGAAAGTGGCCTTGTCGCTCAGGTCTGCGGTTTCAGCGCCGCATAGGGCTTGAAACGGTCGGCAAACTTGCCCGGCCAGGCGGCAAGCCGCGTGTGGCCATTCTCCCATTCGCCGGGAAAGCGCAGCATGAGATAGCCGAGCAGTGAAGCGAGCGCGAAATGGCCGCCATGCAGCGTCTTGCCGAACTTCGGCATATGTCCTTCCAGATGGTCGAGGCCGCGCTCGACCTTGGTCCATTGGCGCTGGATCGCATCCGGGCTCTGGAACTCCGGCGACCGCAGCCGCTTTTCATAGACGATCGCCAGGAGGCTGTCGTTGATGCCGTCGCAGAGCGCCTCCAGCACTTCGGCCTCGGTACGCTTGTCGTTCTTCTTGGGATAGAGCCGCTTCTTCGCCGTCCGGTGCAGGTAGTGCATGATCGCGCGGCTGTCGAAGATCGCCTGGCCATCGTCGGTGATAAGCGTCGGGATCTTGCCGAGCGGATTGGCTTTGATCAGTTCGGGCGGCTCTTCGGCCGTGTTGACCGCCACGTCTTCGATGGCGATGTCCAGATAACGGGCCGCCATGCGGACCTTGGAGGAATAGGGCGAGGTCGGGGAGTAGAGTAGCTTCATCGGGTGGGTATCCTGGATGCGGGGCTGGTCGTTTTCTGTCGAGGGTGGTCTCAGTCTATCGGCGGAACGGCAATCGAGCGCTGGCGGCAGGCATTGCCGTCGATCTCGGGACAGGTGCGAAACCGAAGATCCCGCGTCAGGCAGATCTGCACCTCGTCCAGCTTACCCGCTTCGCAGGTAATGGCGATGCCGCGCGGGTGGAGACCCCGATTGGCGGTAATGAACTGTTGCTCGAGATTGTCCGGCGCAACCTTGGTCTCCCGCGCGGCATGCGTCAACGCCGGCGGTATCCGCACGCGCTCGAAGGCTTTGCGCATCGTCGAAAAATAGTCCGGCTGGCTGAGGCCGGAACAGGTGCCGTGCTTGCGCCATTGATGGCCGATCAGCCCCATGGACGGCATGATGTCGAAATACTGGCGGCCGAGGCTCGACGGCACCCGGCTCGGCTGGTTGCTGGGGCATGCTTCCGGATAGCCCCGCTCATATTGCGGCCAAAGTCCATGAACGATCAGGCCGAACTGGCGCGACGTCCCGCATTGATCGCGATTCCGCGCCGCATCCGAGATGGCGCAGAAGGTCGGCGACCAGGAGAGCGACAGGACGTAGAAGTCGAAATCACGCCCGCGGTCATTGCCGTGCGCAAGGCTCGCCCCGAGCCAGGCGAAGGACGAAAGGATTAGCCCGAAAAAGCATCTGGCGGGTTGAACCATTAATCCTTCCCCTCCAAACTGTCAGGGCAGCCGGATCTGTTGTGGCGGCGCGCTCGGTATCGGGGAGAGATGATCGGCAAGACTGGATGACCCTGAAGAAATATTTCTGGCCCGTGATCGGCGCCGTGACGATAGCGGTATCCGCCTGGCTTCTCTACAAGGAATTGCGCGGGCTGTCATTTGGCGACCTGCATGACAGCCTTTCCCGAATACCCGCGCATGGCTGGATCTCGGCCGGCCTGTGCTCGCTCGCGGCCTATGCGGCGCTTGCTGGATATGATCGCATCGCGCTGATGCACCTCGGCCGCAAGGTCAACTGGCTGTTCATCGCCATCGCCTCCTTCACCGCCTATGCGCTCTCCCACAATGTCGGTGCCTCGGTCATTTCCGGCGGCATGGTGCGCTACAGGGCCTATTCGTCCAAGGGCTTGAGCGCACGCGAGATCGGCGGCCTCATTGCCATGTGCTCCTTCACCTTTCTGCTTGGGGCAGCGCTTCTTGTCGGTCTGGTCCTCGTGTTGGAACCCGACATCACCGAGCGCTTCGTCGACCTCTTGCCGATCGGCGCCTCGACGGCGACTGGTTGTGTCATCCTTGCCCTTGTCGGCCTCTATGCGCTTGCCAGCCTGCTGCGGCTTCGCCCCTTGCGCATTCGCAGCTTCCAGATCACCTATCCGGCGCCGCGCGTCGTGCTGCCGCAATTGCTGGTCGGACCGCTTGAACTGATCGGGGCTGCCGGCATCATCTATTTCGCCCTGCCTGAAGTCGGAAACCCCGGTTTCGTCGTCGTGCTCGGCATCTTCCTGGTGTCCTTCTCCGCCGCGCTGATCTCGCATGCGCCCGGTGGATTAGGTGTCCTCGAACTCGTCTTCGTCATGGGCCTGCCGGAAATGGACCAGGCGGACGTGATCGCGGCATTGCTGGTCTTCCGCCTGTTCTATCTGCTGATCCCGCTGGTCATCGCCCTGCCGGTGATCCCGATTTTCGAGCGGATGCAGTTTCGCGCCGGCCAGGCGCCGGGCGCCGGCGGGGAGGGCTGAGCTAGCGTAGCGACTTGCAATGCGCGCCGTAGACGTGCCAGGGATCGAGGCCGCTGATGCAGAATTCGACCGATGAGCCGATGCCGGCATAGCCCCAATTGTCTTCGACCACATACCAGAGCCGGCGTTGCGCGCCATCGGTGGTGATAACCTTCGCCTCGCAGTAGCGCCGTTCGACCGGATGCGTGTCGTCGCGCGGCTCGAACCTATCTTGGTGAATGACGCCGAACGTGGCGATCGACAGGTCGAGGCCGAGAAAGCTGCGCATGTTCCGGGAAAAGCGGCTCGACACCGTCCCGGTCACCTGTTCGCAGGACGGCGTGCCCGCGAATGCCTCGCTTGCGACGCTGAGAGGCAGCATGGCGGCGAGCGAAAGCGTCGTGCGAAACAGCAAGCGGGCGGACATGGCGGCTCTCCCTTTGCCGTCAGAATGTTGGCAAAGCAGGGCGAGGTCAAGGGAGGAGCGGGGAGGCGCCTGCAACGTCTCAGTCGTCCTGCCGCTCCGCCTCCCGTGCCTCGCCGCGCAGCCAGAAGCACCGATGCGAGGCGTAGCGATCCTGCGCCATCACGCGCTTCAGCTCGGGAAGCGTCGCGTGCAGCTCGTCCTTCAGCGTGAAGGGCGGGTTGACGATGATGAGGCCGGTGCCGGACAGTCCGGTCGTGTCGCGGTCGCTCTTCACCGAAAGCTCGGCGCACAGCATCTTGGGAATCTCGAGCGCCTTCAGCCCCTCGTGAAAAGCGGCAATCGGCGCGCCCTTCTTGATCGGATACCACAGGCAATAAACGCCGCCCGGGAAGCGGCGCCAGGCGCGCGAAAGCCCGTCGATCAGCCGGTCGTATTCGCCCTCTTCCTCGAAGGGCGGGTCGACCAGCACGATGCCGCGCTTCTCCTTCGGCGGCAGGTGCGCGCCGAGCGCCAGCCAGCCGTCGAGTTCCGTCACGCGCACCTGGTAGTCGCCCTCGAACAGTCGGGCCAGCCGACGGCTGTCGTCGGGGTGGAGTTCCATCGCCGAAAGACGGTCCTGCGGACGGAACAGCATTCGCGCGAGCTTCGGCGAGCCGGGATAGAGCGTGATCTCGCCCTCAGGGTTGAGGCTGCGGACCGCGTCGAGATAGGGCGCGAGGATCGTGGCGACGGGCGCGGGCAGTTCCGCATCCAGAAGCTTGCCGATGCCGTCCCGCCATTCGCCGGTCTTCTGTGCCTCCTCGGAGGACAGATCGTAAAGGCCGATGCCGGCATGGGTGTCGAGCAGGCGGAAGGCCTTGTCCTTCTGCTGCAGATAGACGATCAGCCGCGCCAGCACCGCATGCTTCAGCACGTCGGCGAAATTGCCCGCATGGTAGATGTGGCGATAGTTCATCTGTCGTCCTGATCGTTCGATGATTTGTTGGAATGGGGCTTTTGAGCCGTCCGGCCATGCCATATACAAACGTCATGAACATCGCGAGCCCTATCCGAACCACTGGTCATACGGTCTGTCCGCACGACTGTCCATCCGCCTGCGCGCTCAACGTCGATCTCGAGGCGGACGGCCGCATCGGTCGCGTCCGGGGCTCGCCCGACAATACATACACCGCCGGCGTTATCTGCGCCAAGGTCGCCCGCTATGCCGAGCGGCTCTATCATCCCGGCCGGTTGCTGACGCCGAAGCGCCGGAAGGGCGGCAAGGGGGAGGGTGTCTGGCAGGAGGTTTCCTGGGAGGATGCCCTGGACGAGATCGCCGAAGCCTTCGTCAAGGCGGAAGCGGCGCATGGCTCGGAAGCCATCTGGCCCTACTTCTATGCCGGCACGATGGGCCAGGTGCAGCGCGATTCGATCGAACGCCTGCGCCACGCCAAGCGCTATTCCGGCTTCTTCGGCTCGATCTGCACCAACATGGCCTGGACCGGCTATGTGATGGGCACCGGCGCCCTGCGCGGCCCCGATCCGCGCGAAATGGCTAAGGCCGATTGCGTCGTCATCTGGGGCACCAATGCCGTCGCCACCCAGGTCAATGTGATGACCCACGCGATGAAGGCCCGGAAAGAACGCGGCGCCAAGATCGTGGTGATCGACGTCTACGACAACGCGACCATGAAGCAGGCCGATCTCGGCCTGATCGTGCGTCCCGGCACGGACGCGGCGCTCGCCTGCGCCGTCATGCACATTGCCTTCCGCGACGGCTATGCCGACCGCGACTACATGGCCCGCTATGCCGACGATCCCGCAGGCCTCGAAGCGCATCTCAAGACCCGCAGCCCGGAATGGGCGGCGGCGGTCACCGGTCTTTCGGTCGAGGAGATCGAGGCCTTCGCCCGTCTCGTCGGCACGACGAAGAAGACTTTCTTCCGCCTCGGCTACGGTTTCGCCCGCCAGCGCAATGGCGCGGTCGGCATGCACGCGGCGCTTTCGGTCGCGACCGTGCTCGGTTCCTGGCAGCACGAGGGCGGCGGCGCCTTCCACAACAATGGCGACATCTTCCGGCTGAACAAGGCGGAACTGATGGGCACGAGCTATGTCGATGTGGACATCCGCATGCTCGACCAGTCGCAGATCGGTCTTGTGCTGACCGGCGACGCCGAGGCGCTGCGCCACCGCGGCCCCGTCACAGCACTGCTGATCCAGAACACCAATCCGGTCAATGTCGCGCCCGAGCAGCGGCTGGTGAAGCAGGGCTTCCTGCGCGACGACCTGTTCGTCGCCGTGCACGAGCATTTCATGACGGAGACGGCGGAGGTCGCAGACATCGTTCTGCCGGCCACCATGTTCGTCGAGCACGACGACCTCTATCGCGGCGGCGGCCACAGCCATATCCTGCTTGGCCCGAAGATCGTCGAGCCACCGGCAACGGTGCGCACCAACCTCTTCGTCATCGAGGAACTGGCCAAGCGCCTGGGTGTTGCGGACCGGCCCGGTTTCGGCCTCACCGAACAGGAGCATATCGACCATATGCTCACCGCAAGCGGGTGGCCGGGTTACGACACCCTGAAGCAGGAACGCTGGTTCGACTGCCAGCCGGAGTTTAGCACGGCGCATTACCTCGACGGTTTCGGCCATGCCGACGGCAAGTTCCGCTTCCGTCCGGACTGGCAGAACGGCAAGGCGCCGAACAAACCGCCGGTCAGGCTCGGCAATCTCGGCCCGGTCGCCTCGCTTCCGGTCTTTCCCGACCAGGTCGATCTGATCGAAGTCGTGGACGCCGAGCATCCCTTCCGCCTGGCGACATCTCCGGCCCGCAATTTCCTCAACTCGACCTTCTCCGAGACGCCGACCTCTCGCGAAAAGGAGGGTCGACCCGAGGTTATGGTCAATCCTACCGATGCGGCTCGGCTGGCGATCGCCGACGGCGACATCGTCCGCCTCGGCAACCGGCGGGGAAGCCTGCGCATCCATGCTCGGATCACCGATGCGGTCAAGCCCGGCGTGCTGGTGGCCGAGGGGCTGTGGCCGAACAAGGCGCATCTCGACGGCGAGGGCATCAACGTGCTGACGGGCGGCGACGCGCCCGCTCCGCATGGCGGAGCGGCCTTCCACGACAACAAGGTCTGGCTGGAAAAGGCCGCCGGATGACCCGCTTCGATCAGATCCGCATCGCCATCCGCAAGGACGAGACCCTGTGGAAGGGCTGGAGCCATTTTCGCCGCATCGTCTTCGACTATATCCGGCCCGACGACAGCAAGGTCCAGCTGGAATGGGAGGTGTTCGACCGCGGCGAGGCCGTGGCGATCCTGCTCTACGACCCTGCGCGTCGCGTCGTCGTCATGGTCCGGCAGTTCCGCATTCCGGTCCATCTGATGGGCGACCAGGCCTTTCTGCTGGAAGTTCCCGCCGGCTCGATGGAGCATGGCGAAGACCCGGCCGAGACAGTGTGCCGCGAGGCGATGGAGGAGACCGGCTATCAGATCGAGAAGCCGCGTCACCTGTTCAGCGCCTATACCTCGCCCGGCGCGGTGACCGAGAAGGTGCATTTCTACTTCGCCCGTATCGAGGCCGGCCACAAGGTCGGGGACGGCGGCGGGCTCGCCGAGGAGCACGAGGACATCGAGATCAGCGAACTGCCGCTCGAAGACGCCATGGCGATGATCGCCGATGGACGCATCTGCGACGCCAAGACGATCATGCTGCTGCAATGGGCGGCGCTCAATCCGGCGGCTCTGGCACCCTGACGAACAAGAATGGCCGCGAACGCGCAAAGGGGGCGTCCGCGGCCGGACGGACAGCGCCCAAGCGCTGCCCGCGGGGGGCTGGTTGTCCTAGAACGTGCCCTTGAGGCCGAACGAGATCGACATCGCCTGATAGGTTGCGCCGGCCGCATCGGACTGCTCGATGTCGGGGCTCGCCCCGGTGGTATCGACCATCTTCATGTCGCCGCGCGCATGGAAGACGCGCTCGAACGAGCCCGTGACGAAGATTGCTGCCGACTGGTTGATCTGGTAGTTCGCCGTGACATTGGCGCCCAGCATCGGCGCGATCTCCATGCTGTCGTAGAAGCGGAGGTCGCGCATCCAGTGGTCGTCGATGTCGTCGATGCCGAAGCTCAAGCCCCCCTGCAAGCCGCCGCTCAACGTCAGCGCGCCGATCGTGTGGGCGCCATTGACGGCGAGGAAGCCGACCGGGATCTTCTGCTGGTAGCTGATACCGCGCTCGCCGTCCGGGAAGTCGCCGATGTCGTCGCGAAAGCCGCCGCTGCTGTAGACGTAGGAGCCGCCATAGGCGGTCCACTTCACGTCGGTGTAGCGGAAGCCGGCGCCGACATCGAAGCTGGTCGTGTCGTTCTCGTAGACTTGCCGGTCGACCTCGACGGAGCCGCTGAAATAGTGATCGAGCTGGGTGTCGGGATGGATCGAGCGATCGGTCCAGTCGTCGTTGCTGTAGTCCATCCAGTCATAGTCGACCATGTGGCCGTCGCCGCCGGTGCCGACGTTGAAGGCCGCGCGGACCTTCCAGTTCTTGTCGATCTGCGCGTCGGCGCCGAGCGTGTAGAGCGTCATGGCCTGGCTTTCCCAGTTGAGCTGGCTAAGCTTGTGGGAGCCGTCATAGACGAACTCGCCAGCCTTGACATTGGCAAGGCCGACGCTGCCGTACAGCGAGAAGGCGCCGTCGGGCGAGGTAAAGAGGTCGTCCGCCGCCAAGGCAAAGGTCGGGCATAGCGCGAGCCCGGCGAAAAGCGCGGTCGTGGTCAACAGTCTGGTCATGCAAGAAATCCCCATGCGGAAAAACATTCGATGGCCGGAACCATCATGGAAACCTCGAATATTCTCAATAGGTTGGTGCGACCACTTCTGGGCCTTGTCGGGGCCAAAAATGGGCCCATTTATAGTCGCTCGAAGCCATGAGGCGAGCTGTCGGAGGACCCTTCCGTCCCCCCCCTTGACGCTTGCGGCGGCGGTGGTTTTTCCCGATGATCGAGCGACAGGCAGGGAGACAGTCATGGCGCGCGACCACAGATGGGCTTTGATCACCGGGGCAACGGGCGGCCTGGGGCGTGCCTTTGCCGGATCGCTGGCCCGGCGCGGCTATGATCTCGTGCTGACGGCCCGCAATGGCGATGCGCTCGAGGCCATGGCGGCGGACCTGAGGAGCCGCCACGGCGGCCAGGTGATCGTGAACGTCGCCGACCTCGCCGAACCGGAGGCCTGCCTGCAGCTGAAACAGGCGATCGACGCGCGAGGGATCGTCATCGAGACGCTGGTCGCCAATGCCGGGTACGGCATACAGGGCCGATTGGTCGCTCGCCCGCGCGAGGCCGAACTCGGCATGGTCGAGGTCAATGTGCGCGCACTCACGGATCTGACGCATCTCTTCGCAAGGGACATGGCCGAGCGCGGCGGCGGACACATCCTGCTGGTCGCCAGCACGGCCGCCTACCAGCCGATCCCCGGCTATGCGGTCTATGCCGCGTCAAAGGCTTATGTGCTGGCCTTCGGCCATGCCCTGCACCGCGAACTCGCCCGTCGCAAGGTCGTCGTGACCGTCACCTGTCCCGGCCCGACGGAAACGCCGTTCTGGGAGCGGGCGGGGCACCGGCTGAACCGCATGGCGTCGGCCGTCCTGATGACGCCGGACGCCGTCGCCGAGATCAGCCTCGATGCTCTTTATGCGGCGCGGTCGAGCGTCGTGCCGGGGCTGGCCAACAGGCTGATCACGCTGTCGACGCGCTTGCTTCCCCGCAGCCTGCTGGCGCTCGGGGCCTCATACTTCATGAGCAACAGCAAGTAGCCGATCAGATCGCGATGAGGGTCGCGGTGGTCGCTCCGGCATAGCCGGTCCGTGCGACGCGGCCGTCTGCGGCCATGCGCACCGTGCCGTCGGCAAACAGGCGCAACGCCAAAACATAGCTGCGGTGCTCGACGGTCAGCACGCGGGCGGCAAGGCTGTCCGAGGTGTCGCCGGGCAGAACAGGCACGACGGACTGGGCGACGATCGGCCCTTCGTCCATGCCCTCGGTGACGAAATGCACGGTGCATCCCGCTACCATCATGCCGGCGTCGAGCGCGCGCTGATGGGTGTGCAAACCGGGAAAAAGCGGCAGCAGGGAAGGGTGGATATTGAGGATCCGCCCTTCATAGGGGCGGATGAAATCGCCGCTGAGCAGACGCATGTAACCGGCGAGACAGATGATGTCGGGAGAGAGTGTTGCGAGCGTGGCGAGGATCGCCGCCTCGTGTTCGGCCTTGCTGGCATAGGCGCGGCGCTCGAAGACATGGGTGGCGATGCCGCGCTCGGCGGCCTTGGCCAGTCCGCCCGCCGTCGGCTTGTCGGAGATCACCGCGACGATCTCGGCCGGGAAGTCGGGTGTGGCGCAGGCATCGGCCAGCGCCACCATGTTCGAACCGCCGCCGGAGATGAAGACGACGACGCGTTTGCGGTCCGTCGTCATAGAGCGAGCTTGCCTTCGTAGCGGGTGCCGCTCTCGCCTTCGGCGCGGGCGATCATCCGGCCGAGCGTCACGACCTTCTCGCCTTCGGCCGAGAGCACTTCGGCCACGCGCGCGGCATCCTTCTCGGCGACGACGACGATCATGCCGACGCCGCAGTTGAAGGTGCGCAGCATCTCGTTCTGGGCGACACCGCCGGTGCGGGCGAGCCAGGAGAAGACCGGCGGAACGCTGATGGCGTCGAGATCGATCGAGGCGGCGAGGTGCTTGGGCAGCACGCGCGGGATGTTCTCCGGGAAGCCGCCGCCGGTGATGTGGGCGAGCGCCTTCAAGGCCCCCGTCTCGCGGATCGCCTTCAGCAGCGGCTTGACGTAGATGCGGGTCGGCTCGAGCAGGGCCGCACCCAGCGACTTGGCGGTGTCGAAGGGGGCCGCCGCGTTCCAGTCGAGGCCCGACAGCCCGACGATCTTGCGCACCAGCGAAAAGCCGTTGGAATGCACGCCGGAGGAGGCCAGCCCGAGGATCACATCGCCCTCGGCGATGTCGCCGGCCGGCAGAAGCTGGCCGCGTTCGGCTGCACCGACGGCAAAGCCGGCAAGGTCATAGTCACCACCCGAATACATGCCTGGCATTTCGGCGGTCTCGCCGCCGATCAGCGCACAGCCCGCCTCGCGGCAACCAGCCGCAATCCCGCCGACGATCGCCGCGCCCTGGTCCGGGTCGAGCTTGCCGGTGGCGAAATAATCGAGGAAGAACAGCGGCTCGGCGCCCTGGACGACGAGATCGTTGACGCACATGGCGACGAGGTCGATGCCGACCGTGTCATGGATACCGGCGTCGATGGCGATCTTCAGCTTGGTGCCGACGCCGTCATTGGCGGCGACAAGAACCGGATCGGAAAAGCCGGCGGCCTTGAGATCGAACAGACCGCCGAAGCCGCCGATTTCCCCGTCGGCGCCCGGACGACGCGTCGAGCGCACGGCCGGCTTGATCTTCTCGACCAGCAGATTGCCGGCATCGATGTCGACGCCTGCGTCGCTATAGGTCAAACCGTTGCGTTCAGACTGGCTCATCTCGTGCCTCCGATGGGTGTCGATATTGCCGCTGGCCATTGCATGAAGAGCCCGGATATGCAAGTCGCGCGGCAGGCTATGCGCGGTTTTCCGGCGTTTTCGCCATCGGCGTGATGTTGCCGCGGGTGCTTGACCTTGACCTTCCGTTTCGGCCTGACCTATCTGGCGTTTCCTGCTAGAAGAGCCGGCAAGGTATGCGGCGGCGAGAAAGAGGAAGACGGACAATGGTTCAGCACATCAGTGGTAGCGGGCTCAGGCGGCAGTTGATGTTCTGGCTGGCGGCGCTCGTCGTCTTCATCTTCTTCCTGATGATGTTCCGCACCATCCTTCTGCCCTTTATCGCCGGCATGGCGCTCGCCTATTTCCTCGATCCGGTCGCCGACCGGCTCGAACGGCTCGGCCTGTCGCGCATGTGGGCGACCGTGGTGATCCTGGTCACCTTCATCGTCGTCTTCGTGCTGTCGCTGATGATCATCATCCCGATCCTGGCGAGCCAGCTCAATGAGTTCATCCAGCACATTCCCGGCTACATCACCCAGTTGCAGACCTACATCACCACCTCCAACGCGGCATGGCTGCCGGGCTGGCTGAGCACCCAGACGGATACGATCAAGGAGAATTTCTCCAAGTATCTCTCCGAAGGTGTCGGCTTCCTCGGGACGTTGATCGCGCAGATCTGGAATTCCGGCAAGGCACTGGTCGATATCGCTTCGCTGCTGGTGGTGACCCCGGTCGTCGCCTTCTATCTCCTGCTCGACTGGGACCGGATGATCGCCAAGGTCGACAGCTGGATCCCGCGCGGCCATGTTGCCACGGTGCGCGAGATCGCCGCCGAACTGGACAGCACCATTGCCGGTTTCGTGCGCGGGCAGGGGTCACTCTGCCTCTTTCTCGGCATCTACTACGCGGTTGGCCTGTCGTTGATCGGCCTGAACTTCGGGCTTTTGATCGGCTTCCTCACCGGCCTTCTTAGTTTCATTCCCTATGTCGGCTCGACGGTCGGACTGGTGCTCGCGGCCGGCGTGGCGGTGGTGCAGTTCTGGCCGGACTATGTCCACCTGATCATCGTCGTGGTGTTCTTCTTCTCCGGCCAGTTCATCGAAGGCAATATTCTCCAGCCGAAATGGGTGGGCAAGAGCGTCGGACTTCACCCGGTCTGGCTGATGTTTGCTCTCTTCGCCTTCGGCGCCCTGTTCGGCTTCGTCGGCGTGCTCATCGCCGTGCCGGCGGCGGCCTCGGTCGGCGTGCTTGTCCGCTTCGCGCTGTCGCGGTATCTTGAAAGCGATTTGTATTATGGTCAGTCGACGCTGGTGGACATCGCTCCCGATCCCAGCGTTTCAGAGAAGTAGATGCGTGAAACGATGAAGGCCGGGCAGCACCGCAGGGCAGCCGAACAGCTGCCGCTCGCTTTCGAGCACGGCACCGCGTCGGGCCGCGACGACCTTCTGGTTTCGGATCGTCTGGCGACGGCCGTGGCGCTGATTGACAGCTGGCCCGACTGGCCGTCACCGGTGGTCATCCTCGCCGGGCCGGCCGGATCGGGGAAATCGCATCTGGCGCGCATCTGGGCCGAACAGGCGCAGGCGACGCCGATCGATCCGGTGGCGGGCAAGGACGCCGCGCGGGCCGCAGCTGAAGGTCCCGTCCTGCTTGAGGATGTCGACCGCGCAGGCTTCGACGAGGTCGAACTGTTCCATGTGATCAACAGCGTGCGCCAGCACCGCACCAGCCTGCTGATGACCTCGCGCACCTGGCCGCTGTCCTGGCCCGTCGCGCTTGCCGATCTGCGCTCGCGCCTCAAGGCCGCGACCATGGTCGAGATCGGCAGTCCGGACGAGGCGCTCCTGTCCCAGGTGATCGTCAAGCTGTTCGCCGATCGCCAGCTTAATATTGACGACAAGATCGTCGACTATATCGTCAAGCGCATGGAGCGCTCATGCGCCGCGGCACAGGAGGTCGTCGACCGGATCGACCGGCTGGCTCTGTCGCGACGGACGAAGATCACGCGGGCGCTGGCAGCCGAAGTCCTGGGAGAACTCTACGAGCCTGACGGCACGGAGTGAGCGTCACAGGATTGTCGTCAAACTGTTATAATTGCGGGCGCTCCGGCAATTGAGGGATGGGCAATGGATTCTGTTGTGACTGAGACGAATACCCCCGAGGCGATCATCGCGGAGGTGGAGGACCTGTCCAACAGCCCCTTGCGCTTCATCAACCGCGAGTTTTCCTGGCTGCAGTTCAATCGCCGCGTGCTCGAGGAAACCCTGAATACGGCGCATCCGCTGCTCGAGCGCATCCGCTTCCTGTCCATTTCCGCCGCCAATCTCGATGAGTTCTTCATGGTGCGCGTCGCCGGCCTCGAAGGCCAGGTGCGCCAGGGCATCACGATCAGGAGCCCGGACGGCAAGACGCCCGCCGAACAGCTCGACGACATCCTGAAGGAAATCGACAACCTGCAGATGGAACAGCAGGCATCGCTGGCCGTGCTGCAGCAATATCTGGCCAAGGAAGAGATCCTGATCGTCCGTCCGGCGGCGCTGTCCGCCGAGGACCGCACCTGGCTTGCGACCGAATTCGAGGAAGCGATCTTCCCGGTGCTGACGCCGCTGTCGATCGATCCGGCCCACCCTTTCCCATTTATCCCCAATCTCGGTTTCTCGATGGGGCTGCAACTGGAGAGCCGACGCAACGGCGAGCCGATGACGGCCCTGTTGCGTCTTCCGCCGACGCTCGACCGCTTCGTTCGCTTGCCGGACGACAAGTCGACGATCCGCTACATCACGCTCGAAAACGTCGTCGGCCTGTTCATCGACCGGCTCTATCCGGGCTACGAGGTCAAGGGTTTCGGTACCTTCCGCATCATCCGCGACAGCGATATCGAGGTCGAGGAAGAGGCCGAAGACCTGGTGCGCTATTTCGAGACGGCACTCAAGCGCCGCCGCCGCGGATCGGTGATCCGCATCGAGGTCGATTCGGAAATGCCGATCGGCCTGCGTCAGTTCGTCGTGCACGAACTCTCCGTCCCGGACAATCGCGTCGCGGTCCTTCCCGGTCTGCTGGCGCTCAACACGATCTCGGAAATCGCCAAGGCCCCGCGTGACGACTTGCGGTTCGAGCCCTACAATGCCCGCTTCCCCGAGCGCGTGCGCGAGCACGCCGGCGACTGCCTGGCGGCGATCCGGGAAAAGGACATGGTGGTCCATCACCCTTACGAGTCTTTCGACGTGGTCGTGCAGTTCCTATTGCAGGCGGCGCGCGACCCGGACGTTCTCGCCATCAAGCAGACGCTCTACCGCACCTCCAACGACAGCCCGATCGTGCGCGCCCTGATCGACGCGGCCGATGCCGGCAAGTCGGTGACGGCTCTGGTCGAGCTGAAGGCCCGCTTCGACGAGGAGGCAAATATCCGTTGGGCACGCGACCTCGAGCGCGCCGGCGTCCAGGTCGTGTTCGGCTTCATCGAACTGAAGACCCATGCGAAGATGTCAATGGTGGTGCGGCGCGAGGACGGCAAGCTCAGGACCTATTGCCACCTCGGCACGGGCAACTACCATCCGGTCACCGCCAAGATCTACACCGACCTGTCCTTCTTCACCTGCAATCCGAAGATCGCCCATGACATGGCCAACGTCTTCAATTTCATCACCGGCTACGGCGAGCCGGAGGAGGGCATGAAGCTTGCCGTGTCGCCCTACACGCTGCGGCCCCGCATCCTGCGCCACATCGAGGAAGAGACCGTGCACGCCCGGAACGGCAAGCCGGCATCGATCTGGATGAAGATGAACTCGCTGGTCGACCCGGAGATCATCGATGCGCTCTACCGCGCCAGCCAGGCCGGCGTCGAGATCGACCTGGTCATCCGCGGCATCTGCTGCCTTCGTCCCCGCGTGCCCGGCCTGTCCGACAATATCCGCGTCAAGTCGATCGTCGGGCGCTTCCTCGAGCACAGCCGCATCTTCTGCTTCGGCAACGGCTTCGGCCTGCCGTCGGAAAAGGCGCTCGTCTACATCGGCTCGGCCGACATGATGCCGCGCAATCTCGATCGCCGGGTCGAGACGCTGGTGCCGCTCGTCAACCCGACCGTCCATGAGCAGGTTCTTTCACAGATCATGCTGGGCAACCTGATTGACAACCAGCAGAGCTACGAGATATTGCCCGACGGGACGTCGCGGCGCATGGAAGTGCGGCCCGGCGAGGAACCTTTTAACGCGCAACACTATTTCATGACCAATCCGAGCCTGTCGGGCCGGGGAGATTCGCTGAATGAAAGCGCGCCGAAACTGATTGCCGGGATCATCTCCGGCAGGAAACAATAACTGGTACTTCATGACAAGATCAGAAGCGCAGGGGCGACTGCCTGGCATAGCCCCTGTCTCCGTCGTCGACATCGGCTCGAACTCGATCCGACTGGTCATCTATGAAGGCCTGTCGCGAGCACCGACCGTCTTGTTCAACGAGAAGGTGCTGTGCGGGCTGGGCAAGGGCCTGGCGACCACCGGCCGGATGGACGAGGAGGGCGTTGCCCGCGCCCTGGCCTCGCTTCGCCGCTTCGGCGCCCTGTCGCGCCAGGCGCGCGCAACCGCGATGTTTGTTCTCGCAACCGCCGCCGCCCGCGAAGCGGCGAACGGCCCGGATTTCATCCGTGCGGCCGAGGAGATTCTCGGTACCCCGATCGAGGTCCTGACCGGTGAGCAGGAGGCGCTCTATTCCGCGCTTGGCATCGTCAGCGGTTTCCACGATCCGGACGGCATCGCCGGCGACCTGGGCGGCGGTTCGCTGGAACTGATCGACATCAAGGGTCGCGAACTCGGCACCGGCATCACGCTGCCGCTCGGAGGGCTCAGACTGTCCGAGACGGCCGGCGGTTCGCTGGCAAGCGCCCGCACCTTCGCCCGCAAGCTGATCCGGCAGGCCTCGCTGCTCCAGCGCGGCAGGGGCCGAACCTTTTACGCGGTCGGCGGAACCTGGCGCAACATCGCCAAGTTGCATATGGAGATGCGGAAATATCCGTTGCACATGATGCAGGGCTATGAACTGCCCTTCGACGAGATCACGCAGTTCCTCGACGAGATCATTTCCGGAGCCACCGCGCGCGACCCCGCCTGGAGCGCGATTTCCAAGAGCCGCCGTGCGCTTCTGCCCTATGGCGCGATCGCCATGCGTGAGGTGCTGGATGCCATGCGGCCCGCGCGGGTTTCCTTCTCGGCGCAAGGCGTGCGTGAAGGCTATCTCTATTCGCTCCTGTCGGAGGAGGATCGCGGACTCGACCCGCTTCTCACCGCAGCCGACGAACTGGCGATCTTGCGCGCCCGCTCGCCCGAGCATGCCCGCGAGCTTGCGGCCTGGACGGGCCGGATGATGCCCTGTTTCGACGTCACCGAGACTGAGGAGGAGAGCCGCTACCGGCAGGCCGCCTGCCTGCTCGCCGACATCAGCTGGCGCGCCCATCCCGACTATCGCGGCCTGCAGGCGCTGAACATCATCGCCCATTCCTCCTTCGTCGGCATCACCCACCCTGGCCGCGCCTTCATCGCGCTCGCCAACTATTACCGTTTCGAGGGCCTCTACGACGATGGCCAGACCGGGCCGCTGGCGACGATCGCCACCGAGCGACTGCTGGAAAACGCCAAGCTGCTCGGCGGCCTGTTGCGCGTCGTCTATCTGTTCTCCGCATCGATGCCGGGGATCGTGCACAACCTGGCCTTCCGAAAGTCCGCGCGGCCGGATCTTGATCTGGAATTCGTCGTGCCATCCGCCTACCGTGAGTTTGCCGGCGAACGGCTCGAAGGCCGCCTTCAACAGCTTTCGCGACTGACGGGCAAGCGACTGGCCTTCCGGTTCGAATAGGATCACCACGCCGGGCCTGCGGGCCATTCCAGCGGCAGGCGGATGTTCGCGTGGCGTTGAACGAACCCGTTGAGCATTGTTTAACCCTGTGGCTCGCAAGTCGAATCCGCCCAGTTTGGGTCGTTGTATTGGTCCGTGTTCGCCATAGTTTGTCGATATTCGACACAACGAGGTGAATACTATGACGTCCTACAGCATATCGATCGTCAACAATTCCAACAATTCGGCAGCTTATACCATCTTCCAGAAGCCGCCGCAGGCGGCAGACAGCGCGATCCTCGCCTGGAACACCAGGGCTCCATCGACCCCGACCAACGTCGACTGGTCCAAGTCGTACACCTATGACGATGCGACGGCGGTCGGTGCTCAGACGCCCGCCACGACGAGGTCGCCCCTGCAACCGAACGCGGACGGGAGCTACGCCTACAACATTTCCGGCAATGTACAGACCTGGGAAGCGACCCCCGGCACGGCCTACTATCTCTGACACGAAGAGACACACGGAAAAGCCGGCGGGAAGGTCCGCCGGCTTTTCTGCTCTTGTCGGCGCGCAACCAGGCTTACTTGGCGGCGAGGAGTTCGCCGACTTCGAGCAGCACGAATTCGTTGTCGTCCGCCTTGTCGAGCGAACGGCCGGCCGAGAAGGGCAGGTTGTTGTCATTGCCGACGACGATGTGCGTGGCATCGATCACGTCGACGTTCTCGATGGTGACGAAAGGCATGTCGTAGAAGCCTTCGCCGCCTCCCTGGCGCTTCTTGTTGCCCGGATCGGCGATCGTCATCAGGTCGATATAGCCGATCTTCCGAACGGCCTTGCCGGCGTTCTCGTCCGTCATTTCGATCTTGTAGATGCGTTTGTGCTTGGCGGGCGTGGCAAAGCAGGTCGGTTCCGGCTTCTTCGGATCGGCGCAAGCCTTGTCGGAGGCGCCGGCGCCGTTGTCGCGCTCGATGACGAGGGCAGTCGTGCCGTCGATCATGTTGAAGTCGCCGATCGCCTCGCCGCCTTCCGACAGCGGATAGAGCCACGAGCGGCCGGTCCAGGCCTTGGAGGCAGTGTCAAGTTCGATGATGCGCAGCGCGGTCAGGCCATCGGCCTTCTCGGCCGAGCCGTCCTCAAGGTAGAGCGGGCCTTCCAGCAGGCCGTAAAGCTTGGAGCCGTCCTTCGACATCGCCATGCCCTCATAACCGCCAGAGCGCTTCAGGTTGAAAGCGGGCATCTTGGCGGTCGGGTTGGCTGGAACGACGAGCGTTGCATTGTCCGGGGACCTCACCTCGATCTCGCCGGCCTTGGTCGAAATTACGTCGGTGAGCTTGCCGTCTCGGGTGAACTTCAGGATATAGGGACCGAATTCCTCGCCCACCCAGAAGCCGTCTGCGGTAGGCTGGATCGACTCGACGTCGAAATCGGCGCCGGTCAGGTAGCGCTGCTCGGCGCCTTCCATGACGATCGGGAAGGGAGCCTTCTTATCGGGGTCGGACAGGAACACGGTTTCGAGGTGCTCTACCTTGCCGGCATCCCAGCCGAACTTGATGTGATGCAGCATCAGCATCGAATCGGGGGAGTTGTTCTTCGAGCCGAAGCCGTTGTCGGAAAGGCTCCAGAAGGTGCCGTCGTCCATGGTCTTGATGCCGGAAAAGCCCTGCATGGCCTGACCGTCGAACGGCATGGAAAGCCCGGTCAGGCGCACGCCGTCCTTGCCGGGAATTGTGCCGAGGGCGCCCGTGCGCTTGCGGTCCGCGGTCGTGAATTTGCCGGATGACTTAAGATGTGCCGGAGCGTCGGCCGGGGCGGCGATGATCGTATTGGCGGGCAAGACCGCGTGGCTGACGAGCTTGGCCGGGAAGGCGATCTCGTCGGCTAAAGCCGGTGCTGCGAGGAGGAAAAGGGATATGGAGGCAAGGAGATGGTTCTTCATGGCGTCACCATTCATGAGAAGGTTGAGGACGCGGCATGGTTAGCGACGCTTGATGTCGCTCGAATTTCGGTCGCGTGAAGTTTCGGTGAAAGCCCTTGGGCGACCGATTGCAGCACGATGAAACGCGCTGGCTGATGTCGAACGATGCGAAAGTCGGCTGATTGGGGCGATCTGCGCGAAGCGGTCGGCGGTTTTGCCGTCAAGCTCGGTCGTCATCGCCGTCCTCCCCATTCTGTGGTTCGAACGCATCACCCCAGTCGGCGCGCCGGGCCGCCTTGAACACGGCGCCGTCGCGGCGGCTGACGGTCAGTTCCTCGGCATCACCGTCGGCAAGACAGAGCTTGAGCCTGGCAAGCCCGCTCGATGCGCGCGGCGGGGCCAGCACGCGGGCAGACGGTGGCGCGGCGGCATGGCGCGAGGCGGCGATGAAGATGTATTTCTCGTCTTCCCACGGCACTTCCGCCCCCTTGGAAAGCCGGTGGACCCGCGAGCGCGCGACGCGTCTTGAGAAATGGCACCAGTCGGGTGCCGTGATCGGACAGTCTTTCGCATGCGGGCAGGGCGCCACGACCTTGGCGCCAGCGTCGATCAGCACCTGCCGGGCAGCAAGTATGCGCCGCCAGCCGGCCGGTGTGCCGGGCTCGACGATGACGATGGTGTGGGCGGTCAGTTCCCACAGCCGCTTGACGACATTCGCTATGGCCGTCTCGGCGATCTCGTCCAGCACATAGGCCAGCGTGACGAGGTCGGCCGGTACAAGCTCCGGAATGGTGCCGGTGATGTCGCCGGCGAGCCAGCTCGTCGCCACGTTGGAGTGTTCCGCGAGCGCTGCGCCGACCGAACGGATGGCGGGGCTTGCCTCGACCAGCGTGGCACGATCCAGTTCCGGCCAGGCATCGCTCGCCGCCCAGAACACGGTGCCGGGTCCGGCACCGAAATCGAGAAGACTTGTCGGCTGGAATTCGGGGGAGGCTTCCTCGACCATCGAAAGGGCGGCGCGCACGGCGGCATAGGTCGCCGGAAGGCGCGTGGCGAGGTAGGCCTTGGCGGCGAGCTCGCCGTCGAGATGGAATTTTCCGTCGCGCACCTCCCGCCGATAGCGGTCGGAGAGTTTTCCGCTGGCGCGGGCCAGGCGCTCGATCGGTTCATGCTCCAGCATCTGCTCGACGGCGGCCTTGAGCGGGGCGGGGAGTTCCATCGATCCCGTCCTCTTTCGCTAGCCTACGGGGCTCAGAATTCCACCGCTTCGACGCGCTTGTCGACGAAGCGCAGGCCGACACCGCCGGAAATGAGCTTGAGGGCGACGTCGCCGAACAGCTCGCGCCGCCAGCCGTGCATGGCCTGAACCTCGGCATTCTCGCCCTCGGCGGCGATCTTTTCCAGATCCTCGGTATTGGCGATCACCTTGGAGGCGACGCCGTGTTTTTCCGAGGTGAGGCGCAGCAGCACCTTCAACAGTTCTACGGCGGCCTGGGCGCCTTCGGGGGCGTGGCTGTGGCGCTGGACATGCGGCATGTCCGCCTTCGGCAAGGCCAGCGCCGCATTGACCTGTTCGACGATCGCCGCACCCGCGGCCGAGCGTTCCCATCCCTTCGGGATGGTGCGCAGCCGTGCCAGCCCCTCGGTATCCTTCGGCTGTTGCTGGGCGATCTCGTAGATCGCGTCGTCCTTCAGCACGCGCGAGCGCGGGACGTTGCGGTTGCGCGCCTCGCGTTCGCGCCAGGCGGCGACATATTGCATGACGGCCAGCTCCTGCGGCTTGCGCAGCCGCATTTTCAGCCGCTGCCAGGCGTCGTCGGGATGCAGGTCATAGGTCTCGCGAGATTCGAGGATCGCCATTTCCTCGGTCAGCCAGGCGGCACGGCCCTCGCGGTCCAGTTCTTCCTTGAGCTTCAGATAGACGTCGCGCAGATGGGTGACGTCGGCCAGCGCATAGTCGAGCTGCTTTTCCGACAGGGGCCTGCGGCTCCAGTCGGTGAAGCGTGAGGTCTTGTCGATATGGACGTTCTTCACCTTCTGCACCAGTTGGTCGTAGGACACGCTGTCGCCGAAGCCGCAGACCATGGCCGCGACCTGGGTGTCGAAGATCGGATGCGGGATCAGCTTGCCGAGATGGAAGATGATTTCGATGTCCTGGCGCGCGGCATGAAACACCTTGATCACCGATGTGTCGGCCATCAGCGCGAAGAAGGGCGAAAGATCGAGGCCCTTGGCCAGCGGATCGACGATCACTTCGAGATCCGGGCTCGCCATCTGGATCAGGCAGAGTTCCGGCCAGAACGTCGTTTCCCGCAGGAACTCGGTATCGATGGTGATGAAATCCGATTGGGCGAGCTTCAGGCAGGCTTCTTCTAATGCGGCAGTGGTCTCGATCATTGGGGCTCGGTCATGAACTGGAGTTGATCAACCTTAGTTCCCCTTTCGACCCGCGATGTCAATATGATCGGGCCTCCGCTCGCCCTTGCGAGGGCCTTGCCGCACGGCTTTTCGCGATGTTGGCGGTGTCAGGCCGGATCGGCGGCTCCGATCCCGCGTGCCTTGCGCACTTCCGCGATGTTGGCGCGGTGAACGGCTTCATAGGGTTCGAAATAGAAGATCCGTCCGGCTGCGAGATCGTCGGCGACGAAGTCGCGCAGGGAGAGGCTGTCGAGCGCCGGGTCCTCGGCGCGATCGAGCAGTCGCTCCAGGTAGTCGCGATTGGCGTCGATCAGGCTCGGCTCATAGCCGCCGGCGGCGATCTTCTCGCGCGCGCCATGGTCCGGCAGGATGCGGCGGATCGGCAGCGTCTTCAGCCGGTTCAGCTCGGCGATATGGGTGGCGATATGCGCGGGCTCGGACACATAGGTGATGGTGTCCTCAAGCGTATCGCCGGCCAGCAGGATGCCCTGGTCGGGCAGGAACAGCACGGTGCCGTCGGCGCTGTGAATGTCGAATTGCAGGAGCTCGACCGTGCGCTCGCCGATCGTCAGGGTCATTTGTCGGTCGAACAGCCGGTTCGGCATGACGACGGGATTGATCGGCGGCGTCTTGCGGGCGAGCGTCTTGACGTTCTCGATCAGCGCCCTTGCCGTCAGTCGGTTGGCGATGATCTCGCAATCGGCGAAGATCGCATTTCCGGCAATGTGGTCGGTATGCCAGTGGCTGAGCACGAGGCGCATGGCCGTGACGCCCAGCCCCTCGAGATGGTCGCGCACCGCGCGGGCATGGTCGAGCGAGGTATGGCTGTCATAGACGATCGCCTCATGGCCGTCGACCAGGGCGTAGGTGGCGATGCCGAGCGAATAGGCGCCGTCGTCGAGCCAGTTCTTTGCCTCGGAATAGAGGCGCTTTCCGGGAATGCGGCCGTCATAATAGGCATAGAGACCGGGATAGGGCTCGAGCACGGTCATCGTGGCGGCAAGATTAGGCAAGGCATGGCTCCTTTGGGCGCAACGGCTCGGCAGGATGGAAACGTCGCGACATTGGCATCCCGCGCCATGCGTTGACAGTTGTCAACCGTGGCGTTTCAGATCGCGGTTCACCCGTCATCCCGGTCCTACGGCTCCTGGTGAGGGGGCTATTCGCCCTTGTCGGACGGCGGTGCCGCCAGCTTGTTGAAGAAGGTCGATGTGCGCAACAGGTTGCGGAAGCCCATGCGGCGCTTTGAGGCCGGCACGCCCTCGCGCACCATCATGCGGCTCAGCGTATAGGCCATGAAGCCGAAAAGCACGACGACCATGTAGATGAACAACGCCTGCGGACCGAACAGGTCGAGCATGAAGGAGGCGAACAGCGGGCCGATCACCGCACCGATCGACCAGAAGAACAGGGTGCCGGCCGAAACCAGGGCATGCTGGCCGGGCGCCGCATGGTCGTTGGCATGGGCGGAACAGAGCGAGTAGAGCGGCATGGCGAAGGCGCCGAAGGCGAAGATGCCGGCGAAATTCAGCCAGGCATTGGTCCCGGCGACAAAGGCCAGGAACAGCCCCGAAGCGAAGGCGCCGAAGGTGGCGACCAGGATGATCAGCCGTCGGTCGAGCTTGTCGGAATAATGACCGAGCGGATATTGCAGCACCACCCCGGCGAAGATGCCGACGCTCATGAAGGTGGCGATCGCCGTCACCGACATGCCGATGCCGTCGGCATAGATCGGACCCAGCGAGCGGAAGCTTGAATTTGTCAGCCCCACGACGATACAGCCGACGGTGGCCAACGGCGACACCTTCCACAGCACGCGAATGTCGAAGCGCACGTCTTCCGGCGCTTCGGGGCTGGAGCGGTCGGTCAGCGAGATCGGCACGAGCGACAGCGTCAGCGCCATGGAAATGATGACGAACAGCTCGAACCCGCCGATGCCGACGGCGGGGATCGCATATTGGGCCAGCGTGACGGCGCCGAGATCGACGAAACGATAGATCGACAGGGTCCGGGCACGGGTCGAATTGGTCACCTTGGCGTTCAGCCAGCTTTCCACCACGGCGAACAGCCCGGCGAAGCAGATGCCCTGGACGAGGCGCATCAGGAACCAGGCGGTCGGATCGATGAACAACAGCATCAGGATGGAGGCGGCGGAAGCAATGGCGGCGAGCGCCGAGAAGGTGCGGATATGGCCGGTCGCCCGGATCAGCCGTGTGACGTAGATGCAGCCGATGGCAAAGCCGATATTGTAGCCGGTGCCGACCACGCCGATCATCGAGGTCGAAAAGCCTTCCTCGAGCGCCCGCAGCGAGATGAAGGTTCCCTGCAGGCCGTTGCCACCGATCAGGATGCCGGCGGTGGCAAGCAGGGGGATGAGCGGGCGCAGCGACGACATGAAGGCCTTTTCGGGCAGGTTGAGGCGCGACTCGGAATCGCCCGGACGCCGTTCATCTTGTATCTGTGCCGGTGCAACGAAAACAGTTCACGTCGTGAATGAAGCCATCACGAAAATCGATTGTCTCCGGCGCTTGCGATATTGCGTGAAAGCCTTCAGCCTTGACAAATCGGGCGTGTCATGCGCTTGTCCGCGCGATTTAAAGCCCGAGATTCCGTGCCTTCGCCGGACCCCTTCAAAGAATATGCAGGATAAAACCATGCACCGTTACCGCAGCCACACCTGTGCCGCTCTCCGCAAGTCCGATGTCGGCTCCACCGTCCGTCTGTCCGGCTGGGTCCATCGCGTCCGCGATCATGGCGGCGTGCTGTTCATCGACCTGCGCGACCATTACGGCATCACCCAGGTGGTGGCCGATCCGGACAGCCCGGCCTTCAAGCTGGCCGAGACCGTGCGCGGCGAGTGGGTGATCCGCATCGATGGCCTCGTCAAGGCGCGCACCGAAGACACGGTCAACAAGACCATGCCGACCGGCGAGATCGAACTCTACGCCCAGGAAATCGAGGTTCTCTCGGCCGCCAAGGAACTGCCGCTGCCGGTGTTCGGCGAGCCGGATTATCCGGAAGACGTGCGCCTGAAATACCGCTTCCTGGACCTGCGCCGCGACACGCTGCACAAGAACATCGTCAAGCGCACCCAGATCATCTCCGACATGCGCCGCCGCATGGGCGATATCGGCTTCGGGGAATACACCACGCCGATCCTGACGGCCTCCTCGCCGGAAGGTGCGCGCGACTTCCTCGTGCCGAGCCGCATCCATGAAGGCCAGTTCTTCGCGCTGCCGCAGGCGCCGCAGCAGTACAAGCAGCTGCTGATGGTCGCCGGCTTCGACCGCTATTTCCAGATCGCGCCCTGCTTCCGAGATGAGGACCCGCGCGCCGACCGCCTGCCGGGTGAATTCTACCAGCTCGACCTGGAAATGAGTTTCGTCACCCAGGAAGACATCTGGGAAACCATCGAACCGGTCATGACCCAGGTGTTCGAGCAGTTCGCCGAAGGCAAGCCGGTCACCCAGAACTGGCCGCGCATTCCTTATGACGTGGCGATCCGCAAGTATGGCTCCGACAAGCCTGACCTGCGCAACCCGATCGAGATGCAGGCCGTCACCGAGCATTTTGCCGGCTCCGGCTTCAAGGTCTTCGCCAACATGATCGCCTCGAACCCGAAGGTCGAAGTCTGGGCGATCCCGGCCAAGACCGGCGGTTCGCGCGCTTTCTGCGACCGCATGAACGCCTGGGCCCAGTCGACCGGCCAGCCGGGCCTCGGTTATATCTTCTGGCGCCAGGAAGGTGCCGTGCTCGAAGGGGCCGGCCCGCTCGCCAAGAACATCGGCGAGGAGCGCACCGAGGCGATCCGTACCCAGCTCGGTCTCGACGAAGGCGACGCCTGCTTCTTCGTTGCCGGCGATCCGGCGAAATTCTACAAGTTTGCCGGCGAAGCCCGCACCCGCGCCGGCGAGGAACTGGACCTCGTCGACCGCGACCGTTTCGAGCTGTGCTGGATCGTCGACTTCCCGTTCTACGAATGGAGCGAGGAAGAAAAGAAGATCGACTTCGCCCACAACCCCTTCTCGATGCCGCAGGGTGGTCTTGAAGCGCTGGAGAGCCAGGATCCGCTGTCGCTCAAGGCCTATCAGTATGACGCGGTCTGCAACGGCTTCGAAATCGCTTCCGGTTCGATCCGTAACCAGTCGCCCGAACTGATGGTCAAGGCCTTCGAGAAGGTGGGCCTAAGCCAGGCTGACGTCGAAGAGCGCTTCGGCGGCCTCTACCGCGCCTTCCAGTACGGCGCCCCGCCGCACGGCGGCTGCGCCTTCGGCATCGACCGCGTCGTCATGCTGCTGGTCGGTGCGAAGAACCTGCGCGAAATCTCGCTGTTCCCGATGAACCAGCAGGCGCAGGACTTGCTGATGAACGCCCCGTCGCCGGCGACCCCGACTCAGCTGCGCGAACTGGCGCTGCGCGTCGTGCCCCAGCCGAAGAAGGACTGATCGGTCCTCCGATCCCGTAGCCTTTGAAAACCCCGGTCGCTGACGCGATCGGGGTTTTGCTGTTTTGGATCAACAGGCTGCCGGCCCGCCTTGAATCACGATGGCAGGGCGTTGTCGAGGAAGTACCACTGGTCGAGATGGGCGAGCACGACCGGCTCGATGACCGAATTCAGCAGCTTGATGTCTTCCGCCAGCCGCTCGCCGGGTTTTTCCTCCGGTGGCAACTTGAACGGCGGCAGCGCATAGGCGTCGAAGCGGAAGCCATCGCCCTGGCGCACATTGTACCAGGGGCAGATCGTCGCCCCGGTCATCCGCGCCAGCCGAATGGTCAGCGCGATATTGCCCTCCAGGTGCGGCTCGCGGCCGAACAGCGGTCCGCGGATCTTGCCGGCAAAGGCCTCGTCGGCGAAGACCGAAACGACCCCGCCCTTCTTCAGCAGGCCGACCGCCGGGCGAATGCCCTGCACGCCGGGCGGAATGAAGCGCAGACCGGTCTTGCTGCGCACGCGCTCGGCGATCCAGGCCTTGCCCCGTTCGACCGGGGGAACGTAGAATGTATAGGGCTGGACGCCGATCTGGCGCAGGATGATCGGGCCGATTTCCCAATTGCCGAGATGCATGCCGACGATGATGATCGGGCCGGCCTTGGCCGCATCCTGGATATATTCGGGATTGTGCAGCACCATGCGCTCCGGCTGCCGGGCAATGCGGTTGACCACCGAAAACTCGGTCATCAGCCGGCCTTGCGCCTTGCAGTTGGCGATGTAGAGCGCTTCGCGCTCGGCCTCGCTCAGGTGCGGGCAGAGCCGCGCGATGGTCGCCCGCGCCCGTTTCTGCGCCACCTTGTGATAGCGGGGCAGGGCGAAGAGGCCGAGGCGGGCGCCGAAGTTGGAACAGACATCCATCGGCATCAGTTTCATGCCGTAATGACCGGCAAGATGCAGGCCGTTCCAGACATTGTCGGTCAACCAGTATTTGACGAAAGCCTTGCGGCGTTTGCCGCCTGCCTTGATATCGGCAAAACCCGGCGCATCGGGCCGGCTGAACCGCCAGGCCTTGCGCTTGGCGATGTCCGGCTTTGCGCTTGCCGCTGCCGGTTTGACGGGCGTCTCCGGCTCGCTCATCGGCTCGAAGCCTCCCGGCGATGCAGCGTGACCGGCAGGCCCCCCTTGGGCCGTAGCGTCAGGCGGCAATGCGGCTCGACCTTGTGGCCTTCGCGAAGTCTCAGGCTGAACTTCTGAGCCAGGATGGCGAGGCACAGGATCGCCTCGGTCTCGCCGAAATGCTGTCCGGGACAGACGCGCGGGCCGCTGGCAAACGGAATGAAGCTGTAGGGCTTCGGCCGGTTGTCGCCGAGAAAGCGCTCCGGCTTGAAGTGGTGTGGCTGCTCGAACAGGCTCGGCGTCCGGTGCAACAGCCATGGCACGATCAGCACCAGCGAGGCGGGCTCCACGTCGATATTGCCGATCCGATCCTTCTCCTTGGACTGGCGGGCGAGGATCGGCACCGGCGGGTAGAGCCTGAGCGTCTCGTTGATCACCGCGCGGCACCAGTCGAGCCTGGGCACGTCGTCGATCGTCGGCACGCGGTCGCCGCAGACGCGGGCAATCTCGTCATGGATTTGCTTCTCGACCCAGGTCGCCTGCGACAGCAGGTACCAGGCCCAGGTGAGGGTGGCGGCCGTCGTCTCGTGGCCGGCCATGAAGATGGTCGCGGCTTCGTTGCGCAGCGCGACCATGTCGAGATTGAGTTCCGGATTGCGTTGCTGGCGACGGATCAGGAGATCGACCATGGAACTGTGATCACCGCGCCCGGCGAGGTGATCCTCGACCACCTTGTCGATCAGGTCGTGGATGCGCTTGACGGACCGCTTGAGCGAGGGCGTGCGCAGCACCGGCAGGCCCTCGTCGAAGCCGATGAAATAGCCGAGATTGACCGAATCGATCAGCGACTGGTAGCTGGAGAAGCTGTCGGTGATGGCATCGGCGCTGTCGCGGCCGAGCTGGTTGCCGAACACGCTGCGCGAGATGATCTCGGCGGTGAGCCCCGCCATTTCATGCAGCACGTTGATCTCGGCGCCGTCTGGCATGGTATTCCAGCGCTCGACCATCTCGCTCGCCGTCTTCTCCATCACCGGGCCGAAGGCCGGAACGCGGTTGCGGTGGACGATGTCGTTGACCAGCGAGCGACGCTGCTTCCAGGTTTCGCCATCGGAAATGAACAAGCCGTCGCCCAGCAGATATTCGAGCGCGCGGCGCATCTGTGGGGACTTGCGCTCGAAATTTTCGTGGCGATTGACCACGACATGGCGGATCAGATCGGGCGAATTCACCAGGACGATCTGCCGGCCCAATATCCGGATCGAGCTGACCTTCTCCTTGAAATCGCCGACGCGCCAGACGGACAGGAAGTCGGTTCGCGCCTGCAAAAGCAGATTAAGCGGGCGGTTGGGCTTGCCGTCGTAATAGTCGGCATGGGCCGGCTCGAAGTCGTGCCCTTCGAGCTTTTCGGAGATGTTGACGGGGCGCTGCAGCCAGCCGAGCATGATGTTCCGTTCCGCGAAGTGAGCCGTTGAGGCGGTAGATCCCGTAGGCTAGCCTTAGCGGAAGTCCCGCGCCGGTCAATCCTCGAGCGTGGGATATACTGTCGCTCCCGGCCAGGTTCGGCCGGGAGCGGAGATCGGTTCGCGATCGTCGGAAGGTCGCTATTCGTTGGCGGTGACGGAGACGCCGAGCAGCGCCGGCACGCTTTCCGGCGCCCCCATCGCAGCACCCATGATCATCGGGAAGGGCACGTCCTTTTCGGGCTCGGCGGTGATGGTGATGCTCTGCGGATCGTCGATGAAGGCGTTGACGGCCTCGGAGATCTCGTTCTGCAGCGCGCCGAGCTTTGCCTGAGCGAGCAAGATCGGCAGCATGCCCTTGACCATCTGCGCCATCTGTTCGCCGTTCGATCCCTGCTGCTTGCCTGCATAATCGAGACCGCGCTCGGTGATGCCGGCGTCTTCGAAGCTGATTTGCGCGCTCTGGAACGACATCTGCTGCATCAGGGCGAACATGGCAATGCCGGCAGCCTGCTGCGCCTGCTCGTTGTTCGCATCGGCCTGCATGGTGCGGGCGGTTTCCTGCAACTGCTTGACGAGATCCATCGTGTAGCCGGTGAGGGCGAAGGACAGGGACAAGCTGCCGACATCGGCGAAGTCCAAGGTATAGTCTTCAAGGTTGACCGTGCCGGATATCGGCTCCCAATTGCCACTGACGCTGATCTCGCCATTGATCGTCTGCAGGCCGAGCGCGTGGATTGCCTCCTTGCCCTCGGCATCCTCGATGCTGGTGAGATCGGCTTTGATACCGGTAACGGTGCCCTCGAAGGAAAGCGAGCTTTCGTCTTCGGCGAGCGCGACTGAGCCGCTTGCCTTTTCGACGGCGAAAACCTGCTTGCCATCCGTCGTCACGGTGATCGGGCCGCTACTGGCCTCTTCGTACATCATCATCGAAGACAGGCCTTCGCCCGCCGTGCTGCCCGGAACGACAACGCCGGCGAGGTACAGATCCTTGACGTTGAAGCTGCTGTTGTCCTCGGTGACATTCACCTCGGGGAACTCGATGCGATCGATATGATAGGCGCCGCCATCCGCCTCGGTCACGTCCTGCAGCGTCAGATTGCCCAGCGCGATCGATTTCTCCTGCGGGCCGGTGGCGGTGAAGGTCGTGCCCTTGAGGACGACGTCATTGCCGTTTATCTCGATCGATTCGGCCTTCAACACGCCGCTGCCGGCGGCATAGGCGGCGTTGATCTTGGCGAGCAGGTCCTGGCCGTCGATAGAGGCGAAGGCCGGGCCGGAGAGTGCGGCGGATGCGGCGCCTGCCAACAGGAGCCCCTTGAAGGGAATTCGGGTCATGGAATGATCCTATCATCGGAACGGGTGAAATTCGGCGCAGTATATTTGTGCCAAACCTTATATGGCCTGGCACGGAAACTTCCACTGCTTTCCTTGCGTCGCGCAGCCTTACTTTCCTGCTGCCGTGACTGTTGTCACATCCGCGGTAATCCACAGCCAGAATGCCGGGATTCCTTGCTGTTTGCGGTCATCTCGTCTAGTTGGGAGCCATGGGGAAAAGTCTTATTCCGCCCGGTGACGGCGGCGACCACATTCAACCGATCGATCTGAAGGCGGCGCTCGAGGAGCGTTATCTCGCCTATGCCCTGTCGACGATCATGCACCGGGCGCTGCCCGATGTGCGCGACGGGCTGAAGCCGGTGCATCGGCGCATCATCCACGCGATGAGCGAGATGGGCATCCGTCCCAACTCGGCCTTCAAGAAATGCGCCCGTATCGTCGGTGACGTCATCGGTAAGTTCCACCCGCATGGCGACCAGTCGGTCTACGACGCGCTGGTGCGCTTGGCGCAGGATTTCTCCCAGCGCTATCCGGTGGTCGACGGCCAGGGCAATTTCGGCAATATCGACGGCGACAGTGCCGCCGCCTATCGTTACACCGAAGCGCGCATGACCGACGTCGCGGCGCTGCTGCTCGAAGGCATCGACCAGGACGCCGTCGATTTTCGCCCGACCTATAACGAGGAAGACGAGGAGCCGGTCGTGCTGCCGGGCGCCTTCCCGAACCTTCTGGCCAACGGTGCCTCGGGCATCGCCGTCGGCATGGCGACCTCGATCCCGCCGCACAATGTCCACGAGATCTGCGACGCCGCGCTCTACCTGATCAAAAACCCCGGCGCGACCGTCGAGGAACTGCTGGCCGATCCCGCCAATCCGCAAAGGGGCGGCATCGAGGGACCGGATCTGCCGACCGGCGGCATCGTCGTCGAAAGCCGCGAGAGCATGATCGAGACCTACCGCACCGGCCGCGGCGGTTTTCGTGTCCGCGCCCGGTGGGAGACAGAGGATCTCGGCCGCGGCGGCTACCAGATCGTCGTCACGCAGATCCCTTTCCAGGTGCAGAAGTCGCGCCTGATCGAGAAGATCGCCGAGCTTTTGATCGCCCGCCGCCTGCCGCTGCTCGAGGATGTGCGCGACGAATCGGCCGAGGATGTGCGCATCGTGCTGGTGCCGAAGAGCCGCACCGTCGATGCCACCTTGCTGATGGAATCGCTGTTCAAGCTCACCGAGCTCGAAAGCCGCATCCCGCTCAACATGAACGTGCTCTCCCAGGGCAAGGTGCCCAAGGTCATGGCCCTCAACGAGGTGTTGACCGAGTGGCTGGACCATCGCAAGGACGTGCTCGTCCGCCGGTCGCAATTCCGGCTGGCGGCGATCGACCGGCGTCTGGAAATCCTCGGCGGCCTGCTGATCGCCTATCTCAACCTCGACGAGGTGATCCGCATCATCCGCGAGGAGGACGAGCCGAAGCCCTTCCTGATCGAGCGCTTCACGCTGACCGACAACCAGGCCGAAGCCATCCTCAACATGCGGCTCAGGAACTTGCGTAAGCTCGAGGAGTTCGAGATCCGCAAGGAGCACGAGGCGCTGTCTGCCGAAAAGGCGGAGATCGAGTCGCTGCTCGCCTCCGACGACAAGCAGTGGCAGACGGTTTCCTGGGAGATCGGCGAGGTCAAGAAGAAGTATGCCAAGGCGACCGATCTCGGCCGCCGGCGTACCACCTTCTCCAATGCCCCGGTCGCCGATGTCGAGGCCATCCAGCAGGCGATGATCGAGAAGGAGCCGATCACGGTCGTCATCTCGGAAAAGGGCTGGATCCGTGCCCTCAAGGGCCATATCTCCGATACGACGAGCCTCACCTTCAAGGAGGGCGACGCGCTTCGCGTGGCCTTCCCGGCGCAGACCACCGACAAGATCCTGCTGGTGACCACGGGCGGCAAGGTCTACACGATGGGCGGCGACAAGCTGCCGGGCGGGCGCGGCCATGGCGAACCTCTGCGCATCATGGTCGACATGGAAAACGACCAGGACGTGCTCACCGCCTTCGTCCATGATCCGAGCCGCAAGCTGCTCATCGCCTCGACCGCCGGCAACGGCTTCGTCGTCGCCGAAAATGAGATCGTCGCCAATACCCGCAAGGGCAAACAGGTGATGAATGTCGGCATGCCCGACGAGATGAAGCTGGTCGTGCCGGTGGCCGGTGACCATGTCGCAGTGGTCGGCGAGAACCGCAAGATGCTCGTCTTCCCGCTGGCGCAGATCCCGGAAATGTCACGCGGCAAGGGCGTTCGCCTGCAGCGCTACAAGGATGGCGGCATTTCCGACATCAAGTGTTTCGCTCTCGCGGATGGCTTGACCTGGGAGGATAGCGCGGCGCGGATCTTCACCAAGACGAAGGACGAACTGATCGAATGGCAGGGCGACCGTGCCTCGGCCGGCCGCACCGTGCCCAAGGGCTTCCCCCGCAGCGGCAAGTTCTCCGGCTGAACCGGATCGGCTCAGGAAAGCGCGACGGTATGATCCCTGAGGAACCGCGTCGCGCCTTCCTCGTCGATCTCGCCCGCGGCGACGGACAGGACGAAGGCATATAGTTCCGCGTCCGTGGCGTCGATTTCATAGCCATTTTCCATCAGGAAGACGGCTGCGGTGACGATCGCAATGCGCTTGTTTCCGTCGATGAAAGCATGGTTCTTGGCGAGGCCGAACAGATAGGCAGCGGCCAGTTCGTTGACGTCTTCACACCCGTACGCTTCCCGGTTTACGGGGCGGGCAAGGGCGGACTCGAGCGCACCTTCGTCGCGCAGGCCATAGGCTCCGCCGAAGCGCTCGATCTGCATCTGGTGAAGTGTTTCCACCACTGGCCGCGAGATGAAGACAAAGCCACTCATTGGGCGAGCTTCTTCAGGGCGGTCTTGTACTTGTCCATGAAACGCTCAGCATGCTCGACCTGACGCGCGAAGTCGTCGTCCATCGGTTTCATCAGCAAGCCATTCTGACTTTCCGACAGCGCCAAGCTGTCCCCCGCCTTCAGGCCCAGGCGGTCGAGGATCTCCTTCGGGATGATGATGCCTTCGGAATTGCCGATCTTGCGGATGATGACGTTCATCGTATTGGTCCTTTTGTTGCAACAGGGTTATAACATGCGGCGCTGATCCGGTAAAGAATTGCGTGCACGCGATGCGCGCTTGACGAATTGATCGCGGTCAACGCTTCGTCGTCCTGCCACTCTATGCTTTCCTGCAAACACCCAGGAGACGGCCAATGCTGACACGGCGCGGGATACTGACAGGTGGGGCGGCGATCCTTTCCGCCGGCGGGGTGGGAACAGTCCTGTCAATGCGACTGGCGAGTAGCCACTACACCGCCTATGCCACGCAATTGCGGGAACCACTGAAACCGCAGGCGGCGTCCCGCGATCTCATCCGCTACGCCACCCTTGCCGCCAACGGGCACAATACCCAACCCTGGCTGTTTCGCGAAAATGCGCAAGCCATCGCAGTTCTGCCGGACTTCTCGCGGCGCACGCCGGTGGTCGATCCCGACGACCATCACCTCTATGTCAGCCTTGGCTGCGCGATGGAGAATCTTAAGATCGCCGCAAGAGCGACGGGGCGATCCGGCGAGGTGGTGGTCGAGGGGGAGGGCGGCGCGACCTTCATCTTCTCGCCGCAACCGCGCACGGCCGATCCGCTAACGGCCGAGCTCTTTCGGGCCATTCCCGTGCGCCAGTCGACCCGCAGTCTCTATGACGGAACAACTGTGTCCACCGCGGATATTCAGAGATTGTCGACCGGCGTAACGGTCGAGGATGTCGACATCGTCCTCCTCACCGAGCGGCCGGCCATCGATCGCGTGCGTGACCTCGTCATTGCCGGCAACGACGTTCAGATGGCCGACCCCGCCTTCCTGCGGGAGTTGAAGGACTGGTTGCGCTTCAGTCCATCGGCGGCGATGGAGACAGGAGACGGGCTCTATGCGCCGGCCAGCGGCAACCCGCCCTTGCCCGAATGGCTGGGGCCGATCGCCTTCGACCTGGCGTTCAAGCCAGCAAGCGAAGCCGACAAATACGCGCGCCATATGGATAGTTCGGCGGGCGTCGCGGTTTTCGCGGCGAGGGACGAAGGGCCGGCGGGCTGGATCGCCGTCGGGCGTGCGTGCCAGCGGTTCTGCCTGATCGCCACCGCGCTGGGGATAAAGACCGCCTTCGTCAATCAGCCCGTCGAAGTGCCGGAACTGCGAGATGACATGGCCGCATTGGCGGGCCTTGGATCGCGAAGGACGGATATTGTCCTGCGGTTCGGCCATGCGCCGGAAATGCCCTATTCGCCGCGCCGACCGGTGGATGCCGTCGTCGAGGTGTGACGGTTTGGTGCAACTTGGCCGGCGCGGATCATCGCCTCATTCCTGGTCCGCGTCGCCGTCGCCATCGCCATTGTCAGGCTGGTATCTTTCCCATCCCTGGTTGGTCAAATGCTCCTGCGGCTGGAAGCGTGTCTTGTAGTCCATCTTGTGCGAGCCCTTGACCCAGTAGCCGAGATAGACATGCGGCAGGCCGAGCGCCTTGGCGCGCTTGACGTGGTCGAGCACCATCATCGTTCCGAGCGAACGCTTGACCAAGGCCGGATTGAAGAAGGAGTAGACCATGGACAGGCCGTCGCTCATCAGGTCGGACAGCGCCACGGCAACCAGTTCACCTTTCGGCTGCAGGCTGAGGCCGTCGCCGGGGCTGCGAAGCCTGTACTCGATCAACCGCGTCTGGACATGGGTGTCTTCGACCATGATGGCATAATCGAGCGCCGACATGTCCGACATGCCCCCTTGTTGGTGACGGTGATCGAGGTAGGTGCGGAACAGCGAAAACTGCTCGGTCGAGGGCTGAGCTGGAAAAACTGTCGAGACGATGTCGCGATTTTCCGACTGAACGCGCCGCAGCGAGCGCGAGGGTTCGAACTCGTCCACCAGCACGCGGACCGAAACGCAGGCACGACACCCCTCGCAAGCCGGGCGGTAGGCGATGTTCTGCGATCGGCGGAACCCTCCCTGCGTCAGCAGGTCGTTCATTTCGGTGGCGCGCGGCCCGACCAGGTGGGTGAAGACTTTGCGCTCCATCTCGCCCGGCAGGTAAGGACACGGCGCCGGCGCCGTGAGGTAGAATTGCGGGGAATGGGAAGCCTGTGTGTTCATCGTCCGCCGGTCGGAAGCCTTCACCATCGAATATATAGCAGCATGGCGCAAGATTGGAAAACGTCAACCGTCTGTCACGAACGATGACGCCGGCGGGCATCGCCCGCTGTCGGCCCATTTGCGGACAGCGCGGCCGGCGGCCTGATCAGGCCGTCCGCATGGTCGCGGTGCCGAGCAGGAGATCGTGCACCAGGCGCGACCGCTCGGTAAACAGGCCGGCGAGCAGGATGAGCGGCGTCAGCACCGAATTGAGGATCCAGAACAGAGCCAGGTGGGCGATCGCCAGGACAAAGTCGATCCGTCGGCCATCGAGCCGCACCATGGCAATGCCCATGGCCTTCATGCCGGGGGTCGCCTGCGATGGCCCAGCGAGCGACATGCCGAAATAGAGGCCCGCAACGATGAAGAACAGGATCGGGTAGAGCAGGAAGCCGAGGCCGAGCGTCAGCACGCCGACGAAGAAGACGAGGACGGCGGCAGGAATCCACAGCGCGGCGACGATCAGGTAGTCGATGAGGAAGGCGAAGACGCGGCGCGACAGCACGCCACTATAGGCGCGCCAGTCGTCCGGTGCAGCATAGATCGGATTCGGATCGAGGGTCATCGTCGGCTCCCGCTGGTGTTTTGAGCTATGGATATGGGGAGATAACGAGGAAATACAATCCGGGAGGCGTGATGCTCAGCCCTTCCTGGCCAGATATTTCGCCACGTCGACGGCGAAATAGGTCAGGATGCCGTCGCATCCGGCGCGCTTGAAGCACAGCAGGGTCTCCAGCATGGCGCGTTCGCCATCGATCCAGCCATTGGCGGCGGCGGCCTTGATCTGCGCATATTCGCCCGACACCTGATAGGCGAAGACCGGCAGGCCGAAGGCCTCCTTCATCCGCCAACAGATGTCGAGATAGGGCAGGCCGGGCTTGACCATCAGCATGTCGGCGCCTTCCTCGACGTCGAGTGCCGCGTCGCGCAGTGCCTCCGTGCCGTTGGCAGGGTCGATATAGTAGCTTTTCTTGTCGCCCTTCAGCAGCCCGCCGGTCGAGATCGCCTCGCGATAGGGGCCGTAATGGCAGGAGGCGAACTTGGTGGCGTAGGACATGATGCCGACCGACTGGTGGCCGGCGGCGTCGAGCCCGCGGCGGATAGCGCCGATGCGACCGTCCATCATGTCGGACGGGGCGATGATGTCGGAACCGGCATCGGCCTGCAACACGGCGGCGCGGACGATCTGGTCGACAGTCTCGTCATTGGCGATCTCGTTGCCGCGCAGGATGCCGTCATGGCCGTGGCTGGTGAACGGATCGAGCGCCACGTCGGTGATGACGCCGATATTCGGCACGGCCTTCTTGATCGCGGCGGTCGCGCGGTTGATCAGGCTGTTGGCTTCGAGGATCTGCGAGCCGGTCTCGTCGCGCAGGTTCATCTCGACATTGGGAAAGGTGGCCAGGGCCGGAATGCCGAGGTCAGCCGCTTCTTTCGCGGCTTCGACGGCCTTGTCGATCGTCATGCGGTTGACGCCGGGCATGGCGGCGATCGGCTCGATGATGCCTTCTCCGGGGATGATGAAGATCGGCCAGATCAGGTCGTCGACGGTCAGCCGGTTTTCCTGGACGAGACGGCGGGTCCAGTCGGCCTTGCGGTTGCGGCGCATCCGGCGGTGACCGGTGATGTCGTCGACCAGATGTGTCTTGTCCTGCATGGCGAAGTCCTCGTCCTTGTCTCGTCGTTAGCCGCTGGATAGCACTTAAGGCAGGGATTGCCAAAGCGGAAGACGACGCTTGGTCGCGGCGACGGCTGGCGGCGAGCGGTGCCTTCGGCATATCCTCGCGCCATGGAACCTGATTCTCACAACGCACCCAAGCGCAGCCTGACCGAAGTCCTTTTCGTGGTCTTCCTGCGCATGGTCGCGGTCGCCTGCCTGTGGTTCGCACTGCAATACTGGGCCATGCTGGTCGGCTATTCGCTCGGCGGCCGGGCGCGCTTCGACCTGCTCGACCTGCCCTGGAAGGTCGCGGGTAGCAGCCTTGCCGTCATCTTCCCGGTGGCAGCGCTCGGGCTGTGGATGGCGGTCTCCTGGGGGCCGGTTATCTGGGCGCTCGGGGCAGGGGCGCAGATCCTGATGTATTGGCTGTGGTCCGACATATTCGGCTACAACCGGCTGGCCATCACCATGCACGTGCTTGTCGCCAGCGTCTATCTGGTGTTCCGCCTGGCGCTCTGGCTCGAAATGCGCCACAAGGGCGAGGAGATAAGGGTTGATTTACCCTGATACCACGAGGCCATTCGGTAAGCCTCTGTTAAGCCTGCGTTTTAAATAGAATTTTATGCGCATTGGATATGGTCCTCACCAAGGCGGGAGAAAACAATAGCCGCCACCCAAACAGTGAGGCAGACCGACATGAACACCAAGATGAAGCCGCAGCCGGCCACGCTCGATCCCCAGGAAGACGCGATCCGGAATCTCTATCTCGAATCCCTGCACCTGGTGGAGCGTCTCCACCGCCGTCTTCTCGACGTCATCAAGGACGAGTTCGAACGCCAGGGTCGCAACGACGTCAACGCCGTCCAGGCCCTCCTGCTCTTCAACATCGGCAATTCGGAACTGACCGCCGGTGAACTGCGCTCGCGCGGCTACTATCTCGGCTCGAACGTCTCCTACAACGTCAAGAAGCTCGTCGACCTGGGCTTCATCAACCACCAGCGTTCGCGCATCGATCGTCGCTCGGTCCGCATCAGCCTGACCGAAAGCGGCCAGGAAGTGGCCGAGACCGTCGCCAAGCTCTACGAGCGCCACATCGGCTCGATCCAGAAGGTTGGCGGCATCGGCTCCGACGAGTTCACCCAGATGAACAAGCTTCTGCAGCGGCTCGACCGCTTCTGGAACGACAGCATCATGTACCGTCTCTGATCCACAAGAGACCAGTTTCTGCTGTATTTCCTCCAGTCATGCGGCAGCACGAGACGGCGCCAGGCGGCAGCGATGCCCGCCATGGCGCCTGCTCGCGTTTTCAGGTAAGTCCAAGGGCGCGGACGCGCTCGAGTTTTGCCGCGACCATGGCGGAAGGGCTCGTCCCAAGCCGGAACGATGACGTGTTCGTGAAACGCAGCCGGTTCGCCGAGCCACGAATTGGCCATATTGATATGGGACCGGCCTTGCATGCAAAAGCTGCAATCCGTCGTGGCTGAAAGTCGCCGTTTGTCGCGGTGACGGACGTTCATCGTCCATTTGTTAACCATGCCGCCGTTAGGGATGGTGCGGATCGCTCAATTTGGGAAACGGTAGAAAACATGTCGAATAAGTCTGGAATCGTAGCCCTGTCGCGCCGTGCCTTGCTCACCGGCGCCGCAGCAGCCGGTGCCGCCGCCATTGCCGGCCAGGCAGCCGCCCAGACGGCCATCGATGAACTGATCACGGCGCCGCGGCGCGGCAACTGGGACGATCAGTTCGACGCCAAGGCATCGCGCACCGCAGCCGCGGTCACGTCCAACACGCCGATGCTGAGCGCCAATAATTTCATCTACATGCAGCAGGCGATCACCGAATATCAGACGATCGTGGCCAACGGCGGCTGGCCGCAGGTCAATCCGTCGGTCAAGCTGAAGATCGGCGCGATCGACCCATCGGTGCAGCAGTTGCGCCAGCGCCTGATGATATCCGGCGACCTGCCGCGCTCGGCCGGCATGTCCAACTCCTTCGATTCCTACGTCGACGGCGCCGTCAAGCGGTTCCAGGCCCGCCACGGACTGCCGCAGGACGGCGTGCTCGGTGAGTTCACGCTGAAGGCGCTCAATGTTCCTGCCGATACACGGTTGATGCAGCTCAACGTCAACCAGCAGCGCCTGCAGGAGATGATGAACAAGCAGTTCGAGCGCCGTTATGTCGTCGTCAACATTCCGGCGGCTTACGTCGAGGCTGTCGAGGACGACAGGGTTGCGCTGCGCAACACGGCGATCGTCGGCTCGATTACCCGTCCTTCGCCGACGCTCGATTCGAAGATCCACGAAGTCATCCTGAACCCCTACTGGACCGCCCCGCGCTCGATTGTCCAGAAGGACATCATGCCGCTGATGCGCAAGGATCCGACCTATCTTTCCCGCAACGCCATCCGCCTGATCGACGGAAATGGCAACGAGGTCGCGCCGGAAACCATCGACTGGAATGCGGAAAAGGCGCCGGATCTGATGTTCCGTCAGGACCCCGGCAAGATCAACGCCATGTCGTCGACCAAGTTGAACTTCCACAACACCCATGCCGTCTACATGCACGACACACCGCAGCAGGGCCTGTTCAACAAGCTCATGCGCTTCGAGTCGTCGGGCTGCGTGCGCGTTCAGAACGTCCGCGACCTTGTGGTCTGGCTGCTGAAGAATACACCCGGTTGGAGCCGCCAGGAGATCGAGCGCGTGATCGCCACGCGCGTCAATACGCCGATCGCGCTGACGGATGAAGTCGGGGTGCACTGGGTTTACATCAGCGCCTGGTCTTCCAAGGACAATATCGTGCAGTTCCGCGACGACATCTATGCCATTGACGGCAATGCGCAGCTCGCCCTTCAGGCCAATATCGGCGTGGAAACCTCGGCCGGCTCCGTCGAGGACGACATCCTGCCGCAGTAATCGCTGCCCGCGTCCCGTCGGTCAGGTTTGAGCGGAATGAAGAGGCGGCGGTCCTGCGGATCGTCGCCTTTGTGCTGTGTTAGGCGGCGCGGTGTTCGTCTCTAGCGGGCGTGCCGAGACGCGGCGTTCTATGCGGTAGCGCTGTTTGAAGTGCAAATGTCGCGTCCCGTATTGCCCTTGCCGGAGCGGAGCGCTAAGACCCCTTGGCATCAACCGTCAGGAGCCCGCAGTCATGTCGAACACCGATGCTTTCTTTTCCCGTACGCTTGCCGACACCGATCCGGAAATCTTCGGCGCGATCGAGAAGGAACTGGGTCGCCAACGTCACGAGATCGAACTGATCGCCTCGGAAAACATCGTGTCCCGCGCCGTTCTCGAGGCGCAGGGTTCGATCATGACGAACAAGTATGCCGAAGGCTATCCGGGCAAGCGCTATTACGGCGGCTGCCAGTTCGTCGACATCGCCGAGGAACTCGCCATCGAGCGCGCCAAGAAGCTGTTCGGCGTCAACTTCGCCAACGTCCAGCCCAATTCCGGTTCGCAGATGAACCAGGCCGTTTTCCTCGCGCTGCTGCAGCCGGGCGACACCTTCATGGGTCTCGATCTGAACTCTGGGGGCCACCTGACCCACGGTTCGCCTGTCAACATGTCCGGCAAGTGGTTCAACGTCGTCTCCTACGGCGTTCGCGAAGGCGACAACCTGCTCGACATGGATGCGGTCGCCGAATCTGCCCGCAAGCACAAGCCGAAGCTCATCATCGCCGGCGGCACCGCCTATTCCCGCATCTGGGACTGGAAGCGTTTCCGCGAGATCGCCGACGAAGTGGGCGCCTGGCTGATGGTCGACATGGCCCACATCGCTGGCCTTGTTGCCGGCAACCAGCATCCGTCGCCGTTCCCCCATTGCCACGTCGCGACCACCACGACCCACAAGTCGCTGCGTGGTCCGCGCGGCGGCATGATCCTCACCAATGACGAGGATCTGGCGAAGAAGTTCAACTCGGCCGTCTTCCCGGGCCTGCAGGGCGGCCCGCTGATGCATGTCATCGCCGCCAAGGCCGTCGCCTTTGGTGAGGCACTGCAGCCGGAATTCCAGGACTATGCGGCCCAGATCGTCAAGAACGCCAAGGCGCTGTCCGAAACGCTGGTGTCCGGCGGTCTCGACATCGTCTCGGGCGGCACCGACAACCACCTGATGCTGGTCGACCTGCGCAAGAAGAATGCCACCGGCAAGCGTGCGGAAGCCGCTCTCGGACGCGCCTTTGTCACCTGCAACAAGAACGGCATCCCGTTCGACCCGGAAAAGCCCTTCGTCACCTCGGGCGTCCGGCTCGGCACGCCGGCCGGCACCACCCGTGGCTTCAAGGAAGCCGAGTTCCGCGAAATCGGCAATCTGATCGTCGAGGTTCTCGACGGCCTGAAGGTTGCCAATTCCGACGAGGGCAATGCCGTGGTGGAAGCATCGGTGCGCGAAAAGGTTGTCGCCCTGACCGGCCGCTTCCCGATGTACCCTTACATGTAAGGAAAGCGCATGCGCTGCCCGTTCTGCGGTTCGGAAGATACCCAGGTCAAGGATTCGCGTCCGGCGGAGGATAATACCTCCATCCGCCGGCGGCGGATCTGCCCCGACTGTGGCGGACGTTTCACCACTTTCGAGCGGGTGCAACTGCGTGAACTGATGGTCGTCAAGAAGACCGGCCGCAAGGTTCTGTTCGATCGCAACAAGCTGGTGCGTTCCTTCCAGATCGCGCTCAGGAAACGTCCCGTCGACAATGAGCGCATCGAGCGCGCAGTGTCCGGTATCGTCCGTCGTCTGGAGAGTTCTGGCGAGACCGAGATTTCCTCGGAAGAGATCGGCCTGCAGGTGCTGGAAGCCCTGAAGAGCCTTGATGATGTCGGCTTCGTCCGCTACGCCTCGGTCTATCGCGACTTCTCCCATGCCGAGGACTTCGAGAACGTTATCGCCGAGATCAACGCCAAGATCTCGCGCGACAGCGGCGCGGAGTGACCCATGTCCGGAGCGGCGGATGATGCACGCTTCATGGCTGAGGCGATCGAGCTCTCCTTGCGCCATCTCGGCCAAACCTCGACCAATCCCTCCGTCGGCTGCCTGATCGTCAAGGACGGCGAAATCGTCGGCCGGGGCGTCACCGCCAAGGGCGGCAGGCCGCATGCCGAAACCGAGGCGCTGGCGGATGCCGGCGAAAAGGCGAGGGGGGCGACCGCCTATGTCACCCTTGAACCCTGCTCCCACCACGGCCGCACGCCGCCCTGTGCCAATGCGCTGGCGGATGCCGGCATTGCCCGTGTCGTCGTGGCCGTGACCGATCCTGATCCGCGCGTGTCGGGCCGCGGCTTGCGGATCCTGCAGGATGCCGGGATCACGGTGTCGAGCGGCATTCTGGAGATTGAGGCGAGGAGGGCGCTTGCGGGTTACCTCATGCGTCAGACGAAGGCGCGTCCCTATGTGATTCTGAAACTTGCCGTTTCGGCGGATGGCATGATCGGTCGAAAGGGCGACGGGCAGGTGGCGATCACCGGGCCGCTGGCCCGTCACCAGGTCCAGCTTTTGCGGGCGAGGACCGATGCGATCCTTGTCGGCATCGGCACGGCGCTCGCCGATGATCCGGAGTTGACGGTTCGACTGGAAGGGCTCGAGGATCGCTCGCCGGTTCGCATCGTGCTCGATCGCGATCTCGTCCTGCCGCTCGATTCGAAGCTCGTGCGGACGGCGCGAACGGTTCCGCTGATTGTCGTCTGCGGCGCTGTGAGTGGTGGCGGCCTTGACGGCGAAAGAAACGGACAGGCGACCGACGCTCTGGCGGCGCGGCGAGACGCGCTCAAGGCCTGCGGTGTGGAGATTGTCGACGCATCCTCGGTCGATGACTTGCTTTTCGCCCTCGCCAGCCGCGGGATTTCCTCCCTTATGGTCGAAGGCGGTGCGCGCGTCGCCAGGGATTTCCTCGCCTCCGATCTGGTCGACGAGATCCAGCTATATCAGGGTGTGACCACGGTGGGTGCCGATGGCATCGCTTCGCCGCTGACGCCACAGACGGTGCCGGCGCGTTTTCGTCTGTGGCGCTCGACCCGCTTTGGGCCGGATCGTCTGGACGTTTTCGAGCGAGCTTGACGGCTTCACAAGGTAACGCTCCCAATGAAAGAGCCCGGCCGCAGAAGCGGCCGGGCTTGGTATTTCATTCCTGCAGATGCAATCAGATGACCGCGACCAGATCTTCTTCTTCGTCGCGCTGGCGACCGCCGAGGGCAGCAGCCACCGAGGCGATGAAGGCCCCGATCATCAGCGATACCGCGCCGGCAAGCGCAATGGCGGTCGCTGCCTGCTTGGCTGCATCGGCAGCTTCCTGGGCTTCCGTCTTGGCCGCTTCGATATTGGCGAGCGTCTGGTCGACGCGGGCCTTGGCGTCGGCTTCGGACAGACCGGTGCGGGAAGCGACGACACGATCCAGATAGGCACGATCATCGGCTGGCATTTCGCCACGCAGGGTGCCGTTGACCAGGATGCGGGAGACTTCGGCCGTTACGCGCTCGTCGCTCTGCACGGCAGGCGGCGTGGCCGGATTGGCCGGGCGCAGGATGGCATCGGAGAAATAGTCGACCGAGAAGCCCGTGCCGTTGTCCGAGGCGTTCGTGGCGGCGGCGATACCCGCGGTTCCGGCAGCGCCGGCGGCGGTTGCCGTGGCACCGGCAACGGTGCCGGCGGCGGAGCTGATCACCGAACCGAGAAGGCCGGCCACCAGCAGCGTCGACAGCGCCCAGGACAGGAAGCCATGGGCGGTATCGCGGAAGAAAACCTCATCCGTGTGAACACCGACCCATTTGGTGCGCAGCCGGCCGGTCATGTAACCGCCGAAGGCAGCCGAGAGCCACTGTACGAGAACCAGCCAGACGGCGGTCGTCCAGCCGATCGCTTCCAGCGACAAGCTCTCTCCGGCCCAGGGCGACACCATGGTCAAACCGAGACCGGAGCCGATCAGCGTGAGGATGAGGGTGATGGCGGACGCCGCAAGGGCACCGGCGATGATCGACTTGAGCGAGACCGCCGATGCCGACGATTCGATCGGCATCAGGGTGGGAGACGGGCTGACGGGAATGGACATGCCGCCTCCTTAGCGCCAGAACAGCATGATCAGAATGATGAGCGGGATCGGAATCCCGAGAAACCAGAGCAGAATACCGCGACCCATGATATACCTCCTGTCGGCCTTGCCGAACTTGATGTTGTTTCCCGACCGCGAAATCACGCGGTGGTCATCATCAAAACACCGCATTGCCTTTTTTGTTCCCGTGTACGGCCGGGCGCAGACTCCGATTTCGCCGGTCGGAACGGCGCCGTAAGCCGACCGAGCGGAAAAACACTTGCCAAGCCCGGTGCGCCGTGGTTTGACCGCCCTCTGTTCGGCATTGCGCCGAATTCTCCTCAAAAACCGGGGTCCAGGTCATGTCCAGGAAGAAATCTTCACCGCATCTCCTGATCGTCGAAGCGCGCTTCTACGACGACATGGCGGATGCCCTGTTGGACGGCGCCAAGACGGCGCTCGACGAAGCGGGTGCGACCTACGACATCGTCACCGTTCCGGGTGCGCTGGAAATCCCGCCGGCGATCTCGATGGCGCTCGATGCCGCCGATGAAGAGGGTATCGCCTATGACGGTTTCGTTGCGCTCGGAATGGTCATTCGCGGCGAGACCTATCATTTCGAGATCGTCTCGAACGAATCCTCGCGGGCTTTGATGGATCTGGCCGTATCGGAATCGCTGGCCATCGGCAATGGCATCCTGACGGTCGAGAATGAAGAGCAGGCCTGGGCGCGCGCGCGCCGGTCGGACAAGGACAAGGGCGGATTCGCCGCCCGCGCTGCGCTGACGATGATCGCGCTGAAGAAGAAACTGGGTAACTGAACGAATATGTCGACGGAAGACAAACAGCCGGTCAAGACCGCCAACCAGCGGGGCGCAGCGCGCCTCGCGGCCGTGCAGGCGCTGTATCAGATGGATATCGGCGGAACCGGCGTGCTGGAAGTGGTCAGCGAATACGAAACCCACCGCCTGGGACAGGAAGTCGACGGCGACACCTATCTCAAGGCGGATGCCTTTTGGTTCCGTTCGATCGTCGCCGGCGTGGTGCGCGATCAAAAGGCCATCGATCCTATGATCGCCCAGGCCCTCCAGGACGACTGGGCATTGTCGCGCATCGACAGCACCGTGCGCGCCATTCTGCGCGCCGGTACCTTCGAACTGCTCGAGCGCAAGGATGTGCCCGTTCCGGTCATCGTCACCGAATACGTCGAGATCGCCCGCGCCTTCTTCGAGGACGAGGAGCCGAAACTGGTCAACGCCGTGCTCGATCGGATCGCCAAGCAGGTCCGCGGCATCACCAAGAAATAATTCCGGGAAACACGCCATGTCCGCTCACGAGGTTCAAGGGTTGGACGGCCAACTGCGCACGGCCAAGCGCAATGTGACCCTCCTGACGGTCGCCCAGGCGATCCTCGGATCGGCGGCCCCCTTAAGCTTTTCGGTCGGCGGTTTGGCCGGCTTCCAGTTGCTCGGCGCCGACAAGTCTCTGGCGACCGCGCCGCTGACGGGTTTCAACGTCGGCGTGGCGCTTGGCGCAATCGTCGTTGCCGCCGCCTCGCGCTTTCTCGGCCGGCGCGAGAGCTTCATGGTCGGCGCGATGATGGGCGCGATCGGCGGCGCGGTTGCGGCCCTTGCGCTTTTCCGTTCCGAATTCTGGCTGTTTGCCTTCGGCCTCCTGCTGATCGGCCTGTCCGGCGGCTTCACCCAGAAGATCCGCTTCGCCGCCGCCGATGCCTCGCCAAGCTTCTACAAGGGCAAGGCAATCTCCTGGATTCTCGCCGGCGGCATCGTTTCGGCCATCGTCGGGCCGCAGCTGGCGATCTGGCTGAAAGACTGGATGGAGCCGGTGACCTTCGCCGGCGCCTTCATGGGTCTGGTGCCGCTGATGCTGCTCGCCATCGGCGTCTTGTTCTTCCTCAAGCTGCCGGACACCTCGTCGAAGACGGGGACCAATGGCGAGCCGGCGCGCCCGTTGCGCGAGATCGTGATGACGCAGCGCTTCGTCACCGGCATGATCTGCGGCATCAGCTCCTACGCCCTGATGACCTTCATGATGACCGGCGCGCCGCTGGCCATGGTCGTCGGCTGTGGCTTCTCGTCGGATCTCGCCACCCTCGGCATCCAGTGGCACGTCATCGCCATGTTCGCGCCGAGTTTCTTCACCGGCATGCTGATCTCGCGCTTCGGCACGGAAAAGGTCGTCGCCGCGGGCCTTCTCATCCTGATGAGCTGTGCCGTGATTGCACATATGGGCGTAGAATTGTGGAACTTCTGGCTGGCGCTCGTCCTGCTCGGCATCGGCTGGAACTTCGGCTTCATCGGCGCCACCGCGATCGTCGCCTCGAGTTATCGGCCGCACGAGGCCGACAAGGTCCAGGGCTTCCACGACATCGTGCTGTTCGGCACCGTGGCGCTGTCCTCCTTCTCCTCGGGCAAGGTTTTCTCGGCATTCGGCTGGTCCTTCATGAACCTCGTCATCTGGCCCGTGACCATCCTCTGCCTCGTCCTCGTCGTGCTGCAGATGCGCGCCGCTGCCCGCAAGGATCGCGTCTGACCCCTGTTTCCGTGCGACACCGCCGGGGCTTGACGTTAGGGAATCCGCAACGCAATCTCGCCCCAAGTCCGGAGACCTCTGGAGGAGGGGCCAGGCCGGACGTCACCGCCCGCGGGGAGTGAGGCGCGGGCAATACGGGAGGTATTGCGAATGACAGTGCTTTTAGGCGTCATATTTTGCGGTTTGCTTTCGGTGGTCTATGCGATCTGGGCGACGCGCTCGGTGCTGGCCGCCGATCAGGGCAATGCCCGCATGCAGGAAATTGCCGGATACATTCGTGAAGGGGCCCAGGCCTACCTCGCCCGCCAATACCTCACCATTGCCATCGTCGGCGTCGTGGTCTTCATCGGAACCTGGTTGCTGCTTTCCGCAACCGCGGCCATCGGCTTCCTGATCGGCGCGGTCCTATCCGGTGCCGCCGGCTTCATCGGCATGCACGTCTCCGTCCGCGCCAATGTCCGCACCGCCCAGGCCTCGTCGCAGAGCCTCGCCGCCGGCCTCGACATCGCCTTCAAATCCGGTGCCATCACCGGCATGCTGGTGGCGGGTCTCGCCCTGCTCGGCGTTTCGATCTACTTCTATATCCTGACGGTCATGCTCGGTCATGCGAGCGGCTCGCGCGAAGTGATCGATTCGCTCGTCGCGCTCGGTTTTGGCGCTTCGCTCATTTCGATCTTCGCCCGTCTCGGCGGCGGCATCTTCACCAAGGGTGCGGACGTCGGCGGTGACCTCGTCGGCAAGGTCGAGGCCGGCATTCCGGAAGACGATCCGCGCAATCCGGCGACCATCGCCGACAATGTCGGCGACAATGTCGGCGACTGCGCCGGCATGGCCGCCGACCTGTTCGAGACCTATGCCGTCTCGGTGGTTGCCACCATGGTTCTGGCCGCGATCTTCTTTGCCGGCTCGGCCGCTCTCGACATCACGATGATCTATCCGCTCGCCATCTGCGGTGCCTGCATCATCACCTCGATCATCGGCACCTTCTTCGTCAAGCTCGGCGCCAACGGCTCGATCATGGGCGCCCTCTACAAGGGCCTGATCGTCACCGGCGCGCTGTCGATCCTCGGCCTTGGTGCCGCGACTTCGTTGACCATCGGCTGGGGCTCGATCGGCACGGTCGCCGGCATGGACATCACCGGCTGGAACCTGTTCGTCTGCGGTGTTCTCGGACTGGTGGTCACCGCGTTGATCGTCGTCATCACCGAATACTATACCGGCACCAACAAGCGGCCGGTCAACTCGATCGCCCAGGCCTCGGTTACCGGCCACGGGACCAACGTCATCCAGGGCCTGGCCGTGTCGCTGGAAGCGACGGCACTCCCGGCGATCGTCATCGTCGGCGGGATCATCTCGACCTACCAGCTGGCCGGCCTGTTCGGCACGGCGATCGCGGTGACCACCATGCTTGGCCTGGCCGGCATGATCGTGGCGCTCGACGCCTTCGGCCCGGTCACCGACAATGCCGGTGGCATTGCCGAAATGGCCGGCCTGCCGGCGGAAGTCCGCAAGTCGACCGACGCGCTCGATGCGGTCGGCAACACGACCAAGGCCGTCACCAAGGGTTACGCCATCGGCTCGGCCGGTCTCGGTGCGCTGGTGCTGTTCGCCGCCTATTCCAACGACCTGCAATATTTCGCCGCCAATGCGGCGCAGTATCCTTATTTCGCCGACATGGGGGACATCTCGTTCAGCCTGTCCAACCCTTACGTCGTCGCCGGCCTCATCTTCGGCGGCCTCATCCCCTATCTGTTCGGCGGCATCGCCATGACCGCGGTCGGCCGGGCTGCGAGCTCGATCGTCGAGGAAGTTCGCCGGCAGTTCCGGGAAAACCCGGGCATCATGCAGGGAACGGTCAAGCCGGACTACGGCCGCGCCGTCGACATGCTGACCAAGGCGGCGATCCGGGAAATGATCATTCCCTCGCTTCTGCCGGTGCTGGCACCGCTCGTCGTCTATTTCGGCGTGCTGCTGATCTCCGGCTCCAAGGCCTCGGCCTTTGCCGCACTCGGCGCCTCGCTGCTCGGCGTCATCGTCAACGGCCTGTTCGTGGCGATTTCCATGACCTCGGGCGGCGGCGCCTGGGACAATGCCAAGAAGAGCTTCGAGGACGGCTTCGTCGACAAGGATGGCGTGAAGCACCTGAAAGGCTCGGATGCGCACAAGGCCTCGGTGACCGGTGACACGGTCGGCGATCCCTACAAGGACACCGCCGGTCCGGCCGTCAACCCGGCGATCAAGATCACCAACATTGTCGCGCTTTTGCTGCTTGCCGTTCTGGCCGGATAGCATCGGGCGCAAGCTATAGAAACAAAGAAACCGCGGAAGGCGACTTCCGCGGTTTCTTTGTTGAAAGAGGAGCGGAGGCCGGATCGGCCTCCCAAAGGCGAGTGTCAGATGCCGCCGAGCAAGTTCTTGACGCTGTTGGCGGCCCCGCCGCCGCCCGACAGGATCTGCTGCAGGAAGGTAAGGTCCTTGCCGCCCGTCGGTGTGGTACGCGAGATCATGTCGAACACCTTGCCGTCCTGCATGGTGTAGTTGGCGCGCTGCGAAACAACGCCATCCTTGTCGAAATAGATCGCCAGGATCTGCTGTTCGACCAGCTTCTGCTTCATGAACGCAACCGAGCGGGTGCGCTTCTGCGATATGTAATAGAACACCTCGCCATCGAAGGTGGCGGTGGTCGAAGGCGTGCCGAGCGACAGCACCACCTGTTCGCGGCTTGATCCGACCGGAACGAGGTCCAGCGCGTCCTGGTCGACGACATATCCGTTGTGGAAGACTTCCGACGTGGTGCAGCCACTAAGGCTGGCAACCGAGAGGGCGAGGGCGAGGGCAGTGCAGCCGAGAACTTTTCTGTCCGATCCGAGATACCGCATTTCCAACCACACGTCTCCAATGACTCTATGAGGCCACCCGATTGGGTCGGCCGCAAAACCTGATGCGCATACCATTGTGGCCTTTCCGGGGTCGAAGCCTGTGCTGCCTTGCCTTGAAGGGACCAAGCAGCCGACTTCCCGGTGACGGCCTCGAGGTTCGGACCGGACGGCAGAAAACGGCATTGCAATTCACGTCTGCTTCGGTAAACCAGCTTTCGCAATCATGCAACACGACCCAGGGCAGGCGAACCGGTTCCCTCGGCTCTTTTTGGTGAAATGAATGCTATTCGGGTTCTTCCGGCAGAAAAAGCACAACCGTCTCATCGTCGAACGCCAGTATGCGGCACTGACCGCCACCGCTCGGACGCCTGTCTTTTATGAGCAACTCGGCGTGCCCGATACGGTCATGGGCCGCTTCGAAATGCTGTCGCTGGTCCTGATTCTCTATTTCCGCCGCACCCGCCAGTCGCCGCGCAGCGGTCAGGAGATCGCCCAGGAGATCGTCGACGCTTTCTTCGAGGATGTCGATCATTCCATCCGGGAACTGGGGATCGGCGATCAGGGCGTGCCGAAGCGGATGAAGAAGCTGGCCGGCATGTTCTACGGCCGGCTGGAATCCTATGCCGTGGCGCTCGACAAAGATGACCGCGACCTGTTGGCGTCGGCCCTTCGGCGCAATATATATCCCGAAACGGGTGACGGCGCGCCGGATATGGCCGGCCTTGCTCAATGGATGATGGACGTCGAGCGCAAGCTCCAGGTCCTTGATGAAGGGGTCGTCGAGACCGGCACCGTCCGCCTCGATCCTCCCGGAGGTTCGCTCTGATATGACATCGCACCACAAGGACGCCGATTCGCCGGCCTTCTCCTACCGGGTCAAGGTCGGCCATGTGTCGGCCAATCCCGGGCGGGTCCGCGTCGCGGCCGATGCGCGCGAGCGCGCGGCGCTCGCCGACCTGTGGAAGGTGGAGGCGGTCAATCGGTTGAAGGCCGATCTGCAGATCAATCGCTGGAAGAAGGACGGCATCCGCATTCGCGGCCAGGTCGACGGCGAGCTCGTGCAGGCCTGCGTCGTGACGCTCGAGCCGGTGGTCACCGAAATCCGCCAGGAGATCGACCAGATCTTCGTGCCCGAAGGCTCCAAGCTCGCCCGGATCGTGACCGACGAGGCCGGCGAAATGCTGCTCGATCCGGAGGGACCGGACCTGCCGGAGACCTTCGTCGGCGACACGATCGACGCCGGTGCCCTGGTTGCGGAATTCGCCGCCCTCGGCATCGACCCCTATCCGAAGAAGCCGGGCGCGCAGTTTGCCGGTCACGTCGAGAGCGACGAGGCGGATGATCGACCACCATCGCCCTTTGCCGTGTTGAAGGACTGGAAAAAGGACTGATCGCGGCCGCGACATCGGTGAATTGGGTTGTGCGGTACAGCGAAACCGGTATTTTGGCCGAAATTTCGCCGGGCAGCGAATAAGAAGGATCAGGCATAAGTGATCAGAATTTCTCTTGACGTCATGGGGGGCGACTTCGGCCCCGAAGTCGTCATTCCCGGCGCTGCCAAGGCGCTGGAGCGGCATCCCGACATCCAGTTCGTCCTGTTCGGCCAGCAGGAGCGCTGTCTGCCGCTCATCGCCCAGTATCCGAAGCTCAAGGAGAAGTCGGTCTTCCATCATTGCGACGTGGCCGTCGCCATGGACGAGAAGCCGAGCCAGGCCCTGCGCCGTGGCCGCTACGTCTCGAGCATGTGGCGCTCGATCGAGGCGGTCAAGACCGGCCAGGCCGACGTCGTCGTCTCGGCAGGCAATACGGGTGCCCTGATGGCCATGGCCAAGTTCTGCCTGCGCACCATGGCGACCATCGAGCGTCCGGCGATCGCGGCGATCTGGCCGACGCTGTCGGGCGAGAGCATCGTGCTCGACGTCGGCGCCACGATCGGCGCGGACGCCCAGCAGCTTCTCGATTTCGCCCTGATGGGCGGCGCCATGGCGCGCGCCCTGTTTGAGGTCGAGCGCCCCCTGGTCGGCCTGCTCAATGTCGGCGTCGAGGAAATCAAGGGCCAGGAAGAGGTCCGGGAAGCCGGTCGCATGCTGCGCGAGGCCGGCCTCGACACGATGGACTATTACGGCTTCGTCGAAGGCGACGATCTCGGCAAGGGTACGGTCGACGTCGTTGTGACCGAGGGTTTCACCGGCAATATCGCCCTGAAGACCGCCGAGGGCACCGCCCGCCAGATTGCCGAATACCTGCGCGCCGCCATGTCGCGCACGCTGCTCGCCAAGATCGGCTACCTGTTTGCCAAGGGTGCGTTCGACAAGCTGCGCGAGAAGATGGACCCACGCAAGGTCAATGGTGGCGTCTTCCTCGGGTTGAACGGCATCGTCATCAAGAGCCACGGCGGCACCGATGCCGAAGGGTTCGCCGCCGCGATCGATGTCGGCTATGACATGGCGCGCAACGGTCTGACGCAGAAAATCGAAAACGATCTGAAGAAATATCATGCCCGGCATCCGTCCTCGGCCGGACCGGAAGCGGCATGATCGACGGGGTTAGGAAGACAATGATCCGTTCTGTTGTTCGCGGTTTCGGGGCGGCGCTCCCGAAGCGGGTGGTGACCAATCGCGAATTGGAGGAGACGGTCGATACCTCCGACGAATGGATCGTGCAGCGCACGGGCATTCGCCAGCGCTACATCGCCGGCGAGGGCGAGACCACGGCTTCGCTCGGTGCCGAAGCCGCGCGCAAGGCGCTCGACAATGCCGGCCTGACGATTGCCGACATCGACCTGATCATCTGCGCGACCTCCACGCCGGACAACACATTTCCGGCGACCGCCGTCAATATTCAAAACCGCCTCGGCATGCACCACGGTTTCGCCTTCGACATGCAGGCGGTCTGTTCGGGCTTCGTCTATGCGGTCTCGACCGCCGATTTGCATATCCGCTGCGGCATGGCCAGGCGCGTCCTGGTGATCGGCGCGGAAACCTTCTCGCGCATTCTCGACTGGACGGACCGCACCACCTGCGTCCTGTTCGGCGACGGCGCAGGCGCGCTCGTGCTGGAAGCTCTGGAAGGCGAGGGCACCAATGCCGATCGCGGCGTGCTCTCCTCCCATCTTCGCTCCGACGGCACGCACAAGGAAAAGCTCTATGTCGACGGCGGGCCGTCGACCACCGGCACGGTCGGCCACCTGCGCATGGAAGGACGCGAAGTCTTCAAGCATGCCGTCGGCATGATCACCGACGTGATCGAGGCAGCCTTCACCGCAACCGGCACGACTGCCGACGACATCGATTGGCTGGTGCCGCATCAGGCCAATCGTCGTATCATCGACGGCTCCGCCAAGAAGCTCGGGATTCCGCTGGAAAAGGTCGTCGTCACCGTCGACCTGCACGGCAATACCTCGGCCGCCTCCATTCCACTCGCCCTGTCGGTGGCTGCGGCCGACGGGCGCATCAAGAAGGGCGACCTGGTCATGCTCGAAGCGATGGGCGGCGGTTTCACCTGGGGTGCCGTGCTCCTGCGCTGGTAGCCCGCAGACGCGAAATAAAGGATTTGTAACAAGCGCTTGACCGTCAAGCCCAAGGGCAATACTCTCTGGCGAATTCAACAAGATCATTGATTTAAGCGGACGAGAACCATGGCCGGTAAGACAGTGACGCGAGCGGATTTGGCGGAATCGGTCTTTCGCAAGGTGGGCCTTTCGCGAACCGAATCGGCGGAACTGGTCGAAACGGTGATCGACGAGATCTGCAACGCCATCGTCCGTGGCGAAATGGTCAAGCTCTCGTCCTTTGCCACCTTCCAGGTGCGCAACAAGAACGAGCGTATCGGCCGCAATCCCAAGACCGGCGAGGAAGTGCCGATCTCACCCCGGCGCGTGATGACCTTCAAGGCGTCGAACGTCCTCAAGCAGCGTATTTTGCGTTCGCACCTGCAGCGCAAGGCGAAGCAGAAGCCGCAGAACCCGGCGACCTGACCACGAAAATCGTGGACCATTCGGCCGAGCCTCTCGGGCTGCTTGAAATTCCCGATGCAAATCTTTGAAATAGCCCGTGAGTCGCGGCTTGTCCGCGCTATCTGTTGGCAGGAGCGGTAAGATGGAGTTGGAAAAGAGCCCGGATGCCTTTCGCACCATCAGCGAGGTTGCCGACGATCTCGATCTTCCCCAGCACGTGCTACGCTTCTGGGAAACCCGCTTTCCGCAGATCAAGCCGATGAAGCGTGGCGGCGGTCGCCGCTATTATCGCCCCGACGACGTCGAATTGCTCAAGGGCATTCGTCATCTGCTCTACGATCAGGGTTACACGATCAAGGGCGTGCAGAAGCTGCTGAAGACCAATGGCAACAGGTTCGTCATGGCGGTCGCCAGCGGCGACCTGGCCACGATGGAGGCGCTTATGGCGGCCGGCGCCGCGAAGGCGGAGGAGCCCAAGCTCGGCCCCCCTGAAGAGGACCAGATCGTCGGCCGGCCCAAGGTCAAGGCCAGCGGCCGGTTCTTCGGCTTCGGCGGTAGCGAAGACGATATGCCGGAAATCTCCGTCGGCAAGGGCAGTTCGGTGGGCAAGGAAGACCGTGCGCTGCTGCAGGAAGCGCTGTTCGATCTGCTGGAATGCAAGCGGCTGCTCGACCAGGTGCGGTAGCACGGTCCAGCCGTTGCAGATTCATTCCTTTTTCCCCTTGCGTGCGCGAGACCTTGCCATTATGGAGAACGTGCTTTGCGAAAAGCAGGTCGGGGCGTAGCGCAGCCCGGTAGCGCACTTGACTGGGGGTCAAGGGGTCGCGTGTTCGAATCACGCCGTCCCGACCAATAAACTCTTGATATCCCTGGTTATACTAGAATGCCGCCTCTGGCGGCTTTCGTGTTTTTGCAGCTTTCGTGCGTCAGCATTTGATTTCCACCCGTTGCTGCGCAGCGCGCTCCCTTATCACTGTTTCAGGCCTTACTTTCGCCATGTCTCAACGACGATGTTGAGCACCCTGTATCCGGTGAGGTCGCTATGCTTTATCTATCCCTGTATGGTTTCAGTTTCGATCGTTACAACCAGACTTTCTACGCACACGCTACTGTCGATTATTCTTATTATGACCCGTATACGGGCGAAGACCTTAGCGACTGGAGTTTCTCCTCCACGGTCGCTGGCAGTGTCGTGAATTCCGGATACGGGTCCGGATACGTGTCCTTCGCTGCATTCGACGACTATGTCGGAAGGGGCATCCAGACGATCACCGCCGCAGTGAGCAGCGATTGGACAAGCGAGGCCGTCGTTTGGCGCGCGCAACTCATCAACGACACGCTGGCGACAACCGGGCAGTATTACGACGGCTCGACGGGCATCGATATCCTGTTCGAGAGCGACTACGCCGACGACGTCTATCTGGGGGGCGGCAATGACTTTGCCTCCGGCGGGGCAGGAAGTGACCTTCTCAACGGTGAAGCGGGGGTTGACGAACTGCACGGCGGCGACGGCGCCGATTTCCTTCATGGTGGCAGTGGCGCGGACGCAATGTGGGGCGACAGCGGCAACGACACCTACTACGTCGACAACGCCCGGGACCAGGTGTTCGAGGATGCCGCAAGAGGGTTTGACCGCGTTTATACCAGCGTGAGCTATGCCCTTGCGACGGCCGAACATATCGAGGAGTTGAGAACGACGAACGATCGCGGCACAGCGTCGATCAACCTGACCGGAAACGAACTGGTCAATACCCTGGTCGGAAATGCCGGAGCCAACATCCTCAACGGACGCGGCGGCGCGGATCGCATGTTCGGTCTTGGTGGCAATGACACCTACATCGTTGACAACGCGGGCGACACGGTCATCGAGGCCGCCGGCGGTGGCATCGACCTGGTACGGGCTTACGTCAGTTCGACGCTCTCGGCCAATGTGGAAATGCTGTATCTGGAAGGCGGCGCGGCGATCAACGGCATTGGCAACGACCTGGCCAATACCATGCGTGGAAACAACGCCGCCAACATCCTGAACGGGAGAGGCGGTGCCGACCGTATGTCAGGCCTTGGCGGCAACGACACCTATGTCGTCGACAATGCCGGCGACGTGGTCAGCGAGGCTGCAGGTTCCGGCATCGATACGATCCAGACGTCGGTCAGTCGCAATCTGGAGGCCAATGTCGAGCGCATCGGGCTGCTGGGGAGTGCCAACCTCAACGCTGGTGGCAACAGCCTCGCGAATGTGCTCGTCGGCAATGCGGGTGCCAACAGGCTCAATGGCGCGGCTGGCAGCGACACGCTGACCGGCGGCGTTGGAAATGATACCTTCGTGTTCAATTCCGCCCTTGGCTCCTCCAACATCGACACGATCCGGGACTTCTCGAATTCCACCGGTAACAACGATGTCATCTGGCTCGAGAACGGCATTTTCAGCGCACTGACGGCGACCGGAGTGCTTGCGGCGACAGCATTCAAGAACCTTGACCTGGGTGCCGCAGACAGCAACGACCGGATCCTGTACGATCAGGATCGTGGCGATCTCTATTATGACCGCGATGGTTCCGGGACCGCCTATGGCGCCGTCAAGATCGCCGAGGTAGCGAATTTCGCAACGCTTACGCACGCCGACTTCTTTGTCATCTAGGCCGTTGCTTTGAACGCACCCGAGCGGGAGTGCCGCGCTTGCTGAACTCGACGTCTCAGGACGGCGCGAAGGTACGGCGGTGCCGCCACTTTCTGTAGACGCGGACGCCTGCCACCCGGTAGGCGTCTTCTTGTGTCAAAGGACGTTTCTGCCCTACAATTGCTGCATCGCAGCACTATATGAGATTATGGCCCTCCGCAGGGAACCGGAGCGCGCGGCGGGGCTTTACACGGGGAGCGATACTTCGAGTTTTTCGAAAAGGAATCCCTTTTTCATGCGCCTCAAGATTCCCATGCCGTTGTCCTTCATTCTCGGCCAGCAGAAAAAGCTGCAGAAGAAGATTCTGAAGGCCATGCCTTCACTACCGCTGACTGCGCCGACGCGCACCGTGCGCCCCCGCAAGCCGCGCACGGTGCGCACCCGCCTCATCGAGGTCACCGGCTTCGGTACCAATCCCGGCCACCTGCGCATGTTGGAATACGTGCCGCCGAAGGCGAGGAAGGGGGCTCCGCTCGTCGTCGTGTTGCATGGCTGTCTCCAGACGGCCGATGATTTCGACAAGGGCAGTGGCTGGAGCGCGCTGGCCCGTGAGGGCGGTTTCGTGCTGCTCTATCCCGAGCAGCGCAAGTCGAACAATCCCAACCTCTGCTTCAACTGGTTCCGTCCGAGCGCCGTGGCGCGAGACCGCGGCGAACTGATGTCTGTCCGCCAGATGATCGACAACGCCTGCAGCCGGCACCATGTCGACAGGAAGCGCATCTACATTCAGGGCCTCTCGGCCGGCGGCGCGATGGCCTCGGCCCTGCTTGCGACGTATCCGGAATTGTTCGCCGCCGGCCAGATCGTCGCCGGACTGCCGTTCGGCGCGGCGCGCGATGCCATGTCGGCGCTGTCTGTGATGAACTCCGGGATCAATCGCACCCCGCAGGAATGGGGCGACTTGGTGCGTGCCGTGACGCCGCACGCAAAGAAGATGCCTATGGTGTCGATCTGGCATGGAACGGCCGACCGTGTGGTCTCGGTGGCCAATGCCCGGGCCACGCTCTCGCAATGGCTTGATTTCTACGGCCTTGAAGAGGCCGACGGCAGGCAAGTCATGATCAAGGGGCAAGCGGCAATGGTATGGCATGATGCGGCGGGAAAGCCGGTGATCGAGTTCTGCCTGATCGACGGAATGGGGCATGGCCTGCCGATCATGGCGAAGCGGTCCGCGACGGCGAAGGCCGGGATGCCGTACATGCTGGAGGGAGGCATCAGCGCTCCGACCCATATGAACCGGGCTATCCTCGCTGGCCGGTGAACCGCCGGTTCAAGCGCTCGTCTGCGCGCAAAAAAGCCCAGATACCCCGGGCTTCTCCATGCTCTTGTATTCGTGAGGCTACGGCAGGCTAGCGCCGTGATCCAGTTCTTTTCAGTTTTCCTGGATCTTCACGCCGTCGCTTCCGATCGTCATCTCGATGCCCTTGGGCTTGGTCTCTTCGCGGTACATGTAAATGCCCAGACCGACGACAGCGACGACCAATGCGCCGATGACGAGATAAAGACTGTTGTTCCGATTCATGCTGGGTTCCTATCAGTGTGATGGCCGATAAATCGGCAGGCGTGCATTTGTTCCCCGGCGAAGGTGGAAATCACCCGTCATTGGTCGCGTTGAGATTTTCCGGCCGCAGGCCCTCGCCAATGTCGTGGCGAGCCACGAGCCTTACCCCCATGCCGCCGGGCGAACAATCCCCGTCGGCGAGAAAGGCGATGCCGGCCTGCTCGAAGGCGCCACGAAGCGCCAGCAGGACCGACTGGTCGGGCGAGGCGGACTTCTCCTCCTCGATCTGCAGGACCATGAAGGCGGACACGCCACTCTTTGCCGATACCTGGTCGACGCTGAGGCCGAGGAGCGCGCGCGCGGCGCGGATCTGTGCGGGTGTGATCATGGTTGGGAATATGGCGGATACGCGGAGAAAATCAATCGCGCGCCCGTTGTCGGTCCGCAATGGCCTGCCGGTAGACCGTGAGCGTCTGCTCGACCATGGCAGCGACCCCATAGCGGTCGCTGCGCGCGCTGGCAGCTGCCGCAAGACGGCCGCGGGTCGCTCCGTCGCAGAGCGCCTCCATGGCGGCGATGAGCGGGCCCGTGTCGTCCGTGTTGGGCACAATGAGGCCGTTCACATCATGGTCGAGCACGTTCGCCGTCCCCCCGACATCGGTCAGGATCATCGGCAGCCCGGCGGCGGCGCCTTCCAGCATGACATAGGACATCGCCTCGTAACGGCTGGTCATGACAAGCACGTCGATGGCTTGCAGCGCCTCCGCTCCGGGCAGGTCGGCCTCGATGACGACGCGATCCGCGATGCCGGCAGCGTCAATCCGGTGCCGCACGTCAGCCTCCAGCTCGCCGCTGCCGATCATCAGCAATCGGGCTTGCGGCATATCTCTCGCAATAGTGGCAAAAGCTGCGATCAGGCGCTCCGGGGCCTTCTGGGCCGACAGCCGGCCGATGAAGCCGAAAACCAGCGCGTCGTCGGAAAGTCCGCGCTGGGAGCGGATTTCTGCGCGCCGCCCGGCCGGGATCGCACCGACGCCATTGACCACGACGGCGAGCCTTGACGCGGGAATGCCAAGTCCGAGCGCGTGGTCGTATTCGCTCTTCGAGACGCAGATCACCCGGTCGGTGAAGAAGCGCCCGAGGATCCCTTCGATCGCGCCGAACACCAGGCGTCCCTTCGACGACAGGGTCGGATCCATGGTGCGGAAGGCGTGCGGCGTGTAGATGCGCGGCACATGCGGGCCGGGCAGGCGAAGGCGGGTCAGCGCGCCCGCCTTGGAACTATGTCCGTGAACGATGTCGAAGGGGCCTTCCTCGCGGATCACCCGGGAGAGGGCACGCCACGACGCGAAATCCTTAGGTCCGACCGCGCGCAGCATCGGCAGGGCGATGACCTTGGCGAGGTCGAGGGCCATGAGTTCGCGCAGGAAGCGCTCCTCCGCCCTGACCGGGGAATAGACCGCCGTCACCCGATGGCCGCGTGCCTTGAGGCCGGCGCACAGATCGACGAAATGACGGCCGGAGCCGCCGCCGCTCGGTTCGAGTACTTCGAGGATCTGCAAGGGTTGCTCGCTCTTTTGCATGGGTCAGGCACGCACCGGGTCGCGTCGCAGCGCCCGCTGATGGCGCCATTCCAGCGCGCCGCAGCCCCAGACGATGCCGAGCAGCAGGTAGAAATGTCGCCAGTGGTCGGTATCGATGACATTGCCGATGATCACGTGGCCGATGATGACGATCCAGGCAATCATCAGATAGGGCTGCCAGGGGCGGTCGCGCAGCAGGAAGCGGAAGCCGATGGTGAGTGTCCACACCATCATGGCGACGTAGGAGACGAAGCCGAGCCAGCCATAACTTGTCAGCGACTTCAGCCAGATATTGTGTTCATCCTCGGGAAAGATCTCGCTGAACACCATCGGGCCGATGCCGAGCGGGTTTTCCATCATCATCAGGAAGCCGATGCGGTGGCGGGCGAAACGGCCGAGATGGCCACCGTCATACTCCTTGACCAGCGTGGTGCGATCGAGAAACAGGTTGCGGACCTGTTCGAACTGCAGCGCGATCACCACGGCCACCACCAGCAGCACGACGGCCGCCAGCGAGAGCAGCAGGATCTTCAGCCGGAACGCGCCCGTCCGCTCCTTCAGCAGCAGGATGAAGACCAGCGCGATGGCGGAGAAAAGGAACAGCGCCCAGGCAGCGCGCGAGAACGACAGGAAGACACCGAGCGCGATGATCAGCAGGCCGGCGACCCTGAGCGGCGCCGAAGCCAGCTTCCCGGTCAACAGGCCGTGCATCAGGTAGAGCGCCGGCGCGATGAGGAAAGGCCCGAAGACGTTGGGGTCCTGGAAGGCTCCCTTGGCGCGGTCATAGAGGGTGAAGGCTTCGGCGCCGGGGAAGGCGTGGAAATAACCGAGAATGCCGAGCAGCGCCGTGATGATCGCCGCCGCCACCCAGGCCTGGAAGATCAGTCGGAGACGCTGGTGGCGGTCCTCGATGATCGCCGCGTAGAAGACGGATGTGAGCGCCAGGAAGGTGGAGACGGCGAGATACATCGGCCCGGTGCCGAGATCCTTCATCACCGTCAGCGACAGGATGCCGCCGACATTGAAGGTGAGCAGGAAGGCCAGAAGCGGGGCGACGGCGCGCGAGATCTTCAGCCCGAGCAGGAACCAGACGGCGACCTGCAGGACCATCAACAATTCGTAGGGCGCCGGCTCCGACATGACGAAACCGGAGAGAAAGACGCCAAAGGCGACCATCATCGAGCCGAACAGCGTCAGGACCGCGATCTGCGGCCTGAACGCTACCGGATGATGGGCGTCGATCGAGCTCAATAGGCATTTTCCGTGTTGAGCAGGCGGAACGGCGTGAGGAACAGGATCTTCAGGTCGAACAGCAGCGACCAGTTCTCGATGTAATAGAGGTCGTATGCCGTGCGGAACTTGATCTTGTCGTCATGGTCCACCTCGCCGCGCCAGCCGTTGATCTGCGCCCAGCCGGTGACGCCGGGCTTGACCCGGTGGCGGGCGAAATAGCCTTCGACCACGTCGCCATAGAGGCGATCATGCGTCTGGGCCAGAACCGCATGCGGACGCGGGCCGACAAGCGAGAGGTCGCCGCGCAGCACGTTGAAGATCTGCGGCAGTTCGTCGATCGAGGACTTGCGGATGAAGCGGCCTACCGGAGTGACGCGAGGGTCGCCCTTGGTGACGGCCAGACGCGCCGTCGGATCGCTCATTTCCGTATACATCGAGCGGAACTTCAGGACGTTGATGACCTCGTTGTTGAAACCGTGCCGCTTCTGGACGAAGAACACCGGCCCCTTGGAGGTCGCCTTGACGGCAATCGCCGCGCCGATGAAGACCGGCCACAGCAAAAGCAGGGCGACGATGCTGAAGAAGATGTCGAAGCCGCGTTTGGCGACCGAATCCCAGTCGCGGATCGGCTTGTCGAGAATGTCGAGCATCGGCACCGCGCCGACATGCGAATAGGAACGCGGACGGAAGCGCAGGCTGTTCGAATGGGCGGCAAGGCGGATGTCGACCGGGAGGACCCAGAGCATCTTGAGGAGGTGCAGGATGCGAGCCTCTGCCGAAAGCGGTAGCGCGATGATCAGCATGTCGATATGGGCAAGCCGGGCGAATTCCACCAGTTCGGCGATCGTGCCGAGCTTGGGATAGCCCGCGACGACGTCCGGCGAGCGGGCAGAACCGCGGTCGTCGAAGATGCCGCAGATGCGGATGTCGTTTTCCGGCTGCTGCTCGAGCGCGCGGATGAGATCCTTGGCCGGCTTGCCGCCGCCGACCACCACGGCGCGCCGCTCCATGATGCCGTTGCGGGCCCAACGGCGGATACCGAAGCCGACAAGGTTGCGCTCGACGAACAGGAAGGCGAGGCCGAAGCCGTACCAGGAGACGAGCCAGTCGCGGAAATCCAGGCCACCCGGGCGGAACAGAAAGAGGGCGAGCGCGATCAGTGCCGCCGCCAGCGTCCAGCTGCCAGCGATGCGCGGCAGCGCCCGCAGCGGCGTGCGCAGCGCCGATACCTGATAGCTGTCGGCGATCTGCATGAACAACACGGCCAAAGCGGAGCCCGCCAGGCCGATCAGGAGATCGGTGAGGAAGCGCGATGACGGGTCGTTGAACAGGAAATAATGCACTGCAAGCCCGATGGCGAATAGGCTGACGAATTCCAGCAGGCGCAACTGGCCGGTGACGATCGAGGGCGAATAGTTCTCCTCGCTGAACTGCGTGGCGATCTGCTTTGCCAGCGGATTGATCTCCGCCTCCTCGCCGGCGGCAGTCGCCTTGCCGGGCTCACCGCTTGCCGAGACCTTCCGGCGCAGGGCGTCGATATCGAACTGTTCCGGCTTTTCCATCTGGTTCATCGCAATATCCCGCTCGTTGCCGCGGGAGAATAGCTGAGACTTGCTAAGAAACTTTTGAGAACGGGCGGCAGTGCGCGCATCGAAGGAGCAAGATTGGTTCGATTCGGCACAGATGAGCCGCTGACGGCCATGGGCTGCGGTTTGACACGGATCAGCAAAGCGTGACACGGATCGTCCTATAGGGTGGCCTGGCCGACCGCCGATGCACAACGGGATGCTTGCCCATGGAAAAGAAACACGTCTTCAACTTCAGCTATTTCCTTTTCGCCTTCGCCCTGCTGATGGCCTTCCAGGCCTGGATCGGCTATCGCGACTATGCCCAACTGACCTATAGCGACATGATGCGCATGGTCGGCGAGGGGCGGATCGCCTCGGTGACCCTGACGGAGAGCCGGGTGGAGGGCGAGTTCAAGGAACCGGTCGACGGCCGCAAGTATTTCATCGCCAACCGCGTCGACCCCGAATTCGCCGCCCTGTTCGAAAAGGCTGGCGTGAAAATCACCGGCGCGAGCGACAGCAATTGGCTGACCTCGATTCTCTCCTGGGTCCTGCCGGTCATCGTCTTCTTCGCGCTCTGGTCCTTCTTCTTCCGCGGCATCGCCGAAAAGCAGGGCATGGGCGGCCTGATCAACATCGGCAAGTCGCGCGCCAAGATCTATCTCGAGCGCAAGACCGGCGTGACCTTCGACGATGTCGCCGGCATCGACGAGGCGGAGGCCGAATTGCAGGAAATCGTCTCCTTCCTCAAGGACAAGGACCTCTACGGTCGGCTCGGCGCCCGCATTCCGAAGGGCATCCTGCTGGTCGGTCCGCCCGGCACCGGCAAGACGCTGATGGCGCGTGCGGTCGCCGGCGAGGCGGGCGTTCCCTTCTTCTCGATCTCGGGCTCCGAATTTGTCGAAATGTTCGTCGGCGTCGGCGCCGCCCGCGTGCGCGACCTGTTCGAGCAGGCAAGGCAGGCCGCGCCCTGCATCATCTTCATCGACGAACTCGATGCCCTCGGCCGGGCGCGCAATTCGTTCGGCGGCATGGGCGGCAATGACGAGAAGGAGCAGACGCTCAACCAGTTGCTCGCCGAGCTTGACGGCTTCGATCCGCGCGTCGGTATCGTGCTGCTGGCCGCCACCAACCGCCCGGAGATCCTCGATCCGGCCCTGATGCGCGCCGGCCGTTTCGACCGTCAGGTGGTGATCGACCGTCCCGACCGAAAGGGCAGGGCGGCGATCCTCCAGGTGCACATGAAGAACGTCACCATCGCGCCGAGCGTCAGCGTCGACGAGATCGCCGGGCTCACCCCCGGCTTCACCGGGGCGGACCTCGCAAACCTGATCAACGAGGCGGCCATCCTCGCCACGCGCCGCGGCGGAACCACCGTGGCGATGGAGGACTTCGTCGCCGCCGTCGAGCGCATCATTGCCGGCGCCGAACGCCGCAGCCGCATCCTCAACGCCGACGAGCGCCGCCGTGTCGCCTATCACGAAATGGGTCATGCACTCGTGGCCGCCGGCTTGCCCACTGCCGACCCTGTGCAGAAGGTGTCGATCATTCCCCGCTCGATCGGTGCGCTCGGCTATACGCTGCAGCGCCCGACCGAGGATCGCTTCCTGATCACCGCGGGCGAACTCAAGGACCGCATGGTGGTGCTGCTGGCCGGCCGCGCCGCCGAGGATCTGGTCTTCGGGGAAATTTCGACCGGTGCCGCCGACGATCTGGCCAAGGTGACCGACATCGCCCGTGAGTTCGTCACCCGCTTCGGCATGGATCTGTCCGTCGGCCAGGCCGTGCTCGAACCGCAGCGGCAGCAATGGCTGGACGAGGGCCAGTTCCGTATGCGGCCGAAGGACTATTCCGAGGCGACGGCGCGCGAGGTCGATCTGGCGGTTCGCAAGATGATCGACGAGGCCTACCAGAAGGCGAAGCAGGCGCTCGAGGGGCGGATTGTCGAACTGAAGGCGGGCGCCAAGCTGCTTCTGGAACGCGAAACGCTGACGCCCGACGATTATGCGCCGCTTAGACGGGCGCAGCCTGCGTCGAAGAGTGCCGCCGAATGAAGGCTGCCGGCCTGCCTGAAGGGGCGGTTCAGTGCCTGGCGAGCCGTTCCCGATAAAGATCGGCCATCTGTTCGGCCATGGCGGAGGCGGAGAACCTGGCTTTGAAGACTTCGGGCTCCGGCATGGTCGCGCCGTGCCAGTCGGGCGTGGTGACGGCGCGTGCCATCACGCGGGCCAGATCCCGCACATCGCCGGGCGCGACCAGGGCATCGCTGTCTTCGCCCAGCACCTCCGGTATGCCGCCGACGCGGGTCGCGATCAACGACTTCCCGGCGGCGAGCGCTTCAAGCACGATATAGGGCATCGCCTCGGCGCGGGACGGGACCACGACGATATTGGACATGGCAAAGGCCTCCTTCACCGGCATGGCGGGAAGCAGACCGATGCGCCGGCCATAGCCGCGTTGCTCGATGATATCGCGATATTTGTCCCGATCCGGCCCGTCGCCGACGATCAGCGCGCTCAAGGGGTGTCCGACCAGCCGCTCGGTCAGGGCAAAGGCCTCGATGAAGACATCGGGTCCCTTCAGGTCGCGCAACATGCCGACATAGATGAAATGCACGCTGTCCGACCGCGAGGGGATGACGGCGAAGTCGCGGTCGCTCAGCCCGTTATAGATCATCCGGTGAGCGCAGCGCGGCACGCCGACCTTGGCCTCGTAGGTCCGGCGCTCATAGTCGCAGACGAAGATGATGGCATCCGTCAGACGCTCGAGCAACCGCTCCACGGCAAAGACGCCACGGCCGGACAAGGAGGCCTTGTCGAAATGCAGGCTGCCGCCGTGGGGTGAATAGAAGCGGGCAACGCGATACTTTTTCGCCCGCAAGGCTGTGCCGATAATGCGGGCCACGACGCCACCCTTGGCGCCGTGACCGTGCAGGACATCCGGCCGCAATCCCTTGATTTCCTTGTAGCTCTTGTGAAGTGCAGAGACGTCGCCGAAACCGACCGACCGGGCGATCGGCATTCGGTGCAGGCCGAGCGCGAGATAAGGCATGATCTGCTCGAACAGCCGGTCCTCATGCTCGCTGCCGGTCGTGCTGTCGCACAGGATGCCAACCTGGTGGCCGGCCCGGCTGTGCTGTTCGGCAAGATCGCGCACGTGGCGGAAAATCCCGCCGACAGGCGACCTGAAGCAATGGACAATGCGAAGCGGCGGATCATCCTGCATGGATCAGAACAGCCGTTCGCGGACGTAGATCGTATCTCCGGCGAGGATTGGATCGGTGATCGGAACGCGGCCGGTCAGTATATTGCCGTTGATCTTGCGCGTCACGTCGACGTCGCGCTGGTTGGCGCGGGGTGAGAAGCCGCCGGATACCGCGATGGCATTGAGCACCGTCATGCCCGGAACATAGGAATACTGGCCCGGCTGGCCGACCTCGCCCATGACGAAGATCGAGCGATAGCGATCGAGCTCGATGGTGACGTCGGGGTCGCGCAGGAAGCCTTGCTTGAGCTTCTGGGCAATCACCCCCTCGAGCTGGGTGACGGTCGCGCCACGGGCGGCCACCTGGCCGACGAGCGGGAAGGCGATGTAGCCGGCCTGATCGACGGTGTAGGTGTTGGTCAGGCTCTGTTGTTCGAACACCGTGATGCGCAGCCGGTCGCCGCTGTCCAGGCGGTAGGGCTGGATTGTCGCCTCGTGGAAGACCTTCGGCGCGGGCCGGTAGGTCGCACAGCCGCTCAACGTCGCAGCGATCAGCGCGACCATGAGCAGCATCATTCCCCTAGTGCCAGCCGATGACATGCGCGCTCGCGCTCCCGATGCAAGAATTCGATAGCACCGTTATCTTTCGGTTAGGGTTAACGGCCGGTAAAGACGGCGGGCTTGCTTTGACCTTTCCTTTGATATTGCCGTTGGAACGCCTCGCTGACCGTTTGGTCCTGGGCAATTAACGCTTGGGTTACCATGATCCTTTACATTCTCGCGAGATTGTACCGGGAGTTGGGCATGTCGAGCGTAGGCAACGGTCACCAGGACGTAGATATCGATCTCGCGCAGCTGTTTCGCGCAGTGTGGCGCCACAAGGCACGCATACTGGCGGCGACCGCCCTTGTCGGTTGCCTCGCCTTCGTCGGCGCCAGCATGCTTTCGCCCAAATACAGCAGCGAGGCGCGCATCCTGATCGAGCCGCGCGAGCCGAATTTCTCTGTGCAGGCCAATCTCCAGACGACGGCCGAGCCGTTGCCGGACGAACTCAATATCGTTAGCCAGGTGCAACTGTTGCAGTCGGTGGACCTGATCAAGCAAGTGGCGCGCGACCTCAAGCTCTACGAGCTCGAGGAATTCGATCCCGATACCAGTCCCTCCGGCGTGTCCGACCTGCTGGTCATGCTCGGCCTGAAGAAGAACCCGCTCGATCTCGCCCCGGAAGAACGGGTGCTGAAGTCCTTCCAGGAGAAGCTGCAGGTCTATCAGGTCGAGAAGTCCCGCGTCATCGGCATCCAGTTCACCTCGAAGGATCCGAAGCTCGCCGCCGCGATCCCGAATGCAATCGCCGACGTCTATCGGCAGCTTCAAAGCGGCGCCAAGCTCGACAGCAATTCAGACGCCGCCCGATGGCTGGAACCGGAGATCGCCAACCTGCGCGAAAAGGTGAGGGAGGCCGAGCAGAAGGTCGCCGAATACCGGGCCTCGGCGGATCTCATGCCGCTTGGCGAAACGACGAGTTTCGCCTCGCAGCAGTTGAGCGACATTTCCGCCGAGCTGGCGCGGGTGCGCGGCGAGCGGGCCGATGCCGAGGCCAAGGCCGACAACGTGCGCAATGCGTTGAAGAGCGGAAAATCGACGGATGCGCTGGTGGCGATCACCGGCAATGAGGCGATCCAGCGATTGAAGGCCAGCGAGTCGGAAATCCGCAGCAAGATCGCCGATCTGTCGACGACCCTGCTCGACGGACATCCGCAGATGAAGGCCTTGCGCTCGCAACTGTCCGGCATTCGCGACCAGATCACGGCGGAGTCGGCGAAGATCGCCTCCGGCCTGGAAAACGATGCCAATGTGGCCCGGGCGCGCGAGACCCAGCTCCTTCAGCAGTTGAACACGGTCAAGGCCGACAGCGCCCGTGCCGGCACGGACGAGGTCGGCTTGAAATCCCTCGAGCGCGAGGCCGTGGCGCAGCGCCAATTGCTCGAAACCTATCTGGCCCGTTACCGCGAGGCGACGACGCGCCTGGACAAGAATGCCAGCCCGGCCGACGCGCGCGTCATTTCAAACGCGACAGAGCCGCAGGAGGCAAGCTTCCCCAAGGTCGTTCCGATCACCATCGTTGCCGCCCTTGCCACATTGATCATGAGTGCGGTGGTGGTGATGCTGGCAGAATTGTTCAGCGGCCGGGCCTTGCGTCCAGTAAGCCCTGCAGGACGAAGGGAAGAGCCGGCCACGGCCGTGGACGCCCGAGTGGCAATGCCGGAGGAGCGCTTTGCGCCCGTCGCAGCGATTGCCCAGGCCGCTTCCTCAGACCGAGGTCTTCCGGCTAGCCTTCTTTCCGTGCAGGCGGACGAGACCTTGGCCGACGCGGCGGAGGAGGACCTGACACCGGAGGAAGATGCCGGCACCGCGCCAGGCGATGGCGACGAGTTCTCGATCGAGACGGTTGCCGCCTATCTGATCGATTCGCGGGCGCGGATCGCCTTTGCCATCTCGCCCTCGGGCGACGACGGTTCGACCGCGACCGTCATGCTGGCGCGCGAACTGGACGGGCGCGGCCGCAAGGTGGTGCTGATCGACATGACCGGTTCGGCCTGCCCGACCTGGCTGATGGCGGCGCGCAGGGACCTCCCCGGCATCACCGACCTGCTCTGCGGCGCAGCACCTTTTTCCGAGACGATCCATCCGGACCGGCTGTCCGGCGCCGACGTGATCCCGCAGGGCAATTCCGATGTCCGCCAGGCCATGCGGGGTGCCGATCGCCTCTCGATGATCGCCGACGCGCTGGCTGATGCCTACGACCTCGTTCTGGTGGAATGTGGCCCGGCCAATGCCGACAGCGTGGCGCGGCTCAGCCGCAACGGCGACCACGAGATCATTCTCTCCGCGCCGAAGCCGGATGAACAGGAACTCGTGGAGATCATGGCCGCCTTTGAAAAGGTCGGCTATTCCGATCTGGTGCTGATGAGCGGGACGTCTGCTCACAGCCAGGTGAAGAAGCGCAGCGCGGCCTGATCAGCTGTCGGTGCCGGTGGAGCGGACCGGCACCTCATCGGCATGCGCCCGCAGCCGCTGGATGACGGAATAGAGCTGCGGATTACCCTTGATCACCGCCTTGGCCCGGGTCATGCCCCGTTGGGCCATGCCGGCCAGCCGGCCGAGGGCACTGATCGGAACGAGGATGTCGTGCTGCACGGTCTCCACCGTGCACCAGCTTCGCTTGTAGCCCTGGTCGCCGAGGCCGAAATCGAAAAGGCGCGCGCCCTCCTCGCAGGCGCGCTCGATCATGAACCAGAACAGCAGTTCGCCGGGGCTCGCATCCGCAACCAGGTCCTCGTCGATCGATCCGAACTGGCAGATCACGTGGTCGCCCTTGCGCGACAATCCGGCAATGGCGGCGATCTTGCCTTCGAATTCCCCCTTCAGCCGGATGGCGTGCAGTTCGAGCGGCGTGTCGTGGCTGCCCGTGTCGATATCCAGCAGGAGGCGGAAGAACGCCTGGGTCTCCGGCGCCTGGAAGACGTTGGGAATACCGATCGCCTTGAACCGAATGGCCTTCTGCTCGAAGAATGTGTCGAGCATCGCGTTTTTTTCCGCGGTTGTGCGCGCGATGACATGGTCGAAGCCGCCGGCTGCGTCCAGCTTGCGGCACTGGTTGCGGAACTTCTTGCGGCGGCGCTTGGCGTTGAGCTGGCCGATCGTCTGTTCAAAATCGGCCATCAGTGGCAGCTGGAAGGCATGGTTCTGGTTTTCGATGGCAGGCAGGCTCGAAAGCGGGTGACGTTCGCCGCGCCATTCGAGCGGGATGTTGGTGAGGCTGACGAGGTCGGCCCGGCCGGCGAGCAGGTCGGTGAGCGCCTGGCGGATTTGCGCTGCCTCGGCAGAGCCCGCACTGGCACGGAACGCCGTCGAAAAGAGACCGTTATTGATGTTGTTGAACCGCGCGGCGATGAACTGCGCGCTCTTCACCATACCGTGCCGGACAATCTCGAGCGGCAGAATGAACACGGTTTCGCCGTTTCTCCGGCCAAGAATGATCGCCAGCGGATTGCGGTGCGCCTTCACCCAGGGCGCGCACCAGTCATAGGCCTGGTGCAGCGAATTGGCGGGATCGGCCTCGAGCTTGCGCCATTCGGCCTCCAGCGGTTCCATGCGTTCGAACAGGCAGATTTCCAGATCCTGGATCAGGGCCACGCCACCCTCCTGCGGGCTTGACTGCGCGCTGGGAGCGGCAACGCCCGCTGCCACGTCTTCAGTGCTGCGAAATTCCAGCGACGATGTCTGCACGGTCCTTCTCCGACGGATGAGGCTTCTGCGCGAACCCTAGCGAAGGGAGAGGGAAAAATCGGTTAGCGACGCATGTCGGGACGGGATTTCCGCGAGATGCGGTTATCGACCGGTTAACTGCCCGATATGTCAGGTCGTCTGCTGCTATTTACGGATTGGCCCGGCCATCCATTTGATGATCAGCATGGCCGGCAGGATCCACAAAATGCCGGAGAGCAGGAAATAGCCGAAGTGTACCCACCAGGGCGAAGTGCCGAGATAGGCGGAGGCGATCGTGGTCGCGAGAATCGCGTATAGAACGACGAGACAGATGATGAGAATGGTGCCAATGAATTTGCGCAACCTGAGGGGCATCGACTATCTTCCTTCTCCGCGATCAGCGGGAACTTCCCAAGGGGGGACGCGACCGCTTGCCGCAAACAGTCGGGCTTGTTTTGCACAGCCGTGTCATGCAAATCAACAGCTCAAATGAGGATTGACGAATGACAAGTGCAACCACCGTCGACGAAATTGCAGTGCGCCGAAAGATCGGCCGCCTCGAGGGCAACCGCCGGGCGATCCGCCTCTGGCTGGGTGTGGTGCTCCTCACGCTGTTCTGTCTGGTCCTGGTCGGCGGCGCGACGCGGCTGACCGATTCGGGCCTGTCGATCACCGAATGGAAGCCGATCCACGGCGTCATCCCGCCGTTGTCAGCGCAGGAATGGGAAGAGGAGTTCGCCCTCTACCAGCGCATTCCGGAATACCAGCAGATCAACAAGGGAATGACGGTCGAAGAGTTCAAGACGATCTTCTGGTGGGAGTGGGGCCACCGGCTGCTGGCCCGCAGCATCGGCCTCGTCTTTGCCCTTCCGCTTCTCTACTTCTGGGTTTCTGGCCGCATCGAGCGCCGCCTCAAGCTTCCGCTGCTCGGATTGCTGGCGCTCGGCGGCTTTCAGGGCTTCATCGGCTGGTGGATGGTCTCCTCGGGCCTCGCCGAGCGCGTCGATGTCAGCCAGTATCGGCTGGCGACCCATCTGGTCATCGCCTGCCTGATCTTTGCCGGCTGCGTGTGGATCATGCGGGCGCTGGCGCCGCATAGCGACGATCCGGTACCGTCGGACGCATCGCGCGGCTGGGCCGCAGCCCTTGCCGTTCTTTCGCTTTTCCAGATCTATCTTGGTGCGCTTGTCGCCGGCCTCGATGCCGGCTTCGCCTACAATACCTGGCCGCTGATGGACGGGGCGCTGGTTCCGGGCGGCTTGTTCGTCCAGAACCCGGCCTGGATCAACCTGTTCGAGAATCCGAAGACGGTGCAGTTCGTCCATCGCCTCGGCGCCTATGTTCTCTTCATCGCGGCGCTGTGGCACATGGTCCAGTGCCTGCGACAGGGGGCGGGGACGACCCATGCCCGCCGCAGCGTGGTGCTTTTCGCGCTCATCACGCTTCAGGCAGCACTCGGCATCACCACCCTGGTCATGCAGGTGCAGCTCCATGTCGCCCTTGCACATCAGGGGGGCGCGCTCGTCGTGCTCGGCTTTGCCGTGGCCCATTGGCGCGGCTTTCTCGGCGCCTATCCGCCGGAAGTGCTGGTCGTCGAGCGGGATTGACGGCGCAGGTACGGCGCCAAGACGGGTCCGCGCAAAAAAGAAACCGCGAAAGGTCGAGCCTTTCGCGGTTTTCTTGTCACGTTGATGATCGCCCTTATGCGGAAAGCATCAGGTCCATGTTCTGTACGGCGGCACCCGAGGCGCCCTTGCCGAGATTGTCGAGCACGGCAACCAGATTGACATGCGCGCCGCCCGGCGTGCCGAACACGTAGAGCTTCATCGTGTCCTGCCCGACCAGTTCCTCGGCGTCGATGCGGGCAAGCCCGGCGCTCTCCTCGAGCGGCACGACGGTGACGATCGACTGGCCGGCATAATGGCTCGCCAGTGCCGCGTGCAAGCTTTCCAGGCTCTGATGTCCGCCCGCGAGATCTTCCAGGAAGAGCGGCAGCTGGACGATCATGCCCTGGGCGAAGCGGCCGACCGAAGGCGCAAACAGCGGGGCGCGGTCGAGCTGACCGTGAATCGTCATTTCCGGCACGTGCTTGTGCTTCAGCGTCAGGCCGTAGAGGAAATTATTGGCGGCGAGGTGCTCCGGATGGGTCTTGTCTTCCATCTGGGCGATCAGCTGCTTGCCGCCACCCGTATAGCCGGAGACCGCGTTGACCGTGACCGGATAGCCGTCGGGAAGGATGCCGGCGGCCCTGAGCGGCCGAATGAGGCCGATCGCGCCGGTCGGATAGCAGCCGGGATTGGCCACATAACGGGCCGAGCGGATCTTCTCGCCCTGCGCCTTGTCCATTTCGGCAAAGCCATAGGCCCAGTCCGGCGCAACGCGAAAGGCCGTCGAGGTATCGATGATCCGCACCTTGTTGTTGCCGGCGACCATCTTCACCGCTTCCTTCGACGCATCGTCGGGAAGGCACAGAATGGCAATGTCGGCACTGTTCAGCATGTCCTCGCGCAGAGCGGCATTGCGCCGTTCCGCTTCCGGAATCGACAGCAGTTCGACGTCGCGGCGGCCGGCCATGCGGGTGCGTATCTGCAGGCCCGTGGTGCCGTGTTCGCCGTCGATGAAGATCTTTGCTGCCATTTTATCCTCTCCTGTCAGGAGCTTAAGTCGATTGTCGGAATCGGATTGTTAGGGTTGTGAATCAAAGTCTCAACGCTGGCGCGCCAGGCGCTCGGCATGGAGGCCCAGCATATACATCGCCACCGTTGCTCCGGCAATGGCGGTGATGTCGGCATGGTCATAGGCCGGTGCGACCTCAACAACGTCTGCGCCGCGAATGTCGAGCTGGTAGAGGCCGCGCAGCACCGAGAGGATCTTGGCGCTCGACGGACCGCCCGCGACCGGCGTGCCGGTGCCGGGCGCAAAGGCGGGGTCGAGGCAGTCGATGTCGAAGGTGAGATAGGTCGGCAGTCCGCCGGTATGGCTGACGATCAGCGAGGATATGTCGCCCGCCCGCATGTCCTCGACCTCGTGGCCGTAGACGATGCGGATACCGCAGTCTTCGGGCGCATGGGTGCGGATGCCAATCTGGATCGAGCGGTCGGGATCGATCAGGCCCTCGCGCACGGCGCGGCCGACGAAGGAGCCGTGGTCGATGCGCTTGCCGTCGTCGTACCAGGTGTCTTGATGCGCGTCGAACTGCACGAGCGCCAGCGGTCCATGTTTGGCGGCATGAGCCTTGAGCAGCGGCCAGGTGACGAAGTGATCTCCGCCGAGCGTCAGCAGGAAATCGGTAACGGCGAGGATTTTCGCGGCTTCCGTTTCGATCGTCTGGGGCGTCTGCCAGTGATTGCCGTAGTCGAGCAGGCAGTCGCCGTAGTCAATCACCGCCATGTCGGCGAACAGGTCGCGCTCGAAGGGATATTGCGGGTCGTTGTCGAAGATCGCAGAGGCACGGCGGATTGCCTGGGGTCCGAAGCGGGCGCCGGGGCGGTTGGAGGTCGCTGCATCGAACGGAATGCCCCAGACCACGGCATCCACGCCCTCGAGCGACTTGGTATAGCGGCGGCGCATGAAGGAGAGCACGCCGGCATGGGTCGGATCGGTCGCCGCCGACTTGAGGTCGGTTGCGGTGATGGCGTGATCGATGGTCTTGTCGGCCATGAAATGGTCTCCCTTGCGGCAAGGACTGCCGTTGTTGCGACGCAATATTACGGTCGGAACGCCCGATGGCCAGTGATTTCTTCCGCCCCTGTCCCGGATCGGCTGCGACAGATCGCAATTTGACGTTGGCCATGGTGCACGGCAATTGTTGATACGCTCAAAGGCGCATGGATCAAGGAAAGGTGATGTCGCGATGATTGAGGCAGGTGATGGTTTGAAGCCCTGGAGCAGGCTGACAGATGACGAGCGCGGCGCGCTTCAGGCTGCCTATCAGGCCGAACTCGACAAGGAGCCGCCGACCTGTTCGCTGGAGACCAAGGTCGAGCGTTTTGCCCGCTGGCTGGCGACGCAGGGCGTTGCCTTCTCGATGGACGATGTGAACGCGAAAAGGTGAACGCCGCGAAATGAAAAAAGGCGGAGCCGAAGCTCCGCCTTGATTTCCGTTTCCCGGTGTCCAGCGATTAACGCTTGGAGAACTGGAACGAACGACGGGCCTTCGCCTTGCCGTACTTCTTGCGCTCGACCACGCGGCTGTCGCGGGTCAGGAAGCCACCCTTCTTGAGCACGCCGCGCAGGCCCGGCTCGAAGTAGGTAAGCGCCTTCGACAGACCATGGCGCACGGCGCCGGCCTGGCCGGAAAGACCACCGCCGGCAACGGTCGCGATGATGTCGAACTGGCCGGTACGGGCAGCGGCGACGATCGGCTGCTGCAGGATCATCTGCAGGACCGGACGGGCGAAATAGGTGGTGAAGTCGCGGCCGTTGATGATGATCTTGCCGGAGCCCGGCTTGACCCAGACGCGGGCAACGGCGTTCTTGCGCTTGCCGGTCGCATAGGAGCGGCCTTGAGCGTCGACCTTGCGGACGTGAACCGGAGCAGAAGCTTCCGGAGCAGCCGTGCCGAGATCCTTCAGGGAAGAGAGGTCAGCCATGATCAGGCGCTCCTTACGTTCTTGCTGTTCAGCGATGCCACGTCGATTGCGACCGGCTGCTGGGCTTCATGGGGATGGTTCGAACCGGCATAGACGCGCAGGTTCTTCATCTGGCGACGGCCGAGCGGGCCACGCGGGATCATGCGCTCGACGGCCTTCTCGAGAACGCGCTCCGGGAAGCGGCCTTCGATGATCTGGCGCGCGGTGCGCTCCTTGATGCCGCCCGGATAACCGGTGTGCCAGTAGTACTTCTTGTCGGAGTACTTCTTGCCGGTCAGTGCGACCTTTTCGGCATTGATGACGATGACGTTGTCGCCGTCGTCAACGTGGGGGGTGTAGGTGGCCTTGTGCTTGCCACGCAGGCGCATGGCGATGAGGGAGGCGAGGCGACCAACAACGAGGCCTTCGGCGTCGATGATGATCCACTTCTTCTCCACCTCTGCAGGCTTCTGAACGAAGGTAGACATGGGTGATACTTTCCGTTTGGGACCCTGCATGCCGAGGCGCGCCGGGCGTTTCTTGTTGCTTGATTTCACGCGTCTGAACGCAGGAAACAGAAAGCGGTCCCGAAGGCCCGCAGACTGGGCGTTATATAAGCCGAGGGCTTTTTGCGGTCAAGAGTGCCATTCCCCAGTGGCCTTCTGGATTTTGCAATTAAAACAATCGCTTGTGTATGTGGTAATATTTTACCCCAAGCTTGCCTGGTGCTGGATGGCCCGGTTTTGCTTCGTTTTGTCCCGCAAAGGAGCCGACTTGGGTCAGCGTGGCGGAATCGAATAGGTTGCGGTGGCCTGCGCGATCGGCTCACCACTGCCGTTCTGCAGCAGCAAGGCATCGATGACGGCGAGCCGTTTGCCGAGCTTGAGGACCCGGCATTCGCAGCGGATCAATTGTGGCTGCGGCAGGCGCAGGAAGTTGATGTTGAGATTGGTGGTGACGGCCAGCGCCACCGGTCCAATATGGGCCAGCACCGCCGTATAGGCGGCGACGTCGGCGAGCGTGAACATCGCCGGGCCCGAGACGGTGCCGCCGGGACGCAGGTGCCGCTCGGCCGGGTCGAAGGTCATCGTCACCCGGCCCGGCGCCACATTGCTCACGTGAAAGACCCGCCCGTCGGTGTGGATCTGCGGGAAATCCGTTTCGAGGAACGCATTGATCTCGTCGGCGGTCATGATCGGCTGCATAAGGTCGGGTCTCTATTCGAATGGGCTTTCAAATCCTGGGCGTTTTATGGCAGGCTTTGCGCCAAGTGCAAACGCCAAGGGAGGTTGAGGATGGCTGAAGTCGTGTCTTTCAAGAAGGACGGTGGCGATGCGGGGGCCGGGCCGGTGCTTGCCTCGCTCGACAAGGGCGTGTTGCGGCTGACGTTGAACAATCCGCCGGCCAATGCGCTGTCCATCGCGTTGATGGAAGCCCTGATGGCCGAACTCGTCGCGGCCGGCAGTGATGCGGATGTCCGCGTTGTCGTGCTGGCGGCAGCCGGAAAATTGTTCTCCGCTGGCCATGACCTGAAGGAGATGACGGCGCATCGGGCGGATCCGGACCGCGGGCGCGCCTTTTTCGAAAAGACCATGCGCCTGTGCGCCGACCTGATGCTGGCGATCACCCACTTGCCGAAGCCGGTGATCGCCGAGGTCGACGGTCTGGCGACCGCCGCCGGCTGCCAACTGGTCGCGTCCTGCGACCTGGCGATCTGCACCGACACCTCGGCCTTCTGCACGCCGGGCGTCAACATCGGCCTGTTCTGCTCGACGCCCATGGTCGCTGTCAGCCGCGCCGCCCACCGCAAGCAGGCCATGGAGATGCTGCTGACGGGCGAGACGATCGACGCTTCGACGGCGAAGGACTTCGGTCTCGTCAATCGCATCGTGCCCAAGCAGTATCTTTCCCAGGTGGTCGACAAATACGCGGCCATCATCGCGTCGAAGTCGCCCTTGACGCTGAAGATCGGCAAGGAAGCCTTCTATCGGCAGATCGAGATGCCGCTCGAGGAGGCCTATGACTATGCCGCCCGTGTCATGGTCGAAAACATGCTGGCCCGCGACGCGGCGGAAGGGATCGGTGCTTTCCTGGACAAGCGGCATCCCACCTGGACGGGCGAGTAAACCCGTTCGGCGGGCGCCGGTCGGGTCCGGCGAAATCCTGCGGGGATCGTTAGTTGTATCTTAAAATAATTGTAGTTCTATCTAATGCAACCATGAGCCGGTACTAATATTGACGTGAATGAAAAGTAAACATAAGAAGAACAAATCAGAGTTTTGACTCATTTTTGGGAGTAGGCCATGTCGCTGGAGCGCCGCATTTCGATCATCACGCTCGGCGTCGCCGACGTGGCAGCCAGCACTGCCTTTTACCAACGGCTTGGATGGACGAAATCCTCGGCCTCGCAGGAAAGCGTGACCTTCATCCAGATGCGGGGGACGGTGCTTGCGCTGTTCGGCCGCGAGGCATTGGCCCGTGACGCCGAGGTTGAGAACACGGCAGCCGGCTTTTCCGGTGTCACCCTGGCCCACAACGTGTCGAGCCCAACCGGGGTCGATGCGGTGGTGAAGTTTGCCGTATCCTGCGGCGCCAGGCTGGTGAAGGCGCCGGAAAAGGTCTCCTGGGGTGGTTATTCCGGCTATTTCGCCGATCCGGACGGCCATTTGTGGGAAGTGGCCCACAATCCGTTCTTCCCGATGGACGAGCATGGGCATGTGGTGCTGCCCGAATAGGCGAGGATTTGGACGCAAGCGGGCTATTGTTCGCATTTGCTGCTTTGCGTCCATCTTCAATTAAGGGGTGTCTCATATAAGGCATATGGGAACAAGGGATGGGGTTCGTCAAATGCGGCTTGGCCGCAGGGAGGGCGCCATGATGCACGACACCTATTCCGATGCCTATCTCGCCGAAATCCTGGGCAAGGCGCGCACGATCGCCGTGGTCGGGGCCTCAGTCCGCGACAATCGGCCGAGCCATTGGGTCACCGGCTTCCTGCTTGGCAAGGGCTATCATGTCCTTCCGGTCAATCCGCAGCATGCCGGCGAACGCATCCTCGACCAGCCTGTCTATGCCAGCCTGGCGGACATTCCCGAGCCGATCGACATTGTCGATGTCTTTCGACGTGCGGAGGACTTTGGCAAAGTCGTGGACGAGGTCCTCAGGCTGCCGATATTGCCCAGGGCAATATGGGGTCAGCTTTCGGTCCGTGACGATGCCGCCGCCGCCCGCGCCGAGGCGGCCGGCATAAAGGTGGTGATGGACCGCGCCCTGGTCACGGAATATCCGCTGGTCTACGAATTGTCGCATCCGGCGGCTCAACCGACCGCCGTCGCCCGCGCCGGTTGAGCCTCTTCGTCGCCTCAAGGCGTCGGACTTTGTGGCCGGCTAGTAGGCCGGATCGTTGGGCCCCCGATCGGGCCTGTCGGATTCGTGTTGCCGGTCGTTTGGCTCGCACTGGCGAACAGGACAGTTGCGACGATCGGCGCTGGGCACCGTCGCTGTTTTGATCACCTCGCCGGGCCGACAGAAGCGGTCATTGGCCACGTAAGTGTCGTAGAGCCTCTGTGCCTTCACTCGTTGGGATGGGTAGGTGAGCATGACGCGCCCGTGCTCCCGAACCGTCGCCTGGACGGCCTGGCATTTCATCCGGGTGGACGTGTATTTTGGCACTGCATGGACCGATGTTGCGATGATCACCATCGGCAGCGCAACGAACAAGGCATCCATGATTGCACTCCTTCTTCAAAAAAGAACGTGGCTCTCTGCTCTTGTCTGCTTGTTGCCGGACCAAAGCGTCCCACATAATCAAGCCATGCAAAAATACTCCTTTTAAGTAAATGCTCAAATGAAGAGGCCCGCCGATGACGATCGATCACGACCGCTATGACCCCGCCTATCTCTCCGGCATCCTCCGGGAAACCAGGACCATCGCCCTGGTCGGCGCCTCACCCAATCCGGCCCGCCCCAGCTTTGGCGTCATGCGCTTCCTGATGTCCAAGGGCTATCGCGTCATCCCGGTCAACCCGGGGCAAGCGGGCAAGGAAATCCACGGGCAGACGGTCTTCGCAACGCTTGGCGACATCCCGGAGCCCGTCGACATGATCGACGTGTTCCGCGCTTCGGAATATCTTCATGTCGTGGTCGATGAGGCGATCGCACTCGAACCGCGCCCCAAGGCCATCTGGTCGCAACTGTCGGTGCGTGACGACCTTGCCGCGAAGGCGGCTGAAGCGGCCGGGATCAAGGTGGTGATGGACCGCTGCCCGGCGATAGAGATGCCGCGCCTGGGGCTTTAGCGCGCGGCGAGGGCTTCCTGTCAGCCGAGCAGGAGGTCCGGGTTGGCGCGCAGCGCGTTGAGTTCGTCGGCATTGCCGCAATAGTGGGCAAAGTTCTCGGCCGCCGCTCCGCTCGTCAGATCCTTGCGGCATTCCCCCTTGTGGCTGCAATGCGCGCAGGTGATCTGCATGTCGCGGAACTGGTTGCGCAGACGCAGTTCGATCTCGGCGGGATCGATGTTGAGCGCCTTCATCATCCGGATCATCTCGTCGGCGGCATGCGGCCCCGCCTTGGCCAGTTCGATCAACTGGTCGGGCGAAATCCCACAGTCATGGGCAATGCTCTGAATGGCGCCCTCATCGAGAGAGGCGATCATCTCGGCCTCGGCACTGCCTTCCCACCCCTTGGCGAACCAACCCGCCAGACGCGAAAAGACGGTACGTGCGGAATCGTTGACAAGCATATCCATGAGCGGCCTCCAGATCAGAGCCGGATGATGAGCGCCGACCGTCCCGGTCGCATTGATTTCGATCAATAGCAGCGCGCGCTGCAACTTCGCCAATTCGTGGAAAAAAGCGGGCTGACATCACGGTCCAAGCCGCTATGATCGCCACGACAAATTCTAGTGGAGGCGAAGAATGTCCAAGAACAATCCGGGTTTTGCCACGCTGTCGGTACATGCCGGCGCCCAGCCTGACCCAGCGACCGGCGCGCGTGTCACGCCGATCTACCAGACCACGGCCTATGTCTTCAACGATGCCGACCATGCCGCGGCCCTGTTTGGGCTGAAGCAGTTCGGCAATATCTACACGCGCATCATGAACCCGACCCAGGCGGTGCTGGAAGAGCGCGTCGCGGCGCTGGAAGGCGGCACGGCGGCCCTGGCCGTCGCGTCGGGTCATGCGGCGCAGATGCTGGTCTTTCATACGATGATGCAACCGGGCGACAATTTCGTCGCCGCCAAGAAGCTCTATGGCGGATCGATCAACCAGTTCGGCCACGCCTTCAAGAATTTCGGCTGGCAGGTGCGCTGGGCCGATCCGGCCGACCCTGACAGCTTCGCCGCGCAGATCGACGAGCGGACGCGCGCGATCTTCATCGAGAGCCTCGCCAATCCGGGCGGCACCTTCGTCGACATCGCCGCCATCGCCGAGGTGGCCAGGCAGCTTGGTCTGCCGCTGATCGTCGACAACACGATGGCCAGCCCTTATCTCATCCGCCCGCTGGAGCACGGCGCCGACATCGTCGTGCATTCCGCCACGAAATTCCTCGGCGGCCACGGCAATTCCATGGGCGGCATCATCGTCGACGGCGGCACTTTCGACTGGTCGGCTTCCGGCAAATTCCCGATGCTGTCCGAGCCCCGCCCGGAGTATTCGGGCGTTGTGCTGCACCAGGCCTTCGGCAATTTCGCCTTCGCCATCGCCTGCCGGGTGCTGGGCTTGCGCGATCTCGGCCCGGCCATTGCGCCGATGAACGCCTTCCTCCTGTTGACCGGCATCGAGACCCTGCCGCTGAGGATGCAGCGTCATTGCGACAATGCGCTGAAGGTCGCCACCTGGCTGAAGCAGCATCCGAAGGTTGCCTGGGTGAACTATGCCGGCCTCGACAGCGATCCCAACCACGCATTGCAGAAGCGCTACTCGCCGAAAGGCGCGGGCGCCGTCTTTACCTTCGGCGTCAAGGGCGGTTACACTGCCGGCAAGGCGCTGGTGGAAGGCCTGCAGCTTTTCTCGCACCTCGCCAATATCGGCGACACCCGCTCGCTGGTCATCCATCCGGCCTCCACCACCCATGCCCAGCTGACGGAAGCCCAGCAGATCGCCGCCGGTGCCGGGCCTGACGTCGTTCGCCTGTCGATCGGCATCGAGGATGCCGAAGACATCATCGGCGATCTCGAGCAGTCGCTCGCCAAGGTCTGATCGGTTAACCGCGCAGGCGCCGCAGCCCGGTTCGGCCGCGGCGCCAAGGAGCAAACATGTCGCACCATTTGGATTTCGATCCCAGGACGGTCGAGCCGGAGGAGGGGGCGCCCGCAGCCGACCGACTGATCGCCGGCGATCCGCGTTTCACTACCTGGAACATCGAGGAGGCGCCGGGCGGCATCTATGCCGGGATCTGGCAGTCGACGCCCGGCAAGTGGCGGATATCCTATGATGAGTGGGAATATTTCCACATGCTGGAAGGCTACTCCATCGTCACGGAAGACGGCGGAACACCGATGCACCTGAGGGCCGGCGACCGGATGATCCTCAGGCCCGGCTTCAAGGGCACCTGGGAAGTCGTTGAAACGACTCGCAAGGATTACGTGATCCGGCTTTGAGCCGAACCATCACCAGGTGAGGTCGAGCCGCTCCAGGCCATGGAAATGGTAGACGTCCTTGACCTTGGGCTGGCCTGCGATCTTGAGGCCCGGCAGGCGCTTGAACAAGAGCGGCAAGACGATGGCGAGCTCGAGCCGGGCAAGCGGCGCGCCGATGCAGAAATGGATGCCGGCGCCGAACGAGAGGTTCGGCCCGTCGTCGCGCGTCGGCCGGAATGTCAGCGGATCGGCGAACTTCGCCGGATCGAGGTTTGCGGCGGCGAGGATCATGCCGACCTTGTCGCCACGCTTGAAGGCGATCCCGTCGATTTCCGCCGGCTCCAGGCAGTAGCGGTCGAAAATGTGGACCGGTGCGCAGATCCGCAGGGTCTCCTCGACGGTGCGTTCGATCGCCTTTTGATCCTGGAACATGGCGGCCGGATCAAGCCCGCTCTCCAGAATGACGCGGACCGAATTGCCGATCTGGTGCACGGTGGCCTCGTGACCCGCGTTGAGCAGCACGATCGTCGTCGAGATCAGTTCGTCCTCGCTCAGCAACTGTCCCTTGTGCTCGGTATGGATCATGTGGCTGAGCAGGTCCTCGCGCGGCTCCGCGCGACGCTCGGCAATCATGCCGCGGACATAATCGGCGAAATCCCTGGCCGAACGATCGGCCGCGTCCTCGTCGGCGCGGCTGCGCTTGAACATGTACATGCCGACATAGTCATGCGACCATTTCAGCAATTGCGGTCCCATCTCCTCCGGAATGCCGATCATCCGTGCAATCATCGTCACCGGGATGATGTCGGCGAAGGCGGACAGAAGCTCGACCTTGCCATCCTTCTCAAAGCCGTCGATCAGCCGGTTGGCGAGATCCTCGATTTCCGGCCTCATCCTTTCCACATGGCGCGAGACGAAGGCGCGGTTGACCAGGGTTCGCAGCCGCGTGTGCTCGGGCGGCTCCAGTTCGAGCAGCGAATGAGCTTCCGCCGCATCGAAGTGCCGGGTATGCGCGGCGGGTTCCGGCATGCCGAGTTCCTCCCGCGTCGCGATATGCAATATCTGTCGTCCGAAACGACGGTCGCGCAGCAGGTTGTTGACGCGGTCGTAGCCGGTGACAAACCACATCTTCTGTTCCTGCCAGTAGAATGTCGGACAGCCGGCATGCAGGGCGGCATAGGTGCGATTGGGTTCGCTGTAGAAGGCGGGGTCGCGCCCGTCCAGGCTTACTTCGCGCGTCGCCGGGTCGATGATGAGGAAGGGGAGGTGGCTCATGGTGATGCTCTTTGAAGACCGGATCATATCCGGGACTGCGACTATGGCTTGGTGAGCCCGGTTTTCGGCTCGACCCGTGCCATCAGGCGCTTAAGCGCCGCGACCTGCCGGTCGGCCTGCTCGTCGAGCGCTTCGGGACCGGCGGACGGCACCGTGAGAACCCGGTCTCCGTTCAATATCGTCGTGCGGTTCCGGCCGCGGGCCTTGGCCTTGTAAAGGGCCCTGTCGGCATTGCTCATCATCTGGTCGAGATTGGCCGCGGACTTTGCCGATGTCGCAATGCCGATGCTGACCGTCACGGAGACCAACTCGCCGCCTGTGTCGATCTTCGCCGTGGCAAGGGATTGGCGGATTGTCTCGGCCAGAAGCGCCGCATCCTTCATATCGTTGATTGGCAGCAGAGCCATGAACTCCTCGCCGCCGGTGCGGCCGAACAGGCCGCATTTCGGCGTAAGCTCCCGGCAGATCCCGGCAAAGGCCACGAGGACAGCGTCGCCGGCCTGGTGGCCGTGCGTATCGTTGATGCGCTTGAAGTGATCGAGGTCGAACAGCAGGAGCGCAAGAGAGGGCGTTGCGTGGTTCGACGGGGCCGTGAGGCTGGCAAACCCTTCCGATACACCGCGTCGGTTGAGTGCGCCCGTCAACGGGTCGGTGCGGATCAGCTGTTGCAGGCGCTCCTCGGAACGATCCATGACAATCTTCGCGCCGATCAGGATGGCCGTGAGGAAGCCGAACAGGTTAATGGCGGCGGTGATCGCTGCATGGGGGGCAGCCTGGATGCTGGACGGCAGGGTGAGGAGGCTCATCATCATGACCAGCAGGCCCGCGACCGCCTGGATCGAACAGATTCCGACAAACAGTCGGCGATAGCGTGGTCTGGCGACCTCATGACGAACGACGACTGCCGCAAGCACGATGTGGCCGCAGGCCGTGCCGAAATTGTAGAGGGCGATGCGGTAGGCGATCGTTTCCCGCACGACCGGGACAAGCATGCCGCCGATCCACAAGAGCAGGGGGATGAGGGCAAGGACGCTGGCCGGGCGCTTGGCGAGATGCAGCAATCCGGCGGTCCAGAAGAAGAAGCTTGAAAGAGCCACCGTATTCGCCACTTCGATCGAGGCAAAGTCGGGGATGAGGCCGCGCAAGGCAATGAGCGCGACGCCCGAGCCTTGGGCGAAGAAGCCGAGCGACCAAAGGGCGAAATGCCGTTGGCCGCGGTCGTGGAACCATACGGCGGCGAGCAGAACGGCGAGTGTCGCAGCTTCCATCGCCCACAGCAGCAATGCGGTCTTGATGTCGATCACGGGTGGGCCTTGGCTATGCTCGGAGAATTCGTCGCAAGATGGGGCACAGTGTTTAACGCCTCCTTAAGAAATCAGCCGATCCGCAGGTTCGCGCAAGCTTGTCCGTGTTTATTAGCATCTGGTTTACCATCGGCGTTGGAATAGCTGTGGTCGCGGCGAGCCATGGCATAGGCGTTGAGGCACGAAGCGTTTAAAGGCTCGGGTTCTGCGCCCGCGCCATTAAGGATAACCGAGCCGCGAGCCTTGAAGTCGAGGGTGCTGACACTCTATGTAGGGATTGACAGGTTTTATGTGATTCCCGCCGCGCACCGGGTGTTCGGGGATGAGGCTGATAAAGGACGGACATGAGAAATCCAGTTGATACCGCCATGGCCCTTGTGCCGATGGTCGTGGAGCAGACGAACCGCGGCGAGCGCTCCTATGACATCTTTTCCCGCCTCCTCAAGGAGCGCATCATTTTCTTGACGGGTCCGGTCGAAGACACGATGGCGTCGCTGGTCTGCGCGCAGCTGCTGTTCCTCGAGGCCGAGAATCCGAAGAAGGAAATCGCCCTCTACATCAATTCGCCAGGTGGCGTCGTCACCGCCGGCATGGCGATCTACGACACGATGCAGTTCATCCGTCCGGCCGTCTCGACGCTCTGCGTCGGTCAGGCGGCGTCGATGGGTTCGCTGCTGCTGGCCGCCGGCGAGAAGGGCATGCGTTTCGCCACCCCGAATGCCCGCATCATGGTGCATCAGCCCTCGGGCGGTTTCCAGGGGCAGGCTTCCGACATCGAGCGCCATGCGCGCGACATCATCAAGATGAAGCGTCGGCTGAACGAGGTTTATGTCAAGCATACGGGCCGCAGCCTCGAGGAAGTCGAACAGACCCTTGACCGCGACCACTTCATGGAGTCGAGCGAGGCGAAGGACTGGGGTCTGATCGACAAGATCCTCACCTCTCGCCAGGAACTCGAGGGCGCTCCGGCCGCGTGAGTTCGTCCCTGGTCTGTCCCGGTTTGCGACGCATGAACCGGTTGTGATGGGCTAAGGGGTGTAATCGGACTGGGAAAGCGCTATTAGTACTTATTAAGGCTATGTTGTAGTTTGATGACATAGCCTGGCGATTTGAAGGGGTTTTCGTTGCCGCCGATCCTGAAACTGGATTGAATGGATCGGTAAGTACCTCCAAATCGGGTTAGGTTTCGGCCGTCAGGTGACAGCCGGAGCCGGGCGGTGTGAGTGACCGCCCTCCGCTGGTCGGAGGCGCGGCGTGCTGGAAGGATAAAGACATGAGCAAGGTCAGCGGAAGCAACGGCGGTGACTCCAAGAATACCCTCTATTGTTCCTTCTGCGGCAAGAGCCAGCACGAGGTCCGCAAGCTGATTGCCGGACCGACGGTGTTCATCTGCGATGAATGCGTCGAATTGTGCATGGACATCATCCGCGAAGAGAACAAGTCGTCGATGGTCAAGTCCCGCGACGGCGTTCCCACGCCGCAGGACATCATCAAGATCCTCGACGAATACGTGATCGGCCAGCGACAGGCCAAGAAGATCCTGTCGGTCGCGGTTCACAACCACTACAAGCGCTTGTCGCACGCCTCCAAGGGCGGCGACGTGGAATTGGCCAAGTCGAACATCATGCTCGTCGGCCCGACCGGTTGCGGCAAGACCTATCTTGCCCAGACGCTCGCCCGCATCATCGACGTGCCGTTCACCATGGCCGATGCGACGACGCTGACCGAAGCCGGTTACGTCGGTGAAGACGTCGAAAACATCATCCTGAAGCTTCTGCAGTCTGCGGATTACAATGTCGAACGCGCCCAGCGCGGCATCGTCTACATCGACGAAGTCGACAAGATTTCGCGCAAGTCCGACAATCCGTCGATCACCCGCGACGTTTCGGGCGAGGGCGTGCAGCAGGCGCTTCTGAAGATCATGGAAGGCACCGTCGCTTCGGTTCCGCCGCAGGGTGGCCGCAAGCATCCGCAGCAGGAATTCCTGCAGGTCGACACGACGAACATCCTGTTCATCTGCGGCGGCGCCTTTGCCGGCCTCGACAAGATCATCTCGGCCCGTGGCGAAAAGACCTCGATCGGCTTTGGTGCGACGGTTCGGGCGGAAGACGATCGGCGCGTCGGCGAAGTGCTGCGCGAACTGGAGCCGGAAGATCTGGTGAAGTTCGGCCTCATTCCGGAATTCATCGGTCGTCTGCCCGTTCTGGCAACGCTCGAGGATCTCGATGAGGATGCGCTGATCCAGATCCTGTCGGAACCGAAGAACGCTCTGGTCAAGCAATACCAGCGCCTGTTCGAGATGGAAGACATCGAACTGACCTTCCACGAGGACGCTCTGCGCGAGATCGCTCGCAAGGCGATCACCCGCAAGACCGGTGCCCGCGGCCTGCGCTCGATCATGGAGAAGATCCTGCTCGACACCATGTTCGAACTGCCGGAACTCGAAGGCGTTCGCGAAGTCGTCATTTCCGACGACGTGGTGCGCGAATCGTCGCGTCCGCTCTACATCTACGCCGACCGTCAGGAAGAGAAAGCCAACGCTTCCGCCTGAAGCCAGCCTCGCATTCGCATCAAGGCCCGCCGCGCTGTGGCGGGCCTTTTCGTTTTTGGCGGCTTGATGCGATCATCGGCTGATCGCGGCGATAAACGGCTAAGAAGTCAGCGATTTTGCCGATCCGTGGTTTTCCCCAGCGCAGCCATGGTCTACAAGGTTAACTGCTTCGCCGCGACGTTCAGGGTCGCCGGTCGGGGCAGGGCGCGAGGCGCTCCGTTGCGCACCTGTCGCGCAAGCTTTGTTTTGTAGCGTTGTGTCGCCGTCCGTAACACTGCTGTCACATTCCAGGGCGGCAGGCGATCGGTCAGGCTTGAATTCATCATCGCGGAACTCCACTTGTTGGGGGAGCAAGAGATGTGCCAGTTGCCTTCGGGGACTGGTGCCAAGTTCCGGTTCACGCCGGGACGTCGGAAAGGAATGAAAATGTCGAAAACGTCTGCAGCAAACGAAGGCAATATCTATCCCGTATTGCCTCTGCGCGACATCGTGGTTTTCCCCCACATGATCGTGCCCCTGTTCGTCGGGCGCGAAAAGTCCATCCGTGCGCTGGAAGAGGTCATGGGCTCCGACAAGCAGATCATGCTGGCGACCCAGATCAATGCCGGGGACGATGACCCTGCCTCTGATGCGATCTATGAGATCGGCACCATCGCCAATGTCCTGCAACTGCTGAAGCTGCCGGACGGAACGGTCAAGGTCCTGATCGAGGGCCGCGCGCGCGCCAAGATCGAAGCCTATACCGGTCGCGAGGAGTTCTACGAGGCGACCGCGAATGTTCTCGCCGAGCCGGACGAGGATCCGGTCGAGATCGAGGCGCTCAGCCGCTCGGTGGTCTCGGAGTTCGAGAACTACGTCAAGCTGAACAAGAAGATTTCGCCGGAAGTCGTCGGCGCCGCGAGCCAGATCGAGGATTACTCGAAGCTGGCCGACACGGTTGCCTCGCATCTGTCGATCAAGATCACCGAGAAGCAGGAAATGCTGGAGACGGTGAGCGTGAAGACGCGTCTCGAAAAGGCGCTCGGCTTCATGGAAGGCGAGATTTCCGTTCTCCAGGTGGAGAAGCGCATCCGCTCGCGCGTCAAGCGCCAGATGGAGAAGACCCAGCGCGAATATTACCTGAACGAACAGATGAAGGCGATCCAGAAGGAACTCGGCGACGGCGAGGACGGCCGCGACGAGATGGCCGAACTGGAAGAGAAGATCGCCAAGACCAAGTTCTCCAAGGAAGCCAGGGAGAAGGCCGAGGCCGAGCTGAAGAAGCTTCGCCACATGAGCCCGATGTCGGCGGAAGCGACCGTCGTGCGCAATTATCTCGACTGGCTGCTTGGCCTGCCCTGGGGCAAGAAGTCCAAGGTCAAGGTCGACCTCAACGCGGCGGAGAAGATCCTCGACGAGGATCATTTCGGTCTCGACAAGGTCAAGGAGCGCATCGTCGAATATCTCGCCGTCCAGGCGCGCGCGACCAAGCTCAAGGGCCCGATCCTGTGCCTCGTCGGTCCTCCGGGTGTCGGCAAGACCTCCCTCGCCAAGTCGATCGCCAAGGCGACCGGCCGCGAATACATCCGCATGGCGCTCGGCGGCGTTCGTGACGAAGCCGAAATCCGCGGTCACCGCCGCACCTATATCGGCTCGATGCCCGGCAAGGTCATCCAGTCGATGAAGAAGGCGAAGAAGGGCAACCCGTTGTTCCTGCTCGACGAGATCGACAAACTCGGCCAGGACTATCGCGGCGATCCGTCGTCGGCCCTGCTCGAGGTGCTGGATCCGGAACAGAACTCGACCTTTATGGACCACTACCTGGAAGTCGAGTACGACCTGTCGAACGTGATGTTCATCACCACGGCGAACACGCTCAACATTCCGGGCCCGCTGATGGACCGCATGGAGATCATCCGGATCGCCGGCTACACCGAGGACGAGAAGCTGCAGATCGCCAAGCGGCACCTGCTGCCGAAGGCGATCAAGGACCATGCCTTGCGTCCGGAGGAGTTCTCGGTCGCCGACGACGCCATCAAGGCGATCATCCAGCAGTACACCCGCGAGGCCGGGGTGCGCAGCTTCGAGCGTGAGCTGATGAAGCTCGCCCGCAAGGCGGTCACCGAAATCCTCAAGGGCAAGGTGAAGTCGGTCGCGGTCACTGCCGCCAACATCCACGACTATCTCGGCGTGCCGCGCTACCGTCACGGCGAGGCCGAGGGCGAGGATCAGATCGGTATCGTCACCGGTCTGGCCTGGACCGAGGTCGGTGGCGAACTGCTGACGATCGAAGGCGTGATGATGCCGGGCAAGGGCCGCATGACGGTCACCGGCAACCTCAAGGACGTGATGAAGGAATCGATTTCGGCGGCGGCATCCTATGTCCGTTCGCGCGCCGTCGATTTCGGCATTGAGCCGCCGCGCTTCGACAAGTCGGACATCCACGTGCACGTTCCCGAAGGGGCGACCCCGAAGGACGGACCGTCGGCCGGCGTCGCCATGGCAACCGCGATTGTCTCGATCATGACCGGCATTCCGGTCAACAAGGACGTGGCGATGACGGGCGAGATCACGCTTCGTGGTCGCGTCCTGCCGATCGGTGGTCTGAAGGAAAAGCTGCTCGCGGCACTGCGCGGCGGTATCAAGAAGGTTCTGATCCCGGAAGAGAACGCCAAGGACCTGGCGGACATCCCGGACAATGTGAAGAACAACCTTGAAATCGTTCCCGTCTCGCGCATGGGCGAAGTCATCCGACATGCCCTGATCCGTGTACCTGAACCGATTGAATGGGACGGAACGGTCGAAACACCCGCCATCGGCACGGTCGAAGGCGTCGACGAAAACGGCGCCGCCGTGGCGCATTGAGGCCGATTTTGCCTCACTCTTGCCAAATTGGCACATCGAACGGAAAAAGGCTGGCAGAAATGCCAGCCTTTTTTGTGCAAACTGCCGGAAAGTGCTTGTTTTCCGGGCCATTGCGGTGCTTTTGAGTTGCCTAGGGCAGATGCATCCGTATTCTCCGCCCGACTTATCCATTGAGTCGTTTCATACCAATCAGAAAGGGTGGAAACATGAACAAGAACGAACTCGTATCCGCGGTCGCCGAAAAGGCCGGCCTCACCAAGGCCGATGCAGCTTCCGCCGTTGACGCCGTTTTCGAAACGGTTCAGGCCGAGCTGAAGAACGGCGGCGATGTTCGCCTCGCTGGCTTCGGTGCCTTCACTGTCGGTCGTCGCGAAGCCTCCAAGGGCCGCAACCCGTCGACGGGCGCAGAGGTCGACATTCCGGCCCGCAACGTGCCGAAGTTCACTGCCGGCAAGGGTCTCAAGGACGCCTGCAACAGCTGATCAGCTGATCGCCTCCCTGCCTGGCGCAGGGCAGGCCATATCAAGTGAAAGCCCGGCCGTCGCGCCGGGCTTTTTTCGTTTGCCGTGCTTGTGCGATCCGCATGCTTGCCGTATCGCTCGGGACGCCGGATTTCCGGCATTCGTTCTCAGGGCGGGGTGCAAGTCCCCACCGGCGGTAAGGAGGTTCGTCTCCAAGCCCGCGAGCGCCTTCCGGACCTTTTCCGGGAGGGTCAGCAGATCCGGTTGAATTCCGGAGCCGACGGTCATAGTCCGGATGAAAGAGAATGAGGCAATCGGTCGTGGCGCCGTGTTTCCGGATGGATCTGTCCGGATGCCGGCGACTTGGCCTGCGAATGCCGTCCGCTCGTTCGGACGGCGGCGCAAGCGGGTGGGCTCGTCCAGGCGGGCCTCTTCGCGAATGCCCTCATGCGTCCTGATTTGTGTTGGTCCTTTGTGAAGGAAAGAAACATGAATCAGAGCTCCCTTACGCTCTCCCGCTCCCACGCTTTTGCCGGAGCCTCCTACATGGTGCTGGCGGGTATCGCCTTCGCCCTGCTCAATGTCGCGACCCAGTGGCTGGCCATGACCTTGGCCTTTCCGCCGGCTTCGGCGACCTTCTGGCAATATGGCTTTGCCCTCGTGCTCTCGCTGCCGCTGCTGTTCAAGCTCGGCCTGCGGGCGATGCGCACGCGCTATCCGTGGCGTCATCTGCTGCGCGTTCTGCTCGCCGCGCTGGGCGTCCAGGCCTGGGTCACCGGGCTCGCCACCGTGCCGATCTGGCAGGCGATCGCGCTTATCATGACCTCGCCCTTCTTCATCATCATCGGCGCCAGGCTCTTCCTTGGCGAAAGCGTCGGCTGGCCGCGCTGGGCAGCGACGCTCGTCGGCTTCGTTGGCGCGATGATCATCCTGCAGCCCTGGGCGGACACGTTCTCGGCGGCGGCCCTCCTGCCCATCCTGTCGGCCCTGCTGTGGGGCGGGTCGTCGCTGTTGATGAAGAACCTCACGGCCTTCGAGCCGCCGGAGACGATCACCGTCTGGTTGCTGGTGCTGCTGACGCCGATCAATGCCGGGCTGGCGCTGGCCTCTGGCTTTGCCGTGCCGACTGGTCTTGCCCTGCTGCTGCTGCTTGCGGCGGGCCTCCTGACGGTCGTCGGCCAATATCTGCTGACGCTTGCCTATAACGCGGCGGATGCGGCCTATGTGCAGCCCTTCGATGACCTCAAGCTGCCGCTCAACGTGCTCGCCGGCTGGCTGGTCTTCGGCTATGCGCCGGCCGGCTATCTGTGGCTCGGGGCGCTGCTGATCCTTGGCGCCTCGCTCTTCCTGATGACGGCGGAGATGCGCAAGGAACGGTCTTCCGCCTGACGGGGAAGGGGCGCCATGCAATCCGTTGCGGATTGTCATCCGCCTGTCATCCGCATGACGCAAAAGCCTCCTGTTCCTTTCTCACGGAAACAGGAGGTTTCCCATGACGTATGGCTTTTCCCGCGCGGCGCTGACCGCAGCCCTTTTGGCATCCGTTGCTTTCCCGGCCGGCGCCGAGCAGGTTTTCAATCGCATCGCATCCTTCCCCGTCGCCGCCAATATGCCGGCTGACAAGGATCAGAAATCCGTAACGTCCGCGGAGATCATCACCGCGTCGGAAGACGGCATGACTCTCGTCTATTCCGACAGCCCGCTGGGCGTGATCGGCTTCATCGACATTTCCGACGTCAAGGCCCCGAAGGCCGGCGGCGCGCTGGCCATGGACGGCGAGCCGACCTCGGTGGCCGTGGTCGGGGACAAGGTCCTCGTCGCCGTCAACACGTCGGAAAGCTTCGTGAAGCCCTCGGGCAAGCTTGCCATCGTCGATCTGGCCTCCAAGAAGGTCGACGCAACCTGCGATCTCGGCGGTCAGCCGGATTCCGTCGCCGTTGCCGCCGACAAGAGCTTTGCCGTGATCGCCATCGAGAACGAGCGCGACGAAGACCTGAATGACGGACAGCTTCCGCAGTTGCCGGCCGGCGATCTCGCCATCGTCTCCCTGAAGGACGGTGTGGCCGATTGCGCCTCGATCAAGCACGTCGCCATGACCGGCCTTGCCGAAGTCGGCGCGGACGATCCGGAACCGGAATTCGTCTCGATCAACAGCCTCGGCGAAATCGCCGTGACGCTGCAGGAGAACAACCACATCGCCATCGTCGATGGCAAGACGGGCACGGTGAAGACCCACTTCTCGGCCGGCGCCATCGACCTTGCCGGCATCGACACCAAGTCCGACGGCGCGCTGAAATTCTCGGCCAAGAAGGAAGGCGTCCTTCGCGAGCCCGACGCGCTGAAGTGGCTCGACGACGATCGTTTCGTCGTCGCCAACGAAGGTGACTACGAAGGCGGCTCGCGCAGTTTCACCATCTTCGACAAGACGGGCAAGGTCTCTTATGAATCCGGCCCGTCGCTTGAACTCGAGATCGCCCGGATCGGCCACTTCCCTGACAAGCGTGCCAAGTCCAAGGGCGTCGAGCTCGAGGGCCTGGAAGCCGCGACCTACGGCGACAGCAAGTACTTCTTCGTCCTGTCCGAACGCGCATCCGTGGTCGGCGTCTACAAGGACACCGGCGCGGAGCCGGAACTGGTCCAGTTGTTGCCGTCCGGCGTGGGGCCTGAAGGCGCGGTTGCCATCCCGGGCCGTAACCTGTTCGTCACCGCCAATGAGACCGACCTCGTCGAGGATGGCGGCGCCCGCTCGCATGTCATGCTCTATGAGCTCGGCGAAGGCAAAGCCGCCTATCCGACGATCCGCTCCGAAATGGTCGACGGTGCGCCGATCGGTTGGGGTGCGCTCTCGGGCCTGGTCGGCGATGCCGAGAAGGCAGGCCAGCTCTATGCCGTCAATGACAGTTTCTACGCCATGCAGCCGACGATCTTCACCGTCGACGCGACGCAGACGCCCGCTGCCATCACCGCCGCTCTGCCGGTCACCCGTGGCGGTCAGCCGGCCCAGAAGCTCGACATCGAGGGCATCACGCTCGACGGCAAGGGCGGCTTCTGGCTGGCGTCTGAGGGCAATAGCGGCAAGCTACTGCCGCACGCGCTCTATCACGTGAATGACAAGGGCGAGATCAAGGAAGAGATTGCCCTTCCGGCGGATCTGCTCAAGGGCGAAATCCGGTTCGGCTTCGAAGGCGTCACGATGGTTGGCTCTGGAGATGAGGCCACCCTGTGGATGGCCGTCCAGCGCGAATGGAAGGATGACGAGAAGGGCTCCGTCAAGCTCGTCGCCTATAACCCGAAGTCGAAGGAATGGGGCGCCGTGCGCTATCCGCTCGACAAGGGCGAAAGCGGTTGGGTCGGCCTGTCCGAAATCACCGCCCATGGCGACCACGTCTACATCGTCGAGCGTGACAACCTGATCGGTGATGCCGCCAAGATCAAGAAGCTCTACCGTGTGGCGATCGCCGACCTGAAGCCTGCCAAGATCGGCGAAGCCTTGCCGCTGGTGACCAAGGAAGAAGTCCACGACTTCCTGCCGGACCTCAAGGCCGCGACCAACGGCTATGTCGTCGACAAGCTCGAAGGCTTCACCTTCGATGCCGAAGGCAAGGCTTTTGCCGTGACCGACAATGACGGTGTCGACGACTCGTCCGGCGAGACCCTGTTCTTCCCGGTTGACCTCAAGGGCACCAACTGACCAACATCGTCCTCCCAAGACGATTGGAGGCCGGGTGAGCGATCACCCGGCCTCCACTGCATTTTCGGGCCTTAGTGTTGCGGGGCGTTCGCCTACCAGCGTTGATGGACGTGCGGGGCGATCAGCCGGTCGTAGATGTCCTTCGCCGCCGCCATGACGTCGGACGATAGGGCGGGCAGGTCGGAGGCTGCGGCATTGGCCTGCGCCTGGGCGGCGTTGCGGGCGCCTGGAATGACCACTGTCACTGCCTCGTGCATCAGGATCCAGCGCAGCGCGAAGGCCGCCATCGCCGTGCCGGCAGGCACCAGCTTGCGGACTTCCTCTACGGCTTGAAGACCGGTATCCAGGGGCACGCCGGCAAAGGTCTCGCCGACATCGAAGGCCTCGCCATGGCGGTTGAAGTTGCGGTGATCCTCGGCGGCGAACTGTGTTGCCGCGGTGATCTTGCCGGACAGCAGGCCGCTTGCCAGCGGAACGCGGGCGATCACCGCGACGTTGCGGCGCCTGGCCTCTTGGAAGAACAGCCCGGCCGGACGCTGGCGGAACATGTTGAAGATGATCTGCACGCTGACGACACCTGGATATTCGATCGCCTTCAGCGCCTGCTCGGCGTTTTCGACGCTCACCCCGTAATGGGCGATCTTGCCGGCCCGCTTGAGCTCCTCCAGTCCCTCGAACACCTCCGGGTGATAGTAGACCTCGGCTGGTGGACAATGCAGTTGCACGAGGTCGAGCCGCTCGACCTCGAGATTCTTCAGGGATCGGTCGATGAAGCCTTCCAGATTGGCCTTGGTATAGCCGCCCGCCACATGCGGATTGAGCCGTCGGCCCGCCTTGGTAGCGACCATCGGCCGCGCGCCGCCACGGGTCTTCAGGACGTCGGCGATGATGCGCTCCGAGCGCCCGTCGCCATAGACGTCGGCCGTGTCGATGAAGGTCATGCCGGCGTCGAGCGCCGCGTTGAGAGCCGCCCGCCCGTCCGCCTCGGAAACCTCGCCCCAGGAGCCACCGATCTGCCATGCACCGAACCCGATGTCGCTGACGGTGAAGTCCGTTTTCCCGAATGAATGCTGTCGCATGGCTAATTCTCCTCGTTCATGAGCTTTGCATCGTTGCAGTTAGCAAGGGCCGGGCAGGCGGGCAAGGGAAGGGTGGGCGAACGCACGCGATGACCGGTTATGCCGGGTCGGCGCGCCGTAAATTCACCGTGAAGGGCGGATAGGAGAGGTCTGCTTGGTTGCTGCACCCTCGAATCCGGGATGAAGGCGTGAGACTGCTATCGGCGTTCTTGAAGGTTCTGCGACTGGCCTCGCTGCTGGCCCTCGGGCTTGCGGTGTGGAATGCCGCCGCGACCGTCCACCGTTCCGGCATGATGGTCGGGCTGTTCGACCCTGCGGCTCTTGCAGAATATCGCCTCTATGCCGCACCGACGTTGGTCTACCAGGCTGAGATCGAGCAGGCCATCGCCGGCGGCGACCACGCCTATGCGACGGCGCTTCATGATCTGGGTACCCGCTATGGTCATGACCTGTCTCCCGCGCTTCGGGAAAGGGCGGAAGGCACCGCGCTCGAGCGTGCCTTCATCTCCGGCAGCCGGGCGGCCAAGGGTTTCGTCTTCGGCTCGCTCGACAGCGGGGCCGAGATCGCCGGCTCGGTGACCAGCGACCTTGTCGGAATCGGCGATCTGCGTGATTTCTCCGTCCAGGGCTATCGTTACGCCGCGGGCGAAGAGTATGACCCCATCCTGCTGGGCTTGTCCGCCGTCGGGCTCGGCCTGACCGTCTCGACCCTGGGGACCGTCGGAGCAACGGCCGTTCCCGATGCCGGCCTCTCCGTGCTGAAGAACGCCTACCGCGCCCGCAAGATTTCGGCGCCGCTCACCTCCTATCTGACCAAAAACGCGGCAAGGCTGGTCGACACCCGCATATTGAAGGCCGAACTGGCGGCGGCAAGCGACGAAGGCGCCCTCGGCCTGGCACGGCTGCAAAAGGTCGCGGCCCGTTCCGTGGACGGCAAGGTCGCACAGACCCTTGTCGACGACGCGACGGTGCTGGGCACGATCGGGACAAAGGGCGGGGTGCGCAGTTCGCTTGCCGCGCTCTCCATCGCCGACGGCCCGAAGGATCTGCGCAAGCTGCAGCGGGTGGCAACGCGATTCGGCGATAGTTCGCATGCGGTAATGAAGTTCCTCGGCCGGTCCATTCTCGAGATCGGGGCGACGCTCTATGCCGTCGCCGCAGCCATCGCCAGTCTGCTGCTGGCAGGCATGCTCGCCGTATTGCGTCTGACCGCTCGAATGTTTGCCCGGTTCGCTCTCGGCGGGGCGCCGGCGTCCGCCCCTGTGCTGAAGCTTCTCCGAATCATCTGAGCCGGGCCGGTCTGCGATTCTCCCATTCTGCCGAAATGCTCTCGCGCTGAAGCAAAACCAGTGTGCCGTTTCTGCCGTAACGGGATAGGCCGCAAGTCAATCCCTGGCGGCCCGGAGAGCACGCGTTATGACCCATCCGGCATCGCAGCCGCGACAGTCCGCCCTGATCTGCTTCTTCTATGCCCTGCCGGCCTTGCCGATGGCCGCGATCGCGCTGCCACTCTATATCATCGTGCCGAGCTTCTATGCGGCGAGCTTTGCCATACCCCTTGCGGCGATTGGCGGCGTCCTGTTGGCTATACGTCTCATCGATGCCGTGACCGACCCGCTCTTCGGCTGGCTGGCCGACCGCGTGATGTGCCGTTACGGCCGACGCCGCGGCTTCTTCCTCTCCTCCCTGCCGTTGACGGCGCTTGCCGCCTTCATGCTCTTCTGGCCCCCCACCGATGCCGGGCTCGTCTATCTGGCGCTCTGGGGAACGGCGCTCTCGATCGGTGCCACCTGGACGCTTCTGCCGTATACGGCCTGGGGCGCCGAACTCTCGGACGGCTATCACGATCGCGTCCGGGTTTCGGCCTGGCGGGAGGGCGCGACGCTTGTCGGATCGCTTCTGGCCATCTCGCTGCCGTTCGTTGGCGGGCTCGAGCGGGCCGACGCCTTTCACGGCCTGGCCTGGATCGCGGTCTTCGTCGCCGTCGTGCTGCCGCTCGCCGGAAGTTTCGCCGTGTGGCGGGTGCCGGAGCCGGTTGACCGATCGGTGCGCCGCCTGTCCCTGCGTCAGAGCCTGTCGCATCTCGCCGGAAACCGGCCGTTTCTCCGGCTTGCCGCAGCCTTCCTGCTCAACAGCTTCGCCAATGCCATCCCGGCCTCGCTGTTCATTTACTTCGTCACCGCCCGCCTGGCTGCACCGGGTTGGGAAGGGCCTTTGCTGTTTGCCTATTTCCTCGCCGCGGTCGCCGGCGTTCCGCTCGCCGTCTGGACATCGGCACGAATGGGCAAGCACCGCGCCTGGTCCGTCTCCATGGTGCTTGCCTGCCTGGTCTTCTCGGGCGCGGGACTGCTGGGGGAGGGGGATGCCGCCTTTTTCGCCGTGATCTGCGTCGCCACCGGTCTGCTGCTGGGGTACGATCTCGCGCTGCCGCCGGCCATTCAGGCCGACGTCATCGACAACGACACCGTGCGATCGGGAGAGCAGCGTTCCGGCCTCTATTTCGCCGCCTGGAGCTTCATCACCAAGCTATCCCTGGCCCTGTCGGCCGGCATCGTCTTTCCGCTGCTGGGATATGCCGGTTTTTCGACGATGCCGGGTGCGTCGCAGAGCGCGACGGCGCTACAGGCGCTGGGCGCGCTCTATGCCTGGCTGCCGATTCTCCCGAAACTCGCGGCCATCGCGCTGATGTGGCGCTTTTCCCTGGACGAGGCCGAACAGAAGCGGTTGCGGACGCTGCTCGCATGAGGCAGCCGGACTGCGAATGACGGCCAAAATTTAGGTGGAAAGGAATGGTGGGCGATGAGAGACTCGAACTCCCGACATCCTCGGTGTAAACGAGGCGCTCTACCAACTGAGCTAATCGCCCTTCCGCAAGGCCGGGCGTTGCCGGTTGCGTCGGTGGCCGTGATCTATGCGGATCGGGAAAAATCCGCAAGAGTGTTTGTGAAGATTTTTTGATTTTTTTCCCGCCCCGACGGCGGATCGAGATCCCAAGTGCCGGCTTTGCGGGCTTTTCATGAGGGGTGGGCGAGGGTGGTTTTCCACCGGTGTCTGGTGATGGTGCCAGCGTGCGCCAACAAATTTCGTTCCGTCATGGATTTGTCTTCGATCGCGCTTGACACCAATAAGCGAACCCCTTAGTTAGCCGCTCATCGATCGGCCCAGCCGATCGTAATGAAGCGGCAACGCTTCCTTGAGAAATGCGCGGGTGTAGCTCAGTTGGTTAGAGTGCCGGCCTGTCACGCCGGAGGTCGCGGGTTCGAGCCCCGTCACTCGCGCCATTCTCAAAAAGCCTAACCTTACCGTCAAGCTCTTGCGAGCGGCGTTGAGGGTCGGATCGCCGCCTGGGTGGTCCATCAATGCGCGGGTGTAGCTCAGTCGGTTAGAGTGCCGGCCTGTCACGCCGGAGGTCGCGGGTTCGAGCCCCGTCACTCGCGCCATTCTCTTCCCTTCATTCAGTGTTTTGTTGCGCCGCACCGTCATAATATGCCGATTGCGCGCGACAGGGTTTTTACCGGCTGGTAATGTGCCCCCGGTATCGGGTGAAAAGCCCGATGCCGGTCTTGCGCAACCGGGCCGGCTGCGCTAACCACGGCTCGTTGCAACACTCTTTTCGGCTTGTTGGCCTTGTGCCCGAACTGCCGCCCGGCATTCGCTACAAGCAGGGATGGACATGATGACTGAACTGCTCAGTTCCTACGTTCCGATTGCCATTTTCATCGGTATTGCCCTCGTAATCGGCCTGGCGCTGCTGATCGCGCCGTTCGCCGTTGCCTTCAAGGCGCCCGACTCGGAAAAGCTCTCGGCTTATGAATGCGGCTTCAACGCTTTCGACGATGCGCGCATGAAATTCGACATCCGCTTCTATCTGGTGTCGATCCTCTTCATCATCTTCGATCTCGAAGTCGCGTTCCTCTTCCCCTGGGCGGTCTCGTTCGGTGACATCGGTTGGTTCGGCTTCTGGTCCATGATGGTGTTCCTCGGCGTGCTGACCATCGGCTTTATCTATGAATGGAAGAAGGGGGCACTCGAATGGGAGTGAGCCAGTCCAACACGACGCTGGTTGCGCCGCAGGCCAAGGGGATCATTGATCCCAATACCGGCAAGCCGATCGGCGCCGACGATGCCTTCTTCGGCGAGATCAACAACGAGCTCGCTGACAAGGGCTTTCTCGTCACCTCGACCGACGATCTGATCAACTGGGCCCGCACCGGCTCGCTGATGTGGATGACCTTCGGTCTCGCCTGCTGTGCGGTCGAGATGATGCAGCTCTCCATGCCGCGCTACGACGTCGAGCGTTTCGGGTTCGCGCCGCGCGCCAGCCCACGCCAGTCCGACGTGATGATCGTCGCCGGCACGCTGACCAACAAGATGGCGCCCGCATTGCGCAAGGTCTACGACCAGATGCCCGAGCCGCGCTACGTCATCTCGATGGGCTCCTGCGCCAATGGCGGCGGTTACTATCACTATTCCTATTCGGTCGTCCGCGGCTGTGATCGCGTCGTACCGGTCGATATCTACGTGCCGGGCTGTCCGCCCACGGCAGAGGCGCTGCTCTACGGCGTGCTTCTGTTGCAGAAGAAGATCCGCCGCACCGGCACCATCGAACGGTAAGGCGAAGGGACGAGACAAATGAGTGAAGCCCTGAACGAGCTAGCATCCTACCTCTCCGAGGTGCGCGGTGCGCTGATCGCCTCTTCGGAAGTGCGTTACGACGAGCTGACCCTGACGGCGAAGCCCGAGACAGTGATCGCGCTCCTCACTTTCCTGCGCGACGACGTGCAGTGCGGGTTCGTCAACCTGATCGACATCTGCGGCGTCGACTACCCGAAGCGCGAAGATCGCTTCGACGTGGTCTATCATCTCCTGTCGCCGCGCCAGAACCTGCGCATCCGCGTCAAGGTCGCGACCAATGAAGACAAGCCGGTCCCGTCGGCCTGTTCCGTCTTCCCCGGCGCCGACTGGTTCGAGCGCGAGGCCTGGGACATGTATGGCATCATGTTCACCGACCATCCGGACCTGCGCCGCATCCTCACCGACTATGGTTTCGAGGGGCATCCGCTGCGCAAGGATTTCCCGACCACCGGCTTCGTCGAAGTTCGCTACGACGACAACGCCAAGCGTGTCGTCTACGAACCGGTCGAGCTCAAGCAGGAATTCCGCAATTTCGACTTCCTCTCGCCTTGGGAAGGCACTGACTACGTGCTGCCGGGCGACGAGAAGGCGGCGAAGTAAGGACGGAAGGTTAGCGTCATGACTGAACACAACGTCCGCAATTTCAACATCAACTTCGGCCCGCAGCATCCTGCGGCGCACGGCGTTTTGCGCCTCGTCCTGGAATTGGACGGTGAAATCGTCGAGCGCGTCGATCCGCATATCGGCCTGCTGCACCGCGGCACCGAGAAGCTGATCGAAACCAAGACCTATCTGCAGGCGCTGCCCTATTTCGACCGGCTCGACTATGTCGCGCCGATGAACCAGGAACACGCCTATTCGCTGGCGGTCGAAAAGCTTCTCGGCGTCGAGATCCCGATCCGTGGCCAGCTGATCCGCGTGCTCTATTCGGAAATCGGCCGTATCCTGTCGCATCTCCTGAACGTCACCACCCAGGCCATGGACGTCGGCGCGCTGACGCCGCCGCTGTGGGGCTTCGAGGAACGCGAGAAGCTGATGGTGTTCTATGAACGCGCCTGCGGCGCGCGCATGCACTCGGCCTATATCCGTCCCGGTGGGGTCCACCAGGATCTGCCGCACGAACTGGTCGAGGACATCGGCAAGTGGTGCGACCAGTTCCCGGCCAAGCTCAACGACATCGACGAACTCCTGACCGGCAACCGCATCTTCAAGCAGCGCAATGTCGACATCGGCATCGTCAGCCTCGAGGATTGCTGGGCATGGGGCTTCTCCGGCGTCATGGTGCGCGGTTCGGGCGCGGCCTGGGACCTGCGCAAGTCGCAGCCCTATGAATGCTATGCCGACATGGATTTCGACATCATGGTCGGCAAGAACGGTGACTGCTACGACCGCTATCTGATCCGCATGTTCGAAATGCGCGAGTCGGTTAAGATCATGAAGCAGTGCGTCAACCGCCTGCTCGGCGACGCCAAGACCGGTCCGATCTCCTCGATCGACGGCAAGGTCGTTCCGCCGAAGCGCGGCGAGATGAAGCGGTCGATGGAAGCGCTGATCCATCACTTCAAGCTCTACACCGAAGGCTATCACGTGCCCGCCGGCGAAGTTTACGCCGCGGTCGAGGCACCGAAGGGCGAGTTCGGCGTCTATCTCGTATCGGACGGCACCAACAAGCCGTATCGCTGCAAGATCCGCGCGCCGGGCTATGCGCATCTCCAGGCGATGGACTACATCTGCCGTGGTCACCAGCTCGCGGACATTTCCGCTATCCTGGGTTCGCTCGACATCGTGTTCGGTGAGGTCGACCGCTGATGATGCGCATGCTGCTGACGATTGCCGCCCTTTTGTGCGCCGCTTCCGCGCAGGCGCAGGATTCAGGCGTATCGTCTAGCGGCTCCTCGACATCGATGGGTGACCTCATCAAGCAGGGCTACGAGATCAAGTCCACCGTCTCCAACGGTTCCAAGCTGATCGTGTTCCTGCAGAAAGAAAACTCGGCCTATGCCTGCGAATTCACGTCCCTGACGAATTCGCGGTGTGGTTCCATAAACTGAGACAAGGCGTGAGGAAGTAATGTCCGTTCGTCGACTAGCCGAAGAACAATTCCAGCCGACAGGTTTCTCCTTCAACGAGGAGAATTCCGTCTGGGCCGAGGCAACGATTGCCAAATATCCCGAAGGCAGGCAGCAATCGGCGGTCATTCCGCTTTTGATGCGCGCCCAGGAGCAGGACGGCTGGGTCACCCGAGCGGCGATCGAATTCGTCGCCGAAAAGCTCGCTATGCCCTATATCCGCGTGCTCGAAGTCGCGACCTTCTACACCCAGTTCCAGCTGAAGCCGATCGGCACGCGCGCTCACGTCCAGGTCTGTGGCACCACGCCGTGCATGCTGCGCGGCGCCGAGGACCTGATCAAGGTCTGCAAGTCGAAGATCCATCACGATCCGTTCGAGCTCAACGAGGATGGTACCCTCTCCTGGGAAGAAGTCGAATGTCAGGGCGCCTGCGTCAACGCACCGATGGTGATGATCTTCAAGGACTCTTATGAAGACCTGACGCCGACCCAGCTCGAGCACATCATCGATCGTTTTCAGGCAGGCAAGGGCTCCGACATAACCCCCGGTCCGCAGGTCGACCGTGTCTATTCGGCTCCGGCCGGTGGACCGACCACGCTGACCGAAGAGATCGTCGTGCAGAAGGCGAAGATCGAGCCGGCACCGGTAGCCGAGGCCGCGGTGCCGCCGGCAAACGCCGCAAGGGCGGTGACCTCCACGGATGAAACCAATCCGGTGCTGAAGACCCCGGCCGACGGCAAGTCCGCCACGCCCGGCGGTCCCGACGTGAAGCCGGCGCGCAAGAGCGCAAAGCCGGCCAGCGACGAGATCAAGGAACCCGTTTCCGAAACCGCTGCCGCCGATGCCGCCGGCAAGGGGTCCAAGGCGCAGAAGGCACCGGCCGTCGCCCAACCGTCGCTGGACGACAAGAACCGTCCTTCAGGCATCGACAAGCCGGCCACGCCGGATGATCTCAAGATGATCTCGGGCGTCGGCCCGAAGATCGAGGGTATACTTAATGGTCTCGGCATTTACACCTTTGCCCAGATCGCCGGCTGGCACCAAGCCGAGCGCGAATGGGTCGACGGCTATCTGAAATTTGCAGGCCGGATCGAGCGCGACGACTGGGTCAAGCAGGCCGAGGCGCTCGCCCGGGGCGGCGAGGCCGAATACATCAAGGTCTTCGGCAAGAAGCCGCGATAAGGGGTTAGGATATGTTGAGAGATCAGGATCGCATCTTTACCAATATCTACGGCCTCAAGGACAAGTCCCTGAAGGGCGCCATGAGCCGTGGCCATTGGGACGGCACCAAGCAACTGCTCGAAAAGGGCCGGGACTGGATCGTCAACGAGGTCAAGGCCTCGGGCCTGCGCGGCCGTGGCGGCGCAGGCTTCCCGACCGGCTTGAAATGGTCGTTCATGCCGAAGGAAAGCGACGGCCGTCCGCACTATTTGGTTGTCAATGCCGACGAATCCGAACCCGGCACCTGCAAGGACCGCGACATCCTGCGCCACGATCCGCACACGCTGATCGAAGGCTGCGTCATCGCCTCCTTCGCCATGGGCGCCCATGCGGCCTATATCTATGTCCGCGGCGAGTTCATGCGCGAGCGTGAGGCCCTGCAGGCGGCGATCGACGAGTGCTATGACTACGGTCTGCTCGGCAAGAACAACAAGCTCGGCTACGATATCGACATTTATGTCCATCACGGCGCCGGCGCTTATATCTGCGGCGAGGAAACGGCGCTTCTCGAAAGCCTTGAGGGCAAAAAGGGCCAGCCGCGCCTGAAGCCGCCGTTCCCGGCCAATATGGGCCTCTACGGCTGCCCGACGACGGTCAACAACGTCGAATCGATCGCCGTCACCCCCACCATCCTGCGCCGTGGCGCCGGCTGGTTCTCCTCGTTCGGCCGCCCCAACAATGTCGGCACCAAGCTGTTCATGATCTCCGGCCACGTCAACCGGCCGTGTACGGTCGAGGAAAGCATGGGCGTGACCTTCCGTGAGATGATCGAAAAGCATGCCGGCGGCATCCGTGGCGGGTGGGACAACCTTCTCGCCGTCATTCCCGGCGGCGCATCCTGCCCGGTCGTCAAGGCCGAGGACATGATGGACGTCGTGCTCGACTTCGATGGCCTGCGCGAAGTGAAGTCGTCGTTCGGCACCGGCGGCATGATCGTCATGGACAAGTCCACCGACATCATCAAGGCGATCTGGCGCATCTCGGCCTTCTTCAAGCACGAGAGCTGCGGTCAGTGCACGCCGTGCCGCGAAGGCACCGGCTGGATGATGCGCGTCATGGAGCGCATGGTGAAGGGCAACGCCCAGAAGCGCGAAATCGACATGCTGTTCCAGGTGACCAAGCAGATCGAGGGCCACACCATCTGTGCGCTCGGCGATGCGGCCGCCTGGCCGATCCAGGGCCTGATCCGCAATTTCCGTCCGGAAATCGAAGCGCGGATCGATCAGTACACACGCCACGCCATGGCGCATGGCGTGGTCATGGAAGCGGCCGAATAAGGAGACCGGGTCATGACAGGCTCTTCGGACAAGAGCGGGGACAAGAGGCCGGATGCATCGGCTGAGGACGGTCGCGGCTCCGAAGGTCTGGATAGCCTCCTGAACAATCCGGCGGCCGCCATGGCCGCCGCCACGGCCTTCGGATTTTCGATGGCGACGCAGATGAGCCGCTTCTGGCTGGGCTCGCTGCAGGGCGCGATGGACGTGACGGGGCAACTGGCTCGGCAACTCGAGGAAGAACGCAAGGCGGCGGAAGCGAAGACGGCAGCGGAGCCCGAGACGAAGGTCGCGACGCCGGAACCCGCGCCGACCCAGGCAAAGGTGAAGGCGGAGAAGCCGGTGTCAGCCAAGGCTGAAAAGCCAAAGCCGGCACCGAAGGCAAAGGCGGCCTCTGAACCGAAGGTTGAGGCAAAGGCCGCGCCGAAGAGCAAGGTGCAGGAACGCCAGTTGGCCGTCGTGGCGAAGGCGCTGGAGAAGACGGTCGAGAAAGCGCCGGCGCGCAAGGCCGGCGGGCAGGCTGACGATCTGAAAAAGATCGACGGTATCGGCCCGAAGCTCGAACAGGTCCTGAAGGGCAGGGGCATCGCCCGCTTCTCGGACTTGGCTGCGCTGGACGAAGCTGCCGTCGCGGCGCTGGACAAGGAATTGGGTCTCGGCGGCAGATCGCTGCGGGACGACTGGAAGGGACAGGCCAGCCGGCTCCTCAAGGGTCCGGCCAAGCCACGCAAGCCCCGGTCAGGCAAGTGAAATCAGGATGTGGCCGCGGGCGAAAAGCCAGGGCCGGATCCAGGGGATAGAACGGGTCGATTGCCGTCCTTTTCGGATGGCCGTTGGCCAACCGGGGCGGAAGTGCCGCGGGAATATACGCGGAAGCGTGAGGCAGGAAGGCGAATATGGCTAAGCTGAAAGTCGACGGTAAAGAGATCGAAGTCCCGGATCATTTCACGCTGTTGCAGGCGTGCGAGGAAGCCGGCGCCGAAGTCCCGCGCTTTTGTTTCCATGAACGGCTGTCGGTCGCCGGCAATTGCCGTATGTGCCTGGTCGAGGTGAAGGGTGGCCCGCCGAAGCCGGCGGCCTCCTGCGCCATGGGCGTGCGCGATATCCGTGGCGGCCCGAACGGCGAACTGCCGGAAGTCTTCACCAACACGCCGATGGTCAAGAAGGCCCGCGAAGGCGTGATGGAATTCCTGCTGATCAACCATCCGCTCGATTGCCCGATCTGCGACCAGGGTGGCGAATGCGATCTCCAGGACCAGGCCATCGCCTTTGGCATGGATAGCTCGCGTTACACCGAGAACAAGCGCGCCGTCGAAGACAAGTATATCGGCCCGCTGGTCAAGACCGTGATGAACCGCTGCATCCACTGCACGCGCTGCGTCCGCTTCACCACCGAAGTCGCCGGCATTGCCGAACTGGGCCTGATCGGCCGTGGCGAGGATGCCGAGATCACCACCTATCTCGAGCAGGCGATGACCTCCGAGCTTCAGGGCAATGTCGTCGACCTTTGCCCGGTCGGCGCGTTGACCTCGAAGCCCTTTGCCTTCACCGCCCGTCCTTGGGAGCTGAACAAGACCGAATCGATCGACGTCATGGACGCCCTCGGCAGCGCGATCCGCGTCGATACCCGCGGCCGCGAAGTGATGCGCATCATGCCGCGCATCAACGATGAGGTGAATGAGGAGTGGATCTCCGACAAGAGCCGGTTCATCTGGGACGGGCTGAAGACCCAGCGTCTCGATCGCCCGTATGTGCGACGTGACGGCCGCCTGCAGGCTGCGACCTGGGCAGAGGCCTTTGCCGCCGTCAAGTCGGCGGTTGCCGCGACGTCCGGCGCCAGGATCGGCGCGATCGCCGGCGATCTGGCCTCGGTGGAGGAAATGTATGCGCTGAAGGCACTCATCAACGCGCTCGGCTCGACCAATACCGACTGTCGCCAGGATGGGGCGGCATTGGATCCGTCGCTCGGTCGCGCAAGCTATCTGTTCAATTCCACCATTGAAGGCATCGAATCGGCCGATGCGATCCTGATCATCGGCGCCAATCCGCGCTACGAGGCGGCCGTGCTCAACGCCCGCATCCGCAAGGCCTGGCGCCGCAGCGGCCTGCCGATCGGCGTGATCGGTGAAGGCGGCGAGATGCGCTATCCCTATGAGCATCTCGGTGCCGGTACGGATACGCTGGGCGAGCTGGTTTCCGGCAGGAACGCCTTCGTCGAGAAGCTGAAGGCCGCCAAGGCGCCGCTCATCATCGTCGGCCAGGGCGCGCTCGCAGGCGCCGGAGGCGCTGCCGTTCTGGCCAATGCCGCCGCTCTTGCCAATGCCGTCGGTGCCGTCAGCGAAGACTGGAATGGCTTTGCCGTCCTCCACACCGCCGCTTCCCGCGTCGGTGGCCTCGATCTCGGTTTCGTGCCGGGCGAGGGCGGTGCCAATGCCGGCGACATGCTGTCCTCGATGGACGTACTGTTCCTGCTGGGTGCCGACGAACTCGACTTCACGACGAAGGGCGCGAAGTTCACTGTCTATATCGGTAGCCACGGCGACAACGGCGCCCACCATGCGGACGTCATCCTGCCGGGCGCGACCTATACCGAGAAGTCGGGCACCTGGGTCAACACCGAAGGCCGTGTCCAGATGGGCAACCGCGCCGGCTTCGCGCCGGGCGATGCCCGCGAGGATTGGGCGATCATCCGGGCGCTTTCCGACGTGCTCGGCAAGAAGCTGCCGTTTGATTCGCTGGGTGCCTTGAGAGCGAAACTCTACGCGGACTACCCGCATTTCGCCGCGCTCGACGAGATCGCCCCGTCTGCCGGTGCCGAAATTGCCGCACTTGCGAAAAAAGCCGGGATCATGACCAAATCCGCGTTTGCGTCGCCGGTCAAAGACTTCTATTTGACGAACCCGATCGCACGCGCTTCGGCCGTCATGGCCGAGTGCTCGGCATTGGCCCGCAACAATTTCCAGGCTGCGGCAGAGTAAGGGCAGGGGATCATGGATAGTTTCGTTTCCACTTATGTCTGGCCGGCGGCCATCATGATCGGCCAGTCGCTTCTGCTGCTGGTCGCCCTCCTGGTCTTCATCGCCTATATCCTTCTGGCCGACCGCAAGATCTGGGCTGCCGTGCAGATGCGCCGCGGCCCGAACGTCGTAGGTCCGTGGGGCCTGTTCCAGTCCTTCGCCGACCTTTTGAAGTTCGTCTTCAAGGAGCCGGTCATTCCGGCCGGCGCCAACAAGGGCGTCTTCCTGCTCGCCCCGCTGGTTGCGGTGACGCTAGCGCTTGCCACCTGGGCCGTCGTGCCGGTCGCCGACGGCTGGGTGGTCGCCAACATCAATGTCGGCATTCTCTACATCTTCGCCATTTCCTCGCTCGAGGTCTATGGCATCATCATGGGCGGCTGGGCTTCGAACTCGAAGTACCCCTTCCTCGGCGCGCTGCGCTCGGCGGCGCAGATGGTGTCCTACGAAGTCTCGATCGGCCTGGTCATCGTCACGGTCCTGCTGTGCGTCGGATCGCTGAACCTCACCGACATCGTCTACGCCCAGAAGGACGGCCTCGGCACCATGGTCGGCCTGCCGAACTCCTTCCTCGACTGGCACTGGCTGGCGCTCTTCCCGATGTTCGTGATTTTCTTCATCTCGGCATTGGCAGAGACCAACCGTCCGCCCTTCGATCTTCCGGAGGCGGAATCGGAACTGGTCGCCGGCTTCATGGTCGAATACGGCTCGACCCCGTACATGATGTTCATGCTCGGCGAATATGCCGCCATCGTCCTGATGTGCGCCATGACCACCATCCTGTTCCTCGGTGGCTGGCTGCCACCGGTCGACGTCTGGTTCCTCAACTGGGTTCCGGGCATCATCTGGTTCGTCCTGAAGGCATCCATGGTGTTCTTCATGTTCGCCATGGTGAAGGCCTTCGTGCCGCGTTACCGCTATGACCAGCTGATGCGCCTCGGCTGGAAGGTCTTCCTTCCGCTCTCGCTCGCCATGGTCATCATCGTTGCATTCGTGCTGAAGATCATGGGGTGGGCATAATCATGGCCATCCGTTCATTCGGCAGATTTGGAGGTTGAGATGGCTGGTCTTTCCCAGGCTATCAGTTCCCTGTTCCTGAAAGAGTTCGTCGGCGCCTTCTTCCTGTCGATGCGCTATTTCTTCGCGCCCAAGTCGACGATCAACTACCCGTTCGAGAAGGGCCCGGTCTCTCCGCGCTTCCGCGGCGAGCATGCGCTGCGCCGCTATCCGAACGGCGAGGAGCGCTGCATTGCCTGCAAGCTGTGCGAGGCGATCTGTCCTGCCCAGGCGATCACCATCGAGGCCGGCCCGCGCCGCAATGACGGCACGCGCCGCACGGTGCGTTACGACATCGACATGGTGAAGTGCATCTATTGCGGCTTCTGCCAGGAGGCCTGCCCGGTCGATGCGATCGTCGAAGGTCCGAATTTCGAGTTCGCCACCGAGACCCGCGAAGAGCTTTATTTCGACAAGGCCCGGCTGCTCGACAACGGCGACCGCTGGGAACGCGAAATCGCGCGCAACATCGCGCTGGATTCGCCATACCGCTGATTGGCGGCATGACGGCGCCATGGCGAGGGACGATTGTCCTCCGCTACGGCACAATTTGAAACGGGGCGCTTGATCGGTGGGGATGCCGGTTGAGCGTCATCGGGCGGCAGGGCAGGGGCCCAGCCCCCGGGGGAAGATGAAAAGGCACCAACATGGGTCTTCAGGCTCTCTTTTTCTATCTCTTCGCCTTTGTCGCTGTGGCGTCGGCGTTCATGGTCATTTCCGCGCGGAACCCGGTCCATTCGGTCCTGTTCCTGATCCTCACCTTCGTGAACGCTTCGGCCTTGTTCATCCTGATCGGTGCCGAGTTCCTCGGGATGATCCTGCTGGTCGTCTATGTCGGCGCGGTTGCGGTTCTCTTCCTTTTCGTGGTGATGATGCTCGACATCGATTTCGCCGAGCTGCGGTCCGGCGTGCTGAAATACGCCCCGATCGGGGCGCTGGTTGGTGTGGTTGTCGCGGCTGAACTGCTGATCGTCATTGGCGGCAGCGCGCTTTCGCCGGAGGCCGCCAAGGCGATCACCATGCCCATCCCGGCGCTCGATGCCCGCACCAACACCGCCGCCCTCGGCGACGTGCTCTATACCAACTACGTTTATTTCTTCCAGATCGCCGGCCTGGTGCTTCTGGTGGCCATGATCGGCGCGATCGTGCTGACCCTGCGCCATCGTGAAAACATCAAGCGGCAGGACGTCTCCCGCCAGGTTGCCCGCACGCCCGAGACCGCCGTCAAGGTGGTCAAGGTCAAGCCGGGCCAGGGCATCTGAGGCAGCTGAGAGGTCAAGGAGCAAGAATTATGGAAATCGGTCTTTCCCACTACCTGACGGTCAGCGCGCTGCTTTTCACGCTCGGCGTCTTCGGTATCTTCCTCAACCGCAAGAACGTCATCGTCATCCTGATGTCGATCGAGCTCATCCTGCTCTCGGTCAACATCAACATGGTGGCCTTCTCGGTCTTCCTCAACGATTTGGTCGGCCAGGTCTTCGCCCTGTTCATCCTGACGGTGGCGGCGGCGGAAGCCGCGATCGGGCTGGCAATCCTCGTGGTCTTCTATCGTAATCGCGGCTCCATCGCCGTCGAAGACGTCAATGTGATGAAGGGCTGATACGGCTATGCTCATCTATAAGGCTATCGTCTTTCTTCCGCTGATCGGCGCGCTCATTGCCGGCCTGTTCGGTCGCCAGATCGGCGCCAAGGCTTCGGAATACATCACCACCGGCCTGATGGTGATCGTCGCCATCCTGTCCTGGATCGTCTTCATCAATGTCGGCCTCGGTCACGGCGAGGGGCATGAGGTCATCAAGGTTTCCATACTGCGCTGGATCCAGTCCGGCGGCATCGACGTCGAATGGTCGCTCAGGATCGACACGCTGACTGCGGTCATGCTGGTGGTCGTCAACACCGTTTCGACCCTCGTGCACCTCTACTCGATCGGCTACATGCACCACGATCCGCATCGGCCGCGCTTCTTCTCCTACCTGTCGCTGTTCACCTTCGCCATGCTGATGCTGGTGACCTCCGACAACCTGCTGCAGATGTTCTTCGGCTGGGAAGGCGTCGGTCTGGCCTCGTATCTTCTGATCGGTTTCTGGTTCAAGAAGCCGTCGGCCTGTGCCGCCGCCATGAAGGCCTTCATCGTCAACCGCGTCGGTGACTTCGGCTTCATCCTCGGCATTTCCGGCATCTTCGTGCTGTTCGGCTCGATCAACTTCGAGACGATCTTCGCCGCCACGCAGACCTATCTGCCGGCCGAAGGCGCGGAAAACACGGAAGCCGTGATCAACCTGTTCGGCATGGCGCTCGACAAGGGCCATGCGATCACCGCCGTCTGCCTGCTGCTGTTCATGGGCGCCATGGGCAAGTCGGCGCAGTTCCTGCTGCACACCTGGCTGCCGGACGCGATGGAAGGCCCGACCCCGGTTTCGGCCCTCATCCATGCCGCGACCATGGTCACCGCCGGCGTCTTCCTCGTCGCCCGCATGTCGCCGCTGTTCGAACTGTCGCCGGATGCGCTCACCTTCGTCACGCTGATCGGCGCGATCACCGCCTTCTTCGCCGCGACCGTCGGTCTCGTACAGAACGACATCAAGCGCGTCATCGCCTATTCGACCTGCTCGCAGCTCGGCTACATGTTCGTGGCGCTCGGCGTTGGCGCCTATGGCGCAGCCGTGTTCCACCTGTTCACCCACGCCTTCTTCAAGGCGCTGCTGTTCCTTGGCGCCGGCTCGGTCATCCATGCCGTCGACGGCGAGCAGGACATGCGCTACATGGGCGGTCTGAGGAAGCACATCCCCTATACCTTCTGGGCAATGACCATCGGCACGCTGGCGCTGACCGGCGTCGGCATTCCCGGCACGATGATCGGCTTTGCCGGCTTCTTCTCCAAGGACGTGATCATCGAGAGCGCCTATGCCTCGCATTCGAGCGTCGCCGGCTTCGCCTTCACGCTGCTCGTCATCGCCGCGCTGTTCACCAGCTTCTATTCGTGGCGCCTCGCCTTCATGACCTTCTTCGGCAAGCCGCGCGCTTCGGCCGATGTCATGCACCATGTGCATGAATCGCCGATGGTCATGCTGTTCCCGCTCGTCGTGCTGGTGCTGGGCGCTGTGTTCGCCGGCGTCGTCTTCGAAGGCTATTTCTTCGGCCACCACTATCAGGACTTCTGGAAGGGTGCGCTGTTCACTGGACCGGAGAACGAGATCCTCGAAGAGTTCCACCACGTTCCGCTGTGGGTCAAGTGGAGCCCGTTCGTCGCCATGCTGACCGGTTTCGTCACCGCCTGGTACATGTATATCAAGTCGCCCTCGACCCCGAAGGTGCTCGCGGAGCAGCATCGCGTGCTCTACCAGTTCCTGCTCAACAAGTGGTACTTCGACGAACTCTACGACCTGCTGTTCGTGCGTTCCGCCAAGGCGCTTGGCCGCTTCCTCTGGAAGAAGGGTGACGTCGGTGTCATCGACACCTATGGCCCGAACGGTGTCGCCGCCGGCGTGGCTGACCTCACCCAGCGCGTCGTCCGCCTGCAGTCTGGTTACCTTTATCACTATGCCTTCGCGATGCTGATCGGTATCGCTGCCCTTGTTACCTGGATGATGCTCGGGAGTTCCTTCTGATGACCGATTGGCCCATTCTCTCGACGGTCACCTTTCTGCCGCTGGTTGGCGTGGCGCTGCTGCTGCTGACCCGCCAGGACACCAGCCTCGGCCGCCGCAACATCCTCAATGTCTCGCTTCTGACGACGGTCTTCACCTTTGTCGTCTCGCTCTTCGTCTGGATCGGCTTCGACAATTCGAACGCCGGTTTCCAGATGGTCGAGAAGAGCGAATGGCTCGGCACCGGCATTTCCTATCATCTCGGCGTCGACGGCATTTCCATGCTGTTCGTCATCCTGACGACACTGCTCATGCCGTTCTGCATTCTTGCCAGCTGGGTTTCGGTCGAGAAGCGCATCAAGGAATACATGATTGCGTTCCTGATCCTCGAAACCCTGATGATCGGTGTCTTCGTCTCGCTCGACATCGTCTTGTTCTACGTGTTCTTCGAGGCCGGCCTCATCCCGATGTTCATCATCATCGGCGTCTGGGGCGGCAAGGACCGCGTCTACGCATCCTACAAATTCTTCCTCTACACCCTGCTCGGCTCGGTGCTGATGATGCTCGCCATCATGGCCATGTACTGGAATGCCGGCACGACCGACATTACGCAGCTGTTGAACCACAAGTTCCCGGCCGAAATGCAGACCTGGCTGTGGCTCGCCTTCTTCGCCTCGTTTGCGGTGAAGATGCCGATGTGGCCGGTCCATACCTGGCTTCCGGATGCGCACGTCCAGGCGCCGACCGCCGGATCGATGATCCTCGCCGGCATCCTTTTGAAGCTCGGCGGTTACGGCCTGCTGCGCTTCTCTGTGCCGATGTTCCCGCTGGCGTCGGACTATTTCGCTCCGCTGGTCTTCACCCTGTCGGTCATCGCCATCATCTACACCTCGCTGGTGGCGCTGATGCAGGACGACATGAAGAAGGTGATCGCCTATTCGTCCGTCGCCCACATGGGTTACGTGACCATGGGCACCTTCGCCGCCAATACCCAGGGCGTGCAGGGCGCGATCTTCCAGATGATCAGCCACGGCTTCGTTTCCGCCGCGCTGTTCTTCTGCGTCGGCGTCATCTATGACCGCATGCACACCCGCGAGATCGCCGCCTATGGTGGCCTCGCCAACAACATGCCGAAATATGCCACGGCCTTCATGATCTTCACCATGGCCAATGTCGGCCTTCCTGGCACATCCGGTTTCGTCGGCGAGTTCCTCACCCTGATCGGCGTTTTCCGCGCCAATACCTGGGTGGCTCTGTTTGCCGCCACCGGTGTCATCCTTTCCGCGGCCTATGCTTTGTGGCTCTACCGCCGCGTCGTCTTCGGCGCGTTGGAGAAGGAAAGCCTCAAAGGGCTGCTCGACCTTTCGCTGCGGGAAAAGTTTATTCTCTACCCGCTGATCGCGCTGACCATCTTCTTCGGCGTCTATCCGGCTCCGATCTTCGACGCCACGGCCGCATCGGTCGACCTTCTCGTGAACAATTACGAAGCCGCACTGCAGGCAGCGCAATCCGTTGCGCTCATCGCGAACTGACGACAGGATCCTTTGGACATGACCCCTGAAACACTCCTCGCTAGTCTGCATCTGATCATGCCGGAACTGATCCTTGCGGTCGGCGCCCTGGTGCTGCTGATGGTCGGCGTCTTTTCCGGTCAGAAGTCGGCAACGACCGTCATGGGGCTGGCCGTTGCGCTGCTGATCGCTGCGGGCCTGTGGATGATCCTGGTTCCGGCCGAGGGCGAGGCCTTCGGCGGTGCCTACAAGGCGGACGGCTTCGCCCGGTTCATGAAGGCGCTGGCGCTGATCGGTTCGATCACCGCGATGATCATGGCCGTCGGCCACGCTCGCCGCGACCATTTGGACAAGTTCGAATTCCCGGTCCTGCTGGTGCTCGCCACCCTCGGCATCATGCTGATGATCTCGGCCAATGACCTGATCTCGCTCTATCTGTCGTTGGAATTGCAGTCGCTGGCGCTCTACGTCGTCGCCGCGATCAACCGCGACAGTCTGCGTTCGACCGAAGCCGGCCTGAAGTACTTCGTACTCGGTTCGCTGTCCTCAGGCATGCTGCTCTACGGCATGTCGCTGGTCTACGGTTTCACCGGCAATATCGGCTTCGACGAGATTGCCGCGGTGATGGCCGCCGGGGAGCCGGGCCTCGGGCTGATCTTCGGCCTGGTCTTCATCCTCGCCGGTCTTGCCTTCAAGATCTCGGCCGTGCCGTTCCACATGTGGACGCCGGACGTCTATGAGGGCGCGCCGACTCCGGTCACCGCCTTCCTCGCCGCCGCGCCGAAGATCGGCGCCATGGCGATCGTCGTGCGCATCGTCATCGACGCCTTCCTGCCGGTTTTTGCCGAATGGCAGCAGATCATCGTGTTCATCGCCATTGCCTCCATGCTGCTCGGTTCCTTCGCCGCGATCGGCCAGCGCAACATCAAGCGACTGATGGCCTATTCATCGATCGGCCACATGGGTTACGCGCTGGTGGGCCTGGCGGCCGGCACTGAAACGGGCGTCAGCGGCGTCATCACCTATATGCTGATCTATCTCATCATGACGCTCGGCACCTTTGCCTGCATCATGGCGATGAAGCAGAAGGAAGGCGGCAATGTCGAGAACATCGACGACCTCGCCGGCCTTTCGACCACCAAGCCGTTCATGGCCGTCGTGCTGACCGCGCTGATGTTCTCGCTCGCCGGCATTCCGCCGCTTGCCGGCTTCTTCGGGAAGTATTTCGTCTTCGTCGCCGCGATCGAAGCCAAGCTCTATGCCCTGGCCATCATCGGTGTTCTCGCTTCCGTCGTCGGTGCCTTCTACTACCTGCGCATCGTCAAGGTGATGTGGTTCGACGAGGCGAGGGGTGAGTTCTCGCGCATCGCCGGTGAACTGCGCCTCGTCTTCGGCCTTTCGGGTCTGTTCGTGGTCGGCTATGTGCTGGTCGGTGGACCCCTGGGCACCGCCGCCGAAGCGGCCGCCAAGACGCTCTTTAATTGAGCAGGGGTGGCGGACAGCGCCGGTTGTCGCTCGACGACTTCCGGCATGAGGCCCTCGGGGCGGTTGCCTCGACCAATACGGAATGCCTCGCCCGCGCTCGCGCGGGCGATTTTGGTTTTCTCTGGATCACGGCCGCCAGCCAGACCGGAGGGCGGGGGCGTCGTGGCCGTGCCTGGCTGTCGGAACCCGGCAATCTCTATGCCTCACTGCTGTTAATCGACCCGGCGCCACTGGAACACATGGCATCCCTGCCGCTCGCCGTGGCGCTGGCCGTGCACGGCGCGATCCGCCAGGTGCTTCCCGCCGATGCGCCGCCGCTCGAAGTCAAATGGCCGAACGACATCCTGATCGGCCGCAAGAAGACCTGCGGCATCCTGCTCGAGGGCGAGCGGCTGGCCGACGGACGCTATGCGCTGGTGATCGGCATCGGCATCAACATTCGCGCCAAGCCGGAAGAGACGGCCTATCCCGTCACCTCGCTCAATGATCACGGTGTCTTCGTCTCGCCCCCGGAACTGTTTGCCCACCTGTTTGCCAGCATGGCCATCATTCTGGCAATCTGGGACGAGGGCAGGGGGATCGCCGGGATCGTCGAACGGTGGCGCGCGGTCGCCTGCGGCATAGGCGAAAAAATCACGGTGAACCTGCCGGACCGGTCGATTTCCGGTTACTTTTGCGGAATCGATGATAAAGGCATGCTCATACTCGACCGCGGCGACGAAGGCCGCATGGCGATCGCCGCTGGCGACGTCTTTTTCGGGTGAACTGGATCAAGGAAAGAATGGCTAAGAACGAAGAACTGGTGTTCGTGCCGCTCGGCGGCGTCGGCGAAATTGGCATGAACCTCGCACTCTACGGCTATGGCGCACCGTCGAACCGCGAATGGATCATGGTCGATTGCGGCGTGACCTTCCCGGGTCCGGACCTGCCGGGCGTCGATCTGGTGCTTGCCGATGTCAGCTTCATCGCCGCCCGCAAGAACAAGCTGAAGGCGATCATCATCACCCATGCGCATGAGGACCACTATGGCGGCCTCAACGACATCTGGCCGGGCCTCAATGTCCCCGTCTACGGTTCCGGCTTCACCGCGGGCATGCTGGAGGCCAAGCGCGACTACGAAGGCAGCCGGGCGAAAATTCCGGTGACACCGTTCAAGGCCGGCGACGTGATCAATGTCGGTCCGTTCTCGATCGAGGCCGTCGGCGTCAACCACTCGATCCCCGAGCCGATGTCGCTGGTCATCCGCACGCCGCTCGGCAATGTCATCCACACCGGCGACTGGAAGATCGACCATCATCCGTCGCTGGGTCCGTTGACCGACGAAGCGCGTTTTCGGGCGCTCGGCGACGAAGGTGTGCTGGCGGTGATGTGCGACAGCACCAATTCCATGCGCGACGGCGTTTCTCCGTCGGAGGAACAGGTCTCGGAAGGGCTGCGCCAGATCATCGAGGCGGCCGAAGGCCGCGTTGCGATCACCACCTTCTCGTCCAATGTCGGACGTATCCGCTCGATCGCGCAAGCCGCCGAAGCCGCCGGCCGTGAAGTCTTGCTGCTCGGTTCGTCGCTGAAGCGCGTCTGCGCCGTCGCCGACGATCTCGGCATCATGGAAGGCTTGAAGCCCTTCATCGCCGAGGACGAGTTCGGTTTCATCCCGCGCGACAAGGTCGTCATCATCCTGACCGGCAGCCAGGGAGAACCGCGCGCGGCGCTTGCCAAGATCGCCCGTGACGAAATGCGCAATGTGGCGCTGACCGCCGGAGACACCGTGGTGTTCTCGTCGCGCACAATTCCGGGCAATGAAAAGGCGATCATCGAGATCAAGAATGGCCTGATGGAGCAGGGTATTCATATCGTCACCGACAGCGAGGCGCTGGTCCATGTGTCCGGCCATCCGCGGCGCAACGAACTGCTGCAGATGTACGAATGGACCCGGCCGCAGATCCTCGTGCCGGTCCATGGCGAAGCCGCCCACCTGATCTCGCAGGCCGAGCTTGCCTCCCAGGCCGGCATCAAGAGCGTGCCTCGCGTGCGCAATGGCGACATGCTGCGGCTGGCGCCGGGCGAGGCCGAGGTCATCGACCAGGTTCCGCACGGCCGCATCTACAAGGATGGCAAGCTGCTCGGCAATCTCGACGAGATGGGCATCGGCAATCGGCGCAAGCTGTCCTATGTCGGTCACGTCGCCGTCAATGTCGTGCTGGACGCGCGCCTGGAATTCCTCGGCGATCCGGAACTCGTCACCTTCGGTCTGCCGCAATACGACCAGGAGGGCGAGTCCATGGAGGACACCCTCTATGACGCCGTGCTCGGCGCGGTCGAGAGCATTCCGCGGGCGCGGCGCAAGGACCTGGAGATGGTGCGTGAGAGCATCCGCCGTGCGGTTCGCGGGACAGCCAATGATGCCTGGGGCAAGAAGCCGATCGTCACCGTGTTCGTGACCAAAGTCTGACTGATCTTCGCGGCGAAGCTGGTATAGCTTTGCCGCGTTTCGTCTTTGAGGGAGCCTGCCATGCTTGGACGCGTCAACCACGTCGCCATCGCCGTTCCGGATCTCGTTGCCGCGACGGCATCCTATCGCGACACGCTGGGCGCCCATGTTTCGCAGGCACAGGCTCTGCCGGAACACGGCGTGACGGTTGTCTTCGTCGAACTGCCCAACACCAAGATCGAACTGCTCGAGCCGCTCGGCGCCGATTCGCCGATCGCCGCCTTCCTTGCCAAGAACCCGGCCGGCGGCATGCATCACATCTGCTACGAGGTCGAGGACATCCTCGCCGCCCGCGACCAACTGGCCAGCGGCGGTGCGCGGGTGCTAGGCTCCGGCGAGCCGAAGATCGGCGCCCACGGCAAGCCGGTGCTGTTTCTGCATCCGAAGGACTTCTACGGCACGCTGATCGAACTCGAGCAGGTCTGAGCGCCCGTCAGCGATTTGCGCCGAACGGCCGGCCAGCCTATAAGACGGTCGAACGCGGCGCCTGTCAGCGTCGGCCAGCCGAAGGATCCAGACCTTGTCCATTCTGTCTTTTTTCGCGATCTATTTCGTCATCTGGTGGATTACGCTGTTTGCCGTCCTGCCGATCGGCATGAAGACGCAAGCCGAGGCCAACGAGGTCGTTCCGGGCAGCATCGAGAGCGCTCCGGCACGTTTTCGTGGCGGCAAGGTGGTGGCGATCACCACGATCGTCTCGGCCGTCATCTATGGCGGCTGGTATCTCGCGACGGCCTATTTCGGCGTGGGCCTCGACAGCTTGCCGAATGTCCTTCCGAAGTTCGATTGACGGCCCGGTCGCTCAGTAGCGCACCCCAGGGCGCGCAAACCCGCGACGACTGATTCAAATCCTCAGAAGCGCCGCGTAAGCCATTGTCGTTGCAAACGAAAGTGCGGCCGCACAACCGGCCGCCGGATGTTGCAAGATCTCTGAAGGGCAAAAAAAAACAAGGTCCGAAGACCTTGTTCAATTATCGCGTGATCCTTCACCATTTAAGGGGCTGCGAACGAGCGCGCCTAAGATCTGATCCTCCCAAGACTTGACCGCGAATTTGGCAAGAATTTGAACTCCCTGCCTGTTTTGTGGGCTGAAACTAGCCCAACTTGTGCGCTTTGTCACCCCATTTTTTGCATAATTGCTACAGTCTCGAGAAAAAATCGATGCGGTCGGAAATGTCGCAAGGGAAGTCTTGAAACTGTGCATTCGGCGACCGTTGCATCCAGTCGGTGTGCCGTCCGGCATACGGTGCAACAGGTCTGTGGGGTGACCGCGCGGCCATCTTCAGGCGGGTTTTCTTGTGCGAGGGAAACCGCTATGAACGCTTCGAGAACACCGTCGTCATGGCTGATTCCGCTTCTCGTGGAATCCGAAACTGTTGGAACCTGTTATGCGTCTTTCGCGCTATTTCCTGCCGATCCTCAAGGAAAACCCCAAGGAAGCGGAGATCGTTTCCCACCGCTTGATGCTGCGCGCCGGCATGATCCGCCAGCAGAGCCAGGGGATCTATTCCTGGCTGCCGCTCGGCAAGCGCGTGCTCGACAAGGTCAACGGCATCATTCGCCAGGAGCAGAACCGCGCCGGCGCCATCGAGCTTCTGATGCCGACGCTGCAGTCGGCTGAACTCTGGCAGGAAAGCGGCCGTTATGAGGACTACGGCAAGGAGATGCTGCGCATCATGGATCGCCAGGAGCGGCCGATGCTATACGGTCCGACCAACGAGGAAATGGTCACCGATATCTTCCGGACCTACGTCAAGTCGTACAAGAGCCTGCCGCTCAATCTCTACCACATCCAGCTGAAGTTCCGCGACGAGATCCGGCCGCGTTTCGGCACCATGCGCTCGCGCGAATTCCTCATGAAGGATGCCTATTCCTTCGACCTGACCCAGGACGATGCGATCCACTCCTACAACAAGATGTTCGCCGCCTATCTGCGCACCTTCGCGCGTCTCGGCCTCAGGGCAATCCCGATGCGTGCCGATACCGGACCGATCGGCGGTAATCACAGCCATGAGTTCATCATTCTCGCCGAAACCGGCGAGTCGGAAGTCTTCAGCCACAAGAGCTTCGTCGATTTCGACATCCCGGCCGAAGACACCGATTTCGATGATGTCGCCGGTCTGCAGGCGATCTTCGACAAGTGGACCTCGGTCTATGCGGCAACCTCGGAAATGCATGACGAGACTGCCTTCGCCGCCATTCCGGAAACGGATCGCCTGTCGGCCCGCGGCATCGAGGTCGGCCATATCTTCTATTTCGGTACGAAATATTCCGAGCCGATGGGCGCCAAGGTGCAAGGGCCGGACGGCAAGGAGCACCTTGTCCACATGGGTTCCTACGGCATCGGCCCGACCCGCCTTGTTCCCGCCATCATCGAAGCCTCGCATGACGAGAACGGCATCATCTGGCCGGATTCGGTTGCGCCGTTCGATTGTGTCGTGATCAACATGAAGGTCGGTGACGAGGCCTGCGATGCCGCCTGCGAGCGGCTCTATGCAGCGCTTTCCAAGGCCGGCAAGGACGTGCTCTACGACGACACCGACGATCGCGCCGGCACCAAGTTCGCGACCGCCGACCTGATCGGGGTTCCGGTGCAGCTCATTGCCGGGCCCCGTTCGGTCGCCAATGGCGAGATCGAGATCAAGGACCGCAAGACCGGCGCCCGCGAGACGATGACCATCGAGGCCGCCATCAACAAGCTGGTCGGGTAAGACCAAGCGAGGAGACGAAATGACGAGTGCAGCCTCCGCCAAAGAGACCGCCGCTCCGGACCGGGATAAGGCCGCGCGGCCTTTCTCCGGTTTCGAGCGCATGGTGGCATGGCGCTATCTGCGCGCCCGGCGCAAGGAGGCCTTCATCTCGGTGATTGCCGGCTTCTCCTTCGTCGGCATCATGCTGGGCGTCGCGACCCTGATCATCGTCATGGCGGTGATGAACGGGTTTCGCACCGAGCTCATTTCCCGCATCCTCGGCATCAACGGCCACATGATCGTCCAGCCGGTCGACGGCCCGCTTGAGAATTACGCCGAACTGGCGACGAAGTTTTCCGCCGTTCCGGGCGTGACCATGGCACTGCCGCTGGTCGAAGGCCAGACGCTCGCCTCCGGTCGCGCCGGGGCCGGGACCGGCGCCCTGGTGCGCGGCATCCGCTCCGAGGACATTACCAAGCTCACCACCGTCTCCTCCAATATCCGTGCCGGCGACCTGGTCGGCTTTGCTGCGGGGCAGGGCGTGCTGGTCGGCTCGCGCATGGCGGCGGACCTCGGCATCACGGCCGGCGACACGATCACGCTCGTTTCGCCGGAGGGCGACGTCACGCCGCTCGGGGTCAATCCCCGGGTCAAGGCCTATCCGGTCTCGGGCGTGTTCGAGATCGGCATGTCGGAATACGACGCCTCGATCATCTACATGCCGCTGGAGGAGTCGCAACTCTATTTCAACGCCGAAGGCCTGGTCCAGTCGATCGAGCTTTTCGTCTCCGATCCCGACGCGGTCGACGAACTGCGACCGAAGATCGAGGAGGCCGCCGGCCGGCAGATATTCATCACCGACTGGCGCCAGCGCAACCAGACCTTCTTCTCCGCCCTGCAGGTGGAGCGCAACGTGATGTTCATGATCCTCACCCTGATCGTGCTGGTCGCCGCCCTCAACATCATCTCGGGTCTGATCATGCTGGTGAAGGACAAGTCGAGCGACATCGCCATCCTGCGCACCATGGGGGCGAGCGCCAATGCCATCATGCGGATCTTCTTCATGACCGGGGCAGCGATCGGCGCGACCGGCACCTTTGCCGGCGTCGTGCTCGGCGTGGTCGTCTGTCTCAACATCGAGTCTATCCGCGGTTTCTTCTCCTGGGTCTCGGGCACGGTCCTGTTCGATCCGGAACTTTATTTCCTCAGCAAGCTGCCTGCCGACATGAATGTTGGCGAGACGGTGTCCGTCGTCGTCATGGCGCTCAGCCTGTCCTTCCTGGCGACGATCTTCCCGGCCTGGCGCGCCTCGCGCCTCGATCCGGTCCAGGCCCTGCGCTACGAATAAGGATACCGCTTCATGCCTTCTGATACCGTCCTTTCGCTCTCGGGCATCGACCGCCATTATGGGCAGGGTGAGACCATACTCAGCATCCTCAAGGGTGCCGACTTCAGCCTCAGGAGCGGCGAGACCGTTGCCCTGGTCGCCCCATCCGGTACCGGCAAGTCGACGCTCCTGCATGTCGCCGGGCTGCTCGAGCATCCCGATGCCGGCGAAGTGACGCTGGGTGGCATCGCCTGTGAGGATCTGTCGGATGAACGCCGCACCGCGATGCGCCGCCATTCGGTCGGCTTCGTCTACCAGTTCCATCACCTGCTGCCGGAATTTTCCGCACTGGAAAACATCATGATGCCGCAGCTGATCGCCGGCCTTTCGCGCGAGGAGGCCCGCGAGCGCGCCTCGCAACTGCTCGACTACATGCGGATCGGCCATCGCGGCGAGCACCGACCGGCGGAATTGTCGGGCGGCGAGCAGCAGCGCGTCGCGATCGCCCGGGCCGTGGCCAATGCGCCGCTCGTCCTGCTCGCCGACGAGCCGACCGGCAATCTCGATCCCGAGACGGCGTCCTATGTGTTCTCCGCGCTCGAGGCGCTGGTGCGTCAATCCGGGCTCGCCGCCCTGATCGCCACCCACAATCACGAACTGGCGCGGCGCATGGATCGCTGCGTGACTCTGGTCGACGGAAAGGTCGTCGACTTCGTCGCCTAGAGGGATGGCGACGCGGGTCTATCTTAGTCCATCCCGCAAGCCTTGCTGCCGATCTCGTCGGCCCAGTCCTCGATCGACACTGTTCTGGGGTCCACGCTGTGCGCGGTTTCGTCGCTCTTGAGCTTTCCCGTCATCACATTGTAGTCGCAGACGCCGCCGGCATCGGGATCGAGCGTGTCTCGGTAGGCGTAGGTGTAGCCGGCGACGATGAACCGGCCCTCACGATAGGCGATCGTCAGGGTCTTTTCCCAGCGGTTGCGGCCGATGCTGGAATTTTGCGACATCACGGCGATGGAGCCGTTGGGACGCGCCACGATCGCCGGTTCCTGGCCATAGAAGCCGTCCAGTCTGGTATTGCCCCAGATCTTGTCGGGCGCTGCGGCCACGAGTTTCAGCAGCGGACGATCGTTCTCGGTGACATAGAGATAAATGCCGATATCCTCGTCCTCGCTGCCGGGGGCGACAAGGAGGGCCAGATCCGTCGCTCCATCGTTGTTCCAGTCGCCGGCCGTGCCGGAGACGATGCGCTCGGCCGGAAAGGTCTGGGCGAGGGTGCCTTTGGCCGGCAGCATCCCGACCAGCATTCCCACCAGCATTCTGGCCGCTAACAATCTGATCATCACCCATTCCCCCAAAGTTCAGCCCGCGCAGTCTGTCGGACTTTGCCTGCCGAGTCACGCTCGACAAGGCGTCGTAGAGGGTGTTGACAACGAAACAAAAGAAGAACATTATAGAAACATAACGAGTAAAGAGAGAGCCATGACCGATATTCTTCGTGACGTTGCCGCATTCGCCTCGATTTCCATGTTCGTCGCCAGCCTCTCGGTGATCATGCTGGCGCTCTGATTTTAGCCCCCCCCCCGATGGACCCGGCGCCCGGTAAATCTGTAGAGATCCCGAGCTCGGTCCAAACTGTTCTGGACTTCCCCTCCCGCACGGCGGAAAATCACGCCTGATTCAACTGCGTGACGAGGGTCGAGTTCGATGGCTGACAGGGTAGCGGGCGGGAATGGAACGGAACCGCTTGGCGCGGGGCCAGGTTTTGTCCATTTGCGCGTGCATTCGGCCTATTCGCTGCTCGAAGGGGCGCTGCCGCTCAAGAAGATTCTCGGCAAGGCCGTTGCCGACGATCAGCCGGCGATTGCCATTACCGACACCAACAACCTGTTCGTCGCGCTCGAATTCTCGCAAAAGGCGCTCGGTGACGGGCTTCAGCCGATTATCGGCTGCCAGTTGTCGATCGACATGGAGGATGGCAGCAGTGAAAAGCGCGCCGGCCAGTCCGGGGTGAGCGCCTATCCGGCGATCGTGCTTTTGGCGGCGGATGCCGCCGGTTACGAGCGTCTCGTCGATCTGGTCAGCCGCGCCTATCTCGGCGGGGATTCGAGCCAGGCGGTCCATATTGCCATGTCCTGGCTGGAGGAACTCGGAACCGACGGATTGGTCGCACTGACCGGAGCGTCGAAAGGTCCGGTCGATGTGGCGCTCAAGGAGGGCCACCGCGCCCAGGCCGAGGCGCGTTTGGGCGCACTGAAACGGCTGTTCGGTGACCGTCTCTATGTCGAGTTGCAGCGACATGGCGAATATGATCGCGGCCATGAGCGGCGCATGGTGCAATTGGCCTATGAGCACGACGTGCCGCTGGTGGCGACCAATGAAGCCTTCTTTCCGTCGCGTGACGATTACGAGGCGCACGATGCCCTGATGGCCGTCGCGCATAATGCGATCGTCTCGGATGACAGCCGGTTCCGCCTGACGCCGGATCATTATCTAAAGAGCCGCAAGGAAATGCAGGCGCTGTTTGCCGATTTGCCCGAGGCGCTGGCCAATACGGTCGAGATCGCCCGCCGCTGTGCCTTCGTGCTCGATACCCGCAAGCCGATCCTGCCGCGCTTCACCGGCGGCACCGACGATCCGCTGGAGGCGGAGCACGCCGAGTCGCTGGAATTGCGCCGGCAGGCGGAGGAGGGGCTGGACGGGCGGCTGGCGGCCCTCGGTATGGCGCCGGGCTACGAGGAAAAGGACTATCGCGAGAGGCTGGAATTCGAACTCGGCGTCATCGAGCGGATGAAGTTTCCGGGCTACTTCCTGATCGTTGCCGACTTCATCAAATGGGCCAAGCAGCACGACATTCCGGTCGGGCCGGGTCGTGGTTCGGGCGCGGGCTCGCTGGTCGCCTATGCGCTGACCATCACCGACGTCGACCCGCTGCGTTTCTCGCTGCTGTTCGAGCGCTTCCTCAATCCCGAACGCGTGTCGATGCCCGACTTCGACATCGACTTCTGCCAGGATCGCCGCGAAGAAGTCATCCGCTACGTGCAGCAGAAATATGGCCGCGAGCAGGTGGCACAGATCATCACCTTCGGATCGCTCCAGGCCCGCGCGGCCTTGCGCGACGTCGGCCGCGTGCTGGAAATGTCCTATGGCCAGGTCGACAAGATCTGCAAGCTGGTGCCGAACAATCCCGCCAATCCGACCCCGTTGTCGAAGGCGATCGAGGAGGAGCCGAAGCTGCGCGAGGCGGCCGAGGAGGAGCCCGTGGTGGCGCGTCTGCTCGACATCGCCCAGAAGATCGAGGGGCTTTACCGCCATGCCTCGACCCATGCCGCCGGCATCGTCATCGGCGACCGTCCGCTGTCCAAGCTCGTGCCGATGTATCGCGATCCGCGCTCCGACATGCCGGTCACCCAGTTCAACATGAAATGGGTCGAGCAGGCCGGCCTCGTCAAGTTCGACTTCCTCGGCCTGAAGACCCTGACCGTCTTGAAGACGGCGGTCGATTTCGTCCACGAGCAGCGCGGAGTGAAGGTCGATCTTGCCGCAATCCCGCTGGACGACAAGCCGACCTATGAAATGCTGTCGCGCGGCGAGACGGTCGGCGTCTTCCAGGTGGAAAGCGCCGGCATGCGCAAGGCGCTGATCGGCATGCGGCCCGACTGCATCGAGGATATCATCGCGCTGGTCGCGCTCTATCGTCCTGGCCCGATGGAGAATATCCCGGTCTACAATGCCCGAAAGCACGGCGAGGAGGAGATCGCCTCCATCCATCCGCAGATCGACTACCTGCTGAAGGAAACCCAAGGGGTTATCGTCTACCAGGAACAGGTCATGCAGATCGCCCAGGTTCTGTCGGGCTATTCGCTCGGCGAAGCCGACCTTCTGCGCCGTGCCATGGGCAAGAAAATCAAGGCGGAGATGGACCAGCAGAGCGCCCGCTTCGTCGATGGCGCGATGAAGAACGGCGTGTCCAAGCCGCAGGCGGAGAACATCTTCGAACTCTTGGCCAAGTTCGCCAATTACGGCTTCAACAAGTCGCATGCGGCGGCCTACGCCATCGTTTCCTACCAGACCGCCTACATGAAGGCGCATTTCCCCACCGAGTTCCTCGCCGCCTCGATGACGCTCGACATGGCGAATACGGAAAAGCTCAACGACTTCCGCCAGGATGCCGGCCGGCTCGGCATCGAGATCGTGCCACCCTCGGTGCAGACATCGTTCCGCCATTTCCAGGCCGGTCCGAACCGCATCTTCTATGCGCTCGCCGCTCTGAAGGGCGTCGGCGATTCGGCGGTCGAACACATCGTTTCCGTGCGTGGTGATAAGCCTTTCGAATCGATCGAGGATTTCTGCCTGCGCATCGATCCGAAGCAGGTCAACCGCCGCGTCTTCGAAAGCCTGATCTGCGCCGGCGCCTTCGATTGTTTCGGCCGCGATCGGGCCGAATTGGTGGGGGGCCTCGATCGCATCCTGGGCTATGCCCAGCGCGCCCAGGAAAACGCGGTCAGCGGCCAGTCCGACATGTTCGGCTCCGGCGCGGCAAGCGGACCGGAGCGCATTTCCTTCCCCGACTTTTCGGCCTGGCTGCCGTCGGAAAAGCTGATGCGCGAATTCCAGGTGCTCGGCTTCTACCTGACGGCGCACCCGCTCGATTCCTATCGGTCGCTGCTCGACAAGCTGCGCGTTCAGAATTTCGCCGATTTTTCCCAGTCGGTTCGTCAGGGCGCGACCGCCGGAAGGCTGGCCGGCACCGTGATCGCCAGACAGGAACGCAAGACCCGCACCGGCAACAAGATGGGTATCGTCACCTTCTCCGACGCGTCGGGACAATATGAAGCGGTGCTGTTCTCGGAAGGGTTGAACCAGTATCGCGACCTGCTCGAATCCGGCAAGTCGCTGGTCATCACGGTGGCGGCGGAAGAGCGACCGGAAGGCATCGGGCTGCGCATCCAGACGGCCCAGTCGCTGGAGGAGAAATCGGTCCAGATGCAGAAGGCGTTGCGGGTCTATGTGCGCGATTCCGGCCCGCTGAAGACGGTCGCCGCCCATCTCAACACCCGCGGCGACGGCCTGGTGTCCTTCATCGTCATCAAGGACGACGGCCAGCGCGAGATCGAGGTGGAACTCACCGAGAAATACCGCATCTCGCCGGAAATCGCCGCCGCCATGCGCTCCGCGCCGGGCGTGATCGACGTCGAACTGGTCTGAGCCGCTGGCGCCTCAGGCCTTGGGTGCGCGGTGGGTGATGGTGATGAAGTCCGTGCCGGGGCCGGTTTCCTGCCCGGTGCCGGTATCCGAGATGGTCAGCGAGGTCCCTTCGCTCATCAGTGTCTCTATCCGGTGGCGGATGTCGTCGGGGATGGTGATCCGGTCCAGCGCGGCCGCGGCATTGTCGATGGTGGCGTCGCCGGACGGCTTTGTGATGCCGAGCCGCTTGGCCGTCGTCTTCGAAATGTAATTGTCGAGCGTCACGGCGCGCCAAGCGGCCTTGCCGCCGTAGCGGTCGACATCGACCGCCTCGATCAGGTGCGTGCCGAGGGCAATATGCGGGTCTTTGATGGTGACCGGCGCTTCGAACATCGGCTTAAACTTCTGACGCACCATGATCTGGCCGAGTGGCGGCTGGCCCTTGCCTGCGCTCTGGTAGAGAGCGTCCAGAAATTCGGCGGTGATCAGTTCGCCACGGGTGTCGAGACCTTTCCAGCGCTTGAAGCCGTTGACGGCCGAGATGGTCAGCTTGCCGATATGTCCGTCCGGAACGCCGGCGTCGAAACCGAGTTCGCCGAGCAGCGCTTGCGCGTCGAGCAATGTCTCGCGCTGGCCGCGCCGTGTGATGAGAATTCGAAGCGGCGGCTGGTCCTCGAGCACCACCTTGGCGGTGACACCCGCCTTGGGCAGCACATCGGCCATCGCCACCTCGACCGGCTTCAGCGAGGCGTCGATCGTGGCGGGGCGCAATTGTGCGTCCGACAGCAACTGGCCCTCGGGCGAGGGGAGGCGCGGTGCAAAAAGCGCCGCATGCTCGAGCCAGACGGGCGTGACCGGCTGGTCGGTGATGATGACATGCGCGCCGCGCTCGGTCATCGCGAACAGGTCCTTGGCGAAGGCGCGCGGCAGGCGGATGCAGCCGTGCGAGGCTGGATAGCTGGGCACGCTGCTCGATTCGTGCAGCGCCACGCCCGACCAGGTGATGCGCTGCATCCACGGCATCGGCGCGTTCGAATAGAGATTGGATTCGTGGTACTTGCGCTTTTCCAGGATCGAGAAAATGCCGGACGGCGTGGTATGGCCGGGCTTGCCGGTCGATACCCTGGAGGTTGCGATTACCCGATCGCCGTCATAGACCGTCAGCGATTGCTCGGCCTTCGACACGAAGATTTGCAGCGCGTCTCCACCGCCGGCCAGGGCCGGCGTGGCGAGAATGGTCGCGGACAGGAGGCTGAGTGAGGCAGCCAGTGACTTGAGCATGATACGGGACCCCCTACGCAATACGGATTTCCCCAGACTATAATTGCAAAATTAAGGAAAGTTTGAAGAGAAATCGATCTTCACGAACTCGTGTAGATCATGTGCACTTGATATCTTGCCCGGACCATTCACCCTTTTTTAAAGGGTGCTTTCCTCGGCAAGTATATTTCACCGATCGCCTGTCTTGTCCTTCGTCGGAAACGTATAGCCGGTCTGTACGCTTGCCTTGCCGAACTTGTCGCGCAGTTTATCCATGGCTGCCTCGGCGGCGGCGCGGCGCCGCGCCTGTTCGTCCACCAGATCCGGCGGATCGGCGAGGGCTTGCCCCTGCAGGTCCGACACGCCGATGCCGATCAGGCGAAAGCGCGTGCCGTCGGCTTCCTTTTCCAGAAGCGTCAGTCCGGTGCGGAAGATCCGGTCGGCCAGTTGGGTCGGGTCGTCGAGGCGGCGATTGCGCGTGCGTCCCTTGAAGTCGGCGGTCTTGAGTTTCAGGACGACGGTCTGACCGGCGGTGCCGCTCTTCTTCAAACGCCAGGCGACCTTTTCCGACAGCGCCCGCAGGTGCGTGACCAGGTCCTCGAAATGCCAGATGTCATCGAAAAAGGTGGTTTCGGCCGAAACGCTCTTGGCGGCGTCATTGAGATGGACGTCGCGGTCGTCGATGCCGCGCGACAGACGAAACAGCCGCTGCCCCATGCTGCCGTAACGGCGCATCAGGTCGCCTTCCTCCATCGTCTGCAACTGGCCGACCGAGCGGATGCCGTCGCGCTCCAGCGTCGCGGCAAAGGCCTTGCCGACGCCCCAGATCGTCGTGACCGGGCGCGGCGCGAGGAAGGACAGCGCCTCGGCCTCGCCGATGACCGAGAAGCCGCGTGGCTTTTGCAGGTCGGAAGCCACCTTGGCTAAAAACTTGCAATAGGAAAGGCCGACCGAGACCGTGATGCCGATCTCTTTTTCCACCCGCCGGGCAAAGCGCGCCAGGACCCGCGCCGGCGGGTCGTGATGCAAACGCTCGGTTCCCTTGAGCTCGAGAAAGGCCTCGTCGATTGACAGCGGCTGAACCAGCGGTGTCAGCTCCTCCATCATGGCTCGGACCTGGCGGCCGACGCGGGCGTATTTTTCCATGTCCGGCCTGATCACCACGGCTTGCGGACAGGCCTCCAGCGCCTTGAACATGGGCATGGCGGAGCGTACTCCGTGGATGCGGGCGATATAGCAGGCGGTCGAGACAACGCCGCGCTTTCCCCCACCGATGATCACCGGCTTGTCGATGAGCTCGGGATTGTCACGCTTCTCGACCGAGGCATAGAAGGCGTCGCAATCGATATGGGCGAGCGTCAGCCGGTAGAGTTCCGGATGGTAGACGAGGCGGGGACTGCCACAGGCGCGGCAACGCTTTGCTCCCTCCGCCTGACCCGTCAGGCAGTCGCGGCAAAAACCCGGATACTGGATCGCGTCATCGGTCATGGCAGGAACAAAGGTTGAACAACGGCAGGATAGGGACTTGCATCGCGCGCCGCAAGACCAGGCCGATGGATGGTTTCTGCCGGCCGGATCGATCCGCCGGTGCGGCGCCGTCAGGTCGCCAGGTGGGCGCAGATGAGTTGCTCGGCTTCCGTCCAATCGAGCGCCCGGCGCACGGCCGCACCGGCCGGCGGCGCCAGGGCGTGGATGTCGACCGGCGGCGGCAGATGGACGAGCAGGCAGTCGGGAACATGGTCGCCGACCGAATGAAGATTGTGCACCATGTCGTCGACGAAGGCGACCGGGAGAGGGCGTCCGGCGTGCAACCGATGAACCACCGGACCTTTGGCTTCTTCCGCCGCGATCAACGGATAGTCGAGGGCGAAAAGATCGAGCAGGCGCCTGCGGGCCGGCGCATGGCGTGCCGGCATCGCCGTCAGGAAGACCAGGTCGGCGCGCGCGGCGAGGCGTGCCAGCGTGTCCACGACCCCGAGGAACGGCGTCTGCCACGCCTCCTGGGCGGCGAAGAACGCTTCGATCAACTCGCTGACGGCGCCGTCTTCGAGCGGTGTTTCATCCAGGGCGCATACGATATTGCCGTGCAGCCGGAACGAACGGGGCAGGAGCCGATGGCCTCGGCTTTGAAGAAATGCCCGGAAGGGCGTGACGAATTCGAGCACGACGTCATCGACGTCGCACACGACCAGTGGTCTTGCCGTCAACCGGACCGCGTCGAGCCCGATCACCATTCAGCATTCTCCCGAATCGAGCGTCGGGCCGGTATAGTGCTGCGAGGCCCGGACCACGGCTTCCGGCGCGATGCCCGTTGCCGTGCTGAAGGCCATCAGCGTAGGCTCATGCGCCATCAGGAAATCCAGCATGCCGGCCATGAAGGCCGGGTCGCCGACCGACTGCCGCAACTGGTCGGGACGCGTGCCCGACAGCGCCAGAAAGCGCCCCAGCATGTCTGGTTCCCCCGCCAGCCAGCCGAGCACGGCAATGGCGGTTTCCTCGGCTTCGGCGGATATGCTGCTGTTCTTCATCGGCCTTTTTGTCTTCTCTGACAGAGTTACCTATTTCTCAACCAAATGACCTTAGCATGGGATCGCACCAGAAGTGCAGACTGCCGCGCCGTAAAGATGAGCGGACGCCAGGCGGGATCAAGGGACGGGGTTTATGCCGAAGAAGGTAATGATTGTCGAAGACAACGAGCTCAACATGAAGCTCTTCCGCGATCTTATCGAAGCTTCGGGCTATGAGACGATCCAGACCCGCAACGGCCTAGAAGCGCTCGATCTGGCCCGCCAGCACCGTCCCGACCTGATTCTGATGGATATTCAATTGCCGGAGGTCTCGGGCCTCGACGTCACGCGATGGCTGAAGGAAGATCCGGAGCTGCACGTGATTCCCGTGATCGCTGTCACGGCCTTTGCGATGAAGGGCGACGAGGAGCGCATCCGCCAGGGTGGTTGCGAGGCCTATGTCTCGAAACCGATTTCGGTGCCGAAGTTCATCGAGACGATCAAGACCTATCTGGGCGACGCGTGAGGGAACGGGGCCGATGACCGCGAGAATTCTTGTCGTCGACGACATCCCGGCCAATGTGAAACTGCTCGAGGCGCGGCTGATCGCCGAGTATTTCGATGTGCTGACCGCTGATAACGGCCGAGACGCTCTGGACATCTGCGACCGCACGCAGGTCGATGTGATCCTGCTCGACATCATGATGCCGGACATGGACGGTTTTGAAGTGTGCGAACGGCTGAAGGCAAATCCGCGCACGGCCCATATCCCGGTGGTGATGGTCACGGCGCTCGATCAGCCGTCCGATCGCGTGCGTGGGTTGAAGGCCGGCGCCGACGACTTCCTCACCAAGCCGGTCAACGACCTGCAATTGATCTCCCGGGTGAAGAGCCTGGTGCGCCTGAAGACGTTGAGCGACGAGTTGCGCATCCGTGCCGATACGGCGCAATCCATCGGCATCGACGATCCGCTTCGTCTCAACGACGGCAGGCTCGAAGAGGCCGCCCAGGTGCTGCTGGTCGACAGCCGCGGCAGCTCGCAGGAACGCATCGTCAGGACGCTGAAGCCGATCGCCTTGGTAACCGCGATGTCCGATCCGCAGGCGGCGGTGTTCGACGCGGCTGAAAACGCCTATGATCTGGTGATCGTCAACGGCAATCTGGATGACTATGATCCGCTTAGGCTCTGCTCGCAACTGCGCTCGCTGGAGCGGACGCGGATCATCCCGATCCTGCTGATTACCGAACTCGGCGACGAACAGATGATCGTGCGCGCCCTCGATCTCGGGGTGAACGACTACATCGTGCGCCCACTCGATCCGAACGAGCTGGTGGCCCGCACGCTGACCCAGATCCGGCGCAAGCGCTTCAATGACCGTCTGCGCCACAGTGTGACGCAGACGATCGAGCTCGCGGTGACAGACGGCCTGACCGGGCTGCACAATCGCCGCTATCTCGACAGCCATCTGAAGATGCTGTTCACCCGCGCTCAGGCGCGTGGCAAGCCGCTCTCGGTCTGCATCACCGACATCGACCGCTTCAAGCAGGTCAATGATACCTATGGCCATGACGCCGGCGACGAGGTGCTGAAGGAGTTCGCCATGCGGATCCGTTCGACCGTGCGTGGCGCCGACCTGGCGTGCCGCTACGGAGGCGAGGAGTTCGTCGTGGTGATGCCGGACACGCCACCCGACGTGGCGGCCCATGTCGCCGAGCGCCTGCGGGCCATCATCGAGTCCAAACCCTTCGTGTTGAAAGGGACCGGCATCTCGCTGGAGATCACGGCGTCCATGGGCATTGCGACGGCCAGCCGGGGTGTCGATACGCCGGAGCAGTTGCTGAAACAGGCCGACCTGGCGCTTTATCAGGCGAAACGGGACGGCCGTAACCGGGTTGTCGCCGCCGCGGCTTGATGCGCGGTGTAGCGAAACGACGCCCACCGAACGTCTGATGGCGTCGAACTGATAATTCTTTTTCTGTCAAGTTGCCGGATTGGGGGATTGCGCGAAAATCCCCTGTGCATGACAATAGCCAAAATCACGGGATCGAGCGTCGTGCGTTGCAAGCCGCTCCGAATGTATTCAGGGCATTCTCGGCAGATTTCCTTTTGTATTTTTAGTGTTGTTGCGCACTATTTTGAGTGAGCGTCAGTAATTCATCCTTATAGTTTTTGTATCAGGCGATGATGTGCGCGTGGTATTTTTAGTTGTACTCATATATATTAGAATTAGATTATATGCCGCAAGTTCCAAACCCTGGAAATGACGATCTATCTTGCGCCCTGCGGTCAAACTTACTTTAGTATTCCGCAAATGTTGCAAAGTAAAATTTCCGTGAAAAGATTGTAGACCAGCAACCTAAACTGTACCGGCCTCTCTGATTTTAACCATAGCTGAAAGCAATGTGTGGAAGAGTTAAGAAACTATTGATTTTCTTCTCAAGTTGAGCGAAGTTGAGATCAACAGAAAGAACGCCTCGCAAAAGAGGCCAATCGATGCCCCATGATGCTCAGGTCCGCCGCATCTCCTGGGTCGTGGGGTCGGTCGGTTGGTACGCAAGTAATAAACGGTTCCTCGTGCCGTATTTGCGTACCGACCGACCCCCGTTCATGTAGCAAGGCACCGCAGCCGTCGAGGCGCGGTGCCTTTTGCTTTTCTGCGCCACTTGCCGAGAGGGCGTCGCTGCGGGACGAACAGCTGCGGCAACCATTCCCGCCATCGGAAAACGAAAAAGGCGCGCTGCCGGGGCAACGCGCCTGATACGCTGGAAACCGATCAAGAATTACTTGATCTTGGTTTCTTTGAATTCGACGTGCTTGCGAGCGATCGGGTCGTACTTCGTCTTCGTCATCTTGTCCGTCATCGTACGGCTGTTCTTGGTCGTGACGTAGAAGAAACCCGTGTCGGCTGTCGACAGCAGCTTGATCTTGATTGTTGTAGCCTTGGCCATGGTCGTCCTGCCTCTAATAAACGAAGCCGTGGACGACCGAACGAAGCCCACGGCAAATCTGGCGCGAAACTACAAATCGCGCCGGAAAAGTCAAGTCCGTTTACCTTTGAAAAACAGTCTTGCCACGGAAAGTGCCACGTAGAGGCCGAAAAAGCCGGCAATCGCCCAGGCAAAGCCGTGGTTTCCGGAAATGTCGATCGCCGCCCCGATCGCCTGCGGGCCGGCGACGGTGCCGACCGCATAGCAGAAGACGAAGGCCGCGTTGGCCGCCGCAAGGTCCGAACCGGTCAGGCGCGAGCCCAGATGGCTGAGGCCGACCGTATAGAGGCCGGAGACGCTGCCGCCCCAGAACAGCAGCACGACGGCCATCAACAGCCAGTTATCCGACAGCAGGGGAAGGGCCAGCGACCCGCAGAGCCCGATGACGGCCATGGCCGACAGCAGAAGGCGGCGATCCTTCAGATGATCCGACAGCAAGCCGAGCGGGATCTGGAAGATCATGTTGCCGATTCCCATCACCGTCAGCAGCAATGCGGCCTGCGATTCGCCAAATCCGATCCGCGTCGCGTAGATCGGGAACAGCGAAAGGCCACCGGCCTCCACGGCGCCGAAGACGAAGACGGCGGCCGTCGCGGTCGGAACCAGGAAGATATAGCGCAGGAAATGGCTGCTCGGTTTTTCGTCCAGTTGCGGGCTCTCGCCGCGGGCGATGTAGATTGGTACCGCCGCCAGGAGTATCGCGATGCCACCGACGGCAAACGGCAGGATGCCGTCGCTGCCGATCAGCGAGAAGATCAGGGGGCCGCTGGCGAAGCCAAGCGACAGCACCGTTGCATAGATGCCGAGCACGAGGCCCCGGCGCGAGGGTGGCGCCGCGGCATTGATCCAGAACTCGGACAGGATGAAAAGCGTCGTCGTGGCGCCATGGAAGACGAGCCGCAGCGGAAACCACATCCAGAACTGGTCGGCATAGTAGAAGCCCAGCCCGCTGATGGCCGACAGAGCGACCGCCCAAAGCATGGTGCGTGCCACGCCGACGCTGTGCGCCAGTTTTGTCGTGATCGGGGCGGCGATCATGGCGGCGATGCCGGCCATGGCGGAATTCAGTCCGATCAGCGTGGACGAAATGCCGCGCTTCTCCAGGATGATGCTGAGCAGCGGCAGGCCGAGCCCGATCGCGATGCCGACCGCGGAGATCGCCGAGATGGCCGCGATAAGCGAGGGCCAGTGAATATCCTCGCGGTGGCCGTTTGCGCCGTTTCCCGAACTCGTCATCGGATGATCCTCAGATAACGTCGCGGAAGAATTGGCCGCGGCGGGAATAATAGAAGGGCAGGCTGCCTCCGAAAGGCAGGGAGGGATCGACGGTCATCTGCGCCTTCACGTCCTGGAGAATGGTCTTCGTGATGTCCGGCATGTTCAGACCGGAAAGGTCGTGCATGTCAAGCCAGCGAAGGTCGTGCAACTCGGACGAATCGGAGATCGCCCGGGGGTCGACTTCGGCCTCGTCGGTGAAGGTGAGAAAGAAGCGGGTGTCGAAGCGCCTGACATTGCCGGGCGGGGTGATGGCGCGCGCCACATAGCGCAGGCTGCCGAGATCGGCGCACAGGCGCGGGGTGCGGTTGCGCCCGAGCTCGCGCCGACCGATGACCAGCCCGGTCTCCTCGTCGAGTTCGCGCACGGCGGCGAATGCTAGGCCACGGCCCCGGCTGAGGGCGGTGCCGCTCTCCAGGTCACCTCCGAGCTTCGCCAGCACACGGGGGTCTAGATCGCGCAGGATCGCCTGCCGGCTGTCGCTGCGATCCCGCCGTCCGCCGGGGAAGACATAAAGGTTGGGCATGAAGGCGTGGCCGCTGCCCCGCTTGCCGACCAGCACGCGCGGGCCGGAGCCCGAGCGATCGATGAGCAGAAGCGATGCCGCGTCGCGCGGCCGCAGTCTCACGGCAGCCTGGGATGCCTTGTCCTGCATCTCGAAGGGATGCGATGTCATGGGTTGGTCTTCGGCCCAAAGTTTTCAGCCTCGTCGGTCTCGCCGCCGAATCCGTGCATGCGCAGCGCCCATTGCAGGCCGATTACGCCGCCCTTGATCGGCTGGATCGTGACAAGCGCTGTGATGACGCCGAGCGGTGCCCAGATGGCGAGATGGATCCAGTCCGAAGCCGGAAAGATCAGGTCGGTCATCATGAAGCCGCCGAGCAGAACGTGACCGAGCACCATGATGACCAGATAGGGCGGCAGGTCGTCGGAGCGGTGATGGAAAATCTCCTCGCCGCAGGCCGCGCAGGTATCGACCGGCTTCAGATAGGCCCGGAAAAGCTTGCCGCTGCCGCAGGCCGGACACTGGTTGAGGAGACCGCGCATGATCGAGCGCCCGAGCGGACGCTCCGTCACGGCGTCTGCGCCGAAGCGCATGGGTTCGTCCTGCTGGCTGGCTGGCATCTCATTTCCTTCCATGGTTTTCCTCACCGTCTCGGCCGGTTGGGCCGCGTGCCGGGCTTCCTCGACGCGCCGCGCCGGCCGGCCTTGTGGAACGAGCGTGTGGCGGGCGGCATGGCGCGCCCCTCGCTCAGCATTTCGAATCGCAGTGCACCGGCAAGCGGAATGGCTTCCACCAGTCTGACCTGGATGGAATCACCGAGGCGATAGCCCAAGCCGGTCTTTTCGCCGGACAGCGCCTGATGCGCCTCGTCATAGATATAGTAGTCGCGTCCGAGCGTTGAAACAGGGACAAAGCCATCGGCGCCGAATTGCGGCAGGGTAACGAACAGCCCGGCCTTGGTGACGCCCGAGATCTGCCCGTCGAACTCGTCACCGATCCGGGCCGCCAGGTGATGGGCGATCAGCCGGTTGATGGTGTCGCGCTCGGCGGCCATGGCGCGCCGCTCGAAGGTCGAGATTTCCGCCGCGATGTCGTCGAGCGAGGCCTCTTCCTCCGGCGTGATGCCGCCTTCGCCGAGCCCGAGCGAGCCGACCAGCGCCCGGTGGACGATCAGGTCGGCATAACGGCGGATCGGCGAGGTGAAATGCGCGTATTTCAAAAGGTTCAGGCCGAAATGGCCGATATTTTCGGGGCTGTAGATCGCCTGGCTCTGGCTACGCAGCACCATTTCGTTGACCATGGTCTGGTGCGGCGTGTCGAGCGCCTTGGCGAGAATGCCGTTGAACGAATTGGAGCGCAGGCCCGCCCCCTTGGCGAGCGTCAGGCCGATCGTGGCGAGAAACTCGCGCAGTGCCTCCTGCTTCGACAGCTTCGGCGCGTCATGGATCCGGTAGACCAGCGGCTGGCGCTTCTTTTCCAGTGTCTCGGCGGCGGCGACGTTCGCCTGGATCATCATTTCCTCGATCAGCTTGTGCGCATCGAGACGCTCCGGCACATGCACCCGGTCGACCGTGCCGTCGGGCTTGAGGATGATCTTGCGCTCGGGCATGTCGAGTTCGAGTGGCTGGCGCCGGTCGCGGCCGCGCTTCAACACCTCGTAGGCGTGCCACAGCGGCTTCAGGATGGGTTCCAAGAGCGGGCCGGCCTTGTCGTCCGGCTTGCCGTCGATCGCCGCCTGGGCCTGCTGGTAGGAGAGCTTGGCCGCACTCTTCATCATCACGCGGTGGAAGGTATGGCCGGCCTTGCGGCCTTCCTTCGAGAACGTCATCCGAACGGCAAGCGCCGGCCGGTCGACGCCCTCGCGCAGCGAGCAGAGATCGTTGGAGATGCGCTCCGGCAGCATCGGCACGACACGGTCGGGAAAATACACGGAATTGCCGCGCTTCACTGCCTCGCGGTCGAGCGCCGATTTCGGCCGCACATACCAGGAGACGTCGGCGATCGCCACGGTGACGATCACGCCGTCGGGATTGTCGGGCGAGGGGTCGCGCTCGGCATAGACGGCATCGTCATGGTCCTTGGCGTCGTGCGGGTCGATGGTGATCAGCGGGACATCGCGCCAGTCCTCGCGATGCGACATGGTGGCGGCGCTGGCCTCTTCCGCCTCGGCGAGAACCGATTGCGGGAAGATGTGCGGGATGCCATGGGCATGGATGGCGATCATCGAGATCGCCTTTTCCGAGGCCACCGACCCGATGACGGTGAGCACACGCGCCTGCGTGAGGCCCAGGCGGCCGGTGCGGGCGATCTCGACTTCGACCAGATCGCCGTCCTTGGCGTCGCCCAGGTCGTTGGGTGCAATCTGCATCTCCTCGCCGCGCCGCTCGATCGGCATCAGGCGGGCACCGCCGCCGGGCATTTCGCGCACGACGCCGAGCAACGCGTCGCGGTGGCGATCGATGATCTTGATGATTCGAGCGGTGTAGGCCGGGCCGGCCCGGTCCTTGGAGGCGAATATCTTGGCAAGCACCCGGTCGCCCAGGCCGCCGACGGGCGCCTTGCCCTTGGCGCGGTCGGCGCTCGACTGGCGGATGGCGACAGCGGGCGCGACGCCCAGTTCCTCGTTCCATTCCGCCGGACGGCCGATCAACTCGCCGTCCTTGTCGCGGGTTGTGATGTCGAGCACGGTGACCGGGGGAAGCGCTCCGGGCCGCTTCAGCGACTTGCGGTCCTTCTGCACCAGGCCGTCGCTCTCGAGCGCGCGCAAGACCTCCTTGAGCTCCACCCGTGCATCGCCCTTGAGGCCGAAAGCCTTGGCGATCTCACGCTTGGAGGCGCGGTCGGGATTGTCGGCGATGAACTCCAGCAACACCTCGCGCGGCGGGATCTCGCCGTGAATGATTACAGGCTTGTCGCCGGACGCGCCCGCGGCCTCCGCGCGCCGGCTCCTGCGGTTGCCGGAGGCGGGGGTGGGAGAACGGTCGCGCGGGGTCTTGCTCAAATCTAGCTCTTCTTCGTTTTCGCTGCCGCCTTGGCCTTCGGCTTGGCGGCGGTTGTCTTCTTCGCCTTGGCGCCGGTCGCATCCGCGTCCGAAGCCTTGGCCTTGGCGGCCTTCGGTTTCGCGGCGGCCTTGGCCGGGGCCTTCTTCGCTGCGGTCTTCTTGGTCCCGCTCTTGCCCGCCTTCTCGGCGATCATCAGCAAGGCTTCCTCCATCGTCACCGACTGTGGGTCCTTGCCCTTGGGCAGGGTGGCATTGATCTTCGCCCAGTTAATATAGGGACCATATTTGCCATCGCGAACAGTAATCGCGCCGCCGTCTGGATGTTCCCCGATTTCCTTGAGGGCGACGGCGGCGGTGCGCCCGCGTCCGCCGGGACCCTTGCTCTGCTTTTCCGCCAGAACCGTGACGGCGCGGTTGAGGCCGACCGACAACACATCCTCGATGCTCTCGAGGTTGGAATAGGTGCCGTCATGCAGGATGAACGGCCCGTAACGACCAAGGCCGGCGGTGATCATCTTGCCGGTCTCCGGATGCGGGCCGACTTCGCGGGGCAACGAGAGCAGCGACAGTGCCTTTTCCAAGTCGATGCTGTCCGGTGTCCAGCCCTTGGGCAGCGAGGAGCGCTTGGCCTCCTTGCCGTCGCCGCGCTGGACGTAAGGGCCGAAACGACCGCTGCGCAGGGTGATCTCTTCGTCGGTCACCGGATCCTTGCCCAGTGCCTTCGGTTCGTTCGATCCCGAGGCCTCGGCATCCGCGCCGCCCTCGGAGGAGAGCTGACGGGTGTAGCTGCATTCCGGATAGTTCGAGCAGCCGACGAAGGCGCCGTACTTGCCGAGCTTGAGCGACAGGTTGCCGGTGCCGCAGACCTGGCAGATGCGCGGGTCCGAGCCGTCCTCGCGCTTGGGGAAGACCAGCGGTGCCAGGGCCTCGTTGAGCGCGTCGAGCACATTGGTGACGCGCAGTTCCTTGGTATCCTCGATCTGGGCGAAGAAGTCTGTCCAGAACTCGCGCAGCACGTCCTTCCAGTTCAGTTCCCCGGCGGAGATCTTGTCGAGCTTCTCCTCGAGATCCGCGGTGAAATCATATTCGACATAGCGGGTGAAGAAGTTCTCGAGAAACGCCGTGACCAGGCGCCCCTTGGAGTGCGGGATCAGCTTGCGCTTGTCGATCGTCACATATTCGCGGTCGCTGAGCGTCTTCAGCGTCGCGGCATAGGTGGAGGGGCGGCCGATGCCGAGCTCTTCCATCTTCTTGATCAGCGTCGCTTCCGAATAGCGCGGCGGCGGCTCGGTAAAGTGCTGGCTGGCGTTGATCTGCTTCTTGGCGAGCGCTTCCCGCGCATTGATCTCCGGCAGCCGGCCTTCGTCGTCACCATCCTCGCTCGGTTCGCCCTCTTCCTTCTGGTCGGTATAGGCGGCGATGAAGCCGTCGAAGCGGATGACCGAGCCGACGGCGCGCAGGCCGGCCTTGTCGCCGTTGTTGTCGGCGAGAATTTCGACCGTGGTCCGTTCGATCTCGGCAGACGCCATCTGGCTGGCAATGCCGCGCTTCCAGATCAGGTCGTATAGGCGCAACTGGTCGGAATCGACGAAGCGGCGTATCTTGTCGGGCGAGCGGTTGAAGTCGGTCGGGCGGATCGCTTCGTGGGCTTCCTGGGCGTTCTTCGCCTTGGTCGAATAGAAGCGCGGCTTTTCCGGAACGTAGCGTGGGCCGAACTGATCGGCGACGGCGGCGCGTGCCGCCTCGACCGCTTCCGGCGCCATCTGCACGCCGTCGGTACGCATATAGGTGATGAGACCGACGGTCTCGCCGCCGATGTCGATGCCTTCATAGAGCTTCTGCGCGACCTGCATGGTGCGCGATGCCGAGAAGCCGAGCTTGGAGGAGGCGGCCTGCTGCAGGGTCGAGGTGGTGAAGGGCGGACCCGGATTGCGCTTGACGGGCTTGGCCTCGACACTGTCGACGACATATTGCGCGCCTTCGAGCAACGACTTGATGGTGCTCGCCTGATCGCCGTTGGTCACCGAATTGCGCTGGATGCGCTTGCCGAGATGCGAGACCAGCCTTGCCTCGAACTCCTCGCCGCGCGGCGTCTTCAACAGTGCGGAAATGTTCCAATATTCTTCCGCAACGAAGCGCTCGATCTCGTTTTCGCGGTCGCAGACGAGGCGCAAGGCCACAGATTGGACGCGGCCGGCCGACCGCGCGCCGGGCAGCTTGCGCCACAGAACCGGAGACAGGTTGAACCCGACGAGATAATCCAGCGCACGGCGCGCCAGATAGGCGTCGACCAGCGGCGTATCGATGTCGCGCGGATTGGCCATGGCGTCGAGCACGGCCTTCTTGGTGATGGCGTTGAAGACGACGCGCTTGACAGGCTTGTCGCCGATGACCTTCTTCTTCTTCAAGAGATCGAGCACGTGCCAGGAAATCGCTTCGCCCTCGCGATCCGGGTCGGTCGCCAGGATGAGACCGTCGGCGCCCTTCATGGCGTCGGAAATGTCCTTCATCCGCTTCGCCGATGCGGTGTCCACTTCCCAGTCCATGGCGAAGTCGTCATCGGGGCGCACGGAGCCATCCTTGGCCGGCAGATCGCGCACGTGGCCAAAGGACGCCAGCACCTTGTAGCCGGGCCCGAGATACTTGTTGATCGTCTTGGCCTTGGCAGGAGATTCTACGACTACGACATCCATTGCGTTTCTCTGTACTGCGGAAAAGGCTTGCCTGCGGGGCGAAGGGGCCTGGTCCCGATAACCGGTTTCCCGACATGGAGGGGGATTCGGCTGCGGTCAAGGGGGCAGTTGGATTTTCTCCTGCCTGCAACGCGATGCAACCTGGTGTAGATTTGTGCAAGATTGCAATTTCCGATAAATGGAACTATCGTTTTTCCCCACAGGGGTTCGGTCGCTCCAGGCGGCAAATGTGGATGGGAAGCATGGTCTCGAAAGCGATGAACGGCGGCGAGTCACGCGCGGCGGAAAACATTGCCTATGTCCGGCAGATGCTCGGCGAGTTGCGTATGGTTGCGGAAAACGAGGGAGCGGAAATGCTCTGTTACCTGATCGAAATGGCCTATGTCGAGGCGGGCGACCTGCAGATGGGCCGCCGCGCCCTGTCAATCCATCATCGCAATGGAAACAAGCCCACCCGGATGCCGATGTAACCGCCCGGCAATGTCCAGTTCCAGCAGCACGAGATAGACCGCCGCCGGCGCAAGCCCGGTATGGCGCACGATGTCGTCGATCTCGACGGGCGTCGGTCCGAGAGCGTCGGTGATGCGGACCCGTTCGTCATCGCTTGGCGGCGGCGTCGGCTGATGTTGCCCGTCTCCGGCCGGTTCCTCCGCCTCGTGGCCGGAAAGAAGGTCGATCTGCGACAGCGGCGCCAGCGCCTGCAGCACGTCTTCGGGCCGAGTGGTCACGGTTGCGCCATCCTTCAACAGCCCGTTGGTGCCTTCGCAGCGCGGGTCCAGCGGCGATCCGGGCACGGCAAAGACGAGCCGGCCGAAATCGCCGGCGAGCCGCGCGGTGATCAGCGAGCCCGACCGTGCCGCCGCCTCGACCACCACCACTCCGAGCGAGACACCGGCGATCAGCCGGTTGCGCCGGGGAAAGTCGCGAGCCCGTGCCTCCCAGCCGAACGGCATTTCCGAAATCGCCAGACCGCGACCGTCCCAGATCTCGCGGAGCAATTCGATGTTTTCAGGGGGGTAGGGCTTGTCGAGCCCGCCTGCCATGGCGGCGATCGTCCCGGTGTCCAGGCTGGCGCGGTGGGCTGCGGTGTCGATACCGCGGGCAAGACCGGAAATGATCGCATAGCCGGCCCGGCCGATGTCGCGCGCCATGAGCGCCGCGAACTTCGCCCCGCTGATCGGCATTGCGCGATCCGACCACGCCGACGGCCGGAAGGCTTGCCGCCGAAAGGTCGCCCTTGACGGCCAGCAGCGGCGGCGCTCCGTCGATCTGTCGCAGCGCCGGGGGATAGTCGGGTTCGCCGATGCCGAGAAAACGCGCGCCGAACCGCGCCGCGGTCTCCAGTTCCTGCTCGGCTTCCGCCTCGCTGGCGATGCGGATCGCGCGCGTCGAACCACCACGCCGGGAAAGCTCCGGCAGCATGGCAAGCGCGGTTTCCGCCGTGCCGAAATGATTGATGAGGTCGCGAAAGGTCGCAGGACCGACATTGTCGCTTCTGATCAGTCTCAGCCAACTGATCCTTTGCCGGTCGTTCAGCGCAATCCCTGTTCGTCTTGCGCTCGGCCCCGGCATGGCGTCATCCCTTTTGCCCGATCCTGCTCTCGGTGCCCGCGATCAGTCTTTCGATATTGGCCTTGTGGCGCCAGTAGCTGATGGCCGTCATCACGGCCGTCACCAGCGCTGCCTCGGGCGTTCCCAGTATCCACAACGCAACTGGAATGACAAGGGTTGCAACCAGGGCGGACAGCGAGGAGTAGCGGCTGACAAAGGCGACGGCCAGCCACACGGCAGCAAAGACCAGGACCATCAGCGGCGCGACGCCGAGCAGGGTGCCGATATAGGTCGCGACGCCCTTGCCGCCCTTGAAGCCGAGCCAGATCGGAAAGAGATGGCCGATGAAGGCGGCAAAGCCGGCGATGAGGCCGGCATTCTGGCCGAACACGGCTTGAGCGATGACGGCGGCGATGGTCGCTTTCAGCGCGTCGAGGACAAGGGTGGCGGCAGCGAGTTTCTTGTTTCCGGTGCGCAGCACGTTGGTCGCGCCGATATTGCCCGAACCGATCGAGCGCAGGTCGCCGTGGCCGGCCATGCGGGTGAGCAACAGGCCGAACGGGATCGAGCCCATGAGATAGCCGAGGCTGAGGACCGCAATCACTGCCGGCCAACCGATCGCGAGAAAATTCATGCTGGCCACTTAAGTCCCCCTTGGTCTTCCTAGAGCGAATGCACGCAATTGCCTGCGACATAGGTCGCGACCGCACGTCCCGAAAAGCGGGCGTCCTCGAAGGGTGTGTTCTTCGAGCGCGACAAGAGCAATTCCTTGGCGACCAGCCATGGCTCGTCGAGGTCGATCAGCGTTATGTCCGCCCTGGAGCCCGGCTTGAGGGACCCGGCCTCCAGGCCGAAGATCCGGGCAGGGCGCGTCGACATGGCGTCGATCAGCCGCATCAGCGAAACCTGCCCCGAATGGTGCAGGCGAAGGGCCGCCGACAGCAGGGTTTCCAGGCCGATCGCGCCGTCTGCCGCGTCCGCGAAGGGAAGCCGCTTGGTGTCGACGTCCTGTGGATCGTGCGAGGAGACGATGATGTCGACAGTACCGTCGGCGATCGCCTGGACCATGGCCATGCGGTCGTCTTCGGAGCGCAGCGGCGGCGTCAGCTTGAAGAAGGTGCGATATTCGCCGATGTCGTTCTCGTTCAGCGCCAGGTGATTGATCGAGATGCCACAGGTCACATTGGCGCCTCGGCTGCGCGCCAGGCGGATGGCTTCCGCCGATTCAGGCACGGAAATCTTGGAGGAATGGAACCTGGCGCCGGTCAGCCCGGCAATGCGCAGGTCGCGCTCGAGCGGGATGATCTCGGCCTCCCTCGGCACGCCGGGCAGGCCGAGCCAACTGGCGAACAGGCCGGCATTCATCACGCCGTTGCCGAGATAGTCTTCGCGCGGCTCGAGATCGATGACGGCGCCGAATTCGCGCGCATAGGTCATGGCGCGGCGCAGCACCTGACTGTCGGCCAATCCGTGGCGGCCATTGGTGAAGGCCACGGCGCCGGCCTGCTGCAGAAGGCCGATCTCGCTCATCTCGCCGCCGGCGAGGTGTTTGGTCAGCGCGGCGGCCGGATAGACATTGACCACGGCCGTGTCGCGCGCCGTCTTCTTGACGAACTCGACCAGCGCGATGTCGTCAATCACCGGATCGGTGTCCGGCATCATGATGATCGAGGTGACGCCGCCGGCCGCAGCCGCGCGGCTGGCCGAGGCGATAGTCTCGCGATGCTCGGCGCCCGGTTCACCGACGAAGACGCGGGCATCCACCAGACCCGGAACGGCGGTCAGGCCGGCGCAGTCCCGAACTTCGGCGCCATCGGGGCTACCCTGGTTCCGTGCGTCCGCACCGGCAGCCAGCACGCGGCCGTCTTCGCCAACGATTATCGTGCCGACGGCGTCAAGCTGGCGCGACGGATCGACGATACGGACATTCTTCAAGACGAGCGGCCGGTTCATGCGCCCATTCCTTCGCTGCGCGGACCCTGGTTCTGCGAGACGAGCAGCGCTTCCATCACCGCCATGCGCACCGCGACGCCCATCTCCACCTGCTGTTCGATCACGCTCTGCGGGCCGTCGGCCACCTCGGAGGCGATCTCGACGCCGCGGTTCATCGGTCCCGGATGCATGACGAGGGCATCCTCCTTGGCGGCCTTGAGCTTTTCGCCGTCGAGGCCCCAGAAGTGGAAGTATTCGCGCACCGAAGGCACGAAGGCGCCGGACATGCGCTCGCGCTGCAGGCGCAGCATCATCACCACGTCGGCGTCCTTCAGGCCCTCCTTCATGTCGTGGAAGACCTCCACGCCCATGTCGGCAATGCCTGACGGAAGAAGTGTCGCGGGGGCCACGACCCTGACGCGTGCGCCCATGGCATTGAGCAGCAGGATGTTCGAGCGGGCGACGCGCGAATGCAGCACGTCGCCGCAGATCGCCACGATGATGCGCGACAACTTGCCCTTGGTGCGCCGGATCGTCAGCGCATCGAGCAGCGCCTGGGTCGGGTGCTCGTGCTGTCCGTCGCCGGCATTGACCACCGAGCAGGCGACCTTTTGCGCCAAAAGCGCCGCGGCACCGGCCGAGGAATGGCGCACGACCAGGACATCGGGCCGCATGGCGTTTAGCGTCATCGCCGTGTCGATCAGGGTCTCGCCCTTTTTGACCGACGACGTACTGACCGACATGTTCATCACATCGGCGCCGAGGCGCTTTCCGGCGAGCTCGAACGAGGATTGCGTCCGCGTCGAGGCTTCGAAGAACAGGTTGATCTGGGTAAGGCCGCGAAGCGTGGAGGTTTTCTTCTCCCGCTGGCGGCTGATTTTGACGGCTTCGTCGGCCTTGTCGAGCAGATAGGTAATGTCCTGCTCGGTAAGGCCCTTGATGCCGATGAGATGGCGATGGGGAAAGAAGACCATGGACGTCCTCCTGAGATGTCACGCGGTCTATAGAGAAGGAGGGGGCGGGGGGCAAGCACATGCAGTGTGGATAGAAGCACGGTCCCCATGTAAAACGAATCGATTTCCGCTAGAGGATCGGCATGACCCCAATGAACCGGACTGAAGAAAAGCTCGCAGAACTGAACCAGCCCAAGCCCTGGTCCGGTATCAACGCCTATCGTTCCGATCCGCTGCTGGTCGACCTGACCTCCGGCCTGTCGCGCGGCGTTCGCGAGGAATACGATGTCATCGGCAAGTATGTGACCTCGCACGAGGCGCAGGAACTGGCGCGCATGGCCAACCAGAGCCCGCCGCAGCTGCGTACCCATGGTGTTCGCGGCGAACGGCTCGACGTTGTCGAATTCCATCCGGCCTGGCATGCGCTGATGCGCCGGTCGATGTCGGTCGGTCTGCATTCCTCCGTGTGGGAGAACCAGCCGGACGTCCGCGGCCATGAACACCTGTCCCGCGCGGTGCGCTTCTTCCTGACCGCCCAGCTCGAGAGCGGCCATCTCTGCCCGCTGACCATGACCAACGCCTCGGTTGCCGCGCTCGTCGCCTCGCCGCACGTGCAGAAGGAATGGGCGCCGAAGATCCTGTCGCGCAAGTATGATTCGTCCAACAAACCGGCCATGCAGAAGTCCGCCGTGACCATCGGCATGGGCATGACGGAGAAGCAGGGCGGCACGGACGTGCGCGCCAACACCTCCACCGGCGAGCGGGTGGGCGAGGGGATCTACCGGCTGTCCGGCCACAAGTGGTTCATGTCGGCGCCGATGAGCGACGCCTTCGTCATGCTGGCCCAGACCAAGGACGGCATGGGCTGTTTCCTCGTGCCGCGCCTGCTTGAGGACGGGTCGGCCAACGGCTTGGAGTTCCAGCGTCTCAAGGACAAGATCGGCAACCGCTCCAACGCCTCGTCGGAAGTGGAGTTTTCCGAAACCTTCGGCTTCCTGCTCGGCACGCCCGGCGACGGCATTCGCACCATCCTCGACATGGTGACGCTGACCCGGCTCGATTGCGCGCTGGCCTCGGCCGGCATCATGCGCGCCTCGATGGCGGAAGCCGTGCACCACGTGCGCGGCCGCTCGGTGTTCGGCAAGAAGTTGATCGACCAGCCGATCATGACGCGCGTGCTCGCCGACATGGCGCTCGACGTCGCCGCCGCGACCGCTCTGGCCCTGAGGCTCGCCGACAGCTTCGACCGCGCCCGCGAGAATGCCGTGGATGCCGCCTATGCCCGCGTCATGACGCCGGTGGTGAAATACTGGATCTGCAAGATGGCACCGGCGCTGATCTACGAGGCCATGGAGTGCATCGGCGGCAGCGGCTACATCGAGGAGCGGCCGATCGCCCGGCACTACCGCGAGGCCCCGGTCAACGCGATCTGGGAAGGCTCTGGTAACGTCATGGCGCTCGATCTGCTTCGTGTGCTGAGCCGTGGCAAGGATCTGTTCGAGACGATCTTTGCCGGGCTCGAGCGCGATCTCGGCGCCTCGGGCAAGAAGACGGTGGAAGTGCTGCGCGCCGCAACCGCCCTTGCCGAGCGTGACGAAGGGGCTGCCCGCCTGCTGATCGAACAACTGGCGCTCGCGGCAGCCGCGGCCGAGCTCTACAAGCTCGGAGCCGGCAAGATCGCCGATGCCTTCCTCGAATCGCGCCTCGCCGGCGGCTGGCGGCATACCTATGGCGTGCTCGACGCCCGGTTCGACGCCCGCTACGTCCTCGACCTGCTCTATCCGGCCGCGAGCTGACCGACGAGATAGAGCACGAGCGGAATGGTCAACACCGCAGCGACCGTCTGCACGGTCGCGGTTGCCGCATAGAGCGGCGCGTCGCCGCCCATCTGCTTGGCCAGGAGATAGCCGTTCATCGCGGTCGGAACCGCGGCGCTCAGGACCAGCATCGAAAGCGCCTCACCCTCGACGCCGAACAGCAGGGCGACGCCCGCCATCACGACGGGAAACACCAGCAGCTTGAGCACCGAGCCGAGGATGACATTGGGCCGAGGCTTCAACGCATCCATGATCCTCAGGCCTGCGCCAACCATGATCAGGCCGAGACCGAGCGAGGAGCGCGCGACGAGATCGACGGCCATCATCAGCGGCGCGTAGACCGGTATGCCTGCCAGATTGACCAGCACGCCGCTCGCCGCGCCGAGAATGATCGGATTGGAGACGATCTTCACGGCGAAGTCCTTGAGGTTTCGGCCGTTGCCGGAGAACCAGATCAGCACGCCGACATTGATGACGTTGAGCGGAATGATGATCGCCGCCATCACCACGGCGACCACGGTCAGCCCGACCGGACCGGACAGCTTTTCGGCGATGGCCAGCGCCATGAAGCCGTTCCACCGGGTCGCGGTCTGGAAGATCGAGGTGAAGGCCGGGCCCTCGAGCCCCAGCCGGTTGAGCGGTCGCCACAGCGCCAGCACCAGGCCCGACATGATTCCGACCGAAACGAGGGCGGCCAGGCTGACGGCGCCCGTGTCCATGGTCGAAAAATCGGCCTTTGAAAGAGTGAGAAACAGCAGTGCCGGGAAGAGCACGTAGTAGCCGAACTGCTCGAGCCCGCCCCAAAGGCTGTCATCGATCCGCGGCCAGCGCTTGAGCAGCACGCCGAGCAGCACGAGCAGGAAGATCGGCAGGACGCTTTCGAAGATCAGGAGCATCGGGAGGCACTTTCTGGGCTCGGCGCCGGGGGAGGGATGCGCTTCGCATAGCAGTTGATCGGCGCGCGAGGCAATGACGTGGCCGCCCTCGCTCGTCATTGCATCATCGGTCGCTGAGGCCGTGCATCTTGCGTTATCCCCAATGCGCGTTAACCTTAACAAAGGGTTTACGTTGCGAGGTGACGGTTAACGGGCCAGTTTCTCCGCCGATAGGCAGACGGCTTGAGGGCATCGCAATGGGAACCGCAATGGCAAGGGTGACGTTGACTGGTGTCATGGCGACGTTTTTCGCCGGCTTGGCGCTCGACATCGCGGTTCCGGCCATGACGCTGAGCCTGATGGCCGCGTCGAAATGGCTGGTTCAGGCCTGGCCCGAATCGCGGTCGAGCCGCGATTGGCCGCCGCAGCGTTGGAAGGGGAGAGCCGCATGAAGGTATTTCTGGTCTTGTGGGCTCTGCCGATCCTGCTGCTCGGCGGCTGGTACGGGCTCTCTTACTATGACCTGAGTTTCGGCTTCTTCATGCTGACCCGCCAAGCCCACGATCTCGTCTTTGCCGTTTATGGCAACGCCCTGGGCCTGGCTCCCGAGACCATTCCGCCCCTCGTCGCCCGTGCCATCGTCGTCGACAGCGCCATCGTCTTCGCCATCATCGCGTTTCGCCGCCGCCGGAAGATCGCCGCCTGGTGGGCGGCGCGTCAGGCCTCGTCGGAATTGCGGCCAATCGTCGTGCGCAGCGCCGACAATCTGTCCAACGCGCCTTGAAGAATGAAGCTGGCGGCCGCCGAATCGATCCGCTCGCTGCGCTTGGCCCGCGACACGTCCATTTCCAGCAGTGCCCGTTCGGCGGCGACCGTCGATAGCCGCTCATCCCAGTAGACGAAGGGAATGTCGGTCTTTTCAGACATGGATCGCACGAAGGCGCGGGTCGCCTGGACACGCGGCCCGGCCGAGCCGTCCATGTTCATCGGCAGGCCGATGACGAAAGCGGCGACCTTCTCCTTTTCCGCGAAAGCGAGGAGGGTCTCGGCATCCTGGGTGAACTTCACCCGCTTGAGGACGGTTCGCGGCGTGGCGAACCGTCGGCCCAGATCCGACATCGAGAGCCCGATGGTCTTGGTGCCGAGGTCGAGACCGGCAATCGCCTGTCGGGGCTGCAGCACGTCCGCGAGTTCTTCGATGGTCAGCGTGGTCATGCTGCGGCCCCGGCTAATTAGTTTGTCAGGGAAAAGTGGAGACCGGTTTTCCCGAAAAGGCAAACGAAAGCAAAAGAGCTAGAGCCTGGCTGGTTCAGAATGAACCTGACAGACTCTAGCGCTTGCGCACGAACTCGGTCCTGAGGACCAGTCCCTTGATCGTGTCGTTCCGGCAGTCGATCTCTTCCGGGTCTTCCGTCAGGCGGATCGACTTGATCACAGTGCCCTGCTTGAGGGTGGTGTTGGTACCCTTGACCTTCAGGTCCTTGATCAGCGTGACCGAATCGCCGTCCGCCAGCACATTTCCGGCCGAATCCCTGGCGACCGGCTTGGCATTGGCGGCTGCCGCCACTTCGGAGGCCGGGCGCCATTCGCCTGTCACTTCGTCATATACATAATCGTCATCATCGGCGGCCATTGTGGTCTCCTGTCGTAAGCGTTGATAGTCGGCCGGACGACCGGAGCGGTGAGGGCGGCCTGCAAGCACGGAACTTGGCAGTTGCCGCATATCCTACGCCCGGCCGGGGCGCAACACGATGGGCGGGGTCAACAGGAAAACACGGTTGCCGCCGGCCTGCCATGGCCTATATTCCGGGCAACGCACCGAAGGAGAATTCCATGAAGATCACCTGGCTCGGCCATTCCGCATTTCGGCTCGATACCGCCAAGGCGAGCATCCTGATCGACCCGTTCTTCACCGGAAATCCGGGCTTTGCCGGCCTTGACGCTAAGGATTGGGCAACGGGCGTAACCCACATCCTGCTCACCCATGGCCATGGCGACCATGTCGGCGACACGGTCAAACTTGCCGGCGAGACCGGCGCGACTGTGCTGGCTAATGCCGACCTTGCCGCCTGGCTCGGCGCGAAAGGCGTCACCAAGCTCGAGGCGGGCAATACCGGCGGCACCATCGGCTTCGACGGGTTCACCGTGACCTTCACCAACGCGCTGCATTCCTCGGCGCAGATCACCGAGGACGGCGTGTCCCACGCGCTCGGCAATGCCAACGGCCTGATGCTGCACATTGAAGGGGATGCCTCGCTGCTGCACATGGGCGACACCGACATCTTCTCCGACATGGCACTGATTCACGAACTGCACCAGCCCGACATCGGCCTCGTGCCGATCGGCGACCGCTTCACCATGGGCGGCGCGGTGGCCGCGCTCGCCTGCCAGCGCTTCTTCGACTTCAAGATCGCCATGCCCTGCCACTACGGCTCGTTCGGTATCATCGATCCGACCCCGGAAAAGTTCGTGCTCGGCATGGATGGCACGCGTACCCGTGTGCTCACGCCCGCCGCCGGGGATAGCCTCGAGGTCTGACAAATCCCCGTTGCGCCTAAGCTTTGCGGCCATTATAGCGGAGGAAACCAAAGACCTGGAGAATACCGATGTCCGTTGATCTCAAAACCGTCAAGCGCGTCGCGCACCTGGCTCGCATCGCGCTCAGCGAAGAAGAGGCGGAACGGATGATGGGCGAGCTCAACGGTATCCTCGGCTTCGTCGAACAACTGTCCGAGGTCGATGTTACCGGCGTCGAGCCGATGACCTCGGTCACGCCGATGGCGATGAAGAAGCGCCAGGATCTGGTCACCGACGGCGGCAAGGCTGACGACATCGTCGCCAATGCGCCGGAGACCGACCGCAATTTCTTCCTGGTGCCGAAGGTGGTCGAATAAGGACGGGCGCACCGCGCCGTCCCTTCCGCCGATCCCGATTTCCGGGCGCTTGGCCAAAGCGCCGATTTTCTGAAGTGAACCGACATCATGAGCGAACTGACCAGCCTCACCATCGCCGAAGCCCGCGCCAAACTGGCGGCCAAGGAAATCAAGGCCGTCGAACTGACGGACGCCTACATCCAGGCGATCGAGGCCGCCAATGACGTGATCAATGCCTATGTGACGGTAACCGGCGACAAGGCCCGCGAGATGGCCAAGGCCTCCGACGCGCGCATCGGCGAAGGCAAGGCAGGCGCGCTGGAGGGCATTCCGCTCGGTATCAAGGACCTGTTCGCCACCCGCGACGTCCACACCCAGGCCTGCTCGGGCATCCTCAACCGCTTCAAGCCGAAATACGAATCGACCGTGACCCAGAATTTGTGGGACGACGGCGCGGTCATGCTCGGCAAGCTGAACATGGACGAGTTCGCCATGGGCTCGTCCAACGAGACCTCGCACTACGGACCGGTCGTCAACCCGTGGAAGGCGAGTGGCTCCAACCAGCAGCTCGTTCCGGGCGGATCGTCCGGCGGCTCGGCGGCAGCCGTTGCCGCGCATCTGTGCGCCGGCGCCACTGCCACCGACACTGGGGGCTCGATCCGCCAGCCGGCCGCATTGACCGGCACGGTCGGCATCAAGCCGACCTATGGCCGCTGCTCGCGCTGGGGCGTCGTCGCCTTCGCCTCCTCGCTCGATCAGGCCGGCCCGATCGCCCGCGACGTGCGCGACGCCGCGATCCTGCTGCGGTCGATGGCCAGCACCGATTCCAAGGACACGACTTCGGTCGACATTCCGGTACCGAACTACGAAGCCTCGCTCGGCCAGTCGCTGAAGGGCATGCGGATCGGTATTCCGAAGGAATATCGTGTCGATGGCATGTCGGATGAGATCGAAAAACTCTGGAGCCAGGGTATTGCCTGGCTGAAGGACGCCGGCGCCGAGATCGTCGACATTTCCCTGCCGCATACCAAATATGCGCTGCCGGCCTATTACATCGTCGCGCCGGCCGAAGCCTCGTCGAACCTTGCCCGTTATGACGGCGTCCGCTACGGCCTGCGCGTCGACGGCAAGGACATTGCCGACATGTACGAGAAGACCCGCGCGGCCGGCTTCGGCACCGAGGTCAAGCGCCGCATCATGATCGGCACCTATGTTCTCTCGGCCGGCTATTACGACGCCTATTACCTGCAGGCGCAGAAGGTCCGCACGCTGATCAAGCGCGACTTCGAACTGGCCTTCAACGATGTCGACGCGATCCTGACGCCGGCGACCCCGTCCTCGGCCTTCGCCATCGGCGACGAGGCGCTCGCAGCCGATCCGGTGGCGATGTACCTGAACGACATCTTCACCGTCACGGTCAACATGGCCGGCCTGCCTGGCCTCTCCGTGCCTGCCGGCCTCGACGCCAAGGGCCTGCCGCTCGGCCTGCAGCTGATCGGCCGCCCCTTCGAGGAAGGCACGCTGTTCAAGACCGCCCACGTGATCGAACAGGCCGCCGGCAAGTTCACGCCGGCGAAGTGGTGGTAGGGGATTTTCTCGTTCGGCCTGCTGAACTTGCGGACCGTGAGACTGTTGGTAAAGCTCGGGGGGCTCTGCAGAAGCTGTCCTGAAGGCTGTTTAGCCTTCATTGAGCGGCGGATATTGGCGTCGCTGGTGGATCACGGTCAGAATATCTAATCTTGTTGCTGTAGCCGCCGAATACACAATTGTGTAGGGAAGCCCGGCGATAGCGAGTTCGCGTGAACCTGCGACTACGCCTTGACGACCAAGCAACGGAAAGGCCGCCAGGATATCGATTGCCTGTCTTATCCGTTGAAATGATTCGGTCCGCTGTATTTGGGTCGTCTTCGGCAATATGCGAATGGATCGACTGAAGGTCGCTGAGAGCCTGCGGAGTGAAGCTAATGTTCAAAACCGAACGACTCCCAGACTTCATGCGCCGGGATCATTTTCGAACGGTCGTGGGTCTGGTCCATGGCTTGCCGAACCTTGGATTCCTTCCAGTCGTCATAGCCCGCTTCCTGCGCCTGCGAAGGCGCAGTGGTCAGTTCCATTAGGTCGGGCCGTTCGTTGGATATCTTCATAGCTATAATCTAGCGCATCATCGCGCCTGAGGCGAGCCTCTACCGTGCGTTGTCGATCCGTTTTGCCGAGGCACACCGGCTGCCTGCGGCTGCCGGTGTGCCAGAGTTCTCCTCACCTGTTGTCCGGCTGTGACCTGACCAGCACCAGGCCGCGTTCGGTGATGCGGTAAGGGTGGCCGCCGGAGGACCTGATCGCCCTCTTCTGCTTCAGCTTGCGGAAGGCGATGAGGTCGAGGCCGCCGAACACCCAGCCTTCGCGGGTGAAGAGCTGGATCTTCTCGATCTTGCGATTTTCGTCACGGGTGAGTTCGATGCGCCCGCCTTGAGCGAGCAGGTGGAGGATGCGCTGTTCGGCGCGGGAAATGTCCATGGTGTCGATCCGGATAGGCGCTCTGATGCGAGCGCGCAAAAACGATACCGGCGCCGCTTAGGCGTCGGGGCTTCGCTTTTCAGGCCCGAGCGCGCGGATCAGAGGATCGCGGGCAGGGGCCTTTGCCGGGACTCCAACTGACGGAACATCCAAACTCCATTGGTTACGGTTTGAAAATGGGGGTGGCCGGCCGTGCCGTCAAGCGCCCGATGCCGCGGCATGACGTCATCCGTGGATGCCGTGTCGAATCGGTCACAGCGTGGTTCGGCCCTTGGACGTTGCTCCCTTGTGCCGCAGGCTGTGGAGGAGGTGAGGCTAAGCGGCTGAAATTGATGCAGAATGTTCGCAGATTGGTGAGGGGCCGGCGTCGGGCTGGAAAAATTTCAGGTCCGATGGTCTACTATCGTCGAAAGATGGGGTGCCGATGATCACCATACGCAATGCGCGCCGCGACGAAGCGGATCTCCTCGCCGCCATCGGCTTTCGCGCCTGGGAAAAGGCGATGATCCCCGTCGGCGAGACGAAGACCATGGTCGAGGGCGCCCGGTCCGCCTTCCTCAACTTCACCCGCTCGGGATGGCTGACGATCTCGGTGATCGAGTTGAACGGTCAGCCTGCCGGCTGGGCGGCGCGCGAGGAGCTCGACGAGAACATCACCGACTTCTGGATCGATCCGGATTTCCAGGGGCAGGGGCTGGGGGCGGCGCTGCTCGAGGAGATCGAAAAGGAGATCCTGCACCAGGGCTTCACCAAGGCGAGCTTGCAGACCCATGCCAAGAACGACGAGGCGGTGCGCTTCTTCGAGAAACACGGCTATGCGGTGCACTGGCTGACGATCGCCTACAATCCGAAGCTCGACCGCGACGTCCAGTCGGTCGGCCTGTCGAAACAGCTGGCAGCGCCGGTCTCTCCCGCCTACGGACAGGAATTCTAGCGTCCCGCGAGGGCCTGAACGCCGGCTCGGATGGCGGCAAGGGCTGTCTCCGGGGCCAGCAGTATGGTGAGGCCAAGAAACATCTGCAGCACGAACAGGGCCGGCAGCACCACATGGAAAGGCGGCTTGCGCGTCTTATGGCGCAGCACGCGCTGGCCGAGGATCGCCCCGATCCCGCCGCCGAGGACCGCGAGCCACAGCAGGGTGGATTCCCGCACCCGCCAGTCGCCGTTGCGCGCCGCCGCCTTGTCGAAGGCGTAGACCCCGAAGACGACGACATTGTAGAGCGCGGCGATCGCCACCAGGATGGGCGTGGTTGCAGAGGTCATGCGCACCAGCCTAACCGCAGCCATTTAACGTTTTGTGCGCGGCCGGAGCCATGGTCGCAGACCGCACAAGCCTTGCGCCACCGCCGCATTTGTTCTACCTCACGGGCTTGAGAAATCCACGCATGACACGAGCAGCCGATGACCCTTGTTGACACCCGCACGCCCGATCCGAAACGTTTTATCCCCGGCGCCACCGGTGACTGGGAGATCGTCATCGGCATGGAAGTCCACGCCCAGGTGACGAGCAATTCCAAGCTGTTTTCGGGCGCGTCGACGACTTTCGGCAATGCGCCGAACTCCAACGTGTCGCTGGTCGATGCCGCCATGCCCGGCATGCTGCCCGTGATCAACGAGGAATGCGTGGCCCAGGCCGTGCGCACCGGTCTCGGCCTCAAAGCCCAGATCAACAAGCGTTCGATCTTCGACCGCAAGAACTATTTCTATCCCGACCTGCCGCAGGGCTACCAGATCTCGCAGTTCAAGGATCCGATCGTCGGCGAAGGCAAGATCATCATCTCGCTCGGCCCCGACCGCCAGGGCAATTTCGAGGACATCGAGATCGGCATCGAGCGCCTGCATCTCGAGCAGGACGCCGGCAAGTCGATGCATGACCAGCATCCGACCATGTCCTATGTCGACCTGAACCGTTCTGGCGTCGCGCTGATGGAAATCGTCTCGAAGCCCGACATGCGCTCGTCCGACGAGGCCAAGGCCTACATGACGAAGCTGCGCTCGATCGTGCGTTATCTCGGCACCTGCGACGGCAACATGGACGAGGGATCGATGCGCGCCGACGTCAACGTTTCCGTGCGCAAGCCGGGCGGCGAGTTTGGCACGCGCTGCGAGATCAAGAACGTCAACTCGATCCGCTTCATCGGCCAGGCGATCGAATATGAGGCCCGCCGCCAGATCGCCATCCTCGAGGACGGCGGCGTCATCGACCAGGAAACCCGCCTCTTCGATCCGGGCAAGGGCGAGACCCGCTCGATGCGCTCGAAGGAAGACGCGCATGACTATCGCTACTTCCCCGACCCGGACCTGCTGCCGCTCGAATTCGACGATGCCTTCATCGAGGCGATGAAGAAGGACCTGCCGGAACTGCCCGACGACAAGAAGGCCCGCTTCGTTCGCGATCTCGGTCTCTCGGTCTATGACGCCTCCGTGCTCGTCTCGGAAAAGGCGATCGCCGATTATTACGAGGCTGTTGCGGCCGGACGCGACGGCAAGACGGCCGCCAACTGGGTCATCAACGACTTGCTGGGCGCCTTGAACAAAGCCGGCAAAGCCATTGAAGAGACTCCGGTTTCGCCCGTCCAGCTCGGCGGCATCATCGACCTGATCAAGGCCGAGACCATTTCCGGCAAGATCGCCAAGGACCTGTTCGAAATCGTCTTCAACGAGGGCGGCGACCCGGCCGAGATCGTCGAGAGCCGCGGCATGAAACAGGTCACCGACACCGGCGCCATCGAGAAGGCCGTCGACGAGATCATCGCCGCCAACCCGGATCAGGTCGCCAAGGTGCTGGCCAAGCCGACGCTTGCCGGCTGGTTTGTCGGCCAGGTGATGAAGGCGACCGGCGGCAAGGCCAATCCGCAGGCCGTCCAGGCGCTGGTCAAGGCCAAGCTCGGCATCGTCGAGGAGTAAGCCTTGTTCTTCGTCCGCACCGCCGGCCTCAAGGACGCGGAAGCCCTCCGCGTCCTGCTGTCGGAGACCTTCCACGCCACCTATGACGCGCTTTACGGAGAGGCAAAGGTGCGCGAACTGGTCGACGCCTGGCATTCGATCCCGGCCCTGAAAGCGCGGATCGAGAAGAAGGGCGGCGAGTTCCTGGTGGCGGACGACGGAAAGCAGCTCGGTGGCATGGCCTATGCGGCGATGTCGACGAAGATGGCCAAGACCGCCTTCCTGCACCAGCTCTATGTCCGGCCTTCATGCCAGCGCATGGGCATCGGCCGCGATCTGTTTGCCGAAATCGAGAGCTGCTTTCCCGATGCCGAGATCATGCGGCTGGAGGTCGAACCTCGTAATGCGGCGGCCATCGCCTTTTATGAGGCGCACGGCTTCGTCGAGGTCGACCGCACGACGAGTTGCGGCGGGCCTGACAGTGGCCTTCCGGCGATCGTCATGGAAAAGCGCCTCGGTTGAGCGATGCTCGTTTGAACCGACCGGCCGTCAATTGTCCATCGGCGCCTCTTCCGACCTGCCTTCCTCGTCATAGATCAGAACCGGCGTGCATTCGATCAGATAGGGCCGCCTGATATTGTCGCAGGCGACCTTGGCTGCGGCGAGCGCCAGTTCCTTCGTGTCCCAGCCGCAATAGTATTCGTGCCAGTGCGGCCCCTCCGACGACCGCATGAAGACGTCGACGCTGAAGCGCGCCGGGAAACAATAGGCCTGCTCCAGACAGTCCTCGTCCGTTCCCCCGCCGTCGACGCACTGCTTCTTCGCGCAGTCGAAGGCGGTGGCGGCGTCCTTGCCGGTGCACACCCCGCTCGACATCTCCGGTGCCTGGACGAAGGCGATGCCTTGGCGCCCGCCTTCCTGCGCGATCGTGCCCGTCGCCGAGAATGCGATCGCGAAAATAAGCGTGCAAAACCCTCTCACTGTCATGCGGCCCTCCTGCATTCTCCCTAACCTCGGCATCAGTAACACGCGGAAGGGAAGAATATGCAAGGGTCGGCGATCACCATCAGGAAGGCGCGCGAGGAGGATTTGGCGGCAATCGTCGCGATCCTGGCCTCCGACGATATCGGCGGCCACGGCGACACGACCGACGAATCCGCCCGTGCCGACTATCTGCTGGCCTTCCGCACGCTGGAGCAAAATCCACGCGAAACCCTCTATGTCGCCGAGTGTGACGGAGAGATCGTCGGCACGTTCCAGACGCTGCTGACCACGACGCTGACCGGACGCGGCGCGACCTCTATGATCCTCGAAGCCGTGCAGACCCGGCCCGACATGCGGGGCCGGGGCATCGGCGGCCAGATGATCGGTTTCTGCCTGGATGAGGCCCGGCGGCTCGGCCTGCGCCAGGTGCAATTGACCTCGAATGCCGCCCGCACCGATGCGCATCGCTTCTACGAACGGCTCGGTTTTGCCAAGAGCCATTTCGGCTTCAAGTACAAGCTGAAATGAGCGCTGCGGCACGGCGAATCACTGGACAATCACCCATTGAGGCGGCATAAGCGGAGGACGATGACAAGCCGGTGGTCGACAAGGCCCGGAGCCAAGGATGAGACATGAAGCAGCTTCTGTTGGAACTTTTCACCTGGTGGAACGGTCAGACCATGGGCACGCGGTTCTTCACCTGGCGCAAGGGCACGAAGGTCGGCGAAGACGAGTTCGGCAACATCTATTACGAGGGCGGCACCACCACCTTCGGCCTGCCGCGTCGCTGGGTGATCTACAAGGGTTACGCGGATGCCTCGACCATTCCGGCCGGCTGGCATGGCTGGATGCATTACCGCACCGACGTTCCCCCGTCGAAGGAGGACTACAAGGCCGCGGAATGGCAGAAGCCGCATCGCGCCAATGGCACGGGCACGGCAAGTGCCTACCGTCCCCAGGGCTCGATCGCAGCGACCGGCGAACGTCCCCGCGTCACCGGCGACTACGACGCCTGGACCCCCGGCAACTGACACCGGATTTGGCCACAATTCGGTTCTAGGGCCTCTGTGTGGAGGCCGCTGTGATCGCGGCACCCGCATAATCGAAGGCTGGAGAATGGCAGACATGAAGCGTATCGGGCGTGGCTCAACCCTGGCTGTGATGGGCATGGCGGCATTGGCCGCATCCATCGGCACCCTGGGGGGCATTGGCCCGGCACAGGCCGAGCGGATCTCCAATCCCGTCGCCGAATTCGCCGGCATCGACAAGATCACCGGCCGCATTACCTCCTTCGATGTCTATATCGACGAAACCGTGCAGTTCGGTGCCCTGCAGGTCACGCCGAAGATCTGCTATTCCCGCGACGAGAGCGAGGCGCAGAAGATCGACGCCTTCGTCGAGGTCGACGAAATCACCCTCGACCGCAAGATCCGGCGCATTTTTTCCGGCTGGATGTTCGCCGACAGCCCGGCGCTCAACGCGGTTGAACACGCCATCTATGACGTGTGGCTGACCGGCTGCAAGCAGACCTCCGATGTACCCGCCCCGAAGGGCGTCAAGGCCGCCCATCCGGCGCCCGTACCGGCGAGCGAGACCGAAAACACCGCCGAGACGCAGCAACCTGCCGACAGCGTGCAGCCGCCTGCCGACAGCGTAGAGCCGCAGACGGCGGGCGAACAGGGTGGAGCCATCCCTGCCGAGAGCGCTCCGGTTGCCGCACCGCCGCTCGATGCGCCACAGGAAATACCGAACGACGCTCCTGGCGACGCCTTGCCTCCGCTCGACCTTCCCCAGGGCGGCGAAGACGTGCCGCAGCAGCAGCCTGTGCCGCCGGCCCCGGTGACGCCGCCGGGAAGTGTCGGGCTGTTCTGACGCCTTGTGCCGACCGGCGCGGTCGAAAAGGCCAAGTCGGTGACGCGGTCGCCTATTCCGGCAAGCCCGCAAAGACCAGTCAAATCACCTGTTCCCGCAATTCGGTTCATCCACACGGCGCCATCTGATGCGGCGCTTGACATTGTATCGCAATGGGAACATTGAGGGAACGAAAAGGAGTTACGAACATGGCCCTTTCTGAAAAGTTCATCGTCCTGCCGTTCAAGAAGAACCGAGGAAACTTGGTTCCCGGCGAGATGCGCCAGGCGTCAAATGCGGCTTCCGCCGAGAAGATCGCCACCGCGATGTCGGCGCGCCACATTGGCGTCGCTGCCTATTCGGTGCAGGTGGACGAGGAGAGCGGCGACATGACGAGCCCGCGACTGTTGATCCAGTTCGGCGAGACGGCGGATCTCAACGCCGCATAGAGAATGTCTGGCGCAATCGCCGCATCAGGCATCCCGCGTGAGGGTGCTGCTCAAAATGGCAGCGTCTCGCTGTCCATCGCCTTGTCGAGCAGCGTCAGATAGTCGCCCTTGGGAACATCGATCGCGCCGAAGGTCTTGAGGTGCTCGGTGGTGAATTGGGTGTCGAGCAGGGTAAAGCCGCGCATCTTCAGTCTCTCCACCAGATGCACCAGGCAGATTTTCGAGGCATTGGTGCGTCGCGAAAACATGCTCTCGCCGAAGAAGGCCGAACCGAGCGACACGCCGTATAACCCGCCGACCAGCGTATCGCCTTCCCAGGCCTCGACCGAATGGGCATGGCCGAGCTTGTGCAGCGCCCCGTAGAGTTCCTTGATGGTGTCGTTGATCCAGGTGCTCGGCCGGTCTTCGGCCTCCTCGGCGCATTTCTCCACCACAGTGTCGAAGGCCGTGTCGAAGCGGATGTCGAAGGGCTTCTTGCGCACCGCCTTGGCGAGGCTCTTGGAAATATGGAAAGCATCGAGCGGCAGGATGCCGCGCATTTCCGGTTCGACCCAGAAGATCTCCGGGTCGTCGGCGGCATCCGACATCGGGAAGAGCCCGATGGAATAGGCGCGCAGCAGGAGTTCCGGGGTTATCCTCTGGTCCCTGCTGCGGCGCCCTGCCATGTCCGTCTCACCTCACGGTGCAGTCCTGGCCAGATAGTCTTCCAGCCAGTGGATGTCGTAGTCGCCGTTGGCGATGTCCTGGTTGGCCACCAGGTCCTGGAACAGCGGCAGCGTCGTCTTGATGCCGTCCACGACGAATTCGTCGAGAACCCTGCGCAGGCGCATCATGCATTCGACACGGGTGCGTCCATGCACGATCAGCTTGCCGATTAGGCTGTCATAGTAGGGCGGGATCTTGTAGCCGGCATAGGCGCCGCTGTCGACACGAACGCCAAGCCCGCCCGGTGCGTGGAAATGCGTGATCGTGCCCGGCGAGGGAACGAAGGTACGCGGATCCTCGGCATTGATGCGGCACTCGATCGCGTGGCCGGAGAAGGTGATCTCGTCCTGAGTGACGGACAGGCCGGCGCCGGAAGCGACGCGGATCTGCTCATGCACCAGGTCGATGCCGGTGATGGCCTCGGTGATCGGATGCTCCACCTGCAAGCGGGTGTTCATTTCGATGAAATAGAACTCGCCGTTCTCGTAGAGGAATTCGACCGTGCCGGCGCCGCGGTACTTCATCTTCTTCATCGCGTCGGCGCAGATCTGGCCGATCTTCATGCGCTGCTCGACGTTGAGGGCGGGGGAGTTGGCTTCTTCCCAGACCTTCTGGTGGCGCCGCTGCAAAGAGCAGTCGCGCTCGCCCAGGTGGATCGCATTGCCGGCGCCGTCACCAACCACCTGAACTTCGATATGGCGTGGCTTGCCGAGATATTTTTCCATGTAGACGGCATCGTTGCCGAAGGCTGCCAGCGCTTCGGAACGCGCCGTCGAGACGGCTTCCTCGAGTTCGGCTTCGGTCTTTGCGACCTTCATGCCGCGGCCGCCGCCACCGGCAGTCGCCTTGATCAGGACCGGGAAGCCGATATCCCGGGCGATCTCCAGCGCATTCTCCGGCAAAACCTCGCCCGGCGAGCCAGGAACGACCGGAATGCCGAGTTCGACGGCGGTCTTCTTGGCGGTGATCTTGTCGCCCATCAGGCGGATATGCTCGGCGGTCGGCCCGATGAAGGTGATACCGTGGGCGTCGAGGATGTCGGCGAACTTGGCGTTTTCCGACAGGAAGCCGTAACCGGGATGGACGGCGTCGGCGCCGGTGATTTCGCAGGCCGCGACGATCTGATGGATGTTCAGATAGCTGTCGCGCGACGGCGGAGGGCCGATGCAGACACTTTCGTCGGCGAGCCGCACATGCATCGCGTCGGCGTCAGCCGTCGAGTGCACGGCAACGGTGGCGATGCCGAGTTCCTTGCAGGCGCGCAGCACCCGAAGGGCGATTTCGCCGCGATTGGCGATGAGGATCTTTGAAATGGTCATCGGCTTACTCGATGACGATCAGAGGCTCGCCGTACTCGACCGGGCGACCGTCTTCGACGATGATTTCGACGACCTTGCCGGAGCGCGGTGCCGGAATCTGGTTCATGGTCTTCATCGCTTCGATGATCAGAAGCGTCTGGCCTTCCTTGACGATCGAGCCGACCTCGACAAAGGGGCGCGAGCCCGGAGCCGGTGCGAGGTAGACGGTGCCGACCATAGGCGCGGTCAGGGCATTGGCGAGATTGCGGACGGGCTCGGCGGACACGACCGGACTCGCCTGCGCCGCGACCGGTGCCGGGGCGGCGAACTGCTGATAGGCCATCTGCGGCATCGCCATCATCTGCGGCGCGGCCCGCGAGACGCGAATGCGGATGTCGTCCTGCTCGACCTCGATTTCGCTGAGGTCCGTATCGTTGAGGATGTTCGCCAGATCACGGATCAGCGCCTGATCGATTCCCGATTTCTTGTCAGCCATGGAAAGGGGTCCTGTATTCTTGTTATTACGTGAGGGTCTTCAGCGCATGCAGCGCCAGGATGTAGCTTTGCGGGCCGAAGCCGCAGATCATGCCTTTGGTCGCGGGCGCTATCATCGATTTATGGCGGAATTGCTCCCGCGCATGAATGTTGGAAATATGCACCTCGACGACCGGGATGCCGATCGCGCGGATCGCATCGTGCAGCGCGACGGAGGTATGGGTATAGGCGCCGGCATTGATCGCCACGCCGGCGGCCTTTTCGCTCGCTTCATGAAGCCAGTCGACCAGCACGCCCTCGTGATTGGATTGGCGGAAGTCCACCGCAAGCCCGAGTTCCGCGCCGGCGGCCTTGCACTCGGCTTCGATGTCCGCAAGCGTTCCGCCGCCGTATATCCCCGGTTCACGCTTTCCCAGCATGTTGAGGTTAGGGCCGTTCAGGACGAAAATTGTGTTGCTCATCTGCGGTTCCGTCGACTTTCAACCGCCTCCTATAGACCGGCGAGGCCGCAAGGGAAAGCCCTTTGCGGCCCGGGTGCCGTTCGTTCCCCGGAAAATGAGGAGCAAGGTTAAGCGCGGCGTGTTGCGCCTTCAGCAGACCGTCTGGCCGCAGGTGCGGACATTGGCAAGCTTCTGGCCGATCGCCTCGGAACCGATGGCGCCGAACACGGCCTCGTTGCCGACGATGTAGGAGGGCGTGCCGGTGATGCCGAGGCTGGTCGCCAGCTGGTAGGCTTCCTTGACCGACGCGTCGTTCGGGCTTTCGGCCATCTTGGCGCGGATCTGCTCCTCGGTGACGCCGAGGGAGGAGGCGACTTCGAGGGCGCTCTCTTCGCCGGCGCGGCCTTCCGCGCCCAAAAGAGCACGGTGGAAATCGCCGTACTTCTCAGGCGCGATCTTGCGGAATGCGTCCGAGACCTTGTGGGCCGCTTCGGATTCTGGCCCGAGGATGGGGAATTCCTTGAGCACGAAGCGCACGTTCTTGTCCTTGGCGAGGATCTCGTCCATGTCCGAGAGGGCGCGCTTGCAGTAGCCGCAATTGTAGTCGAAGAACTCAACGATCGTCACGTCACCCTTCGGATTGCCGAGCGCGAGATCATGCTCCGAGGCAAAGAGCGCGTCCTTGTTGTCCTTGACGGCCGCCGAAGCCTGCTGCAGGCGCGCGTCCTGCTGCTTCTTCTCGAGCGCATCCTGTACGTCGAGCATGATCTCCGGATTGGCGATCAGATATTCCTTGATGAAGGCGCCGAGCTCCTTCTTCTGGGCGTCGTCGAGCGCGCCGACCGACGTGGGCAGAGCCACCGGCAGGAGTACCAGGGCGGTCGCGGCGAGCTTCCTGAAATTCAAGGCCATGTCTTTCCTCTTGCATACTGTCCGCCACGGCGGATGTCGTGCGGATGGCCGAAGCCATCCGAAACCGTTGATTTGCTCTAGCGTATCGGCAGCGAACGACAAGTGGAAACGGAAAAATGGCCGCGGCGAAGCGCTCTCGCCATTGTGATGACTGCAATAATACGGCAATTGTCGGGCGACCTTCATCGACCGGAGAGAGTTGTTCGTGGTTTCCCTTTCAAGACGCAGCGCAGTCGAACCCTTTCACGCCATGGATCTGCTGGCGGAGGCGACGCGGCGGCGCAATGCCGGAAAACCGGTGATCTCCATGGCGGTCGGCCAGCCGGGCCACCCGGCCCCCGAAGCGGCCCTGGCCGCCGCGCGCGAGGCGCTCAGCCACGGCCGGATCGGCTACACCGATGCGCTCGGTCTCGCCGAGCTTCGGGCCAAGCTCGCCGACTATTATCGCCGGCGTCACGGCATTGCCGTCGATCCGGCCCGTGTCGTCGTCACCACCGGCTCCTCGGCCGGCTTCAATCTGGCCTTCCTGGCCTTGTTCGATCCGGGCGATGCCGTGGCAATCGCGAGACCCGGCTATCCGGCCTATCGCGCCATCCTCTCGGCGCTCGGCCTCAAGGTGATCGAGGTTCCGGTCAATGCCGAAACCCAGTTCACGCTCACGCCGGAGAGCCTTGAGGCCGCTCAGGCAAGCGCGGGCGTGCGCCTCAAGGGTGTGCTTCTGGCAAGCCCCGCCAACCCGACCGGCACGGTGACCGGGCGGGCACAGCTGAAGGCGGTCTATGACTATTGCCAGGGGCAGGGCATCACGCTGATCTCCGACGAGATCTATCACGGCCTCACCTATGCCGTAGAAGAGACGACCGCGCTGGAGATCGGTGACGAGGCGATCGTCATCAACTCCTTCTCCAAATACTACTGCATGACCGGCTGGCGCATCGGCTGGATGGTCGTGCCCGACCACATCGTCCGGCCGCTCGAATGCCTGGCCCAGAGCCTCTACATTTCCGCTCCCGAGCTGTCGCAGATCGCGGCCATCGCCGCGCTCGACGCCGAAGAGGAGCTGGAGCACTACAAGGCCAGTTGCCGCAGGAATCGCGACTTCCTGATGACCAGGCTGCCGGAGCTCGGACTGCCGCTGCTCTCGCCGATGGACGGCGCCTTCTACGCCTATGTCGATGCCAGCCGTTATACCAATGACAGCATGGGGTTTGCCCGGCGCATGCTGGCCGAAATTGACGTGGCGACGACGCCCGGCATGGACTTCGACCCGGTCGACGGTCACCGGGCGCTCCGCATTTCCTATGCTGGCACCTATGCCGAAATGGTCGAGGCGACCGATCGCATGGCCGGCTGGCTGCCGTGAATAACGATTCCGGAACAATGCCCTGGCGGCGTTTCCGGATTCAGTCTGGCAAGGCGTTGAATCAGAGTGTGAACGCGGCCCGGGCGCAAGGATGGGCCGCTTGGAAGGCTCCAGCATGTCCAGAACGAAAACCCAACCGCCTTTCGGCCAGACACCCGAACTGCTGACGCCGCGGATACTCATGCGCGGCCACCGGGCGGCGGATTTCGACGCCATGCTCCGCCTGTGGAGCGACGAGCGTGTCGTCCGGCACATCCTCGGGCGTCCCTCGACGCCGTCGGAAACCTGGACGCGGCTCTTGCGCTATGTCGGCCACTGGCAGGTGCTGGGCTTCGGCTATTGGGCGATCGAGGACAGGGCGACCGGCGCCTTTCTTGGCGAGGTCGGGTTCGCCGACTACAAGCGTGACATTCAGCCGAGCCTCGACGGCGTGCCCGAAGCGGGCTGGGTGAT
>JAIBEK010000033.1 GCA_019459145.1 Arenimonas sp.
CGACTGGCGACGAAGGATCGCCGATATCGCACACGCACAGGGCGTCAGCGATCGCGTCGACCTGATCGATGGTGGCGATCTCGACCGGTTGATCGCCCGCGCCGTGGGCGTGGTTACGGTCAACTCGACCGTCGGCCTGACAGCGCTGCTTGCCGCAAAACCGGTAATCAGCTGTAGCGCGCAAAATCGCGTGGCACTACGCGCAACATCGGATGGCAACAGTTTCTAAGGCGTTTTGAAGCGCCTTCTATTGGCGTTTCGGATGTGCTGCCAATAGCGATAGGCGGCGCTTCTGGATGGAGTTCTTGCAGCCCCAAAGGTACGCCTGCATTGCTTCAAAATAACTGAAACCGGAAGGGTGCCAAAACGCGTGGCTAAGAACACAGCGACTTCGGGATTACGGTCTATGATTCCCTTTCTCGGCGCACTTAGCTGGAGGCGACTGGCTTCTAATTCGGCGAGCCGGGCTTTGCAAGCCAGAAGGGCGGCATAGTCGGCCAGCGGAATGGTCACGACCTCTATACCCGATATCGTCGCCGGCTGTGGTTCCATGGCAGTTGGCTAGATGACCTTTCGTCCGTCGTGATTTTCGTTGACGGTAAGGTACCTTGCCTTCGAGCCGAAAATGGAGACATTTGGGCTTGATGAAAACGGGTTTATTCTCTGGCCGATCGCATCATCCCACCGCTTGAGATCGCGCGTGGTAACACCGTCCTTGGTGACTGTTGCGAGAGTGCACTTGCCGCCGACCACCGAGCCGCATTTTGCAGCGTCCGGGTGAAACATATTCACCGTCCCCTCCATATCGAGCCGCATCATCTCCATGATCGCTACACCGTGCCTCTCCAGAAAGGCGGGATCGCTCATGGGGGTTTCAGAGGCCATCTTGACCACCTCCGCCTGCTGCGACGGATTGAGGTCTGGAGCACCGACAAGTTGCTCTCCCATCATGGTCAGCGAGAACGCGGGAAGGCCGCTCATCTCGTTGGAGACAAACATTGCCGTGAAGAAGCCAAGCCGCTCGGAGTAGCCGCAGGCGACTATTTCGAAGTGAGCGAACACCTTGTCGAGGTCGGTCTTTCGCGTCCCGGCACGTGCGGCAGCCACTTCAAGAAAGCCAACAGCATCGTCTACGGAACCGCGTTCGTCGCAAAACACCGACGCGGCCTGGCAAATCCCCTCAACCATGTGAAGGTTCCCTCGGCCTGTCACGACGAATGGCAATGCTTTCGAAGCGAAGCTCTTGGTCATGATGCGGTGGAGCACGCCCTGGTGGTCGTAGACCGCTCCATCGGTCAAAAGCTGTATGCAATCCTCGTATTTGAAGGCGATGAAGGCGGTCATTGGTGGTCCTCGCGAATGAGACTGCACCTAATGCTGTTGGTGCAGGACAGGTCGATTAAGGTCTTGCTGAGGTCGCGTGAGACTTCCTCCAGAAGCCCACTGAAGTCACCGCTCCCCAACTTGGTGAAGAGCGTGTCAATGGCGTTCTCTCCGGTTTGGCGCAACGCGCCCCATGCTTCGTTCTGTTTCCGCAGCTCGTTGGCGAGCTCCGAACGAAGAACAATTAGTTTGCGTAGGTCATCAGCTTCTTTGCTCGAAGCGTCGATGCCCGCTTGGCGAATTTGCTGCTCGGCCTGGAGGAGCGCGAGGATACGACGGCGGTGCTGCTCAGACGAGCCAACCAACGATATTTCTGTCTTGAGCTGAAGAACTCCCTCCTGCTGGGTCTCCAGCATGTCAGCCAGTGCCTTGCGCCGCCGCTCCTGGGCCTCGCTGGCTTGGCGATCAAGATCGATCTGAACAGGCTTTTGCTGCGGGATAGGAACGCCCGTGATCAATCCATCGCTGTTGGTCACAGTGGGATTTAGATTCGACAGCCGACGCTTGGCGGCCTCGTATTGCTGGGTAAGTTCACGCACTCCCGCTTCGGTCGATCCTGCCGGTCCTTCGAGGGCCTTGTTGAAATCGCGGGTTAGAGCCTGCATCTCAGTCAGAGTTGGAACCCCGACAGACCGCAGATTGCGCATTGCCTCAGAAAAGGCCTTTACGCGCGCTTCCTGCTGACTGGCCGCGAGGCCTACGCCATTGAAAACACCGATGAGCGGCTCAAGCTTCGCCTGAGCTTCCAAGCCTTCTTTTGCGCTCTCCCGAATACGCGTTGCGATCTCGCGGATCGCCTCAGGTGTGGCCGGATGGTTCTCAATTTCGATCACCGCGTCGACAAAGGATTTCAGGTCCGGCTTGCCGGACTTTGCCGAGGCATCGAGTTGGGCAATGGCTGTTTGGGCATCGCCGATGATCTTCGTCAGACCGCGATACTCGCTTGCCGGGACGGAGAGAAATCCCTTTCTGGCCTCTGCTGCCGATGCGTCGAGGGTGCTCTTGTAGAGCTTGATCTTGTCCCTGTTCTCCTGTTCGAGAATCAATCCAGGCTCGGCCGCATATTCGCGTGCAGCAAGAACCACATCGCCATAGGCAGCCCTGAGCCGCCGAATATAGTCCTCATGATTTTCCAGCGCCTTAGAGGCCTTGTTGGCCTCTTCCGGAACAGAGGTAAAATATTGGATACCCGCCGCCGCCAGCCCGGTAATGGCAACGGTCGCAAGCGAGATTGGCGATAGGATTGAGGTAAATGCGGCCAGGATGCCTGCGGCCGGTCGCTCCATTGAACTCATGACGGCCGCCATCTGCGTTCCTTGTTGCAGGGCGATCTGGACAGGCGACATTCCCATCGCCGAAGTGACTGCTATGTCCTGGAACTGTGCGGCGATATTAGCCGTATGAAAGGATTGACCTCCGCCGACGTTGCCAGCGGCTTGGCGAAGCGCCGCGTTTCGCCCCTTGATCGCGTCGATAGAGGCCAGCGTCGCCTGCCGCTCGCGGGTGATCGCCGCCGCCATTTCCAACGACGAAAGCGCGCCCTGGGCATGCGCTGTCTTGATGGACGTAATTTCCGCCTTGTAGGCCCGGATGACGGCAAAGAGCGGATTGTACTTGGCCCGGAGATCGTCGAGCGACTTGCCCTGGATGGCGAGCGCGCCGGTCCATTCCCGCGCGTTCTGGTTCGCTGCGCCGGAATTGAGCCCGACCGAGCTGTTAATCAGCGCCTGGAGCTTCGTCTGTGTGCGCTGGGCTTCCGTGCCGATCGCGGCGACGGCCTGCTGCGCCTGGACGCCCCCGGATTTAGCGCCGGCCGGGTCGATATTGACGCCTATGGAAAGCTTGAGCGGAGCAGCCATCAGCTCATACCTCTCTTGCCATTGAGGCCGATGGGGTTGTTGCTGGAAAGGGCGTCGAACTGCACCGCTCCAATACGGCTAACGCCCAACCCTACCACAGCCGCTCCTACCGCGCCCAAGGTGCCACCGCCAAGCAACGGAGCAGCCCAATATTGTCCGAGGGCGATAGCAGCGATGCTGACGACCACCTGCAGGACTGCGGCGAGATTTTCACCGGCTGGGATGATACGAAGAACGACCGTTGCTCCAGCCTTGGGACGAACACGCTCCCATCTGTCGTGCTCGATGAGCAAGGCCCCATGATCATTCACGAGAGTCACACGAAAGCGCCGCCGCTCCAAGTCCGTGTGTCTTGGAAAAGCAGCTTGCACGATCTCTGAAACGGAGAGCCCTTCCGGCAGTGAAAGATTGACGCGCTGATCCTTTGGATCAAAAAGAGGCGCCACCAGAACAGAGAGATTTGCCTTCACCTTTTCCGTCATGACCTGCTCCCGGCGGAAACATCCGAAGACGGATCTACGGCTTTCCCGATCTCGTCTTCCCATGCAGCGAGGGTGACGATTTGCGTCCCAGCCTCCGTTATGGTGGTCAGATCGACTGTTCCAGCAACTCCGTAAAATGCCCTAGAAGTCCCTGGGATAGAACCTCGTTTCCGGCGCATGGCAGACATAACTTCCATGCCATAGGCGGCCGGAAAGTCGGGTGACAAGAGTTCCTCATCGGACAGGTTCAAATGAGCCAGGTCATTGATGCTGATCTCAGGTCCCCCACAAATCTGAACCCCTGGAGATACCAACTCGAAAGACGGAATGTCCCAGTGCCCATGGCATTGGACGAAGAAGTGCGAAGGCCCGGAAGTCTCACAATAGGCCGCGATCAGGAACTCGGCGTCGTAGAGACCACCGGCAGCAAGCGTCCGGAAAAACAGCTTCGCCTCATCCATCGCCCTGTCCACGCTGGGAGCTTGGGAAAGGCAAGTAGCCAGATCATTGATTACCGCGAAGACCTTTTCGGACGGACTGCCGCGCCCCGTAATCGCCATGGGTTTGCCGGGGACAGCAAAAACCTTGGATGCGACAAGCCGAAGAATGCCTTCCTCATCGAAAAATCCACCGTCCGTGAGAAGGCAGACACGATCCGGATATACGAACGAATAGAAGGCACTCATTGCCGCTTTCCCTGTTGGGTCATCGATACGCCGACAAGTCGATCGAGTGTGGTTGAATGCGGCCCGGCAATGGACAAGCCGGGCCGCACGGAGCGAGGCGCAATGGCGGCGGCTGGGCGCGCTCGCTCCAAGCTTTGGCGCGGAAAGGACGGTTCCATTCCGCGCCATGGATCAGGCCAGCCAGGGCGAAACGATGATGCTGGCCGTGCCGTACCACTTGTTCGTGCCGCCTCCGGCATCGAGCTGCGCGCCGACCAAAGCCCGCGCCTCGCCTTCCAGCGACGGCGGAACGACCAGAACGCCGGGCTTCACGCCGAGCGGGCGTCCTTCATCGCCCTTCATCTCCATGAGCGATTTGCGTGCCAACTCGTAGGCGGTGACGTCCAGCGTCTGCTTCGAGCCCCATGCAAGTTGCCACAGGCCGAAGCCCGCATTCGACCGAGCGCGGACGCCGTAGGTGAACTTGTCGCGAAAGAACACGTCGCGGTCATTGTCCGCGTCGAGAGCCGTCAGCTTGTAGGGAATGCGCTCCTGGTAGAGCATCGGTTTGACCGCACGGCTGGTATCCAGCAGGAACCACGGCGTGCCGGCACCGCCGTCCGTATTCGCCACGCTGACCGAGTTTTCTCCGACCTTGACCGGATGGTCGGTGTCGAAGAAATACTGACCGTCGTAGCACTTCGTGGTGAAGCCGTTCACCAGGAGCGAGAAGATCAGCTCGTCGGGGTGCTCCGCGGCCGACCGACCCATCTCCTTGAAGAACGGGGCATAGACGCCGTACTTGTCATCTTCGATCGCGGTCCGGTCCACTTCGACCGTGCTTTCGAACTTCTTGTTTTCGACCGCGTAGGAGTGGGCCATCAGGTTGCCGACGATACGGTCCCCGACCCATTCCTTCATCTTCGGCATCTGGCCGAGCCAGCCGTAGTTCTCGCTGGCGCTGCTGGATGGCACCGTCATTGCGATCTTGGCATAGGCGCTTTCCGCGCTTTCGAAGCCGTTCTGGTAGGCTCCGCTGAAGCCGGTGAAAACGTCCCTGAGATTGGAGTGATTGACGATCATGGTTCAGTCCGTTTCGTTGTGCGCGCCGCGCGCCTTGGTGTATTCTTCAGCCGAAAGCCCCATGGCGGAGCAGATGGCCATTTGGCTTTCAGAGAGGCCGTTGGCACCGCCAAGCTTCGGAGGCGGTGCGCCGGTCGCGTGGCTGGCCGTCAGAAGCTTGTTGAGCGCCGGCCCCGTCTGCTCGAGGAACTTCTCGAATTGCGGCATGTTGACCGTGCAAAGCGAGACCGCCCACTCCTTCAGGTGCGGCACGAGCTGGCCGCTCCTGATCTTTGCGTCGACGTGGGTTCGCGCTGCCTGTTCGGTCACGCCTTGGCGAAGCTGATTGGCTTCGGCCACCACGCGGGTGAATTCACCGATCGGCACATAGCTGGCCGGATCGGGGATGGCGCTCGATTGGGAAGAGGTCTGCAAAGCGGAGATTGCCGCTTTGGTAGTCGCAAAATCCGCATCGGCCGGAAGGCCGAGCAGGTCCCGCAATTCCTGCATTTCCTTGTCCATGGATATCTCCGCCGCCGCCAAGGCGGTCAGTTCGAGGTTGGGACTGTTGGTGAGGGCAACGTTGATGATCCGCTTGATGTTGCCTTGCGGATCATGCTGAAAAACCGGCGAAACATAGCGATAAGCCTTCTGCCGGATCATCTGGGCGGTAGTGGCAAGCCATTCGACCTTCGCCCAAATTCCGTCCATCCGATGTTCAAGACCGACAATCCAGCCGGCGGCGGGTGCTCCACGGCCTGTCTTCGCCGCGTGCACCGCCTGGTGGTCGAAATCGACCAGCATCTTGGTTCGACCGTGATAGGCCTGCGTTTCCTTCAGCACGGCCTGGGCATTCGACAGCGTGTAGGGGCCGCGACCGTCCCGGCCGAAACTTGTTCCGGCCGGGATGATGTGAACCCATTGGCTGTTATCGCCTGCGAGAGCCCCGGAAAGCTCGACGGAATGAAGCGTAGCAGTCAGAAGCGCGGTCATAGGCAGATCCCACCCCTGTCTTCGTCATCGCCATGATTTTCGATCATCGAAACCAAACCGTCGTCGACAGCTTCGTTAATCACATCGCCCTTCATGCTTTGCAGGGCTTTCCTATTGCGCTCGGCCCTTACATCGTCTGCCTTCAGCCAGTTCCTAACCGATACATCGGTATGCCGAAGGCGATTGCAGACTTGGCCAAGGCTCTTGCCTCTGGAGCGGAGGTATCGGGCCAGAAAGTCGTTGACCAACGGCACCCGGTAACTTCTGGCTTCGAAGCCCATGTCTCTGATCATCTGCGCAAGCGCATCGGCCTTTTCCCGTCCGAACATGCGGACAATCCGATTATCATCACGAAACGCGCCGGTTGGGATATGAACGTAGTAGCCGCCGAACGTCAGGAAGAAGCGCGCAGCGCCATCGACACCGAGAATTTCGACAAAGGGCCAAAGGGCCGCGTCGATGCGTCCGCTGATCTCTTTCCCCTGCCAGTTTGTCCAAGTGAGCTTCATCACCGCAACATGCCGTTGCGGTGGTCGGGAAAACAGCCACAAGGATTTGTTCTTCGCGCTCGGAAGGAGCGCGGGTGGCAGAAGCCCGGATGAATTGCGCGTTTCCCGAGCCCGCAATAACGGCTCTACGGTGGCTTCAACCACCTTTCGCCGCAGAGCCACTTGCCGCAGGGGCCGAAATCGCGCCCATGGCCTTCAAAACCGCTTTAAAAACGGAACTAGTTATGGATCAACGGCTAGTTTCCGTCATGCATCGCTTGGCGTCCTCGGCTTCGCACCGTCTCACGCACGCGATTGGATCAACGGTCCCATGAGATGTCAATCGACCCAAAGGCCAAAATTGGCGCGGGTCGGCTCACCACCTCCCCGCGCCCTTCTCACTTTCCTGCGATCCCAAACTGTACCAGGATCGATGCAGCCTCTTCCACGCTGGGAAGCGCAACATCAGGCGGAAGCCGTTCAGGAAGGCGCTGCCAAGCCTCCGACAGATTGCCGGCCGTCTCTGTCTTCATGATCCTCATCAGAGGAAGCACCCATGGCGGAGCCATATTCGTATCGGCTTCGATCTGTTGCGGTCTTGGCATCGGCGGCAGCACGTCCACCAGCGGTGCAGTTTCGTCTATGTCGGGAAGGTCCAACAGGCGCGCGATCAACGCGTCGAAGGCCCGCTTGGGCAGCGCCGTCACATGGTAGACGTGCATCCACCGGCTACCGGCCTTCGTCTTGCGGCGCATCCATCCCTCTTTCGAGGCCTTTCGCGCCACCCCGTCTATGCTGCTCGGCAGGCCGGGAAGCAGAAGCCCCGCCAGTTCCGCCGCGGCGAACCATTCGCGCATCTTTTCACCGTCGCGCACGATCCGCAAAAGCGCCGCCTCAAGATAGACGACACGTCGTTTCATATAGGCCCATTCGTCGGCGGGCACCGATACCGTCAGGTCAAAGGAATTACGCATCACAAGAACTCCCGGCGCTCGCATCATAGCGGCGCTCAAATCTGATTTGATCCCTGCTTCAAATAGCGTTCGAGCGGCCCGAAGGCCGCTCGCCACGTCGGCATCATGCGGCCCGTTCGCTGCCGGCCATCAACTGCCGCACCACCCGCTCAACCGTCGCCTTTTTGAGGTTGAGCGCGTTCGCAATGTCACCCGCGTCGATGCCCTCGCTGATCTTGTCAGCGATGAACTTTGCCCGCAGTGCCTTAGGGTCTAGCTGTTCTTTCCCGGCCGTTGCCGCCTCGACGGCGCGCAGTTTTTGCGCTTCCGGCATCGCCTCTATGAAGCAGGTGATCTGATCGGACGCGAGCCCGGTCAGTTTCTCGATTTCCGTTAGCGTCTTGTCCTGGGCCATCAACGAGGCCACCACGTCCATGGTGCGGCTGTAGTAATCGGCACCCGGTTTAGGTGGTGCAACGGCGGACGTTTTATCTTCGTCGGCTTCGACCGCTCGCCCTTCGTTCGGGTGGTAGTGGGCATACAGTTCTTGCAGATTGGCGCATTGCTGCTCGAACAGCTCGTAGATCCCGCTGGCGATGAAAGCGTGGCCATCGTCGGTTTCGAGCGTATTGCAGACAAGGACGTTCATCGCTTCAATCGCCTGGATGGTCCGGCTGAAACGGTCGATGGGACGGACGGCGGTCCTGTTGAAAGTGTTCATGTTGGTCTCCAGCAGCGCTTGTCACGGCGCGTCAAATCTGCGGTCGGCGCAGAGCCGGGGGGTGACAACCGTGCTGGACGGCAATGAAGCCTTTAGGCTTTCGCCCTGGACATAGCCCCATTTCCCCGGCCGCCTGTATATGCGACCGCGCCCCGGAGACAGGGCATAAAAAAAGCGCCGTTCGGCTTGGGACCAATTGCGAGTCTAACGCTTAGACTCCCATCAGCCGGCCTTGGTGGCGCATCCCACCAGCAGGAGTTGTCACGCTCCGTTGACCTTCATACGCTGATTTGCGGCTGATGCCAAGGCCGGATGAATTAGAGGCAAATCTGCCCCTAATGATGACCCGTCACACGCTTGAATTAGGGTCAAATCTGACCCTAATGATGGTCACGTACGCCCGTACCCGGTCGGCGGCAGTCTAAACTTTATACTTAATTCTACGCGAGTTTGTATGTCGGTACTCGCCTATAGAGTGTGCTTGTTGTCGGGGAATTTCGGTCCGTTTGTGGTCCCAAGTGTGGCCACTTTCATGATCCCCTTAAGGGCCACACATGTTATCACGATTGTTGCGACGCCGTTGCAACAATCGCAGCGTGTTTTCCGTCAGTGTTCGGTTCGGTGTTGTTCCCGTTTCAGTTTACACCTCGGCGCGATAGCAGATTGCCTATCTTGTTGTTATAACAGTGCTATTGTCAGTCGTTCGAGGTGTAAACTCGGTTTACACTAACTCCGCACTCAGTTCTCACTTCTCTTGCGCCACGCAAGAGTTCTGCTGGCTATTGAGGCGGAAAATCACCGTAAAATCTGCCTGATGTTCCAAACGGTTTTGGAAATTTCCCTTTGTTTAATGCGTGTTTAGCAGTTTGGCGCGGCTTCCGGTGCCAAGCTCGGCTCGATCCCTCGCGCGCTTCTCCGATCCGGCCATTTTTCGCCGCCGCCTGCCATTCGATCTTGCGCGCCGGCTTTCCCTGAATTTTGATTAAGCCCATGAACTTTCACGAATTACCGGATAAAATCGCTTATTCCCGGATATGCCATCTGATCTTGCACATTACATCAGGCCGACGGTCGAGTTGACCGTAACCACGCCCACGGCGCGGGCGATCAACCGGTCGAGATCGCCACCATCGATCAGGTCGACGCGATCGCTGACGCCCTGTGCGTGTGCGATATCGGCGATCCTTCGTCGCCAGTCGCTGAGGCCGTTGTCGATCGGATGGGTCTTGAACAGGAGGCGTCTGTCGGGTGCGGCGTGAAGCGCAAAGGAACGGATGACGCCCTCCACCAGCCGGTCGAGATCACCAAGCGGCGCGTGGATGCGGATCTGGTAGTCGCCGGCCAGTTGCAGCGGGAAGAGAAAGAAGCGGGGACTGTGTTCGGGGGCTCCCGGCAGGTAGCGGCGCTCGACCGCCTGTGCCTCGTGACGGCGGCGGCGCGCACTGAAAGCCTTACCGATCCAGCCGGCATATTCGACGACCGGATGGACGGGTCCATGGGTACGATAGTTCGGGTGGACGATCCAACCCAACAGCACATTCGGAACGTGATAGGCGAGGTCCAGCAGGGCATAGGTAAGGAAACTCGAGCGGAAATGCCCGCCGAGATCGGCCGGGGGCTTGTCGGCGGCTATCGCGCGAACCTTCCCGGCCTCTCTGGGAAAGCGCGAGCGACCGGACATGCCGTCCGGCTCGATGGTCAGCCAGTCGGGCCTCAGATAACCATGCTCGAACACATGCACGCGAATGCCGAGGCTGTGCGCCACCGCAATCGCGGCGGCATGCTTCGGGCGTCCGTCCCCGAGCATCAGCATGTCGGTAATCTGCCTGTCACGGCAAAAGCGCTCGAGATATTGCGGCCATTGCGCATCCGTGCCCTTGAACCATTCGGCCTTGCGGGGCCACCAGAAGACGGCATCACCCAGGCAGAAGTTGATCTTGTGGACGTTAAGACCGCGCTCTTCCGCCACGGCGGCGAGACCCTTCAGGAAGGGGGAGGCCGGACCCTGGAGGATCAGCAGGGAGAAACGGTGCGTCATGGTCACTTGTCATCTTGTTCGTGGGTTGGCCACCACCTATAGTCGCCGCCGTCGCCCGGGTAAAATGTTGGTATCAGTGAAAATGGTTCGGAATGCCCCTCTCTGTCCTTAGTGGCTGGTGCGTCTGCTGATGCAACAATCCGGGAAACGATCCTCAGTCTTGTTTCTGCAAGGGCCGCCATCGACCTTCTGGCGGGCGCTCGCTGACGCATTCGACGCAGCCGGTGCGTCCACGCATCGCGTCAACCTGTCCTTGGGTGATCAGCTTTACTGGCGCAAGCGTGGCGCAATCAACTATCGCGGCTCGTTCAAGCGCTGGCCGGCTTTCCTGGAGGCGTTGATCGAGCGCGAGGGTATCACCGACATTCTCTACTATGCCGACCAATTGCCCTATCACTGTGTGGCGCGGGAGGTCGGTCAGCGGCTCGGTGTTCGTTGTCATGCGATGGAATTCGGCTATTTGCGCCCCGACTGGATCACGCTCGAACGCGACGGAATGGGCCGCCTGTCGCACTTCCCCAACGATCCCGAGCTGATCAAGGCGATCGGCGGGCAGGTCCCGGAGCCGGATATGCACGTGCTCTATCCCCATACCTTCGGACAGGAAGCCTTCAACGAGGTGGTCTACAATCTGACCGCCTATTTCGGGCGCCCGTTCTTCCCGCTTTATCACGCCGACAAGTACTATAATGCGCTGGTCGACTATCTGCCCTGGGTGGCGCGAGCCCTGCACCGGAAAGCCGTGACCCCGACCGATCTTCTGGAGAACGGTCATGTGCCGTTCTATGTCGTGGCCCTGCAGTTGCAGAGCGACTACCAGATCCGCGCCAACTCGCCCTATGCGCACCTCTCCGATATGTTGGAGGAGGTCATCGCCTCCTTTGCCGCACATGCGCCGGGCGAGAGCGTTCTCGTCGTCAAGCAGCATCCCCTGGACAACGGGCTGGAGCGTTGGGGCAAGTGGGTTGACCGTATTGCGCGCCGGCACCAGGTCGAAAACCGGGTGATCTTCATCGAACAGGGCAATCTCGTCGCCCTACTCAAGCGCGCATTGGGGGCCGTCGTGGTGAATTCCACGGTCGGACTGCACAGCCTGCGGGCGCATGTGCCCACGATCGCGCTCGGATGCGCGGTGTTCGACGTGCCGGGCCTTACCCATCAAGCCGACCTCGACAGTTTTTGGGCGGAGCCCGAGCCCGTCGATGAAGCTCTCTTGCAGAAATTTCTTGCGGCCTTGGCGGCGACCATCCAGGTCAAGGGGAATTTCTACCATCAGGAAGGTCGCGTGATCGCCATTCAGGAAATCGTGCGGCGCATTCTTGTCCAACAGGTCAACGAACCCGGTGCCTTTATCGATCCACCGCCGCGCTGGTCGTCGCCCAAGGCACCTCCGCGGCATATCGGCAACAGTGGCGGCAGAATTTGATGGTGGGTATTGGTCAAATTTTAGCTTCCGTAAGCTATTGTCGTTCTACGTCTGGAAGTCGGGCTTTTTCCCATGCTAAGGGACATCAGCCGAACCAGTATCTGTCGCGGTCAGGAGTGCCCATTTGAAACGCGTTGTTGTTGTTGCCATCGTATGTGCGGGTCTGGCGGGCTGCGAAGCGGTTCCCGGTGCCGGTCCGCTTGCATCCGATATCAATTCGCAGGCTGGCAGGTCGATCTCCGACGTGCACCGTTCGAATGCGGCCGTCTTTGAAATCGTCGACGTGAATGCGGAAAGCGCGCGAACGATTGCCGATTTTTCCGTCGGCATGCTGAAGCGCCGTTTTGGCATCGGCGGCGCTGCGCGCAATGTCGTGATCGGTGTGGGTGACCAGTTGCGGGTCACCATCTTCGAGGCCGGCGCCGACGGCCTGTTCTCGACCCAGGATTCCAAGAAGACCGATATCGACGTCATCGTCCAGCCGGACGGCAAGGCCGCCATTCCCTATGTCGGCCTGGTGCAGTTCAGCGGCCGGACGCTCGAGCAGGCGCGCCAGGCGGTCTTGAGCGCACTGGCGAACAAGGCCGTCGAGCCGGACGTCATCATCAGCAGCGGCTCCACCTCGTCGCGCAATGTCACGGTGTCCGGCGCTGTCGGCAAGCCCTCCATGGTTCCGCTCGGGCTGTCCGGCGAGACGATCATGGAAGTCATCGCCAAGGCTGGCGGCCCGGCCTCGCAGCCTTACGAATCCTATGTCACGCTGGCTCGTGGAAAGAAGACCGGTACGGTCCTTTTGCAGTCGATCGTGGAAAACCCGTCGGAGAACATCTACGTCGAGCCCAAGGACCAGATCTTCGTCACCCACGACCCGCGCACCTTTACCGCGCTCGGCGAGGTCTGGAAGAACGGCCGCATTCCGTTTGGCTCGAACGACGTGAACCTGCTTGAGAGCATTGCGCTCGCCGGCGGTGGCTCGGACGAGCGGATCGACGCCAAGGGTTACTTCGTCTTCCGTTACGAGGAGCCGGAAATCGTCTCCGACCTGCTGTCGCCCGAGCGTTTCCACGAACTCGTCGCCAAGGGCATGAGGCCGAACAAGGAAGGTCGCTATCCGATCGTCTATCGTTTCGACATGTCGGTGGCCGACAGCCTGATTGTCGGTCAGACCTTCCCGATCAAGAACCGCGACGTCATCTATGCCTCGCGTCACCCGACGGTCGATATTGCCAAGTTCGTCCGCCTGGTTTCGGCCCCGCTCTCGGCCGCCCGGACCGGGCAGATCATCGCCAACCAGTAAGGCGCCCGGCGGGAGCCAAGGTCTGCAATGCACAAAAAAACCGCCGTCGCCGGCGGTTTTTTGCTGCCGGGACGCCCAAAAACGTCCCGGCCGTATGGTCTTTCCTGTTACTCGCGGTTGCCAAGGAAGCGCAGCATGAACAGGAAGAGGTTGATGAAGTCGAGGTAGAGCTGCAGCGCGCCCATGATCGCCTTGCGGCCGGCAACGTCGCTGCCGTCGGCTTCGTAGTAGGATTCCTTGATGTTCTGCGTGTCGTAGGCGGTCAGGCCGGCGAACAGCAGGACGCCGATTACCGAAATGGCGAATTCGAGCGCCGAAGAGGCAAGGAAGATATTGACCAGCGAAGCGATGATCACGCCGAACAGACCCATGATCAGGAACGAGCCCATGCCTGACAGGTCACGCTTGGTGGTGTAGCCGTAGAGCGAGAGCGCCCCGAACGAAGCCGCCGTGACGAAGAAGGTCTGGACGATGCTGGCGCCCGTGTAGACCATGAAGATCGACGACAGCGACAGGCCCATCAAGGCGGCATAGACCCAGAACGTGGTCTGCGCGGCCGAAACGCTCATCGTGTGGATCTTGAAGCTCATGAAGAACACCAGGCCCAACGGGGCGAGCATCACCAGCCATTTGAGCGGGCTGAGATAGATTGCCTGGCCAAAGGCCGTCAGCTGGCCATCGCTGCCGATCGCCATCTGCGCGGTGACGAATGCAGCAATACCGGTAATCGCCAGCCCGAGCGCCATCAGGTTGTAAACCTTCAGCATATACGTGCGCAGGCCCTCGTCGATCATTGTCGCCGACTGGGCACCACTCTGGCCGGGTCGGCTCTGGTAGTTGCGAAGTTCAGACATTGTTTCCTCTTTTCAAGCTCCGAAAAGGTTACGGTGTCGGGTTTCATACCCAGGCGCCGCTGCGGAGCTTCAGCATGCCTAGCGCCAATATGAGGTTTCCGGGCGCGCGCGACAAGAGCCGGGCTACTCAAAATGGTGTTATCGGCGGCGGTCGGGCCGGCAGTTCCGGCTGGATCGGCGGCGCATAAAGATCAAGATGGACGCTAGAGTTCCCTGAGAACCGGAGCCGCCTTCTGTCCGAGAATTCGCCAGGTGCCGGCGAGCCCGATGCCGATCGTCGTCACGAGCGACAGCAGTATCGTCGCCAGCGCCACATCCGGCAGGAAACTCGATGGCAGCCGCATGATCTGGCTCAGCACGAACCAGGCGACCCCGCCACCGGCCAAAAGGGCGAAGCAGGCGGTCGCTGCCCCCAGCAGGAAGTATTCGTAGGTGAAGGCCCGGATCAGCATGGCCCGCGTGGCGCCCAGCGTCTTCAGCACCACGGCATCGTGCGTGCGGGCGCGATTGCCGGCGGCAAGCGCTCCGGAAAGCACGAGGATCGAGGCGACGAGGGCGATTGCCGCGGCGGCACGAATAGCCGTCGCCAACTGGCCGACCAGCCGGTCGACCACGTCGAGCGCGTCCTTGACCCGCACGCTGGTGATGGTCGGGAAGGTCCGGGTCACGGCTTTCAGGATGGCGGCTTCCTCGGCCGCCCCGGCGCTCGTGTCGGTCAGTGTCGCCAGCCAGGCATGGGGGGCGCCGGCAAAGGTGTTGGGCGAGAACACCATGACGAAATTGATCGACAGGCTCTCCCACTCGACCTTGCGAAAATTGGCGATCTTGGCGGTGATGTTGCGGCCGAGCACGTTGACGGTCACGGTGTCGCCGAGTTTCAATCCGAGTTCGCCGGCCTCCTCGGCTGAAAACGAAACGAGCGGTTCGCCAGCATAGTCTGCCGGCCACCACTCTCCCTCGATGACGGATGCGTTGTCCGGCACCGTTTCTGCATAGGTGATGCCGCGGTCGCCGCGAAGCACCCAACGGCCTTCGGGTGGCACGTCCATCTTGGCGACATCCGTATCGTTGAACGCGAGGATGCGTCCGCGCAGCATGGGAACTTCCACCAGCTTGCCGTTTTTCGACTGTCCTTGGACGACCGAACGGAAGCCTTCGATCTCGCTCTTCTGGATGTCGATGAAGAAGAAATTCGGCGCGCGCTCCGGCAGGTTGGCGCTGAGTTCGCGGCGCAGATTGCCGTCAATCAGCGCCAGCGCGACGAGCAGGCTCAAGCCCAGGCCGAGCGACAGGGTGACGGCGGGCGTCAGGGCGCCGGGTCGGTGGATGTTGCCGATCGCCAGCCGAAGCGCCGCGGAGGGCACATGCGGGCTACGCCGCGCCAGATAGGCAATGCCCAGGGCGACCAGACGCAGGAGAAGGAAGCCGGCCGCCATGGCGACGAGGAAGACCGTCGCAATGCGTCGTTCCTCCGAGGTCAGGATCGCCAGGGCGGCCAGACCGCCAAGGCAAAGGGCAGTGGCAGCGAGATAGGGCCAGGACGGCCAGCCGCGCGGCTCGAAACCCTGCTCGCGGAAGAGGGCGGTCGCCGGCACCTGTCGGGCGTGACCGAGGGGCAGGATGGCGAATGCCAGCGTGACGAGAATTCCGAACAGGGCGGCGAGCAGAAGGGCGCCGGGATAGAGCGTCGGTTCCGTCGAGATCGGAAGGAAGCCGGCGAGATAATAGGAGGCCACCAGGGGGGCGATGGCGCCGAGCACGAGGCCGGCCAGGATGCCGATCGCGGCAACAATGGTGATCTGGAAGAAATAGACCATGACGACGACCGAAGCCGGCGCGCCGAGGCATTTCAGTGTGGCGATGACGGTACGCTTGGAGTCGAGGAATGCGCGCACGGCATTGGCCACGCCGACGCCGCCGACCACCAGCGCCGTCAGGCCGACCAGCGTCAGGAACTGGGAAAAGCGTTCGATATTCTCGGTGAGAGACGGAGCGGCGCGGTCGCTGGTGCGGATCGACCAGCCGGCATTCGGCAATGTGCTTTCGGCTTGTCCGCGGATCTCCTCCGGTGAGGGGGCGGGGGCTGTGAGCCGGACCTTGTAGGCGTGCTCGACAAGACTGCCGGTTTCAACCAGTCCGCTGGCCTTCAGGGCTTCGCGGCTGGTTATCAGCCGGGGTGCAAAGCCGAAGCCGTCGGAGATCGCGTCCGGTTCGGTTGCGATCGAGCCGGCGATGACGAAGCGCGCCTTGCCGATCAGTATCTCGTCGCCGACTTCAAGGCCAAGTCGCTCCAGCAACAGAGGGGCGGCGACCGCGCCGAAACGGCCGTCGCTTGCGGCGACAAGTTCGCTCAAGGGGCGGGCCGGTTCCGCCACGAACGTGCCGTAGAGCGGGTAGGCGCCGTCGACCGCCTTGACCTCGACCAGCGACTGGTCCGACCCGTCCGGCAGGCGTGCCATGGAGCGCAGCACGGTCGACACGGAAATGTCTCCCAAGCCCTCGAGGAAGCCGATCTCCTCGCCACTGGCCTCGCGGTTGTTCAACTCGAAGCGCACGTCGCCGGCGAGCAGGGTGCGCCCCTCCGAGGCGATGGAGCCGGTAATCGCGGTTGCGACCGAATTGACGGCGGCGATGGCGCCGGTGCCGAGAGCGATGCAGGCCAGGAAAATGTAAAAGCCCTTCAGCCCGCCGCGCAGTTCACGCAGGGCTATCCGAAAGGCAGTCGAGGCTCTCGTCCTGAAGCGCATCATGCCGTCAGGACTTCCGAACGGCGTTCCGGCACCGCAGCGTCAGCCGCGATCTGGCCCGATGCGACGCGCACCTGGCGCGAGCAGCGGGAGGCGAGCGCAAGGTCATGGGTGACCAGCACCAGCGTCATGCCGCGTTCGGCCTGCTGGGCAAAAAGCAGGTCGGCGATCTGGCGGCCCGTCTCTGTGTCGAGGTTGCCGGTCGGCTCGTCGGCGATGAGGACGGCCGGCGAGGGAGCGAGCGCGCGGGCAATCGCGACGCGCTGCTGTTCGCCGCCGGAGAGCTGGCCCGGATAGTGGCCGAGCCGCTCCCCCAGGCCTACGGCCTCGAGTTCGCGTCGGGCGATGTCGAAGGGATTGCGGACATTGGCCAGCTCGAGCGGAATGGCGACATTCTCGAGGGCGGTCATGTTGGCGATCAGATGGAAGGACTGGAAGACGATGCCGATGTTTTTGCCGCGAAAATCGGCAAGGGCATCTTCGCCGAGATCGTGCAAGGGCGCGCCATTGACGTGGATTTCGCCGGTGTCGAGCCGTTCGAGGCCCGCAAGCACCATCAGCAGCGTGGACTTGCCCGAGCCGGACGGGCCGACGATGCCGACGGCTTCGCCTTCGCCGATCCTGAGGTCGATGTTCTTGAGGACATGAACGGATGCGGCCGCATTGCCCAGTGTGAGGTCGGCCTTCTTCAGTTCGATAATGGTTTTTATCACTCGTGCTCGCCCTATATAGGTGAGGCGAAGCAAGCTTCGCGCGCCGTTGCAGCTTATGCCAATCTAGGAAAGGCCCGATGAGATTTAAAGCGACGCTCCTTCATTTCGCCGTGATTGCCGGCGGTATCCTCGCATCCGGGTTGACTGTGGCGGCCGAACCGGTCCCGTTGGTGGGTTTTGGCGACAGCCTGATGGCAGGCTACCAGCTGCCGCAGGAGGACGCCCTGCCGGTCCGTCTGGAAAAGGCCCTGGTTGCGGAGGGCGCCGAGGTCAAGATCGCCAATGCCGGCGTTTCCGGCGATACCAGTGCGGCAGGGCTGGCAAGAGTTGACTGGTCGGTTCCCGACGGAACGAAGGGCGTCATCCTGGAGCTCGGTGCCAATGACGCATTGCGCGGGATTGCGCCGGAAGAAACCGAAAAGAACCTCGAGGCGATCATCGGCAGGCTGAAGGATCGTGGCATTGCGGTCCTGCTCGTCGGCATGCTGGCTCCGCCGAATATGGGTGCCGACTATGCGGCGCGTTTCAACCCGATCTATCCGAAGCTTGCCGAACGGCACGGGCTGGCCTTCTACCCGTTCATCCTCGACGGCGTGGTCACGCGCCCGGAGATGCAGCTCGAGGATGGCATGCACCCGAATGCCGACGGGATCTCGATCATGGTCGAGCGTATGCTGCCTGTCGTCCGGGACTTTGTGAAGACCATCCGGGACACGCCCAATTAGGGACTTGCGTGGCCGGGCATTGCGTGATTCGCTGTGTGCATCTGCAAAAGATTCGGGGAGCTCGCTATGCCGAGATTATTCACTGCCCTCGAAATTCCCCGAAGCGCGGCCTTGAGCCTCTCCCTTCTGCGCGGCGGTCTGCCGGGTGCACGTTGGATCGATGTGGAGAATTACCACATCACCCTGCGCTTCATCGGCGACGTGGATGGCCGCACCGCCGACGAGATCGTCGATCGGCTGGATCGGATCGACCGTCCCGAATTCACGCTGAGCCTGAATGGGATCGGCTCGTTCGGTTCCAAGAAACCGCACTCCATCTGGGCCGGCGTTTCGCCGGCGCCGGAAATGTTTGCCCTGCAAGCCGAGATCGAGCGCATCTGCCAGCGGATCGGCCTGCCGCCCGATCCGCGCAAGTTCATGCCCCATGTGACGCTGGCCCGCCTGAAGACATGCCGTGTCGATGACGTGGTCCACTATCTTGCCGGACGCGGCGATTTCCATACGGCACCGTTCCTGGCCAGCCGTTTCGTCCTCCTGTCCTCGAAGGAATCCGTCGGTGGCGGCCCCTACCTGACCGAGGAAGTGTTTCCGCTCCATGAGGCCCGCTCGGCCTCGAGCTTTGCGACAATGGAGCTGCAACCGCTGAAGAGCATGTTGTAGACGTCGCGGAAACCCGCGATCCCACCGTAATAGGGATCCGGAACCTCGATGTCGCCACCGAGCGCGTAAGCGCCGAAAAGGGCGATGGTCGCCGCCGTCTCGCGCGGTGCCATGCCCTGGAGATGGCGCAGATTGGCGTGATCCATGGCGAGGATCAACTCGAAACGGTCGAAATCCGAGGCCTCGACGCGTCTGGCACGCAAATCGGACAGATCGATGCCGTGCTCGCGGGCGACCTGCACGGAGCGGGTGTCCGGCGGATAGCCGATATGCCATCCGCCCGTGCCGGCCGAATCGGTGGGATAGTCGTGGGCTCTGCCGTTCTCGGTCGTGATGTGACGGAAAATTCCCTCGGCCAGCGGAGAGCGGCATATATTGCCGAGGCAGACGAAAAGCACGGGAAAGGGTTTCATTGGTCTTCCGTGGGAAACGAGAGAAGGTGTCGATGAAATACGAAAAACTCGACCAGGCGGCAATCGGGGAACGGATGCTCGCCTTGACCCAATGGTCGCTGTCGCCCGACGGCACGGCCATCAGCCGTCGTTTCGTCTTTGCCGATTTCGCCGAAGCCTTTGCCTTCATGACCCGTTCGGCGCTTATCGCCGAACGGCTCGATCATCATCCGGAATGGTCCAATGTCTATCGCCACGTCGATGTGGCCTTGACCACGCATTCGGCCGGGGGTCTGACGGATCTCGATTTCAGACTGGCAAGCGCGATGGACAAGGCGGCTGGCGGGCGCGATTGATTTTGACGATGGGCTTCCCATATCTTGGACGGGTCCAAACGAGAGGATCGGACGCAATGGACGATATCAAGATCGGTGAAATCCTGCTGCCGGGCGACGAGGAAACGCAGGAGCGACAGGAGAGCAATGTCCGGGCGAAGTTCTGGCCGACGATGAAGAAGGCGATCCGGCAGGTTCCCTTTTCGCGCGATGTGATCGCTGCCTTCTACTGCGCGACCGACCGACAGACGCCGCTTCGCGTGCGCGGCATCCTGCTTGCCGCGCTCGGTTATTTCGTCCTGCCGCTCGACGCCATTCCCGACATGTTCGCGCTGGTCGGCTTTACCGACGATATCGCCGTCCTGACCTCGGCGATCGCGCTGATCAACGGTCATATCAAGGACAGGCACTACCACGCCGCCGACGAAATGCTGTCCGACGAGGGCCAGCCGGGCAGCGCGCGGGCGCAAGGGTAACGGGCCGCCGACGATCGCCGAGCGAGGGCGGTCAGTGAACTTTTTCCGGGTTTTGGTCTCTCAATCGAGTGGAATTCTGTCGGAGCCCAACTCTCGCCAGATTTCTTTCCTCTAGATCGCCGGGATCGAGAGAGTGCCTGAGATTGAGCCTTGCGAATGTCTCGAAATAGGGCGATTCTCGATCGGAGCCCACGGTTTGCGGCCGGAATCGTTTCGTGTTGACGGTTTGGTAACGTAAATTAAGTCATACTGAATCAAGTTTTGACGATGGAGTGTTCGGCTTCCCACAGCCGAGCGATGGATGGACAAGCAACCGGCAGGAAGACATGTTCGTAAGAAGTAGCGTAACCGCATTGGCAATCATTCTGGCAAGCAGCACTTTGGCTGTGGCGCAGTCGCCGACGCGAATCGAGCAGTTCAAGGCATGGGGTGCTTATTCCTATAAGTCCAATGGCGGGAACGTGTGCTATGTTCTCTCCGTTCCCACTGCCAAGGAACCCGCATCGGTCAATCACGGCGACATCTTCTTCGTCGTGTCGCAAAGGCCCGGCCAGAATATTTCCTATGAGCCTCAGGCGATGATGGGTTATGCGCTCAAGGAAGGCTCCAAGGTCAACGTGACGATCGATGCGAAGAACTTCGTCATGTTCGTCAAGGACAGTTCGGCCTGGGTCGAGAATGCCGCCGAGGAGCCGGCATTGGTCGCCGCCATGAAGGGCGGCACCAATATGACGGTCAAGGCGACCTCGGCCCGCGGAACGGGAACGAACTATACCTATTCGCTTTCCGGCATTTCGGCCGCCCTCAAGCAGATCGAGAACTGCAAGTAAGTCCTGCAGCTTGACGAAAATATTCAAGGGTCGGCGGCACGCCGGCCCTTTTGCCGTTCAGCCCCGCGACCGTGTTCTCACATTCGGCGTGACGCAGGGCGAAAAAACTGCTAGAGGCCCCGCAAATGCCGGGCTGTCGGGATATCGGATCCCGCCTGGCGCGTTTTCTTAAGTTCAAGCGGGATCGGGTGCGGTCGCCACGTCGGTGGCGAAGGTGGCACCTTTGATCGAAAGGGTTCTGACGACATGGCTGTCATGGAGAGTGTGATGGGGCAGAGCAATGCGCGCCCCGTGTCCATCGCCAAGGCTGGGGCGGAAATGCCGACCCTGATCGGTGCAAGCCGCGAGGAACTGGGCGCGATGCTGCGCGACAAGGGTGTGCCGGAGCGGCAGATCAAGATGCGCGTCGCCCAGCTGTGGAACTGGCTCTATGTGCGCGGTGTCTCGGACTTCGACGCCATGGCCAACGTGTCCAAGGACATGCGCGAGATGCTGAAGGCCAACTTCACCATCGCCCGGCCGGAGATCGTCGAGGAGCAGGTGTCGAACGACGGCACCCGCAAATGGCTGCTGCGCTACCCGCCGCGCGGTGCCGGCCGTCCCGTCGAGGTCGAGACCGTCTATATTCCGGAAGAGGGCAGGGGTACGCTGTGCATTTCCAGTCAGGTCGGCTGCACACTGACCTGTTCCTTCTGCCACACGGGCACGCAGCGTCTGGTGCGCAACCTGACGGCCGAGGAAATCCTCTCGCAGCTGCTTCTGGCGCGCGACCGGCTCGGCGACTTCCCCGACCGGGACGTGCCGCAGGGTGCCATGATCCCGTCGAGCGACCGCAAGATCACCAATGTCGTGATGATGGGCATGGGCGAGCCGCTCTACAATTTCGAGGAAGTGAAGAAGGCGCTGCTGATCGCGACCGACGGCGACGGCCTTTCGCTTTCCAAGCGACGCGTGACGCTGTCGACATCCGGCGTCGTTCCGGAAATCTATCGCACCGGCGAGGAGATTGGCGTGATGCTGGCGATCTCGCTGCATGCGGTGCGCGACGAGCTGCGCGACATGCTGGTGCCGATCAACAAGAAATATCCGCTGAAAGAGCTGATCGAAGCCTGCCGCGCCTATCCGGGTCTTTCGAATGCGCGCCGCATCACCTTCGAATATGTCATGCTGAAGGACGTAAACGACAGTCTGGAGGATGCCAAGGGCTTGATCCAGCTGCTGAAGGGCGTGCCGGCCAAGATCAACCTCATTCCCTTCAATCCCTGGCCGGGTACCAACTACCAGTGCTCCGACTGGGAGCAGATCGAGAAATTCGCCGACTTCATCAACCAGGCCGGCTATGCCTCGCCGATCCGCACACCGCGTGGCCGCGACATCCTGGCTGCCTGCGGGCAGTTGAAGTCGGAGTCCGAGCGCATGCGCAAGACCGATCGCCTGGCCTTCGAGGCTATGATGATCGTCGGGCACGGCGAGGATGATTGAGCGGCCGGGCAAGGTGGAACATGCGACCACGCATAAGCAGAAATCATCGCCGCATTCGTGAGGCATGAATTGATTTCACGCGACCGCCTGCCTAAGACGGATCTCGGCACATCAACACAATGGAGGCATAGGATGCGCGCCACCCTACTTGCACTTTTCGCGGCTACAGCCCTGATCCTGCCGGCCAAGGCCGAAGAGGTCACAGTCGCCGTCACGGCAATCGTCGAACACCCGGCGCTGGATGCCGCGCGCGATGGCGTCAAGGAAGCGCTGGCCGAAGCCGGTTACAAGGAAGGTGAGAACCTCAAATTCGTCTACGAGTCGGCCCAGGGCAATCCGGGCACGGCGGCGCAGATCGCCCGCCAGTTCGTCGGCGATGCCCCGACCGTCATTGTGCCGATCTCCACACCCTCGGCCCAGGCGGTGGTTTCCGCCACCCGCGATATTCCGGTGGTGTTCACTGCCGTCTCCGATCCGCTCGGCGCCGAACTGATCAAGGATCTGCAGAAGCCCGGCGGCAACGTCACCGGTCTGTCCGACATGTCGCCGGTGGCCGATCATGTCGCCCTTATCAAGGAAATCACCCCGAACGCCAAGTCGATCGGCTTCATCTACAACACCGCCGAGGCCAATTCGGTCTCGACACTTGCCGCCCTGAAGGCGGAAGCCGAGAAGGCCGGCCTGACCATCGTCGAATCGGTCGCCACCAAGTCGTCCGAGGTGCAGGGCGCCGCCCGCGCGCTGGTCGGTCGCGCCGACGTGATCTATGTTCCGACCGACAACACGATCGTCTCGGCCTTCGAAGCCGCTGTCGGCGTTGCCGAGGAAGCCAAGATCCCGCTTTATGCCGGTGATACCGACTCGGTGAACCGTGGTGCGCTGGCAGCCCTCGGCTTCAACTATTTCGACGTCGGCAAGCAGACCGGCGAGATCGTCGTGCGCGTCCTCAAGGGTGAAAAGCCCGGTGACATTCCGGTCCGCGTCGCCGCGGGCACCGATCTCGTGATCAACAAGAAGGCTGCCGCCAAGATGGGCGTGACTTTCCCCGAAAGCATCACCAGCCGGGCCACCAAGACGATCGAGTAATCTTCGACAAACGGGGCCGTGTTCGCGCGGCCCCGCCAACTGCCTGCGCATCATGCCGTGCTGAACCGGCGGTGCGCGGCCTACAAGGACTTGTCCACCGTGAGCCAAATCGCCTTCTGGGGTGCCGTCGAGCTGGGTCTGGTCTTCGCCTTCGTGGCGATCGGCGTCTATCTCGCCTTCCGGGTCCTCGATTTTCCCGACCTGACCGTCGACGGTTCCTTTCCGCTCGGGGCCGCTGTCGCCGCCGTTCTGATCATCGCCGGGCTCAATGCCTGGGTCGCGAGCGCCATCGCCATGGCCGCCGGATCGGCCGCGGGCCTGGTGACCGCCATGCTCAACGTCCGCTTCAAGATCCTCAATCTGCTCGCCTCGATCCTGACGATGATCGCGCTGTTTTCGGTGAACCTGCGCGTCATGGGCAAGCCGAACGTCGCGCTGCTCAACCAGGAAACGATGCTCACCCCGTTCTACGGCCAGGGCATTCCCGAATATCTGGTTCGCCCGCTGTTTGTCTTCCTGCTGGTGGCGGCCGTCGTCTTCCTCGTCTGGCGCTTCCTTGAAAGCGATGCCGGGCTGGCGATGCGGGCGACCGGCGCCAATGCGCGCATGGCCCGGGCGCAAGGAGTCAGGACCGATAGCCAGATCTATCTCGGCATCGCCCTTTCCAACGCACTCGTTGCGCTCGGCGGAGCGCTCTTTGCCCAGACCAACGGCTTTGCCGACGTCACCTCCGGTGTCGGCACCATTGTCGTCGGGCTTGCCGCCGTCATCATCGGCGAAACGCTGTTCGGCAAGCGCGGCCTGCTGATGGCGTTGATCGGCTGCGTTCTGGGCTCGATCGCCTATCGACTGGCAATTCAGCTGGCGTTGTCGAGCGACGTGCTTGGCCTCAAGGCCTCCGACCTGAACTTCGTCACCGCCGTGCTTGTCGCGGTCGCGCTGGTCCTTCCCCGACTGCGCCGCGGAGGAGTATCGGCATGATCGCGTTGGAAAATATCGAAGTCGTCTTCGGCCGCGGCACGCCCTTGCAGAAGCAGGCGCTGAAGAACGTCAACCTGACGATCGAGACCGGCTCGTTCGTCACCGTAATCGGCTCCAACGGAGCCGGAAAATCGACCCTGCTCGGGGTTCTCGCCGGCGACGTTCTGCCCACTGCCGGTCGGGTGACGATTGGCAAGACGGACGTTTCGCGCAAGACGACGGCAACGCGCGCCGGCCTCGTCGCCCGCGTCTTCCAGGATCCGCTGGCCGGCAGCTGCGGCGCCCTGTCGATCGAGGAAAACCTTGCGCTCGCCTCGCAGCGTGGCAAGCGGCGGGGGCTCATGTCGGCGCTTGGTGGCGCGCGCCGCGGCGAGTTTCGCGACCGCATCGCCTCGCTCAATCTTGGCCTGGAAAACCGCATGGCCGACCGCATGGACCTTTTGTCCGGTGGCCAGCGCCAGGCGGTTTCGCTGGTCATGGCGACGCTGGCAGGCTCCGAGGTTCTGCTGCTCGACGAACATACGGCGGCGCTCGATCCGGGCATGGCCGAGTTCATCATGGGGCTCACCCAGTCGATCGTCTCGGAACGCAAGCTCACCACGCTGATGGTGACGCATTCGATGCGCCAGGCGCTCGATTTCGGCACGCGTACGATCATGCTGCATGCCGGCGAGATCGTCCTCGACGTCGCCGGCGACAATCGCAAGGACCTGCAGGTCGAGGACCTGATCGACATGTTCCGCCGCATCCGCGGCCAGACGCTGGACGACGACGAATTGCTGATCGGCTGAACGTGCGGCAACAGGACATGAAAAAGGCGCCGGCCCTCGGGGGCTCGGCGCCTTTTCTGCATCAAGCTTTTCGGATCAACGGGCCTGGGTGAACAGGATCTTGACCGCGAAGATCGAGAATACGCCGGCAAACGTGTAGTCGACGGCGCGCAGGACCTTGCGATTCGCCTGCAGCCACGACGACAGAATGTCCGCCATGAAGATGATGGCAAGGCCTATCGGCAGGGACAGGAAGATGGACCAGATGCCGAGGAAAAGCAGCTTTCCCGTCACGTTGGGATCGCTGGCGCTGACGAACTGCGGCAGGAAGGTCATGAAGAAGATGATGACCTTGGGGTTCAAAAGGTTGACCCACAGGCCGTTGAGGAAGGCCTTGGCGGGGGAGGCCTGTCGTTCACCGTCAGCGCGCACGACGAAGTTCGAGCCGTGGCGTATCGCCTGGATCGCCAGCCAGAGAAGATAGCCGGCGCCGCCCGTCTTGAGCAGGGTAAAGGCGGTCGGCGAGGCGACGATCAGCGCCGAGATGCCGAAGGCGACCAGGATGGTGTGGATGGAGATGCCAAAGCTGGTGCCCGCCAACGTCATCAGGCCGGTGGCGCGGCCGTCGCGCAGGGATCGGCTGATCCACAGCGTCATGTCGGGTCCGGGCGTGATGGCCAGCAGGAAGATCGCGACGCTGAAGGCAAGGATTGTCGGCAGGCTTGGAATGAAATCCATGGCAGATATCCACAACGAAAGAAGCCCGGAACGGGCAACGCACTGGCGTCATCCATACCGGGCTCATTGCGGCTTGCCAATCGGGCTTATTGGCCGGTGAGTGCGGCCTTGAACTTGTCCGCATAGTCCGGATGCCAGCGCGACAGCGGCGGGCGGTTTTCGACGATGTCGCCGGCGGCCCAGAGAATGCGCTTCTCGTCGGTCGCGCGGTCGACATCATTGTCGGGGCAGAGGATGTAGAAGTCGCCGCGCTCGATGCTTTGCAGCATGAAATCCACCGTCTGTTCCGGCGTCCAGGCGCCTTCCGGCTTGACCGTGCGTCCGTTGGCGGTCAGCGCGGTGAAGACGAAGCCGGGGATCAGAAGATGTGCCGTGACCTGGCAGTCCGGTGTGTTGCGCAACTCGTGCTGCAATGCCTCGGTGAAGGCCTTCACCCCGGCCTTCGACACATTGTAGGCGGGATCGCCGGGAGGCGTGGTGATGCCCTGCTTGGAGCCGGTGTTGATGATCAGTGCCGCCTCGCCGTGGCCGATCATGTGCGGACCGAAGGTACGCGTGCCGTTGATCACACCCATCAGGTTGACGGCAAGCACGTTTTCCCAGTTGGCCTGCGGGCCGAACAGGCTGCTGCCGGGCTGGATGCCGGCATTGTTCATCAGCACGTGAATGCGGCCGAAGCGCTGGATGACCGCCCGCTCGAGCGCCTCGAGCTCGTCGATCCTGCCGACATCGGTCTCTATGGCGACGACATCGGTGTCTGGGTGTGCGGAAAGCGCCGCGACCTGCCGGCAGGCCTCGGAAAGCCGGTCTCCGCCAAGATCGGCGAGCACCACGCACATGCCCTTGCGGGCGAACGCCTTGGCCGTGGCGAGGCCGATGCCGGACGCAGCGCCCGTGACGACGGCGACCTTGCCGCTGGCGATGGCTGGATGTTGCATGTCGATATCCCTTCTCGTTTGCCTTATGGACCGGAGATATGGACGCCGTTTGCGCGCGGGTCAAATCCACAAAGCCATGTTCCGCTTTCGGCGGCCTGATCGCTGCCATGCCGCCTTCCTCTTGCGCGACGCGACAATCTCGCTAAAAGTGCCGCAAACCAAGGGCCCTGGTGCAGGCGGCTCAATGCTCACGAACGGACTTTCATCATGGCATCGCATAAAGACGTGAAGAAGGTCGTCCTCGCCTATTCCGGCGGGCTCGACACCTCGATCATCCTCAAATGGCTTCAGACGGAACTCAACGCCGAAGTCGTGACCTTCACCGCCGACCTCGGCCAGGGCGAAGAGCTGGAACCGGCGCGCAAGAAGGCCGAGATGCTGGGCATCAAGGAGATCTTCATCGAAGACGTGCGCGAGGAATTCGTCCGCGACTTCGTCTTCCCGATGTTTCGCGCCAATGCCGTCTACGAAGGCGTCTACCTGCTCGGCACCTCGATTGCCCGCCCGCTCATTTCCAAGCACCTGATCGACATCGCCAAGAAGACCGGTGCCGACGCGATCGCCCACGGCGCGACCGGCAAGGGCAATGACCAGGTCCGTTTCGAGCTTTCGGCCTATGCGCTGAACCCGGACATCAAGATCATCGCTCCGTGGCGCGACTGGACCTTCAAGAGCCGGACCGATCTTCTGGAATTCGCCGAGCAGCACCAGATCCCCGTCGCCAAGGACAAGAAGGGCGAGGCGCCGTTCTCGGTCGACGCCAATCTTCTGCACTCCTCGTCCGAGGGCAAGGTTCTCGAGGACCCGAGCCAGGAAGCGCCCGAATACGTGCATATGCGCACGATTTCGCCGGAAGCCGCTCCCGACAAGGCGACGATCATCAAGGTCGGCTTTGAACGCGGCGACGCAGTCTCGATCAACGGTGTCCGCATGAGCCCGGCAACGATCCTCGCCAAGCTCAACGATTATGGCCGCGACAACGGCATCGGCCGCCTCGACCTCGTCGAGAACCGCTTCGTCGGCATGAAGTCCCGCGGCGTCTACGAGACCCCCGGCGGCACGATCCTTTTGGCCGCGCATCGCGCGATCGAGAGCATCACGCTCGACCGGGGTGCCGCGCATCTCAAGGACGAGCTGATGCCGAAATATGCCGAGCTCATCTATTACGGCTTCTGGTTCTCGCCGGAGCGCGAAATGCTGCAGGCCCTGATCGACAAGAGCCAGGAGCATGTGGAAGGCGAAGTGACGCTGAAGCTCTACAAGGGCAATGTCATGGTCATCGGCCGCGAAAGCGACAAGTCGCTCTATTCCGACCAGCTGGTGACCTTCGAGGACGACCAGGGCGCCTATGACCAGAAGGACGCGGCCGGCTTCATCAAGCTCAACGCCCTTCGTCTGAGGACGCTCGCCAAGCGCAACCTCAAGGGCTGAGCATCGCGCCCATCCCTTTCGAGAACCCGCCGTTGCAGCCGCAGCGGCGGGTTTTTTCATTCCATGCGCCGTCGGGCGCGGACGAAGGCGAGATAGGCGGCGATCGACATGAATTCCATCAGGGGAATGACGGTGCCGAAGGCGGTGAGCGGATCGCCGATCATGGCGGCCGCCACGCCGCCGACAAAGCCCGATGCCATCTGGATGAAGCCGATCAGGGCCGCCGCCGAGCCGGCGATCTGCGGATGCGGGGCAAGGCCGGCGGTGGTGATATAGGGGCTGACGAAGGCGATGCCGAAGGAGCAGACGGCCACCGGTCCCATGATCGACAGGAAGGTCGGCGCGATGAAATGGACAGACAGGGCGATCATGGCGCCGCCAATGCCGATCAGGACAAGACCGGTCCGCAGCGCACCGCGCTCGCCCAGCCGCCGGGCCAGCAGACGCAGCGAAACCGAGCCGGAGAAGAAGAAGCCGGACTGCATCAGCATGCCGAAGCCGAACTGGCTCGGTGTCAGGCCGACATGGTTGATGAGCACGAAGGGCAGCATGGTCGACTGCGCATAGAGCGCGCCGATGCAGCCGCCGAGCACCAGCGCGGAGAACAGCACACGCGGATCGGCGATCAGCGTGCCATAGGCACGGATGAGGCGGGTCGGGCGAAGAAGCGTCCGGTCGGGCGTGGTGGTTTCCGCCATCAGCAGGCCGACCGTCAGGCTCGTGCCGATGCCGAAGATCACCATCAGCACGAAGATCGCCTGCCAGCCGGACAGCGAGAGCGCCAGGCCACCGAGCGTCGGGCCGGCGGCCGGTCCGATCGCCAGCATGATGCCGACCATGTTGAGGATGCGGGCGGCCTCCGGGCCACTGAACTGGTCGCGGACGATGGCGCGTGACACTGTAATGCCCACCGAGGCGCCGATGCCCTGGATCAGGCGTCCGGCCAGCAGCCAGTCGACCGTCGGCGCGAAGGCTGCAATCAGGCTGCCGACAATATAGATCGTCAGGAAGGCGAGGGTGGCTTTGCGCCGTCCGAAGGCATCCGAGACCGGACCGGCAACCAGTTGGGCGACGGCGAAGCCGCCGAAATAGACCGACAGGCTGAGCTTGATCGCACTCTCCGTCGTACCGAAGGCCTCGACCAGTTCCGGCATAGCCGGTGTGTAGACGGCCATGGAGACGGGGCCGATGGTGGTCAGGAGCGCGCCGATCAGCGAAGTGCGGCGCTCGCTCATGCGAGCCTTGGTCATGCTGTTCCAGTCAGTCGGATTGTTTTGCGAACCCGTGCCGGTTGCCGCCGGGCCGTGTCCGATGGGAAGATCGACCATAAGGCCGAGGCTGCGATTTGGCGATAGGTCGAATGCGACCTTCGACCGCGAGCGAGTGACGCATGGCCGATAAAATTCCGCGCCAGACCCTCCGCGCGCTTGCCAAGCCCATCCTGCGAATACCATATCGCAGGACGAGCCCGGTCTTCGGGCGTCCTGCAGGCCCAAAGGGAAATCGCCATGAGCACATCATCATCCGTCAATCCCGCCGTCTTCGATTGGTCCGGCCCAAACGGCCTGCCGCGCTTCGAGGCGGTGTCCGACGGGGATTATGCGCCGGCCTTCGACGCGGCCCTTGCCGCCCATTACGCCGAGATCGATGCGATTGCGAAAGATCCGCAAGCGCCGACCTTCGCCAACACGATCATCGCCTCGGAAATCGCCGGCGATGAGTTGTCGCGTGTCTCGGCGCTGTTCTGGAATAAGGCGGGCGCCCACAGCAATGATGCCATCCAGGCGCTGGAGCGTGAGATCGCGCCGAAGATGTCGCGTCACTATTCGAAGATCGGCATGAATGCCGATCTCTTCCGCCGCATCGACACGCTGTGGGAAAAGCGCGCCGAACTCGGGCTGACGACCGAGGAACTGCGTGTGCTGGAACGTCATTGGAAGGGTTTCGTGAAGTCGGGCGCCAAGCTTGAAAAGGCGAAGCAGGAGCGCCTTGCCGCGATCAACGAACGGCTGGCGAGCCTCGGGGCGCAGTTCGGCCAGAATGTGCTGGCCGACGAGACCTCCTGGTTCCTGCCGCTCGACGGCGAAGACGATCTCGCCGGCATACCGGATTTCCTCAAGGAAGCGATGGCAACGGTGGCTGCGGCGCGCGGCGAGGGCCACACCCATGTCGTCACGCTCTCGCGTTCGATCATCGAGCCGTTCCTCACCTTCTCGACACGCCGGGACCTGCGCGAACAGGCGTTCAAGGCCTGGGTGGCGCGCGGCGAGAACGGCGGGGCGAGCGACAACCGGGCGATCGTCAAGGAGACGCTGGCGCTTCGGGCCGAAAAGGCGGGCCTGCTCGGCTATGCCAATTATGCCGCCCTGAAGCTCGACGACACCATGGCGAAGACGCCAGACGCGGTGAACGGCCTCTTGATGAAGGTCTGGGACAAGGCGCTTGACCAGGCAAAGGCCGAAGAGCGCGAACTGGCCGGACTGATCGCCGAGGAAGGCAAGAACCACGAGGTCATGCCGTGGGACTGGCGCCATTATGCCGAAAAGCTGCGGGCGAGGAAATTCGACTTCTCCGAAGCCGAACTGAAGCCCTATCTGCAACTCGAGAAGATCATCGAGGCATGCTTCGACGTGGCCGGCCGGCTGTTCGGCATCAAGGCGGTACCGCTTAAGGACGTGGTCGGTTATCATCCGGATGTGCGGGTCTTCGAGATCCGCGACCGCGAGGACAAGCTGGTTGCCATGTTCCTCGGCGATTATTTTGCGCGGCCGTCGAAGCGTTCCGGTGCATGGATGAGTTCGTTCCAGTCGCAGCACAAGCTGCCGCTGAAGAACGGCGCGGTCGGCGAGATTCCGATCATCTACAATGTCTGCAATTTCGCCAAGGCCGAGGCGGGCCGTCCGGCGCTTCTGTCGCTCGACGATGCGCGCACGCTGTTCCACGAATTCGGTCATGCCGCGCATGGCATGCTGTCCAACGTCACCTATCCGTCGGTGTCGGGCACCAGCGTGTCGCGCGACTTCGTCGAGCTTCCCTCGCAGCTCTACGAGCACTGGCTGACGGTGCCTGAAATCCTCAAGACCTATGCGGTACACTACGAAACCGGGCAGCCGATGCCGCAGGTTCTGCTCGACAAGGTTCTGGCGGCCCGCACATTCAATGCTGGCTTCGCCACGGTCGAGTTCACGTCCTCGGCGCTGGTCGACATGGCGTTTCACACCCGAGGCGTTGTCGAGGATCCGATGGCCGTGCAGGCCGAGGTGCTGAAGACGATCGGCCTGCCGCAGTCGCTGGTCATGCGCCACGCGACGCCCCATTTCCAGCACGTCTTTGCCGGCGACGGCTATTCGGCCGGCTACTATTCCTACATGTGGTCGGAGGTGCTCGATGCCGATGCCTTTGCCGCCTTCGAGGAAACGGGCAACGCCTTTGATCCGGCCATGGCCGAGAGACTGAAGGCCAATATCTATTCGGTTGGCGGTTCGATCGATCCGGAAGTGGCCTACACGTCGTTCCGCGGCCGGCTGCCGAGCCCGGAAGCCATGCTGAAGAAGAAGGGCCTCGCGGCCTAGTTTCGGCATCGGCCTGCAAGACGAAATTCGCACCGCCGGTAACCAAGCCCGGCGGCCTCGGCTTTTTTCCTTTCGCAAACGCAAAAAACAGGGTATGAGCGCGGCAAAGTAACACGCCGCCACTCATCGTCGCGCGCCAGCCATCAGAGATCTTTGTATGAAACTTCGCAATATCGCCATCATTGCGCACGTCGACCATGGGAAAACGACCCTTGTGGACGAGCTCCTGAAACAGTCGGGTTCGTTCCGCGAGAACCAGCGCGTTGCAGAACGCGTCATGGACTCGAACGATCTCGAAAAGGAACGCGGCATCACCATTCTTGCCAAGGCGACCTCGGTCGAATGGAAGAACACCCGCATCAACATCGTCGATACCCCCGGCCACGCCGACTTCGGCGGCGAAGTCGAACGCATCCTGTCGATGGTGGACGGCGCGATCGTGCTTGTCGATTCGTCGGAAGGTCCGATGCCGCAGACCAAGTTCGTCGTTTCCAAGGCGCTGAAGGTCGGTCTCCGCCCGATCGTCGCGATCAACAAGATCGACCGTCCGGACGGCCGCCACGAAGAAGTCATCAACGAAGTCTTCGACCTGTTTGCCAACCTCGACGCGACCGACGAACAGCTCGATTTCCCGATCCTTTACGGTTCGGGCCGCGACGGCTGGATGAACGTCAGCCCCGAAGGTCCGAAGGACCAGGGCCTGGCCCCGCTTCTCGACCTCGTTCTGCAACATGTTCCGGAGCCGAGCGTCGGCGACGAGGACGGCGCCTTCCGTATGATCGGCACGATCCTGGAAGCCAACCCCTTCCTCGGTCGCATCATCACCGGCCGCATCCATTCGGGTTCGATCAAGCCGAACCAGGCCGTCAAGGTCATTGGCCAGGACGGCAAGCTCATCGAGAACGGCCGCATCTCCAAGATTCTCGCCTTCCGCGGCATCGAGCGCACCGCCATCGATGAAGCCCATGCAGGCGATATCGTCGCGATTGCCGGCCTGTCCAAGGGCACCGTCGCAGACACCTTCTGCGATCCGTCGGTGACCGAGCCGCTCACCGCCCAGCCGATCGACCCGCCGACGGTCACCATGTCCTTCCTCGTCAACGACAGCCCGCTCGCCGGCACCGAGGGCGACAAGGTCACCAGCCGCGTCATCCGCGACCGTCTGTTCAAGGAAGCCGAAGGCAATGTCGCGCTGAAGATCGAAGAGGCCGAAGGCAAGGATTCGTTCTTCGTGTCCGGTCGCGGCGAATTGCAGCTCGCTGTCCTGATCGAAACCATGCGCCGCGAAGGCTTCGAGCTTGCCGTGTCGCGTCCGCGCGTCGTCATGCACAATGACGAGACGACCGGCCAGCTCATGGAGCCGATCGAAGAAGTCGTCATCGACGTCGACGAAGAGCATTCCGGCATTGTCGTGCAGAAGATGTCCGAGCGTAAGGCCGAAATGGCCGAGCTTCGGCCTTCCGGCGGCAATCGCGTTCGTCTGGTGTTCTTCGCGCCGACCCGCGGCCTCATCGGCTACCAGTCGGAACTTCTGACCGATACTCGTGGCACGGCGATCATGAACCGCCTGTTCCACGACTATCAGCCCTACAAGGGTCCGATCACCGGCCGCACCAACGGCGTTCTGCTGTCCAACGGCGCCGGCGAGGCTGTCGCCTATGCCATGTTCAATCTCGAGGACCGCGGTCCGATGATGATCGAACCGGGCGAGAAGGTCTATGCGGGCATGATCATCGGTATCCACACCCGCGACAACGACCTCGAAGTCAACGTGCTGAAGGGCAAGCAGCTCACCAACATCCGCGCCGCCGGCAAGGATGAAGCGGTCAAGCTGACCCCGCCGATCCGCATGACGCTCGACCGTGCGCTGTCCTGGATCCAGGACGACGAACTGATGGAAGTCACGCCGAAGTCGATCCGTCTGCGCAAGATGTATCTCGATGCCAACGACCGCAAGCGGTTCGACAAGGCCCGCGCTGCCGCCCAGGCCTGATCTTCACGATCGATTTCTACTTCAAACCCCGGCCGGCGAGCCGGGGTTTTTGTTTGTGTATTGGAGGCCGTCGGGCTTGCGACAGCCATTAAGAATGCGTTAAATTTCTCGCTATGGTCCAGATGAAAGCGCTGGAGGTGGTTTGACGGGAGAGACTTGCTCCGGTCGGCGTCCTTCAGCCGGACGAAAGTAGCGTTATGAAGACGTTGTCGATCGATGTGCGCCCTGCCGAGCCGCAGGATGCCGCCTCCATTGCCGAGGCACACCGCGCTGCATGGCAATATGCCTATGCCGGGCTCATTCCGCATCGACCGCTCACCAAGATGATCGAGCGGCGCGGCGAGACCTGGTGGCGCAAGGCGACGCGCGGGCCGGCGACGCTTCTGGTCGTCGACGTCGCCGGCACCATCGCCGGCTATACGACGCTCGGCCTCAACCGTGCCCGTGCCCTTCCCCAGGAAGGTGAGATCTACGAAATCTATATGCGCCCCGAATATCAGGGCATCGGCTTGGGCCATGTCTTGTTCGGCGAGGCCCGGCGTCTGCTGAAATCGCTCGGCTGCAACGGCACGGCCGTGTGGTGCCTGGAAGACAGCCAGCACGCAGTCGATTTCTTCCGTTCCAACGGCGGCATCGACGCGGTCGAGGGCATGGAAGATTTCGACGACGTCCAGTTGAAGAAGCTCGGCTTCATCTGGAATTGACGGCTTATTCCACGGCGAGCCCCTCGGGCCAGACATGGGTCGGCTCGCTGGTCTTCTCCCCGCGCTTCCCTTCCCACATGGCCTCCTGAAGTCCGCAGGCGAAATCGTGGGCCTCGCCGTCGGCAATCTTACGGGCGAGTTCGTTGGCGTTAGGATTGGACAGTGCATCGACATAGCCGACTACGCAGCTCAGGCCGTCGTCCGGCTGGGCGACGCGCGAAATCACCAGGACCTGTCCTTCCGCAGCCTTGGTCGGCATGCCGGTGTCGCCGACATTTTCAATGAACCAGCGAAGGATCGCGGCAAACGGCTTTCCAGAGGCGTCGAGACGCCACTCGACCTTGGTGTTGATGTGGTTGAAGGCCGCGAAGGACTCGAAGGCGCCTTCGATCAGCTCGGCGCGCACCGGACCGTAGAGCACGCTCTGGCGCAGGTCGCCTTCGGCGAAATGGACAGGGTAATCCTTGTAGCCCTTGCATTTCATCGAGGCGCCCATCTCGTCGGCGGCGATGGTCTGGCAACGATCGAGGTCGAGGTCCGTGTAGACGCTCTCGTTCGCCGCGGCCGGTTGGGCGAGGGCGGTGGATCCCAGGAACAGGACGGTAGGCAGGTAGCGTTTTGCGAGCATCGACAATCCCCCTTGGCTGCGCTCGCCCCGATATAGCAGAATGCGCGAAGGATGGCGCGGGGGCGCGCTAGAAAGCCTGCAAATGTGGTCGCTGCGGATTGCCCGCATTTGGGACCTTCGCCCAAAGCCGTGTTGCATTGCATCCGAATTCCCATTAGGAAACGCGGGATTTCAACACTCCCATGGGGCTGAAAATGCGTATTGATGCAATCAAGATCGGCAAGAATCCGCCGGATGACGTTAACGTCATTGTTGAAGTGCCGGTCGGCGGCCACCCGATCAAGTACGAGATGGACAAGGAAGCCGGCGCGCTGATCGTCGACCGCTTCCTCTACACCCCGATGACCTATCCGGGTAACTACGGTTTCGTGCCCCACACGCTTTCGGAAGATGGCGACCCGATCGACGTCCTGATCTGCAACACGCGCCCGCTCGTTCCCGGCTGCGTCATCAATGTCCGCCCGATCGGCGTGATGATCATGGAAGACGACGGCGGCAAGGATGAGAAGATCATCGCCGTTCCCTCGCACAAGCTGACCCAGCGCTACGACAAGATCGAAAACTACACCGACATGCCGGAGATCACGCTCAAGCAGATCGAGCACTTCTTCGAGCACTACAAGGATCTGGAACCCGGCAAGTGGGTGAAGATCGCCGGTTGGCAGGATGTCAGCGTCGCCAAGAAGCTGATCGTCGAGGCTATCGACCGCTACAAGGCCCAGAAATAAGGTCAGTCGGCGACAAGGCCGTCTATCCGTTGTGCCAAATCCTCCGGGTCGCCCTCGATCCGGAGGATTTTTTGTCTGGCCGTGTCGCCGGAGACGACGGACACGGAAGATTTCGGGACGGCAAGCGCCTTGGCAATGAGTGCTATGAGGGCCTTGTTGGCCTTGCCCTTTTCCGGAACACAGGAAACGCGCGCCTTCAGATGCGCCTCGCCCTCGGCATTCAGTTCCACGCCGTCGATCGCGTCACGACCGCCGTTCGGGGTCAGGCGAACGGCCAGCCGGAGGTGGTCGGCAAAGACCTTGTAGGGCCGGATCACAAGAACAGGGGAACGATGCTGTTCCACATCAGCGAGCGGATGAAGAAGATGATCAACAGCACGACGATCGGCGAGATGTCGATGCCGCCAAGATCGGGCAGGATGCGGCGGATCGGGCGCAGCACCGGTTCGGTCACGTTGTAGAAGAACGTGCCGAGCGAGTTGACGAAGCGGTTGCTCGAATTGATCACGTTGAACGCATAGAGCCAGGAGAAGATGGCGCTGCCGATGAGCACCCAGGTAAAAATGTTCAAGGCCAGATCGATCGTCTGAAACAGCGCGAGCATGCAAGTCTCCATTTCTCGGTTGACAGACATGTAGACATTGGCGACTAAACGGACAAGTCCTGCGGGCCGACCTATGGGGATTCATGTTTAACGGGCGTGTCGGTTCCGGTCATTGTCCGAACGTCCGAACCGAAAGTTCCTCAGATGGCAGTAATCTCGTCCGGTGATCGTTTCGCCGCTTTCCGGCATGTCGCTTATCTGCGCTTCTTCTTCGCTCGCTTCCTTGGCGCCTTTGCCACGCAGATCCTGTCGGTCTCGGTTGGTTGGCAGATGTATGACGAGACGGGCAGCATGCTCTATCTCGGATTGATCGGCCTGGTTCAGTTCCTGCCGTCGCTGCTGCTGATCCTGGTCACCGGCTCGGTCGCGGATCGCTACAATCGCCGGGCGATCGTGGCGATCTGCATGATCATCAGCGCTCTGTGCGGGGGCGCGATGCTGCTTCTGACCATGTTCGACGCCTTCGATCCGCTGATCGTCTTTGCCATTCTCGTGGTGTTCGGCGTCGAACGCGCCTTCAACGCCCCGGCCGTGCAATCGTTAGCGCCCAATCTCGTGCCGCCCGCGGATCTGGGCAATGCGGTCGCGTGGAACTCCTCTTCCTGGCAGACCGCGTCGATCGTCGGTCCGGTGGCGGGTGGCCTTCTCTACGGCGTCAGCGCGATCCTTGCCTATTCGGTCTCCTTCGCCTTCTTCGTCGCCGCGGCCATCCTCGTCTTCATGGTGGCGAAGCCCGACCAGCGCAGCGCCTCCAAGGCGGTTTCCTGGAACACGATCCTGGCCGGCTTCCGTTTCATCTTCGGCGAAAAGGTCGTGCTCGGCGCCATCTCGCTCGATCTGTTCGCCGTCCTGCTCGGTGGTGCGGTGGCGCTGATGCCGGTCTTTGCGCGGGACATCCTGACGCTTGGACCGCTCGGGCTCGGCCTTCTGCGGGCGGCACCCGGAATCGGTGCGATCATCGTCGCGGTGGCGCTCGCCAGCTTTCCCATCCGCCACAATGCCGGCCTGTTCATGTTCATCGGCGTCGCGTTGTTCGGCGCTGGCACGATCATCTTCGGACTATCGGAAACGGCCTGGATTTCGATCGCCGCGCTGATGCTGATGGGCGCGGCCGACATGGCCTCGGTCTATGTCCGCGAGACGTTGATCGCGCTTTGGACGCCGGACGAGGTGCGTGGCCGGGTCAATGCCGTCAACATGGTCTTCGTCGGCGCGTCGAACGAGCTTGGCGAATTTCGCGCCGGCACGATGGCGCATGTGGTCGGGCCCGTTCCGGCGGTGGTGATCGGCGGGGCGGGAACGCTTGCCGTCGCTGTGCTCTGGGCGCTCGGCTTCCCGCAGTTGAGGAAGATCGACAGCTTGGACGCCCCCAATACTCAGGCGAAGTGATTGGCCTTCACGAAGGCCAGGTCGAGGAATTCCGAAAGCCAGGCCTTGAGCGGCGCATCGAAGATCATCCGGCCTTCGAGATGGTCGCGGCCCTGCTGCGCGTTCGGCATGATGAAGCGGTGGGCGCCGTGGACGACCCAGCGCTGCATCATGGCACGGGTGAGTTCGGCATGGAACTGCAGGCCCCAGGCATTGTCGCCATAGCGGATCGCCTGGTTGCGGTAGACGTCGCCCTCGGCCAGCAACTGGCAGCCCTGGGGCAGGTCGAAGCCCTCGCGGTGGAAATGATAGACCATTTTCGGCCAGCAGCGCATCAGCAGGCGGCCATGCTCGGTCGGGTGGATCGGATACCAGCCGATCTCGACGCGGCCCTCCGGCTCAGGCTCGACCTTGCCGCCGAGATGGCGCACCAGCATCTGGGCGCCGAGGCAGATGCCGAGATAGGGCTTGTTCTCCTTGAGCGGTACGGCGAGCCAGTCCGTCTCGGTCCTGACGAAGGGATCCGGGTCGTTGGCGCTCATCGGTCCGCCGAACACTACCACGCCGGAATGGGCCTCCAGCGTCGCCGGTAGCCGGTCACCGAGGACGGGCCGGCGGATATCGAGCGGGAAACCCTTTTCCATCAGCATCTGGCCGACCCGGCCGGGGCTCGACCTTTCCTGGTGGAGAACGATCAGGATCGGCTGCCGGTCCCGCCGTCGGTGGGGATCATCCAGCATCATCGTCACCCTCGAGACCCGCCCGCGCCTCGGCCTCCTGCCGTTCGTGCACCCGGTCGCGCCCCGACACGCCGAGCAAATCGGCGATCCGCCAGATGGCGTGATCCTCCATCTCGCTACGGGCGCCGTCGGCATAGACAATGTCCCAAAGGATGCCCACGAGTTGCGTGCGCTGGGTTTCGTCCAGCGTGCGCTTGAGGTCGGAGGTGAAACGGTAATAGTCGACCGCCTCGCTCTCGGCCGCGCTGCTCTGGGCCAGCAGTGCGTCGAGCGCAGCCTCGTCCAGCGCATACTGTTCGCGCAGCAGCGAGCGCAGCTTGACCCTCTCGGCCTGATGCACAATCCCGTCGGCTTCCATGACCTGCAGGCAGAGAGCCGCCACCGCAATGCGCGGATCGTCCGGTGCGAAGGCCGGCTGCTGCGGCGCGGACTGGGTCAGGCTTTGGAAAAAGGACTGCAATCGATCGAGCATACGGCTTCCTCAGAAGAGCTTCAGTCGGTTCTTTTGATCGGTTGACGCCTGTGCCCCATCACGAACGCCCGGATCGTCGGGTGGGCGGCCGAAGAAAGGTTCCGGGCTCGGTTCCGGCCTGGGCTTCTGTGCGGCCTTCTCCGTCACTGCAGCGACCGCCGGCGCCGTTGCCTGTTCGGCGCGCGGCATGGCGGCGGCGACTGGAGCCGAGGGAGAGGGCCGCGGCTCCGTCGTGGTGACCGGCGGAAGCGTCTCGAGCGCGATGGCAGCGTGTCCGGGTGTGCCTTCCTCGACCGGTCCCTCCAACTGATCGAAGGGGACCTTCCATTCGAAGGCATCGAGCCGGCCGGTGATGGGTGACAGCGGCATCCACTTGTCGGAGACGTAGCCGTCGGCGATCCAGGCCGGATCGCGGCCAGCCTTCAGTGCCTGCGCCATCCAGTGCCGAATGCGGCCCTGGTCGCCCGTTTCGGCTTCCTCGATGTCGGCGAGCAGGAGATAGACGCGCTCGGACGACGTCATCCGTGCTGCGGCTTCCGCCTTGTCGCGGGCCTTGGTGAAGTCCTGGGCCTCAAGGGCAGCTTCGGCGACGATCAGCAGCGATTCGACATTGTTGGATCTCAGCGATTGCAGGCGTTCCGCACGCTTCAGGCGGTCGACCGCGCTGTCGCCGCTTCGGGCGCGCAAATAGGCCTTGGCGATTTCCGGATGCGGATGGAGCTTCCACACCTGTTCCAGCACGCTGGAGGCCTTGCGCAGATTGTCCTCGCGCAGATAGGCCTTGGCGGCGACGATCGCGGCGGGAACGAGATCCTTGGCCAGCTTGAGGGCATGGAGCGCGTCGTCACGGGCGGCCACGGGCTCGCTCTCCAGCCGGTCCTCGGCCTTGGCCGTCAGAAGCACGGCCTTCAAACGGTCGGCCTCGGCACGGTTGAGCACATGGGCGACGCGCTGCTGGTCGAGCAGGCGGATGGAATCGTCCCAATTGCCGACACGGCAGCGATATTCCAATGTCGCCTTGGCGGCCCAGGGCAGATAGGGCGCGCTCTCCGCCGCCGTTTCGGCATATTGCCGGGCGGCCTCGTGCGCGCCGAGCCGGTTGGCTTCGACATAGAGGCCACGTAAGCCCAGTTCGCGCGTTTCCGGATCCTCGGCCATCTGCTGGAAGAGGCGGCGTGCCTCGTCATGGCGACCTTCGATCATGGCGGTCTGGGCCTCCAGAACGAGGATCAGCGGCTCCTGGTCGGCGCGCAGCAGGCTGCGAGCGCGGGTGCTCATCTTGTGGGCGAGGGCCGCATTGCCGGCGCCGGCGGCGATCAGGCCGGTCGATAGCGCCTGATATCCGCGGTCGCGGGTACGGGCGCGGAAATAGCGGCGAACGGAATGGGGCGAGGTCCATAGCGTGCGGACGAACCACCAAAGGATCATGATGGTGGCGACGATCGCCAACATGACCGAAGCCGCGACCATCAGGCTCATTTCGATCAACTGGCCCTGCCAGACGATCGACAGCGAGCCGGGCCGATCGGCAAGCCAGGCAAAGCCGAAGCCGAGCGACAGGATGGCGAGGATGAAGAACAGGATTCTCAGCATGGATTTGCTACCTCAGCCCTTCTTGCCGGCGACGACCGTGGCGAGCGCCTCGCCGACCACCGTCTCGATTTCAATGCGGGTCTTGAGCGTCGACACATAGTCGGTCGAGACGGCCTTGCCTTGCGCCGGCAGGCTTTCCCATTCGAGCGCGGCGCCCTTGAGATCGCCGTTCTGCAGCTTGTCTTCCATGCGCGCGAGGATCGCTTCCGGTGTCGTCCCTTCGACATTGCCGACGGGGCGGACCTTGACGACGGAGAGGGCGCTCGACAGCAGGCGCTGGCCGATACCCTCATTCGGGTCCGGCTGGTGGATGGCGGCAAGAATGGCGTCGGCGACATCGCCGAACTTGCGCACGAGTTCGGCCCGTGAGGCAATGCCGGTCGCGGCGTGCGGACGGAGCCGCTCGACCGCCGGATCGTCGGGGGTGATGCTGGCCAGCGCATCGAGCTCGGCCATGAAGGGGCCGCCGCGCTCGGTCGCGGACTTCAATGCGGTAATCGCGATCGCCTTGGCCATCTCGACATCGGTGCGGGGTTCCTCGAGCTTCTGTTCCGCCTGCGTGAGGCGCTCGGTCAGGCGCGTTTCGGTCTCGCTGAGGGCGCTGGCATTGCCGGCGATCTCGCCCTTGAGGGCAGCGAGCGCCGCGTCGGTCTGGGCGAGCTGCTGGCGCAATCCGGCCAGCGCCGCCGTGTCGGCCGCCGTGCTGGCCTGGTTGGTGACGGCGGTTTCCAGCGCCGCCAGCCGCTCTTCGAGGCGCGGGTCGGTGGTGGTCGCGGGCGGGGCATCGGCCATGCCGGCAAGCTGCGATTTCAACGCCTCGATATCGGCGGACAGGCCGGACATGTCGGCCGGTGGCGCGGTCTCGCGCCCGACGGCCGGCAGATAGCCGGCATATTGCATGCTGCCGGCTCCCGCCAGGGCGACAAGGCCGCCGAAGATGCCGGCGGCGATCAGCGCGGGCAGCGCCGGGCCAGATCTTGCCGGGGGCGTGCGCTCGCCTCGCGGCGTTTCGGTGGTCGCCGCCGGTGCGGGTTCGATCGGCGTTTCGGCACCGGACGCGGACAGGTCGTCGGTGGCCGTCTGGCCTTCCGGCGGACCTGACGGTTCGTTCGAGCTGACATGATCCGTTTCGGATGGTGCGCCGCTTGCGGCGACGCCATCGCTCTCGATCGTTTCGAGACGGTCCGTCGGTTCGGTCTGTGCCGTGCCGTCAGCCGCGACCGGATCGGCCGTCAGGTCGATGGTGACCGGGTCGTTGGGCGACTTCGAGCGGCGGGGCGGCTTTCCGGAAACCATGTCAACCTCTTCATTTCCCTGCGGTCCTCTAAAACTAGTCAGTCGGGCGGGGGAAGGAAAGGGCGAAGATCAAATTTGGCGCTCGACCTTAGAGTAGGGAAAGGAGAGATGCCTCGGTCGGGGCCGGCGCGACCTGGCATTTCGAGCGGAACGGCTGCGGTACCGCAGCGACGATTTTCTCGCTCAGGCATAGAATCCGTGCGCTCGACAGCGAAGCCGGATCGGATTTCATCAGTGGCAGGTCGAAGAGGCGACGTGCGCTTTCACCCGAATAGAGCAGGATCGCATCGACAGAGCCCTGGCCGATGATCCGTCCGATCTCGGACGGCGAGGGGGCAAGGGGCCGCATGCGGTAGCATTCGCGGACCTCGACCGGGATCTGCCGCGCGGCAAGCTCGGTTTCGAAGCCCGAGGCGCGTGGTTTTCCGGCGAAATAGAGCAGAGGGCGATCAGGACTCAAGGTGGAAGCCATCCGGTCGGCGATCAACCGGGCAAGGGTCGCGCCGTCGTTGTCACCGGCGATCACGTTGCGGAAGCCGAGGTTCCAGGCCGCGTTGGCCGTGCTCTCGCCGACGGCAAAACAGGCGATGTCGAGCAGAGCGGGCGGCAGATGCGGCAGGGTGAGCAAGGCGCGGATCGCCTCGGCGCTGGTAAAGGCGACGGCCGGATGGTCATGTGCCAGTGCCGCCGCGACCGCCTCCCTATCGTGTTCGGCGACCGCCAGCGGTAGCAGCAGTGGCTCGTGACCGCGCCGCTTCAGTTCGGCGGCCGTGCGGCTCGCCGCCGGTTCCGGGCGCGTCACCAGAACGCGCATGGCTCAACTCCAACTGGCGAAGAAGTCGGGACCGGCCTTGGCGCGGATTGCCTCGCCGGCGGCGCGGCCGATCTCACCTGCCTCGCCGCAGGCTCCTTCCAGGCCGATCTCATGGAAGCGTGAGCCATCGGGCGTCAGGATCATGCCGGAGAAGGACAGGCGGTCTCCCTGGCATACGGCATAACCGGCGATCGGGGTGCGACAAGAGCCGTCGAGCGCGGCGAGGAAGGCGCGTTCGCAGGTGACCGCATCAAAGGTCGGGCGATGGTTGATGGCCGCGAGCAGAGAATTCATCCGGTCGTCGTCGGTCCGGCTCTCGATGCAGATGGCGCCCTGGGCGGGTGCCGGGGGAAAATCTCTCGGATCGAGCAGTTCGGTCGGCACGTCGAGCTTGCCCAGGCGACGAAGCCCGGCATAGGCGAGCAGTGTGCCGTCGGCCTGGCCCTCGGCGAGCTTCCTTAGTCGGGTATCGACCTGGCCGCGAAAGGTGATGACATTGAGGTCCGGCCGCAGGCGCCGGATCAGCGCCTGGCGTCGCAGCGACGAGGAGCCGACGGTTGCTCCGTGCGGCAGGTCGGTCAGCTTTGGCGCGGTCTTGCCGATGAAGGCGTCGCGGACATCCTCGCGCGGCAGGAAGGCGGAGAGAAACAGGCCTTCAGGCAGCTTAGTCGGCATGTCCTTCGAAGAATGAACCGCCAGATCCAGATCACCCGAGCGCAGTTGCGCCTCGATTTCCTCGGTGAACAGCCCCTTGCCGCCCAGTTCCGCCAGCGGCCGGTCGGTGATCCGGTCGCCCTGGGTCGAAAGCACGACGATCTCGAACATCTCTTCGACCAGGCCATGGGCGGCCATCAAGCGGTCGCGTGTCTCATGGGCCTGGGCCAGCGCTAGCGGGCTGCCGCGCGTGCCGATGCGGAAAGGTTTTGTTTGCATCCGGTCTGATCCGTTGTTACCGACAGTCCTCCTAGACCGGTTCGACGGTCATCGCAATCAATGAACAGGGCAAATGGGCTCCAAACTACGCATTCTCGGCATCGAGACCAGCTGTGACGAAACGGCCGCCGCGGTCGTTTCCCGCTTCGAGGACGGCACCGGCCGGATCGATGCCGACGTGGTCTTGAGCCAACTCGACGAGCACAGCGCCTATGGCGGCGTGGTGCCGGAAATCGCGGCGCGAGCCCATGTCGATGCGCTCGACAGCTTGATCGAGGAAGCGCTGGCGCGGGCAAAGGTGAAGCTCGCCGACATCGACGCCATTGCTGCAACGGCCGGTCCCGGGCTGATTGGTGGGCTGCTGGTCGGGCTGATGACCGGCAAGGCCATCGCGCGGGCGACGGGCAAGCCCCTTTATGCCGTCAATCACCTCGAAGGCCACGCGCTGACCGCGCGGCTCACCGACAATTTGAGCTTCCCCTACCTGATGCTGCTGGTTTCCGGTGGCCATACCCAGCTCGTGCTGGTGCGCGGCGTCGGCGACTACGAACGCTGGGGCACGACCATCGACGACGCGCTGGGCGAGGCCTTCGACAAGACCGCCAAACTGCTCGGCCTGCCTTATCCCGGAGGCCCGGAAGTCGAGAAGGCGGCAGCGACCGGCGATGCGAAGCGCTTTGCCTTTCCGCGACCGCTGGTGGGCGAAGCCCGGCTCGACTTCTCCTTCTCCGGCCTGAAGACCGCCGTTCGCCAGGCGGCGGAAGGCATTGCGCCTGTGAGCGATCAGGACATCGCCGATATCTGCGCCTCGTTCCAGCGGGCGATTTCGCGCACGCTCGACGATCGAATCGGGCGTGGGCTGCTGCGGTTTCTGACCGAGTTCCCCCAGACTGACGGCCTTCCGGCCCTGGTGGTGGCCGGTGGGGTTGCCGCGAACCAGGAATTGCGCCGCACGCTCCAAGCGCTATGCGATCGCCACGGTTTCCGCTTCGTCGCTCCGCCACACCATTTGTGCACCGACAATGCCGTGATGATCGCCTGGGCGGGGCTGGAGCGCATGGCGCTCGGCATGCCGGCCGATCCACTCGATGTGCAGCCGCGTTCGCGCTGGCCGCTCGACGCGGATGCCAAGGCCTTGCTGGCCTATGGCAAGCGGGGAGCCAAGGCATGAGCGGAACGGGACATATTGCCGTCATCGGATCGGGCGCCTTCGGCACGGCGCTGGCTGCCGTCATGGCGGCCGAGGGCCGGGTGGCAACGACGCTCGTCGGCCGAGATGCAGCGTTGATCGCCGATCTCCAGGCGTCTCGGGTGCATGAGGCAGCCCTGCCCGGCATCCGGCTGCCGGACGCCTTGCGGTTCTCCACCGATCCCGACGTGATCGCCGCGGCAGACATCGTTCTCTTCGCCATGCCGTCGCAAGCCCAGGCGGACGCGGCGGCGCAATTCGGACCGCATCTGCGCGAGGGCGCGACGGTGGTCACCTGTGCCAAGGGTATCGACCGAAACTCCACGCGGCTGTTGACCGATGTTCTCGAAGAGGCGCTGCCGCGTCATGCCGTGGCTGCGCTTTCGGGACCCGGTTTTGCCGCCGACATCGCCCGTGGCCTGCCGACGGCAATGGCGATCGCCGCGTCCGACCTTTCCATTGCCGAGCGGCTGGCGCATGCCATTTCCGGCCGCACCTTCCGTCTCTACGCCTCCGACGACCGCATCGGCGTGCAACTCGGCGGGGCGCTGAAGAATGTGCTGGCGATCGCCTGCGGCATGGTCGAGGGCATGGGGCTGGGCGATTCGGCCCGCGCCGCGCTGATTGCGCGTGGGCTTGCGGAAATGTCCCGGCTGGTTGCCGCCATGGGCGGCAAGGCGGATACGGTTCGCGGCCTGTCCGGGCTCGGCGATCTGGTCCTGACCGCGACCAGCCACCAGTCGCGCAACCTGCGTTTCGGTATTGCCCTGGGGCGTGGCGAGCCGATCGATTTTTCGCGCGGGCAACTGGTCGAGGGGGCCTTTGCCGCCGCGGTCGCCTCGCGGCTGGCCGAAGGGCTTTCGGTCAGCATGCCGATTACCGATGCCGTGGCGGAGATCATCGAGGGCAGCCTCGATATTCCGACGGCCATCGAGCAATTGATGTCGCGTCCGATCACCACCGAGTGACGGGCTTTGGAAGAACCAAGGAGAGATGAGAACATGCTGTTTGCCGTAATCTGTGCCGATAAGCCGGGACATCTGAATGTCCGAATGGAAACCCGCCCGACCCATGTCGAATGGCTGAACGGTCTCAACGCCGCCGGCACGCTGAAGATCGGCGGCCCCTTCCTCGATTCCGACGGCAAGCCCTGCGGTTCGATGCTGCTGATCGCCGCCGATGATCTCGAAGCGGCCAAGGCGATCGCCTCGCAGGATCCCTATGCGCAGGTGGGTCTTTTCGCCAATGTCGAGATCAAGCCCTATAACTGGGTCTTCAACAATCCGGAGGCTTGAGGGCGACATGGCTTTCTGGCTCTACAAGTCCGAGCCCTTCAAGTGGTCCTGGCAGATGCAGAAGGATGCGGGGGAAAAGGGCACCGAGTGGACCGGCGTTCGCAATTATCTGGCCCGCAACAACATGCGGGCCATGAAGATCGGCGACAAGGGCTTCTTCTATCACTCGAACGAGGGGCTTGAGGTCGTCGGCATCGCGGAAGTCTGCGCGCTGTCCCATCCTGATTCGACCGCCGAGGGCGATGCCCGCTGGGACTGCGTCGACATCCGCGCCGTCTGCGACATGCCGAAGCCGGTTTCGCTGAAGGACGTCAAGGCCAATCCGAAGCTCGCCGACATGGCGCTGGTCACCTCGATGCGGCTCTCCGTCCAGCCGGTGACGGAAGAGGAATATCTCGAAGTCTGCCGCATGGGCGGCCTCGACAATCCGCCGCGCTGAGGAGACCATTTGAACACCGATCCCGAGAGCTTCATCCGTGACAATACCAGCCTGATGGCGCCGCCGCATGTTCCGGAAATCCGGTTATGGCTGGCCAGCGAGGTCCATGACCTCTGGCTGAAGACGGAAGAAGACCTTGAGGAGATTGGTTTGCCGCCGCCGTTCTGGGCCTTTGCCTGGGCCGGCGGGCAGGGGCTCGCCCGCTATATCCTCGACCATCCGGAAGAGGTGCGCGGCAAGCGGGTGCTCGATTTCGCCAGCGGTTCCGGGCTGGTGGCGATCGCGGCGAAGCGCGCCGGAGCAGCCGAGGTGCTCGCCGCCGACATCGACCCGTGGGCGGGAACGGCGGTTCGGCTGAATGCGTGCGAGAACGGTGTGCAGATCGGCTTCACCGCCGATGACCTGATCGGAAAATCCATCGATGCCGACATCGTGCTCGCTGGCGACGTCTTCTATGACCGCGATTTTTCCGGGGCCGTTTCGGATTGGTTCGGGCATCTCGCCGGTGGCGGAACACGGGTGCTGGTCGGCGATCCCGGTCGAAGCTATCGCCCGACCGAACGGCTCGAGGCGCTTGTCACCTATGAAGTGCCGGTGACGCGGGTTCTCGAGGACTGCGAAATCAAACGGACGACGGTGTGGCGTTTTCGCTGACCGACTTGCTCAGCGAGGGCGGATGACGCAGACACCGGCTTCGTAGGCACAGGCGCTGTCGTCCATTTCCGCATCGACCTCGATGATCCTGGCCACCGGTGGGCGATAGGTGACGACGTCGCTGCGGGAGCCCTCGATCGCGAAGTAGATGCCCGAGCCGCGAACGCGCACGGCCGAAATCGACCCGGCGAAGGTGCCGATGCCCGGAACGACGGAGGGCAGTCCGGCGCCGCCGACCACACTTTGCTGGTGATGACGATCGTGGCCAGCCCGGTCGCGGTGGCGGGAATGGCCGTATTCACCGGCGCTCAGTTGCGGTGCATCGAGAAAAAGCGATAGGGCGCCGGCAATAACCAGTCCGGTGCGGGCAAGACGCGTGACCATGGATGCCTCTCCGTCAGGATGTCGTGGTTAACAAACAGTTAAGACCACCATGCCCGATCTTTCCGGCAAAGTCATTGCTGCGCGTGATTTTTTAGCAAGAGATCATCAATCGCTTACCCTTGGCATAAAGTTCTATTCATCCCAATCGATTAAAATCGAATCGGCGAGCGAATGGGCTTGTCGTCGGTCATTTCGGCGATTAAACGTCGCGATTGATGCAATGCACCCACGTGTGGGATCAAGGCATTGCCCGGAGGTTGTCCGAGTTCTCGGAACGCATTGAAACGCCGCGAGGTCCTGATGGCGAATCTGACGAATAACCGGCCTTTGTCGCCGCATCTGCAAATCTACAAGCCGATCCCCACCATGGTGATGTCGATCCTGCATCGCATCACCGGCGCCGCGCTGTACTTCGGCACGATCCTGGTCGCCTGGTGGCTGATCGCCGCCTCGACGGGTGCCGCCTATTTCGACTGGGTCTCCTGGTTCATGGGGACGATCGTCGGCCGGCTCGTGCTGTTCGGCTACACCTGGGCCCTGCTTCACCACATGCTGGGCGGACTTCGCCACCTGATGTGGGATGTCGGCTACGGCTTCGACAAGCACTTTTCCACCAAGCTCGCCAAGGCCAACATCATCGGTTCGGTGGTGCTGACCATTCTCGTGTGGGCGATCGCCTACGCTGTACGCTGAGGATCACGAACATGGATATGCGCACACCGCTCGGTAAGGTCCGCGGTCTCGGTTCGGCCAAGGAAGGTACGGATCATTTCTGGCGTCAGCGGGTCACGGCCATCGCCAATATTCCGCTCATCCTCTTCTTCATCGGCTTTGTGGTCTGCTATGGCGGCGCCCCCTATGCGGAAGTCGTCGGCGCGCTGGCCAATCCGGTCGTTGCCGTTGTCATGGGGCTGGTCGTCATTTCCGGCATCATTCACATGAAGCTCGGCATGCAGGTGATCATCGAGGACTATGTCCATCAGGAACTCACCAAGATCGCCCTGCTGATGCTCAACATGTTCTTCGCGATCCTGATCGGAGGGCTCTGTCTTTTCGCCCTTCTGAAGATCGCATTCGTAGGATAATCCCCATGGCACCGATCAACTCCCCCGCCCAGAACGGCAAGGCATACAAGTATGTCGACCACTCCTATGACGTGGTCGTCGTCGGCGCCGGCGGCGCCGGCCTGCGTGCCACGCTCGGCATGGCCGAACAGGGCTTCAAGACCGCCTGCATCACCAAGGTCTTCCCCACCCGCTCGCACACGGTCGCGGCCCAGGGCGGCATTGCCGCCTCGCTCACCAACATGACGCCGGACTGCTGGCAGTGGCACCTCTACGACACCGTCAAGGGCTCCGACTGGCTCGGCGACGTCGACGCCATGCAGTATCTCGCCATGGAAGCGCCGAAGGCCGTCTATGAGCTTGAGCACTACGGCGTTCCCTTCTCGCGCAACGAAGAAGGCAAGATCTACCAGCGCCCGTTCGGCGGCCACATGCAGAACTACGGCGAAGGCCCGCCGGTACAACGCACCTGCGCTGCCGCCGACCGTACCGGCCACGCCATCCTGCACACGCTCTATGGCCAGTCGCTGCGCAACAATGCCGAATTTTTCATCGAGTATTTCGCCCTCGACCTGATCATGGCGCCGGACGGCCGCTGCACCGGTGTCGTCGCATGGAACCTGGACGACGGCACGATCCATCGCTTCTCGGCCAAGATGGTGGTGCTGGCAACCGGCGGCTACGGCCGCGCCTATTTTTCGGCAACCTCGGCTCATACCTGCACCGGTGACGGCGGCGGCATGATCGCGCGCGCCGGCCTGCCGCTGCAGGACATGGAATTCGTGCAGTTCCATCCGACCGGCATCTATGGTGCCGGCTGTCTGATCACCGAAGGCGCGCGCGGCGAAGGCGGCTATCTCGTCAACTCCGAAGGCGAGCGCTTCATGGAGCGCTATGCGCCGTCGGCCAAGGACCTTGCCTCGCGCGACGTCGTCTCGCGCTGCATGACGCTGGAAATCCGTGAAGGCCGCGGCGTCGGCAAGAACAAGGACCACATCTTCCTGCATCTCGACCACCTTGATCCGGCCGTGCTGCACGAGCGCCTCCCGGGCATCTCGGAGAGCGCGAAGATCTTCGCCGGCGTCGACGTGACCCGCGAGCCTATCCCGGTCCTGCCGACCGTCCATTACAACATGGGCGGTATTCCGACCAACTACTGGGGTGAAGTGCTGAACGCCGATGCCGCCAATCCGGAACGCATCGCGCCCGGCCTGATGGCCGTCGGCGAAGCCGGTTGCGCTTCGGTCCACGGCGCGAACCGTCTCGGCTCCAATTCGCTGATCGACCTCGTGGTGTTCGGTCGCGCCGCCGCGATCCGCGCCGGCCAGGTGATCGACAAGTCGGAGCCGGTTCCGGCGCTCGACATCGCCGCCTGCGACAAGATCATGGAGCGCTTCGACAGCATCCGCAATGCCAGCGGTTCGACGCCGACCGCCGTGCTGCGCGACAAGATGCAGCGTGCCATGCAGGAAGACGCGGCCGTGTTCCGCACCCAGGAAGCGCTGGAAAGCGGCTGCCGCCGCATTTCGGCAATCTGGAAAGAGCTTCCCGATGTCAAGGTCACCGACCGCTCGATGATCTGGAACTCAGACCTGGTCGAAACGCTCGAGCTGCACAACCTGATGGCAAACGCCATCACCACGGTCTACGGCGCGGAAGCGCGCAAGGAAAGCCGCGGCAGCCATGCGCGCGAAGACTATACCAGCGGCCCGTTCGCCGGTCGCGACGACGAGAACTGGCGCAAGCACACGCTGGCCTGGGTCTCCGAGGCCGGCGACGTGAAGCTCGACTATCGTCCGGTCCACACCGACCTGATCGCCGAAGGCATCGATCCCTACAAGATCGCGCCTAAGGCTCGCGTTTACTGATCTGGAGAGGAACTGGACATGGTTGAACTCGCTCTTCCCAAGAATTCGCAGATCAGTGAAGGCAAGGTCTGGCCGAAGCCGGCTGGGGCCAAGAACGTCCGCGAATACCGGATCTATCGCTGGAATCCGGATGACGGCCAGAACCCGCGCATCGATACCTATTACATCGATGTCGACGACTGCGGCCCGATGGTTCTCGATGGCCTGCTCTACATCAAGAACAATATCGACCCGACTCTGACGCTGCGTCGCTCCTGCCGCGAAGGTATTTGCGGCTCCTGCGCGATGAACATCGACGGCACCAACACGCTCGCCTGCACCAAGGGCATGGAAGAGATCGGCGGCACCGTGAAGGTCTATCCGCTGCCGCATCTACCGGTGGTCAAGGACCTGGTGCCGGACCTGACCAACTTCTACGCCCAGCACCGCTCGATCGAGCCCTGGCTGAAGACGGTTTCGCCGCCGCCGGCCAAGGAGTGGAAGCAGAGCCATGAGGATCGCCAGAAGCTCGACGGCCTTTATGAGTGCATCCTGTGCGCCTGCTGCTCGACTTCCTGTCCGAGTTACTGGTGGAACGGCGACCGTTATCTCGGTCCGGCCGTCCTGCTGCAAGCCTATCGCTGGCTGATCGATAGCCGGGACGAAGCAACCGGCGAGCGTCTGGACAATCTGGAAGATCCCTTCCGGCTCTATCGCTGCCACACCATCATGAACTGCGCGCAGACCTGCCCCAAGGGCCTCAACCCGGCCAAGGCGATCGCGGAGATCAAGAAGATGATGGTCGAGCGTCGCGTCTGATCAGTCAAACAGGCGGCCAGCCGGTTGCCTTTCTGATGTCGCGACCCATGTAAGTGCTGACCGGCGCGGATCTCCTTTGGAGATCCCGCCGTTTCATGTATCTGCTAGTGACTTGATTCGATCGTCCCTTTCGCGATAATTCCGCCTTGTTTCGGGACGACAACCGGCCCTACGCGGTCAACCGGGAGTGTGATGATGAAGTTGAAACATGCGGCGACGGGCGTCGCGATCCTTCTGGCCCTGGCAGGCTGCCAGCGTACATCGTTCAGCGGCATGGAATCCAGTTCCTCCGCCCTGCCGCCGCTTGAAGCGCAGCCCGTGCCCTCCGTTCAGTCGGGACAGTTGCCGCCACCCGGAACGACCTCGCCGTCGGGCTTCCCTTCCGCGCCGACCCCTGCGACCCAGACGGCTGCGACGGACGCTGCTCCCGCTACCGCGCTCGATATCACCAAGGAATCGATGGTCGGCAACTGGCGCGTTTCAAACGCCGGCGCCTCGTGCGACATGTTCCTGACGCTCACCAATCTCGGCAGCGGTTCGCGCGGCGGCACACGCGGCTGCGCCGGTCCCCTGACCGCAATGGGCTCCTGGGAAGTCGCCGGCAAGCAGGTGGTGCTGAAGGACCGCAGCGGCAATGTGCTCGGCCGCCTCTACAAGTCCGCCGATGCGCGGTATGACGGCACCACCAATACCGGCCAGCCGATCAGCCTCAGCCGCTAAGCCCCACCGCCCATCCGTTGCGCGGCGATCGTTCCGGCGATCCCGACCGCCTGCCCACGCGGAGCCTGCGCATGCAGCCCATCCCAGACTATGCGATGAGCGTCGCCGAGCAGTTGCGCTCGATGACCGAGGCCGGCAAACTCCAGGCCGACAAGGCCCAGATGGCCGTGGCCGTGCAACTCGACCGTATTCTTCATGAGATGAAGCAGCGCAGGCCGGCCGCCAAGAAGAGCGCGCTCGGCTGGTTGTTCGCGCAGAAACGCAAGCCGCTGCAACCGGTGCGCGGATTATACGTCCATGGCAGCGTAGGGCGCGGCAAGACCATGCTGATGGATTTGTTCTTCAGGATGGCCCCCGTGGAGAAGAAGCGGCGCGCCCATTTCCACGAGTTCATGGCGGACGTGCATGCCCGCATCCACGCCCACCGGATCAAGCTGAAGAATGGCGAGACGCGCCAGGCCGACCCCGTTCCTCCCGTCGCCGCGGCCTTGCGCGAGGAGGCCGAACTCCTCTGCTTCGACGAGTTCACCGTCACCGACATCGCCGATGCGATGATCCTCTCGCGCCTGTTCACCGAGCTTTTCGCCCGGGGCTGCACGCTTGTTGCCACGTCCAATGTCGAGCCGGGCAATCTCTATCGCGATGGTCTCAATCGTGGGCTCTTCCTCCCTTTCATCGATCTGCTCAAGCGCCATGTCGAAGTGACCACCCTCGATTCGCCAACCGACTACCGGCTGGAGAAGCTGGAAAGCCTGCCCGTCTACGTCTCGCCGCTCGACGCGGAGGCGGACCGGCTGATGGATCTGGCCTGGAAACGGATGACGGATGGGCGCCCCGAAGTGCCGACAGAGATAGAAATGAAGGGGCGGGTCGTTCCCGTGCCTCGCGCCGTCGAACGCGCCGCGCGTTTTTCGTTTGCGCAATTGTGCGAGAAGCCGCTCGGCGCTTCCGATTATCTCGAGATCGCCAAGCGTTTCGATGTGGTTTTCATCGACCAGATCCCGCATCTCGGGCCGACCCGGCGCAACGAGACGAAACGCTTCATCATCCTCATCGATGCACTCTACGACGCATCCGTCCGGCTGTTCGCCTCGGCCGCGGCGATGCCGGAGGATCTTCTCACCGAGAAGAAGGGGACCGAGGGTTTCGAATTCGATCGCACCGTTTCGAGGCTTTTCGAGATGCGCAGCGCCGACTACTTGTCGCTTCACAATGGCGAGCGCGCTGAAGTGTGACGGATCTGCGTCAGAATATTTGACGTTTACGTAAGAATTTTATGATCTAACCGATTGAAAATACTGCCTCCGAATTAATCGGTTGCAGTTTTTCTCAAGTGTCGTTATGCGAATTTTCACAATGCCCGGCTAAAGGATGCCGTCAGCTTTGGTTTTGGATCTAAAAGGAAGCACTTCAATGGCGCGCAATAAGATCGCTCTTATCGGTTCTGGAATGATTGGTGGAACGCTGGCGCATCTCGCCGGCCTCAAGGAATTGGGCGATATTGTCCTGTTCGACATTGCCGACGGCATCCCGCAGGGCAAGGGCCTCGATATCGCCCAGTCCTCCCCGGTCGAAGGCTTCAATGCCAAGCTGACCGGTGCCAGCGACTATGCCGCCATCGAAGGCGCCGACGTTTGCATCGTCACCGCCGGCGTTGCCCGCAAGCCGGGCATGAGCCGCGACGACCTGCTCGGTATCAACCTCAAGGTCATGGAACAGGTCGGCGCCGGCATCAAGAAATATGCCCCGAACGCCTTCGTGATCTGCATCACCAACCCGCTCGACGCCATGGTCTGGGCCCTGCAGAAGTTCTCCGGCCTGCCCACCAACAAGGTCGTCGGCATGGCCGGCGTTCTTGACAGCGCCCGCTTCCGCCTGTTCCTCTCGGAAGAGTTCAAGGTTTCGGTCCAGGACGTCACCGCCTTCGTCCTCGGCGGCCACGGCGACACCATGGTGCCGCTCGCCCGTTACTCGACCGTCGGCGGCATTCCACTCACCGACCTCGTCAAGATGGGCTGGGTCACCAAGGAACGTCTCGAAGAAATCATCCAGCGCACCCGTGACGGCGGCGCCGAAATCGTCGGCCTGTTGAAGACCGGTTCGGCCTATTACGCACCGGCCGCCTCGGCGATCGAAATGGCCGAGTCCTTCCTCAAGGACAAGAAGCGCGTCCTGCCCTGCGCCGCCTACCTTTCGGGCCAGTACGGCGTGAAGGACATGTATGTCGGCGTGCCGACCGTCATCGGTGCCGGCGGTGTCGAGCGCATCATCGAGGTCGAATTCAACAAGGCCGAAGAAGAAGCCTTCCAGAAGTCCGTCGGCGCGGTCGCCGGCCTCTGCGAAGCCTGCATCAATATCGCCCCCGCCCTCAAGTAACCGCCATTCGGCCCAGAACTAGGGACTAGACGATGAACATTCATGAATATCAGGCCAAGGCTCTTCTGAAGGGCTATGGCGCACCGGTTGCCGAAGGCGTGGCGATCTTCTCCGCCGAAGAAGCCGAAGCTGCTGCCAAGCAGCTTCCCGGCCCGCTCTACGTGGTCAAGAGCCAGATCCATGCCGGCGGTCGCGGCAAGGGCAAGTTCAAGGAACTCGGCCCCGATGCCAAGGGCGGCGTTCGCCTCGCCTTCTCGATCGACGAGGCCAAGGCTCACGCCAAGGAAATGTTCGGCAATACGCTGGTAACCGCCCAGACCGGCGAAGCCGGCAAGCAGGTCAACCGTCTCTACATCGAAGACGGCGCCGACATCGCTCGCGAACTCTACTGCTCGCTGCTGGTCGACCGCTCCGTCGGTCGCGTCGCCTTCGTCGTTTCGACCGAAGGCGGCATGGACATCGAGGCTGTCGCCCATGACACGCCCGAGAAGATCCACACCATCGCCATCGACCCGGAAGCCGGCGTGACGGCTGCCGACATCGCCGCGATCTCCAAGGCTCTCGAGCTGACCGGTGCTGCCGCCGAAGACGCAAAGTCGCTCTTCCCGGCGCTCTACAAGGCCTTCGTCGAGAAGGACATGGCGCTGCTCGAGGTCAACCCGCTGATCGTCATGAAGAACGACCATCTGCGCGTCCTCGACGCCAAGATGTCGTTCGACGGCAATGCGCTGTTCCGCCACGACGACGTGCGCGCGCTGCGCGACGAGACCGAAGAAGACGCCAAGGAAATCGAGGCCTCCAAGTGGGATCTCGCTTACGTGGCGCTCGACGGCAATATCGGCTGCATGGTCAACGGTGCCGGTCTCGCAATGGCGACGATGGACATCATCAAGCTGTACGGCAAGGAGCCGGCAAACTTCTGCGACGTCGGCGGTGGCGCCGGCAAGGAGAAGGTGGCTGCTGCCTTCAAGATCATCACCGCCGACCCGAAGGTCGAGGGCATCCTCGTCAACATCTTCGGCGGCATCATGAAGTGCGACGTCATCGCCGAGGGCGTTGTCGCAGCGGTTCAGGAAGTGGGTCTGAAGGTTCCGCTCGTCGTGCGCCTCGAAGGCACCAATGTCGAGCTCGGCAAGAAGATCCTCAACGAGTCCGGTCTGGCGATCACCGCCGCTGACGATCTGGACGACGCGGCGAAGAAGATCGTCGCGGCGATCAACGGCTAACTGAAGGACCGGAAACAATGTCGATTCTCGTCAACAAGAATACCAAGGTCCTCGTGCAGGGCCTGACCGGCAAGACCGGTACCTTCCACACCGAACAGGCGCTCGCCTACTACGGCACGCAGATGGTCGGCGGCATCCATCCGAAGAAGGGTGGCGAAACCTGGACCGGATCGAAGGGCGAAAGCCTGCCGATCTTCGCGACCGTTGCCGAAGCCAAGGAAAAGACCGGCGCCGACGCGACCGTGATCTACGTTCCGCCGGCCGGTGCCGCAGACGCCATCATCGAGGCGATCGAAGCCGAGATCCCCTTCATCACTTGCATCACCGAGGGTATCCCGGTCATGGACATGGTGCGGGTCAAGGCCAAGCTCGACAAGTCCAAGTCGCGCCTGCTGGGCCCGAACTGCCCCGGCATCCTGACCCCGGAAGAATGCAAGATCGGCATCATGCCGGGCTCGATCTTCCGCAAGGGTTCGGTCGGTATCGTCTCGCGCTCCGGCACGCTCACCTACGAAGCCGTGTTCCAGACCTCGAACGAAGGCCTTGGCCAGACCACGGCCGTCGGCATCGGCGGCGACCCGGTGAAGGGCACCGAGTTCATCGACGTGCTGGAACTGTTCCTCGCCGACCCCGCCACCACCTCGATCATCATGATCGGCGAAATCGGTGGCGCGGCTGAAGAAGACGCAGCCCAGTTCCTGATCGACGAAGCCAAGAAGGGCCGCAAGAAGCCGATGGCAGGCTTCATCGCCGGTCGTACGGCGCCGAAGGGCCGCACCATGGGTCATGCCGGTGCAGTTGTCTCCGGCGGCAAGGGCGACGCGGATTCGAAGATCGAGGCCATGGAAGCGGCCGGCATCAAGGTTTCGCCTTCGCCGGCACGGCTCGGCAAGACCCTGGTTGAAGTCCTGAAGGGCTGAGACCACTTAACAACAGCAGGCAGGGGGACCATGGATAGGGTCCGCCTGCCTTATTTGGCGTTTTAAGCACTGGGTCGTCACGGGGCGATCCACGCAAGCGGCAGACCGGTCCCCGGTCATCACCTCAAGTCGGGAGGCGGGCGCAAAGGCTCGCAAGACACCATGGCAAGGCAAGAAGCCAACGAGCAGTTCCAGATCACGTCGTTCCTCGACGGTTCGAACGCTGCCTATATCGAGCAGCTCCACGCGCGTTACGAGGACGATCCGAAATCCGTCCCCGACGAATGGCAGGCGTTCTTCAAGGCGCTGGCCGAAAATCCGGCCGATGTGAAGAAGGCAGCCGCCGGCGCCTCCTGGCAGCGCAAGAACTGGCCGATCGCCGCTCAGGGCGACCTCGTCTCGGCGCTCGACGGCAATTGGGGCGTGGTTGAAAAGGCCATTGAAACCAAGGTCAAGGCGAAAGTCGAAGCGACCGCTGCCGCAACCGGCAAGCCGGCCAGCGAAACCGAGGTTCTCCAAGCGACGCGCGATTCCGTCCGCGCCATCATGATGATCCGCGCCTACCGCATGCGCGGCCACCTTCATGCCAATCTCGACCCGCTCGGCATCGCCGCACCCGTCGAGGACTTCAACGAGCTTTCGCCGAGCGCCTATGGTTTCACCGAGGCCGATTACAGCCGAAAGATCTTCATCGACAACGTGCTTGGTCTCGAATACGCGACCATTCCGGAAATGCTCGACATCCTGAAGCGGACCTATTGCTCGACGCTCGGCGTCGAGTTCATGCACATTTCCAATCCGGAAGAAAAGCACTGGATCCAGGAGCGCATCGAAGGTCCGGGCAAGGGCGTCGAATTCACCGACAACGGCAAGAAGGCGATCCTGTCGAAGCTGATCGAGGCGGAAGGCTTCGAGCAGTTCATCGACGTCAAGTACAAGGGCACCAAGCGCTTCGGCCTCGACGGCGGTGAAGCGCTGATTCCGGCGCTGGAGCAGATCATCAAGCGCGGCGGCCAGGAAGGCCTCGAGGAGGTCGTGCTCGGCATGGCCCATCGCGGCCGCCTCAACGTGCTGACCAATGTCATGCACAAGCCGCACCGCGCCGTGTTCCACGAGTTCAAGGGCGGCTCGTTTAAGCCCGACGAAGTCGAAGGCTCTGGCGACGTCAAGTATCACCTCGGTGCCTCCTCGGACCGCGAGTTCGACGGCAACAAGGTCCATCTGTCGCTGACGGCCAACCCGTCGCATCTGGAAATCGTCAACCCGGTCGTCATGGGCAAGGCACGCGCCAAGCAGGACCAGTTGGCCAAGGTCTGGGACGGCGACATCATTCCGCTCAAGGAGCGCGTCAAGGTTCTGCCGCTGCTGCTGCACGGTGATGCGGCCTTTGCCGGTCAGGGCGTGGTTGCCGAAATCCTCGGCCTGTCCGGCCTGCGCGGTCACCGCGTCGGCGGCACCATGCACTTCATCATCAACAACCAGATCGGCTTCACCACCAATCCGGCCTTCTCGCGTTCGTCGCCCTATCCGTCCGACGTCGCCAAGATGATCGAGGCGCCGATCTTCCACGTCAACGGCGACGATCCGGAAGCGGTCACCTATGCCGCCAAGATCGCCACCGAATACCGGATGAAGTTCCACAAGCCGGTCGTGGTCGACATGTTCTGCTACCGCCGCTTCGGCCACAACGAAGGCGACGAGCCGGCGTTCACCCAGCCGAAGATGTACAAGGCGATCCGCGCCCACAAGACCGTCGTTCAGCTCTATGCCGAGCGTCTGATTGCCGAAGGCCTGATCACCGAAGGCGAATTCGAGAAGATGAAGGCAGACTGGCGCGCCCATCTCGAACAGGAGTTCGAGGCAGGCCAGGCCTACAAGCCGAACAAGGCCGACTGGCTGGACGGTGCCTGGTCGGGTCTGAGGACCGCCGACAACGCCGACGAACAGCGCCGCGGCAAGACCGCCGTGCCGATGAAGCAGTTGAAGGAGATCGGCCGCAAGCTGTCGACCATTCCCGAGGGCTTCAAGGCGCACCGCACGATCCAGCGCTTCATGGACAATCGCGCGCAAATGGTCGAGACGGGCGAGGGGATCGACTGGGCCATGGGCGAAGCCCTCGCCTTCGGTTCGCTCTGTGTGGAAGGCACCAAGATTCGTCTGTCCGGTCAGGATTGCGAACGCGGCACCTTCAGCCAGCGCCACTCGGTTCTCTACGATCAGGAAACCGAAGACCGCTTCATTCCGCTTGCCAATCTGGCGCCGAACCAGGGCCGCTACGAGGTCATCAACTCGATGCTCTCGGAAGAAGCCGTGCTCGGCTTCGAGTACGGCTATTCGCTGGCCCGCCCGAATGCGCTGACGCTGTGGGAAGCCCAGTTCGGCGACTTCGCTAACGGTGCGCAGGTCGTGTTCGACCAGTTCATCTCGTCTGGCGAGCGCAAGTGGCTGCGCATGTCCGGTCTCGTCTGCCTTCTGCCGCACGGCTATGAAGGGCAGGGTCCGGAACACTCGTCCGCCCGCCTCGAGCGCTGGCTGCAGATGTGCGCCGAAGACAACATGCAGGTCGCCAACGTCACGACGCCGGCGAACTATTTCCACATCCTGCGCCGCCAGGTGAAGCGCGACTTCCGCAAGCCGCTGATCCTGATGACGCCGAAGTCGCTGCTGCGCCACAAGCGTGCGGTGTCGAGCCTTTCGGAAATGGCCGGCGAGAGCTCGTTCCACCGTCTGCTGTGGGACGACGCCGAGATCATCAAGGATGGCCCGATCAAGCTGCAGAAGGACAACAAGATCCGTCGCGTCGTCATGTGCACCGGCAAGGTCTATTACGACCTTCTGGAAGAGCGCGAGAAGCGCGGCATCGACGACGTCTACCTGTTGCGCATCGAGCAGCTCTATCCGTTCCCGGCCAAGGCGCTGATCAACGAGCTTTCGCGGTTCCGCAATGCCGAGATGGTGTGGTGCCAGGAAGAGCCGAAGAACATGGGGGCATGGTCGTTCATCGACCCCTATCTCGAATGGGTGCTCGCCCATATCGACGCCAAGTACCAGCGTGTGCGCTATACGGGTCGTCCGGCCGCAGCGTCGCCGGCGACGGGCCTGATGTCCAAGCATCTCGCCCAGCTCGAAGCCTTCCTCGAGGATGCGCTGGGGGGCTGATGCCTCCCACCGCCGAGACCCATCGACAGAAACATTCTCTGATCAACGGAATTGAGATCATGGCCACAGAAATCCGCGTACCCACCCTGGGTGAATCCGTCAGCGAAGCCACTATCGGCACCTGGTTCAAGAAGGTCGGCGACGTCGTCAAGGTTGACGAGCCGCTCGTCGAGCTGGAAACCGACAAGGTCACCGTCGAGGTCCCGTCTCCGGTGTCCGGCGTTCTGACCGAAATCGTCGCCCAGAACGGCGAGACCGTCGGTCTCGGTGCCCTGCTCGGCCAGATCGCCGAAGGTGCCGCCGGCTCGGCCTCGGCAGAACCGGCCAAGCCTGCCGCGCCTGCGGCCGTTGCTGCCCCCGCCGCACCGGCGGTTTCCGCTCCGGCTCCGGCCGCCGCTGGCGCCATGCCGGCTGCTCCGGCCGCGGCCAAGATGCTGGCCGAGAACAATCTTTCGGCCGATCAGGTCGAAGGTTCCGGCAAGCGTGGCCAGGTTCTCAAAGGTGACGTGATCGCCGCTGTCGCCAAGGGTGTGACGACGGCCGCCGCTCCAGCCCCGGCCGCTGCCCCGCGTGCGCCCTCGGCCGCCGACGATGCGGTGCGCGAAGAACGCGTCAAGATGACCCGCCTGCGCCAGACGATCGCCAAGCGTCTCAAGGATGCGCAGAACACCGCGGCCATGCTGACCACCTATAACGAGGTGGACATGTCGGCGGTGATGAGCCTGCGCAACAAGTACAAGGACATCTTCGAGAAGAAGCATGGCGTGAAGCTCGGCTTCATGGGCTTCTTCACCAAGGCCGTGACCCACGCGCTGAAGGAACTCCCGGCCGTCAACGCCGAGATCGACGGCACCGACATCGTCTACAAGAACTACTGCCACATCGGCGTCGCCGTCGGCACCGACAAGGGCCTGGTCGTGCCGATCGTGCGCGATGCCGACCAGATGTCGATCGCCGAGATCGAGAAGGATATCGGCCGCCTCGGCAAGCTCGCCCGTGACGGCGCGCTGTCGATGGCCGACATGCAGGGCGGCACCTTCACCATCTCCAACGGTGGCGTCTACGGTTCGCTGATGTCCTCGCCGATCCTCAATGCTCCGCAGTCGGGCATCCTCGGCATGCACAAGATCCAGGAGCGTCCGGTCGCCATCGGCGGCCAGGTCGTCATCCGTCCGATGATGTACCTCGCGCTCTCCTACGACCACCGCATCGTCGACGGCAAGGAAGCCGTCACCTTCCTGGTGCGCGTCAAGGAAAGCCTGGAAGATCCGGAGCGTCTGGTTCTCGATCTCTAAGACCGATCCTGAGGGTGGCTGCCTCTGGCAGCCACCCGTTCAATCCGGCATAGTGGCGGGCCAAGGGCCGCGACGACGTCGGAAGGAAAGCGAAGATGCACGCCTATCTCCTGGAACTCGCCTCGCTGATGGCCGTCTTCTCCTTCGCGATCGTCGCGCCGGGAGCCGATACGGCCATGGTCATGCGCCAGGCCATGGTGCACGGCCGTCGCGCCGCGATCCTCACCAGCATCGGCATCGGCACCTCGCTGATGTTCCATGTGACCTATACCATCCTCGGTCTCGGCCTGATCATCTCACAGTCGTTGCTGCTGTTCGGCATCATCAAGTGGGTGGGTGCGGCCTATCTGATCTACATGGGCGTCATGGCCTTGCGCGCCGGAAAGACGGATCTCGATCCCGCGACCGGCGAAGCGGATGCGCCGCGCCAGAGCGCCTTTCGCGCCTTCGGTCTCGGCTTCCTCGCCAATGCGCTCAATCCCAAGCCGGTCCTGTTCTTCCTGTCGATCTTCTCGGCGCTGGTCAGCGCCTCGACCCCCGGCACGGTGAAGTTCGGCTACGGCCTGGTCATGGCGACCTGCCTCATCGCCTGGTTCGTCGGGGTGTCCTTCTTCATGACGACGCCGCGCATGCGCGCCACGTTTTCCCGAATGAGCAAGTGGATCAACCGCGCATCGGGGCTGGTGTTCATTGCCTTCGGCCTGAAACTCGCGGCGGCAAGGGCCAACTGAGATGAAGATGCGGCTGACGTCGTCGATTGCTGTCGCCTGGATCGCCGGAACCTTTTCGGCCGCAGCGGCCGATTGCCCCATCGAGCGCGCTGTCTATTCGGAGGCAGAAGCCAGCATTGAGCTTCGCTTCCAGGCAAGCGGTGAAAACACACCCCTTAGCCACCGTTTCTCGCTGGTCGGCGCGGCGGGTAAGATGACGGTAGATGGCCATGTGCTCTACGACCCGGAGATCGAACGACCGGTGGCGATGGCTCTCCACAATTGCCCCGAGGGCGACGTGACGGGCGCGGACATTGTCGCCTGCACCGTGTGGAAGGGTATTGTCTACGCGGCCGACAAGGCAAGCGGTGAGGTCGGCCTTCTGCCGGAGGAGGGCACGGATGCGCCCGACAGTCTCATCCTGCCGGGCTTTGGACCGGCAATCGCTTCATCTTCCTTCGGCGCGGCCATGACGGCTATGCCCTGGGATGTCTTCACATTCAAACAATGTTCGCCCAAGGCCTGACGGGCGACGGCACTGTAACAGTCGAAGGAACGATACGATGGCTTATGATGTGGTGGTAATCGGAAGTGGTCCGGGCGGTTATGTCTGCGCGATCAAGGCGGCCCAGCTCGGCCTCAAGGTGGCCGTGGTCGAAAAGCGCGCCACCTATGGCGGCACCTGCCTGAACGTCGGCTGCATTCCGTCGAAGGCGCTGCTGCACGCCTCCGAGATGTTCCACCATGCCGCCCACGGCATGGATACGCTCGGCGTCGAGGTCGCAGCGCCGAAGCTTAATCTCGAAAAGATGATGGCGCACAAGGACGCGACCGTGAAGTCGAACGTCGAGGGCGTTTCCTTCCTGTTCAAGAAGAACAAGATCGATGGCATCCAGGGCACCGGCAAGATCGTTGCCGCCGGCAAGGTATCGGTTACCAATGACAAGGGCGAGGAGCAGATCCTCGAAACCAGGAACATCGTCATCGCCACCGGCTCCGACGTCGCCGGCATCCCTGGCGTCGCCGTGGAGATCGACGAGAAGGTGATCGTCTCGTCGACCGGCGGCATCGCGCTCGACAAGGTGCCGGGCAAGATGGTGGTCGTCGGCGGCGGCGTGATCGGCCTCGAGCTCGGCTCGGTCTGGATGCGCCTCGGCGCCAAGGTCACCGTGGTCGAATATCTCGACACCATCCTTGGCGGCATGGACGGCGACGTTTCCAAGCAGTTCCAGCGAATGCTCGCCAAGCAGGGCATGGAATTCAATCTCGGCGCCAAGGTCACCGGCGTCCAGAAGGCTGAAAACGGTGCGAAGGTCACCTTCGAACCGGTCAAGGGTGGCGAAGCCCAGACGATCGACGCCGACGTTGTGCTGATCGCCACCGGCCGCAAGCCCTATACCGAAGGCCTCGGCCTTGCCGAAGCCGGCGTTGCGCTCGACGGCCGTGGCCGGGTCGAGATCGATGGCCACTACCGCACCAATGTCGCTGGCATCTATGCCATCGGTGACGTGGTCAAGGGTCCGATGCTCGCCCACAAGGCGGAAGACGAAGGCGTGGCGCTCGCCGAAATCCTCGCCGGCCAGCACGGCCATGTGAACTATGACGTCATTCCGGGCGTCGTCTACACCCAACCGGAAGTCGCCTCCGTCGGCAAGACCGAGGAAGAGCTGAAGGCTGCGGGCGTCGCCTACAAGGCCGGCAAGTTCCCGTTCACCGCCAATGGCCGCGCCCGCGCCATGCAGGCGACCGACGGCTTCGTCAAGGTTCTGGCGGACAAGGAAACCGATCGCGTTCTCGGCGTCCACATCGTCGGCCTCGGCGCCGGCGAGATGATCCACGAAGCGGCCGTTCTGATGGAGTTCGGCGGTTCCTCGGAAGACCTCGGCCGCACCTGCCACGCGCATCCGACCATGTCGGAGGCTGTCAAGGAGGCAGCGCTCGCCACCTTCTTCAAGCCGATTCATATGTAAATCGCTATGTGAAGATTAAATCTTCTCCATCTTTCGGGCCGCGCCTTGCCATGCAGGGCGCGGCCTTTATCATCTGGACGCAATTGCCCACCAACATATTGATAAAAGGCAAGAAAATGTCCTCCTCCCCTGTCCTTTCCTATTCCATTTCGCAGCGGGCTGTTCACTGGCTCACGGTGCTGCTCGTGCTGTTCAACTTCATCTCCGGAAGCGTCTTCGAAGGTCTGAAGGAAGTCCGCGCCGCCGGTGGTACGCCTACGCCGGACATGCTTCTGCCGGCACAGCTTCACGCATTTTCCGGGATCGCCATCCTCGTCCTGCTGATCACGAGACTCTGTCTCCGGTACTTCCAGGGCGCCCCGGAAGTGCCGGCGGATGAACCGCCTTTCTTCCAACTGGTGGCCAAGCTCGTCCACGGCGGGCTCTACCTGATGCTGATCCTGATGCCGGTATCAGGCATGGCCAAGATGTATGGCGGTATTGACTTGGCGGGCTTCATCCATGCCGGGCCCTTCAAGCTGGCAATCCTGGTTCTGATCGCTCTGCACGTGGCTGGCGCGCTTGTTCACCAGTTCTACTGGAAGACGGATGTTCTGAGACGCATGACACGCGGCTGATGCCGCTCTACGGTCGGCGCCGCCTTTACTCGACGGCGCTGACCGTGAAGCCCTGTTGGCGGATCAGTTCAACCAGGCCCTCGTCGCCCGGCAGGTGCAGGGCGCCGACGGCGATGAAGGTGTTGCCCTCCGACAGCAGCGGCGCTGCGCGTTTGGCCATGATCGTGTTGCGGTCGGTGACGATGCGTTTCTCGAAGGCGGCATAGGCGCTTTCGTCCTTGCCGAGTTCGGTTGGCGCGACCGCTTCGAGCGTGGGCATGGTCATGCCGATGTCGCCGGTCAGGTAGAGCGCGGTCATGGTCTCGATCACGTCGTCCATCTTGTCGCCGAGTTCCAGCGTCTCGATCAGCGCCTGGAGATGAAATTCGATCGGCAGGTCGGCCATGGCCTGCAATTGTTCCGCCATCGTCTCGAGGCCTGCGACCGTCTTGCCGGCCTTGATCGCGTCTTCGGCGATATGCTTGTCGAGGAAGGAAGCGCCAGCCGCCTTGCGAGCGAGTTCGCAGGCCGGAAGGGCGACAAAGCTCGACAGCAGCCAGGGCTTCATCCTTGCGACAGCCGCAAGCGCCAGGCCGCGGGCCTTGAGGCCTTTGTCGAGCTTCTCGGCGTCTTCGCTCGACAGATGGTCACGGATCGTCGTTCCGTCCATGAACATGGTCAGTTCGGGCTGCATCAGCAGCGCAGCTGCGGCCTTCTTCTCGTCAAGAATTTCGTCGGATTCGATGACGATGGTCGAGGCGTCGGCTAAGGCCTTGCGCGCGGCGTCCGGCATGGTCAGCACGCGCGGGTCGGTGACGTGCATGGTGCCGAGCAGATAGGACGGGCTCAAGCCGGCCTTGTCGATCTTCCAGAAGATGCCCTTGCCGTTCGGTGTCTTGGCTGCTTCAGCAAGGATCTTTTCGTAGCCCGCCGGATCAGTCCGCTGCAATGCCGGCAGCAGGTTCTCGCCCGTGCAGGCCGGCGCTTCGCCCGCCCTGGCCGGGGACACGGAGAGGAGTACCAAGGCGGTGGCGACGAGCAGGGCCATATGCAGCGCCGCGATCAGCGCGAGCGCGATGTCGCCCGGCAAGGACAAAAACGAGATTTTTTGGCGGAACCGGTCGAGGGAGTGCGCGATCATGAGGCTGTCCGTTTCAATCGCGGCAATCTAGCGGGCCGGCTCCTCACGTTCCCTTAACGCAAGTGGTTAACGGCGCGGGCGTCAGGCGCGGGGATGGGCTCGCTCGTAGACGTCGAGAAGCCGCGCGGCATCCACGCCGGTGTAGACCTGCGTCGTCGACAGACTGGCATGGCCGAGCAGTTCCTGGATGGTGCGCAGATCGCCGCCGCTGCCGAGCAGGTGGGTGGCGAAGGAGTGGCGCAACGCGTGCGGCGTGGCCGAATCCGGCAGGCCGAGGGCCGAGCGCAGGCGCTGCATCTCGCGCTGGATGATCGCCGGCTGCAGCTTTCCGCCGCGTGCGCCGCGAAACAGCGGTTCGCCGGCCTCCAGATGATAGGGGCAGAGTTTGACATAGGTCTCAACCGCTTCGCCGACGATCGAAAGCAGCGGGACCAGCCGCGTCTTGGCGCCCTTGCCGGTGATGCGAAGCGCGGTCGGATTGCCGGCGAAAGCCGAGGGGGTGAGGTCGAGCGCTTCGGAGATGCGCAAGCCGCAGCCGTAGAGCAGGGTCAGCACTGCGGCGTCGCGCGCGGCGATCCACGGCTCCTCGTTCATCTGCGCTTCCTGGCTGACCACGGTTATTGCCTGTGTGCCGCTCAAGGGCTTGGGCAGGGACTTCGGCTGTTTGGGTGAGCGTATGGCGCCGGCGCCGGCGGCGTTGACCAGGCCCTTGCGCTCGAGGTACCGGAGGAAGGAGCGCAGGCCGGCCAAATGCCGGCCGAGCGAGCGGGCGCCGGCACCCTGCTTGCGGCGAAAGGCGAGGAAGGCGCGCAGATCCGCAGGGCGAAGGGCCGAGACGTCCTTGATGGTCGCCGGCCCGCCGACATGGGCGGTGAGGAAGCGCAGGAACTGGCGGGTGTCGCGCTCATAGGCCTCCAGCGTATTGCCAGAGAGGCGCCGTTCCCCGCCGAGACTTGCCAGCCAGCCGCCGCGTTCGGCCATCAGATCGTCGGCCGCGAGGATCAACAATTCGTCCACGCCCGCTTCCTTTACTTATTTCCAATGCTCCGCCAACATGCACCCCCAGCGTTAGGGAATGGCTAACGCCGGTTCTGTCTGTCATGCTTCGATCACATTGGACTGCAATAGAAATTGATCGAAAGAGTCGGAGTTCCAGATGACGCGCCGTGATTCGATGACGACCTTCGGGCAGTTCGCCGAAGCGGTCGCGCTGGTCTCCCACGGGAAGCCTGGTCATATCGTCGATACGCTGATCGCCGAGCGCGGCCAGAAGATCGTTCACAATCCGCTGTGGCCGGTCATGCGGCCCTTCCTCTATACGCTGCTGCGCTATGCCAAGGCGCTCGAGTTCGCCAATGACATCGCCAACATGCCGGGTTTTCAGGCCTTCGACTACCTGAGCGGCATCCTGCAGCTCGACATCAATGTCAGGCACGGCGAACGGATTCCCGGCCAAGGGGGCTTCATCATGGTCAGCAACCATCCGACCGGCATCGCCGACGGCGTGGCCGTGTTCGACCTTCTGAAGAATACCCGCCCCGACATGATGTTCTTCGCCAACCGCGATGCGATCCGGGTCAATCCGCGTTTCGCCGAGATCATCATCCCGGTGGAATGGCGCGAGGAACACAAGTCGAAGCTCAAGGCGCGGGAGACCCTTCAGCTTACCACGCGTGCCGTGCAGGAGCACAAAGCGACCGTGCTCTTCCCCTCGGGGCGCATCGCCTATTGGGCCAACGGCCGGCTGAACGAGCGGCCGTGGAAGACGTCGGCCGTGGGGCTCGCCCGCAAGTACAACTTGCCGATTCTGCCGGTCCACATGTCGGCCCGCAATTCCGGGCTGTTCTACTGGTTCGCCAAGTGGTCGACCGAACTGCGCGACATGACTGTGTTCCACGAACTGCTCAACAAGAAGGGCGACCGCTTCGACTTCACCGTCGGCAACCTGATCGAGCCGGAACAGCTCAGCGGCGATCCGGTCGAGGTTACCGCCGCCCTCGAGCGCCACACCGTCCATGCCCTGGCCATCGACGGCAACGCGCAATTCGCCTTACGCGACTGAAACTTCGTTTCCCTCGCAGCCGTGCTCCGTTGCTTCCCTCCTTATGGCGCCTTTTCGGTTTTCTTTCCGGTCGCCGAGGGGCAAACATGAAATCCCATGAAAGACGATTCGCCCGGACTGTTCGGCCCGCTGCCCTCTTCCCGTGTCGTGCCCGTCCTGGTTCCGATGCCGGCGCCGGTCGCCTACAGCTATGCGGTGCCCGACGGCATGGCGGTCGAGGCGGGTTCGATCGTGCAGGTGCCACTCGGGCCGCGCCAGGTGATCGGCGTCGTGTGGGATGGCGCCGAGGCCGGTGGTGTCGATCCGAAGAAGCTGCGATCGATCACCAAGGTGTTCGACTGCCCGCCGCTCGACGAGCCCATGCGAGCCTTTCTCGACTGGGTCGCCACTTATACGCTTTCGCCACCGGGCTATGTGGCGCGCATGGCGCTGCGCGCGCCGGCGGCTCTTGATCCCGAGCCGATGGTCGAGGGATTTCGCTTCTCCGGGATGGAGCCCGAGCGGATGACGCCGGCCCGGCGCAAGGTGCTCGAGCTCGCCGGTGACGGATTGTCATGGACAAAGAGCGGCCTTGCCCATGCGAGCGGCGTGTCGGCGAGCGTGATCGACGGCCTTGCCGCCCAGGGTGTGTTCGAAACGGTTTTCCTGCCGCCGCCGCCGCTCGTCGCGAAGCCTGATCCCGATTTCGCCGAGCACCGGCTCGCCGGACCGCAGAAGGAGGCGGCCGAGGAAATTCTCGCCGGCATCGCCAAGGGCGGCTTCTCCGTGGCGCTGATCGACGGCGTGACGGGTTCGGGCAAGACGGAGGTCTATTTCGAGGCGATCGCCGAGACTCTGCGTCGCGGCAAGCAGGTGCTGATCCTGCTGCCGGAAATCGCGCTCACCGCCAATTTCCTGGAGCGTTTTCAGGATCGCTTCGGCGCGAAACCGGGCGAGTGGCATTCGGATCTGGCGACGCGGACGCGGGAAAAAGTCTGGCGACAGGCCGCGACCGGCGAGATCCGGGTTGTCGCCGGCGCGCGCTCGGCGCTCTTCCTGCCGTTCGAGGATCTGGGGCTCATCGTCGTCGACGAAGAGCACGATCCGGCCTTCAAGCAGGAGGACCGCGTCTTCTACAATGCCCGCGACATGGCGGTGGTCCGGGCGCGGATCGCCGGCTTCCCGGTCGTGCTGGTTTCAGCGACCCCTTCGGTGGAGAGCCAGGTGAACTGCCAGGCGGGGCGCTATAAACGCATCCATCTGCCCACCCGATTCGCCGATGCGGCGCTGCCGGATCTGCATCTGATCGACATGCGCCGCCATCCGCCGGAGCGCGGCGGCTTTCTTTCGCCGCTGCTGCTGCGGGCGGTCGGCAGGACAATCGAGCGCAAGGAGCAGGCGCTGCTGTTCCTCAACCGGCGCGGCTATGCGCCGCTCACCTTGTGCCGTGTCTGCGGCCATCGCTTCCAGTGCCCGCAATGCTCGAGCTGGCTGGTGGAGCACCGGTTTCGCGGGCAGATCCAGTGCCATCAGTGCGGCTATGCCGAACCGACGCCGCAGGCTTGTCCCGAATGCGGCACGCTCGATCATCTGGTCGCCTGCGGGCCCGGCGTCGAACGCATTGCCGAGGAGGTCGAGAAGCACTTTCCCGATGCGCGCACGCTGGTGCTGTCCTCCGACCTCGGCGGGGTCAAGCGGCTCCGGCTGGAACTGGAGGCGATCGCCAATGGCGAGGCCGACATCGTCATCGGCACGCAGCTTGTCGCCAAGGGTCATAATTTCCCGCTGATGACGCTGGTCGGCATTGTCGACGCCGATATCGGCCTTGCCAATGGCGATCCGCGCGCCGCCGAGCGAACCTTCCAGCTTCTGTCGCAGGTGACCGGTCGCGCCGGGCGCACCGGTCGCAAGAGCCATGGCCTGTTGCAGACCTTCCAGCCGATGCATCCGGTGATGCAGGCGCTGGTCTCCGGCGATGCCCAGGCCTTCTACGAGCGCGAGATCGCCGAGCGCGAGCGGGCGGCCCTTCCGCCCTTCGGCCGGCTGGTCTCGATCATCGTCTCGGCCGATACACGGACCGAGGCGGAAACCCATGCACGGCAATTGCGCCAGTCGGCACCGGTGGAGCGCGACATTGCCATTCTCGGCCCGGCGGAAGCGCCGCTTGCCCTGATCCGCGGGCGTCACCGCTTCCGGCTTCTGGTGCATGGCCGGCGGTCCAGCGACATGCAGGGCTTTGTCCGGGCGATGCTTGCCAATGGGCCGAAGGAGCGCCGGTCGATCCAGGTCCAGGTCGACGTCGATCCACAGAGCTTCCTGTAAGGCTTGTCGCGGGGAGGGCGGAGACCGCATCGGATCGCTACGGAAAATGCCGTTCCGCAATTTCTCCAACTGCTGCTTTGTGCGATAAGCGCCCCGTTCGATTTGCTTTGAGACGGGGATCAAGGATGGAATTCTATTTTCCGACGGAATTCGGCGAGCAACTCGCCTTCGGTGCTGCGGCGTTCGCGGCCCTGATCGGTGCGCTGGCGATGTTCGCGCCGGGTCTGACCCTCAAGTGTTTTGCTCTTGAACCCCGGAACCTGCGCCCGGAAGGCTTTGGCGCGGTGCGCTCCGCCGGCGGGCTGGCCATCGGGTATTCGGCCACCGCCCTCATGCTGGCCCAGCCGACGCTCTACCTCGCCTTCGGGGCCGCCATGGCTCTCGCGGCGTTCGGACAGATCCTGTCGATCATGTCTGATCGGGGAACTACCCTGCGCAATATGCTACTTTTGGTTGTGGAACTGATCCTTGCGGCCATGCCGCTTTCCTACGTCTTCGGACTGCTGTGAAGAGAAAGATCATGCCTTCGCTGCATGCGCACACCAATTTGGCGCAGATTCGGAGAAATTTGGCGCCAAGGCCTTGTCCTTAAGGCTTATTCCGTTATTACGCGTGTTGCGAGTCCACAGTACCTATGCTAGACGGACCGCGAAATTCGAAAAACACAAGCGGGCAACCTTTGTGTTTTTCCAGAAAAACCAAACGATTTCAGGGTGATGCTTGTCCCATTCAGGGGTGGCGGGCATCCTGGGTCAAAAGCAGGGAATATTTTGCCCGTGGCAGACACATCCCAAGTCATTTCAGGCGTGGCGGAGCGCTATGCGTCATCGCTTTTCGAGCTTGCCCTCGAGGCTGGCTCGATCGACGCGGTCGGCGCCGATCTCAATCGTTTCCAGGCGATGATCGATTCGAGCGACGACCTGAAGCGGTTGGTGCTCTCGCCGGTTTTCTCGGCCGAGGATCAGACCAAGGCGGTTGTCGCGCTTTGCGAGAAGGCCGGCCTCGGCGCTCTCGTGGCGAACTTCCTCAAGGTCGTCGCCGGTAATCGCCGTCTCTTCGCCGTCTCCGGCATGATTGCCTCGTTCCGCCAGATCGCCGCCCGCCATCGTGGCGAGGTCTCGGCCGAGGTGACGTCGGCGCACGCACTTACTACCGAACAGGAAAACGAATTGAAGGCGGCGCTGAAGAGCGTCACCGGCAAGGACGTGACGATCGCGGTTTCGATCGACCCGTCCATTCTCGGTGGCCTGATCGTCAAGGTCGGCTCGCGCCAGATCGACACGTCTCTTCGCACCAAACTTTCCACCCTTAAGCTTGCACTGAAAGAGGTTGGCTGATGGATATCCGCGCCGCGGAAATTTCCGCAATTCTGAAAGATCAAATCAAAAACTTCGGCAAAGAGGCGGAAGTCTCCGAAGTTGGCCAGGTGCTCTCCGTCGGTGACGGTATTGCCCGCGTCTACGGCCTCGACAATGTCCAGGCCGGCGAAATGGTCGAGTTCCCCGGTGGCATCCGTGGCATGGCGCTGAACCTCGAAGCCGACAATGTCGGCGTCGTCATCTTCGGTTCGGACCGTGACATCAAGGAAGGCGACACCGTCAAGCGGACCGGCGCCATCGTCGACGTTCCGGTTGGTCCGGAACTGCTCGGCCGCGTCGTCGACGCGCTCGGCAATCCGATCGACGGCAAGGGCCCGATCAATGCGACCCGCCGCTCGCGCGTCGACGTCAAGGCCCCGGGCATCATCCCGCGCAAGTCGGTGCATGAACCGATGTCGACCGGCCTCAAGGCCATCGACGCGCTGATCCCGGTCGGCCGCGGCCAGCGCGAGCTGGTCATCGGTGACCGCCAGACCGGCAAGACCGCCATCATTCTCGACACGATCCTCAACCAGAAGGCCATTCACGACAATGGCCCGGACGCGGAAAAGCTCTATTGCGTCTACGTGGCCATCGGCCAGAAGCGTTCGACGGTTGCCCAGTTCGTCAAGGTTCTCGAAGAACGCGGCGCTCTGAAGTATTCGATCATCGTCGCTGCCACCGCGTCCGATCCTGCGCCGATGCAGTACATCGCACCGTTTGCCGGCGCTGCCATGGGCGAGTATTTCCGCGACAACGGCATGCATGCCCTGATCGGCTACGACGACCTTTCCAAGCAGGCCGTCGCCTATCGTCAGATGTCGCTGCTGCTGCGCCGTCCGCCGGGGCGCGAAGCCTATCCGGGCGACGTGTTCTACCTGCATTCCCGCCTTCTCGAGCGCGCTGCAAAGCTGTCCGACGAAAAGGGTGCTGGTTCGCTGACGGCTCTGCCGGTCATCGAAACCCAGGGCAACGACGTTTCGGCCTTCATCCCGACCAACGTGATCTCGATCACCGACGGCCAGATCTTCCTCGAAACCGACCTTTTCTACCAGGGCATTCGTCCGGCCGTTAACGTCGGCCTGTCAGTTTCGCGCGTCGGTTCGGCCGCTCAGATCAAGGCGATGAAGCAGGTTGCCGGCTCGATCAAGGGCGAGCTCGCCCAGTATCGTGAAATGGCCGCCTTCGCCCAGTTCGGTTCCGACCTCGACGCCTCGACGCAGCGCCTGCTGAACCGCGGTGCACGCCTGACCGAACTTCTGAAGCAGCCGCAGTTCTCGCCGCTGAAGACCGAAGAACAGGTTGCCGTGATCTTCGCCGGTGTGAACGGCTATCTCGACAAGATCGCTGTCAACCAGATCGGCAAGTTCGAGCAGGGCCTGCTCTCCTACCTTCGCTCGGAAGGCAAGGCCATTCTCGACGCCATCCGCACGGAAAAGGCCATCAGCGACGATACCAAGGGCAAGCTCAAGGCTGCTCTGGATCAGTTCGTCAAGTCTTTCGCGTAATCGGGCCTCAAGCCAAGGACGGATAACGGATGCCTTCACTTAAGGATCTGAAAAACCGGATCGCCTCCGTCAAGGCGACGCAGAAAATCACCAAGGCGATGAAGATGGTCGCCGCGGCGAAGCTGCGTCGTGCGCAGGAGGCGGCCGAGGCCGCTCGGCCCTATTCGCAGCGCATGGGTGCCGTCCTTGCCAATATCGCCCAGGCGGTCGGCAGCGACGACAGCGCACCCCGGCTGATGACTGGGACCGGCAGGGACGATGTGCATCTGCTCATCGTCTGCACCGCCGAGCGCGGCCTTTGCGGTGGTTTCAATTCGCAGATCGCCCGCTTTGCCCGCGATCACGCGCGCAAGCTTCTCGCCGCCGGCAAGACCGTGAAGATCTTCTGCGTCGGCAAGAAGGGTTATGACAGCCTGCGTCGCGAATTCTCGGCCAATATCGTCGAGCGCACCGATCTTCGCGAAGTCAAGCGCGTCGCTTTCGAAAATGCCGACACGATTGGCCGCAAGGTCATCTCGATGTTCGACAAGGGCGAGTTCGACGTCGCCACGCTGTTCTATTCGGAATTCAAGTCCGTGATCAGCCAGGTGCCGACCGCGCAGCAATTGATCCCGGCCGCAGCTCCGGAAGCGGTTGCCGTGACCGGTGCGGCCGCCGTCTACGAATATGAGCCCGATGCCGGTGCGATCCTCAGCGATCTCATTCCGCGCAACATCTCGGTGCAGATCTTCAGGGCCCTGCTCGAAAACGTCGCCGGTGAAATGGGCGCCAAGATGAGCGCGATGGACAATGCGACGCGTAATGCTGGCGAGATGATCAACAAGCTCACGCTTTCGTACAACCGTCAGCGCCAAGCTCAGATCACCAAGGAACTCATTGAAATCATTTCGGGCGCGGAAGCGCTCTGAGGTTAAGGAAAGAGGGTAAGAAACATGGCTAAGGCAGCTACCCCGAAATCTCCCGCGGCGAAGGTCGCAACCGGCTCCGCAGGCCGGGTTACCCAGGTCATCGGTGCTGTTGTCGACGTTGCGTTCGACGGCGAGCTGCCTGCGATCCTGAACGCGCTGGAGACGATGAACGGCGGCAATCGCCTCGTTCTCGAAGTCGCCCAGCACCTCGGTGAAAGCCAGGTTCGTACCATCGCCATGGACTCGACCGAAGGTCTGGTTCGCGGCCAGGCCGTGTCCGACACCGGCGCCCCGATCACCGTTCCGGTCGGCCCGGAAACGCTCGGCCGCATCATGAACGTCATCGGCGAGCCGGTCGACGAAGCCGGTCCGCTGGTCACCTCCGGCAAGCGCGCCATCCACCAGGAAGCGCCGACCTATGTCGAGCAGTCGACCGAAGCGCAGATCCTGGTTACCGGCATCAAGGTCGTCGACCTTCTCGCGCCTTACGCCAAGGGCGGCAAGATCGGCCTGTTCGGCGGCGCCGGCGT
>JAIBEK010000054.1 GCA_019459145.1 Arenimonas sp.
CATGCGAAATCTCCAGAGATCATCTCCTGCGCACCCGCCGCGATGGGGGTGATACGGCGAGCGCGCAGGATCTCCGCACCGGACGCAAAACCGGATCGGCGCGGAAGGGGATGAACGGGTTGCGGTGTCATGCTGCACGGATCGCCACTGCGATGATCACCAGGGCGGCGACCAGGGTGAGGGCGAACGACCCGAACATCAGCGTCGATACCGTGAGCGGCGCCGGCATGGTCGGCCGCTGGTAGGCGATGACGCTCACCACGGTGGCGCCGACCCAAAGCAGAAAGATCAATCCGCCGGTTTCGATCAGGGTGAGGTCGCCGCTCATTGGTGGGCTCCCTCGATCGTATCGGCCAGCAACCGCAGCCGATCGGCGACCAGGCGTTTGGCCCTTGCGTCGATGTCGCGCATCAGATCGGCCTTGGTCTCCGCGATCATCCGCTCGACCAGCGTGCCGGTCTCCTCGGCCGGGAAGGCCGGCGTGAAGAACGGCTTGGCCTCGTCGACTTGCGGCTCGACGGCCGTGACGTCCACGACGCCTGGCGGAAGCGGTTCGCGCTCGACGGCCGTGATGCACCTGCCGAGCGTTGAAGGCATTGCCTCCGGCTCGGCCGGTGCCACGTCGCTGCATACAGCTTCTCCGACATACCGGCCGTCCTTGAGGCCGAACATCGAATACCGGTTCGGATCGCGCGGATCGGGACGCACCAGGACGTCCGTGCCCGGTGCAACGCCCTCGGCCTTGAAGTATTTGCCATTGATGCGAAGCTGCCCGGATTGTGTCACGCGGCGCTGCATCATCATCGTGTCGCCATTCTTCGCCGTGTCGTCGTCCGCGACCGGTGCGACGACATTGTCGGCGGCGGGCGTGTCGGCTGGCGTTTCACCTTCCGCGACTGCCTCGCCGCCGGGGCGCGACACGGTCTTCTTGCGGATACCGTCGATCCAGTCGTTGAAGACATGCTGCTTCGGCTTCTCGATGCCCACCTCGGCAAAGTCCCGGCAGAGACCGTTATAGATCGCGAGCGAACTGAAGGCGGGGTTCAACGCCTTGTCAAAGGCGGTTTGAAGGGCCGGCAACGCATAGCGCGGCAGGCTCTCGAAATAGGGCTTCTCCTGGAAGTTGGTGATGTTCATCGCTTGGCTCTCACTCTTGCTTCGAGCGCCTGTCGCCGGCTGGCTATCTCGCGCTCATGTTCTTCGATCAGGTGCAGTTCGATCAGGTCGCGGTAGCGCTCCGGCACGGCCACGAACCCGAACCCGTTGGTCACGAGCCCGAGCAGCTCGTGCGCGCCGGTCGCCTCGATCAGCGCAATGAAGGCATCGAGC
>JAIBEK010000056.1 GCA_019459145.1 Arenimonas sp.
CATGCGAAATCTCCAGAGATCATCTCCTGCGCACCCGCCGCGATGGGGGTGATACGGCGAGCGCGCAGGATCTCCGCACCGGACGCAAAACCGGATCGGCGCGGAAGGGGATGAACGGGTTGCGGTGTCATGCTGCACGGACCGCCACTGCGATGATCACCAGCGCGGCGACCAGGGTGAGGGCGAACGATCCGAACATCAGCGTCGATACCGTGAGCGGCGCCGGCATGGTCGGCCGCTGGTAGGCGATGACGCTCACCACGGTGGCGCCGACCCAAAGTAGAAAGATCAAGCCGCCGGTTTCGATCAGGGTGAGGTCTCCGCTCATTGGTGGTCTCCCTCGATCGTATCGGCCAGCAACCGCAGCCGATCGGCGACCAGGCGCTTGGCCCTTGCGTCGATGTCGCGCATCAGATCGGCCTTGGCCTCCGCGATCATCCGCTCGACCAGCGTGCCCTCCTGCTCGGCCGGGAAGGTCGGCGTGAAGAACGGCTTGCCCTCGTCGACCGTGACGACGGTTGTCACGCTCTGGTCGGGACCTCCCGACAGGTCGACGCCGACGGTCATCTTGTCCTCGGCCGGCGATGGAGCGGTCTCCGGCTCGGCCGGTGTCGCATCGCTGCAGATCGCCTCGCCGACATACTTTCCGTCCTTCACGCCGAACATCGAAAAGCGGTTCGCATCGCGCGGATCGGGTCGCACGAACACGTCCGTGCCGGGTGCCGCGCCATGCGCCTTGAAGTATTTGCCATGGATGCGAAGCTGCCCGGACTGCGTCACGCGGCGCTGCATCATCAGGGCGTCGTCATTGCGCGCCGGATCGTCGCTGGCGATTGGTTCGGCTCCACTGCCGGTATCCCCGGTGGCCGGCGCATCGGCCACCTCTTCTTCATCCGCGATCGGCGCGCCGCCGGGACGCGAAATGGCCTTCTTGTGGATGCCATCCAGCCAGTCGTTGAAGACGTGCTGCTTGGGCTTCTCGATGCCCACATCGGCGAAATCGCGGCAAAGGCCGTTATAGATCGCCAATGGGCTGAACGCCTTGTTATGCGCCTTGTCGAAGGCCGACTGCAGGGCCGGCAGCGCATAGCGCGGCAGGCTGTCGAAAAAGGGTTTTTCCTGGAAGTTGGTGATGTTCATCGCTTGGCTCTCACTCTTGCTTCGAGCGCCTGTCGCCGGCTGGCGATTTCCCGCTCATGTTCTTCGATCAGGTGCAGTTCGATCAGGTCGCGGTAGCGCTCCGGCACGGCCACGAACCCGAACCCGTTGGTCACGAGCCCGAGCAGCTCGTGCGCGCCGGTCGCCTCGATCAGCGCAATGAAGGCATCGAGC
>JAIBEK010000059.1 GCA_019459145.1 Arenimonas sp.
CCGGGCTATGTCGAATTCCACATGCTGAAGGGTCCGAAGGCGGAGGATCATTCGCTCTACGCCTCGCATGCCGTCTGGGAGAGCGAGGAACATTTCAAGGCCTGGACCAGGTCCGAGCAGTTCCGCGCCGCCCATGCCCGCGCCGGCGAGTCCAAGGTGCAGTATCTGTCCGGCCCGCATTTCGAAGGCTTCGAGGTTATCATTCATGAGGATCGTGACGGCAAGCGGGGTTGACGAGGCGGCCTGAGAGGAGGGCGAATGGCTATGGCGACAGACAGCATCGAGCGGGCAGAGCGGGCTCGGGCGGCACTCGCCGAGAAGCCCGACGGCGTCGTCGAGGCGATGGCCGCGCAAGCAAACGTAACACCGGCGGAAATCCTGGCGGTCCTGCCGGCCGGGGCGGTGGTGCTCGCCCCCGGCGAACGCTTCCTGACGATCTGGCAGGACATGCCCGGTTGGGGCGATGTCCTCCTGATCGTCCAAACCGACGATATCGTGCTCGAAGTGGAGGGGGCGCTGCCCGAGGGGAGCGAAGGCCATGGATGGTTCAACATCCACGGCGACGGCCCGATCGGCGGGCATATCCGCAAGGACCGTTGCGTTTCGATCGCCTTCGTCGACCGCGGCTTCCATGGCCGGCGCTCGTGCTCCGTCTGGTTCATCAACGCCGACGGGCGCGCCATGTTCAAGGTCTTCGTGCGGCGCGACGAGGAAAGGGCGCTGCTTGCCGATCAGTTGCAACGCTTCGAGGCCTTGCGCGGGACGTTCGTCGAGGCCTGACGAGCCATGAGCGAGGCACAGGATGCCGGTGCAGCTGATTCCGGCGTTCTTTCTTTTGGCCAAAACAGTGACTATGGTCCGCGCAGAATCCACATCAGCGCAAGGACCGAACTTGTCCCGCATCCACCGCCTTTTTCCCGTGGTTATTGCCATGGTACTCGCCCTCCAGCCGCTGGTGGGTGCCCCGGGCTTAACGCCGGCCGCCGCGCAGGGAAGCGCGCCGGCGAGCGACAAGATCGTCGAGCGCACCCTGGAACGGATTTCCGAGGCGGAGAAGCAGATCGAGACGCTGCAGTCGCAGGTCGAGGCGCACAATAGCGACGATGCGGCGCTCGCCGACATCAAGATTAAGTCGGATGAGATCATCCGGCAATTGCTGAAGATCTCGGTCGAACTCCGGCCGCGCTTCAACGACGTCAAGGCGCGGCTGGCGCAGCTCGGCGAGAAGCCGGCCGAGGGCGAGCCGGAGGAGGCGCTCGCGGTCACCGAAGAGCGAATACGCCTGAATGCCACCCGTCTGGCGATCAACACGCTGACGGGGCGGGCGGAAGACCTGTCGATCCGCGCCTCCAACCTCTCGGACAGCATTACCGATCGCAGACGCGAATTGTTCACCGAGCGGTTGTTCGAGCATACCGAGATTTCCGGCGACGTGGTCGACGACGCGCTCAATGCGTTTTCGGCCGAGTTCAACGACTTCCAGCGCACCGTGAGCAGCTGGTTCTCCTTCATCTGGAAATACAAGCGGGTACCGCTCGGAACGGCGGTGACGCTGTCTCTCGCCATGGCGCTGGTGCTGCTCGCCGGGGAATACCGGCTGTTCGGCTCGCTCATCCGCCGCGATCCCGCGGAAAGCAAGCCTGCCTATATGAGCCGGTTCTCGGTGGCCTTCTGGTCGACGATCCTGCCGGCACTGGCGCTCGCGGCCTTTCTCGTCAGCAGCTTCTTCTTTCTCGATACCTTCAACGTGCTGCGGCCGGACATCGCGCCGATCGCGGCCGCATTGTTCGGCTTTGCCGGCCTCGTCTTCTTCGTCGCCATGCTGGCGCGGGCGGTTCTGGCACCAAAGGCGCCGAGCTGGCGGCTCGTCAGGCTGTCCGACAAAGGCGCGCGCGACCTGAATTTCGCCGTGCTGTCGATGGCGGTGGTCAATGGCTCGGATTACGTGCTCGGCGCGATCAGCGAAACCTTGAGCTCACCGGTCGTGCTCACCGTGATGAAGAGCTTTCTCTCCTCGGTCGTGGTCGGGCTCATCGTCTTCGTCGTCTCCTTCCTGCGCCCGATGGTGGGCGAAAGCGGCGATCCTTCCGAGCGTGGCCGGGCCTGGCCGAAGGCCGTCGCCTTACCGCTGCGCATCATCGGCATCGGCCTGATCCTGCTCAGCGCGATCGGCTATGTCGGACTGTCCCGCTTCCTCGCCACGCAGATGGTGCTGACCGGCGCGGTCGTGGCCACGATGTATATTGGCATTCTCTCCGGCAAGGCGATTTCGGCGCCGAACCAGTTCGGCGAGACGAGGGTCGGCCGATACCTCCAGCAGCGCTTCGCCCTGAAACCGGTCGGCCTTGACCAGGCGGGCATCGTCGCCGGCCTGCTGATCTATGTGTTCGCGCTGTCGATCGGCCTTCCCTTGATCCTGATCTCCTGGGGCTTCCAGCCGCGCGACCTGCAGATCTGGCTGGTCAACATTTTCACCGAGATCAATATCGGCTCGATCCGCATCTCGATCTTCGGCATTCTCGGCGGGGTCCTGCTGTTCGCTCTCGGTCTGGTCGCCACGCGCTGGCTGCAGAAGTGGCTCGACGGCAATGTCATGGCGCGCTCGCAGGTCGATGCGGGCGTGCGCAATTCGATCAAGACGGGGGTCGGTTATCTGGGAACCGGTCTCGCCGGGCTGATCGGCATTTCGGCGGCGGGGATCGACCTGTCGAGCCTGGCGCTGGTCGCCGGCGCGCTGTCGCTGGGGATCGGTTTCGGCCTGCAGAATATCGTGTCCAACTTCGTGTCCGGGCTCATTCTGCTCGCCGAACGGCCGTTCAAGGTCGGCGACTGGGTGGCGACCGGCACGACGGAGGGTTTCGTCCGTCGCATCTCGGTGCGCGCCACCGAAATCGAGACCTTCCAGCGCCAATCGATCATCGTGCCGAATTCGGAACTGATCAACGCGCCGGTCGGCAACTGGACACATCGCAACAAGCTGGGCCGCATCGAGATCCCGGTCAGCGTCTCCTATGACGCAGACCCGCGCAGGGTGATGGACCTGTTGATGGAGATCGCGCTGTCACATCCGGGGCTGTTGCGCAATCCCGAGCCGGTGGTGTTGTTCAACGGCTTCGGCGCTTCCTCGCTCGATTTCGAACTGCGCGGCTTCATCGGCGACGTGCTTGGCGGCCTGCCGATCAAGAACGAGATTCGCGTGACCATCCTGGAGCGTTTTCGCGCGGAGAAGATACAGATGCCCTATCCGCATCAGGAGGTGCACCTGCATCTCGACGAGGAGGATCGGCGCATCTTCGCCGGTCGGGGGAAGGGGCGCCCAGGAGGCCCGGGCGATTTGCGCGAACCGCCGGATGATGACAAGATCCTGCCATGAACGGCATGTTCAGCCGGCGTTCAGGGGCGGCGGGCTAGAAGAGGGGCATGTCTGGTGCGATCAAAATGACCGCAAAACGGACAAAACGAGAGGACGGCGCCTCGGCGCCGGATGAGCGATGAACAAGTTTCTGGCGGGCGTGGTGATTTTCTTCGGTGCGGCGAGCGGAGCCTGGGCGGCCTCGGTGACCAATGCCGGCACGGCGTCGGTCGTGCTGCAGGTGGTCGAAGACGGCAATCGGAGCGAGGTCGCGATCGATGCCGGTGCTTCGGAAACGATCTGCCCGTCGGGTTGTTTCGTGACCCTGCCGAACGGCGACCGCATCGGCCTCGAGGGTGGAGAGACGATCGAGATCAAGGACGGTTCGGCGACGGTCAATTAGTCCGCTCAGACGCATCGCATTGAAATTGCCAGAGTTGACGCGCCCGGATTGTTCCGGGCGCTCCAGTTTCTCGCATCGACACAGCGCGCCGGATGACACGCGGCGCGCCCCTCCAAGCCGTTCAAGGTCAAAATGCCGCGGGCGAAACCCGTCGACGAACAGGCAAAGGTCAAAAAGGGGCAGAACTGGTCGCCCTTCCTTCAGGGCGAGTTAATCTCGGCATGCTTCGATCATGCGGGCTCGATTAACGGTTCTGCAAGTCGCAACGTCTAATTTGCTTGCAGTTCTCTCAGGTTAAAGGCGTGTCATGGCTTTTCTAGGCATATCCGGAATGCAGTATTCCGGTGAGACTTTTCCGGATGTTCGTATCATCGTTGCCGAGGATTCGAATGTCTTTACGTCCATGATCAGCACGCGCATGAAGGAGCTGTTCGGCATCGACGTCGAAATCTGCCGCACCTTCGAGGATCTTCAGGCGGCCAACGAGTTGTCGGACGAGGCCGTGACGCTGGCGATTTCCAATATCAATCTGCCCGGAGCGGAAAACGGCGAAGCGCTCGAATATCTGATCGACCTGAACATCCCGGTGGTCGTCTTCACCGGTACCTTCCAGGAGCAGACCCGCGAGAAGCTGCTGTCCAAGGACATCGTCGACTATATCCTCAAGGACAATATTTTCGCGGTCGAGATGCTGGCCGAGTCTGTCTATCGGTTCCTGACCAATCATCGCCATCACGTGCTGATCGTCGACGACAGCCCGACGGCGCGGGCGCTGCTGTCAAGCCGCCTCAAGCGCTATAATTTCCGCGTCAGCACCGCCGAAAGCGGCGCCAAGGCGCTCGAGATCCTGAAAGCCAGTCCCGATATCGGCCTCGTGGTCACCGATTACAACATGCCGGACATCGACGGCTTCGAGCTGACCCGACGTATCCGCGGCGCGCGCGGAAGCCACGAGCTTCGGATCATCGGCGTGTCGTCCTCGACCAATCGGCTGCTGTCCGCCCGATTCCTCAAGGTCGGCGGCAACGACTTCATGCTGCGTCCGTTCATCGATGAAGAATTCTACTGCCGGGTGAACCAGAACCTCGACACGCTGGTGCAGATCCGGGCGGCGAACGCGCGCAAATAGCGCGGTCGTCGAAGACTCGTCGAGGACACTTTAAGAAATCCATTTCCGAGGCGATGCCTCGGAAATGGACGCATGCCTGTAGATACCGATTGTTGCAGAACGACTGATTTTCAAAGGCGATTTAAGATGTCAATGCCGAGCGAACTGTCCGCAGGGTCCCTGGCTGCAGCGCGCAAGCGTGCGCATGTGCTGGTCATCGAGGATTCCCGTACCTTTTCATCCTTGCTGTGCCATCGCTTCGAAACCGAGCATGGCTACATGGTGACCCATTGTGCGTCGACCAAGGCACTGCGGGATGCGGCGGGCCGCACGGACCTGCCGTTCGATGCCGCCGTCGTCGATCTCAACCTGCCGGATTCGCCCGACGGCCAGATTCTCGACGAGGTGGTCGCCATGGGCGTCCCCGCGGTCGTCTTCACTGCCGATTTCAACCGCCATATGCGTGAACGCCTGGTCGAGCGCGGGGTCGCCGACTATGTCATCAAGAACAACGAGCGGGCCGTCGACATGGTCATCTCGGCAGTTTCGCGCATCCTCGACAATCGCCACGTCAGGGTTCTGGTGGTCGATGACGTGGCATCGGCACGCAAGATGCTGGTCGATCTGCTCAATGTCCAGCAGTTCCAGGTGTTCGAGGCGACCACCGGCAGCGAGGCGCTCGACATGCTGGTGCGCCATCCCGGCATCGACATGGTCATCACCGACTACAACATGCCGGACATGGACGGCTACGAACTGACCCGGCGCATCCGCCGCGAGCATGGTTCCGATCGGTTGCGGATCATCGGCATTTCCTCTTCGGCCGATCGGCTGTTGTCGGCAAGCTTCCTCAAGGCCGGGGCCAACGACTTCGTTTATCGCCCCTTCGTGGTCGAGGAACTGCAGTGCCGGATCGGCCACAACATCGAGACCCTGTCGCAGATTCGTCAGCTGAGGCTCGCCGCCTTCAGCGACTATCTGACCGGCTTGCGCAACCGACGCCATTTCTTCGACGAGGGCCCCGCCCGGGTCGCGACCTGTCTCGAGCGCGACGAGGCGTGCAGCATGGCGATGCTCGACATCGACCATTTCAAGCAGCTCAACGACAGCTACGGCCACGAAGTCGGGGACCGTGTTCTGAAGGCGGTGGCCGCTCGCCTGTCCGACCTCGTCGACAACACCGACCACCTTCTGGCGCGGCTGGGCGGCGAGGAGTTCGGCATATTGCTGTCGGGCATGGACACCGAGGCGGCGAGCGAGTTTTGCGAGATCGTGCGCTCCAGCGTGGCCGAATTGCGCGTGGCGCATGCCGATACCGACATTTCAGTCACCGCATCGATCGGGGTTGCGGAGGTGGCGGGGCTGGAGAATTTCAGCAATTACCTCAACGCGGCCGACCAGTTCCTCTATCTGGCCAAGCGCTACGGCCGCAACCGGGTCTATTCCGACAATACGCTGTTGAAGATGGCGATCGGCCACTGACGGCTGCTGCACGCGCGGCCTGCCGGCGGGCATGCCAGATGACCGCTGTCGCGTGCTGGTAAAAGCCGATCCGCTTCCTATATTGGCCTGACGTTCCTCATTCCACACGGAGTCTCCGGCCATGGCCCCGATCATTTCCGTGCGTTCCCTGTCCAAGACGTATGCCAACGGGTTCAAGGCGCTCGACGACGTCTCGCTTGATATCGAGGAGGGCGAGATTCTCGCCTTGCTCGGTCCGAATGGCGCGGGCAAGACGACGCTCATTTCCATCATCTGCGGTATCGCCAATCCGAGCGAGGGTTCGGTGACCGTCGACGGCTTCGACGTGGTCCGCGACTTTCGCAAAACCCGCGGCCAGATCGGTCTTGTGCCGCAGGAGCTGACGACGGACATGTTCGAAACCGTCGTCAACACGGTCAGCTTCTCGCGCGGCCTGAACGGCAAGAAGCCGGCGCCCGAGCATATCGACAACCTGCTGCGCGAACTGACGCTGTTCGAGAAGCGCGACAATGCGCTGCGCGAGCTTTCCGGCGGCATGAAGCGTCGCGTCCTGATCGCCAAGGCGTTGTCGCACGAACCGCCCATCCTGTTTCTCGACGAGCCGACTGCGGGCGTTGACGTCAGCCTACGCAAGGACATGTGGCAACTGGTGAAGCGTCTGCGGGAAGGCGGCGTGACCATCATCCTGACCACCCACTATATCGAGGAGGCGCAGGAGATCGCCGACCGGATCGGCATTATCGACCGGGGTCGGCTGATGCTGGTCGAGGACAAGGACACTTTAATGCGCAAGCTCGGCGGCAAGCAGCTGAGCATCGAGCTGCGCGAACCGATCGGCGAAATTCCGAAGGCGCTTGCCGCCTGGAACCTCCAATTGGCGGAAGGCGGCGGGCAGCTGATCTACCAGTATGACGAGGAAAGCAATCATGGCGGGATCGCCGGGCTTTTGGCAGCCGTCGAGGCGGCGGGGATCGGCTTTGCCGACATTTCCACCCGGCAGACCTCGCTCGAGGACATTTTCGTATCGCTGATCGGAGAAGGCAGATGAATTTCGAGGCGATCAAGGCGATCTACTACTACGAGATGGCACGCACACGGCGCACCCTGCTTCAAAGCGTGGTGTCGCCGGTGATCACCACGGCGCTCTATTTCATCGTCTTCGGCGCTGCGGTCGGCTCGCGCATGGAGGCGGTGGACGGCGTCGGCTATGGCGGCTTCATCACGCCGGGACTGATCATGCTGACGTTGATCACCCAGTGCGTGTCGAACGGCTCGAGCGGCATCTATTTTCCGAAGTTCACCGGCACGATCTACGAAATCCTCTCGGCACCGATCGCCATGAGCGAAATCCTGATCGGTTATGTCGGCGCGGCGGCGACCAAGGGCATGATCATCGGCCTGATCATCCTGGCGACAGCGGCGTTCTTCGTCGACCTGCGCATCGACCACCCCGTCCTGATGATCCTGTTCATGCTGCTGACGTCAATCGCCTTCAGCCTGGCCGGCTTCATCATCGGCATCTGGGCCAAGAATTTTGAGCAATTGAGCATGGTGCCGATGCTGGTCGTGCCGCCGCTCACCTTTCTCGGCGGCACCTTCTACTCGATCGATGTCCTGCCGCCATTCTGGCAGACGGTCAGCCATTTCAATCCGGTGCTTTATCTGGTGAGCGGCTTCCGCTGGAGCTTCTTCGAGGTGTCGGACGTTCATCCGCTGGTCAGCCTTGCGATGATCGGCCTGTTCCTCGCCGCCTGTCTCGGCTTTCTCGCCTGGGTGTTCCGCACCGGCTACAAGCTGCGCGCCTGAACTCGAGTCTCGATCTGGTCAGTCGCGCAGGCGCAGTTCGTCGCTCTGCATCTGCAGCGAGCCGAGCGTCGACAGGAAACTCATGCCGAGCAGGCTCTGGTCAAGCCGCCCGTCCTCGATCACCACGCCCTGAATGTCTCCACGCAGAATGGGGCCAAGGGCGACCTGCCTGAGGCGGGTCGGCGCCGCCATGGCCCGGCCGTTGGCTGTCATGATCGTCTGGGTAAAGGCAAGCTCAGCCGGGTTGATGCCGATCCGGATGGCATCCTTGTAGCTCAAGGCCACGGAACTTGCGCCGGTATCGATCAGGACCGACACGGGCACGCCATTGATGGCGACGGAGGTCTCGAAATGTCCGCCGAGCGATTTGTGCAATATGACCTCGGCGGTTCCCTCGCTGGTCGTGACGACGACGGCGCGACCGGGAACGAGGCCGGCGAGAAGCCGGTCACCCACCGCCTGCAACTCCATGCGGTAGAGATAGCCGGTGACCAGGGCCAGCCCGATCAGCAGCCAGATGGCCAACTGTCGGGCGCTTTGGCCGAGCGAACGGCGGGAGGCGACGAGCCCGACCGACAGCAGCGCGGCGATCGGCAGCAGCCGGACGACATGGCCGAAATCCTCGTTGGCCATGCCGAAGCTCCGGCCGCTGTCGTGGTTGACGAAGAGCACGGCGAGGCCGAAGCCGAGAATGGCGAGAGCGAGAATCAGCCGCATCAGCTTGTCTCGCGCTCGCGCGCGATGCGCGTGCGGCGGGTCTCCCGGCGCGGCTTGCGCTCCACGGTTTCGAGGCGGGCCGGCAGGCTTGCCATGATCGCCCGGCGCTCGGCGTCACTGAAGACCGTCCAACTGCCGATCTCGTCACCGGTGCGACCGCAGCCGAAGCAGAAGCCGGTCTTGATGTCGATCGAGCAGACGAGGATGCAGGGTGTTTCCATCGGGCGGCCTTGATTTGGGGTCCGATTTATATCGGGTGCTCAGCTGGCCATGGCAAGGGCCGCAAGCGCCGCGATCTCGGTCACCTGCTGGGTGGCGCCGATCGTGTCGCCGGTATGGCCGTTCAGGACGCGGCGGATCTTGGCGGTGAAGGCGGCGGCGGCAAGGGCCGCGACGAGCACGGCGAGGAAATAGGCGAACAGCGAGGCGGCCGGCACCAGCAGGGCACCCGCGAGCGCCAGGCCGGAGATCAGCGCCAGATTGAGCGCCGACTTCAGCGGCGCGCCGGCGGCGACCGCCAGACCGTTTGTGCGCGCCGGCGGCAGGGCAGACCAGTGCCACACCATCAGCGCCCGGCTGAGGGCGGCAGTCGCGGGCAGGCACATGGCGGCTGCGAGCGGTCCGAGATGCGCGGCGAGTTCGGCAATCGCCGCGGCGCGCAGGCCAAAGGCGATGAGGAGCGCCACCGCGCCATGCGAGCCGATGCGGCTGTCCTTCATGATCGCCAGCGCATGGTCGCGGTCGCGTCCGCCGCCGAGGCCATCGGCTGTGTCCGACAGTCCGTCCTCATGCAGCGCGCCGGTGACGAGCGCCTGGACGGCAAGGGCTGCGAAGGCGGCGAGCAGCGGCGTCGCGTTCAACACCAGCATCAGGAACAGCGTCCCGGCGGCGGGAAGGGACACGAGCAGGCCGGCGAGGGGAAAGGCGCGAACGCCGCGCGACAGGCTGTCGTCATGGCCGTCGAAGACGCGCGCCGGGACGCTGATGCGGCTGAGAAAGGATACCGCCCGGGCGGTGTCGGTCAGATAATCGCGCCAATCCATGGGATCGGATCACTCCATTTCAAAGACGACGGTCGGCACCGTTTTTCGGCTTGTTGCGACACGGCGGGGTCCGTATTAGAGGAGCCAACAAAGACCGATTTGGAAGCAGATTACAAGGAAGCCCTGCTCATGAGCGTGACCGGCCTGCCATTCGACGATTTTCGCGCCCTGCTGCGTGACCTGCCCGGTCCCGACACGGCGGCGCTGGTGGCGGCACGCGACCGCGATCGGCAACTGACCAAGCCGGCCGGCTCGCTCGGCCGGCTGGAGGAAATCGCCATGTGGCTTGCCGCCTGGACCGGCCGTCCGCCGGCGGTCACGCGTCCGCTGGTGGCGATCTTTGCCGGCAATCACGGCGTTACCAAGCACGGCATCACGCCCTATCCGCCGTCGGTGACGCAGCAGATGGTCGAGAATTTCGCCGCTGGTGGCGCAGCGATCAACCAGATCTGCGTGACCTATGATCTCGGCCTCAAGATCTTCGACCTGGCGCTCGACTATCCGACCGGCGATATTACCTGCGAGCCGGCGCTTTCCGAGCGCGACTGCGCCGCCACCATGGCCTTCGGCATGGAGGCGATCGCCGGCGGCACCGATCTTCTGTGTATCGGCGAGATGGGTATCGGCAATACGACGATCGCGGCGGCGATCAATCTGGCGCTTTACGGTGGAACCGCCGAGGAATGGGTCGGGCCGGGCACGGGATCGGAAGGCGAGGTGCTGAAGCGCAAGATCGAGGCGGTGAAGACCGCGGTTGAATTCCACAAGGATCATCTCGGCGATCCGCTGGAGATCCTGCGGCGCCTCGGCGGGCGCGAGATCGCCGCCATGGCCGGCGCCATCCTCGCCTGCCGGATGCAGAAAATCCCCGTGTTGATCGACGGCTATGTCGCGACCTCGGCCGCGGCAATCCTCAAGGCCGCCAACCCCTCGGCGCTCGATCATTGCCTGATCGGCCACGTTTCCGGCGAGCCGGGTCACCTGAAGGCAATCGAAAAGCTCGGCAAGACGCCGCTGCTCGCGCTCGGCATGCGGCTTGGCGAGGGCACCGGGGCGGCGCTTGCCGCCGGCATCGTCAAGGCCGCCGCTGCCTGCCATTCCGGCATGGCGACGTTCGAGGCCGCTGGCGTGGCGACACCCAATGGATGAAGAGTCTCGCAGCAAGGCTTCGGAAACCGCAACCCCGGTCGAGAAAAAGACGGGCATCGCCCATTTCTTCGCGGCCGGCCGCTATTCGCTGCAGGGGTTCCGCCGGCTGATCGGCGAGGCGGCGTTTCGGCACGAACTGCTGGCGCTCGCCGTCGGCCTTGCCCTGTTCACCTTTGTCGGCGCGTCGGTCGGCGAATTCGTCACTTTCGTCATCCTGATGCTGGTGCTGTTCTGCGTTGAGGCCGTCAACACGGCGATCGAGGAACTGGTCGACCGTATTTCACCGGAAATCTCCACGGTCGGCCGCAATGCCAAGGACCTCGGCTCGTTTGCGGTCTTCTGCCTGCTGGTGGCGAACGGTCTTTATGCCGGCTATGTGGTGTTCTTCTAGCGACTAGAAACGGACTTTTGCAACGACCGCCCGGTGATCGGACGGCCAGGGGGTAACGACGATATCGGCCTCAGGGCTTTTTTCGCCGACCACGGAGACGCTCAGCGTTTCCAGCTTGGCGCTGCGGCCGAACACGAAGTCGATCCGGTCATGGTGGTCGTCCTTGTCCGTCGCCGCGGTGGTCGGCGTCCAGGTGAAGGCGGGTTTTGCCACTTCGTCCGGATACACGGAGCGCAGAAGGTCGATCATGCCGGCCTGCTCCTCGATGCGCAAGGCCGAGGGATATCTGACCGGCAGCGGATGGCGTCCCGCCTTGACGGCGGTGTCGGTCCAGTCGCGGTAGGACGGTTCGTTGAAATCCCCGAACAGGAAAACGGCGTCAGCCTCCTCCGCCTGCTTCATGTCCTTCATCACCAGATCGAGCGCCGGGCCGCGGGCCTTGGCGGCCGTCGCGATCGCTTCTTCTGCGGTCTTGAGGAAGGGCGCCGGCCCGTAGTCGATGCCGAGCAGTTGATAGGGCTGATAGGGATAATCGGTCAGATGAATGTTGAAGGCGTAGACCGTGCGGCCGTCAATGTCGATCTTGACGCCGAGATCGTTGTCCGTCGCCTTGCCGATCGGGTAGCGGCTGAGGATGGCATTGGCCCACAGCGCCGGATTGGACTTGGTCTGCTCGTAATAGAAGAAGCCGAGGGCCTTGGCGAGATCCCGGGCGATGCTCGGGCCGGTCGGCACGCAGTCGTCGGCGTCGCAGACATCGGGCTCTGGCCGGGTTTCCTGGATGCCGATGACATCGGCGCCGGCCTTTCGGATGACGTTCGCCGTTTCCGACACGTCCTTTTCCTCATTGCCGCCACCACCCCAGACGTTGAAACTCATCACGGTGAGTTCACTGACGCGATCCTGCGCACGAGAGGCAGACGCCAGCCCGGCCGCCAGGGCCATCGCCAGAAAGGGAGCAAAAAGAGGGGCGATCAGGTGCTTCGTCATGAACGGTGTCTCCCGAATCCGTTGGCGCTCGACAGAGGCTATTCGGGTAGCATGACCACGGTTGGAAGGAAAACCGTTCGCAGCCAGCTTCGCGTTCCGCGAGGACGTGGCTTCAGGCGAACTGACGCTTGCGGGGTTCGACGGCATGGGCTTCCGGGATGGCCGGCAGGCTTTCCAGGACGCGTCGGGCCGGCAGGATGGCGATCACCTCGGTGCCCTCGCGCAGTTTTGATTTCAGCTTGAACTCGCCGCCATGCTTGGCAAGGATCGCCTGGACGATCGGCAGGCCGAGGCCGGTGCCCTGTTCGGCGCTCTTGATGGCGATCGAACCCTGGCCGAAGGCGGAGAGCACGACAGGGATCTCGTTTTCCGGAATGCCGGGGCCGTTGTCGCGGATGGAGATATACTGACCGCCGCCGGCCGTCCAGCCGGCCTTGACGTGGATCTCGCCGCCTTGCGGCGTGAACTTGACCGCGTTGGACAAAAGGTTGAGCACGACTTGGCGCATGGCCTTCTCATCGGCCCACACCGCCGGCAGGTCGGGCTCGAACTGCTCGTCGATGGTGATGTTCTTGGCCCTGGCACGCAATTGCACCATGCCGACGCAGTCCTCGGCGAGGTCGAGCAGGGACACGACTTCTTCGTTCAACTCGTATTTGCCGGCCTCGATGCGCGACAGGTCGAGGATTTCGTTGATGAGGTCGAGCAGGTGCTGGCCCGAACGATGGATATCGCCGGAATATTCCTTGTAGAGCGGATTGTTGAGCGGTCCGAGCACTTCGGTCGCCATGACCTCGGAGAAGCCAAGGATGGCGTTGAGCGGCGTGCGCAGTTCGTGCGACATCGAGGCGAGGAAGCGTGACTTGGCGAGGTTGGCCTCCTCGGCGCGGCGGCGGGCCTCGTCGGAGAGCGATTTCGCCACTTCGAGTTCGGCGATCAGGTCATCCTTCTCGGTCTGGTAGGACAAGAGCTTGAGATTGGCCTGGTGCAGGCGGCTGGTGATATAGATGAAGAAGACCAGCGCGGTGGTGAAGAGCGCGGTCACGCCGATGTCGAGCGAGTTGCGCGTGGTTGCCGCGACATAGACGAGGGCGCCGACCGTGGGCAGGAAGCCGAACAGTACCGCCTGGCGCAGCAGCATGTTGGACATGGCCGTGACCGAGAGCACGATCAGCAGGGCTGCGCCCTTGTAGAGCACGAAGGTGTCGCCGCCGCAGCTGGCGCAGGACTGCATCGAAAACAGCGCCCAGCACACGCCCATGCCGGCCTGCCCGATCAGAAGGAGGCGGCGCCATTTGATGATGCTGGTGGTCGACAGGTCCTCGTTCGCCGCCCGCTTGACGAGGATGATGTTGAGGGCATGGACGGTGAGCGTTGCCAGCGTCCAGAGGAAAAGCGTCGGGTCGGGATTGATATAGGCACCGAATCCGCTGACCATGAGAATGATGATCGGCAGGACGGCGGCCCCTTGCAACGAGGCGCCGACATGCATGGCGAGCAATTCGCTCTCGAACAGCATCGATCCCGACTGGCTGGATTGCAGACGTTCGCGCGTCGTCCGGACCGCCTTCGCCACGGCCTTGTTGCGATGGCCGCGCGAGAGGTCGACGATGTTCTTGTCTGTCGAGGTCGGGACGCCGTTACTCATATTGCCGATGGTCACTTGTCGCGGGTCAGGCGAGACTAGCGGGCATTTCTTAAGAAGATGCTGTCGAAAAGGATTTGTTTGCCATGATCGCCAAGGTTTCATTGTTGAAATGGGCCGAAATGTGAAGATCGGTGGACGGGTCCTTCGCGATGCGGTGGTCGGCATTTCGATGCTGGCGCTCGGTCTCCTCATCGCCGCCAAGCTGGAGAAGGACAACAGGCGCCTGCTCGCCGGCCGTTTCATCGCTGTCGACGGCGATACGCTGGTGCTGGACGGCGAGCGACTCCGGCTTGAGGGGATCGATGCGCCGGAGCTTGGCCAGACCTGCCGCGTTGCCGGGCGGGCGATCGCCTGTGGTGAGGCTGCCCGGCGGCGGCTGGGGCTCTGGGCGGAGAAAAGTGCGCTCTCATGCTCGGGCGGTGAGCGCGACCGTTATGACCGGCTGCTCGTCCGTTGCACGGTTGGTGATGCCGACGTCAACGCGGCGATGGTGCGGGAGGGACATGCGGTGGCCTACGGCGACTATGGGCGCGAGGAGGCGCAGGCAAGGCGGCAGAGGGTCGGCCTGTGGGCCGGCGAGTTCCAGCGACCCGACGACTGGAGGCGTGAACATCAGCCTTCGGAAGCAACGGAGGCAGGCGAGGTGGAACCGATCGCCCGGTTTTGGGCTTTCCTCCGACGCGTGCTTGGTGTCAACTGAGGGTCAATCGCGGGAGGTATCATGAAGCTTTATGACGGCGGTCGGGCGCCCAATCCACGGCGGGTGACGGTTTTTCTCAAGGAGAAGGGCATCGAGGTCGAGACGGTGGCGGTCGACATGGGCACGTTCGGGCACAAGTCGGACGAGATCACGGCGAAGAACCCGCTGCAGCGGCTGCCGATCCTCGAGCTCGACGACGGCACGGTGCTGTGCGAGTCGGTTGCCATTTGCCGCTATTTCGAGGAGCTCCAACCGGACCCGCCGCTGTTCGGCATAGACACCAAGGACAAGGCCGTGGTCGAGATGTGGAACCGCCGCGTCGAGCTGATGTTCCTCGCCTCGGTCGCCGCCGCCTTCCGCCACCTGCACCCGGCCATGGCCGGGTGGGAAGTGCCGCAGGTGCCGGCCTGGGGCGAGGCCAACAAGCCGAAGGTGCTCGACTTCCTGCGTTTCCTTGACGGTGAACTGGCAAGCCGTGAATTCATCGCCGGCCCGCGCTTCACGATCGCCGACATCACGGCGATGATCGCCTTCGAGTTCATGAAGCCGGCGAAGATCACCTGTCCCGAGGAACTGACCCATGTCTGGCGCTGGTTCAAGGCCGTTCGCGAGCGGCCGAGCGCGGCGCTCTGAGCGGTCGGGTCATGGACGAGCAGGCAGGCGAGGGCAGGGACGAGGCGCTCGATCCGTTGAGGCGGGCCATCGCCGCTTGCCGCATCTGCCGCGATTGTCCGGCCGGCGGCCCGCAAAACCGCCTGCCGCACGAGCCGCGTCCCGTCGCGATCATCTCGTCGCGCGCCCGCATCCTGATCGCCGGCCAGGCGCCGGGGCTCAAAGTCCACCAGACGGGCCTGCCGTTCAACGATGCCTCGGGCGACCGGTTGCGGCAGTGGTTGGGGGTCGATCGCGACACCTTCTACGACCGAGACTGCTTCGCCATCGCGCCGATGGGGTTCTGCTTTCCGGGCTATAATGAAAACGGCCACGACCTGCCGCCGCGGCGGGAATGCGCGCCCCAATGGCGCGAGACGGTGATGGCTGCCATGCCGCAGATCGAACTGGTGCTGGCGATCGGGCACTATGCCCAGGCCTGGCATCTGGGAAGCCGCCGGAAGAAGACGATGACGGAGACGGTCGAGCATTGGCGCGACTACTGGCAGAGCAATGTCGAGGGGCCGAAGGTGCTGCCGCTGCCGCATCCGAGCTGGCGCAATACCGGATGGCTCAAGCGCCATGCCTGGTTTGAGACCGAGGTCCTGCCGGTGCTCAAATCCGAGGTGGAAAGGTTGGTCGGCTGAAACGATTTTCTTTGCTTTAATAAAATGCGAGCTATATCGAGAAAATTATTCGAAAGGCTTTGGCATGGACCGACTCGACCGAAAAATTCTGCGCATCCTTCAGGAAGACTCGACGCTGGCCGTCGCCGATCTCGCCAAGAAGGTCGGCCTGTCGACGACGCCGTGCTGGCGGCGCATCCAGAAAATGGAGGAAGACGGCATCATCCGTCGCCGCGTTGCGTTGCTCGATCCGGTCAAGGTCAATACCAAGGTCACGGTGTTCGTGTCGATCCGCACCTCCAGCCATTCGATCGAATGGTTGAAGCGCTTCTCCGAAGTGGTGGCGGAATTCCCGGAAGTCGTCGAGTTCTATCGGATGAGCGGCGACGTCGACTACCTGCTGCGGGTCGTCGTGCCGGACATCGCCGCCTATGACGCCTTCTACAAGCGGATGATCGCCAAGATCGAGATCCGCGACGTCTCCTCGGCCTTTGCCATGGAGCAGATCAAGTACACGACGGAACTGCCGCTCGACTACATGTTGCTCGACAACCAGAAGAATTCCGAGGATTGAGGCCTTCGCTTCAAGGCCTGAGGCGTTTTAGGATCTTTTCGCTCGTCAACTCGCGCACGGCATCCTTGCCGATCCAGCGGGCCGTCTTGTCGTCGCTCGCCGCAAGCTTCTCGGCGAGTGCGAGAGCCGGCGCGTGGCAGTTTCGATTACGTTTGCCGATATTGCGCAGTGCCCAGTTCACGGCCTTGCGGACGAAGTTGCGCGGATCTGTAGAGTGCTTTTCGATCAGCGGAAAATAGGCGAGCAAGGCCTGATCCGGCTCGTCCTTGTTGTGGACGGTGGCGCCGGCGATCATGGCAAAGGCCGTGCGGCGGACATATTCGCGCTCGTCTTCGGCGAATTCCTCGACAAGCGCGCGCCAGAACGGCGTCTCGGTGAAGAGATCGGCGGCGGTATCGACGATCTCCCAGGAGTTGAAATCACCGGCCCAGGCCCGCGCCTCGTTTATCGTCAGTGCCTTCGGATCGGCCGTCAGGATCGCCAGCATGCGGGCATCGCGCAGGCCAGTGTCCCACAGCGCGAGCGCCCTTGCGTGGTCGCGCTTCACCTGCCGGACGAGCGCCTGCATCTGCGGCGTCGTGATGCCGAGTGCCGTGGCGGTTTCGATACCGAACCGCGCCATGCCGGTGATGTTGGCCTCATTGCGCAACGACTTCAGGTGGGCGATGATCTCGTCGACCGAAGATGCGGGCTGGAGCGTCATTTCTTCTCCAGCCGGGCGAGCAGCGAGGAGGTGTCCCAGCGATTGCCGCCGAGCTTCTGCACTTCGCCGTAGAACTGGTCGACCAGCGCGGTGACTGGCAGCGCCGCGCCGTTGCGGCGGGCCTCGGAGAGCACGATGTCGAGGTCCTTGCGCATCCAGTCGACGGCGAAGCCGAACTCGTATTTGCCCTCGTTCATCGTCTTGTGGCGGTTCTCCATCTGCCAGGAGCCGGCCGCCCCCTTGGAGATGACTTCGATAACCTTTTCAATGTCCAGGCCGGCTTTCTTGCCAAAGTGAATCCCCTCGGCAAGGCCCTGGACGAGGCCGGCGATGCAGATCTGGTTGATCATCTTGGTGAGCTGGCCGGCACCCGCGGGGCCCATCAGGCCGACCATGCGGGCAAAGGCGTCGATGACGGGTCTTGCCTTGTCGAAGGTGGCCTGGTCGCCGCCGCACATCACGGTGAGAACGCCGTTTTCAGCGCCGGCCTGACCGCCGGAGACGGGCGCGTCGATGAAGCCGCAGCCTCTTGCCGCCGCCGCTTCGGCAAGCTCGCGGGCGACCTCGGCCGATGCGGTGGTGTTGTCGATCAGGATCGTGCCTTGCTTCATACCGGACAAGGCGCCGTCCTGGCCGATCGTCACCGAGCGCAGGTCGTCGTCATTGCCGACGCAGGTGAAGACGAAATCGGCATCTCTCGCAGCATCGGCCGGGGTGGCTGCCGAATGGCCGCCGAATTGGGCAACCCATTTCTCGGCCTTGGCGGCGGTGCGGTTATAGACGGTGACGTCGTGCCCGCCCTTGGTCTTCAGGTGCCCCGCCATCGGGTAACCCATGACGCCCAAACCGATGAATGCGACCTTGGCCATGCTCAGAATTCTCCTGCCTCGTGTTTCGTGACGGCAGGATTAAAGCATAGCGCGGCGAAGGAAAAGCGCAGCAGGCCGGGCAGCGGTTCTCACAGGCCGGAAACTTTCAGCAGATAGGCGATCAGATCGGCGCGCATGGCCGGATCGGGTGCCTTGTGGTCGGCGAGCAAGGCGTCGAGATAGGCCGTTTTTGCCGCCGCATCATCGCCGGCGATGAATGGGAGGATACGCTCGACGCTGCGGTGGCAGCGGGCGCAGGCCTGCGCATAGGCGGCTTCGCCGGCGACGGGATCGCCCGCGGCCTTAGCCTCGCTGGCAAGACAGAGCAGGAGGGCGAAAGACATGGCGCGGATCATGGGGAACCTATGATGAAGCGAGACGGGGCCGGCTCAGGCCTGCCCCGGTAGTTTCTCATCAAATCACCAGCGCGGCAATCGGTTCAGCCTTTCAGGCGTGCGATCACCAGGTGGCCAGGAGACGGGTTTCCGTCCTGCATGCGCACGTTGATATCGGAGATCTCGACGATCTCGAAGCCGGTCGAGGCAAGCCGCTCACGGATATAGGCTTCCGAATGCAGGTAACGCTGGTGCGGGCCGACGGCATAGGTCCGTGTGTCCGAAGGATCGAGTGTTTCCGAGGAGAAGATGAAGAGGCCGCTGGCGACCATGTTTTCGGCGGCGCCGAAGAACAGCGGCTCGAGCGCGCCGAGATAGGGCAGAACGTCGGTCGCGGTGATTAGGTCGAAGGCCTCCTCGTCATTGTCCTCGAGGAAATCCTCGACCTCGGCGACATAGAGCGTCTCGTAGAGGTCCTTCTCGTGGGCGAGTTCGACCATTTTTTCCGAAATGTCGATGCCGGTAATGTCGTCCACCATGTCGCGCAGGGTGCCACCGGTAAGACCCGTGCCACAGCCGAGGTCGAGCATGCGCTTGAACGGCCCGAGTTCGAGCGCCTGCAGGCGCTGGCGCACCATGGCCGGCACGGCATAGCCGAGCTGCTCGACGAGAATGTCCTCGAAGGCTTCGGCATGCTGGTCGAACAGGGTTTCGACATAGGCGTCCGGCGCCTTCGGCGGGGCCTCGCCGCGGCCGAGCGAGGCGATCCGCACCGATGCGCCGCCATGGTCCTCCGGGTCGATCGCCAGGACTTCCTCATAGGCCTTGACGGCGGCGTCGATGTCGCCGGCCTTTTCAAGCGCTAGCGCCCGGTTGTAGGCTTCCGCCAATGCGTCTTCGTCGATCTTGGCCATGGGGGGACTCCGGTCGTTGCGCGCCGACATCCGGCGCCCGTTTGGCCAGCGTCTAATGGGTCTTCCGGGTTTTGGCAATGCGTGGCAAGGGGAACAGGGCCTTGCCCGGCCTCGTTTGCCGCTGTAACCACGACCATTGGCAAGAGCGATCGGACCACGACATGGCAGATCAACACGACACTGTCCCGGTAACGGGACCATCGCACGGGACGGCTCCCGCCCTGCCGGCGACTTCGGCCGAAAAGGCCAACATGATCATCCACTACTATCGCGGCGAGATCGGCCGGATGACGAGTTGGCGCGATCGGATCGACCGCACCTCGAATTGGGCGATGACCGTGGTGGCGGGTTTGCTGTCGGTGTCGCTTTCGACCCCGAACTCGCATCACAGCGTGGTGCTGTTCGCCATGCTGATGATTTCGCTGTTCCTGATGATCGAGGCGCGCCGCTACCGTTTCTTCGATGTCTATCGGGCGCGCGTGCGTCAACTCGAGCGCTATTATTTCTCCCAGGCGCTCAATCCCCAGGCCGAACTCAATCCGGACTGGGCCGGCGCGATTGCCAAGAGCCTGCGAAATCCCTGCTTCCTGATGAGTTTCCGCGAGGCCTTGTTCCGTCGCATTCGTCGGAACTATGTCTGGATGTATCTGATCCTCCTGCTGGCCTGGGGTTTGAAGATCTCCAGCCCCCAACTGCTTCCGGACGAACCCTCGGTCGAGTTCATCCATTCCTTCGGCGAACTGGTGGCCAATGCGACGCTCGGACCGCTGCCAGGCTGGCTGGTGATTGCCGCCGTCGGCATCCTGCATGTTGCCGTGGTCTTTTCAGCGTTGTATCGCGAGCCCGATGACGGCGAGTTCGCCCATGGCGAGGTGCATGTCTGACCGTCTGACAGGTCTCAGTGGAGGATGAACTCACCCTTCAGGGCCCGCCACTCATGGGCCGCTATCATCTGCTTGTGCACGTAGCGCACCGAATGCAGCGGTCCGTCCAGCTTCTCCTGCCAGAATTTGAGAAAGCCCTTCATCTCGGGGAAATCGGGGGCCAGATCATAGTGCTGCCAGACATAGGATTGCAGCAGTGTCGGGTGGTCGGGCAGGCGGTAGAGGATTTGCGCCGTCGTCAGGCCATAGCCCTTCAGCATCAGTTCCATTTCGTGGTTCATCACAACCTCGTCTTCGTTCCCTTATCCAGAGGACCGGAGCCGGCGGTGTTCCGCTTCGGCGGATCGGTCGGGCGACCCGAAAGGCCGGCCTGTCTGAAATGGAAACATCGCAAGGTTAAGTGAAGCTTAACGGCGCCTCGGCGCGGTCGATTTTTCCTTTTGGAACCAGTGGCTTGGCAGCGTCTTTCGACGAGTGCTGCCAAGCTTTTGCGTCGCGCCTAGCGCTTGAGATGGCGCGTCAGTCGGGCTTCCATCGCCGCCCAGATATGGCGCATGGCCTCGACGATCGACAGATAGAAGATCGCTGCCCAGAGATAGGCCTGGTAATCGAAGGTGCGCGAGAAGGTGTAGCGGGTCTGGCCCATCAGGTCGAGCACGGTGACCACCGCGACGACAGCCGAGGCCTTGATCATCAGGATGATCTCGTTGCCATAGGGCCTGAGCGCCACGATCAGCGCCTGCGGCAGGATGATCTTGCGGAAGGTGACGAAGGGGCTCAGCCCGAGCGAGTTGGCACCCTCGGTCTGGCCGCGCGGCACGCTCTGGATCGCCCCGCGCAGGATCTCCGCCTGATAGGCGGCGGTGTTGAGCGTCATCGACAGAAGCGCGCAATACCAGGCCTCGCGGAAGAACCACCACAGGCCGATAGCCTCGATCTGTGGCCGGAACGAGCCGAGGCCGTAATAGATCATGTAGATCTGGGCGAGCAGTGGCGTGCCGCGGAACAGGTAGACATAGGCATAGGAGATCACGTTCAGCACGCGGTTCTTCGACATGCGGGCAAAGGCGATCGGAACGGACAGCAGGGCGCCGACGGCGATGCCGACCACCACAAGCGTCATCGTCACCCAGAGACCGGACAGGTAGCGCGGGCCATATTTGACGAACTTGTCGGTGTCCCAGTTGCTGACCATCATATAGGCCAGCGCCAGGCCGAGCAGGGCCCATAGCGCCAGACCGAAAAGGCCGATGATGCGCGAGCCGCTGATCGGCGGCTTGTAGAGCGGCGGGGCCGGGCGCGCCGGAATGAGTTGCGTGGCATAGCTCATCGGCGGCCTCCGGCGCGGTTGCTCCAGCGGTCGATCGCACTGATGCCGATGGAAGACAGCATGGCAAGGGCGAGGAAGAGGGCGCAGGCCAGCAGATAAAAGAAGAATGGTTCCTTGCTGACCTTGGCCGCGATGCCGGTCTGGCGCAGGATGTCGGACAGGCCGATGACGGAGACCAGCGCGGTATCCTTCAACAGGTTCATCCACAGGTTTCCAAGGCCGGGCAGGGCGATGCGGATCAGTTGCGGCAGGATGATCAGCCGCATGGTTCTGGCGCGATGGAAGCCGAGCGCGTCGCCGGCTTCATACTGGCCCTTGGGAATGGCGCGGAAGGCCGACAGCAACACTTCCGAGCAATAGGAGGAGAAGACGACCGACAGCGCGATCATGCCGGCGACGAAGGCGTTGATCTCGATCCTTTGTTCATTGCCGAACCAGGCGAGGATCGACTGGATGCCCATCTGGACACCGTAATAGACGATGAACAGGGTCAACAACTCCGGCAGGCCGCGAAAGATCGTCGTGTAGATGCCGCCGGCAAGACGCAGGGTCTTTTCCTCCGACTGCATCGCCAGCGCCACGAGAAAGCCGAGCAGAAGGCCGATCGGAAGCGTTGCGAGGGACAGGGTGATGGTGACCTTGACGCCGAAGGCGATCTCGTCGCCCCAACCGGACGCGCCGCAAGCGACGATCGAAGAACTGCCGAACAGAGTGAAGAGGCCGGCCGGTCCGCACAGCGGATCGAAGGCATATTGAAACCAGGCCCAGAACGACCCGAGCGCGGAAAACAATCCGCTCATGCTGAACTTCCCCTCTGCGGTTCGAGCCGCAAATTATTGTCGTTTGTTGTCAAACAGAAATGGCGGAAGTTCAAGCCTTCCGCCATCCGAGGCTCAGATATTCAACGCTTACTCGCCGTAAACGTCGAAATCGAAATGCTTGTCGTTGATTTCCTTGTACTTGCCGTTGGCGCGGATCGCCTTGATTGCAGCGCTGAACTTGTCGGCAAGCGCGGTTTCGCCCTTGCGGACGGCAATGCCGGCGCCCGGGCCGTGGATTTCGATGTCGGGGGTGAGCGCCGTCAGGATCTTGCAGCAGGCGCCGGCGTCCGACTTGACCCATTCCGACAGGACGACGACGTCGTCGATAACGGCGTCAACGCGGCCGCCTTCGAGGTCGAGCTTGTATTCGTCCGTGGTCGGATAGAGCTTGAGTTCGGAATCGGCGAAGGCCTTTTCAGCGAAGTTGGCGTGGGTCGTGGACGACTGGGCGCCAAGAGTCTTGCCCTTCAGGCCGGCGACGTCGGTAATCGGCGAATCCTTCGGCACGGCGATCGCCGGTCCGGTGTTGTAGTACTTGTCGCTGAAGTCGACCTTTTCCTTGCGTTCCGGGGTGATCGACATGGAAGCGATGATGGCGTCGAACTTCTTCGCCTGCAGCGCCGGAATGATGCCATCCCAATCCTGGGTGACGAATTCGCAGGTCACCTTCATTTCATCGCAAAGGGCCTTGGCGATGTCGATGTCGAAGCCGACGAGCGTGCCGTCCGATTCGAGGTTGTTGAAGGGCGGGTAGGCGCCCTCGGTGCCGATGATCAACTTTTCGCCTTCGGCCATTGCGGCGCCGGCAAAAAGCGACAGGGCGGCAATCGAAGCTGCGGCGAAGAAACGTGTCGAAATACGCATGAGATCCTCTCTGTTGGTCGTTCGCGCGGTTGTTATCGGTCCTGCGCTGAACAGGGTAGCGCGGCACTGCGTGCCGGACTGGGAGCGATATTCCTACTCTTTTTCAGGGAAAATCAACTGCAAAGACGCGCGGCGGAGAAAAATTGTACGGTTGAGCAACAGTGGCGCGTGGTGATTGCCGGCCAAATTTCGAGAAAAGCATCGACGACGACGAAACTTTTTCGTTCAGCCGAGGTTAATTGGCGGACACCTAGGTTCTGCCCGATCGGACCGGGAGAATCGGGCGGCCTTATAAATGTCGCCTCACCGGTGCTCCTTCAAACACTTCCCGCGTGGTAACACGCTCCGCCCAAGGAAACGCTTATGAATCTGAGATCGAGACTGTTCGCCACCGTCGCAGCACCCGTTCTGTCGGCCGCCGTCATGGTTGACCCGGTAGCGGCTGCCACCATGATGCGCTCACAGCAAGCCGTCTCGCCGGTGTCTAGCCGCATGCTCGACGTCATCGAGGTTGCCCAGGCCGCCGTGACCTGCAGCGACGGCAGCCAGGCCGCGGACCAGGCGAGTTGCGATGCGATAGACGCGCAGCGTGCAGCCGAGCAGCAGCAGGCCGAGGAAGCCCAGAAGGCCGCCGAGCAGCAGGCTGCCGAGGAAGCTCAAAAGGCCGCCGATCAGCAGGCCGCCGAGGAAGCCCAGAAGGCCGCCGAACAGCAGGCCGCCGAGGAAGCGCAGAAGGCTGCCGAGCAGCAGGCTGCCGAGGAGGCGCAGAAGGCTGCCGAACAGCAGGCTGCGGATGAGTCCCAGAAGGCTGACCAGCAACCGGCGGTGGAAGCCGTGACGTGCGCCGATGGCTCGCAGGCGGCATCCGCCGATGCGTGCCCTCCGGGCGAACAGTCGCCTACGGAGCGACCGGTGCCCGCCGAGGACGCGCCGGCCGAAGAGGCGCCGGCGAAGCAAGCCCCAGCGGAGGAGCCGGCCCCGGCTGAAGAACCCGCGACCGCGCCTGCGGCTCCGTCCAACGAGGCGGCACCTGTCGATCAGGCGCCGGCCGAAGAGGCGCCCCAGACCGAAACCGCTCCGGCCAAACAGCCGACGGAGAGCCCGCTCTCCAATGACGAAATGAAGCCCGCGCAGGACGAAACGCAGGGCGAGGCCCCGGCGGGGCCGAACGATCAGTCGACCGTCGAACCGGCGCCGGACCAGCAGCCTGTCGGTGAACAGGTTCTCGTTCCCGCGGTCGAAGCGCCGGAGGATGCGCCGGTGGCCGAGATCGTCGACGAGCGCAGCGCGGAAGACAAGCAGCAGATCGCCGATGATCCGTCGAAGACCGCCGAGACCGTGGTCCTGCCGGTCGACAATGGCGGAGCCGTTCTCGACAGCGACAAGGATGCCGACAACAGCGGCGGCGCCGAAACACGTGATGCGCGCACCGTACTTCGTGAGGAAACGCCGGTGGTTGCCGCCCCGGTAAGCGATGCCGAGGCCCAGGGCGAGGCGCCGAAATTCGAGCCGCAGGTGATGGAAGCGATCATCGAGGAGAAGGGCAAGGCGAGGGACGCCGCCCCCGTCTTCGAGGTGCCGACGTCGGTCACGAACGTGACAAACGTCACGAATGTCACGAACAACGTCACCAATGTCACCACCAACGTGAATCAGGTGAACGAGGTTCGGGTGATCGAGGAAGTCGACAACCGGACGATCATCAATGTCGGTAACCTGGAAGTGGTGCGCAACAACGACCGGTCGCGCCTGCGCTATGACGAGGAGCAGACTTTCTACGAGGATCTGTCGCGTGGCCGGATGCGCGAGACCATCGAGCGCAATGACGGTTCGCGGCTGGTGACGGTCTATAACCGCTACGGCGACATCATCCTGCGCTCGCGCTTCACCGCGGGTGGCGACGAATATGTGTTGTTCTACGCCCCGGAAGCCGACCGCGAGGAGCCGCATGTCTATGTCGACGTTGGCTACAGCCTGCCGCCGATGCGGCTGACGATTCCGGTCCAGGACTATATCGTCACCACGTCCAATGCGCCGGATCGCGACTATTACGACTTCCTCGCCCAGCCGCCGGTCGAGCGTGTCGAACGCGTCTATTCGATCGAAGAGGTGAAGTCGTCGGCCCGTCTGCGTGACAAGGTCCGCCGCATCGACCTCGATACGATCACCTTCCCGTCGGGTTCGGCAGAGGTGCCGCTGGCCCAGGCCAAGACCCTGCGCAAGGTCGCCGCGGCGATGGAGCAGGTGCTGGAGAAGGATCCGGGCGAGACCTTCCTGATCGAGGGTCACACGGATGCCGTCGGTTCCGACCGGTCGAACCTGGTTCTGTCGGACCAGCGCGCCGAGACGGTCGCCAACCTGCTGACCGAGGTCTACGGTATTCCGCCGGAAAACCTCTCGGTTCAGGGCTATGGCGAACGCTATCTGAAGATCCGCACCGCCGAAGACGAACAGCAGAACCGCCGCGTCGCCATCCGTCGCGTCACCTCGCTCGTTCGTCCTGCGACCGCGGCCAACTGACGGCCGCAAGGTCAAGACGGACGTGGGAAATGACGAGGCCGCCGGAGATGATCCGGCGGCCTCTTTGCGTTTTCCTTGCCCCTTCAGTCGGTCAGAGCCGGCAGTTTGACGATATCGGTGATAAAGTCGGCGATTGCCGTGGTGTCGTCGAGATTAAAGACCGGGAGAGCCGAGCCGTCGACCGGATGATCGGCGGCGATGGCGACGATGTGCGGATCGTTCGGCGCCAGCGGTTCGCGGCTCTTCGCCTCCAGCCGCCGTGCCTCGATCTTCGCCACGGGCTCGCGCTTGTAGCCTTCGATCAGCACCAGATCGCAGGGCCCGAGCCGGGCCAGAATGTCCTCAAAGCTCGGCTCGTCGGCTCCGCGCAGTTCGTGCATGATGGCGTAGCGGGTGCCCGAGACAAGCGCCACCTCGTGCGCGCCCGCCTCGCGATGGCGGTAGCTGTCGGCGCCGACCTTGTCGATGTCGAAATCATGATGGGCATGCTTGATCGTCGATATGCGATAGCCGCGCCGGGTGAATTCGGCGACGAGCCGGACGGCAAGGCCGGTCTTGCCGGAGTTCTTCCAGCCGGAAATGCCAAAGATGCGGGGTCTGCTGGTCATTTCGGCAAAGCCTCGAGATAGCGTTCGGCCGACAGGAGATCGGCCGGCGTGTTGACGTTGAAGAAGGGGTCGCGCGGACCGGCCGGCGTTTCAACCAGCGGGAAGTCGACGGCGAGCGAAGGGTGGCGGGCGATGAAGGCCTGGAGACGGCGGTTGTCCGGATCGGCGAGCCAGGTCTCCAGGTCATCGGCGAGCGACAGCGGCCACAGGGCGACAACCGGATGGACCTGGCCGGCGGAGGCCGCCAGCACGATGCGCTGGGGATCGTCGGCGGCAGCGCTAAGCGCGGCGGCGAGGTTGGCCGGCAGGAAGGGCGTATCGGCCGGAACGGTCAGCAGGTGCGTGGCCGCACCTGTGGCTGCGGCGTGACGCAGGCCGGCGAGCACACCGGCGAGCGGGCCAGGACGATCGGCAATCGTGTCCGGCACCAGCGGCAGGCCGAGGTCTAGGAAAGAGCCCTGCGGCGCATTGATCGCCAGCGACATCACCTGGGGGGCAAGCCGTTCGACGATCCGGGCGATCATCGGTTGGCCGGCAAGGATGGCGGTGGCCTTGTCGCGGCCCATCCGGCGGGAGGCCCCGCCGGCAAGGATCAGTGCCGGGGGCGTCTGGCGGCCGTTCATCTTTCGTCATCCCTCCAACTGTCGCCCGCATCAGCATAGCGCAGGAAGAGCAAAGCGGCGATGGCCAGCACGCCGCAGGCGAGCATGACCAGCAGCAGCGGCATGGCGCCGGTTTCGACGCTGAGGATGGCCGAGGCATAGACCGACGTCGCCGCGCCGCCGCCCATGGCAATCGCACCGCTGAGGCCCGAGGCCGAGCCGGCGAGATGCGGCTTGACGCTGACCACGCCGGCATTGGCGCTCGGCAGCGTCAGGCCGTTGCCGAAGCCGACGATGATCTGCGGGCCGAAGAAGGCGAGGGCGGAGGAGGCACCCGCCAGCAGAAAGAGGATGGGCAACACCGTGCCGACGATGAGCATGATGGTGCCCGCCATCATCATGGCGAAGGTGCCGAAGCGCCGCGCATAGCGGCCGGACAGGTAGTTACCGATCATGTAGCCGGCGGCGATGAAGATGAATTGCAGCCCGAGCGTGCTGGGGCTCATCTCCATCAGCGTTGCGCCGACGAAGGGGGCGCCGCCGAGAAAGGCGAAGAAGGCCCCGGAGGTGAAGGTGACGACGGCGGTATAGCCCCAGAACTGCGGCGAAGCGAGCAGGCCCGGCCAGGCCTTGAACTGCGCGGAAAAGCTGGCGCTGCGATTGTGGTTCGTCTCTCCGAGGTCTGCGGCGACCAGCGCCAGAACGAGCGTTCCAAGGACAAGGAGCGCTGCGAAGTTGGCGCGCCAGCCGAAGGCGTCGCCCAGCACGCCGCCGATCGTCGGGCCGATCATCGGCACGATCGTCATGCCCATGGTGACATAGCCGATCATCGAGGCGGCTTCCTCCATCGGTACCATGTCGCGCACGATGGCACGCGACAATACGATGCCGGTAACGACGGCGGTCTGCAGCATGCGCGCTGCGACCAGCGTGTAGATGTCGGTGGCGACCATGCAGACCAGCGTGGCGATCAGCAGGATGACCAGACTTCCGATCACCGTCGGCCGCCGCCCGAAGCGATCCGACAGCGGTCCGATGACGATCTGGATCAGCGCGGTGACCGCGATATAGCCGGAGATCAGGATCTGGATCGTTCCGTAGGACACGCCGAAATCCCTGGCCATGCTCGGCAGCGACGGCAGGAAGATGTTCATCGTCAGCGCCGAGAGGCCGGCAATCGCCACCAGGGTAACGATGTGCGGCGGCGACCGGCGGTCGAGAAAGCGTGTGTTCTTCAAGGCTTCGTTCCCTGTCGCGCCGGTCGGAGACTGTTCGCCGGGCTCATTGGGCTTGCCCACAGGCGGCCGCCTCGAGCCGGGCCGCTTCGGCGCGACGCCTGTTTTCGCGATAGAAGGTATAGAGGCCGGAGCCGATGACGATCACTGTGCCGCTGACCATCCAGAGGTCGGGGACCTCGTCGAAGAAGATCATGCCGAGCGCCACCGCCCAGAGCAGGCTGGTATAGCGGAAGGGGGCGATGAAGGAAATCTCGCCCGTGCGCATGGCCATGACGATCGCCAGATAGCCGACGAAGATCAGGCACGAGGCGAGCGCCATGATGCCGAAGGTCGAGCCGCTCATCGGCTGCCATCCGCCGAACGGCACGATCAGAGCGGCGCCGACGAGCGTGATCCCGGCGGCGGTCGAGAGCGTGATCGCCAGGGAGGATATGCCGGGGTCGATCCTCTTCGTCACCAGGTCGCGGGCCGCGGCGAAGACCACGCTCAACACGACATAGAGAGCCGACATGGTGAAGCCTTCCGGGCCGGGCCGGATGATGATCAGCACGCCGACGAAGCCGACGGCGATCGCCGTCCAGCGCCGCCAGCCGACCGCCTCGCCGAGAAAAAGGGCCGCCCCGAGCGTGACGGCAAGCGGCAAGGCCTGGAGGATGGAGGAAACATTGGCGAGCGGCATGGCGCCCAGCGCATTGAGGAAGGTAATGGCGGCAAGCGTCTCGAACAGCATGCGCAGCAGGACCAAAGGCTGCATCAGCATGCGGACATGGCCGAGCGCGCCCATGTGGCGGGCCACGGCATAGACCAGGATGGTGGTCAGCGCGCCGCGCACGAACATCAACTGGCCGACATTCATCAGCGGGGTGACAGCCTTGCTCAAGGCATCGTTGAACGTGAAGCCGGCCATTGCGAGCGCCATCAGCAGCGCTCCCTTGGAATTACTGGACAAAGCCATGCGCGGGTATTCCTGGAATCTGCAAGGTTCGACCCATTGGAGGCGACAGCCAAGCGTTTTGCCGATGACGGCGGGTGAGGGGGGAGTGGAGAAACGCAGCATGCGACGTGTTTGGACCCGCCCATGGGCGGCCCGGTGTCGGTTCAGCCTCCGGTGACGCTCATGTGGCGGGCGACAGCCGGGCGAAGGTGGTTACGGTCGATGATGAAGTCGTGCCCCTTCGGCTTGCGGCCGATCGCCTCGTCGATCGCCGCCGACAGGAAGGCGTCGTCCGGCGAGGCCCGCAGCGCGGTGCGCAGGTCGGCGGCGTCGTCCTGTCCGAGGCACATGTAGAGCGTGCCGGTGCAGGTCAGCCGAACCCGGTTGCAGCTTTCGCAGAAGTTATGCGTCATGGGCGTGATCAGGCCGAGCTTTCCGCCGGTTTCCTCGACCCGCACATAGCGTGCGGGGCCGCCGGTGGAGAGCGGCAGGTCGGTGAGGGTGAAGCTTTCCTCGAGCCGCCGCCGGACCACGGACAGCGGCAGGTACTGGTCGGTGCGGTCCTCGCCGGTTTCCCCCATCGGCATGGTCTCGATCAGCGTCAGGTCCATGTCATTGGCATGGGCATAGCGCATCAGCTCGGGAATCTCGTCCTCGTTGAAGCCCTTCAGCGCCACGGCATTGAGCTTGACCCGGATGCCGGCGGCCTGGGCGGCGCGGATACCTTCCATCACCCTGTCGAATTCGCCCCAGCGGGTGATCGTGCGGAATTTTTCCGCATCGAGCGTGTCGAGCGAGACGTTGATCCTGCGCACCCCGCAATCGGCGAGTTCGGCGGCAAAGCGCTGCAATTGCGAACCGTTGGTGGTCAGGGTCAGTTCGGCGAGCGCGCCGCTCTCGAGGTGACGGGACAGGCCGCGAACGAGGAACATGATGTTCTTGCGCACCAGCGGTTCGCCGCCGGTCAGGCGCAGTTTCCTAACGCCCTTGGCGATGAAGGCGGAACAGAGCCGATCCAGTTCCTCGAGCGTCAGCAGATCCTTCTTCGGCAGGAAATTCATGTTTTCTGCCATGCAATAGGTGCAGCGGAAATCGCAGCGATCGGTGACCGAGACGCGCAGATAGGTGACGGCCCTGCCGAAGGGGTCGATCATCGGTGCGTCGTTCGGCGCAAGCGCGGTTGCGTCCTGCCATGGGCCGGCACTGGAATTCAATTCATGACCTCCCGGTTTATATGAGCAAGATGGTCACCATGGCGCGCCGCGTCAAGCAAATGGGTGCGCATGCCCCCGGCAAAATGTCTTGCGCTGCACAAGAGGCAGGCATAGTGCTCGACTTCGGGCGATAATTGACGGATGCGAAGATGAGCGATTTCTGGCCAAGCGAATTGAAGGTGTCGAAGGACCGGCGGATGCTGTCGGTGACGTTCAACGACGGGATCGTCGCCACGCTGCCGGCGGAACTGCTCAGGGTGCTGTCGCCCTCGGCGGAGGTGCAGGGGCACGGACCGGGCCAGAAGGTCACCGTGCCGGGCAAGCGCGAGGTGGCGATCCGGGCGGTGGCGCCGACCGGCAATTATGCCGTGCGCATCGCTTTCGACGACGGGCATGACAGCGGCATTTTCACCTGGAGCTATCTGCGCGAACTGGGCGATACGGGGGAGGCAAAGTTCGCCGATTACGAACGCGAACTGGCCGAGAAGGGCCTCAGCCGCGATCGTCGCTGACATCTGTCTGCGTCGCGACCCGCGGCGATCATTCGCCGGCGGTTTCCTCACTCATCAGGCGGGTAATCAGTTTTTCCATCGTCCCGGCCATCAGCAGGCAATCCTCGATCGGCGTTGCCGACAGGATGCGTTCGATTAGATCCGTCTGGATGGCCATGGCCTGCACGGTCAAGTCGCGGCCCTTTTCGGTGAGGAACAGGCGCAGGATCCGCTTGTCCCTGGCATCGGCCCGACGTTCGATCAGGCCACGTTTTTCCATCTGCGGCAGGAGCATGCTCATATTGGAGCGACCGACCAGCAGCTTGCGCGCCAGTTCCTGCTGCGAGATCGCCTCGAAACGATAGAGATTGACCAGAATGTCGAGATGCGGCGGCTTGATGTCGAGCGGCGCAAGCGCCCGCGTCAGCGCCTGCTGCATGAGTTGGCAGGCGCGGCCGACACTGACCCAACTCTTGAATCGCGGATGGTCCCAGGGCAGGGCTTGATTTTTGTTCATCATTGTACTTTATTGTTCATAGTTGAACAGTTTTCAGGAATCCGACTATGCCATCCTTTGCCGCCAAGGTCACCCGATTCGGTTTCTCGACGCTGGGGCGCGTTTCGCCTGAACTGGCAAGCCACCTGGCCCTTGCACTGTTCTGTCGCACGCCGCCCAAGCGGCCGAATGCGGCCAAGGCGCGGCAATCGTTCGCGGACGGCGCACGGAAACTCTCCACGGCGGAAAAGCTGGCGGTCATGGTCGGTGGCGCCAAGGTCGGCGTCCACAGGATCGGCGCAACGCGCTGTTCTGCGCCGCGCGTCCTCGTGGGGCACGGCTGGGGTTCGCGCGCCGAATATCTGGCCGATCTCGCCATGGGGTTGAGGGAGGCGGGTGCCGAGGTCTTCATTCTCGATCTGCCGGGCCATGGCCGTTCGTCCGGCCGGAGGCTCGACATGCGCATGGCGGCCGAAGCCATGGCCGAGGTGCAGGCGCGGTTCGGCCCCTTCGATGCGGCTGTCGGTCACTCGTTCGGCGGGGCGGCGTTGATGGCCGCCGCCGGCGGCAGTTTTCCCGGCGTGCCCGCCTTTGCGGCTCCTCGTCTTGCCGTGATCGGTTCGCCGTCGCGGATCGAGGATGTCTTCGATGGCTTTGTCACGATGGCCGGCCTCACCCCGAAGACCGCGCGGGCGCTTGTCACGCGAACCGAGCGGCGGGTCGGCTGCCCGGTCGAGGCGCTGGACGGCGTGGCGATCGCAGGCAGGCTCGCCCGACCGTTGCTGGTGGTCCATGCCGAGGACGACAAGGAGGTCGGCGCCGACCAGGCGAAGCGCTATCTCGGCGTGTCCCATCACATCCGCCATCACTGGGCGAACGGGCAGGGGCATCGCCGCATCGTCAGCGCGCCGGAAGTGGTGGCCACAGTCGCGAACTTTCTTGTTGGTGACGGCTTGGCCGAAGGAACGGTGAGGCTGCGAGCGGCATCATCCGTCTGATACGGTGCGTCCGTAGACGGGGCCGGCGGTTTGTGCCGCGCCGCTATAGGCCGGAAGGAAGACCATGACGATCATCCACACACCCGAAGCGCTCCGGGAAATCTACCATGGTGTCTCGGAGGCGGCGGTGGCCAAGGTCACGCCGGTACTGACCGCGGATTATCGCCTGATGATCGAGCGGTCGCCCTTCATGGCACTGGCGACCGTCGGCCCGGAAGGGCTCGACTGTTCTCCGCGCGGCGATCGCGGCGCGGTTGTGCGGGTGGAGGACGCCAGGACGGTCGCCATTCCCGACTGGCAGGGCAATAACCGGATCGATTCGCTGATCAACATCGTGCGCGATCCGCGGGTCGCGCTGATGTTCCTCATTCCCGGCTCCAACACCGTCATGCGGATCAATGGTCGCGCGGTCGTCTCGGTCGATGCCGGCCTGCTCGAGAGTTTCGAGATGGACGGCAAGCATCCCCGCACCGTGGTGCTGGTGACCATCGACGAGGTCTATTTCCAGTGTGCCCGGGCGCTCATGCGCGCCGATCTGTGGAACCCCGAGCGTTTTGTCGATCCGAAGAGCCTGCCGACGCCCGGAGAACTGTTGCAGGGGGCGAAGGCCGACTTCGACAAGGAGAGCTATGATCGGCAATGGCCGGAGCGCGCCGCCAAGACCATGTGGTAAGGCAAGTGTCCGCGCCGCCGCGTTCGCAAGCGGGCGGCATGACGTGTTGCCAGCACGGGCGGGCCATGAGAGGCTTCGGCTGCGGGGGCAGATTGCCTCGACAAGGGGGGCGGATGAAGCGCGTCGGATCATTTGCACTGATGTGTCTGGGGTTTGCCTTGGCAAGCTCTGCGGCCGCCGCCGCCGATCTCGGACTGGAAGAAAAGCTTCGGCTGCTCGTTGCGGCCTATCCGGAAACGATCGCCGGCATCGCGGACGGCCGGCTCACCTTCCATGACGGCGGCGAACCGCTTTTGATCGATGACGGCAAGGTGAAGGACCATTTCGCCAAACTCGCACAGGGCGATGTCGAGGACAGCCTCTCGCAGGATTACCCGATCGGGCCCTGTGAAACGAAGCCGGCGGTCAATTTCGATCCCGGCCGCATCCGCAGCGATCCGTTGATGATGCGGCTCTATGGGGTATCGGCGCGCGAGGTGGAACGCTCGCTGGTCAAGGTGGCCTGGTTCGGTGAAAGCGTGCGCGTGACGAAAAGACAGGGTGCGGCGGCGGCGCTGGAAAAGGTCCGCGACGAACTCAAGTCAAAACCCGAGCTGAAGAAATACCTGTCGCCCTCGGCCGGCACGTTCAACTGGCGCAAGGTGGCCAACGCCCCCAATATGTCGGTGCACAGCTTCGGCGCGGCGATCGACATCAATACCAGGTTCGCGGACTATTGGATCTGGTCCGGCGGAAAGCCCGGCAAGGTGCCGAACTATGCCAACAAGTTCCCGATGGCGATCATCGACGTCTTCGAGCGCCATGGTTTCATCTGGGGCGGGCGCTGGTATCATTTTGACACGATGCACTTCGAATACCGGCCGGAACTGATCGCGATTGCCAGGGAAAGCGGTCACTCCGCCTGTCCTTGAGCGCGCGGGCAAGGCTCAGCGCTTGTAAATCAGCCAGCTCTTGGTGAAGTCCTTCTTCATGCCGTCCTCGAAGATCTTGGTGCGGTTGCGGCCGGCATTCTTGGCGCAATAGAGGGCGATGTCGGATTTGGCGTAGAGTTCACCCGGATCCTCGGCTTCGCCCGCCATACAGAAGCCGAGCGACAGGGTGATCGGGCCGTAGTTCACGCCGGTCCTCGAGTTCTTGAAGGGTGTCGTCTCCAAGGCGGTTCGGACGCGCTCGCACATGAGGTTGACCTCCTCGGCGCTATGACCCTCGACGATGATGGCGAATTCCTCGCCGCCGGTGCGTGCGACGAAACAATCCTTGCGGACATTGGCCCGGATCACCGTGGCGACGGTGGCAAGGATCTTGTCGCCGACCGGATGGCCATAGGTGTCGTTGATCTTCTTGAAATTGTCGATGTCGGCCAGCACCAGGCCGGTCAGCGGCGCGCTCGATGTGGCATTGTAGATTGACGCCAGCCGCTCGTCGAAGGCGCGGCGGTTGGCGATACGGGTCAGCGAATCCGTGTTGGCAATGCGCTTGTATTCGTCCAGTTCCTTGCGGACCTGGTCCATCTCCTGGGACTTCTGGCTGACTTGCTCGACCGTCTGCGAGCCGTGGGCCATGGTGTCGCCGGTCGCTTCCGACAGGAGCGTTATGGCGCTGCGCAGGATGTCGGCGCTCGTATTGTTCTTCGAGTTGATGCGCGTATAGGTCTCGCCCAGCAGCCGGTTATAGCTTTCCAGCGATGTCTGTTCCTGTTTCAGCAGGCGCAGCAGGCCGTCGAGTTCGCTGATGATTTTCGAATGAGCGCTCTCGACCACCCGGTTCTGGTGATTGCCGAAATATTGCTGGCCGATCTCGTCCAGTTCGTCCTGCGTCGCCTTGCTGCCGAGCGCGGCCAGATCCTTGGTCAGCGTCGGATTGGAGCCGATATAGGCTTCATAGAAGAGTTCGTAATTGCGTGGAATAGGCGCAACGCCCATGCTTCGCATCGCATAGGTGATCTGCGCCGATATATCGGGAATCTGCGCCTTCGGCGTCGTTGCCGTGTTCATAGGCGAACTCCATTGATCTTTCGGATCCACGATCCTTTCTGATTGTTAGACGAAAATGATTGGGAAACATTTAATGATCCGCACGGCTGAAATCGCCGGCGATATTTCGGGGTGGCTGTGGGCGGACCGGCCAAGTCTCGGAATTTCAAGCGGAATTTCACGGAAGCAAAGAAGGCGGCACTTTCGCGCCGCCCTCGTTTCTGGCAAATATTCGTCTCTGGCCTCAGCCTAGGTTGAACTCCTGGAAAAAGTCGTTGCCCTTGTCGTCGGTGACGATGAAGGCCGGGAAGTCCACGACTTCGATCTTCCACACCGCTTCCATGCCGAGCTCGGGATATTCGAGAACCTCCACATGTTTGATGCAGTCCTGGGCCAGACGCGCCGCCGGGCCGCCGATCGAGCCGAGATAGAAGCCGCCATGCTTCTTGCAGGCTTCGCGCACGGCGCGCGAGCGGTTGCCCTTGGCGAGCATGACCATAGAACCGCCGAAGGACTGGAACTGGTCGACGTAACTGTCCATGCGGCCGGCCGTCGTCGGGCCGAAGGAACCGGAGGCATAGCCGGCCGGGGTCTTGGCCGGGCCGGCATAATAGACCGGGTGGTTCTTCAGGTAGTCCGGCATGCCTTCGCCGTTTTCCAGCCGCTCGCGGATCTTGGAATGGGCGAGGTCGCGGGCGACGATGATCGTGCCGGTCAGCGACAGCCGGGTCTTGACCGGATGCCGGGACAGTTCGGCCAGAACCGCGCTCATCGGCTGGTTGAGGTCGATCTTGACCACCGAGGAGGACAGCGCCGTCTCGTCGATCTCCGGCATGTATTTTGACGGATCGGTTTCCAGCTGCTCGATATAGATGCCGTCCCTGGTGATCTTGCCGAGCGCCTGGCGGTCGGCGGAACAGGAGACGCCAAGGCCGATCGGCAGCGAGGCGCCGTGGCGGGGCAGGCGGATGACGCGCACGTCATGACAGAAATACTTGCCGCCGAACTGGGCGCCGACGCCGAGCGACTGGGTCAGCTTGTGGATTTCCTGCTCCATTTCCAGGTCGCGGAAGGCATGGCCCGATTCCGAGCCTTCAGTCGGCAGGCCGTCGAGATAGCGGGCCGAGGCGAGCTTGACCGTCTTCAGGTTCATCTCGGCCGACAGGCCGCCGATGACGATGGCCAGGTGATAGGGGGGGCAGGCGGCAGTGCCGAGCGAGAGGATCTTGTCCTTGAGGAAGTCGATCATCCGGTCGTGGGTCAGGAGCGAGGGCGTGCCCTGGTAGAGATAGGTCTTGTTGGCCGAGCCGCCGCCCTTGGCCATGAACAGGAACTTGTAGGCGTCCTCGCCTTCCTCGTAGATGTCGATCTGCGCCGGCAGGTTGGTGCGGGTGTTCTTTTCCTCGAACATTTTCAAAGGCGCCAACTGCGAATAGCGCAGGTTCTTGCGCTCGTAGGCGTCCATCACACCCTTGGCGAGCGCCACCTCGTCGCCGCCCTCAGTCCAGACGCGGCGGCCCTTCTTGGCCATGATGATCGCCGTGCCGGTGTCCTGGCACATCGGCAGCACGCCGCCGGCGGCGATATTGGCGTTCTTCAGCAAGTCATAGGCGACGAAGCGGTCATTGTCGGTCGCCTCGGGGTCCGAAAGGATCGAGGCAAGCTGCTTCAGGTGGCCGGGACGCAGCAGATGGTTGATGTCGGCAAAGGCCGTCTCGGCGAGCAGGCGCAGACCCTCCGGATCGACGGTGAGGACTTCCTGGCCCTTGAAGGTGTCGACGGACACGTAGTCGGAGGAAATCTTGCGGTAGGGGGTGGTGTCTTCGCCGAGGGGAAAGAGAGCGTCAGCCATCAGTCAAAAGCCTTTCGGAGGCAGGTTGTCGGATGGCGGTGGTTTACGGGCTTAGATTTAAGATTTCAATGCAGCGAAAAGGGGAAGCGGGGCGGTTGAATGGATTGAGATCCGGGCCGACGCGATAAAATCGATTTGACAGGAGCGCGGCCCGTCGCCGGGCCCGCCCGTCTTGCCGCGGTAAAGCTCACTTCGGCCCGATCATCAGCTCCGGCCGCACAAGTTCGTCGAACTCCTCGTTGCTGAGATAACCGCCGCCGACCGTTTCCTGGCGCAGCGTGGTGCCGTTCCTGTGGGCGGTCTTGGCGATCTTGGCGCAGGTATCGTAGCCGAGGCGGGTGTTCAGCGCGGTGACCAGCATGAGCGAGTTTTCGACGCCCTTGCGGATATTGTCCTCACGCGCCTCAATGCCGACGACGCAGTTGTCGGTGAAGGAGCGAGCCGCATCGCCGAGCAGTTGCACCGACTGCAGGAAATTATAGGCCATCATCGGGTTGTAGACGTTGAGCTCGAAATGGCCCTGGCTGCCGGCAAAGGTGATGGCGGCCTGGTTGCCGAAGATGTGGGCGCAGACCTGGGTCAGCGCCTCCGACTGGGTCGGATTGACCTTGCCGGGCATGATCGACGAGCCCGGTTCGTTTTCCGGCAAGGCCAGTTCGCCGAGCCCCGCGCGCGGGCCGGAGCCGAGGAAGCGGATGTCGTTGGCTATCTTGAAGCAGGCTGCTGCGGCGGCGTTGATCGCCCCGTGCGAGAAGACCATGGCATCGTGGGCGGCGAGCGCTTCGAACTTGTTGGGCGCGGTGACGAAGGGCAGGCCGGTGATCGCGGCGATCTCTTCGGCCACCTTTTCGGCAAAGCCGACGGGCGCGTTCAGGCCGGTGCCGACGGCGGTGCCGCCCTGCGCCAGTTCGTAGAGACCGGGCAGCGTCAGTTCGATCCGCTTGATCGCGGAGGCGACCTGCGCGGCATAGCCGGAGAATTCCTGGCCGAGCGTCAGCGGCGTTGCATCCTGCGTGTGGGTGCGGCCGATCTTGATGATGTGGGCGAAGGATTTCGCCTTGGCATCAAGGGCCTGGTGCAGATGCTTCAGATTTGGAATCAGGTGGTGGACGATCTGCTCCGCGCAGGCGATGTGCATGGCCGTCGGATAGGTGTCGTTCGACGACTGGCTCATGTTGACGTGGTCGTTGGGATGGACCGGCGTCTTCGAGCCCATCACGCCGCCCAGCATCTCGATCGCCCGGTTGGAGATCACCTCGTTGGCGTTCATGTTGGATTGCGTACCCGAGCCGGTCTGCCAGACGACGAGCGGGAAATGGTCGTCGAGCTTGCCGTCGATTACCTCCTGGGCCGCACGGATGATGGCCTGGCCGAGATCCGGATCGAGACCGGCAAGCGCCATGTTGGCGCGGGCCGCCGCCTGCTTGACGATGCCGAGCGCCCGCACGACGGACAGCGGCTGCTTTTCCCAGCCGATCTTGAAATTGCCGCGCGAGCGCTCGGCCTGCGCGCCCCAGTAGCGATCGGCTGCGACGTCGATCGGGCCGAATGTGTCGGTTTCTGCGCGGGTAGTGCTCATGGGATGACCTTCTTCTCAATCTGCTGCGTGCGAGGATATTTAGCCCTCGTTCGATCGGGTGCAATGGCTCCCTTATAATTGAGCCAAAAATTCATGTTAAATTTCACGACGGGCCGTCTTGTAAATTTCGATATTTCATGATTTCTGGAAGTATGGATACAAAGCAAACCCTCGATTCACTTTCGGCGCTTGGTCACGAAGGGCGGCTGGCGGTCTTCCGGCTGCTCGTGCGCCATGCCCCGGAGGGCCTGAACGCCGGCGAGATCGCCGCCGCCCTGAACTTCCGCGCCAATACGCTTTCGGCGAACCTGACCGTGCTGGCCAATGCCGGGCTGATCGCCGGCGAGCGGGAAGGGCGCCATATCCGCTATCGTGCCGATCTCGATGCCATGCGCGAACTGATGGGCTTTCTTCTGGAGGACTGCTGCGGCGGCTCCCCGGAGATCTGCCGCCCGATCCTCGATGAAATCACCTGTCGTTGCTAGAGGCCTCTTCCATGACCCAAGAACATTTCAATGTCCTGTTCCTATGCACCGGCAATTCGGCGCGCTCTATTCTCGCCGAATCATGCCTCAATCGTGAGGGGCGCGGCCGGTTCACGGCCTATTCCGCCGGCTCGCATCCCAAGGGTGAGGTCCACCCGATGGCGATCGACCTGCTGAAGCGCGCCAATTACGACACTTCGGGCCTACGCTCGAAGAACTGGGACGAGTTTGCCGCGCCCGGCGCGCCGAAGATGGATTTCGTCTTCACGGTCTGCGATTCTGCTGCGGCCGAGGCTTGCCCGGTCTGGCCGGGCCAGCCGATGACGGCCCATTGGGGCGTCCCGGATCCTGCAGCGGTAGAGGGAACCGACACGGAGAAAGCCCTGGCGTTCGCAGACGCCTATCGCATGCTGAGCAACCGGATCTCGATTTTTGTCAACCTGCCGATCAGCAGCCTTGACCGGCTCGCCCTGCAGAAGCGGGTGAGCGAGATCGGCAAGCAGTGATCTCCAGGCGAGGCCGAGGGGCGAAATCGTGAGCACAACCAGACGGATCGCCTCCGAGTTTCTCGGCACTGCCCTGCTACTTGCAACCGTGGTCGGCTCCGGCATCATGGCTGAGGCGCTGGCCGGCGGCAATGTGGCGGTAGCGTTGCTCGGCAATACCATCGCTACAGGCGCGATCCTTGTCGTGCTGATCACCATGCTCGGTCCGGTGTCGGGTGCGCATTTCAATCCGGCGGTGACGCTGGTCATGCTGGCATCGGCGGAAATTTCCAAACGGGAAGCCGCCTTCTATATGCTGGCCCAGATTGCCGGCGGACTGGTCGGCGTATGGGTTGCGCATCTGATGTTCGACCTTTCCGTGCTGCAAATGTCCGTCAAGGCACGGACGGGAACGGGGCAGTGGATCGCGGAAGGGGTGGCCACCTTTGGCCTGCTCGTGACCATCCTACTGACCCGACGCCATCGGCCCGAGAGCATCCCGCTTTCGGTCGGCCTCTACATCACCGCCGCCTATTGGTTCACCGCATCGACCTCGTTTGCCAATCCGGCCGTGACGCTGGCGCGCGCCTTTTCAGACAGCTTCGCCGGGATTCGCCTGGCGGATGTCCCGGCTTTCGTCGTCGTGCAGTTGATCGGCGCCATGCTGGCGCTTTTTCTGTCGCGCTGGCTGCTCGGCGATACCGGCAAGTCTGCGGCCTGAGAAGCCGCACCGGCCGTGTCATATTTGGCACGTGTCCAGCCTAAATCATCGCGCTTCCGGATGGCCATTTTCGACTGTCCACAGTCATCGGGCTCGGGGTAGGAGAAATTTAACCAGTGTTTTCATTAAAGTCCGCTGATGTGCCGGTGCGCCGGACGTCGTGGATTCACGCAGAATTGAAACAGGCCGGCGCCGCGGGCGAAGCGGCGACAACTTTTCAATGATATGCCTATCGGCTAGTGAACCGCGCCAAGAACGGCGGCAGCCTCCCGGTTGCCGCTTCGCGACGAAAGAGCTGGAGCGAGTGCGAGAATGACGAATTACAAGAAGATCGCGGCGACGACTGCGCTTGCCGCGATAACGGCCTTTGCGGCCTTGCCTCCGGCAGCCGGGGCGGTCACGCTTCTCGATCTGCTGCGCGGCGGTCCGGGCCGGAGCCAACAGGGCTCAGGCATGGGCACGCGCTTAGAGCCGGAGGCGCGAGGCGGGCTGGAGATGGGCGATCCCGAGCCCCTGCCGAAGGTCGCCGGTCCGCGCTACTACGCCTACAAGCCCGATGCGACGCGGGTGATTGCCATAAAGGGACCGGTGGCACCGCCCGCACCCGATACTGCGGCCGTTGATCCGGCAAGCCCGTCGGTCGCCGCCGACCAGCCGCAGGTGCGCCGTTTCCTCGCCGAAACCGGCGTGCGCGCCTCAGACGAGGTGGCGAAAGCCGTCGAGGCCTATTATGCGGACAACAAGCCGTTGATCTGGGTTACCGAGACCGGCCTGACCGAGCGCGCCCGCCAGTCGCTCGCCGGTCTTGCCGCGGTCGACGCCGTCGGTCTCGCTCCCGAGGATTATGCCGTGCCGCTGCCGGCGGATGCGGCCGATCCGGCGGACACCGACAGGCTCGCCCGGGATCTCGCCCGGTTCGAGGTGGCGCTATCGGCAAAGCTGCTTTCCTATGTCGCAGACACGGTGCGGGGTCGGATCGATCCGAACAAGATTTCCGGCTATCACGACTTCAAGCGCAAGTCGGTCAACCTGAATCCGGTGCTCAACATGCTGCGGCTCAGCCCCGACGTCGCCGCCTATCTCCGCTCGCGCGATCCCGACAATGCGCAGTTCAAGGCCATGACGGCGGAGCTTGCCCGTTTGCGGGCCGCCGACAGCCAGGCCGGGGCGCGGGTCGAGATTGCTCCGGGCACGTTGTTGAAGCCCGGCCAGAGCAATGTCGAACTCGCGAACATTCTGGCAGCCATCCGGGCCGAGGGGTCGGACGCGCTCAAGGCCGAGCATGCCGCGGTGCTCGGCGGCTATACGGGCACGCCGGATTATACGCCCGACCTCGTCGCCGTCGTCGAAGCCTTCCAGAAGGAAAAGGGTTTGAAGCCCGATGGTGTCGTCGGGCGCGCGACCGTCCGGGCGCTGACCGGCCACAGCAATGCCGAGAAGATCGACAAGCTGATCGTCGCCATGGAGCAGATCCGCTGGCTGCCGGATGATCTGGGACAGCGCTATGTCTTCATCAATCAGCCGTCCTACACCGCCTATTTCGTCAGCGAGGGCCGCGAGCAACTGGCGATGCGGGTGGTCGTCGGTTCCAAGTCAAACCAGACCTATTTCTTCCAGGACCAGATCGAGACGGTGGAGTTCAACCCTTACTGGGGCGTGCCGAAGTCGATCATCGTCAACGAGATGCTGCCGAAGCTGCGCCGCGATCCGTCCTATCTCGATCGCCTCGGCTATGAGGTGAGCTATGGCGGTCGCAAGGTTTCCTCGACGCAGGTCGACTGGAACACCACCCACAGCGTCGATGTGCGCCAGCCGCCCGGTGGCGACAATGCACTGGGCGAGCTGAAGATCCTGTTTCCCAACAGCCATGCCATCTACATGCACGACACGCCGTCGAAGAGTTTTTTCCAGCGCGACATGCGGGCTCTCAGCCATGGTTGCGTTCGTCTGGCCGAGCCGCGCGTCATGGCGGCGGCGGTGATGGGCACGACGACGGCGGAGATCGCCAAGCAGATAGCGTCCGGGCAGAACCGCGCGGTTCAGGTGCCGCAGAAGATCCCGGTCTACGTCTCCTATTTCACCGCCTGGCCGAACAAGGACGGCGGGATCGACTATTTCGAGGACGTCTACGCGCGGGATGAGGCGACCCGAAAGGCCTTCAAGGCGACCAGCGACGCCCGCGCCTCGCGCGGATGAGGTTGACGAAGGCGGGTGCAAGACCCGCCTTTTTCATTTACGCAGCAATTCCGCGAGCAGGGCCGGCGTCAGTTCGTCGAAGTGATCGATCTGCCGATCGGCTCCGAGCTCGGCGATCGGGACATCCGAATAGCCGAACGGCACGACGATGGACGGGATGCCGGCATTGCGGGCGGCAAGGATGTCGTTGATGCTATCGCCCACCATCACTGCGAAACGGGCGTCGCCGCCGGCCCGTTCGATGGTCGCGATGATGTGGCCCGGGTCGGGCTTGCGTACGGCGAAGGTGTCGCCGCCGGCAATGGCCGAAAAATGGTGGGCCAGTCCCAGCTTCTCGATCAGCGGGACGGCCAGCGATTCCATCTTGTTGGTGCAGACGGCGAGCCTAAAGCCGGCTTCGCGCAGGCGGCCGAGCGCCTCGACCAGGCCGGGATAGGGCCTGCTTTCGCCCGGCATGCCTGCCATGTAATGGGCGATGAAGCGGTCGAGCAGCGGCCCGAGCTCCTCCTCCGCGAGGGGAGCGCCGCGCAGCGCGAAGGCGCGCGCGATCATGGCGCGGGCACCCTGGCCGACCAGATGGGTGAGATCCTCGTAGCCGACCGGCGGCAGGTCTGCGACGGCAATCGTATGGTTGAGGCTGGTGACAAGGTCGGGCGCCGTGTCGACCAGCGTGCCGTCAAGGTCGAAGACGATCGTGGGGGCTATCAAGGGCATGCTCCGTCGCTGGCTCAAGGAAGGCGGGATCGCCCTAGCCGGGTAGGCGAAAAGCCGGCAAAAGGCAACCGATACAGCGGTATCGGAAAGGGGCTTTCGTTTGCCTGGCGAGGCGTGTAAACAGCTGTCGACGAAACGGACAGGAGTTCTTGGCGCATGGACGCCCGCGAAATGAAGATAAAGGCTGCGGCAGCGGCTTTGGAGCATGTCGAGGACGGAATGCGTCTCGGCATCGGCACCGGCTCTACCGCGGAGGAATTTGTCCGGCTTCTGGCGGAAAAGGTGGCCGGCGGCATGAGGGTCGAAGGCGTGCCGACATCCGAGCGCACGGCCCGGCTTTGCCTGGAACTGGGCGTGCCGCTGAAGTCGCTCGACGAACTGCCGCAGCTGGATCTGACCATTGACGGGGCCGATGAAGTGGACGGCCGGCTGCGCCTGATCAAGGGCGGCGGCGGGGCACTTCTGCGCGAGAAGATCGTCGCGGCGGCCTCCGAAAGGATGATCGTGATCGCCGACGAGAGCAAGGTGGTCGAAACGCTCGGCCGCTTTCCGCTGCCGATCGAAATCAATCCCTTCGGCCAGGTTTCCACCTGTATCGCCGTGGAGAAGGCAGCCGAACGGCTCGGCCTTACCGGTGCCATGACCTTGCGTGCCTCCGGCGACGGTCTCTTCACCACCGACGGCGGACACCTCATTCTCGACGCATCATTTGGCCGTATTCCTGATGCAGAGGCCTTGGCCGTCGCGCTCAATACCATTCCGGGTGTTGTCGAGCACGGGCTATTCATTAATTTGGCCACGCTTGCCATTATCGCCGGTCCGGCCGGCGCGCGGGTCATCGACGCAAAGAACTAGACAGGAGCTGTGGATTTCATGGTCAATTTTTCGAGCTTGGGACGTTTCGCGTCTGTCACCGTCATTGCCGGTAGCCTGTTGATGGGTCCGGCCGCCCAGGCCCAGGACGTCGCGCCCGAGCACGTCCAGGCGGCCCGGGCTGCAATCACCGCGCTTGGCGTGACCGACCGTTTCGATACCATCCTGCCGGCCGTATCGGATCAATTGAAGACCCAGCTGATTCAGGCCTATCCGGACCTGGAAAGCAAGATTTCCGAAACGGTCGATGCCGAAGCCATCAAGCTCGCACCGCGTCGCGGTGATCTGGAGCGTGAGGCGGCGCTGGTCTATGCCAAGGCTTTTTCCGCCGAAGAACTCAACGTGATCACGACCTTCTACACCAGCGAGGCCGGCAAGAAGCTGTTGAAGGACGGACCGATCGCCATGCGCGAACTGATGAAGGCCGCGGACATCTGGACCGCCGGCATCTCACGCGACCTGGAAAAGCAGGCCAACGAGGCGATGCTTAAGGAGGTCGGTGCCACCGCACCGGCCGCACCGGCCGCCAAGCCCTGATCGCAGGCCGACGAAAAGAACACAGAGCCCGGACGCGTTCCGGGCTTTTCTTTTGGGGGAGGGCGAACCTATATCAGGACCGCTGTACCCATCAACGATCTGTCCAATGATCTGCCCAATGATCTGCAAGGAGTTTCGCCATGTCCGGTTTTGACTATGACCTGTTCGTCATCGGTGGCGGCTCCGGCGGGGTGCGCAGCGCCCGCGTCGCCGCCGCGCTCGGCAAGAAGGTGGCGATCGCCGAAGAGTACCGCTTCGGCGGCACCTGCGTCATCCGTGGCTGCGTGCCGAAGAAGCTGTTCGTCTATGCGTCGCAGTTCCACGAGCATTTCGAGGATGCGGCGGGCTACGGCTGGACCGTCGGCGAAAGCCGTTTCGACTGGGCCAAGCTGGTCGCGGCGAAGGACAACGAGATCGCCCGGCTCGAGGGCCTATACCGCAAGGGGCTGGACAATGCCGGCGCCGAGATCCTCGAGACGCGCGCCGAACTTGCCGGCCCGAACAGCGTTCGCCTGCTGAAATCCGGCAAGATCGTGACCGCCGAGAAGATCGTCATCGCGGTGGGCGGTGCGCCCAATCCGCATGCGGCGCTGCCCGGTCATGAACTGTGCATCTCGTCCAACGAGGCCTTCGACCTGAAGGCGTTGCCGCGTGCGATCGTGATTGCCGGCGGCGGGTACATCGCGGTCGAGTTCGCCAACATCTTTCACGGCCTCGGGGTCGATACCACGCTGATCTATCGCGGCGCCGAGATCCTCAGCCGGTTCGACCACGACATGCGGCACGGGCTGCACGAAGCCATGGAGGCCAAGGGCATTCGCATCCTTTGCCACGACATCATCGAACAGGTGAGCAAGGGCGCCGACGGCCGGCTAGTCGCCGAAACCAAGAACAGCGGCGAACTGGTGGCAGATCAGGTGATGCTGGCGCTCGGCCGCGATCCCTATACAGAGGGGCTCGGGCTGGAGGCGGCGGGCGTCGAAACCAACGAGCGCGGCGCGATCGTCGTCGACAAATATTCGCGGACCAATGTGGCGAGCATCTTCGCGCTCGGCGACGTCACCGACCGGGTGCAGTTGACGCCGGTGGCGATCCACGAGGCGATGTGCTTCATCGAGACCGAATACAGGAACAATCCGACCTCGCCGGACCATGACATGATCGCGACCGCCGTCTTCTCGCAGCCGGAGATCGGCACTGTCGGCCTGTCGGAAGAGGAGGCGGCCAAGCGGTTCTCCGACATCGAGGTGTACCGCGCCCAGTTCCGGCCGATGAAGGCGACGCTTTCGGGCCGCGCCGAAAAGACCATCATGAAGCTCATCGTCAATTCAGCCGACCGCAAGGTCGTGGGCGCCCATATCCTCGGCCACGATGCCGGCGAGATGGCGCAAATCCTCGGCATCACGCTTAAGGCCGGCTGCACCAAGGACGATTTCGACCGGACCATGGCGGTCCATCCGACCGCGGCGGAAGAACTGGTGACGATGTACACTCCGAGTTATCGGATCCGGAACGGCGAGCGGGTCTGAAGCTGCAACTGCCGTGGGCTTCGGGCCGAGGCGTCCTCGAATAAAAAATGCCCCGTCGACGGGACGGGGCAATTGATGCGGAAGGAACCTCGGACAGTCGCCAAGGCGCCCATCCGACCATGCTCAAACGCCGGAACGCGATGACGGTTCCGTTGCGAGCGAAATATCTGTTCAGGTGAAAGCCAGAACCGGCGCCGCCAGCGCCATCAGTCCGAGACAGGATGCGACTGCAAATTTCAGCCGCCGGATACGCCTGGTACGAACACCACTCCAATCATACGCCATAGCACAGATCCTCATGATCGTTACAAACACATGGGCACAATGGCCGCACCTGCTTCCCCTAGCCCTCGAGGCTGGCGCGAAGCTGGCTGCAAGCAATCCGGATGCGACCTCTCCTGTCGCCTCCAAAGATTAGAGTATGACAATTCTTCGATGGACGCCAGCCTCCATCGCTGTCCGGCGGAAAGACCGGAAGGCCTGATAATTCCTCATTCGGGTCAGCGGCTTAGCGGGCCAGAGAAGTGCTTGGCGCGGCTGTCTGACGCTCGCCGGTCAGCCAGTCGATCGCCGGCCGCCAGAGGGTTTCGCGAAAGGCCGGACGGAAGAAGCCGAGATGACCGATCGGCTGGCCAGCCACTTTCGGTGACACGCGCATCCGTTCGACGGGGGCATTGACATAGGCCTTGAGGATGGCTTCCTGCGCCTTGGGCGTGCCCCACACGTCGTCGTCGACGCCGATCGACAGGATGGGGGTGCGCACTTCGGCGAAGCGCCGGGCGGCATCCATCTTGGCGTCGGCGAAGAAATAGTCGGGTGAGCGACCCCAGCGTGCCCATTGGCGAAACACCGTGCCGGGCAAGGTCTGACCGAGCCCGATCCAGCCCGGAACGCGGCCGGTCAGCATCGCCAGCGGAACCCCGATGAGGTTCATCGAGGCGAAAACCTTGTAGGGCTCGGCGGTATAGGCCCAGTGGCCGGACATCACCGCGACCATCAGATAGCGGTCGAAACGATTGGCGCGGCCGCAGAGACCGAGGCCCTGGCCGCCGAAGGATTGGCCGATGCCGACCATGGCATGGCCCGGCGCGATGCTTTCCAGTGTGTCGATCGCCGCCGCCATGTCCTTTTCCGCCCAATCGGCCATGCTCGGCCTGGTCCGCCAGCCGCGCGGGACGGGTGAACCGGCGACGCCGCGATAGTCATAGGTCAGTGCGGCACGGAAGCCGCGTTCGGCCACCAGGTGTTCGGCAAAGCGCGCATAGATGCCGCGCGGCACGGCGGCGGCCGAGGAAATCAGGGCGAGGGGGCCGTCGCCATGCCCCTGGAACAGGGTGCCGGTGAGCGGGAAGTCGTCCCTGGCGGCAAATGCAATCTCTTCGCGCGGGACGACGGTCCGGTTCTGCATGGCTGATCTCCTCCATCTCCCAGGCTCTACCACGAGAGAAAAAGCTTACGTTTACGTCCATGTAAATACAAGTCCGTGGATTTTAGCGAGGAAGGGCGGGGTGCGCGTTGCGCGACGGGCGCGCCAGGGGTGCTTATTCGCCGACCCGGCGGAATCGTTGCCGTTGCCCCTTCAAGTTCGGCTTTGCAAGGCAAATATTAGGGTCTATAAGCCCCCGATCCAAAGCGGCCGGGAGGGGCCGTCCTATTTCGAACAGCAGGTGACGATCATGGCAGAGAATTGGACTCCGAGCAGCTGGCGCAGCAAGCCGATCAAGCAGGTTCCGGCCTATCCGGATGCCGCAGCCCTTGCCGATGCGGAGGCACGTCTCGCCAAGTTTCCGCCGCTGGTCTTTGCCGGCGAAGCCCGCCGCCTGACCAAGGCACTCGGCAATGTCGCCGAAGGCAACGGCTTCCTGCTCCAGGGCGGCGACTGCGCCGAAAGCTTTGCCGAGCATGGCGCGGACACCATCCGCGACTTCTTCCGCGCCTTCCTGCAGATGGCCGTTGTCCTGACCTTCGGCGCGCAGCTGCCGGTGGTCAAGGTCGGCCGCATTGCCGGCCAGTTCGCCAAGCCGCGCTCGTCCGACTTCGAGAAGCAGGGTGACGTCGAGCTGCCGAGCTATCGCGGCGACATCGTCAACGGCATCGAGTTCACGCCGGAATCGCGCATTCCCAATCCGGACCGCCAGATCATGGCCTATCGCCAATCGGCGGCCACGCTTAACCTGCTGCGCGCCTTTGCCATGGGTGGCTATGCCAACCTCGACAACGTGCACCAGTGGATGCTCGGCTTCGTCAAGGACAGCCCGCAGGCCGAGCGCTACCGCAAGCTCGCCGACCGGATTTCCGAGACCATGGATTTCATGAAGGCGATCGGCATCAGCTCGGAGACCAATCCGAGCCTGCGCGAAACCGATTTCTTCACCAGCCATGAAGCCCTCCTGCTCGGCTATGAAGAGGCGCTGACGCGCGTCGATTCCACCTCCGGCGACTGGTATGCCACGTCCGGTCACATGATCTGGATCGGCGACCGTACCCGTCAGGCCGATCATGCCCATCTCGAATACTGCCGCGGCATCAAGAACCCGCTCGGCCTGAAGTGCGGTCCGTCGCTGCAGGCCGACGACCTCATCAACCTGATCGACATCCTCAACCCGAACAACGAGGCCGGCCGTCTGACGCTGATCTGCCGCTTCGGTCACGACAAGGTCGCTGATCACCTGCCGCGGCTCATCCGCGCCGTCGAGCGCGAGGGCCGCAAGGTGGTCTGGTCGTGCGATCCGATGCACGGCAATACGATCACGCTCAACAACTACAAGACCCGCCCGTTCGAGCGGGTTCTGTCGGAAGTCGAGAGCTTCTTCCAGATCCATCGTGCGGAAGGCACCCATCCGGGCGGCATCCATATCGAGATGACCGGCAATGACGTGACGGAATGCACCGGCGGTGCCCGTGCTGTCACGGCGGAAGCCCTGCAGGATCGCTACCACACCCATTGCGACCCGCGTCTCAATGCCGACCAGGCGCTCGAATTGGCCTTCCTGCTGGCCGAGCGGATGAAGGGCGGCCGCGACGAAAAGCGGATGATGGTGGCGAACGGCTGAAGCTTAGCTTCAGATAAGCGCATTTGACCGACCGGGCCGGCTTCCCCAAGCTGGCCCGGTTTCTCTTTGCCAATTGGGGAGTGTTGAATGGACGAGCAGAGAACCGGAGCCTGCCTGTGCGGGGCGGTCCGCTTCCGAACACATGGACCTCTGCGCGACGTCGTCTTCTGCCATTGCTCGCAGTGCCGGCGTCAGACCGGCCTTTACTACGCGGCGACCGATGTGCCGCGCGACCGCATCGCGCTTTCCGGCGAGGACTTGGTGGGCTGGTATCGGTCGAGCGAAGAGGCCCGGCGCGGGTTTTGCCAGCGCTGCGGTTCGGCGCTGTTCTGGCTGCGCGATGGTAGCGATCATATCTCGGTCATGGCGGGTGCGTTCGACCAGCCGAGCAGGCTGGTCGCGGGCTATCACATCTTCTGCGCGGACAAGGGCGAGTTTTACGCGATCGATGACGGTTTGCCGGCCGTTAAGGCCGGCAGGCCCGGCTGATCGGCCGGCAGAGGGCGCGATGACGACGTCGGCAGGTTGATGCCGAGTTCGACGGTCGCGTGGTGGAAGGCCTGCTCAAGGGCGGCGAATTTCGCTGACTGCCACTGGAAATAGTCGTTGACGAAGTTGCGCGACAGCCAGAGCGACCCGCGCCGGCGCGGCAGATCCCAGCCAAGCAGGCCTTCGGTCTCCGCCTTCTTGAACATGCGCTTGAGGTTCGTCGCCGAGATCATGTAAACCTCGCCCAGTTCCGGCAAGGACAGGCGACCGACGTCGATCCGGTCCGCCGGGCCCGGCAGACCGGGCAGGCGCACGATCAGGTCATGCAGGACCATGCCGCCGAGATCCGACCAGAGGAAATGGCCGATGCTGTCGGGCGGATCACGCCAGATGGGGTCTTCGACCAGATGGGCGGCCGCCATGGGCTGGGCGATCCGGAAGAGGCGCGGATCGGCCAGGGCAAGCGCTTCTCTCTCTCCGCCGTCGAGCCGGTCGAGGCAGGCCATGTGGCCGATGAACCAGGACTTCATCGCTTCATAGGCGGCCTCGGTCGTTTCCAACACGCGCACGCGGCGGTCAGGCACATCGGGCACGTCGCGCAGGAACTTGTAGGCTACCAATTCGGCGAGAAAGGCGGTCGCCGTATTGCGGCTGGCTGCACCCAGCTTCATGACGATCTCGACGAAGCGGGTGGCGGTCAGGCCCGACAGGGGATCGTCGTCCCTCCGCTGCAGGGACAGGGCGAAGAGCGAATGGGTCATCAGCCATTTGCGATGGGACGCTTTCAGTCGCGACAGGCGCGGCGTGCGCAGGTGTATGGCGATCAGGTGTTCGGCGATCTGTTTCTCGATCGTCGGGAACAATGGATGGGCGGCAATTTCGGCGCGAGTCAGTGGCCGCATGGCTTGTTTACGCTTTGCTGAAAATCTTGAACATTATCGGGTCGGTCTCCCCTGTCCGGCATCGCGGCGGACGGACGCCGGCGCAGCAGGGAAGCCTTGGAGCTGGCTAGACAATTTCCATATCCGTTTTGTGTCAATGGCCGGTTTATGCCGGCGATGCAAGGCGGGGTCGGCGATTCGGCCGGCCAAGGGGCGCAATGGCCGTCGCCGCGTCCGTCCGCCTCAGCCGGGGCGGTGCCTCAGCTGGACGGCGTATCGAGCCGCTCGACCTGTTCGGGGAAGAAGCGTTCGGTGCCGAAGCCTTCTCCGAACATTTGGTCGTGCTGCAGATGGCGGTAGTCGCGGATCAACGGATCGACCGGCTCCCCGGAGGTCGCCCAGTCCGGGTGAGCCCGCGCGTTTCGTTCGATCAGTTGGTGACGGTCCACCACGGCATAGCGTTCGCTCAGTCGACCCAGCACGCCGGTATAGAAGGCGTGGCGGTAGCCGGCGAGGCGCACCACGTAATGAGGCAGTTGCGAGGGGCTGACCGAGCCGAGATCCTTCTGCACGCCGCGCTTCGACGACCAGACGACCAACGGCGTTTCGTGTTCGCGTTTCATCACGCTGACGGATGCCTTGCGGGTGGCCACCACGTCCGGCATGTAGCCGGTTTCGGTGTAGACATTGCCCAGCGGCGGCAGGTGATCGCCGAACAGGACGATGATGGTTTCGCGCCGGCGGGTCTTTGCCCAGTCCATCAAGGCCTTAAGGCTGCTGTCGGCTTCGCGCACGCCCTGGGCATAGGTAGCGAGGCTGTCGCGGCTATCCGGCGAAAGCGATGCAGATTGCACGTCGATCGTGTTCTTCGCATAGCGGTTCTTCTCGTAGGGGCCATGGCCCTGGAGGGTGACGGCGAAGAAGAAGAACGGCTCCTTGGTCTGGTCGGCGGTGCGGATGATCTCTTTCGTCAGCGCCTCGTCGGAGGTGAACAGGCCGCGTTTGTCCATGACCGGCATGTTCTCTTCCGACATGAAGGACTGGAAACCGAGCGACTGGTAGACGTTGGCGCGGTTCCAGAACCAGCTCTGGAACGGATGGAAGGCCCGTGTCGTATAGCCCTTCGAGGCGAAGAAGGTGGCGAGCGAGGGCAGGGGCCGGCGCACATATTGCTGATAGGGAATGCTGCCATAGGGCAGGAAGGCGTTTGAGAAGCCGGTCAGTGCCTCGAATTCGACATTGGCCGTCATGCCGCCGAATTCCGGCGAAAACAGGTTGCCTGAGGAATTGGCACGGATCGTCGGCATCGGGTCCGGCGAGAGGGAGACGTTGGTGAGGCGCGTCGGATCCCAGAGCGATTCGCTCATGACCATGATCACATCGGCATTGCGCCCGCCGAAGAAGGTCGCCGGCAGCCGCTCGGGCGCGATGTCGACGATGGCCTCGGGGCCATAGCCGCCCGGCGCCTGGACATTGGCCATGGGCACGTTGAAGGCGAAGGCGAGCAGGAAGCCGTTGTGGCGATAATTCTCCTGCTGGTCCCACATCATCGGCACGATGTTCAGCCGGTCGCGGATGTAGGAGAAAGAATTGGGATCCATCAGAGACAGGAACCCGCCGATCAGGGGCAGGGCGACGAGCAGCCGAAACAGCTTCGACACCGCCGAAAGCTGAGGGAAATTTCGTCGGCCGAGGACCAGCAGGTAGCCGAGCAGGGCGAGCAGCGCGAGCACGCCGAGGGCAAGGCCGATCGCCGCCAGCGGTCGGGCGGCGAACATGACCGGAACCAGTTCACCGATCTGGCGACCGAACAGCATGTCGCTCGGATAGAGCGGGTCGGACAGGTATTGCTGCTTCTGCATCGACAGGAAAGCCGGCAGGATGGCCAGCGGAACGAGGATCAGCGCCGATTGGTAGGCCCGGCCGAACAATGCGTCGGCGGCGATGAACACCAGGAACAGCATCAATACGGCGACCATGCCCGGTCGGCTGGCGGACAGCAGATAGTCGGAGACGCCGGCGAGGGTTTCGCGCGCCAGCCACTCGGTCACGATGACCGTCAGCAGGGCGAGAAGAAGCGAATTAACGAGCGGGACGACGGCACGCAAGGCAGTGGCGCGTGCCGGACGCGCCGACGCCCTGCCATTCTGGCTTACCGCTGCAACGGGCATTCCCGGCTCGGAGACAATCTCGGCCAACGCGCTCTCCCGCAATCATGAAAGACTTAACAAAACCTTCATCTAGCTGTCACACAACCGTCATGAACGCTAGATGAACCGGGATGACCGGCGGTTTGTTCCGGCGATTTTCCCCCGCTTATGTTGCAGTGCGGCACTACGCGTTCGCTCGCCGACATTGCGGAGGCGGGCGCCACGCGCTAAACGATGTTCATGAGCGAAAACCAGACCAGACCCGATACGCTTCGCATTGCCATCGCGCAGCTCGACCCGACTGTCGGCGACGTCGCCGGCAATCTTGCCAAGGCCCGCGAGGCGCGGGCGGAAGCGGCATCCCAGGGGGCCGATCTACTGCTCCTGACCGAGCTTTTCATTTCCGGCTATCCGCCGGAGGATCTGGTTCTGAAATCGGCCTTCCTCAAGGCGTGCCGCGTGGCGGTGGAGCAGCTTGCCGCCGAGACCGCGGATGGCGGACCGGGCGTCGTGATCGGCTTTCCGCGCGAGGACGAGAAGGGCCGTTACAATTCCGTCGCCGTTCTCGATGGGGGCAAGATCACCGCGACGCGCGACAAGATCGATCTGCCGAATTACGGCGAGTTCGACGAAAAGCGTGTGTTCATCCCCGGCGAAATGCCCGGCCCGGTCAATTTCCGCGGTGTCCGCATCGGCATTCCGATCTGCGAGGATATCTGGGGCGATCTCGGTGTGTGCGAGACGCTGGCCGAATCCGGTGCGGAAATTCTGCTCGTGCCGAACGGATCGCCCTATTTCCGCGAGAAGGTCGACATTCGCCATCAGGTGGCGCTGAAGCAGGTGATCGAGAGCGGTTTGCCGCTGATCTATGCCAACCAGTTGGGTGGCCAGGACGAATTGGTGTTCGACGGCGCAAGCTTCGGCTTCAATGCCGACAAGACCCTGGCGTTCCAGATGAGCCAGTTCGAGGCCACCCTGTCGGTGACCACCTGGAAGCGGGTCGCCGACGGATGGCGCTGCGGCGAGGGGCCGATGTCGCGCATTCCGGAAAAGGAAGAGGCCGATTATCGCGCCTGCGTTCTGGGCTTCCGCGATTATGTCAACAAGAACGGCTTCAAGAGCGTCGTGCTCGGTCTGTCGGGCGGGATCGATTCGGCCATTTGCGCGGCAATCGCCGTCGATGCGCTGGGCGAGGAGCGGGTGCGGGCGATCATGCTGCCCTATCGCTACACGTCCAAGGAATCGCTCACCGATGCGGCGGCCTGCGCCAAGGCGCTCGGCTGCCACTACGACACTGTGCTGATCGCCGAGCCGGTGGACGGCTTCCTCTCCGCACTCTCCGACATGTTCGAGGGCACCGAAAGCGGCATCACCGAAGAAAATCTTCAGAGCCGCGCCCGTGGGACGATCCTGATGGCGATCTCCAACAAGTTCGGCTCGATGGTCGTGACGACCGGCAACAAGTCGGAAATGTCGGTCGGCTATGCGACGCTTTACGGCGACATGAACGGTGGCTTCAATCCGATCAAGGACCTCTACAAGATGCAGGTCTATGCGCTGGCCGCCTGGCGCAACGCCCATGTGCCGCCGGGCGCGCTCGGTCCCTCGGGCGAGGTGATCCCGGCCAATATCCTGTCCAAGGCGCCGTCCGCCGAGCTTCGGCCGAACCAGACGGACCAGGATTCGCTGCCGCCCTATCCGGTGCTCGACGATATCCTCGAATGCCTGGTCGAGAAGGAAATGTCGGTCGACGAAATCGTCGCGCGCGGCCATGAGATCGCCACCGTGCACCGGGTCGAGCACCTGCTCTATCTCGCCGAATACAAGCGCCGCCAGTCGGCGCCGGGCGTGAAGATCACCCGCAAGAATTTCGGCCGCGACCGCAGATATCCGATCACCAACCGTTTCCGCGACCGCTGATTCCGGCGGTCGCCGGTCCGGGAGACGACCCGCCCGAGGGCGATGCCTTTGCCCATGTCCGCTATCTTCCGGCTTGCGGCTGATCGCCGTTGCCGGGCAAGCCGTCTTGCCTTCGCGCCGTGTTTCTGTAGACATTCTTTCAGTCAGGTGCCCGCCCTCGTTTGGGCGGGAGAATCGGGAAGCCGGTGGAATTCCGGCACGTGCCCAACGCTGTGAGGTGGATGCCTTGCGCCAACGGACCGTTTGAGGTTCGAGCCACTGGCCCCTGCGGGCCGGGAAGGCTGGCGTGGAGCAGAGGAAGCCCAGTCAGAAGACCGGCCTGACATGATAGGCTTTGCCCGCGCGGACGGTGGGCGGTCGGACGCATTGTTGGGGATATGACGATGCACGATGAACCGAACGACCACCTCGTCCGGGCCGACGCTTTTTCCGTGGAAGAGCGCGCGGCCGTCTACCGGGCGATCCGCACCCGTCGCGATGTGCGCGACCAGTTCCTGCCCGATCCCTTGCCCGAGGATTTGATCGCCCGGCTGCTGGAGGCCGCCCACAGCGCCCCCTCGGTCGGCTTCATGCAGCCGTGGAATTTTCTCGTCGTTCGTGATGTGGCGCGGCGAGAGGCGGTGTGGCGGGCCTTCGCCAAGGCGAATGAGGAGGCCGCCGGCATGTTTTCCGGTGAGCAGCGCGACAGCTACATGCGGCTCAAGCTGGAAGGAATCCGCAAGGCGCCGCTGGGCATCTGTGTCACTTGCGATCCGACACGCGGCGGTCCCGTGGTGCTGGGACGCACGCATAATCCGCGGATGGACAGCTACTCCACGGTCTGCGCCGTACAGAACCTCTGGCTGGCGGCGCGGGCCGAGGGGGTCGGGGTCGGTTGGGTCAGCATCTTTCACCAGGCCGATCTCCGAGCGGTGCTCGGCATTCCCGACCATGTCGAGGTGATCGGCTGGTTCTGCCTCGGTTATGTCGACCGGCTTTACGACCAACCGGAACTGGCGCTGAAAGGCTGGCGGCAGCGGTTGCCGATCGAGGAGTTGGTGTTCGACGAGGTCTGGGGAAATTCCCGGCGCACCGATGCGACGTAAGCTTTTCGTTTTATTCTGCAGCAGTACTGCCCGTCGCCGTTATGTTTAACATGCGTTAAATATGATGGGCTAAAACTGACACTGCCTGGGAGCTTCCTCCACCAATTGCATGATGCAGTTCTGCGCACCGAATGTCCCGGTGAGGCTGTTTCAACATGTCATCGTCAATTGGGGCCATCATGAATCTTCTCAAAATCCGGCTTGGCAAGGCTGTCACCGCGGCTATCGGCGGGCTCGTCCTCGTCAGTGTCGCGGTTCTCGCCGTCTCCGATATCGCCAGCCAGCGCCAGCTCGAGGCGGTCATCGGCCTCTACGAGGAGGAGCGCAAGACGGATATCCTGCTGCGCGAACTCATCGCCAGCCAGAAGGATGTCGAACTCGCGATCGTCGGCACGCAGGAATCGCTCACCGATATTTCGGCGACGCAGGGCAAGGACGGTCTCGACGACGGCTTCCTGCTGGCGGAACAGGAGGCCGCGCGCCTGACCGGGCTTGTCGAGAGGATCGACGCCCTGGCGCTGGCACTGAATGCCCCCGATCTTGTCCCGGCGATGAAGCTTCTGTCCGAGCGCTATGCCGCCTTCCACAAGGCCGGGATCGAGATGGCCAATGCCTTCATTGCCGGGGGTCCGTTGGAAGGCAACAAATTGATGGGCAATTTCGACGGCTTCTCGGATGCGCTGCAAAAGGAGATCGAGGCGACGAGCGCCATTGTCGCGGCTGTGGTCGATCGCGAAGGAGCCGAGGCCGAGGGCGACATCGGTGCCGCCCGCCAGCAGTCGAAGGACATGGCGCTGGTGCTGGCGGCGCTTGGTGCCCTGGTGCTAGCCTGCGGTGCCGGTCTCGCAGTATTTGTCATGCGACGTCTGCTGAACCCGCTCAACCGCGCGACGGTGGCGATGAACAGGCTGGCAGAGGGACAGACTGACGTTGAACTTGCCGGGGTGGAGCGCGCCGACGAAATCGGTGATCTTGCCCGCTCGTTCCGGAATTTCCGCGAGAACCTCATCGCCCGTCGCGACGCCGAGGCCGAGGAACAGCGAAATCGTGAGCGTCTCGCGCAGATCCAGTCGATGAATGATGCCGAGCGGATCACCGAACTCAACCGCACGAAGACCACGGTCGATGCGCTGGCCGAAGCGTTGGACCGACTGGCGCAAGGGGATCTGACCTCGCGCATCCACACCACCTTCGACGGTGATTATGATCGGCTGCGCCTCAACTTCAACCAGTCGGCAGACCGGCTGCAGGCCGCCATGTCGGACATTTCGGGCGTCTCCCACGAGATCCGATCGAGCTCCGCCGAGATGCGATCCGCTTCGGACGACCTCGCGCGCCGCACCGAGCAGCAGGCCGCCGCCCTTGAGCAGACCGCCGCCGCGCTCAACGAGATCACCACGACGGTGACCAATTCAGCGACGATTGCCGACAGCGCCAGCCGCAAGGTCGGCGAGGCCGACCGACAGGCGCAGCAGTCCGACGAAATCGTGCGCAACGCGATCGCCGCCATGGGCAAGATCGAGGAGAGCTCGTCGCAGATCGGCAAGATCATCGGCGTGATCGACGAGATCGCCTTCCAGACCAACCTCCTTGCCCTCAATGCGGGCGTCGAGGCGGCGCGGGCCGGGGAAGCGGGCAAGGGCTTTGCCGTCGTCGCCCAAGAAGTGCGCGAACTTGCCCAGCGCTCGGCCAATGCGGCAAAGGAGATCACCGCGCTGGTCGTGCGCGCCAGCGAGGCCGTCAGTTCGGGCGTTTCGCTGGTTCATCAGTCGGGTGAGATCCTCAGCCTGATCCAGGCGAATGTCACCGAGATCAACCGCGACATTCGCGCGATCGTCACCGGCGCCCACGAGCAGGCCACCGGCCTGAAGGAGATCAACGGGGCGATCAACCAGATGGACCAGGTGACGCAGCAGAACGCCGCGATGGTCGAGCAGTCGACCGCCTCCGCCCACAAGCTCGCGCAGGAGGCGGAGGAGCTGTTCACCCAGGTGGGGCAGTTCGAGATCAGCGGCAGCCGTGGCGGATACGCCCTCGCGAGGGCGCGCGCCGCCTGATCGCGGTCAGATCGCGGGAGATTGTCACAATGCGGCCGGGCTCTCGCCCGGCCGTTTGCGTTCGTGCCGAGCATAGGCGACGAATGGTCGTCTATCCGGAGAGCGTGGCTATTGCTGCAGCGGCTGGGGACCCGGAAGCGCCGGATTGCGCAGATCGATGCGGCTGGTGGCGGTCGGCAGAAAGGTCGGGCCGACCTTGCGCACGGCCGAGGATTTCGGGTCATAGGCCCGATCCTGCGGCATTGCCGGGGAGGCCTGCGCCGCCGGCCCGCCCGCTGTCCCTCGCGCCGACGCCGAGCGGCCGATTTCGACCACCGCCTTGTCGCTGCCGGGCGACTTGTCCGGCGCCCCTTGTGCCTGCATCTTGCGGTAATAGCCCGGCAGGTCGCAGCCGCAGGAGGGCTTTTCGCCGGTCGGCCGGTTCAGGTAGGAGAAAGCGGTCGGCAGCATCCTGTAGGGCTGGCCGGATACCGCTGAGACCATGTCGGCGGTCTCCGCGGTGCGCATCGAATGATAGTAGAGTTCGGTTTGCGTGTCGGGGCACATCTGCTGGCAGATCTGTGCGTCGCGGCGGAAATTGAGCGGCGAGGTGTTGGACGAGATCGGGAAGAAGGCGCCATCGCAGGTTCGCACGCACAAAGTCCGCAAGCTCCCGTGACCGGCAGTCCCGCGGAAGGCTTGGACGGTGTCCGGTTCGCGCAGGGGCTCCGTCGCGTCGGAGGGGCGGTTGAGCGTTCCCGGCGGCGATACCGATGTAGCGGTCGTGTCCGGCTGCCCGGCGTTGCAGCCATTGGCCTCGAGCGCCGCCAGAAGGCGCTCCCGCGTCGGATTGTTTCCCGCACCCTCGAAGCGAATGGCGTCGCGCTTGTCGACGAGCGCCCGCTTGTTGGCCTCCATCCGCGTCAGGGCCGCGGATAGCTCGCCGCATTGGCTGGTGCCGTCGGCCCGATATTCGACGATCGCGCCCTCGCAGCGCAGGCGTCGCATGTCGTAGCGGACCTTGCGGATTTCCAGGTTCTGGCGAACGATGGCGCTGGAATAACGGCGCATATCGCGCGTGTCGGCGACCACTTCCGGCTGGGAGGCGAGCCGCACCCGCAAGCTCTCGCAGACCACCGATGCCTGCGCCGCCAGCGGCTGGCAGGTCAGGAGGAGCCCTAGCGTCAAGAGCAATCGATTTCTGCGATGGTGCAAGTCGCGTCCCCGGTGGACATCGTCAGTTGTATTGAATAGAGCCCAGCCTATAGGCATTTTCACGATAGTTTGCGAGCGTCAAACCACCAAGCGGGAACACAAATCTGTGTTAACGCACAAGCGCCGCCCGGGCTATCGCCGAGCGCGGCGCTTGTCTTCGTCAAGGTCGCGATCAGGCGGCGCGGGCCTGTTCGATCGCCAGCGGTTCGGCCAATACCGGGCCATCGATCTCGGCGACCGCCTTCATCCGCGAAAGAAGGTCGGGGGTCACCGCCCATGCGACCGCCACGGCATGGACCGAGCCGATCTTGTGGGGCTCGGCGATGCGTTCGCCCGGGCAGCCCATGCGACGGAACATGCGCTCGAGAAAGACGTCCGTCACGGTGACGATATCGCTCAAACCCAGGGCCAGACCGAGTTCTCCCACGCCGCACATCAGTTCTGCCGCGGCGATCGTCACCTGGTTCGAGGCGCGGTCCTGCGAGATCTCCGGCTCGATGCAGAAGCGGCTCGATTCCCAGATCGCCGCGCTGCGGATCTCGGGGCGACCGCCGAGCAGGACGGGGAAGGTGTCGTCGAGCATGTTGGGGCCGAGCGTCGGCAAGAGCCTGAGCGAGCCGCGCAGCAGGCCGTCGGGCGAATAGGACAGGATGTAGATGGGGTTGGCGTCGTCGTAGTGGTCGACCTCCCGATCGCCCTCGACGATCACGTCCCACTTGAGAAGATCGTGGAAAACCCGCTTACGCAGCCGGTGCATGGCGGCGATTTCCTCGGGGTGGTCATTGCGATTGGCGCCATTGATGATCCGGATCATTCCAGTCTCCCTTGTTTGTCAGGCGACTGGAATTTGGCGAATTGCGTCAAAAATGAAACTGTCGGTAGCGACAGGTCGCGTAATTGCAATTGTGGATTATGCTCTTGCGCCGCAGGGTGGAGGCGGTCAATGAGGGTCCGGGCCGGGCAGCAGGCCGCGCCATGCGGCCTCGGCGACGGCCTGCGTGTTGGACACCACGTTCAGCTTGCGGCGCGCATTCGCCATGAAATACCGGACGGTGCGTTCGGTGATGCCGAGGATCACGGCGATCTCCCAGTAGCTTTTTCCTGCCGCCGCCCAGTAGAGCGCCTCGCGTTCGCGTCGCGTCAGGCGGGGTGTCGTCTGCTCGCCACGGCCCGGTCCGTTGCCTTGCAGCATCGACGCATGGAATTCGACGGCGAGCGCCTGCAGGTCGCGGTCATGGAGGCGGCGGAACCTGTGCCATTCGCAGGGTTCGGCAGCGACATGAACCGCGAGCATGGCCTGGCGACCCTCGCGCGAGATCAGCGGATAGGCGACGCCGCAGGGCGTGATGCCGAGACGGTCGGCGATCCGGTCAAGACCGTCACGGGCCGGCGTGCCCGGCGCCAGCGCGCTCCAGTCGAGTGGGCGGATGGATGCCAATGCCTGGCGCAGCGGTGGCTCCAAGACGGAGGGGCCGAGCGCCTTGACCGCATGCGCCGCCGCGGTGCCGAAGGTGTGGCACAAGCGGTGCGGCTTCACGCCCGCAGGCGTGCACGCGGCGTCGATGTAGACGACGTGAGCAACGCCGAAGGTGACCTGAATTTGTCTGAAGAACGGGAGCGGACGCACGACCTTCTGGTCTTGCAGCCAGTCCAGCAGGTCGAAGTAGCCGCCCTGGTCCGTCATTCCTGAAACCCTACAAAAATATGGGTCAAGAGTGTTCGCCGGACGACGCGATGTCCAGACGCAATTTTGGCGGGTCAGCGTGCCGCTCGTCCCCGTCATGGTCGATGACGGGGATGATCGGGCTCAACGGCCTTGGACGCGGGTCGACACCTCAGTCCGGCTGCGATGCCTCGACCACGGCAAGCGCCGCCATGTTGACCACGCCGCGCGATGTGACCGAGGTCGACAGGACGTGGGCGGGCAGGGCCGCGCCGAGCAGGATCGGTCCGACATGCAGGGCATCCATCATCGTGCGGACGATGCCGAGCGAGATATTGGCGGCGTCGAGATTGGGGAAAACCAGAAGATTGGCTTCGCCGGTGAGCGTGCTGTCGGGCATGGCCCGCTTGCGCAAGGTCTCGGAAAGCGCCGAACCACCCTGCATTTCACCATCGACCTCGAGGTCCGGCGCCTGGGCGCGGATCAGTTGCAGCGCTTCGCGCATCTTGCGGGCGCTGTCGGAATCGCGCGAGCCGAAATTCGAGTGCGAAACGAGCGCGGCCTTGGGCGTGATGCCGAAACGGCGGATTTCCTGGGCGGCGAGGATCGTCATTTCGGCGATCTCGGCGGCGGAGGGACTATAGGTGACGAAGGTGTCGGTGAAGAAGATGGCGCCGCGCTGGGAGATCAGCAGGCTGAGGCCGGAAAAGGCCCGCACACCCGGCTTCTTGCCGATGATCTGGCCGACATCGCGCAGGTGGCGGTCGAAACGGCCTTCGACGCCGCAGATCAGGGCGTCGGCATCGCCGCGCCGCACGGCGAGCGCGCCGATCACGGTGTTGTTGGTGCGCACGATCGTGCGGGCGGCCTCCGGATTGATGCCGGCCCGGCCGACCAGGGCGAAATAGTCCTCGACATAGTCACGGTAGCGCGGATCGTCCTCGGGGTTGACCAGCTCGAAATCGACGCCCGGACGGATGCGCAGGCCGAAGCGCTGCAGGCGGCTCTCGATGATGTGCGGACGGCCGATCAGGATCGGCTTGCCGCTGCCTTCCTCGAGCAGGACCTGGGCGGCGCGCAGCACGCGCTCGTCCTCGCCCTCGGCGAAGATCACGCGCTTGTCGGAGGCCTTCTTCGCCGCCGCGAAGATCGGCTTCATGACGAAGCCGGAACGGAAGACGAAGCGGTTCAACTGGTCGAGATAGGTATCGAAGTCGGCGATCGGCCGCCGGGCCACTCCGCTTTCCTCCGCCGCCCTGGCAACCGCGGGCGCGATGCGCAGGATCAGGCGCGGGTCGAAGGGAGAGGGGATGAGATAGTTCGGGCCGAAGGTCGGCGATTCGCCCGAATAGGCACGGGCGGCGACCTCGGACACTTCCTCGCGGGCAAGCGCAGCGATGGCGCGCACCGCGGCCATCTTCATCTCCTCGTTGATCGTCGTTGCGCCGCAATCGAGCGCGCCGCGGAAGATGTAGGGGAAGCACAGGACGTTGTTGACCTGGTTGGGAAAGTCGGAGCGGCCGGTGCAGATCATCGCGTCGGGGCGGGCCGCGCGGGCCAGTTCCGGCATGATCTCCGGCGTCGGATTGGCAAGCGCCATGATCAGCGGCTTTTCCGCCATCTGCACGAGAAGTTCGGGCTTCAGCACGCCGGCTGCGGACAGTCCGAGGAACACGTCGGCGCCCTCGATCGATTCGGCCAGCATGCGCTTGTCGCTGACCTGAGCATAGACCGACTTCCACTGGTCCATCAACGCTTCACGGCCGACATAGACCAGGCCCTCGATGTCGTGCACCCAGATATTTTCCCGCCGGGCGCCGAGAATCACCAGAAGGTTCAAGCAGGCCAGCGCCGCAGCGCCCGCGCCCGAGGCGACGATCTTGACGTCCTCGATCTTCTTGCCGGCCAGTTCCAGGCCGTTGAGAATGGCGGCCGCGACGATGATCGCCGTCCCGTGCTGGTCGTCGTGGAAAACCGGAATGTTCATCTTGTCGCGCAACTGCTGCTCGACTTCGAAGCATTCCGGCGCCTTGATGTCCTCGAGATTGATGCCGCCGAAGGTCGGCTCGAGCGCCGAGACGGTGGAGACCATCGAATCGACGGTCATGGCGTCGATCTCGATGTCGAAAACGTCGATGCCGGCGAACTTCTTGAACAAGACGGCCTTGCCTTCCATCACCGGCTTGGAGGCGAGCGGTCCGATATTGCCGAGCCCGAGCACGGCAGTGCCATTGGAAATGACGGCGACGAGATTGCCGCGCGCGGTGTAGTCGGCGGCGGTCTCCGGCGCGTCGCGGATGGCCAGGCAAGGGGCAGCGACACCGGGCGAATAGGCAAGCGCGAGGTCGCGCTGGTTGCCGAGCGGCTTGGTCGCCTGGATCTCCAGCTTTCCCGGTCGCGGATAGCGATGGTAGAAAAGTGCCTGTTCGTCGAGATCGGCGCTGGGGGCTGCCGGCTTGTTCTTGTCGGTGGTATCCATGCTTTTCCGTGTCCGGTTCATTCACTGGTATGCGATCCTGCATACACCAAATGAACCGGACTGGGAGTACCCCGCCGCTCTGCTCACCGATTTTGTCGGCCCGCAACCGGTTGGGGACAATCCTCACGGGCGAGGGAACATGAAACGCAATCGCCGCACAGGCAGTTGAGAGGCGATCAGGTCGAGGGCGAGATGACCGGCGGCAGGGAGGTCGGACGCAGGCCAAACTTCGACTGGGCGCATTGTTCGGCGGTAAGGCCGGCCTTGGCGCAGGCGACCGACTTCTCGTCGGCGGTGCGGGTGGTCTGGGAGCAGCCGGCAAGCGCGGTCAGCATCAATGTGGCGACAAGCAGTTTCTTCATGAGGGATCTCCAGAATTTGGTTTTGGTTGGAAGGAAGTGAACTGATGCGGTCTATGTTGAACACAGGTGTTCAAATGTCAACATTGATGTTTTCGGTGGCGGATGCTATGGCAACCGTCTCGCGCTTGGCTTGACAGCAGCCCCCCGTTGCCAAGGATGGGGATGGAAAACCGAGGAGGGTCGCGTGAAATCTGTCGTTCAGTGCCGTATCCACGAGGCGGCGATGCGTCTCTTTGCCCGGGTCGGTGCATGTCGGGTGAATGTCAGCGATCTCGCAGAAGAGGCGGGGGTCGCGCGGGGCACGATCTACAATACTGTGCCCAATCCCGACAGCCTGTTCGAGGATGTCGCCGGTGATCTCGCCGGCGAAATGCAGGAACGCGTGCGCACCAGCATTGACGGCCTCGAGGATCCGGCGGCCAGGCTCGCCTGCGGCATCCGCCTGTTCATTCGCCGGGCGCACGAGGAACCGCAATGGGGCCGCTTCATCGTGCATTTCGGTTTCAGCAACAAGTCGCTGCGGGGGCTTTTGACCGCCTCGCTCACCGACGAAATGGGCGAGGCGATCACACGTGGCCGCTATGGCATCGCCCCCGACCAGGTGACGTCGATGGTGGCGGTGATCGGCGGCGCGACGCTGTCGGGCATGATGCTGGTGCAGGAGGGCTACAAGAGCTGGCGCGACGCCGGCAGCGAGGTGGCCGAGTTCATTCTGGTCGCCATGGGCATCGGGCGCGCCGAGGCGGCGCAAATCGCGCGATGCGAACTGCCGCAATTGAAGGACGCCTGAGCCGGCCGCAGGGGATGGCGCAAGCCGGTGTCATGTTCCTGAAACAAGAGTCTGATTTGGAAAAAGGGCAAAGGCTCGTCAAGCGAGAGGCCCATGACCGTGAATACAGATCCGGAAATCCGTCACTACAGAACCCTGTTCATTTCCGACGTGCATCTCGGCTCGAAGGCGGCCAAGGCGGACTTCCTGCTCGATTTCCTGCGCACCCACGAGGCGGAGACGATTTTCCTGGTCGGCGACATCGTCGACGGCTGGCGGCTGAAGCGCAGCTGGTACTGGCCGCAGGACTGCAACGACGTCGTACAGAAACTGCTGCGCAAGGCCCGCAAGGGAACCCGGATCGTCTACATTCCCGGCAATCACGACGAATTCCTGCGCGGCTTTCCGGGCACGCATTTCGGCGGCATCGAGGTTGCCGAACGGATGATCCACGAGACCGCCGACGGCAAGAAATACCTGGTGCTGCATGGCGACGAATTCGATGTCGTGGTGCGCAATGCCCGCCTCGTCGCCTATCTTGGCGACTGGGCCTATGACATGGCGATCAACATCAACATCCTCCTGGCAGCGATCCGCCGCAAGCTCGGCATGCCCTATTGGTCGTTCTCCGCGTGGGCCAAGCTGCAGGTCAAGCAGGCGGTCAACTTCATCGGTGAATTCCAGAAGGTTGTTGCCGAGGAAGCCCGGCGCAACGATGTCGACGGCGTCATCTGTGGTCACATCCACCATGCGGTGATGGAAGACATTGATGGGATCCACTACGTCAACACCGGCGACTGGGTGGAAAGCTGCACGGCGATCGTCGAACACCACGACGGGCGCTTCGAGCTGATCTCCTGGGGACACCGGATCGGCGCCGCTTCGAAGAAGGTCGCACCGCTCGCCCTGCCGCGGCCTCTCGCGGTCGCTGTTGCAGCCGCCGCGTCGGAACCGGTGGAGGCCAAGGACATTCAGGCGGCGTGAACTTGCGGCCCACCGTCGCCCCACCTTGGTGGCGATTTTTGTGGCTTGAAGGTGACGCAGGCCGACAAACGCTTTCTTAAGGATTTTCATTGTCCTGCGGTCTGGATATACTGCGCTCCAGAATGATTTGCGCCGCCAGACCGATTTGGCCAAGCCTGCGTGCCGCAATGCGTGGAAGTTGTCAGAGCCTTGAAGTCCGTACATCCAGAGAGCGCCGCGATCGGCATCGATGAACTGCCGGGCGAAGGGCATCGCATCCGGCTGTCCGGTGCCTGGCGCAACAACAGCCTTGGGCCGCTTCTGCAGAACAATGGCCGACTGGTCCCGGCCAATGGCGGCAAGTCGCTCGAAATCGACCTCAATGCCGTCTCCGAAATGGACATGGCCGGCGCCTGGCTGGTTCGACGCTTCATCGCGGTGCGCCAGAAGGAGGGCGCCGAGGTGAGGCTGGCCGGGGGTACGCCGGCGATGCGGGAATTGTTGCGGGTCCTGCCGGAAGACGTCAAGCATCCGCCGCCGCCGCCGGCAAAGGGGCCGCTGTTCCAGCGGCTGTTCGCACCGGTCGGCAAGGCGATGGTCAATCTCTGGTCGGACGTCGTGGCGATGATGTTCGTTCTCGGCTCCGCCGTCCACGGAGCGCAAACCAAGCTCGGCCGCGGCAGCGGCATTTCACCGGCCTCGGTGGTCACCCAGATGGACCATATGGGTGTTAGGGCGGTGCCGATCGTCGCGCTCATGTCCTTTCTGATCGGTGCGATCATCGCCCAGCAGGGGGCGTTCCAGCTACGCTATTTCGGCGCGGAGATTTTCGTCGTCGACCTGGTCGGGATCTTGCAGTTGCGCGAGATCGGCGTGCTGCTGACCGCGATCATGGTTGCGGGTCGGTCTGGCAGCGCGATCACGGCCGAGATCGGCTCGATGAAGATGCGCGAGGAGATCGACGCGCTCAAGGTCATCGGGCTCAATCCGATCGGCGTGCTGGTCTTTCCGCGGCTGGTAGCCCTGACGATCGTCCTGCCTTTGCTGACCATCCTGGCGAATTTTTCCGCCCTTTACGGTGCGGCCCTGGTGGCGTGGAGCTATTCGGGCATCACCTTCGACGTCTTCACCACCCGCCTGCATTCGGCGGTCGACTATTCGACCGTGGCATCGGGCATGATCAAGGCGCCGTTCATGGCGCTGATCGTCGGCATCGTCTCGGCGGTGGAGGGGATGAAGGTGGGCGGCAGCGCCGAATCGCTCGGCAGGCATGTGACGGCCGCCGTGGTGAAATCGATCTTCGTGGTCATCCTCGTCGATGCCCTGTTCGCCATGTTCTATTCGGCGATCGACTTTTGAGGGGCGGGATGGACGACATGGCGCCGGTTGCGAGCGAGGACGAACGCGAGAAGGTTCTGTCGGTCAAGGGACTGACGGTCGGCTTCGGCAGCAAGATCGTGCTCGACAACCTCGATCTCGATATCTATCGCGGCGAGATCCTCGGTTTCGTCGGAGCGTCGGGCGCCGGCAAGTCGGTGCTGATGCGCACGGTTCTGCGCCTGCTGCCGCGACGGTCCGGAACGATCGAAATTCTGGGCTCCGATTATAATACGGTGGACGAGCGCACACGGATGGAACTCGACACGCGGCTGGGCGTCTTGTTCCAGCACGGTGCGCTGTTCTCGGCGTTGACCGTCAAGGAGAACATCCAGCTGCCGATGCGTGAATATCTCGACCTGCCGAAGTGGCTGATGGATGAGCTTGCCTATCTCAAGCTGGATCTGGTCGGCCTCGACCCGGATGCGGCGGACAAATATCCGTCGGAACTGTCCGGGGGGATGATCAAGCGCGCGGCGCTGGCGCGCGCGCTGGCGCTCGACCCGGATCTCGTCTTCCTCGACGAGCCGACCTCCGGCCTCGACCCGATCGGCGCTGCGGAATTCGACGAGCTGATCGCGAGGCTGCGCGACACGCTGGGGCTCACCGTCTATATGGTCACCCATGACCTCGACAGCCTGTTTTCGGTCTGCGACCGCATCGCCGTTCTCGGGCAAAAGCGAGTCTTGGTCGAAGGCACCTTAGACGATATGCTCGCCAGCGAAGATCCGTGGGTGAAATCCTATTTCAGGGGCAAGCGGGCCCGTTCCATTCCTCGCCGGGGCGACCCGGTGGCATCCGGTAGAGTGACTGACTGATGGAAACCAAAGCCAATTATGCGATCGTCGGATTTTTCACGATACTCGTCATCGCGGCCGCCTTCGGCTTCGTCTACTGGATGGCGGAATATGGTCGCGGCGGGACGCTCGCGCCGCTCGCAATCCGCATCCCGGGTTCGGCCAACGGCCTGAGCATCGGCTCGCCGGTGCGCTTCAACGGTATTGCCGTCGGTTCCGTGCGCAGCCTCTATATCGACAAGGAGGATCCGCAGTTCTCCGTGGCCTTCACCGAGGTTCGCGCCGATGCGCCGGTCACCGCCTCGACCAAGGCGGTGCTGGAGATCCAGGGCCTGACCGGAGCCGCCTATATCGAGCTTTCCGGGGGCAATGCGGGTGATGCCAACATTCTCGAAAAGGCCATCGCCACCGGCGAGCCGGCAGTCTTGCTGGCCGACCAGTCGAGCGTTACCAACCTGCTGGCGACTGCCGACAAGATCCTCAAGCGCGCCGACGATGCGATCGGGCAATTGCAGGGCTTCATCACCGATGCCCGCGATCCTTTGACCAAGACGGTCCAGAACGCCGAGACCTTCTCCAGGTCGCTGGCCGACAATGCCGACGGCATCGACAAGTTCCTCGAAAGCGTCAGCGCGTTGTCGAATTCGGTGTCCGGACTGTCGGGGCGGCTCGATTCCACTCTTGGCGCAGCCGAGAGCCTGTTCAAGGCGCTCAATTCGGACAAGATCGACAAGATCCTGACCAATACCGAAGCGTTTACCGGCAATTTCGCCGATGCCTCGGACACGATCGGCCCGGCCATCGAGACCTTCCGCGAGACCGCGGCGACGTTCCAGAAGTTTGGCGAGAATGCCGACAAGACGCTGTCGCGGGTCGACGATGTCGTCGCTGCGGTCGATGCGCAGAAGATCACCAAGGTCATGGACGATGTCTCCGTCGCCTCCGCCGATGCGCGCGAGGCGATCAGCGGCTTCAAGGATTTGAGCCAGAGCATCACCGACCGCACCCAGGACATCGACCAGGCGATCACGGATTTCACCCAGCTTTCCAGCAAGCTGAACAATGCCTCGGACCAGATCGACGGCATCCTGACCAAGGTAGACGCCTTCCTCGGCTCCGGCGAGGCGGATTCGCTGAGCGCCGAAGCGCGCAAGACGCTGGTATCGATCCGTGGTGCCGCCGACAACCTGAACTCGAAGATCGGCCCGATCGCCGACAATCTGGCGCGCTTCTCCAATACCGGGCTGAGAGACATCCAGTCGCTGGTGACCGATACGCGCCAGACGGTGCGCGGTCTGAACGACGCGATCACCAATTTTGACAATGATCCGCAGCGCCTGCTGTTCGGCGGGGAAAACGTCAAGCAATATGACGGGCGGACCAGACGATGACGAACAGGACGGCAAGGGGCAGGGATCAGATGGGCGGAACCGCTATCATGGCGCGTTGCACGACGGCAATGAAGGCGGCGATCCTCGTGCCGCTGCTGGTCGCGGGACTTTCGTCCTGCGGCTCGAAGGCTTCGAACGATACGTTCGACATCACGGCCGCGCCGGATGTGAAGACCAGCTCGCCGGTCCGCAGCCGTCAACTGCTGGTCGCCGATCCGTCGGCGCTGAAGGCATTGGACAGCGAACAGGTCCTAGTGCGCGTCTCCCCCTCGGAGATCCGCTATCTGTCGAACGCGCAGTGGAGCGACAAGCTCACCCGAATGGTGCAGGCGAAACTCGTCGAGACCTTCGAGAACACCGGCAAGCTCGACGGCGTCGGCAAGCCGGGGCAGGGCCTGGCGATCGACTACCAGCTGATCACCGACGTTCGGGCCTTCGAGATCGATACGGTCGGCTCCGATCGGGGGGTCGTCGAGATTTCCGTCAAGCTGCTCAATGACCGCAACGGCTCGGTCAAGGCGCAGAAGGTGTTCAGCGCCAGCCAGCCGGCGTCGGGAACGTCGAACGAAGCCTTTATCCGCGCCATGGATCAGGCCTTTGCCCGGGTCAGCGCCGAGATCGTCGCCTGGACACTTCTCCAACTCTGAACGCATCGGTCTGATCGGCAAGCTTGCCCGACGCTCTATCGCGGCGGCCAGCCAGGAGAAGAACAAACGAAAGCCCCGACGCCTGGGAAGGCGCCGGGGCTTTCGTTTTTCGTGATGCAGAGGAAGTCCGGCGGTCACCCGCCAGCCACTTCTGTTCAGCTGAATCGGCCTGCGGCGTGGGCCAGCATGGTGTAGACCTTGCCGGTGTCCGAGGTCAGGTAGGACTGCGTCACCGTCTTGTCGTGGTCGGTGCGGGCGACGTCGCCGAGTAGCTTTTCGAAATCGGCGATGTAGCGGTCTACGGCGACGCGGAATTCCGGCTCGCGGTCGTACTTGCGCTTGATCTCGTCGAAGGTCTGCTGGCCCTTCAGCGTGTAGAGGCGGCGAGTGAACACGTCGCGCTCGCCGCGCTGGTAGCGCCGCCACAGGTCGACCGATGCGTCATGGTCGATGGCACGGGCGATGTCGACCGACAGCGAGTTCAGCGATTCTACCATGTGACGCGGGTTGCGGGTATCGGCCTGGCGTGCTGCGGCCGGTGCCTCGGGCGGACGCGGCGCGGGCGCGCGGGCCGCGGGAGCCGGTACCGTTTCGGCATGCTCGTCGCGCGATGCGCCACGCAGCAGGTCGCTGATCCAGCCGGATTCACCGCGCGCGGCGGGGGCCGGGGCCGAGGCCGGATTGATGCTGCCCCGCAGGCCGAGCGGTTCCATCGCGCGTGCCTGGGCAGGTGCCGGCGCCGGAGCGGCGACGGGTGTGGCGACAGGCTGCTGGGCAACCGGGGCCGGGGCCGGAGCCGGGGCTTTCCTCGGCGCTTCGACCGGCTTTGCCTCGGCCAGCTTCCTTGCGACCGGTTCGGAGATTTCCAGAGACTGGGCCGAGCGGCCGACGAGCTGCGAAATGTCCTGCAGCGCCTTGATCTGCTCGGATACGGCACGCCGCATGGCGGCAGCACTTTCCTTGGCCTCTTCCGGAAGATCGAATGCGCCGCGCTTCAGTTCGCTGCGAGTCATGTCCAGTTCCTTGCGGATGTCCTGGGCCGAGCGGCGGATCTCGTCGGTGGCGCCGGCAAACCGGGTAACTGCCTCCTCGACCGCCTCGCGCATGGCTTCCCGCAGGTGGCTTGCGGCACCGTCCGACTTGCGGCCGGCCTCGCCGAGCAACTTGTCGACGTCGGACAGCGAGGCGGTCAGCCCGCCGCGCAGACGGTCGGCCAGATCGCCCGAACGCTTCTCGGCTTCCGACAGGGTCTTCTCGATCGAACGGGTGGCGTCTTCGCCTGCCGACATCAGCGCGCCGCGCATGTTGCCGGCCGTCGACAGGGCCTGCTTCTCGGTGTCGGACAGGATCTTGCCGATATCGGCGAACGAGGTCTGGATGCTCTGGCGCAGGTTTCCTGCGACCTGGCCCGAGCGCTGTTCGGCGCGCTCGAAGGCGCTGTCCACCATGTTGCCGAGGTTCTGCATCGTCGTTTCGATTTCTTCCGAACGCTTGACCAGGCCGACGGCCAGATCGCGCAGCGCCTGCTGGCGCTCCTCGAGCGTGCCGACCAGATTGGACTGGGCGGCCGACAGGAGTTCGGAGGCCTGGCTGAGCACCTTGGAGTGGTCGCCGAAGCGGCCGACGATCGAGGTGACCTGCGACAGGGTTTCGCCGGAGACGGACGACAGACGCTCGAGCTTGCCGTCGAGCAGGCGGCCGGAGGTCTGCAGCAGGTCGGCGGCCTTCGACGTGGTGTCGACGAAGCGTTCCGTGGTCTGGTTGAGCTGTCCGTCGGCTGCCGCGATATTCGTGGCGACCTGCTCGATCATCGAGGCGAGGCCCGAATTGCTCTCGCTGAGCCGTTCGATCAGGCGGCCGGCGCTGTCGGTGAGGCTGAGTTCGGCGGCACCGATCGTCTGCGCCGCCTTGTCGGCGCGCGTGCCGATCGCCGCAACGATGGCGTCGTTTTCGGCCCGGAGGCGTTCCGCACTCAGCGATGCGGCTTCCGCGATCCGCTCGGCGGCGGCGCGGCCGGTCTCGGCATAGTCGGCAATCAGCGGGGCAGCCTTTTCGTCGATCAGGCGCGACAGTTCGGAGGAGCGCGAGGCGAGCATGGAATTGAGCTCGCGGGTGCGCTCGTCGAGCACGGTACGAATGGTGTTGCCGCGTGCTTCCAGCGCCTTTTCCACCGCGTCCATGGTCGAGGTGATTTCCTCGGTATTGCCGGACAGCTGCTGACGAATGGCGGCGGCGCGGGCTTCGAGCGTCGTCCCGGCATCCGACAGCGTACCGGTCAGGGCGGAGATCTGGCTGCCGACAAGGGCTTCGGCCTCGGCCACCTTGTTGGCGATGACATCGCCCGCCTCGGCGAAAGTCTGCGCCACGGCGGCGGCCTGACCGGCAAGCCGGGTCTGGGTTTCGGAAATCCGGTTGGCGAGGTCCTCGGACTTTTCCTCGACCGTGCGGCTCAGTTCGGCACTGCGTTCGCCGATCCGCTCGGCAAATTGCGCACCGGTCTGGTTGAGCAGTTCGACGGAGCGCTGGGCTTCGCCATCCAGCTCGCGCGCGGCGTCTGCCACCGCACCACGCAGGGCGGCGGCAAGGCCCGCCGCCTTGCCTTCGATCGTGCGGTTGACGTTGTCGAGACCGATGGTCAGCGCGCGGTCCATGGTCGACAGGCGTTCGTCGATCTGGGCGGTGCGGCCGTCGAAGGTCTCCGCCACCTTCACGGTTCCGTCATCGAGCACGCGGGAAACCCGCTCGACTGCCTCGCTGCCGACGCGTTCCAGATCGGATACCTTTTCCGACAGACGGCTGGCGAATTTCTCGCCGGCATCGCCGACGCGAATGTCGACACCGTCGAGGCCGCTCTTGATCCGGTCTTCGAGTGTTTCGAGGCTGCGTTCGATCCGACCGCTGGTTTCGTCGAGCCGGGTCGACATGCCGCCGACCGACTGCTCGATCCGGCCGGAGAAATCCTCCGCGGTCCGGGTAATCTCGTTGGCTGCTTCGCCAAGCTGGCCAGCCAGTGCCCCGGCCGTGCCGCGCAGGCGCTCGTCGAGCGTCTTGCCGCTGTCGTCGATGGCGCGGCGAAGCGCTTCCTCGCGCTCCTCGAGCGTCATTTCCAGCATGCCGGCGGAGGCGGCGATCGTCGCACCGAGAGCGGCGCCCTGTTCGGCGAGCGTCGTGTCGAGCTGGCCCTGGGCCGTGCGCAGCGTGAGGTCGATCGCATTGCCGCGTTCTTCCAGCGTGGCGCGAATGCGCTCATGGGTGTCGGAGAGCTTGCCGTCGATGTCGGACAGACCGGCCGAAAGGGTCTGGCCGATCCGGCCGGAACCTTCGCCGAGGGACTTTTCGAGTTGCTCGCCTGCCTGTTCCAGCGTCGAGGCAAGGTAGGTGGCATGGCCGGCGAGCGACAGGTCGAGCCGGTCCTGGTTCTCGTTATAGGCGCTGCGGATCGCCTCGGCCTTGTCGGCGAACGTGGCTTCGATGCGCTTGTCGGCGTCCGCCACCGTGTCGATGATCGCCGAGGTGCGTCGGTCGAGGGCCTCTGCGAGGCTGCGCTCGGTGCCGGTGACCGCTTCGACGATGGTCGAGGCGCGGCTCTCCAGGGTCTCGTCGATGCGGCGCTGGCCCTCGGCCAGTGTCGAGGCGATGGCCTGGCCGCGGCCGTCCAGGACGTCGGCGAGGCGATCTTCCGTGCCCGCCACGGCTTCGATGATCGAGGAGGCACGGCTTTCGAGCGTCTCGTCGATGCGGCGCGGGCCTTCGGCCAGCGTCGAGGCGATCGCCTGATTGCGTCCGTCCAGAACGTCGGCAAGGCGATGTTCGGTGCCCGATACCGCTTCGATGATGGAGGAGGCGCGTCCTTCCAGCGTTTCATCGAGACGCTTCTGGCCTTCGGCGAGCGTCTCGGCGATGGCGCGGCTCTTGGTGTCGAGGGTTTCGGCAAACCGCTCCTGATTGCCGGACAGCGCGTTGACGATGGTCTCGGCGCGGGTGGCGAGCGTGTCTTCGAAGCGCGACTGGTTGTCGGCGAGCGCTGAATAGAGGGCGCCGCCGCGCTCTTCCATCACCGCGTCGATGCGCTTCTGGGCGTTTTCCAGGCTCTCGCTCAACGACAGCGCGCGGGCCGACATCGCGTCGGCGATTTCCTGTGCGCGGGTCGAAAGCGCGTCATCGATCAGTTCCTGGCCGGTGCCGACGGCCGTGGCCAGGGCAAACGACTGGTCGGTCAAGGTCGAACCCAGCCGTTCGATGCTGGAATTGAGAATGCCGTCGATCGCGTCCGAACCGCCGGTGACTGTCTCGTTGATGCGGGCAAGGCTCTCCATGAGCTTGCTGTCGAGCGAACCGGCGCGCTGGTCGAACGCGCTGGCGAACTCGGCGACGCGCTCGTCAAAGGCCGTATTCACCTGGCCGATCGTAGCCTGGAGGCGTTCCTCGAACAGGCCCGAGCGCAGGTCGAGGTCGACGATCGCGTCGTCGGCGCTGGATTGCAGGCTCTGGCGGAAGGCGGCGCCCCGGTCGTCGAGCGTGGCGTTGAGCTTGGCCAATACCTCGTCGAGCGAGCTGGTGATGCCCCGTTCGCCGGTTGTCAGGCTATCCGCCAGTTCGCGGGTGCGTTCGGCCAGCGTCTCGTTGAGCTGGCGGGCGCGCTCGCCGAGTGCCGCGTTGAGCTTTTCGGTATTGGCGTCGAGGGTCGAGGCGCGGGTCTCGAATTCGCCGAGCAGTTCACGGCCGCGCTCCTGCAGCGTGCCGGTCAGTTGCTGCAGGCGGGTGTCGAATTCGCTGGCCAGCGAAATGCCCGAGGCGCTCAGCGTCTGGACGAGGTTTTCGGTCTTGCTCGACAGCAGGCTGCCGATCGAGGTGGCGGCGGCATCCGACTTCTCCATCAGTGCCGCGGCGCGGGTGTCGATCAGCGAGGCAAAGGCCTCGCCCGAGGTGGCAAGGCGGACCGCGATCTCTTCGGTTGCCAGCGACAGCTCTTCCTTGAGCTGTTCATGCGCGCCGACGATCGAGGAGCGTATGCGCTCGGCGTGGTTGACGATGGCATCGCGCTCGGAGCCCAGTTCATGCACCAGCCCGCGAACGCGCAATTCGTTGTCGGTATAGCTGCGCTCGAGCGCGGTGACTTCCGAATGCACCAGGGTTTCGAGTTCGGTGGCGCGCGCGATGGTGCGCTCGATGCCTTCGTTCATCGCCGAGACTTCACGGCGCACGGCCTGGCCGACGGTCATGATGCGCTCAGACGCGATCGTCTCCGGTTCGGCAAGGCGCAGGGCCACTTCCGCCATCGACCGGGCCGCATTGCGCAGGTCATGGGCCCGCGCCATCATGATGGCGAAGGCGAAGAACAGCATGACGGGGATGATGGTGCCGATGAAGATCGCCACGACGCCGGGCATGGCGACGACATCGGCGACGCTCGGCGCCTGCCAGATGGCGGTGCCGTAAAGGATCTGGCTGAGGCCGACGGCCCCGAGCACCCAGAGAACGGAGATGATCGTCGCGTTGCGCATCGCGGCACGCATCGATGCGCCTTCGAGGGTCTTCATGATGGCGGCCGGGCTGCGGCGCGAGGCGTCGTTGGCCGGTTCGAAGGCGGGGGCCCTGGGCGCCATTTCGGGCGCGAGCTCGGCGCCGCGCGCTGCCCGGCGTTCGGACGGCTTCTTGGGCGCAACGGGACGCTGGTTGCTGGACTCGGACACTTTGGCCTCCGGTGCGTCTGACGCCTGCCTGCCTCTGCCGGCGGACGTCTCCTCTTCGTCGAAATCGATCCTCAGAGCCGCTTCGAGCGCCTGGAAGGCGCTGTCGTCAATCGACTCGACCGTCTTGTTGTTCGCCATGGGTTACGCCTCGTTACCAAGCTTATCGGGCCGTCTTGCCGGATGCCCCGCTCTTGGGAGACCGGGCGCCTGGAAAGACCGCTTTTCACGGGGATCCCATCCTGCCGCCACGCCAGATGAAATCTCCATCGGAATACACAGCCGGAATTGCCCCGTACTAGAGAGCATGACGATATTTTCCTATCATCATCCGGCCTTAGGGCAAAGGGACCCACCCTTTGCCCATATCAGTCGTACCGTAGTGACACATTCAGAATGTCGAGACAATTAAGGGGGGGCGTCATTCCTAACGCGACGAAGCGATTGTTAACAGCATTTAAACTAAATTAGCGCGTGAAAAACCATATGCTTCCGTCGTTTAGAGGGCGTTAACCATATCGTAATGTTTTGCCCTCACATGGACGCCGGTTTAACCGGATCTGGACGCCGCATCGCCAAGAATAAGCGTACCAATAAAACCCATAAGAAGGAAATCGACCCATGGCGGCGCTCAGCATCGCATTCGAAGCCCCCGAAAACACCGGCGGGCGTTGCCCCTCGAAAGATCGCCCGATCGACCTCGTGCAACTCGCGACCACGACGAAGGGTGATAAGGGCGTCGAACTCGAGATCCTGCAAATGTTCGCCCGTCAGGCTCGCGGCTGCCTTCAGGCGCTTGCCAGCGAAACCGGCAATGCGGCGCGGGTGACGATCGCCAAGCGCCTGGGAGGGGCCGCGGGTGCCGTCGGCGCCCATGCCGTGCTGCGGGCGGCAGAAGCCGTCGAGCGCGACGGCGCGGATGCCGGCCGGCTCGCGGCGGTTGCCGCCAGCGTGATCGAGGCCGAGAACTTCATTCTCAAGCTCTGCCGCTAAAGGCTGGCCCTCCGGCCGGTGGCCGCTTAGGGCGACGTCGCCAATGACGGTAAATTCACCCGCCTGAATGTTGACTGGTCCGCTTTTTTGGGGGATGACTTCGCCGTTTTTTGCAATCGGCGAAGTCTGGACATCTCATCATGGCACAACTCACCATCATCGCTTTCGACGGCACGCGTTTCGACATCGCTGCGGACGAGGGATCCACGGTCATGGAGAATGCCGTGCGCAATTCCGTCCCCGGCATCGATGCCGAATGCGGCGGCGCCTGCGCCTGCGCGACCTGTCATGTCTATGTCGACGAGGCCTGGACCGAGAAGGTCGGGGCGCCTTCGCCGATGGAAGAGGACATGCTCGACTTTGCCGCCGATGTGCAGCCCAACTCCCGTCTCTCCTGTCAGATCAAGGTCACGGCGGCCCTCGACGGTCTGGTCGTGCGCGTTCCCGAACGCCAGGGCTGATCTATCGAAAAAAAAGCCTCGCTCTTCGACAAGCGAGGAGCGAGGCAGGAGGGCGCATCGCCATAATCAGGCGAGGGAGGAACACCTGTGGCACCTGGATGCGCCAGGGAGAACTCGGAACCGATCATCTGACCGACTGAATTCGATGACATTTATATTTCAGTATGCGTTCAAGTACCACGCCGAGAAATAGTCAGTTATTCACAGGCTCGCGTGCAAGTTTCGCGCAAGCCCTGTGACATTTTTGCCCGGTTGGCAGACGAAACCACCTCAATTTTTGGGGGAATTTTGCCCGGCGCGATAGTCGAGGATGCGCATCATGCGATTCTCGAAGTTGACGGCCTCGACTCGGTCGAAATTCATCTGGGCGGCGTCATGGGCGGCGATCACCCTGTCGGTGGCTTCCGCGACCTTCGCCTGCATCGCATCGCAATTGCGCTGCGGGCGAAGCTTCTTCAGCGTCTTTTCCAACTGCCGCGCATACTGCCGCGCGATCTCCGCGTGGCGTTCCTCGTGGCGCTTGATGTCGCTGGACAGGGCGTCCCAGATGAGCGCGAGATCGCCCTTGGCCCGCTTGCGGTTCTTCCACTGCGGCAGGATGATGCGCGTATCAAGCGTCACGTCGACATTGCCGATCCGGCAACGTCCCGCGGATTGCACATAGTCCAGTTCGCCGCCGAACTTGATCTGGGTCGCGCCGGGGTGACGCGATCCGCTGGCGCGGGTCACGGGTCCGCGACGTTCGAGTTCGCGGTCGAGATCCTCGGCCGTGGTGCCGCCGATCTGAAAATAGGAAACCGATTTGCGGACGATCGTCTCGGCCTGGGTCATTCCCCCCAGAGCGAGCCACAGGCCCGTGGCGGCGGTGAGGACGCCAATTCGGCGTGCAGTCTTCATTCTCGATGGTCCGCCAAGTTGAATTCGGCGCGACCTTGGGGCATAGGCTCTCCAAGTGCAATATCAGCACACGCAAAAATTACGCCGGAAAGGACAAGTCGGGTGATGAGCGGGACGAGCGGATACTGGCGCGCGGCGCACGGACGCGGCATTGCCCTTCAAGGGCGAGGCAGGCTGATGGCGATCGTCAACGTCACGCCGGATTCCTTTTCCGACGGCGGCCGGCATTTCAGCGTCGACAAGGCGGTCGCTCACGCGCTGTCATGCGTCGCGGAAGGTGCCGATATCCTCGATATCGGCGGTGAATCGACAAGGCCCGGTGCCACGCCCGTCAGTGCCGGCGAGGAACAGGAACGGGTGTTGCCGGTGATCGAAAGGCTCGTGGCAGAAACGGATGCGCTGATCTCCATCGACACCTATCGCGCCGAGACCGCCCGCCTTGCGATCGCGGCCGGTGCGCATATCATCAACGATGTGCACGGCCTCCAGCGCGAGCCGGAAATCGCCGCGATTGCTGCGGAAACCGGGGCTGGGCTGTGCATCATGCACACCGGGCGCGGCCGCGACCGGCTGGCCGATGTCGTCGCCGACCAGTTCGATTATCTCAACCGCTCTCTGTCGATCGCCGCTGCGGCCAATGTGACGCGCGAGACGATCGTGCTGGATCCGGGCTTTGGTTTCGCCAAGGAGACGGTCGAGGAGAATATGGCGCTGATGGCGCGCTGCGACGAACTGCTGGAGTTCGGCTATCCGCTCCTGGTGGGGACCTCGCGCAAGCGTTTCCTCGGCACGCTCACCGGCCGCGACGCGGGTGAGCGTGATGCGGCAACCGCCGCGACGACCGCGCTTTTGCGAATGAAGGGCGCTTCGGTTTTCCGCGTGCACAATGTCGCGATCAACCGGGATGCCCTGGCGATCGCCGATGCTATGATCGCGGCCGAACCCACGGCCGGCAAGGAGCAGGCAGAATGACGGACGTCTACACGATCACGCTGAAGAACTGCGCGTTCTTCGCCCGCCACGGGGTCTATGCCGAGGAGGAGTTTCTCGGCCAGCGCTTCTTCGTCGACGCCGAATTCGATGTTTCGGCCGGGACCGCGCTGGAAAACGACGACATTGACGGCACCGTCGACTACGGCATCGCCTTCAAGGTGATCGAGGAGACCGTGATGAGCAGCCGGCGCTTCCTGATCGAGGCGCTCGCCCTGGCCATCGCCAAGGAGCTATGCACGCGTTTTCCTGCCATCCGGCGGGCGAAGATCGCGGTGCGCAAGCCGAGCGCCCCGGTGCCGGGCATCCTCGATTATGTACAGGTGAGCGTTGAGCATTTCAATTGAGGACGGCTGGCGCCCGGCGACGCTGGGTCTCGGCGGCAATATCGGCGATCCGGTCGCAGCCATGGCTCTGGCGTTGCGCCGGCTCGACGCACGCCGCGACTGCCGGGTGACGGCGGTGTCGCGGCTTTATCGCACGCCGCCCTGGGGCAAGACCGATCAGGCCGACTTCTACAATGCTTGCGCTGCGATCGAGACCAGCCTTTCGCCGGCCGGGCTGCTCGCGGTCTGCCTGGACATCGAGCGCGACATGAAGCGGGTGCGGTCCGAGCGTTGGGGGCCGCGCACGCTCGACATCGACATCCTGACCTTTGACGGACTGCAGATCGACGAACAGGCCCTGACGGTTCCGCATCCGCGCATGACCGAGCGCGCCTTCGTGCTGATGCCGCTCGCCGACCTCGACGGCGGTCTGATGGTCAAGGGCAGGGCGGTTGCCGACTGGCTGGCCGGGCTCGATACGCAAGGGATCGCCGTTGCAAACGAAAACCGCGCCTGGTGGCGCGGCTGAAGGATGGCCGGGTCTTGATCGTGGCGAGGCGGGCGGCCTCAGCCGGCCTCAGTTCTTGACGGCGCCGGCATAGGCGTCGGCCTGCCGGTTCAGCTTCAAGCCGATCACCGGGATCATCCGATCCTCGACCTTCACGGAAATGGTGATGTTCATCGCCGTGTCGTTCTGCAGACGGGCGACCATGGCGCCGTTCAGTTTCTTGCGGTTGATGCCCATGACGACACGATCACCGGTCACGGCACCGGAGACGATATCGAGACCCTTGCCTTCCGCGCCGTCGAGGAACTGGCCCTGATACTTGCCGCCGACCTCGGAAATCGTCGCCTTCATCGGTTGCGAAAAGACGCCGACACGGCATGTGCCGTCGAGGGTAATGCCGGTCAGGTTGCCGTCGGGTGGCAGGCCGGTGAGGCTGCAGGTGAACTTGGTGCCCTTGTACTTGCCGGCGACGATCTCGCCCGGACCTTTCCAGACGCCTGCGACCGACTGGAAGAATCGCTTGTCGCGCGATGCGGCATCGGCGACGGGTGCCGAGGCCAGCATGGCAGCGGCGGTCATGACGACAAAGCGGCCGAGCGGCGATATGGAACGATGCGACATCGATTTGAACCTTGGTACGAGCAACCCATGAACCCGCAGGCAAACTACCTCGGGAATGGTTAATGCATCCTTGCCCTAGCGGCAAAAGGGTTCGCGGGCAACGGCAAAAACGGCATTCGAGCGCGGCTTGTCCTAGCCGGCGGCCTTGGCCGGTTTGCCGGTCATGCCCGGCGTCAGGTCGGAGATGAAATCGCCGATGCCGGGTCGCTTCACCGCCCGGAACGGCAAGGGTCGGCACAGGTCCATGGCGGCGATGCCGATTCGCGCCGTCATCAGGCCGTTGATCACGCCTTCGCCAAGGCGCGCGGAAAGCCGCGACGCGAGCCCGTGGCCGAGAATCTGCTGGGCGAGGCCATCGCCCACGGCGATCGAACCGGTGACGGCGAGATGGGCGATGACGTCGCGCATCAGCCGCAGCATCCCGACCGTGCCCGGCCGGCCGCCGTACAGTTCGGCCATGCTGCGCACCAGGCGGAATACCTCGAACAGCACATAGGCGAGATCGACGAGGGCCCGCGGGCTGACCGCGGTCACCACCGATACGCGCTTCGATGCGCCAAGGATGAGCCCGCGCGCACGGATGTCGAGCGGCGCCAGCAGTTCGCGTTCGGCCAGCTCGATCAACTGCGGTGCGTCGATGATGTCCTCTTCGCTCGCTTCGAGGGTCGCCCGACCTCTTGCGGTTTCCGGGCGCGACGCGACCAGCTTCGCCAATTGCCGGACGACGGCGCGGGCGGCCGGCTTGCGGCCTTCGGCGGCCGCCTTTTCCGCGTCTGCCTTGAGGTTCTGCACCGCCTCCAGCCGGTAGAGCCCGATCACTTCGCGCGCCAGCAGCAGAAAGAGGGCGAGAAGGCCGACGGCCAGCACAGCGATCGCCGCATAGCCGAGCCAGTCGGAGCGGGAGAAGAGGTCGCGGATCAGCCCGTCGAGCCATAGGCCGATTGCCAGCGACAAGAGAAGTCCGAAGGCGCCGGCGGCAATCTTGCCGAGCGACAGGCCACGGCGCCGTGGTCTGGCAATGGCGATCGGTTCGATTGTGTCGAGTTCGTTGCCTAGGAACGGGTCGGCTTCGTCGGGCACGATCTCGACGCCCTCGTCGAAACTCTGCGGCGCGCGCGGTGCCGCGGTCTTCGGGTTGAGCGGCTCGTCCGGCTCGATTGCGAAAGAGACAGGCCGCCGGCGCGGGGCCTCCGGCGAAGGCGGTGGGCTTTTCATGCGAGACGGTCTCCGAACAGGAACTGCATGGCGCGGTCGAGCCGGATATGCGGCACGGATAGCGTGATCCCGCCGCCGGTCTCCTCGATCAGCGGCGGGCGGAACCGGACGATGTCGAGGTCGGGCAGGTCGAGATGCGGCGCGCCTTCGTCGAGCGAGCGGAAGAAGGGCTGCGCGTCTTCCGGCAGGTCGCCGGGAAAGACGGCCGTCTTGCGCTTGCCGTCGAATCTCTCGGAGCCGACCTTCTCGCCCTCCATTGGCGTGCCGACGATGACGGGCAGGTCGTGGCCGTCGCGCTTGACGGTCGCCTCGCGGGTGGCGCGCACTGAAGCGATCGCCATGACGTCGATGCCGGCGCCCGACATGCCGATCGCCTGGATGGCGCGATCGACGAGACGGCGGGTGATCGCCTGCAGCCTGTCGTGGCTTTCGTGGTGCAGGTGGTCGGCCTTGGTCGCGGCGACCAGGACCCGGTCGATCCGGCGGCGGACGAGCGAGGAAAACATGGTGTTGGTGCCGGCGCGGAAACAGGCCAGCACGTCGGCGAGCGCCCGCTCCAGATCCTGCACCGCCTCGGGGCCGCGATTGATCGCCTGCAGCGCGTCGACCAATACGATCTGCCGGTCGAGACGGGCGAAGTGCTCGCGGAAGAAGGGCTTGACCACGACGGACTTGTAAGCCTCGAAGCGGCGCTCCATCATGGCGCGCAGCGATCCCTTAGCCGCGCGCGTCTCAGGCATGCCGACCAGCGGCGCGAAGGTCAGCGCCGGCGAACCGTCTAGATCGCCGGGCATGAGGAACCGGCCGGGCGGCAGGGTGGACAGCGAGCGTTCGTCGGACTTGCAGGCGCGCAGATAGGCGGTAAACGTGGTCGCCAACTGCCGCGCCACCATTTCGTCGGCCGGCCCGTCCATGTCGATGGCGGCGCAGAGGTCGATCCAGTCGCGCGCCAGCTCGGCGCGGATGCCGGTTCGGGCAAGCTCGCTCGTTGCCTCGCTGAACCGGCGAAAGTCCTGGCCGAGCAGCGGCAGGTCGAGCAGCCATTCGCCGGGATAGTCGACGATGTCGATCGACAGGCGGCCGGGCGCGAACATCCGGTTCCAGCCGCTCGCGCTCCTGTATTCTATCGTCAGGCGAAGCTCGGAGATGGCGCGCGTCGAATCCGGCCAGACCCGGTCGCGCACCAGGGCGCGGATATGGTCCTCGTACTGGAAGCGCGGCACGGCATCGTCGGGCTGCTCCTCGAGACGTGTCGCGGTCACGCGGCCCGAGCGGATCGGCTCGAACAGCGGCAGGCGTCCGCCATGCAGCAGGTTGTGGACTAGGGAGGAAATGAAGACCGTCTTTCCCGCCCGCGACAGGCCGGTGACGCCGAGGCGCAGCGTCGGATTGACGAGATTGGCGGCACGGTCGGCGAGATTGTCGAGGGCGATCGCGGCTTCGTCGGTCAGGCTGGTCAAGGATGGCGGCAATGTTCTCGTCCCTGCGTGATGTGCGTCCCGTCATATAGGAAGGATGCGGGCGCGCAAACAGGGCCGGGACGGGTGCCTTATCGTCGCGGACCGGACGATACTGTCGCGTGGCGATCAGCCGACGAGGAAATCCCGCAGGCTCCAGTCTTTTCCGACGCCATTGCGATCGAGAACGGCAAGCCCCGACGTCGGATACCCCTCCGGGATGGTCCGGTTGACGACGTCCATCCCGACCAGCGTGGCGAAGAGTTCCTCGATCGCTGGATTGTGGCCGACCAACATGACCGAGGAAAAGGCGTCATGCCGATCGAGCGCTTCGACATAGCTTTCGGCCGGCGCATTGTAGAGTTCGTCGACAAAGCGGAACTGGGTGTCGCCGTCGATTGCGCGCTGAACGGCTTCCGCGGTTTGCCGGCAGCGCATCGCCGAGGATGAGAGAACCAGGCCGGGGCGATAGCCACGCGTCGCGGCCTCGCCGGCGACCTGGGCCGCCTCTTCCTGGCCGTCCTGATCGAGGGTGCGGTCGAAGTCGCGTCCACCGGGCATGGCCCAGCCGGACTTCGCGTGCCTCAGGAGGTAGATGCGTTCAGGAGGCGAGGCAAGGAGGGTCATCCGAGGAAATTCCGCGACTGGGCTTCTTACCCCTGAACTAGCTTTTGTCGGGGAGGTCCGTCAACCGCCGTTCAAACCGATTAGACGACAGTCGTGTACGCGGTTTGCAAGGGTATCTGCGCCGTGCCACCGCCGAATGAGGTTTTGTGGTTATAAAATATGCTCTTAGCTCAAAAATGTGACAGATTTAAAAATGCTTTGATACGCATCCATCAGGCTTGAACGACGGGTATCTAAAGGATATACAGCCGGCCATTGAGATGTTCTTCAGGAGAATCGCGTTGAGTGAGAAGATCAATCTTAGCAATTATGTTCTCTCGGAAGACGATGAGTTCATGAACGCCAGCCAGAGGGCTTACTTCCGCGCCAAGCTGATCGCCTGGAAGAACGACATCCTCCGGGAAGCGCGTGAAACCCTCGAGCACCTTGCCGAAGAGAGTGCCAATCATCCCGATCTCGCCGACCGGGCTTCCTCCGAAACCGACCGTGCCATCGAGCTTCGTGCCCGCGACCGGCAGCGCAAGCTGATTTCCAAGATCGACGCCGCCTTGCAGCGGATCGATGACGGAACCTATGGCTATTGCGAGGAGACGGGTGAACCGATCGGCCTGAAGCGGCTGGATGCACGGCCGATCGCCACCCTGTCGATCGAGGCGCAGGAGCGCCACGAGCGACGCGAGAAGGTCTATCGCGACGAATAGCGCTACCCCACAAGCCATGGCTTCCTCTGCTTGAACGACCCTCGGTCAAAACGAAATGCCGGCTCGCGCCGGCATTTTCGCGTTCAGGAGTGCCTTAGTGGCGATCTGCCGACATCTCGCCGAAAATGCGGGCGATCTCGTCCTGCAGGTCCGGCTCCTGCTTGGCGGGGAGGCCTGGCCGGGCTGGGTCGTTTTTCGTGGGCACGGCGACCGGCGGGACGAAAGGACGGTCGGCGCGCGTTTCGGGCAGGATCGGCTGGAATGGCGGCGATGCCGTCGGCTGAGCGTCGTTCGCCGCAAGATGTAGGGCCATTTCTTCTTCCAGAACGCGCTCGAATTCGCTCTGTTGGCCGGACCGGACGGGCGGTTCTGGCGTGGCGGAAGACAGGTCCGGGCGCGGTTCGATACCACGGGACGGCCCGGAGACCGGCGAAAGCACGCGCTGGCGCGCCGCCTCGAGGATTTCGGACGCATCATTCTGCGGAATGACGGTAAGGCCGGCTGCCGGCTTCGACGGGCCTTCCAGCGACGGGGCGAGAACGTCGGTCGCTATTGCCGCGGCGGCTGTCGGTGCGGCAAACCGTGCCGAAACCTCGACCGGAGGGGGCGCGGGCGCGGTGACCGGAGCGGCAGGGCGTGCCGCAGGCTCGGCCTGAACTGCGGCAGCGGCCGGCGCTACGGGCTGGACGGGATGTGCAACGGGGCTGGTGGAAGCGCTGGCAACCGGTTGCATGACCGGCTGGGCAACGGCGCGCGGGGCCGACGCCTCCGCCTTTTGCCCCTCGGGCTTTTCGCTTTCGGGTGGTTGCAGCGGCGGGCGGGCCGGTTCGGGCCTGACCACCGGTGACTTTACCGTCTCCGGTGCGGCAGCCTCCGCGCTCGGTGCCGGTGGGCGTTGCGCTTGGGCAAGCTGCGGAGCGGGGCCGGCGGGGGGCGCCGCCTTTATTTGGGTCACGGAAGACGGCGTTGCCGCTGCCGCAGCCGGCGCGGTTGCCGGGGGTGTCGAGGGGCGGGCGGCGACGGGCGCGTCCGGCCTTGTTGCCGGAGCGACTTCGCGCCGTGTCGCGGGCACGGCTTCGGCCGGCGTCGCTGGCGCAAGCGGGGTCTGCGCCCGGTCGAGGGCGCGTGTCGTGGCCGGTGCCGGTTGCGATGCAGGCGCGACGTCGGCGGCGACCTGCAATGGCGCATCGGTGACCGGCCTTGCCGAGAGGTAGGCGCGCTCGTCGCCTATGCCGCTTTCGATGACGATGTCGGTCGGGCCGCCGATCATCACCAGGTGTTCGACATTGTCGCGGCGCACCAACACCAGCCGCCGGCGGGCATCCACGGCGGCGGCATCCAGCACCTGCAGGCGCGGCTGGCGGTTGCGGCCGCCGCGGACGAAGGGAGAGGGCGCGCGGTTGCGCAACAGCCAGAGCACGATGAACAGGCACAGGAGCGCAAGGCTGACGCCGAGTGCTGCGACCAGAAAACGGTTCCCGTAGGCGGTCACCAGTTCGTCAAACATGTCGCGTTCTCCCTTTTTTCGCTTTCTGGCAGAAGATAGGCGATTTCGCAATCCGGCAAGGGCGCGGCACGCGGCAGGGAGCGTGCTTCGCGTAAAAGGCGAAGGATCTCCGTCAAATGAGGCATTCCTGTGGGATTGCTGTGTATGGCGCCCCTCATTATGCCCGCCCGGTGCTTTTTGCCGCTGCCGCAAATTGCTAAAGAGGTTCTACACGCCCCGATTCCCTCAAGCATCGCAGGCGGCGACGCGCAATCCGGGCTCGAGTACGAGGCACATATGACAAGAGAGCCGAAGGGCGCAGACGACGAAGGTCCGCTTGTGGATCACGCAACGCGTTCGGGCACGGCTCTGCGCGTCATCCTGCTCGCCTTCGTGCTGCTCGCGGCTGCGGCCGGCTTCGTCGTGTTCCGCGGCCAGCTCGACAACGAGATCGTGCTCGGCCTTCTCGGCATCCTTGCGATGATGGGGATATTCTTCATTGTCGCGGCGGTGATCGGTTTCGTCGAGGTCATGCCGCAATCCCATTCGGACACGCTGGCGCGCAGCTTTCTCGCCAGCCAGCCCGACGGCATCCTGATCACCGACGCCGATGGTCGCGTGATTTATGCCAATGGCGCCTATGGTCGCATGACAGGCGCCAAGAAGGCGACCGAGGTGCAATCGCTCGAAGCGCTGCTGTCGCGTTATCGCGAATCGAGCGAAGCGCTCTACCGCCTGACCAACGGCTTGCGCGAAGGCCGCGAAGGCTACGAGGAGTTCCGCCTGCTCAAGCCGCTCGGGACCCATACCGGGAGTGGTTCGGGTGCGCATTGGTATCGGCTGAAGGCGCGGCTGCTGGCGGGCGAGCGTCGGCTCGGCAAGAAGCTGCATATCTGGCAAATCAGCGACATCACCTCCGAGCGGGACGACCAGGAGCGTTTCTTCAAGGAATTGCAGCACGCCATCGATTATCTCGACCATGCCCCCGCCGGTTTCTTCTCCGCCGGCCGCAAGGGCGAGATCTACTATCTCAACGCCACGCTGGCGGAGTGGCTGGGGGTCGACCTCACCCAGTTCAGCCCCGGCTCGATGACGATTGCCGACCTGGTGGCCGGCGAGGGCATGGCGCTGATCAATTCGGTGCAGGCCGAGCCCGGCCAGTCGAAGACCGAGACCCTCGATCTCGACCTCAGACGGGTCAACGGCCAGAGCCTGCCGGTCAGGCTGGTCCATCGGGTCCGCTCGGCGCGCGACGGCGCACCCGGCGAGAGCCGTTCGATCGTGCTGGCCCGGCAGGACGGCGGCAGCGATCAGTCGGCGTCGATCGCCTCCATGCGCTTCACCCGCTTCTTCAACAACACGCCGATGGCCATCGCCTCGGTCGATGGGGACGGACGGATCCTGCGCACCAATGCGCCGTTCCTCAAACTGTTCTCCGATATCGTCAGCCGCGACGATGTCGATCGCGGCGGCAAGCTCGAGGTCGTCATCCATGAAAGCGAGCGTGAGCGCTTTCATGAGGCGCTCGCCGCCGCCAAGGATCGCCAGGTCGACATCGCCCCGATCGACAGCCGCCATCCGGACAGCGATACCCGTCATTTTCGCTTCTACGTCAATGCGGTGATCGACCAGAGCGACGAGGCGCCGGAAGAGGCGGCGATCGTCTATGCGGTCGACGTGACGGACCAGAAGGCGCTCGAGACGCAGATGGCGCAGACGCAGAAGATGAACGCCGTCGGCACGCTGGCCGGCGGCATTGCGCATGACTTCAACAACGTGCTTACGGCCATCCTTCTGTCCTCCGACCATCTGCTGCTGCAGGCGCGGCCGTCGGATTCGAGCTTTGCCGACCTGATGGAGATCAAGCGCAACGCCAACCGCGCGGCGGTCCTGGTGCGCCAGTTGCTGGCCTTCTCGCGCAAGCAGACCATGCGGCCGAGCGTGCTCAACCTAACGGATGTGATCGGCGATCTGCGCATGCTGGTCGATCGGCTGATCTCGGGCAGCAATGTCAAGCTGAAGGTCGATTATGGCCGTGATCTGTGGGCGGTGAAGACCGACCTTTCGCAATTCGAGCAGGTGTTGATCAACCTGTGCGTCAACGCCCGCGACGCCATGCCGGACGGCGGGACGATCACGGTGACGACCCGCAATATTTCTTCCGCCGAGGCGGCGGCCTTCAATTATCGCGGCCTGCCGGAGGAGGAATTCGTCCTGGTAGAGGTGGCGGATACCGGGACGGGGATTGCGCCGGAGATCATGGACAAGATCTTCGAGCCGTTCTTCACCACCAAGGACGTGGGCAAGGGAACGGGTCTCGGGCTTGCCATGGTCTACGGCATCGTCAAGCAGTCCGGTGGCTATATCTATCCGGTGTCGGAAGTCGGTCGCGGGACAAGGTTCAGCATCTTCCTGCCGCGACACATTCCCGAGGTTGTTCCGGCGAGCGAAACAGCCGCTCTGGTTGGTACCGGCGGGACAAGCGGCGAGGGGCAGGCCGTTGTCGGTTCACTGCCGTCAGCCAGCCCGCACGACAAGGAACCGGCCGACCTGACCGGCAAGTCCGCCGTGGTGCTTTTGGTCGAGGACGAGGAGGCGGTGCGGCGCGGCGGCAAGCGTATGCTGGAAACCCGCGGCTATACCGTGCACGAAGCCGGCTCTGGCGTCGAGGCGCTCGATATCATGGAAGAATTGCAGGGCGCGGTCGACATCGTCGTCTCGGACGTGGTCATGCCCGAAATGGACGGACCGACACTGCTGACCGAACTGCGCAAGAATTATCCGGACCTGAAGTTCATCTTCGTCTCCGGCTATGCCGAGGACGCCTTTGCCCGCAACCTGCCGGCGGACGCGAAATTCGGCTTCCTGCCCAAGCCGTTCTCGCTCAAGCAACTTGCCGTCGCGGTGCGCGAAATGCTCGACGGGACAAATTGACTTTGGGCAATTTCATGCGCCTACTGTCCTGACGGTCGTCCATTCTGCGGCCTGCACGCCGCGGCCGCGAACCGGGTAGGGGATCGGCTCCGGCGAAGCTGGTCTGTTGCGGACAGACGTGTGGCATGTGGTCGAGGTGCGATGGACGGTAAAGGGGTTGCAGACGGCGGTGGCAGGGAACTGCTGGTGCGAATTCAGGCGGTGGAGAGCCTGAACGAGATCGGTGCCGTGATCAGCCTTCTGTTGCGCCGTTTCCGTTTCGACTATTTCAAGCTCTTCGCCGCGCGCTCGGCCCCCACCGGCTCGCTGCGGGACGAACTTCTCCTGACAAATGCTCCCCCGACCTTCATCGACGGCTTCGACGCCATAGGCGGGCTTCCAGCCGCGCCGGTGCGCATCTTCGCCACATCCGACCGGCTGGCCTATCAGTGGCATGTCAGCGATCTGAGTGCGAAGGCGCAAGGGTCGGTTCAGGTGCAACAACTGATGGCTCTGCTCGAGCAACACGGCATGAGCCAGGGCGCCTATGCCGCCCTGCCGACGCTCGGCGGGCGCAAGCATATCTTCGGCGTCTATGGCGAACGCGATGCCCTGACGCCGGCTAAACTGGACGAGTTCAGCTTCCTGTCGATCCATTTGCTCGACCGGTTGGAGACGCTGGAAAAACGACGCGCGGGCCAGTCGTCGGGCCTATCCGGCCTGGAGATCGAGTGTCTGTTGCTGACGGCCGCCGGCCACGATACGGCGGCGATCGCGCGCCGGCTTTTGCTGTCGACGCGCACCGTCAACTATTTGGTTGGCTCGCTGTGTCGCAAGCTCGGCACAGACCGTATCGAGCAGGCGCTGACCGAGGCGGCTCGCCTCGGCTATCTCGACTGACACCGGACCCGATCCGACCGATCGGTTGCGCCGTTCTCGGTGCTCTCAGCCGTTCATCGCCACCGCGATCTCGGCGGCCAGGCGCGCATTGTTCTCGACCAGCGCGATATTGGTCTTGAGGCTGCGTCCGCCGGTCATGTGGAAGATCGTGTCGAGCAGAAAGGGGGTGACCTCCTTCCCGGTGATTTCCTCGCGCTCGGCACTGGCCAGTGCCCGGCCGATATAGATCTCCATCTCCTCGCGCGGGATCTCGGCCTCCAGCGGCACGGGATTGGCGATCAGCATGCCGCCCTCAATGCCGAGTTGTTCGCGCATGCGCTGGAAGTTGGCGATCGCAGCCGGGCTCGGCAGGGTCAGCGGGCTCTTCAGTCCGGACGAGCGCGACCAGAAGGCCGGGAATTCCTCACTGTCGAAGCTGACCACCGGGACCCCTCGGGTCTCCAGCATTTCGAGCGTCTTGGGAATGTCGAGGATGGCCTTGGGGCCGGCGGAGACGACGATGACCGACGTGCGCGCCAGTTCCTCGAGGTCGGCGGAAATATCGAAGGTCTCCTCGGCGCCGCGATGAACGCCGCCGATGCCGCCGGTGGCAAAGACCGAAATGCCGGCGCGGGCCGCGGCGATCATGGTCGCCGCCACCGTCGTCGCGCCGGTGCGCCTTTCGGCAAGCGCAAAGGCGATGTCGGCGCGCGACAGCTTCATAACGTCGCGCATTTCCGCCAGGGCTGCGATCTGGTCCGGTTCGAGGCCGATGTGCAACACGCCTTCGATCACCGCGATGGTGGCCGGCACAGCACCGTTCTGGCGCACGATGTGCTCGACGCTGCGGGCCATGTCCAGATTTCCCGGAAAAGGCATGCCATGGGTGATGATGGTCGATTCCAGCGCGACGATCGGCGCTCCGCGTGCTTTCGCGGCGACGACCTCGGCCGCGTAGACGATCGGCAGAAGGGGGGAAATGGAGTTTGTCATCATTCGTGTCCGGAATTGAGCGGGTTTCTTGACAGGATAGCGGCTGCGGGCACAAGGGCCAGCCCCGACTTTAGGAGATCGCCGGTAAGGTTTTCCGCGGTCGCATGGGGCGAACGCAGGGTAATCGCGGCACAGGCGGTTCCGTGGCGCAACGCTTCGCCGTTCGTCTCCCCACGGATCTTGGCCGACAGGAAGCCGGCCGCGAAGGCGTCGCCGGCGCCGGTGACGTCGGATATGGACGCAAGCATCGGCGGGGCGAGCAGGGCGATGTCGTTCTCGTCGAAGGCGACGGTGGCGCCGGCCCCCATGGTGACCGTGCCGGCGCGCAGACCCGCCCGCCGCAGCAGGGCTGGCCAGTCGGCGGGATCAACGGCCCGTGCGCCGGCCAGCACTTCAGCCTCGGCGGCGTTCATGAAGACGTGATCGAGATCCGACAGGCAGGCCTTGAGACGGAGCGCCTTGGCCGGGGAAATGGCAATGGCCGAGATCGGCTTGCCGAGTCCGCCGGCGCTGGTCGCCAGGGCGGAGATCGTGTCGCCGGGCAGGTTGGCGTCACACAGCACATTCTGCGTCGCGGCCAGGCTGTCGCGCAGCGAGCGGCTGCGCAAGCGGCGCGGGGTGAAGAGGTCATAGAGCGCCATGTCGGCAAGCGCCACGATCAGATTGCCGTCGTTTTCCAGGATGGCGGTATAGCTCGGCGTGGCGCGATCGAGGAAGACGACTGGGCAATCCTCGATCCCCGCCTGATCCGCCGCCGCCGCCACGCGCTGGCCGTTCGCATCGCCACCACGCGGCGCGACGAGGCGGACGGGATGGCCGAGCCGCGCCAGATTGCAGGCCGCGTTGAAGGCACCACCGCCGGGCTCCTCGAGCCATTTGCCGGGATTGCTCGCGCCCAGGCGGGTCTGACCGTCGATCCTGCCGCGGCGGTCGATATGGGCGCCCCCGATCACCAGCACCGGGGCGGTCATAGGGGTGACGCCGGGCTGTTGGCAAGGGGCGAATCGTACGGCGACGAAACCGCCGACCGGACGTCGGTCAGAAGGCTCCCGCAGCACCTTGCCCTGTCTAGGACAAAAGTGGAACACTCGCCTGGAAAGCTCGTTATTCCAGATGTTTGACTGGCTATTGCCAAATGAGAACAAAACATGTACATATTCGCCATCGGCTGCTTCATTGCCTATGCGGCTTCAATAACCTAAAGGTGAACCAGATGGCACAAAATTCTTTGCGGCTCGTAGAGGACAAATCGGTGGATAAAAGCAAGGCATTGGAAGCGGCGCTCGCGCAGATCGAACGATCGTTCGGCAAGGGCTCGATCATGAAGCTCGGCGCAAACGAGAGCGTGGTCGAAGTCGAGACGGTCTCGACCGGCTCACTCAGCCTCGACATCGCGCTCGGCATTGGCGGCCTGCCCAAGGGCCGTATCGTTGAGATTTACGGCCCGGAGAGCTCGGGCAAGACGACGCTTGCGCTGCAGACGATCGCTGAAGCGCAGAAGAAGGGCGGCATCTGCGCCTTCGTCGATGCGGAGCATGCGCTTGATCCGATCTATGCCCGCAAGCTCGGCGTCGATCTGCAAAACCTTCTGATCTCGCAGCCGGATACGGGTGAGCAGGCGCTTGAGATCACCGATACGCTGGTGCGTTCCGGCGCGGTCGACGTTCTGGTCGTCGATTCGGTCGCGGCGCTGACGCCGCGCGCGGAAATCGAAGGCGAGATGGGCGACAGTCTGCCGGGCCTTCAGGCCCGCCTGATGAGCCAGGCGCTGCGCAAGCTCACCGCGTCGATCTCCAAGTCGAAGACGATGGTGATCTTCATCAACCAGATCCGCATGAAGATCGGCGTGATGTTCGGCTCGCCGGAAACCACGACAGGCGGTAATGCGCTGAAGTTCTACGCCTCGGTCCGCCTCGACATCCGCCGCATCGGCGCGGTCAAGGACCGCGAAGAGGTCGTCGGCAACCAGACCCGCGTCAAGGTAGTCAAGAACAAGATGGCGCCGCCCTTCAAGCAGGTGGAATTCGACATCATGTATGGCGAGGGCGTGTCGAAGACCGGCGAACTGGTCGATCTCGGGGTCAAGGCCGGCATTGTCGAAAAGGCGGGCGCGTGGTTCTCCTATAACAGCCAGCGGCTCGGTCAGGGCCGCGAAAACGCCAAGCTTTTCCTGCGCGACAATCCGGCGCTGGCCCAGGAGATCGAGATGGCGCTTCGGCAGAATGCCGGGTTGATTGCCGAACGGTTCCTGCAGAATGGCGGCCCTGACAGCGAGGACGCGGGCGGCGGCGACGAATAGTCTGCTGTTTGAACATTGCCTTTCAGCCTATCCGCCGGCCACATATCGAAAGAGGTGTGGCCGGTTTTGCGTTGGGCGGCTGGACAGGGGGAATGGCGAACGATAAAAGCCATTGATTTTCGCGGATCGGCCGCTTTTCGGCCAGAATGAAGGGCATGACATGAGCGGCGTGAACGACATCCGGTCGACTTTTCTCGATTTCTACAAGGCGAACGGCCACGAGATCGTGTCATCGAGCCCGCTGGTTCCGCGCAACGACCCGACGCTGATGTTCACCAATGCCGGCATGGTTCAGTTCAAGAACGTCTTTACCGGGCTCGAGCATCGTCCCTATTCGACGGCGGCGACGGCGCAGAAATGCGTACGGGCCGGTGGCAAGCACAACGACCTCGACAATGTCGGCTACACCGCTCGCCATCACACCTTCTTCGAAATGCTCGGCAATTTCTCGTTCGGCGATTATTTCAAGGAGCAGGCGATCGAGCTTGCCTGGAACCTGATCACCAAGGAATTCGGCCTCGACCGCAAGCGTCTTCTGGTCACCGTCTACCACACCGACGACGAGGCGTTCGATCTGTGGAAGAAGATCGGCGGGCTTAGCGACGACCGCATCATCCGCATTCCGACCAGCGACAATTTCTGGTCGATGGGCGATACCGGGCCATGCGGTCCGTGCTCGGAGATCTTCTACGATCACGGCGACCACATCTGGGGCGGCCCGCCCGGTTCGCCGGAGGAGGATGGCGACCGTTTCATCGAAATCTGGAACCTCGTTTTCATGCAGTATGAGCAGGTGACCAAGGAGCAGCGCGTCGACCTGCCGCGTCCGTCGATCGACACCGGCATGGGGCTCGAGCGTGTGGCGGCCGTGCTGCAGGGCCGTCACGATAATTACGACATCGACCTGTTCCGCGCCCTGATCGATGCTTCCGTCGACCTGACCGGGGTTGCCGCCGAAGGCGAACGCCGCGCCAGCCACCGGGTGATCGCCGACCATCTGCGCTCCTCGGCCTTCCTGATTGCCGACGGTGTGCTGCCGTCCAACGAAGGCCGCGGCTATGTGCTGCGCCGCATCATGCGGCGCGCCATGCGTCATGCGGAACTGCTCGGCGCGCGCGAACCGGTGATCTACAAGCTGCTTCCCGTCCTCGTCCAGCAGATGGGCCGTGCCTATCCGGAGCTGGTGCGCGCCGAGGCGCTGATCGCCGAGACGCTGAAGCTCGAGGAGACGCGGTTCCGCAAGACGCTCGAGCGCGGCCTGTCGCTCCTTTCCGACGCGACCACCGAGCTCGGCAAGGGTGACACGCTCGACGGCGAGACGGTGTTCAAGCTTTACGACACCTATGGGTTCCCACTCGACCTGACCCAGGATGCGCTGCGCGCCCGTGGCATCGGCGTCGACATCACCGGCTTCAACGATGCCATGCAGCGGCAGAAGGCCGAGGCGCGCGCCCATTGGGCCGGCTCCGGCGACAAGGCCACGGAGACCATCTGGTTCGAACTCAAGGAAAAGCACGGCGCGACCGAGTTTTTCGGCTATTCCTCCGAGACTGCCGAGGGCCAGGTTCAGGCCATCGTGCGTGACGGCGTGGCGGTCGAGAGCGCTTCGGCCGGCGAGAACGTGCAGATCGTCGTCAACCAGACGCCGTTCTATGCCGAATCGGGCGGCCAGATGGGGGATGCCGGGCTGATCGTCAGCGATGCCGCGCGCGTATCGGTCAGTGATACGCAAAAGAAGGGCGAGGGCCTGTTCGTTCATGTCTCGTCTGTTTCCGAGGGCACGCTCAAGGTCGGCGATGCGGTCGTGCTCACCGTCGATCACGCCCGCCGCTCGCGGCTGCGTTCCAACCATTCGGCGACGCACCTGATCCACGAGGCGCTGCGCGAAGTGCTCGGCACCCATGTCGCCCAGAAGGGTTCGCTGGTCGCGCCGGAACGCCTGCGTTTCGATGTCTCGCATCCGAAACCGATGTCGGCGGACGAACTGAAGGTCGTCGAGGACATGGCCAATGCCATCGTCGTGCAGAATTCTCCGGTCACGACGCGCCTGATGAGCGTTGATGACGCGATCGCCGAGGGCGCGATGGCGCTGTTCGGCGAGAAATACGGTGATGAGGTTCGGGTCGTGTCGATGGGCACGGCACTGGATGGTCCCAAGGCCGGCAAGGCCTATTCCGTCGAGTTGTGCGGCGGCACCCATGTCGGCGCGACCGGTGATATCGGCCTGGTGCGCATCCTCGGCGAAAGCGCCGTCGGCGCCGGCGTGCGCCGCATCGAAGCCCTGACCGGGGAAGCCGCACGGGCCTATCTTGCCGATCAGGACGAGCGGGTGAAACAGTTGGCCACGGCACTCAAGGTGCAGCCCGGCGATGTCGTTTCGCGGGTGGAGGTGCTGATCGACGAGCGTCGCAAGCTCGAGCGTGAATTGGCCGACGCCAAGCGCAAGCTTGCCATGGGCGGCGGTCAGGCAGGGGCGGACGAAGCCGTTCGCGAGGTCAATGGCATCCGTTTCATCGGCAAGGTGCTGAATGGCGTCGACCCGAAGGACCTCAAGGGCCTGGCCGACGACGGCAAGACGACGCTCGGATCGGGTGTCGTTACGCTGGTCGGCGTGTCGGAAGACGGCAAGGCCAGTGCCGTTGTCGCGGTGACCGCCGATCTGGTGGACAAGGTGAGCGCGGTCGAACTCGTGCGCGTCGCCTCGGCCGCGCTCGGTGGCAAGGGTGGCGGAGGCCGGCCGGACATGGCGCAGGCCGGCGGCCCGGACGGTGCCCAGGCGGAAGCGGCGATCGAGGCTGTCGCGGCGGCGCTCGCCGGCTGATCGCCCGCAGATCGGTATTCGGTTGCCTTCGCTCTTGCGGTAACCGTCTGCCGGGCGAAGCTATTCATCGAAGAGCTTGAGGAGGGGCGCGGCTCGAGGCCACGCCCTTTTCCTTGTGCGAGTGCCATCCGCTCGCCAATGCGCAGTCTGCGCGACCTGTCACAAGGGAAGCGCTGTGTGATATGTGGCGGATCCCGGCCTGCCCCCGCGCCCAACTGATTCCTATTCGCGTTCCGGTGCGTCGCGCGGTGCGCGGAGCGGCACCGGATCAGGCGGATTTTTCCGCGATCCGGGCGCGCGCTTCCCCGACCGAGGCGAGGTAGAACACATTCGCGCCGTGAACCTCATGGGTTTCCAGCATGCGGCGCACATCCGGTTCGGCGCCGGTGATGTAGACGCTGACCCCGGCGCGTCGCGCCTTGCGCACGGTACCGGCGATGACGTTGGCCGCGGTCGAGTCGATGAAATGCAGGCTGGAGCAGTCGATGACGAAATGGTGGTACTGATCGGCGATCCGGTCGAGGACCGATCCGACCGTCGCCGCAGCGCCGAAGAAGAAGGCCCCGCCGAGGCGATAGACGACGGTATTGCCGTCGATATTGTCGAGCGGCCGCTCCTTGAGCTCATCCTGCGGCGCGACGGTGACGCTTTTTCCCATGCGGTCGATGAAGAGCAGCGCGCCGAGGGTGAAGCCGACCACGATCCCCTCCGTCAGGTCGCGGAAGACGACGAGCAGCATGGTGACGAGCAGCACCACGGCATCGCCGCGCGAGGTGCGGATGAGGGCGGCGAAGGCCGGTCGCTCGATCATGTTCCATGCGACGATCGCCAGGACGCCGGCAAGGGCGGCCAGCGGGATATAGCTGGCAAGGGGTGCCGCGATCACCATGAACAGCAGCAGGAAAAGCGCGTGCAACATGCCGGCGACCGGGCTCGTTCCGCCGGCGCGGACATTGGTCGCGGTGCGGGCGATGGTGCCGGTCACGCAGAAGCCGCCGAACAGGCCCGAGCCGATATTGGCGATGCCCTGTCCGATCAGCTCGACATTCGAGCGATGGCGCCTCCCGGTCATGCCGTCGGCGACGACCGCTGAAAGCAGCGATTCGATGGCGCCGAGGAGTGCGAAGGCAATGGCATCCGGCAGGACCGCCTGGGCGAGGTCGAGCGACAGGACGGGAAGTTGCGGCAAGGGGAGACTGCGGGGAATGCCGCCGAAGCGGCTGCCGATGGTGGCGATGTCGAGATGCAGCAACGCGGTCACGGCGGAGGCGAGGCAGACGGCGATCAGCATGCCGGGCCAGGAGGGCCGCAGACGTCGCAATGCGAGGATCGTGCCGACCGTCAGTGCGGCGATCGAAGCTGCGCCCGGGTCGAAGCTGGGCAGTGCGGCGGCAAGCGCCGGCAGCTTGTCGACCAGCGGGCCGGGCTCCTTGCCAGGCAAGATGAGGCCGAACAACTCGCTGATCTGGCTGGCGAAGATGATGACGGCGATGCCGGCGGTGAAGCCTACCGTCACGGGATAGGGTATGAACTTGACATAGTCGCCCAGTTTCAGGGCGCCGGCCAGCAAGAGGAAAACGCCGGACATCATCGTCGCGAGGATCAGGCCTTCGAGGCCGTGGGTCGCCACGGTGGTGGACACCAGGACAATGAAGGCACCGGCAGGCCCGCCGATCTGGTGCCGGCTGCCGCCGAGCAACGAGACGAGAAAGCCGCCGACGATGGCGGTGTAGAGGCCCCGATCCGGCGTCACGCCGGAGGCGATGGCAATGGCCATGGAAAGCGGCAAGGCGACGATGGCGACGGTCAGTCCGGCAATGGCGTCGGCCCGGAGCCTCACCAGGTCATAGCCCTCGCGGAACACGGCGATGGACTTGGGTATGAAAGCGTCGGCCATGCAATCCCCCCGGTGGCACACATGCGTTCAATCACGGCATCTAAACAGAGTCGGCTTGTTCGTCGCTAGTGTCCATGCCGGCAAGAGGGGATTTCTCTCAGACTATCGTTCAGTTTGCCGACGCCATATCGTTCATCGCCTCGTCGTCCTTTTCTTTTGCACGGCGAAAAGCCGGCCGGTCGCTGACGCGGGCAAGGTAAGTCTCGAAAGCCGGGCGCTTCTCGATCGAGCCGAATTGCAGGCCCCAGCCGATATGCGAACTGACATAGACGTCGGCGGCGGTAAAGGCGTGGCCGGCGACGAAGGGATTGGTCGAGACGGCGAGCTCGAGCGTATCCATCACGTCCTGGAAACTGCCATAGCCAATCATGCGGCGTCGTTCGTCGGGAACCTCGAAGCCGAGGCTGCGATTGCTGACGGCCGCCTCCAGCGGGCCGGCGGCGAAAAACAGCCAGCGGTAATAGCTGCCGCGCTGCGGGTTGGGCGGCGCCAGCTTTGCTTCGGGGAAGGTGTCGGCGAGATAGGCGCAGATCGCCGCGCATTCGGTGACGATCACCTCGCCGTGGCGCACCGCCGGCACCTTGCCCATGGGGTTCACCGCCCGATAGTCTGCCGATTTCATCGCAGGACCAAAGGGAACGATCACCGTGTCATAGGGCTGGCCGGTTTCCTCGACCATCCACCGGGCGATCCGCCCGCGCGACATGGGATTGGTGTAGAGCGTCAGTTCGGCCACGGCTTCCTCCCTCGCGCGTTCCCTTTATGTTCCAATCGTTAACAGTCTTTACCAGGCTTCGCAAGATGGCGCCGAGCAAAAAAAGAAAACCCGGCGCGAGGCCGGGTTTCCGTCATTCTGTGAAAGCTCGCAACCGAATGGCTCAGGCTGCCATGGCCTTCTGCAGGTTCTCGTCGACCTTGTCGAGGAAGGCGGTGGTCGACAGCCACGGCTGGTCAGGACCGATCAAGAGCGCCAGGTCCTTGGTCATGAATCCACTCTCGACGGTGTCGATGCAGACCTTTTCCAGCGTGGTGGCGAAGCGGGCGAGTTCGGCATTGTCGTCGAGTTTGGCGCGATGCGCGAGGCCGCGGGTCCAGGCGAAGATCGAGGCGATCGAGTTGGTCGAGGTTTCCTGACCCTTCTGGTGCTGACGATAGTGACGGGTGACCGTGCCGTGGGCGGCTTCGGCTTCGACCGTCTTGCCGTCCGGGGTGAGCAGGACCGAGGTCATCAGGCCGAGCGAGCCAAAGCCCTGGGCGACCGTATCGGACTGCACGTCGCCATCGTAGTTCTTGCAGGCCCAGACATAGCCGCCGGACCACTTCAAAGCAGAGGCGACCATGTCGTCGATCAGGCGGTGTTCGTAGATGATGCCGGCTTCGTCGAACTGCGCCTTGAACTCGTTCTGGTAGACTTCCTCGAAGATGTCCTTGAAGCGTCCGTCATAGGCCTTGAGGATGGTGTTCTTGGTCGACAGGTAGACCGGCCACTTGCGCATCAGGCCGTACATCATCGACGCACGGGCGAAATCGCGGATCGACTCGTCGAGGTTGTACATGGCCATGGCGACGCCAGCGCCCGGAGCCTTGTAGACTTCCTTCTCGATCACTTCGCCGTCTTCGCCGACGAACTTGATGGTCAGCGTGCCCTTGCCGGGGAACTTGAAGTCGGTCGCCTTGTACTGGTCGCCGAAGGCGTGACGGCCAACAACGATCGGCTTGGTCCAGCCGGGAACGAGGCGCGGCACGTTCTTGCAGATGATCGGCTCGCGGAAGATCACGCCGCCTAGGATGTTGCGGATGGTGCCGTTCGGGCTCTTCCACATTTCCTTGAGGTTGAATTCCTTGACGCGCTGTTCGTCCGGGGTGATCGTCGCGCACTTGATGCCGACGCCGTGCTTCTTGATCGCATTGGCCGAATCGATCGTGACCTGGTCATTGGTGGCGTCGCGGTTCTCGACCGAGAGGTCGTAATACTCGATCTGCAGATCAAGATAGGGCAGGATCAGCTTTTCCTTGATGAACTGCCAGATGATGCGGGTCATCTCGTCGCCGTCGAGATCGACGACGGGGTTGGCAACCTTGATCTTGTTCATGAGTATCCTCGCGGCTAGGGGGAGGGACGAGGGTCCCTGTTTTCTGTCTGGCAGCGCCTATAGCATTCCGGATCGGGAACGCAAAGCGCCGAGCCCCGTCGTAAGGGCTTTTCGTTGACGAAATGACACCAACTTTGGCCGTATTTCAGCCTCGCGTCGGGCCTTGTGGCTGGTCCTGCCTCGGATAGATTGCCAGACAGCATTCCACTCCTGTTTCGGGAAGTCCGTGATGAAATTTCTGGCTGCCGCCTATGCCCTGCTTCTGCTTGCCGCCGGTGCCTGCCAGGCCGCCGATCCGACCGCTCCGGTGCGCGAGGTCATCGACGTGGCGGCCGGCAACTGGGCTGCCGACGGGGCGACCGGCGAGGACGTGTTCGGCGAGCCCCGGCTCGCCCGGCTGTTCAGCGCCGACTTCGCCGGCATCTACCGCGAGGCGTCCCGGCATCCGGCCTATGATCCGCCGGAGGGGGAGACAACGGGTTCGCCGTTCGGCTACGACCCGATCGCCGGTGGCCAGGATGGCTGCCCGTTCGAGAACATCCGCATCGAGGAGGAAGGCGACGGACAGGTGACGGCGCTGTTCAACAACCGCAAATGCTTCGGCGACGGTCCGGAATACCAGGAGGACACCGTCTTGATCTTCCACATCGAGGAAGAGGGCGGGCGACCGGTGATCGACGACATCTATCCGGTGGTGAACGGCAATTCCGGCGCGTCGATCAAGGACGAGTTGAAAACCATAGCAGCCGACAGATAGGCGGACGTCCCACCATCGAGGCCGACAAATCGCCGCGCCGCGCCGGTTGAAGAACCGATGAAATAGAGGTGCGGAACCTCGCCAGGTACGGATACCCTGGGGGTGCAAGACGGACGGAAGGGCTCCGGACCGCAGCGGGGTTTTGATTTTTCCAGCACTTTGTGCCAGTGAAGCCGCGAAATTCCACTCGAGGCTCGTCATGTCAGGCACCAACAGCGAACGCGAACTTCTGGCCGAGGGGCCGGCGATCATCCTCGTCGAGCCGCAACTGGGCGAGAATATTGGCATGGTGGCGCGTGCCATGGCCAATTTCGGCCTGTCGGAACTCAGGCTCGTCAATCCGCGCGATGGCTGGCCGAGCGAGAAGGCCCGTGCGGCAGCCTCGAAGGCCGACCACGTGATCGACTCGACGCGGGTCTACGGCACGTTGGAGAAGGCCTTGGCCGACCTCAATTTCGTCTATGCGACCACCGCGCGCGAACGCTACGGATTCAAGCCGGTGCGCTCCCCGGTGGTGGCGGCCGAAACGCTGCGGCGGCGGTTCAAGGCCGGGGAGGCGACCGGCATCATGTTCGGGCGCGAGCGCTGGGGGCTGACCAATGAGGAGGTCGCGCTCGCCGACGAGATCGTCACCTTTCCGGTCAATCCGGCCTTTGCCTCGCTCAATATCGCCCAGGCGGTGCTGTTGATGTCCTATGAGTGGATGAAGGGCGGGCTCGAGGATCTGGCCGAAACCTCGTTCCAGCCGCTGGAGCAGAAGCCGGCCACCAAGGAGCAGTTGTTCGGAATGATCGAATCCGTCGAGGAGGCGCTCGATGCGCGGGGCTATTTCCGCCCGGCCGCCAAGAAGCCGAAGATGATCGACAATCTTCGTGCCGTTCTGACCCGCCGCGCCTATTCGGAGCAGGAGATCAGCATCATGCGCGGCGTTTTCGCCACATTCGACCGATACAGCCGCAAGAGCCCGCGCGGCAAGGCGGGACCTTTTCAGGATCTGGACGGGGCGGACGATGGCGCAGACGGGGAATGAAGCAAAGCCGGTGCTGGTGTTCGACAGCGGCATCGGCGGGCTGACCGTTCTGCGCGAGGCACGCGTGCTGATGCCGGAGCGCGGCTTCATCTATGTCGCCGACGATGCCGGTTTTCCCTATGGCGGCTGGGAGGATGCCCCCCTTCGACAGCGCATCCTCGACCTGTTTACCGAACTGCTTCAAACCTATGACCCGGAAGCGGTGATCGTCGCCTGCAACACCGCCTTCACGCTGGCCGGCACCGATCTGCGCCACGCCTTTCCCGACATGCGTTTCATCGGCACGGTGCCGGCGATCAAGCCGGCGGCCGAGCGCACCCGTTCGGGGCTCGTCTCGGTGCTTGCCACCCCCGGCACGGTGAAGCGTGCCTATACCCGCGACCTCATCCAGTCCTTTGCCGCCAAGTGCCATGTTCGGCTGGTGGGCTCGGAGAACCTGGCAAGGATGGCGGAAGCCTATATCCGCGGCGAGCCGGTGTCCGACGAGGCGGTGCTGGCGGAGATCGCGCCCTGTTTCGTCGAGAAGGACGGCGCGCGCACCGACATCGTCGTGCTCGCCTGCACCCATTATCCCTTCCTCGCCAATGTGTTTCGCCGGCTTGCTCCCTGGCCGGTCGACTGGCTTGATCCGGCCGAAGCGATCGCCCGCCAGGCGCGCCGGCTGGTGCCGCTGATCGACGGGGCGGAACACCCGGAAGGCTTCGACTTTGCCGTCTTCACCTCGGGCAAGCCAGATTTCTCCACCCGCCGGCTGATGCAGGGTTTCGGTCTCAACATCGCGCAGTCCGCGCTGAAAACCGCTCCGTCTCCCTAAATCGGCGCGCCGATATTTGGAAAACGACGGGCAATCATGATAGTGGTCTTGGCTGCGGCCGGGCCGGTCGTCTTTTACAGGAGCCTCGAGCTTATTTTGTTTACGGAAATTTTGATCGTCGCCTTGCTGACCCTTCTCAATGGCGTGCTGGCCATGTCCGAGATGGCGGTCGTCTCCTCGCGCACGGCGCGCCTCAAGGTGCTGTCCGAACAGGGCAATCGCGGCGCGACGATCGCGCTGAGGCTCGCCGAGGAGCCGGGCCGCTTCCTGTCGACGGTACAGATCGGCATCACGCTGGTCGGCGTCCTGTCGGGTGCCTTCTCCGGCGCCACGCTGGGCGCACGACTGACCGGATGGCTTGCTCAGCAGGGCCTTTCAGAAAGCCTGGCCAGTGCGCTTGGCGTCGGCTCGGTGGTGATGATGATCACCTATCTGTCGCTGATCGTCGGCGAGTTGGTGCCCAAGCAGATCGCCCTTCGCAATCCGGAGGCGGTCGCCGCCAAGGTCGGCGTGCCCATGCTGCTGCTGTCGAAGGTCGCGGCGCCGCTCGTCTGGCTGCTCGACAATTCCGGCCGACTGCTGCTCAGGCTGCTCGGCCAGAGCGGGGTGTCTTCCGGCACAGTGACCGACGAGGAAATCAAGTCCGTGCTGGCCGAAGCGCAGAGCGCCGGCGTCATCGAGAACGAGGAATCGGCGATGATCTCGGGCGTCATGCGGCTTGCCGACCGCACCGCACGTGGCCTCATGACGCCGCGCCGCGACGTCGAGGTTCTCGATATCGACGACACGCTCGAGGAAATTCGCGACAAGCTGCGCAGTGCCGCGCATTCGCGCCTGCCGGTTCGCTCGGGCGATTCCGACGAGATCGTGGGCGTACTGTTCTCCAAGCGCATCTACGATGCCATCGCACTCGGCTCCGACTTCGATATTCGCGAGCATCTGAGCGAGGTGCCGATCGTCTCCGACCTGGCCAGCGCCGTCGACATCATCCAGGCAATCCGCAGGACGCCGCTGCACATGGTGCTCGTCTATGACGAATACGGCCATTTCGAAGGGATCATCACGTCGGGTGACATTCTCGAGGCGATCACCGGCGCATTCCAGGAACATGAGAACGAGGAGCCCTCCGTCATCCGGCGCGAGGACGGCTCCTATCTGGTGGCCGGCTGGACACCGATCGACGAGTTCGTCGAACGCATTCGCATTCCGGTCGAATCCGATCCCGACTATACGACGGTCGCCGGCTACGTGATCGCCGAGCTGAAGCGCATTCCCGATCTCGGCGAAAGCTTCGTGGCGAATGGCTGGCGTTTCGAGGTGATCGACCTGGACGGACGGCGCATCGACAAGCTGCTGGTTTCGCCGGTTGGAGAGCCCTCGATCTGAGGGGCTCAATCCGGCAGACTCCCAATCCCCTGTGGGTTAACGATTTCGGGGCGCGAAAAACCGCAGCGTCTTTGTTAGGAAAGCCTTTGGTCCGCCGTGGCGGACTGTTTTCATTCTCCACACGAGAGAGGATCGCACGTGCAGGTCGGGATCGATATGGGAACGGTGTCGGGCGGGGAGCCGGCCAAGCTCGATATCGAGGAGCTTCTGGCCACGCGTCTGCTCGTGCAGGGCAATTCCGGTTCCGGCAAGTCGCATCTGCTGCGGCGCCTGCTCGAGCAGTCGGCGCAATGGGTGCAGCAGGTTATTATCGACCCTGAGGGCGACTTCGTCACGCTGTCGGAGCGGTTCGGCCATGTCGTGGTCGACGGCGAGCGCACGGAAGCCGAACTTGCCGGCATCGCCAACCGTATCCGCCAGCACCGCGTCTCCTGCGTTCTGACGCTGGAGGGCCTCGACATCGAGCAGCAGATGCGCGCCGCCGCCGCCTTCCTCAACGGCATGTTCGATGCCGAGCGCGAATACTGGTTTCCTGTGCTGGTGGTGGTCGACGAGGCGCAGATGTTTGCGCCGTCGGTCGGCGGTGACGTGTCGGAAGACGCCCGCAAGATGTCGCTCGGCGCGATGACCAACCTGATGTGCCGCGGCCGAAAGCGCGGGCTTGCCGGCGTCATCGCCACGCAGCGCCTCGCCAAGCTCGCCAAGAACGTGGCGGCGGAAGCCTCGAACTTCCTGATGGGGCGCACTTTTCTCGATATCGACATGGCGCGCGCCGCCGACCTTTTGGGCATGGACCGGCGCCAGGCGGAAATGTTTCGCGACCTGAAGCGCGGCAATTTCGTCGCGCTTGGGCCGGCCTTGTCGCGTCGGCCGCTGCCGATCGTCATCGGCACGGTGGAGACCTCGGCCCGTTCGTCGAGCCCGAAGCTGATGCCACTGCCGGATGCGCCGCAGGACGTCGAGGACCTGATCTTCACGCCGGACCCGGAAGAGTTCGCCCGGCCGATCGTCCGGCGCGCGCCGCCGGCGCCGCGCCCGACCACCGACATCCTGGCCGAATTGTCGAAGGCCGCCCCGGCCGCGAGCGTTCCTGCCAGCACCGGCGAAGGCCGGCCGTCGGCGCCGGAAATGTCATCGGAGGAGCGCGAGGCGCGGCTCGCCCATGTGCTCGCCGAAATCCTTGCCGATCCGCAGGCCGCCTATCGGACCGATTCGGTCCTCTATCAGGAGTTTCTGGTGCGGGTCCGCATGCGGCGCGTCTCCGGCCCACCGATGGCCATGGGAGAATTCCGCCGCCGCGTGGCGATCGCCCGTTCCGGCGTCGACGAGGAGACTGCGGCGAGCGAAGGCTGGGCCATGGCGCTCGAACTGTCGCAGCGCGTCTCGGACGATCTGCAGGGCGTGTTCCTGCTGATGGCGCGCGCGGCGCTCCGGGCAGAGGCTTGCCCGTCCGACCAGCGAATCGCCAAAGCTTACGGCACGCATTCTGCCCGCCGCGCCCGCCGTCTGCTCGGCTATTTCGAGGAACACAATCTCATTGTCGTCCATACCGATTTTTCCGGCAAGCGCATCGTCGCTTTCCCGGATCTCCAGGTGGAGACGGCGCCCGGCGATCCCAACGCCACGGATGATTGCGACGTGCCTTCCGCCGCCGAATGAGCGGAGAGGCTATTCGATCAGCGCCAGCGTGCGCCGATCCGGTTCTCCGTCGAAGTATTTTGCCAACATCGCCTCAAACAGGCTTGGATCATCAGCCGCGCGCAAGAACAGGGTGAGCGAGGAGCGCAGCTTCAGCACGTCCGGATGGCCGAAGATTTGTTCCGCTGTCCGGCCGTCGTGTGCGAGCAGGACCTCGCAGCATTCGCGAAGCCTCTTTCCGAGGGTCGGATGATCGAGATAGGCGCGAGCTTCATCGATCGAGGTGATGGCGTAGCGGACCGCCGTCGGACTGCCGCCAAGGCCGGCGATCTGCGGGAAGACGAACCACATCCAGTGGCTGGCCTTGCGTCCACGTCGCAGCTCGGCAAGCACGTGCGAATAGACGGGCGCCTGGGCTTGGACGAAGCGTTCGAGGTCATACGGATCGCCATTTCTGGCGTCATCGGTGACGGTGTCGGTCATCGGTCCATCCGCCTGCTGGGTGTTCGGGGTTCGCCGCATCATATCTGCTCCGGCTGCGCCCGTGAATGCGGCGTGGCGTGATCGCTAGGACTTGCTCGGCTGGGTTCAGGGAGGAAGCGGGGCGGCCAGAGGCCGCCCCTTCATTCCTATTCTTGCGTCACTTGCTTGGCGACAGTCTTCTGCGCATTACGGGTCGCCCAGAGCGAGCCGACAATGCCGCTTGCCAGGATGGCGATCGTCACGCCGAGCGATACGGCCGGCGGGATCTTGGCGAGCCCCAGCATGTCGGCGACGAAGATCTTCGAACCGATGAAGATCAGCACCAGCGCCAGCGCATATTTCAGATAGGCGAAGCGATGGATCAGCGCCGACAGGGCGAAGTAGAGGGCGCGAAGCCCGAGGATGGCGAAGATGTTCGAGGTGTAGACGATGAAGGGGTCGGTGGTGATGGCGAAGATCGCCGGGATCGAATCGACGGCGAAGATCACGTCCGCCAGTTCCACCATGACCAGTGCCAGAAACAGCGGCGTGACGAAGGTCCGCAGCTTGCCGCTCTTGTCGGCCTCGCGCACGAAGAAACGCTCCTCGCGCAAGGTATCGGTCACCGGCAAGTGCCGGCGCAGATATTTCAGCACCGGATTGGCGGCCACGTCATAGTCGTGATCAGCGGTCAGCAGCATCTTCACCCCGGTGAAGACCAGGAAGGCGGCGAAGAAATAGAGCACCCAGTGATAGTTCTCGACGATCGAGGCGCCGGCGGCGATCATTACGCCGCGCAGGACGATGACGCCGAGGATGCCCCACAGCAGCACGCGATGCTGGTATTGGCGGGGAATGGAGAAATAGCCGAAGATCATGGCGATGACGAAGATATTGTCCATCGCCAGGCTCTTTTCGACGACGAAGCCGGTCAGATATTCGAGACCGGCCTGCTGACCGCTCTGGAACCAGACCCAGCCGCCGAAGGCGAGGCCGAGGGACATGTAGAAGGCCGAGAGCATGAAGCTCTCGCGAATGCCGATCTCGCGGCTTTCCTTGTGCAGAATGCCGAGGTCGAGGGCGAGCAGGGCAATGACGATCGTGATAAAGGTGAGCCACATCCAGGCGGGGGTGCCCAGAAAATCAAACCAAAGAAAATCCATCGAGGGTTTCCTTTGCCGGAACGGTTGGGGATCGCAGCTCCGACATCACGGGAATCCGGCACTCGCGTCAGAGGGGCCCGGTGCTGCGTCTGCCAGAAATGGTCTCTCTCTCATTTAGTTCAAGCGCAAGCCGTTGACTTTCGTGTGATCCACCGCTAATGACCCCACCAACGCCGGGCCGTAAAGCCCGGTGTTTCTTTGACATGTCCCGTGGTGTTCTCCATACGCTTTATGTGAGAAACCTGTCAGAGCTTCCAAAACGAAGTTCAGAGGAGGGCGTGTTTCCTTGATCCAGTCTGGCAACAGGCTGGTGTAACCTGTTGTAAAGGAAATGCGATGAGCAAGCGCGCTGCATCCAAGTACAAAATCGATCGCCGCATGGGCGAAAACATCTGGGGCCGTCCGAAGTCGCCGGTCAACCGTCGCGAATACGGCCCCGGCCAGCACGGCCAGCGCCGCAAGGGCAAGCTTTCCGACTTCGGTGTGCAGCTGCGCGCCAAGCAGAAGCTGAAGGGCTACTACGGCGACCTGCGCGAAAAGCAGTTCCGCGCCACCTACGACGAAGCCAACCGCCGCAAGGGTGACACCTCGGAGAACCTGATCGGTCTGCTCGAATCGCGTCTCGACGCGATCGTCTACCGCGCCAAGTTCGTACCGACGGTCTTTGCTGCCCGTCAGTTCGTCAACCACGGCCACGTCACCGTCAATGGCGTCAAGGTCAACATCGGCTCGTACCGCTGCAAGGCCGGCGACGTGATCGAAGTTCGCCAGAAGTCGAAGCAGCTGGTCACCGTTCTCGAATCGGTCCAGCTCGCCGAGCGTGACGTTCCGGACTATATCGAAGTTGACCACAACAAGATGGTTGCCACCTTCGTTCGCGTTCCGGGCCTGTCCGACGTTCCCTACGCTGTCGTCATGGAACCGCAGCTGGTCGTCGAATTCTACTCGCGCTGATCGCTTAGCGACCGGATTGTTGAAAGCCGCCTTTCGGGGCGGCTTTTTCTATTTGCGCTGCAATATTTTGCGGCGAATATGGTCCAGCCGGACTGGGCTGTGAAAGGACGCAAATGGACCTTCAGGCAATCATCGACGATATCGCAATGTCGCTCGCCGAGCGGCGCGGCGAGGGCAAGGTCGCCGATTACATTCCTGAGCTTGCCAAGGTCGACCCCAGTCAGTTCGGCATTGCCGTGACCATGGTCGACGGTCGGATTCTCACCGCTGGCGATGCGGCGACGCCGTTTTCGATCCAGAGTGTCTCCAAGGTGTTCATGCTGACGCTGGCGCTCGGCAAGGCGGGCGAGGGGATCTGGAAACGCGTCGGCCGCGAGCCCTCCGGTTCCGCCTTCAATTCCATCGTGCAGCTCGAGCAGGAGCACGGCATCCCGCGCAATCCCTTCATCAATGCCGGCGCGATCGTCGTGTGCGACATGGTGCTGGCCGGCCACAAGCCGAGGGAGGCGATCGGCGAGGTGCTGCGCTTCATCCGCTATCTCGCCGACGACGAGACGATCAGCATCGACAGCGCGGTCGCAAGGTCGGAAACCCAAACAGGCTTCCGCAATCATGCGCTGGCCAACTTCATGCGCTCCTTCGGAAACCTGCATCACGAGGTCGACCATGTGCTCGGCGTCTATTTCCACCAGTGCGCCATCGCCATGACCTGCCGCCAGCTTTCGCGCGCCGGGCTCTTCCTCGCCGCCCACGGCCATGATCCGATCAGCGGCTATTCGGTCGTCTCGCCCAAGCGGGCGCGGCGCATCAATGCGCTGATGCTGACCTGCGGCCATTACGACGGATCGGGCGACTTCGCTTTCCATGTCGGCCTGCCGGGCAAGAGCGGCGTCGGCGGCGGCATTCTGGCGATCGCGCCGGGCAAGGCCTCGATCGCCGTCTGGTCGCCGGGCCTCAACAAGGTCGGCAATTCGGCGCTCGGCTCGGTCGCGCTCGAAATGCTGGCGGCGCGCACCGGCTGGTCGGTATTCGGGACTTGATCTTGCCGCACCAACCGGGCATTGGCAGGGCGCGCGCTCGAAGCGCCCGTGGAGCCTGAACCCATGACCCTGTTTTCCGTCGATCCCGCCGTCGATCCGTCCGCTGACGACGAGGAATTTGCCGTCGACGTGGCCGGCGTGCATCCGGTCTTCGCCCATGCGCCGCAGTCGGTCGGCTTCAACAAGCTGCGCAAGCGGCTGATCCGGCAGGTGCGCCAGGCGATCGCCGATTTCGACATGCTGAAGGGCCAGAAGCGTTGGCTCGTCGGCCTGTCGGGCGGCAAGGACTCTTACGGCCTGCTCGCCATCCTGCTCGACCTGCAATGGCGCGGCCTCCTGCCGGTTGAACTCGTTGCCTGCAATCTCGACCAGGGCCAGCCGAATTTTCCCAAGCACGTGTTGCCGGACTATCTCGCCTCGATCGGCGTCAAGCATCGCATCGAATATCGTGACACCTATTCGGTGGTGAAGGAGAAGATGCCGACCGGCGGCACCTATTGTTCGCTCTGCTCACGCCTGCGCCGGGGCAATCTTTACCGGGTGGCGCGCGAGGAAGGTTGCGATGCCCTGGTGCTCGGACATCACCGCGAGGACATTCTCGAAACCTTCTTCATGAACTTCTTCCACGGCGGGCGGCTCTCGGCCATGCCGGCCAAGCTGTTGAACGACGACGGCGACCTGATGCTGCTGCGCCCGCTTGCCTATGCGGCCGAGGACGATCTGGCCCGCTTTGCCGCCGCCATGGAATTCCCCATCATCCCCTGCGATCTCTGCGGCTCGCAGGACGGACTGCAGCGCAATGCGATGAAGGAGATGCTGGCCGGCATCGAAGCGAAGATGCCGGGCCGCAAGGATACCATGTTGCGGGCGCTCGGCCATGTCGATGCCTCGCATCTGCTCGATCCAAGACTCTTCGACTTTTCCTCCCTTGTGACAAAGGACGCCTGACCATGGCTGAACTCGACATCGCGGCGCTCGCCAATGCTCTACAGGAGGCGGCGGCGATCGAAATCCTGCCGCGCTTCCGCAAGCTCGGCGACGGTGACGTGCGGATGAAGACCGAGGCGATCGACCTCGTCACCGAGGCGGACGAGGCTGCGGAGGAACTGATCCGTCAGCGCGTGATGGAAGTCATGCCCGACGCCGTGTTCATCGGCGAGGAGGCGGTCGCTTCCGACCCGGCGCTGCTCGACAGGATCGCCGACGCCGATCTTGCCGTCATCGTCGATCCGATCGACGGGACGTTCAACTACGCCGCAGGCCTGCCGCTGTTCGGCGTGATGCTGAGCGTGGTGTCCAAGGGCGAAACGGTCGCGGGCATCATCTACGATCCGATGGGCAATGACTGGCTTATCGCCGAAAAGGGCTCGGGCGCCTGGATGTGCGGTGCGGACGGGTCGCAGGTTCAGATGGCGGTCGCGCCGCCCGTGCCCCTCGACCAGATGGTCGGTATTGCGGCGCTGACCTACATGGAGACCGCCGCCAAGCGGCAGATCCTGGCCAATCTCGCCGAGGTCAGGCTGTTCACCAGCTATCGTTGCTCGGCGCATGAGTATCGCACCTTTGCCGCCGGGCACCTGCATTTCCTGATGTACAAGAAGCTGATGCCCTGGGATCACCTGGCCGGCACGCTGATCTCGCAGGAAGCCGGGGCCCATGTCGCCCGCCTCGACGGCTCGCCCTACCTGCCGCACAATTTCGAAGGCGGTCTCTTGCTCGCGCCGGACCGCGACAGCTGGCAGGAACTGCGCCAGAAGGTCTTCACCGTTTGAGACGATGAACCGGTATGTGAAAAAAACCGCGCGGCCTGAACCGCGCGGGTTTGCTGTCTTGCCGATCGAGACGATCAGGCAGCCCTGTATGCCAGGTCGCCGGTGCCGGACTGGCCGTCGATCCGGAAGCGTGACACCGCTTCGTTCAAGGTCTCGGTTTCGCCGAAGACGGAGTGGACCGCCGCCGTCGTTTCCTCGACCATCGCGGCGTTCTGCTGGGTCACCTGGTCCATCTGGTTGACGGCGGTGTTGATCTCCTGCAAGCCGACCGACTGTTCCTGCGACGACGTCACCATGGCACGCACATTGTCGTTGATCGTCAGGACATGATCGCCGATCTGCTTCAGGGCTTCGCCGGTGCGGGTGACGAGCGTCACGCCGGACTGGACATGCGCTTCCGAGCGTTCCAGCAGGGTCTTGATTTCCTTTGCCGCGGCGGCCGAGCGCTGGGCGAGCTCGCGCACTTCCTGGGCAACGACGGCAAAGCCCTTGCCGGCTTCGCCGGCACGCGCCGCCTCGACGCCGGCGTTGAGCGCCAGCAGGTTGGTCTGGAAGGCGATGTCGTTGATCACGCCGATAATCTGACCGACCTGGTTGGACGAGGATTCGATCTCGCCCATGGCCGAGACCGTGTCTTCGACGATCACTGCTGACCGGCCGGCGACAGCGGTCGCCTCGCCGACCATGCGGCTGATCTCTTCGGCGCGTCGATGGGCTGCCTTGACGGTTGCGGTGATCTGATCGAGTGCGGCGGCGGTTTCTTCGAGAGAGGCCGCCTGCTGCTCGGTGCGGCGCGACAGATCGTCGGTCGAGCCGCGGATTTCCGACGTGCCCTGGCGGATGTTGTCGGAGCTTTCGGCAATGGTGCCGAGTGCGCCTGCCAGCGTGTCCATCGACCGGTTGAAATCCTGCCGCAGCGTTTCGAGCGAACCGGAGAAGGGCACTTCGATGCGGAAGGAGAGGTCGCCCTTTGCCAGGCTGTCGAGCCCGCGGGCCAGCGCGTCGACGGCGATCTGCAACCGCCGGGCCTGGTCGGCCTTTTCGGCTTCGGTGCGCTCACGCTCCTTCTCGCTGGTCGAACGGTTGTCGGCGGCCTCGTGCTCGAGTTCGATATTGCGCAGGGCCGACTTGCGGAAAATGTCCACGGCATCGGCCATGGAGCCCAGTTCGTCGGCGCGGCCGGCATAGGGTACCTCGGTCTTCAAGTCGCCACGGGCCAGAAGGCCCATATAGTCGGTCATCCGCGCTAGCGGGCGATAGACCATCGGCTTGCTGATCAGGGCGATGGCACCGGCAATCAGCAGCATGAGGGCGAAGACCGCGGCCGCCGCCCAGAGCCCGGTGGAGGCGATTTCATTGTAACGCGCACGATCGACTGCGACGATGGCCAGGCCGATCGTGTTGTTGGAGAAGTCGCGGACCGGGAAGACGACGCCGGCAAGTGCGCCTTCAGTTTCCGGCATGGTTTCGAAGGTCGTGCGTTTGCCGAGCAGATCATCGAGCTTGAAGACCTTCGCCGCATCCATGCCGTTCGGCAGGGTGGAGCCGATCTGTTCCAGCCCCTTCGCACCGACGGCGAAGATGGCGGCCGGGTGGCCGCTGCTCTCAGTGAATTTTTCCACGAAGCCACTATGCAGGCTGAGACCAAACTCGACCGAGCCGAGATGATTGCCGTCGAGCGCGATCGGCGCCAGGCCGCGAATGCCGATGCCGGCCTCGCCGCCCTCCAGGCCGCTCAACAATTTCTTCTCGGAATTGACCTGAACGACGGTGGAGCGGAAGCTCGACAGGTCGTCACCGAACTGTTCAGGCTTGTGGACGCGCAGGAAGGCGATCGCCGGGGGCAGATGGAACTGGAACTGGCGAACGTCGTAGGTGCCCTTCAGCGCCTTGAAGGCGCCGGCGAATTCACTGGTGAGGGCGTCGCGGTCGCCGGCCGCCATGGCCTGCTTGACGCCCTTTTGTTCGGCGGTGAGCAGGGCCAGCATGGTTGCCGCGCGCTGGGAGGCGGTAAGCTCGGACTGAAACTGCATCTCGACGCTTGCGAGTTTGTCCTGCATCGCCTGCGAGACGAAGCGGGTGCTCAGCGTTGCGACCGTTCCGGCGACGGCGATCGCTGAAACGAGAGCGCCGCCGAAGAGGAGGGTATTGAACTTTGTGCTTATCTTGAGTTTCAACATAAATGGCTCCGGAAATGGGGCGGCCAGCGCGAACGGGCGAAGAATGCAATTTTGGTCCTGATGCACCACGCAGCATCAATGTTCGGCGACGCGAACAGCGATCCTGCCGGTGGTAAGGGCAGCGATTGAGGGAAGCGGGCATCATGCCCGGGCGCTGCCTGTTTCGCGGGACAAATGGCGACATTGCAGCTCGTCGCCGGATTTATGGCACGAATCATCTTGCATATCGGTAAATGTCGATAAGGAGGCGCGTATCAACGCAAGAGCGTAGGTAGGACGGCTCGGCGACGAAAGACTCCGAAAGCCGATGCCGGCCACCGTCCGGAACGATGTCCGGACGGGGCGGATGCCTGGTCGTCAGACGGCGGGGTTTTGCTGGCGGAACAGCACGCCGCGCTCGCCGATCAGGACGAAGACGAGGCCGATCACCGAGACGATGAAATAGCCGGCGACCATCGGCAGGGCCGTGCCGTCATAGGCCTGGCCGATCGCAGCACCGATCAGGGAGCCGCCGACGGTGCCCATGAAACCGAGGACGGACGAGGCCGTGCCGGCGACATGGCCGAGCGGCTCCATGGCGAGCGAGTTGAAGTTCGAGCCGATCCAGCCGAACTGGAACATGGCGAGCGAGAAGAACACCATGAACAGCGGGAAGGGCATGGGCTGCGGCCCGAGCACCTGTGCCACCAGCCAGACGAAGTTGATGGCGATGAAGCCGATGAGCGAGGCATGCGACAGGCGGCGCATGCCGATTCGTCCGACCAGCCGGGCGTTTACGAAGGACGACAGCGCCATGAACAGCGCCACGCCGGCAAAGGCGGCGGCAAACCATGCGCCGAGATCGTAGATCCCGACATAGACCTGCTGGGCGGAATTGATGAAGCCGAACAGGGCGCCGAAGATGAAGGTGCTGGCAATCGTGTAGCACAGCGCGATGCGGTTGGTCAGTACGATGCGGAAGCCCTGGTAGATGGACGAAACGGTGAAGGGCCGGACGTCCTTGGCCGTCAGCGTTTCCGGCAGGCGGACATACATCCACAAGCCGACGACCATGGCCGACACCGCCATGAAGACGAAGATCCAGTGCCAGTGGCCCATGAACATGATGACCTGGCCGGTTCCCGGCGCAATCACCGGGATGACCATGAAGACCATCATGATGAGCGACATGACTTCGGCCATCTGCCGGCCGCCGTAGACGTCGCGGACGATCGATACGGTGATGACGCGGGTTGCCGCCGAGCCGACGCCCTGGATGAAGCGCAACAGGAGCAGGGCGCCGAAGGACGGAACGAGGACCACGGCGAGTGACGAGACGATATAGATGGCGAGACCGAACAGCATGGGGCGACGGCGGCCGAAACGGTCGGCGATCGGGCCATAAAACAGTTGGGCGACGCCGAAGCCGATCAGGTAGGCGGAGACGACATATTGGCGGTGGTTCTCGTTGACCACATTGAGTGCACTGCCTATTTGCTGAAGGCCCGGCAGCATGATGTCGATGGCGAGGGCGTTGAGCGACATCAGGAAGGCCATCATGGCGATGAATTCGACCCGGCCCATGCCCCGCAAATTGGCGGGCGCCGGCTGTAACGATGTAGTCATAGCTCAATATCCAAAACAGAGATAAGGCGTTGCTTGGGGCAACGCCTTGAAAAAGTTGATTGAATGACGAAATCCGCGATAAGCGCGGATGACGGGTCAGGCAGCGCCGCGAACGGCGACACCCTGGTCCTGGAAATGCTTCTGCAATTCGCCGGCCTGGAACATCTCGCGGATGATGTCGCAACCACCGACGAACTCGCCCTTGACGTAGAGCTGCGGAATGGTCGGCCAGTTGGAATAGTCCTTGATGCCCTGGCGGATCTCGTCGTCGGCGAGCACGTTGATGCCCTTGTAGTCGACGCCGACATAATCGAGAATCTGCACGACCTGGCCGGAGAAACCACACTGCGGGAACTGCGGCGTGCCCTTCATGAACAGGACCACGTCGTTGCTCTTCACTTCATTGGCGATAAATTCCTGGGCGCTCATCGGATATCCTTTCACATGCGGTTTCAAGGGCCGCTGTCTCTATTCTGCATTCTAGATAGCAAGCAGTCGCCGTCTTTGCCAGAGCGCAAATACGCATGACTGGACTGCGCTGTTCAGCGGCTCCGCTGACGGCTGCGATTGGCGGCTGTGCGTCGGCGACTGACCTGCTTCTTCGCCGGCTTGCGCGGACGGCTGGTTTTCTTGACGAACCGTCCGGTGGTGGCCGAGCGGGTCTGCCGCTTGCGGCGTCGCGTCGTGCCACGGCCCGTGGTCTTCTTCAGGATTTCCTTGAGCACGCCCTGAACGACGTTGTCGATCACTTCCCTGACGAGATCAGCCATCTGTCGCTTCCCCGACGCTTATTCCGGTATGGAGGTCTGGAGGGCCAGGGCGTGCAGCACGCCGCCCATATTGCCCTTCAGCGCGTCGTAGACCATCTGGTGCTGCTGCACGCGCGACTTGCCGCGAAACGCCTCGGCCACGACTTCCGCCGCATAATGATCGCCGTCACCGGCGAGGTCGCGAATAACCACCTTGGCGCCGGGAATTCCGGCCTTGATCAGGTCTTCGATGTCACCGGGTTTCATAGCCATGTCTGCTTCTCCTGCTTATGCGAAGCACCGCCTCAGGCGATGCTGCCTTCCATGAAGCGAGGGAACCACGATTCATGCGCCAAGCGCAATTCCTCAATCGCCACGGGACGGGCTTCGCCCAGCACGACATTGTTACCGCCGGTGCGACCGATCCACGGGCAGAAGACGCCCGCTGCCTCGGCACGCATCTGTACCGAATCGACATTGTCCTGGGTGACGGTCACGACGTAGCGTCCCTGGTCCTCGCCGTAGAAGACTGCAATCGGATCGGCATCGTTGAGCGCGTTGATCGTCGCGCCGATGCCGGAAGCCATGGCCATTTCGGCGACGGCCAGCGCCAAGCCGCCCGACGAGCAATCGTGGACCGCGGTCGCAAGACCATCCTCGATCAGGCCGCGGACGAAGTCGCCCACCTTCTTTTCGTGGGTGAGATCGACATGCGGTGCCGGGCCGTCGGTGCGGCCGTGAATGTCGCGCAGATAGACCGACTGGCCGAGATGGCTGCCCCAGCCGGACGGTGCGCCGGCGAGAAGCACGGCTTCGCCCTGGGCGGCAAAGCGGATGCGGGCCATCTTCGCCCAATCCTTCAGGAGGCCGACGCCGGCAATCGTCGGGGTCGGCAGGATGGCCTGGCCGTTGGTCTCGTTATAGAGCGAGACATTGCCCGAGACGATCGGGAAGTCGAGCGCCTTGCAGGCCTCGCCGATGCCCTTGATGGCAAAGACCAACTGGCCCATGATTTCCGGCTTTTCCGGATTGCCAAAATTGAGGTTGTCGGTGGCCGCCAGCGGCAGCGCGCCGGTCGCGGTGATGTTGCGCCAGCATTCGGCAACCGCCTGCTTGCCGCCTTCGAACGGATCGGCCTCGACATAGCGCGGCGTGACGTCAGACGAGAAGGCCAGCGCCTTTGTCGGATGGGTGTCGACGCGCACCACGCCGGCATCACCGCCGGGCAGTTGCAGCGAATTGCCCTGGATCAGCGTGTCGTACTGTTCATAGACCCAGCGGCGCGACGAATTGTTCGGCGAGCCGACCAGCTTGAGGAGCGCATCGGCCACATTGGCCTGCGGCACGTCGTTTTCGGCCAGCGGCGCCGGGGTCTTCGGCTCGACCCAGGGGCGGTCGTATTCGGGCGCCTGGTCGCCGAGATCCTTGATCGGCAGGTTGGCTACTTCCTCGCCCTCGTGGATGATGCGGAAGCGCAGGTCGTCGGTGGTGTGGCCGACGATGGCGAAGTCGAGGCCCCACTTGACGAAGATCGCCTTGGCAACTTCTTCCTTCGATGGTTCGAGCACCATGAGCATGCGCTCCTGGCTTTCCGACAGCATCATTTCATAGGCCGTCATGCGCTCTTCGCGCACCGGCACCTTGTCGAGGTCGAGTTCGATGCCGAGGTCGCCCTTGGCGCCCATTTCCACGGCCGAGCAGGTGAGGCCGGCGGCGCCCATGTCCTGGATGGCGATGACGGCACCGGTCTGCATCAGTTCGAGGCAGGCTTCCAGCAGGCACTTTTCAGTGAAGGGGTCGCCGACCTGCACGGTCGGGCGCTTTTCCTCGATCTGCTCGTCGAACTCGGCCGATGCCATGGTCGCACCGCCGACGCCGTCACGGCCGGTCTTGGCGCCGAGATAGACGACCGGCAGGCCGACGCCCTTGGCTTCCGACAGGAAGATGGCGTTCGACTTGGCGAGACCCGCGGCAAAGGCATTGACCAGGATGTTGCCGTTGTAGCGCGGGTCGAACTCGACCTCGCCACCGACCGTCGGCACGCCGAAGGAATTGCCGTAGCCGCCGACGCCGGCGACGACGCCGGTGACGAGATGGCGGGTCTTGGGGTGATCCGGTGCGCCGAAGCGCAGCGCGTTCATCGCCGCGATCGGGCGGGCGCCCATGGTGAAGACGTCGCGCAGGATGCCGCCGACGCCGGTCGCAGCGCCCTGGTAGGGTTCGATGTAGGAGGGGTGGTTGTGGCTCTCCATCTTGAAGACGACGCAGTCGCCGTCATCGATGTCGACCACGCCGGCATTCTCGCCCGGACCCTGGATGACACGCGGGCCTTTGGTCGGCAGCGTCTTCAGCCATTTCTTCGAGGACTTGTAAGAGCAGTGCTCGTTCCACATGGCCGAGAAGATGCCGAGTTCGGTGAAGGTCGGTTCACGACCGATCAGTTCAAGGATCCGCTCGTACTCGTCAGGCTTCAGGCCGTGGGAAGCTACGAGTTCGGGGGTGATCTGGATCGTGTTGGGGATCGTCATCGCTGGTCCTGGATAGCCTGCCGGAAATCGGGGTTTCGGCGCTTCTTAGCGCATGTGGGGCAATGGTGCGACAGGAAAATGCGGGCGGCACCGGACCGGCGCCAAACCCTTGCCGGGTGGCTGCGCCGCCCGAGCGCCCGGACGCTCAGGCAATGCTGTCGTAGCCGGCGCTGCCGTTTTCCAGAAGGCGTCGAAGAATGGCGAACCCGGTCCGCACCTCGTCGCGCTGCTGCGGCGACGAAAAGCTGATCCGGGCACGATGCAGCACCTTTTCCGAGCGTCCGGCCTTGAACTCATCCTCATCGTCGATCAGCACGCCTTCGGTGAGGGCCGCATTCTTGAAGGTGCCGGACAGCCACGGATCGGGCAGCGCCAGCCACAGGAAGGGCACGGCGGGGTGGGAGATGAAGTCGAAACCGGAGAGATAGTCCCGCGCCAGCGCCTCGCGTACCGCGATCTCCTCGGCGCAAAGGGCTCGAATGCGCTGGGCATCGCCCGACAGCACGAGGCGCGCGCAGAGTTCGGCGAGAAGGAAGGGCATGCCGCCGGTCATCATCTTGTGGGCGATGCGCACCCGCTGGGCAAAATGCGGCGGGCAGGCGACCCATCCGCCCCGCACCCCGGCCGCAACGGACTTCGACAGGCCGCCGACCATGAAGGTCCGCTCGGGGCCGAGTTCCGCCAGCGGCGGGATCGGCTGGGGCGACATGGCGCCGTAAAGGTCGTCCTCGATAAGCCAGACGCTGTAGCGGCGGGCGATATCGACAATCGCCATGCGCCGATCGAGGGAGAGGGTGGCCAAGGTCGGGTTCTGTGCCGACGACATGAGGAAGGCGACCTTGGGATGCTGCTGGGCGCAGACGCGTTCGAAATCCTCCGGCAGGACGCCTGCGGAATCGCTTTCGACGAGGATGGTGCGACGACCGGCAAGGCCGGCGGCGCGGCTCACCTGCGAATAGGTGTGATGTTCGAACACGACCTTGTCGCCCGGCGACGTCACGGCGGCAATGACCGCCATGATGCCGGCATGGGCGCCGAGTGTCGGAACGATGTCGCGCGTTGAGGGCGCCCAGTTACCCTTGCTCAGCCAGCGGGCGCCGGCCGCGAACCAGTGTTCCGGAAAGCTGCGCGTATAACTGGCAATGTCGGCCGGATGGTCGCGAAGGATGGCCGCGATATGGCTCTGCAGATAGGCGCCCTGGCCCACGTCCGGTGCGGCCGTGCTGTCGAAGCGGATCTTGCCGGGTGGCGGGGTGATCGGCCGGGTGCCGACGAGGGCGGCCGTTACCGGATCGAGATTGGCCTCGGGCGCGGCATGATGGGTGTCGCGCACGAAGGTGCCGCGTCCGACCTCACCGCTGACCAGGCCCCTTTCGTGGACCAGGGCATAGGCGCGGCTCACCGTGCCGATGGTGATGCCCAGATCATAGGCCAGGTTGCGCTGCGGCGGCAGCTTGGCGCCCGCCGGCAGCGCGCCGCCGGTGATTGCCGTTTCGATTTGGTCGGCGAGCCGCACATAGATCGGGCCTTTGCCTTGCTGGAGGTCGGGGAGCCAATTTGTCATCATGACAATGCAATACATTGCCTGGCAAAATCGGTCAATATAAGTCGATTGTATCGAAGTAAGCTACGAATAGGGGTCCAGTGTGACGGATTCAGCGCGCTACATCAGCTCAATTGATACAATGTACCCGGATGGTTTCGTGCGCGAGAGGTTGTTTCGCTCCACCTGCGATATGCTGGCTCCACCGGAGCGGCCGGCGACATTTCTTGCGCGTTTGTGGCTGGGCCTGCGCAATTGGCGAATGAAGCGGGCAGGTCGGCTCGCGCTGCATGAACTGACCGACGTTCAGTTGCGCGACATCGGCATCACCCGCGTGGAGGCCAAGCGGGAGGTGCAGAAATCACGGCTATTGATGCTGTGAACGCATACCCGATCCATGCCAGAGACCGGAAGTATCGGTCGAAGGGCCAATCGGGAGTTTCTTCAACTGGGGTGATCGCGAGGGGCCGTCAGAACTTGTAGGCGAGCGAAAGGCCGGCATGGCTGATGCCGTCATTCGGGTCGCAAAGGTCGGCATTGGACGAGTGATCGATGGAAGCGACGATGTCCAGCTTCTCGTTCAGGCGGAAGCCGGCCGCGGCGTATTCGCGGAACATCACGCTGCAGCCGAGTTTCGGGCCGTTCGAACCGTCATCTTCATTGTCGCCATTGTGGACCGTGCCGCCGAAGCCGAGGTCGATATAGAAGCGATCGGTGACGTCGACGGTCCAGTTGAAGCCGGCGAAAACCTGGCTGGCTTCGCCCGCGGTGCTGATCGTCGCGCCGGCATGGAGTCGCGGACGCAAAATGGTGTCCTGCCAGGTGGTGGCATTGGCCGAGTCGAGCGGATCGAAGTAAAGCGCGACGGTCGGGAAGAAGCCCGGCTCAAACGTGCTGCGGGCCTGGATGGAGCCCAGGACGCCGGCGCGGACCTCCTTGATCGACCAGTCTGCTGCGATTGCGCTTTGGGGGAGCATGGTGCCGGCGGCCAGTAAAGTCAGAAGCACGGTTCGGCTCAGGCAGGCGGTCTTGCTCGGCATCATGTCCACGCACTCGGATTCGGGTGAAATCGTGGCAAACGCTAGCACACGTTTTTGTGAACCGCGATGGCCAATATGTCACGCATGTCCGGTATTTTCGTCGTAGAGAGGCGCGTTCAGCAGCCTTTTGCGCCGCCTGACCATCGACGAACATCAGCGGCGATGCGGGCCGAGACCGGCTCGTCCATCATCGGGCCGAATGCGGCGAGCCGCGCGGGTTTTCCTTCGGCCTGGACGACGAGCAGGGGGCGGATGTCGCTGGAGCCCTTGCGGACGAGAAGGATGCGCGGTTTTCCGGAAAAGGAGTTGAGCTCGGGCGCCATGGAATAGGCCTTGAAGGCCGGATCGCCCGACTTGATCCAGCAGTTGTTCGCGCCGACGGCCACGCGCTCCATCACGTCGAGGGCCGACTGGCCCTGGGCCGGCGGCGTCTTCGGCTCTGACTGGCAGGAGGCGAGGACGAACAAGGGCAGAGCTAGAAGGGAGAGGGCAGGGCGCATGCGGGGTGCTTTCCGGTCAAGAGTCCGGCCTTCTATCATTGGTCTGGTTAAGCAGCGATTACGTCGAGCGCCGAGGCGAAGATGCCGCGTCCGTCATTGCCGCCATGGGCCGCTTCGATCAGGTTTTCGGGATGGGGCATCATGCCGAGCACATTGCCCTTCTCGTTGATGACGCCGGCGATGTCGTTGATCGAGCCGTTCGGATTGGTGCCTTCGGCATAGCGAAAGACCACCTGGCCATTGCCCTCGATCGACTTCAGCGTCTCGCCGTCGGCAAAGTAGTTGCCGTCGTGATGGGCGACCGGGCAGCGGATGATCTGGCCCTTGGCATAGGCGCGGGTGAAGTCGGTCTCGGCGTTGACCACCTCAAGCTTTATTTCCTTGCAGACGAACTTCAGCGAGGCGTTGCGCATCAGGGCGCCGGGCAGAAGGCCCGCCTCGAGCAGGATCTGGAAGCCGTTGCAGACGCCGAGCACCTTGACGCCGCGTTCAGCGGCGGCCTTGACGGCCTGCATGACAGGCATCCGTGCGGCAATAGCGCCGCAGCGCAGGTAGTCGCCGTAGGAGAACCCGCCCGGAATGACGATCAGGTCGACATCCGGAAGCGTCGTTTCGGTCTGCCAGATGGTGACCGGCGCGGTCCCCGAGATCTTCGTCAGCGCAGCGATCATGTCGCGGTCGCGGTTGAGGCCAGGAAGTTGCAGAACGGCGGATTTCATGGGTGGGGCTCAAACCTTGCTTGTGCTTCCTGGAGCTCCCGCAGCTCCAGGCGATTTTCGATGCGATCGAGGCGGTCGAGAACCTGCGTCATCGTTCCGCGCATATTGTTGAAATCGCCTTGTAAAAGATGCATGTAGTTGCGTAGCGAGGCAATGTCCTGACGCGTATCGCGCTGACCATCCTTGATCGTCGTGATGTCGGCTTGCAGTTTCCGCAAGATTTCGAACATCAGTTCCTGTGTCTGGTCAGCCATCCCATCGCTCCTTCCACCTTCAGGCGATGGCGATAGTATAGTTCTCGATCACGGTGTTGGCGAGGAGCTTTTCGCACATGGCCTTGAGGTCGGCCTCGGCCTTGGCCTTGTCCGAGCCTTCGAGTTCTAGGTCGAACACCTTGCCCTGGCGGACATGGCCGACGCCGTCGAAGCCGAGGGCTCCAAGCGCGCCTTCGATCGCCTTGCCCTGGGGATCCAGAACGCCGTTCTTGAGGGTTACGGTCACGCGTGCCTTGATCACTCTTTCAGTCTCCCTGGGCTTTGTTACTTCACCAGCACTGGGCCGGTGCCGCGCAGCGGCTCGTTCTCGTTGATGATGCCGAGGCGCTTGGCCACTTCCTGATAGGCTTCGAGCAGGCCGCCGAGATCCTGGCGGAAGCGGTCCTTGTCGAGCTTCTCGTGCGTCTCGATGTCCCACAGCCGGCAGCTGTCCGGCGAGATTTCGTCGGCGAGGATGATGCGCATCATGTCGCCTTCATAGAGGCGGCCGCATTCGATCTTGAAGTCGACGAGCTGGATGCCGATGCCGAGGAAGAGGCCCGACAGGAAGTCGTTGACGCGGATGGCGAGTGCCATGATGTCGTCGAGCTCGGCCGGATTGGCCCAGCCGAAGGCGGTGATGTGCTCTTCCGAGACCATCGGGTCGGCCAGCGCATCGGACTTGTAGTAGAATTCGATGATCGAGCGCGGCAGCACGATGCCTTCGTCGATGCCCAGGCGCTTGGCGAGCGAGCCGGCGGCGACGTTGCGCACGACGATCTCGAGCGGGATCATCTCGACTTCCTTGATCAACTGCTCGCGCATGTTCATGCGGCGGATGAAGTGGGTCGGGATGCCGATCTTGTTCAGGTGCGTGAAGAGATATTCGGAAATGCGGTTGTTGAGAACGCCCTTTCCGTCGATGACTTCGTGCTTCTTCTTGTTGAATGCGGTTGCATCGTCCTTGAAGAACTGGATCAGCGTGCCGGGCTCCGGACCCTCGTACAGGATCTTGGCCTTGCCTTCGTATACACGGCGGCGACGGTTCATGACTGGTTTTTCTCTGTTGTTGGCGCCACGCATCGGGGCGCAAGTGGATCGTTGAAGCGGTCCCTTAGCGGAAAAGCCGGGTTTTAACAATGCAACAGTTGTTACCCCGGCCGAAATCGTCGAAAGCGAAGCTTCGCTTGGAGATTCGACCAAGTTTGCATTGCACTTTCTACCGCCTTTTGATTAATGGGTGAACGGAAACCGCACAGTGGCGGGATAATTTGGGAGACGCAGATGAGCGGCATGAGTGATCGCGAAAAGGCATTTGAAAACAAGTTCGCGCACGATCAGGAGCTCCGTTTCAAGGCCGAGGCGCGGCGCAACAAGCTGCTCGGCCTGTGGGCCGGCGGCCTGCTCGGCAAGGCCGATGTCGATGCCTATGCGCGGGAAGTGGTCGCGTCCGATTTCGAGGAAGCCGGCGACGCCGACGTGTTGCGCAAGGTGAGCGGCGACCTCAAGGACGGCGGCGTTGCGATCAGCGACGAGGAGATCCGGGCCAAGATGCAGGAATTCCTCGCCCAGGCAGTGGAACAGATCCAGGGCGAGTGATCGCCGACGAATATTTCGGCCCTATGCCGGGCGCCTTTTGCGCCCGGCCGATCTGATTTGCCGCGCCATGCCCGGTGCCGAATGAAATCGGGCCATTCCCGAATGCGATGGGCGCGGCCAGGTCGTAGCCTTTCGGGACATCGAAGCCGAGCTTGCGCAGCAAGCGGTCATGGCCGATGTGATCCACCATTCCCCTCACATTAATGCCGCCGTCCGACCATTCCCGATGCGCGATCGTCAGCATCGTCACGCGCGAAATTATGTGCGTCGGGCAGGGTCAGAGGCGGTTGAGGAACTGGGCGAAGACCATCGTGCCTTCCGGCCAGGGTCCATGGCCGGACTCGGCGTTGAGATGGCCGGATTCGCCGGCATCGACCAGCAGCGAGCCCCAGGCATTGGCAATGTCGTCGGCATGCTCGAAGGTGCCGAAGGGATCGTTGCGGCTGGCGACGGTAAGGGACGGGAACGGCAGCGGCTCGCGCGGATAGGGACCGAAGGTCATCAGGTGCCTGGGCCGGATCGCCGGATTGGCGACGTCCGGCGGGGCCACGAGAAAGGCGCCGGCGACCTTGTCGGCAATGTGCGGCACGGCGTGGATCAGGGTCGGAACGCCGAGCGAATGGGCGACGAGAACGACGGGGCGTGTCGAGCGGTTCACCTCTTCGACCAGGCGGGCGACCCAGTCCTCGCGCACCGGCTTCGACCATTCCGCCTGTTCCACCCGGCGTGCGGTCGACAGCCTGGACTGCCACCGGCTTTGCCAGTGGTCGGGACCGGAATTGGTGTAGCCCGGGATCATGAGAATGTCGGCGTCTGATGATTTCATGTTGTCTTATCTGCTGTCGACGGCGCTTTGCGTCAAGGGTGCTGTATCCTCGGCCGTGCGAATTTGTCCCTAGGTAGCCGCGATCAGTGCCACGGAAAGGACGCTGGCGAAGACGGTGGCCATGAGGGCGATGAAGCGGTGGCGAACCCCGGCGCAGACGGCGTCATTGCCGGCGTCGAAATCGAAACGCTCCATGACGATCCGGTTGGTGGGTATCCCGGCCTGTAGCAGGATTGCCACGGCGCTTTCCATCATCGGCGGCGGACCGCAGACGAATGCCGTGGTCTCGGCGGGCGCAAGCCCGTGCAGCAGTCGCGACACATGCTCGCCACGGCAGGTACCGAATTCGCAATCCTCGCCGCCATCGGTGTCGGCGAGGAAGATCGCCTCGAAATCCAGCCCGGCCATGAGGGCGTTGATCTCGCTGCGCGCGATGTGATCCTGGCTACTCCGCGCCGCGGCGATCAAGCGGATCGGCCTCCTGTCTCGTCCCTGGGAAAGCTCGCCCAGCAAGCCCAGCACCGGCGCGATGCCGATGCCGCCGGCGAGGAACAACAACGGTCCCGGACCCGCTTCGTGCAATGTGAAACTGCCATGCGGCCCGTCGACGCCGACCGCGGTGCCGGGTGCGATATCGGCAATCCGCGAGGTCATGTCGCCGGCATTGCGGATCAGGAAGCGCAGGCGCGGCAGGTCGGACGGCGCGGAGGCGATGGAAAACGGATTGTCGGTCACGGTATGGCGTCGGCCGATCGTCAGCCAGGCGAACTGGCCGGCGTCGAAGGGAAAGCGTTCCGGCGTGTCGGTCGTCAGCACCAGTTCGGCGACCGTCGGGCTCAGCGCCCGCGCACGTTCCACCCTGAAACCCGGCCGGAAGGCCTGGACGGGGCGCCATACATAGACCACGAGCAGCGAGGAAAGGGCGATGAGCGCAACGGCGAGAATGGCGGTGGCACCGAAAGGATCGGCCATGAAACGGGCATTGGTGAAGGCATGGTGCAATGCCAGCGCGACCATGATGACCGCCGCGATTCCGTGGGACAGGCGCCATGCCTGATAGGGAATGATCCTCCCGCGAAGGTGCCGTCCGGTGATGACGAGCAGGACCGCGAGCGCCGCGGCGATGACGCCGGTGCGCAGTCCCGGCATCGTCATGTAGAGCATGAACCGCTCCCACATCGCATTCAGGCTCCCGTCTCTCCCGCGAAAGAGGAAGAACAGCAGGTGGAGGGCCAGCATGAGAATGGCGCCGGTGGCCGCGAGGCGATGAAAGCCCATGGTGCGGTCAAGGCCGATTCGGCCGGAAATGATCTCGAACCGTCCGGAGGTGGCAAATTGCATCAGGAACATGGCCAGGGCGGCAACACCGGTGGCGCGCGCAAGAACGGGGTAGATCGTCGGTGATTGCAGGCCGCCGCTGAAGGAGGCGAGGAGGACCGGTCCAGCCGTCAGGACGACATAGAGGACAACGAGTGATTTGCCCGAGAGGGCCCACGGGGGTGAATTTCCGGCGTGTGACATTCAAACCTCTGCTTCGCTGGGGCTGCCGGTCAGTCAGCGACGGCTTTCCGCCGTCTCGCTGCTTCAGAATAGTTGCCGGCGACAAGGCCCCAAGTCAACGCGACGGGACGCGATTGTGGGAACCATCCCACGCAAGGGGAGTTTCCCTGCACATTGCGCAGGGAGCAAGCCATGGCCGGTCATGTCAATTTCTTTTCCCGCTTTGCCACGGCCGTGTCCGAATGGTCCGGGCGGCCGGTGATCTTCTTCCTGGCCGTGGGCGCCTTGCTGCTTTGGGGACTGGCCGGCCCCTATCTCGACTATTCCAGCACGTGGCAGGCCCTTGCCAGCACCGGCGCAACCCTGATTGCGTTTCTCATGGTTTTTATCCTGCAGAATACGCAGATGCGCGACACGCGCGCGATTCAGACGAAGCTCGATGAACTGATCCTGACGAGCCACCGAGCAGAGAACCACTTCATCGGCATCGAAAGCCTCGACGAAAACGAGCTGAAGAAGCTCAATCAGCTGATCGCTAAAGCTGCGGCCGCAAGGGGCGCGGCGCGCGGCGAGCGGATGGAGGAGGTCGAGCGTCATGTCGAGGAGGCGCTTGGCAAGGACGCCGAAGGCTCCTCTTCAGAAGACGCAGACGAGCGGACTAAGACGCTTGCTCCCGACAATGCCTGATATCGTGCCTCAAAGCGACCGGCAAAACCATGCCGGTCGCCCGTTCAAACTCAGCCGAAAACGCGCTTGAAGATCGTATCGACGTGTTTGGTGTGATAGCCGAGGTCGAATTTCTCGCGGATCTCTTCTTCGGAGATTGCCGCGCGCACTTCCTCGTCGCCGAGCAATTCCTCAAGAAAATCAGCGCCCTGTTCCCAGACCTTCATGGCATTTCTTTGAACCAGGCGATAGCTGTCCTCGCGGGAAACGCCCGCTTGGGTCAACGCCAGAAGGACCCGCTGGCTCATGACCAGACCCTTGAACTTGTTCATGTTCTTCAACATGTTTTCCGGGTAGATCACCAGCTTCTCGATGACGCCGGCAAGCCGGTTCAGGGCGAAATCCAGGGTGATCGTGGTGTCCGGGCCGATGGCGCGCTCGACGCTCGAATGGCTGATGTCGCGCTCGTGCCAGAGCGCCACGTTTTCCAGCGCCGGGACAACCGACATGCGCACCAGGCGGGCAAGGCCCGTCAGGTTCTCGGTCAGCACCGGGTTGCGCTTGTGCGGCATGGCCGACGAACCCTTCTGGCCCGGCGAGAAGAATTCTTCCGCTTCCAGCACTTCCGTACGCTGCATGTGGCGGATCTCGATCGCGACGTTCTCGATCGACGAGGCGATGACGCCGAGGGTCGCGAAGAACATGGCATGGCGGTCGCGCGGGATGACCTGGGTCGAGACCGGCTCGGGCACGAGGCCGAGCTTTTCGCAGACATGTTCCTCGACGCTGGGGTCGATATTGGCAAAGGTGCCGACGGCGCCGGAGATGGCGCCGGTGGCGATCTCGGCGCGGGCGGCAACCAGGCGGGCGCGGTTGCGGCTCATCTCGGCAAAGAAGCGCGCGAAGGTCAGGCCCATGGTCGTCGGTTCGGCATGGATGCCGTGGCTGCGGCCGATGCGGACCGTGTCCTTGTGTTCGAAGGCGCGGGTCTTCAGCGCCGTCAGCACCCGGTCCATGTCGGCCAGCAGCAGGTCGGCGGCGCGCACCAATTGAATGTTGAGCGTGGTGTCGAGCACGTCGGACGAGGTCATGCCCTGGTGGACGAAGCGACTATCCGGGCCGATGAATTCGGCGAGATGGGTGAGGAAGGCGATCACGTCATGCTTGGTGACGGCCTCGATCTCGTCGATCCGGTCGACGTCGAATTTCGCGGCGCCACCCTTTTCCCAGATGGTCCGGGCGGATTCCTTCGGGATGACGCCGAGGTCGGCCAAGGCGTCGCAGGCATGGGCCTCGATTTCGAACCAGATACGGAACTTGGTTTCGGGCGACCAGATGGCGACCATTTCGGGCCGGGAATAACGCGGGATCATCGGACGTTCTCACTTTACGGCTGGAGTTGGCGTCGCTTTAGCAAAGACGGGCGGCAATCTCAACGGCTGCGGCGCGCATGGAGGATGCTGGCACCGATCAGGAGGATCAGGCCGAAGGGGAGGTAGTTGCGGATGCCGAGCACGGCGAACTGGTAGACGGCGGAGGCGGAGGTGAAGGCGAACTGGAACAGCCAGATCCGGGTGCCGAACGGTTCGTGCCATTGGGCATAGAAATGCCGGTATTGCAGGGCGAACAGCAGTGCGGTGAAGGCGGCGGTGCCGCCGGCGAGGAAAAGAAAGGCGGCGGCGAAGCGCGTTTCTTGCGGCCGTGAATGGCCGGCGAAGCGGATCAGCGGCAGGGCGGCGATCCAGCCGAGTGCTGCGCCGGAAAAATAGAGGGCGAGTACGGTCGCCCTGTGCGCAGTCGGCAGACGATGCAAGCCATAGGTCGAGAGAATGATGCAAAGCGTGATCAGTCCACCCCAGACCAGCCCTCCGATCAGCCATTCGGCGACCGGCGGTCGGCTTGCGGCGAGACGGGCACGGAGGCCGGAGGCGGAACGGCGGTCAGGCAATTGCTCCGTCACGGGCGGACCGGGATCGCGATCCAGCGACCGTCATGGCCCTCGAAACCGAAGCTGAGGACCTGGACGAGGACCATGTGTATGGCGGCGGCGTTGATCGGCGCATAGGTCACCGCTGCGCCGAGGCGATAGTCGACCGCGCAGCCGCGGCTTGCCGGAACCTTGATGTCCTCGTGGACCAGTTCGTCGACCGCTGTCCCGTCCTTTTGCGTGAGCGTGAGCCTGAAGGCTTTCAGATCATCGATCACCCCGGCACAGGTGTCCGTGGGCGGCGTCGAAAATCGCTCGAGCCTGAGAGCATAGGCGCCACCGAAGGCGGGATCTGCCGGATAGGCGAGATAGCGCAGTGTGTCTGCGTCCGCCCCCAGTTCGCTCACCGGATTGAAGGCGACAAGCTGGCCCGGATGATCGGCAAGTTCATGGGTGGAAAGCAGGGGCGCCGCCTTCTGCAGTGCGTCGGCGCGCGCCTTTGACAGGCCGACACTCTCGTCGTCTATCCTCACCTTGATCGGCGTGCCGGGCAGGTAGGCGTCCTTGACGGTGTCGATCACATAGATGTTCGAATAGGGGAAACCTGAACCGTCCTGGACGCCGTATTCCTCGAAGGCGTAGACGCTACCGTCATCGGAAAAACCGATGGATTGCAGCGCTGCGATATCGCCGGCCATGGCGGGTGTGGCGGCGATGAGGATCGCCGCTGTCACGCCCAGCCATGTCCGCAACTGTGTCACCGACGCCCCTCGAGTGCTGCCTGTTTCAAAGTGTCGACCGTTTTGCGGTAGTCGTCAACGCCTTCGCCCTTGTAAACGGCCGAACCGGCGACCAGCACATTGGCCCCGGCGGCTGTGACGAGCGGAGCCGTCTCGGCGGTGACGCCGCCATCGACCTCGAGGTCGATCGGACGGTTGCCGATCAGCATGTTGGCCTGGGCGAGCTTGGCGGTTGCCTGGGGGATGAACTTCTGGCCGCCGAAACCCGGGTTGACGCTCATGATCAGGATCAGATCGAGGTCGTCGAGGACGTTTTCCAGGACGGACACCGGCGTTGCCGGATTGAGCGAGACGCCGGCCTTCTTGCCGAGCGAGCGGATCTTCTGCAGCGAACGATGCAGGTGCGGGCCGGCCTCGGCATGCACGGTGATCACGTCGCAGCCGGCATCGGCAAAGGCCTCGAGGAAGGGATCGGCCGGCGAAATCATCAGGTGGCAGTCGAACACCGCCTTGGTGTAAGGGCGAAGCGCTTTGATCACGGCCGGGCCATAGGAGATGTTCGGCACGAAATGGCCGTCCATGACGTCGAGATGGATCCAGTCGGCGCCGGCTTCGACGACGTCGGACACTTCCTGGCCGAGCCTTGCGAAATTGGCGGCAAGGATAGACGGGGCGATCAGCAGGGGGCGGGTCATGGGCAAAACTCCGGGAGGTCCAGCGGTTCGGGGTGCGTTTCGGCCAGCCCATAGCACCGGGACCGTGGCCCGGCAACACTGCGAAGGTCGGGGCCTTGTGGCAATGCGCCTTGACTGGACAGGCCTCTCTGGTCACTCCTTGTCGCCCTGAAAGAGGAGAGATGGATGGGACGGCATGCGATCATCACCGGCGGCAGCAGCGGCATCGGCCGCCATCTCGTTTCGGCCTTCGTCGAGGCCGGCTATGATGTCGCCTTCACCCATTTTGGCGACCATGGCGCGGCGGAGAAGCTTGTGGCGGAGATCGGCACGGCCGGGCGGGTCCGGGGCTTCTCCTCGGATGTCGGCGATGGCGAGGCCGTTTCCCGGTTGATGGACGAGGCTTCCGCCTGGTTCGGCGACGCGCCCGACGTGCTGGTCAACAATGCCGGCATCCAGACCTGGTCGCCTTTGCTCGATCTGAGCGAGGAGCGCTGGGACGCCGTCATTCGCACCAATCTCAAGGGCTGCTTCCTCAACACGCGCGAGGCCGGCAAACACATGGTCGCGGCCGGCAAGGGTGGGTCGATCATCAATCTCGGTTCGGGCTGCAACAAGCTCGCCTTCCCCGGTCTTGTTGACTACACCGCTTCGAAGGGCGGCGTCGAGCAGTTCACCAAGGTGTCCGCCGTCGAGCTCGGACCGCACGGCATTCGCGTCAACTGCGTCGCGCCCGGCGCCATCGAGACGGAACGGACGCGGGCGGAAGCCCCGAATTATGCCGAGACCTGGGGACGCGTCACCCCGCTTCGCCGTGTCGGCACCCCGGCCGACATTGCCGGTCCCGTGCTCTTCCTCGCAAGCCCGCAGGCGGGTTTCGTCACCGGCCAGACGCTGTGGGTCGATGGCGGTGTGTTCAGCCAGGCCTTCTGGCCCTATCAATCGTGAGCCCGCAGGCGAGTGCCGCGTCTATCGGGCGGCATTGGAAGGTTCGACAAACCGTCCACCCCGCCATTCCATCAGGCGATAGGGGTTTTCGCTGAGTTCGTGGCTTTCGTCGAAGGCGATCGGGCCGATCACGGTGTCGACATGGGTTTCGCCGATCGCCTGCGCCAGTGGCATGCCAAGGGCTGCGGCCGCGCCGGCGGCTTGCACGACGACGGTAACGGCGGCATAGGCAGGCAGAACATAGCCCTCGGGCTCCACGCCGGCCCCCTGGAGTTCGGCAGCCACCTCGTTGGCGGCAGGCTGATCCTCACCGGTCAGAATCACCGCACGCACGCCGTCGGCAAGCGGGACCGGCCGGTCCGCGGCATTCAGGCTTTCGCCACCCAGCAGCGTCAGCGGGATATTCTCGGCCGCCCCGTCACGGGCGATGATAGCCACGTCATTGCGGTCGCCGCCGACGAAGACGTGGGTCGCGCCCGCCTTCTTCAACCGCCGCACCAGCGCCACCTGCTGTTCCTGGCCGGGGCGGAAGGTGTCGGTGAAAACGGGTTTGAGGCCGCGCTCCTCCAAGGTGTTGCGCAGCGTCTCGGCGAGCTCGCGGCCGTGGATGGTGCCGTCCTCGATCAGCGCGAAGGCGTCGCCGGACCAGTCGCGCAGGATGACTTCGGCGAGTTTCGCCGCCTCGTCCTCGGTCGCGGGCGCCATGCGGAAGAACGGCCAACCATTCTTTACGGCATCCTCCCTCACGCCTTTCCATCGGACGGAAAGGCTGAGCGCCGGTATGCCGGCTTCGGCCAGGACGACAAGCGCGCCATCGAGGGATTCGGAGCAGAGGAAACCGACGGCGGCCCTGGCACCCGATTCGCGGATCTCGCGGGCAATGGCGGGGCCGCTACCCGTCTCGCACGTCTCGTCGATGACGGCGAATTCCAATCCCTGCTGGCGTGCCGCGAGCGCTGCGCCGTCCCGCATCTGTGCGCCCAGAACGGCGAAAGGGCCGGTCTGCGGCGCGACAAGCGCGATCTTCGGCCCTGCGGCCAGGGCCGGATAGGCCGGGGACAGGCCGACGAGGAAGGACAGCAGCATTCGGCGGAGCATTCGGGCGGGTATTCCTGTTCCTCGGATCGTTGCGCTGCATCCTATCCGCACCATGGCGGCCACGGCAACGCCAATCGGTGCCAGGACGCCCGACGAAAAAACCGCTTCGTTGTGGAAAACGTAATGCTTGGCGGCCATATAATCATCGAGCATGGCAGGAAGACTCGAAGCACCCCGGAGAACAGAGTGTTGAATTCGCAGCAGATGGACCCCGTCGTCTACCGGGAAGCGATGAGCCGCTATGCCGGCCATGTGCAGATCGTCACGACCGAGTATGAGGGCGTCAGACGCGGCGTCACCATCACGGCGGCCTGCTCGGTGTCGGACCGTCCGCCGAGCCTGCTCGTCTGCCTCAACAACGGCAATCCGAACAATGCGGTCTTCTTCGAGAGCGGCTATTTCGCCCTCAATACGCTTGCCGCCCATCATCAGGCGCTCGCCAATGCCTTTGCCGGCTTCGGCGGACTTGCGCCCGACGACCGGTTCGCGCTGGCCGAATGGCAGACGCTGGTGACCGGTGCTCCGGTGCTGGCCGATGCGATCGTCTCCTTCGACTGCCGGGTTACCGACAGCAAGGTGACGGCGACCCATACCGTGCTGTTCGGCGAGGTCAAGGCGGTGCATTTCGGCGCGCCCGAGGCCTCGCTCATCTATCTGGACCGCGGCTATCGCAGCCTGTAAGCTTCCCCTCAAACAAGGGGAGGAAGCATGGCGGAGACGTCACGAACTGGCCTGCCGGCATCGATCGACGCCGTCATCGAACTCCTGTCTGCACATGATTATCTGGCGGGGCGGCCGCTGGCGACCGTGCTCTTCCTCGCGCTTCGCATGCAGCGTCCGCTCTTCCTCGAGGGGGAGGCGGGTGTGGGCAAGACCGAGGTCGCCAAGGTGCTGGCCAAGGCACTCGACCGCCCGCTGATCCGCCTGCAATGCTATGAAGGGCTCGACGTCGCCTCCGCCGTCTACGAATGGAACTATCCGGCGCAGATGCTCGAGATCCGCCTGGCCGAGGCCACCGGCATTTCCGACCGCGACCGGCTGGAACATGATCTGTTTTCCGAGCGCCACCTGATCCGCCGCCCGGTTTTGCAGGCGCTGCAATGCGAGCCGGGCCGCGCGCCGGTCTTCCTGATCGACGAACTCGACCGCACCGACGAGGCCTTCGAGGCCTTCCTGCTCGAAGTGCTCTCCGACTTCCAGGTGAGCATTCCCGAATTCGGCACCGTCAAGGCCGCCGAGCCGCCGATCGTCATCGTCACCAGCAATCGCACCCGCGAGGTGCATGACGCGCTGAAGCGCCGCTGTCTCTACCACTGGGTCGACTATCCCAAGGCGGCCGAGGAACTGGCGATCATCCGGCGCAAGGTGCCGGGCTGCAACGAGCAGCTGTCGCACCAGATCGTCGCCTATGTGCAGAAGATCCGCACCATCGACCTGTTCAAGAACCCCGGCATTGCCGAAACCATCGACTGGGCGACGGCGCTGACCGAACTCGACCGGCTGGCGCTCGATCCGGAAACCATTGCCGACACGCTCGGCACGCTGCTGAAATACCAGGAGGACATTGCCCGGATCCAGGGCGGCGAGGGCCACAAGGTGCTCTCGGAGGTCAAGGCCGAACTGCTGGCGGCGGGTTAGGCCATGCAGACGCCGGGAACGGGGGAAGGCATTGTCGTCGTGACGCCGCCGATCGGCGACGGGCGGCTCGCCGACAACATCGTCCATTTCGCCCGTGTCCTGCGCCGCGCCGGGCTGAAGCCCGGCCCGGGCGCGGTTGCCGATGCGATCGCCGCCATAGATGCGATCGGCATCGGTTCGCGCGAGGAATTCCATGCCGCGCTCTCGGCCGTGCTCGTCAAGCGGCACGAGGACCAGCCGGTGTTCGACGAGGCGTTTCGCCTGTTCTGGCGCTCGCGCGACCTGGTCAACAAGATGATCGCCATGATGTCGCCGGTGGCGCTGGACAGCAGCGAGCGGGAGAAGGCCAAAGCCGGGTCGTCGCGCGTGAGCGATGCGCTGTTTGCCGAGCGCGAGCGCCAGAGCCGTGAGCGCGACGAGCCGGATATCGAGATTGATGCCCGCTTCACCGTCTCCGGCAGCGAAGTCCTGCGTCGCACGGACTTTGCCCAGATGACGGCCGAGGAGCTGTCGCAGGCGAGGCGCGAAATCGAGCGCATGACCATGCCCTTCGACGCGGTGCCGATGCGGCGCTACCAGCCGACCTCGCGGTCGCGCCATGTCGATCCGCGGGCGATGATGCGGGCGGCGATGCGCACCGGCGGCGATCTGATCCTGCCGAAATATCGCGAACGCCGCCGCCAGCCGCCGCCGCTGGTCATTCTCGCCGACATTTCCGGCTCGATGAGCCAGTACACCCGCATCTTCCTGCATTTCCTCCATGTGTTGACCGAGCGCCGCCGGCGCGTGCACACTTTCGTCTTCGGCACGCGGCTCACCAATGTGACGCGGCAGATGCGCAATCGCGATCCTGACGAGGCGATCGACCAGTGCACGGATGCGGTGCGCGACTGGTCGGGCGGCACGCGGATCGGCGAGACGCTGAAGGAGTTCAACCACCACTGGGCGCGCCGCGTGCTGGGGCAGGGCGCGATCGTGCTCTTGATCACCGACGGGCTGGAGCGCGAGGGGGCCGAGCTGCTGGCCACGGAGACCGATCGCCTGCACCGGTCCTGCCGGCGGCTGATCTGGCTCAATCCGCTGCTGCGCTTCGAGGGCTTCGAGGCGCGGGCGCGCGGCGTGCGGGCCATGCTGCCGCATGTCGACGAATTGCGGCCGGTCCACAATCTCAATTCGCTTTCCGACCTGGTCGGCGCGCTGTCGGCAACGACCGCGGACAAGGGCGATCCGCGCCGGCTTCTCCGCACTCTGAGGGGGCTCCAATGACCACCGACATGCAGACAAGGGATCCGCTTTTCATCGCCGAGGACTGGATCGGGCAGGGGCGCGAGGTGGCGATCGCCACCGTCGTCGAGACCTGGGGCTCGGCGCCGCGTCCGGTCGGAAGCCATCTGGTGATCGATGCGGACGGCAATTTCGAGGGTTCGGTCTCAGGCGGCTGCGTCGAGGGCGCTGTCATCACCGAGGCGCTCGACGTGCTGCAGTCCGGCAGGGCGAAGATGCTTGAATTCGGCGTGGCCGATGAAACCGCCTGGAGGGTGGGGCTCTCCTGCGGCGGCAAGATCCGCGTCTTTGTCGAGAGGCTTTCCTGATGCAGCTTCCCAGTCTCAAGACGCTCAACGCGGCGCGCGGCGCCCGGCAGGCGGCGATCCTGATCACCGATCTGGCCGACGGTCACGACCGGGTGGTGGTCGAGGGCAATGCCGTCGAAGGCGCGCTCGGGGAGGAGATCGCGGGTCGCTTCCGCTCGGGAAAATCCGGCGCCGTCGAGATCGACGGGCGCCCGCTTTTCCTCAATGTGCACCTGCCGCCGCCGCGCATCGTGGTGATCGGCGCGGTGCATATCAGCCAGGCGCTCTATCCGATGGCGGCGATCGCCGGCTATGACATGACCATCATCGATCCGCGCACCGCCTTTGCCACGCCGGAACGGTTTTCCGGCGTCGACCTGATCGCCGACTGGCCGGAGGATGTGCTGTCGTCCCGTCCGCTCGACCGCTACAGCGCGCTCGTCGCCGTGACCCATGATCCGAAGATCGACGACTTTCCGATCGCAGCGGCCTTGAAGGCCGGCTGTTTCTATGTCGGCGCGCTCGGCAGCCGCAAGACCCATGCGAAGCGGGTCGAGCGGCTGATGGCGCAGGGCTTTTCCGAAGCGGAGATCGCCCGCATCTCGGCGCCCGTCGGCATCGACATCGGCGCCGCGACCCCGGCCGAGATCGCCGTTGCCACCCTGGCGGACGTCATCCAGGCCTTCCGCCGGCGCTCGCTCTCCGTGGCCGGAGGCGAGCCCGCATGATCTTCGGGGAGTTCTCCGCGAGCGATGCCGAGGGCCTGATCCTCGCCCATGCGGTGAAGCTGCCCGCCGGGCGCTTGCCGAAGGGGCATGTACTCGGGACGGCAGACGTCACAGCACTCGCCGAGGCCGGCATCGCCAGCGTGATCGCCTGTCGCATGGAGGCGGGCGACCTCGGCGAGGACGAGGCGGCGGAGCGCTGCGCCTCGGCAATCGACCCGGCCAATCTCCGGCTCACCCCGGCCTCCACCGGCCGCGTCAATTTCCACGCCACCTGCAACGGCCTGTTCGTCGCCGACAAGGCGCTGGTCGACCGCTTCAACCGCGTCGATCCGGCGATCACGCTCGCCTGTCTCGCCGACCATAGCGACGTGCGCAGCAGCGATCTGGTGGCGACCGTCAAGATCATTCCGCTCGCGGTGCCCGGCGACAGCGTCGAGCAGGCGCGGGCGATCCTGACCGAGGGTGCCGCCTTCCGGCTCAAGCCCTACCGGCCCCATGCCGTCCAACTGATCGCCACCGAACTGCCGTCACTCAAATCCTCGGTGATGGACAAAACGGTGCGGGTGCTGGAGCAGCGCCTTGACCCCTCGCAAAGCGAACTGGTCGGCGAACAGCGGGTCGCGCATCGGGCCGAAGCGGTTGCAGCGGCGATCGAGAATGCCCTGCACCGGGTCGACGCCCGGCCGGCGATGATCGTCGTCTTCGGCGCCTCGGCCATGTGCGATGCCGCCGACGTCATCCCGGAATCGATCCGCATGGCCGGCGGCGTGGTCGATCAGGTCGGACTTCCCGTTGATCCCGGCAATCTGCTTGTGCTCGGCCATGTCGAAGGCGTCCCGGTGATCGGTGCGCCCGGCTGCGCCCGCTCGCCGAAGGAGAACGGCTTCGACTGGGTACTGAACCGGCTCCTGGCCGGCGAAACGCCGACGGCTCACGAACTGACGGGCCTGGGCGTCGGAGGGCTGTTGATGGAAATCCCAAGCCGGCCCCTGCCGCGCGAACTGGCGACCGATGCCGAACTCCAGCCGCTCAAGGTGGCGATCGTCCTTCTGGCCGCCGGCAGGTCGAGCCGCATGGGCGAGGGCGGGCGGCACAAGCTGCTGGCGGAGTTTGAGGGCGAGCCGCTCGTGCGCCGTTCGGCGCGGATCGCGCTCGAGGCGCAGGCCGGCGAGGTTATTGTCGTTACCGGCCATCGCGCGTCCGAGATTGCCGACAGCCTGAAGGGCCTTGCCGTCGCCTGCGTCGACAATCCCGACCATGCGAGCGGCATGGCGAGTTCGCTGAAAGCCGGCTTTGCCGCGGCCAATGCCGGCGGCGCCGATGGTGTGCTGGTAATGCTGGCCGACATGCCGGGCGTGTCGGTCGGCGATCTACACGCGCTGGTGTCGGTCTTCCGCGCATCGGCAGGCCGTTCGATCGTGCGCGCCGTTGCCGACGGCAAGCGCGGCAATCCGGTCATCCTGCCGCGCTCCACCTTCGAAGCGATCAAGTCGCTCGAAGGCGACATCGGTGCCCGGCCGATCATCGAAACCGCCGGCCTGCCGATCGTCGACGTCGAGATCGGCGCCGCCGCCCGGCTGGACGTCGATACGCCCGAGGCCGTGATTGCGGCCGGCGGAATCCTGAAGGGCTAGGCGCATGGACAGTGTCGAGATCGAAGAAGTCTTCTCGTCGCTCGGGCCGGTCGGCATCAAGCGCATGTTCAGCGGCAAGGGCATCTACCACCAGGGCGTGATCATCGCCCTCTACCTGTTCGATGAACTGATGCTCAAGGCCGATGTTGAGACGGCACCGGCTTTCTCGGCCGCCGGAGCGAGGCAATGGGTCTACCAGCGCGAGGGTAAAAAACCGGTCGCCATGCCCTACTGGTCGGTGCCGGAGAATGCCTATGACGATCCGGACGAGATGGCGAAATGGGTGCGGCTGGCCTTCGAGGCGGGCCTGAGGGTCGAAGCGGGCAAGGCAAAGCCGGCGAGGCCACGCGGCTCAGCGAAGATGAGGCAAAAGCGCGAGGGTGAAGGCTGACAGCGGTTCGGGAAGGGCGTCGAGATCGAACCATTCGAGGGCTGAGAGCTTGTCCGGCTCGGTCAGCCATGGTTCGCCGCGAAAGTCCGAGGTCTTGTAGAGCAGCGAGATCCAGTGCTGACGATCGGCCTCGATGATCTGTTCGCTGGTGGTGACGAATTCGATTGCGCCGATGGAAAGGCCGGTTTTTTTCTCGGCCTCGCGGCGTGCTGCGGCTTCTGCCGGCTCCAGGTGATCTACCTTGCCGCCGACGATGTTCCAGTGGCCGGCCTCCGGCGCCTTGAGCCGACGGCAGAGCAGCAGCTTGCCGTCGCGCAGGATCGCCAGGCCGACGCCGACACCGGGGAAATCGATGCCGGGCTTGGCCATTCAGGACTTCGCGGCGGCGACGATCAGCATGAAGGCGGGGATTTCGTCGCCGAAGCCGACCGGGGTCGGGCCATCGTCATGGTCGCGATAATGGCTGCGACGGCGTTCGCGCTGGTCATCATTGGCCGGGTTCGGCCGCGCGCTGCGGTTACCTTGGGAGGGTCGCCTGTCTGTCTTGCGCTCGGTGTTCACTGGTTCGGTCCTTACCGGTTCGATGACTTCTTCTGCTTCGCGGGCCTTCACGGGTTCAACCTCGCGCGCCTTGACGGGCTCGGCCGGTGCTTCAGAACGGCGACCGCCGCGGCGCTCACGTCCCCGGTCCTTATCCTTGTCCTTGTCGCGCGACCCACGCTTGCTGCGGCCCTCGTCATGGCTTTCCGCCATCGGGGGCAGGGACGAGACATCGCCATCGAGCCATTCGATCTTGTTGCCGATCAGCTTTTCGATCGCGTCGAGATATTTGGTGTCGCTGCGGGTCACCAGCGTAAAGGCGGCGCCGGAGCGGCCGGCACGGCCGGTGCGACCGATGCGGTGAATATAGTCCTCGGCATGGATCGGAACGTCGAAGTTGAAGACGTGGCTGACGTCGGGAATGTCGAGACCACGGGCCGCCACGTCGGAGGCGACGAGCAGGGTGATCTGATTGTCCTTGAAGCCCGCCAGCATGTTGGTGCGCGAGCGCTGGTCCATGTCGCCGTGCAGGGCGCCGACCGAGAAGCCGTGGCGCTCCAGCGAGCGGAACAGGTCGGCGACATCCTTCTTGCGGTTGCAGAAGATGATGGCGTTCTTCAGGTCGTCCTGGGCGCGGATCAGGTCGCGCAGCGTCGAACGCTTCTCGTAGTCCTTGTTGTGGGCGGCGACGAGGCGCTGCGTCACTGTAATGGCCGTCGAAGACGGCAGCGAGACTTCGATTCGCTCCGGGTTCTGCAGGAAGCGGTCCGCGAGCTTCTGGATCTCAGGCGGCATGGTCGCCGAGAAGAACAATGTCTGGCGGGTGAACGGGATCATCTTGGCGATGCGCTCGATGTCCGGGATGAAGCCCATGTCGAGCATGCGGTCGGCTTCGTCGATCACGAGGATCTCGACGCCGGTCATCAGAAGCTTGCCACGTTCGCAATGGTCGAGCAGGCGGCCGGGCGTGCAGATCAGCACGTCGGCGCCACGTTCGAGCTTGCGGTTCTGCTCTTCGAAGGACACGCCGCCGATCAGAAGCGCAACATTCAGCTTGTGGTTCTTGCCGTACTTTTCGAAATTCTCGGCGACCTGGGCAGCGAGCTCGCGCGTCGGCTCGAGAATCAGCGTGCGCGGCATACGCGCGCGGGCCCGGCCGTTTTCGAGCAGGGTCAGCATGGGCAGTACGAAGGAAGCGGTCTTGCCCGTGCCGGTCTGCGCGATGCCGCAAATGTCGCGGCGCTGCAGGGCAAACGGGATGGCGCCAGCCTGGATCGGCGTCGGCACGGTGTAGCCGGCGTCGGTGACGGCTGAAAGTACTTTTTGGCTCAGGCCAAGGTCAGAAAATGTGGTCAAAGGGGAATCTATTCCGTTCCGGTTCTTTCGAACGCAATTGAGACGCCCGTGACGCGGGCGCTAACGTCAGCGCGGGATAGTGCCAAATTGCTCGAAAGTCAAGGAAACAGGCGGATTTGCAGTAACAAAGGGTGAATAGTCGGATCAATTGCCGCGAGAGAAAGCAATTGCCGCTGCCGGCCACATTCCCGCCCGCGGCCTTTACCGTGATCGAGCCTCGGCTCGGCGGATAAAGTCGAGCCGTTCCATGGCGCTGGCCGCATTGCCGAAGGCGGTACCGCGCCCAAACCGGGGCCGGCCGGTCAATCGATCAGCGTGTTGAGTTTCATTCCGGCATTGAGGAAGTGCATCGGGTCGAGAGCCTCGCCGTTGCGACGGACTTCATAGTGCAGATGCGGACCGGTCGAGCGTCCGGTATTTCCCGACAGGCCGATCGAATCGCCGCTGGCGACGTCGTCGCCGACCTTGACTAGGATGCGCGACATATGGCCGTAGCGGGTGGTCAGGCCAAGGCCGTGATCGATCTCGACCATGTTGCCATAACCGCCGGCCGGACCGGCGGCGATGACCTTGCCGGCGCCGCTGCTCCTGATCTCGCCGCCGATGGGGGAGCGGAAATCGATCCCGGCATGCATGGCAAGGCCGCCGAGGAAGGGGTCGGGCCGGTTGCCGAAACGGCTGGTGATGTCCTTGCCCGGGGCCGGATTGGCGAAGGGCAGCCGTTTCGCCGTGTCGCGCATCGTCTCCAGCCGTGTCAGCGCCGCATCGAGGTCGTTGAGCGAGGCGTTGAACGGTTCGGAGGACTGTGGTGCCACATAGGGACCACCGATCCCGTCCGGCGAAGGCTCCGCCTTGTCGAGCGGTATGCCATTGCGCAGCAATATGCCGGAGATTTGCTCGGCGGTCTCGGTCGCGCCGCTCGTCAGGCGCTGAATGCGATCGATCTGGTCCTGCTCGATGTCCTTGAGCGAGAGAGTCATGTGCGAAAACAGCCGGTCGGCGCGATCGGCGACCGTGTCGGTCAGGGGAACGTAGCCGAGCGCGGACGTCTTCTGCGTTGCGGCTGGGGCATTTTGTCCAAGCAGTGTGCCGATCGCTTCGATCCCGCCCGAAACCCGCGCCTGCTTGTTCTGCGCGCCCGGCCGGATCGTCGGCATCGGGCCGGCATGCGGCAGTTCTCCGACGGCCTCGGCCCGATCCAGCAGGGCATCCAGCCGACCATGCCGGGAGGCCAGCGCCACCTGCTGCTCCAGCAGTTTTTCGACTTTCTCCTCGACCACCTGCTGGTCGAGCAGTTGGCGCGACGTGACGCGGTCGACCTGGGCGCGCAACGCGGCGATCCGGTCTTCGTATTCGTGCTGCATGCGCGCCTGGCGCGCCATCGAGCCGCCGATCAGATTGTCGCGGAAGACGAGATAGGTGGTGGCGCCGAGATAGCCGATCGCCATAACGCCGGCAAAGCAGAAGGCAAGGGCTGCCATCCAGGGGCGGATCGTCATGTGGCGGATGGTGTCGCCGCTCGCCAGGATGACGATATGCTCCTTCCGCCGCTTGCCGAAGACCTGATTCGCTGTCTTGCCCGCCACCGCTGTCTCCCATTCCGACCCGGCCGCATTCGGCCCGAGGCTTGGAATGATTACACCTGATTAAGGTTAACAACGGCTGAATTTGGCGCGGTGAAGGTCCTGGCGTCAGCTGTTGGTCGAGGTCAGCGATCGGTAGAAGGAGGGCGTGAGACCGGCCTCCGCACGGGCGACATCGTTGAACGGCGCCTTCAGCGCGCCGCGGAAATTGGCCCTGACGAGCGCCTTGAAGGTCGCGGCCGGGTCTTTGCGCTCGCGGGCGCAGAGGAACCGGAACCATTTGGCGCCGACGGCGACATGGCCTTTTTCATCCTCGTAGATCACCTTGAGCACGTCGGCGCTTTCGATGTCTCCGGTCTCGCGCATCTTGTCCTGCAGCGAAGGGGTGACGTCGAGACCGCGGGCTTCGAGAATCAGCGGAACCACGGCAAGCCGCGCCGTCAGGTCGTTGCGCGTCGAATGGGCTGCCTGCCAAAGCCCGTCATGGGCCGGCATGTCGCCATAGTCGGCGCCGAGTGCCCGCAGGCGATCGCGCACCATGCGAAAATGTTTGGCCTCCTCGTAAGCGACGCGCATCCAGCCGTCGAAGAAGGAATGGGGCACCGGCTCCGAGGCGAAGCGCGCGACGATGTCGAGCGCCAGGTCCACGGCGTTGAGTTCGATATGGGCCAGCGCGTGCAGCATGGCTATGCGTCCGGCAAGCGTGTGCAGCGAACGCTTTCCCGTGGCCTTCGGGGGAACGAGCACCGGTCTTGCCGGCCGGCCGGGTCGCTCCGGCAGGTCCGGGTCGAGCGGCGAGCGCAGCGACAGCCGGCGGTCGTGCCAGCGGCGCGCGGTCTCCTGCGCCAGTTCCGTCTTCTCGTCGAGGTCAGCGCTCAGGATCGCCAAGGTCGCGCCGCCGCGCAGCGAACCGATTCGCGCTACGCTGGACGCGGTCATCAGAGCGCCTGAGCCGCTTTGAGGACGGCTTCCGCGTGGCCCGCGACCTTGACCTTGCGCCACGCGGCTGCCACCCGGCCGTCGCGGCCGATCAGGAAGGTGGATCGCTCGACGCCCATGTAGGTGCGGCCGTACATGCTTTTTTCCTTCCAGACGCCATAGGCGGAGAGCGCCGTCTTGTCCTCGTCGGATGCGAGGATCACCGACAGGTTGTGCTTGGCTGCGAACTTGTCGTGGCTCTTGACCGGGTCGGGCGACAGGCCGATCACCTTGGTGCCCGCCTTGGCGAATTCCTCTGCCAGCGCGCTGAAGGCCAGCGCCTCGGTCGTGCAGCCGCTCGTATCGTCCTTCGGATAGAAATAGAGCACGACGGGCGATCCGCGCATTTCGGAAAGCGAAACCGAGCCGCCGCCGTTGCGGGGAAGGGTGAAATCCGGAGCCATATCGCCCGCTGTCAAATCTGCCATGGGAAAACCTTTCTTTTGCCCGCTTTGTGGATGAATGTCATCGCACTCGATATATAGTCCGCGACGCAGTCGTCCACGCGCGACTGTGATAACGGCATCAATCGACGGAGACAATCGCCGGCACATGGGAGAAATCCGGGGCGAAAAGGTGCGGTTTCGCAGGCAGGACATCGTGGCTTTGCACGAGCTTCCGTCGTCGCTCGTCGATGATCCGTTGATCGTTCATTGCCCGCCGCGGTCCAACCTTGCCCGCCGGCTGTTGCGCTACCTCATTGGCATTATCGGTGTTTTTCTCGTCGTCGGTGGCGGCGTTTTTGCCGTGGTCGAAAGCGGAGCCCTTGATACGGCGCTGTCGAACGGTGCACGCTCGGTGCTCAATGCCGCCCTTGCCCCCGGCTTCCAGGCCGATATCGGCGAGACGGCGATCCGTTTTTCCGACAATTTCCAGTTGGCGGTGGAAGCCCGCAATGTCGCGATCGTACCCGAGGGCGGCAAGAGCCCGCTGGCGCTGACGCAGTCGGTCAGCCTGGTGCTCGACCCGATCGCGCTGCTCGGTGGTGATTTCAAGGTCAAGGAGATCGTCACCGAAGGCGTGGCGCTCGACGCTCGGCTGCTTCCGGCCGGTCCGCCGATCGACCTGGCGAACCTTCGCATCGACAGCATTCCAGCCGTTCTCGACAGTGCATTCCTGCATCTCGATCAGATCCAGGCCTTCATCGGCAAGGGAGGCCTGGATCGCATGCGGATCGGCGGGCTCGAAGTCTCGACCACCGGGGTGAGCGGCCGGCCGTTGGTGATTGCGGTGGATGACCTTGCCATGGAGCGAGGCGCCGATGATTCGCTTTCCTTTTTCGGCGCCGTCTCGGTGAATGGGCAGCAGACCGAGATCTCCGCACTGACGGCCAATACCGGCGGCAAGGCGCAGTCGTTTACGCTGAGGCTTGGGGATGTGCGCCTGACGCCGTTCCTGCTGAGGCGCAGCGCGACGGGCAATCCGCGCCAGGGCCTCGATGGTTCGGCTGAGGTGTCGATTTCGGCGAAACGGGCCGGCGAAGGGCAGAAGCCCGCGGTCAACATGATCGCCGAGATTGCCGGCGCAACGGTCTATTCGGATGGGATCGCGCAGGAACTGACGCGGGCGCGTCTCAACTTCGGCTATGATTTCGCCAAGGACACTCTGGAGCTTTCGTCCTCGCGTGCCGAATTCGGCCCCATGGAACTGCCGCTGTCCGGCGGATTGATTGATCTCGACCGGCTGCCGGGCAATGGCACGAGCGGAAAGGGTTTTGGGATCGATCTGCTGGTCAGCCAGGGGCGCGCCGCTGTGCCGTCCGCCGGCGAGGCGCCGTTCCCATTTTCCCTCAAGGCGTTCGGCCGCTATCTGATGGAAGACAAGGAACTCAAGTTCGAGACCTTCACCGTGCAGACGCCGTCCGGCACGATGGACGCTTCGCTGGGCATCCGGTTCGTCGGCACCGGACCCGAAGTGTGCTTCGATGCACTGATCCGCGACATGAAGACATCGGTGGTCAAGCAGCTCTGGCCCTATTGGATCGCGGAAAAACCCCGTCGCTGGGTGCTGGCCAACATCTTCGGCGGCACGATAACCAACGGCCAGATCTCGGTGTTCATCCCGCAGGACCGACTGACGGTCGAGCCGAAGCCGCTGCATCTGGACGAGAACGAATTGCGCGTCAGCTTCGATATCGTCGATGCTCGGATGAACGTCACCGGCGAGATCCCGCCGCTCAGGGATACCTCGGCGCATTTCGATCTGTCGGGCCGCAAGGTCGTGACCAGCATCCGCTCGGCGGCCTCCTATTTTCCGTCCGGCCGGATGGTGAAGGTGGAGAAAGGGGAACTCAAGCTAGAGGACATTTATCGCAAGCCGTTGATGGCGGACATCGAGATCGCCGTATCCGGTGCGGCCGATGCCGTGGCGGAACTGGTTTCGTTCAAGCCGATCCGGGCGCTGGAGCGCGCCGGATTCGCGGTCGAGGATTTTTCCGGCCAGGTGAGCGGGGTGGCGCAGGTGCGCCTCGGCCTCATCTCGGACCAGCATCCGCCCGATCCGGTCTGGGAGGCGCATCTCGACCTTGCCGATGTCGATGTGACCAAACCCTATTCCGGGCGTAGCATCAGCGATCTCGAAGGCAAGCTCGACGTCGACCCGAGGGCCGCCCGGCTCAACGCCAAGGCGAAGATCGACGGCGTGCCGATGGAACTCGAGGTCACCGAGCCGGTCGAGAAGATCGATCCCGTGGCGCGCGAGCGCGTGGTCAAGCTTCGACTGGACAATGAGGAACGGCGCAAGTTCGTACCCGGGCTCGACGATCTGGTCGATGGCCCGATCACGGTCGAACTCTCGCGCATCGACGAGCAGCGCCAGGCGGCGGTGATCGATCTATCTTCGGCTAGCCTGACTGTACCGTGGATCGGCTGGTCGAAGGGGCAGGGGATCGGCGCCAAGGCGAGTTTCGAGGTGGTGGAGGGCGAGGCGCTGACGGCCATCGAGAAATTCGTACTCGACGGCGAGGGGTTCGGCGCGGCGGGCAAGCTTGCCGTCGGCAAGCAGGGGCTGGTGTCGGCCGATCTCAACCGCATGCGGCTTGCGCCCGGTGACGACTATGCCCTTGTGCTCCGCCAGAGCAAGGGCGGCTACGACGTTTCCGTTTCGGGGAAGTCGGCGGATGCCCGTGCCCTGATCGCCGCGCTCAAGGCGCCCGGAGAGGGCGCCGGCGGCGGCGATGAAAAACCGCTTTCGATCCAGGTCAAGGGTCGACTGGATCGGGTGGTCGGATTTGGCGACGAGGTGCTTTCCGGCGTGTCGATCCTCTACGGTGCGCGCGGTGGCAAGACGACGGCGCTCGACGTGTCGGGCGTCACCGACAGCCGCCAGGCGGTGGTGGCGAAGATGCGCCGCCCGGGCGAGTTGAGCGAGCTCTCGGTGACCAGTAGCGATGCCGGCGCGCTGGCGCGCTTCATCAACCTCTACAATCGCATGATCGGCGGGCTGATGAACCTGAAGCTCTCCCAGGCCGCCAATGGCAGTTGGAGCGGCTCGCTCGATGTCCGCGATTTCAGGGTCGAGAACGAGGAGCGCCTGCAGTCGATCGTTTCGACGCCCGCCGGTGCCGACGGGCGCAGCCTGAATAAAGCGGTGAAGAAGGACATCGACGTCAGCTCCGCACGGTTCCAGCGCGCTTTTGCCCGGCTTGTCTACAGCGACGGATCGCTTCGGGTCGACAATGGTGTGGTTCGCGGCGAGCAGATCGGCGCGACGTTCCAGGGTGGGGTGCGCGACCAGCGCGGTCAGATCGACCTCACCGGCACGTTCATGCCGGCCTACGGCCTCAACCGACTGTTCGGCGAGTTGCCGCTGATCGGCATCCTGCTCGGCAACGGTCGCGACCGCGGTCTGCTCGGAATCACCTTCAAGCTGACCGGGGCGACCGAGCAGCCGAAACTGGCCATCAATCCGCTGTCGATCATCGCGCCCGGCGTGTTCCGGCAGATCTTCGAGTTCCGCTGATCTGAGGATTGCCGGGCGGGACCTGAACGTTCTTCAGAGAAACTCGGTGAGGGCTTCGCGCGACTGCAGGGTGAGGAACTCGATCGCCACGCCTTCGAGGAAGTGGCGCACGACGCGACCGCGCATGTTGCCGAGCTGGACGGCCGTACCGATCGGTGGGCGGATGTCGATGTCGACCGCGGCGCCCGAGAGCGACAGGTCCATCAGGCGGCAGGGATAACGGCGTCCGTCCTCGAGCTTGAGTTCGGTGCGGGTCACGCGCGGCGTCAGGCGGTCGTGACGGCGGTCCTCGGGAAGGCCCAGTTCGTGCTTGTTGGCAATCCAGGTCAGCTGCGCCGCCAGCTTTTCGCGCTTGCGGCCCGTCGCGTTGATCGACATGACGAAACCGCCCTCGACCAGCTTGATGACGGTTCCCTCGACGCGGCCGAGATGATCGATATAGGCGATGACCCGTTCATTGGGCAGGGGGCAGCCGGCACAGGCGAAGCGCACGTCGCCCGGCGACATGTCGACGACCTTGCAGACATATTCCTCGTAATTGGCCAGCATCAGCCGGCCTTGCAGGTTCACCGCGACGCGTTGAAACGCCCGCCGGTGAGCAGGAGAGACAAGACCGCCATTCTGTGCCGCCTGAGAAGAATACATGGTGCGGTTTCTGAAATATTTCTCTACCGTTAAACAATTACCGGCAAGCCGTTAACATATCGTTTTGCGCGGTGCTCCGATCCTTGATATCGGCGTGAGCATACTGTGGAATTAAGGTTAATTCTTTCTGAGTGTTGCGAGATTCGCTGCGCTATGGCAAATGACGGTTATCAACTTACCGAAGGATAGCCTTCGGCACCAATTTTCGGGTACAGGTTTGGTCCTGATGGACCCGACGAAGCCGTCCGCTAGCCCGGACGGCTTTTTTTTATGCCGGCCGTCGTTTATGCAGCTTCGAGAAACTTGTGAAGGTGCGCGCCTGATGGATGAACTGCCGCCGAGATCGCCGCGAGGCGAGGGGCCCCCCGAAGGGCAAGAGGATGCGCCGGAGCAACGCGTTCCGGTGTTCAACCTTCCGTCCGGGATTCTGATCGCCCTGGTCGGCCTCGGTCTCATTTATGCAGTGCAGTCGCTGTTGCTGTCCGGCGCCGCGGCCGAATGGCTCGCCGTCACCTTCGGCTTTTCTCCGCTGCGCTATGTTCTGCCGCTGTCGGAGCAGGGTTTCGAGTGGCTCTGGACGCCGGTGAGCTATTCCCTGCTGCACGGCAGCGTCGAACATTTGGCCTTCAACGGATTGTGGCTCGCCGCCTTCGGCACGCCCGTTCTTCGGCGCATCGGCAATCTGCGCTTCCTGGTCTTCTGGATCGCCGCGGCGGCGGCCGGTGCCCTGGTGCATGCCGGCTTCAACTGGGGCCAGCCGACCATCATGATCGGGGCCTCCGGCGTCGTCTCCGCATTGATGGGGGCAGCCTGCCGCTTTGCCTTCGGCACGTCCGGCCGCACGCTGCAGCATCATGTCGGCTATCAGCCGCCGCTGCTGTCGATCGGCGCGGCGCTGTCGCTTCGCACCGTGCGGGTGTTCATCCTTGCGTGGTTCGCCGGCAATCTGGCGATCGCTCTCGGGCTGCCACTGTTCGGCGAACTGGCCGGCACGATCGCCTGGGATGCGCATATCGGCGGCTTTTTGTTCGGCTTCCTGCTTTTCGCCCCGTTCGATCCGACGCCGGCGCGCAACGGATCCTTATAGCTGCATCGCAGGTATATTGCATTCCGCTGAGATAACGGGCACCATTTTCTCCGTTGCGGTCGCGCCGAGGGTATGCGGCCGTAGCCGTTGCGCAATGAATGCGAAGGAGGAGTGAATGTCTGTGTCAGTCAAGAGCATACTGGACGTCAAGGGCCGGGACGTCGTGACCATCGGTCCGAATGTCACTCTTACCGAAGCTGCCCGGATACTCGACGAACACAAGATCGGCGCCGTCGTCGTCGTCGGCATGGAAAACCGGATCGTCGGCATCTTCACAGAACGCGACCTCGTCCGCTCGATCGGCCGCGCCGGGCCAAGCGCGCTCGACCAACCCGTCTCCGCCATGATGACCGCCGACGTTTATCGCTGCCGCGACGACAGCACGGTCAACGAACTGATGGAAATCATGTCCAGCCGTAGGTTCCGCCACGTGCCGGTCGAGGACAATGGCAAGCTTAGCGGCATCATCTCGATCGGCGACGTGGTGAAGTCGCGCATTCGCGAGGTCGAGATCGAGGCCGAGCAGATCAAGGCCTATATCGCCAGTTGAGGCGGCACCGACCGGTGTCCGCCTCCAGGTCGTTTCGCTGGCGCCCAACCGTGGGGCGCTAGCGGGCGAAGGCTTCCTGCATGCGTTTTAGTTCGCCGATGCGGGCCTGCGCCTCCTCGTAACCGCGATCGATCGCCTCTCCGGCCTTGTGGAATTCGGAAAGGCCGATCTCGTTGACGCGCGGGTGGAGCGCAAGGTCGGGCGGGTCGCCGGCGAGGCGGGCGCGTGAAATCCGATCCTGGATGATGTTGAAGGCCTGCACCATGACGCTCGTCAGACCAAGCTTGTGATGGTCCTTGGGCGGCTCGACTAGGCTGTCCGGCAGTTCGCTGGCGCGATGCTTGACGACGGCGGAACGGCCGAACACGTCGTATTGCAGGTTGACCGCCATGACGAGCGGCTGCTCATAGGCGCGACAAACCGAGACCGGGACCGGATTGACCAGCGCACCGTCGATCAGCGTTCGATTGTTGCATTTGACCGGCTCGAAGATGCCGGGAAGCGCATAAGAGGCGCGCAGCGCGGTGATCAGATTGCCGCCGTCGATCCACACCTCGTGGCCGCTGTTGAGTTCCGAGGCAACCGCGACGAAGGGCTTTGGTAGGTCCTCGACCATCAGCCCTTCGAGGTGCTCCTGCATGCGCTTGGTCAGCCGCATGCCGCCGAGCAATCCGCCGCCGCCGATGGTCAGGTCGAGCAGCGAGGCGATCCGCCGCATGGTGAGCGAGCGGGCGAAGGTTTCCAGTTCGTCGAGCTTGCCGGCGAGATAACAGCCACCGACCAGGGCGCCGATCGAGGTGCCGGCGATCATGCCGACCTCGATCTCGGCCTCGTCGAGCGCGCGCAGCACGCCGATATGGGCCCAGCCTCGCGCGGCGCCGCCGCCGAGCGCCAGCGCGATCTTTGTCTTCTTCGGCTTTTCGGGTTCCTTCACCGGCGGGATGGCGCCGGTTGGTCCGTCACCGGCCGGCTGCAGTGAACGCGTCGCCGTACCGTTCCTCAAACTCCAGTTCAGCATCTGCGCACACCCTCATGGCTGAACAATTCCAGTACATCATTAGCGCACCGGATGCTTACCATTTCGTTTAGTGGACGGACGGCTGTGTCCGATTCCGATCCGTCAGGCCTTGTCCGGTCCGCCGTAGACGGCGCCGGGATCGAAATGACGATGATTGTCGGTGATTTCAAGGCGCGGAACGCCGTCCGCCAACGTCACGCTGCGATAGAAGCAGGAGCGCCGGCCGGTATGGCAGGTGGCGTCGTGGCCGGCGACCTCGACCTTCAGCCAGACTGCGTCCTGATCGCAGTCGGTACGGATTTCCCGAACCGTCTGCAGGTTTCCGGAGCTTTCACCCTTTTTCCAGATCCTGTCGCGCGAGCGGCTGTAATAGTGGGCGATGCCGGTTTCGAGGGTCAGGCCGAGCGCCTCGGCGTTCATATGCGCGACCATCAGCAGTTCGCCGTCGCGCGCATCGGTAACGACGGCGGTCAGAAGGCCGTTTGCATCGAACTTCGGCGTAAAACGACCATCTTCCTCAAGCGCGTGCTTGTCGGCGGGCGGCGGGTCGAAGAAGACGGCCATCGGTCAGGTCCTCAAGGGAAAAGCGGTCAGCGGCCACGCACCATGGACATGAAGCGGGCCTGTTCGGCGCCATTGTCCTTGAAGAGGCCGGTGAAGGTGGTGGTGAGCGTGGTGGAGCCGGATTTCTGCACGCCGCGCATGGCCATGCACATGTGCTCGGCCTCGATGAACACGGCGACGCCCCGCGGATTGAGGGTTTCGTCGATCGCGGCGGCGATCTGGGCGGTCATCGCTTCCTGGGTCTGCAGGCGTCGGCCGAACACCTCGACGACGCGGGCGATCTTGGACAGCCCGAGAACCCGACCGTCGGGAAGGTAGGCGACGTGCGCCTTGCCGATCACCGGCAGCATGTGATGCTCGCAGTGGGAAAAGAACGGTATGTCGCGCACGACGACGATGTCGTCATAGCCGGCAACCTCCTCGAAGGTCGTGCCGAGCACGTCCTTGATATCGGCATCATAACCGGCAAACAGTTCGCGATAGGCATTGGCGACCCGTTTGGGCGTATCGAGCAGGCCCTCGCGCGCAGGATCGTCGCCGGCCCAGCGCAGCAGAACCCGCACGGCGTTTTCCGCCTCTTCGCGGCTCGGCCGCTCATCTACGGGGAGGAGTTTGTTGACGATGGCATCCATGCCCATGGTCTCCCGGTCCTTCGTGTTTCGGACCGCCTGTTTCGATTTTTCCGCCTGTAAATGCGTAACTCGGCTCATCTTGGCAAGTCCGTTCTTCCGATTCTCGCTCCGGCGCGGAATTTCGCGCGTGATTTGCTTGGACCGAGTTCTGACCTTACATATAGTAGCGACTTGCCGAGTGTGAAGGAAAGCGGGCGTAACACAGTGTCGCGCGAGCGACGACAATCCGCTCGGCAGGCAATGACGTAAAGCTGCTCGAGGAAAGTACCAGGCCGATCATGGACGACATCTACAATTCCAGGATTCTCGAATTCGCCGGGAATATCGAGCGTGGCGGCAAGCTTGCCGACGCCGATGCCAGCGCGGAAAAGCACTCGAAGCTGTGCGGTTCGCGGGTCAAGGTCTATGTGAAAATGGCGGACGGGGTGGTCAGCGATTTTTCCCACGAGGTGAAGGCCTGCGCACTCGGTCAGGCCTCGTCGTCGATCATGGCGCGCCATGTCGTCGGTGCGACCCCCGCCGAAATCCGCCAGGCGCGGCTCGACATGCTTGCCATGCTGAAGGACGGCGGCGAGGGACCCTCCGGCCGGTTCGAGGACATGCGCTTCCTGAAACCCGTCAAGGACTACAAGGCCCGCCACGCCTCGACCATGCTGACCTTCGAGGCGGTGGTCGACTGTCTCGACCAGATCGAGGCGAAGGACGCCGTCGTCGCGGTGGCGGGCTGAAATGTGCAATTCTCCCGATTGCGGGCATTCCGGCCAGGAACCGGGCGGTCGAGGCCGATCCCGCAACTGGTCTGGGCCGTACGCCAAAACGCCCGACCGGCTGTTTGGCATGGGCCTGATCCGCCTCTATCAACTGACCCTGTCGAGCTTCATCGGCAATTCCTGTCGGCACAATCCCACCTGTTCCGAATACGGCTACGAGGCGATCGCCCGCCACGGCCTGTGGTCTGGCGGGTGGCTGACGCTGTTTCGCGTCGGACGCTGCGGTCCGGGCGGGACGTGGGGTTATGACCCCGTGCCGGAGACACTCGATGTGCGCTATCGTTGGTGGGCGCCTTGGCGCTATTTCCAGGCGGGGCGGAAACGGTCGCATACGGAGGGTTAGACGGAATGCCGATGCCGATGGAATACCGCCGGGCCTCGGCGGATTTCGATGCTTTCATGCTGGACCTGCGGGACCAGGCCGGGCTTGCGACGACCCACCAGACCTACACAATGTTACAGGCCGTCCTGCAGGTCTTCCGCCGCCGATTGACCGTCAACGAGGCGGTCGCCTTTGCCGGCGTCCTACCCCCGGTGCTGCGGGCCATCTTCGTCAGCGACTGGGAAATCGACGAACCGCGGAGGGAATTCGGTTCCCGCGCGACTATGTCGCGCGAAGCGCGGGAGCTTCGCTCCGATCACAATTTCTCGACGGAGACCGCGATCGACGATGTGGCCAGCGTTCTGCGTCGGCATGTCGATGTCGCTGCATTCGAGCGCATGCTTGACGGATTGCCGCAGGAGGCACGCGCCTTCTGGAAAGACTGATGCGCGAACACAATCTTTACTCTCGGGCTCATTGGCAGTATCACGCCACCCGTTGATGGCCGGCAGAGCCGGTCTTTTTTTACCACCCGCATTGGTTGGCGGGACTGGATAAGGAGCAAACCATGTCAGACACCGTTTCCCTCACATTCCCCGATGGTTCCGTCCGCGCTTACCCCGCCGGCACGACCGGTCGTGAGGTTGCCGAAGCCATTTCCAAGTCGCTGGCCAAGAAGGCGCTCGCCATCACCCTCGACGGCACGCTGCGTGACCTGTCCGACCCGGTGGAAACCGGGGCGATCGAGATCGTCACCCGGCAGGACCCGCGCGCCCTGGAACTCATCCGCCACGACACGGCCCATGTCATGGCCGAAGCGGTGCAGGAATTGTGGCCCGGCACGCAAGTGACCATCGGCCCGGTGATCGAAAACGGCTTCTACTACGATTTCAAGCGTGTCCACCCGGACACCCGCGAGGACTGGCCCTTCACGCCCGAAGATCTGCCGAGGATCGAGAAGCGGATGAAGGAGATCATCCAGCGCAACAAGCCGTTCACCAAGGAAATCTGGTCGCGCGACAAGGCCCGGGATGTCTTTGCCGACAAGGGCGAGGCCTACAAGGTCGAGCTGGTCGATGCGATCCCGGCCGACCAGGACCTGAAGATCTATTTCCAGGGCGACTGGTTCGACCTTTGTCGCGGTCCGCACATGGCCTCCACCGGGCAGATCGGAACCGCCTTCAAGCTGATGAAGGTGGCCGGGGCCTATTGGCGCGGCGATTCGACCAAGCCGATGCTGACCCGGATCTACGGCACGGCCTGGGCGGAACAGGAACAACTCGACAACTACCTCCACATTCTGGCGGAAGCGGAAAAGCGCGACCATCGCAAGCTCGGCCGTGAAATGGATCTGTTCCACTTCCAGGAAGAGGGGCCTGGCGTCGTGTTCTGGCACGGCAAGGGCTGGAGCATGTTCCAGACGCTGGTCGCCTATATGCGCCGCAGGCTCGCCGGCACCTATCAGGAAGTCAACGCGCCGCAGGTGCTCGACAAGTCCCTGTGGGAAACCTCCGGCCACTGGGGCTGGTATCGCGACAACATGTTCAAGGTAACGGTCGCCGGCGAGGAGCACGAGGACGAGCGGGTCTTCGCGCTGAAGCCGATGAACTGCCCCGGCCACGTGCAGATCTTCAAGCATGGCTTGAAGTCTTATCGTGAACTGCCTGTTCGGCTTGCGGAATTTGGCAATGTACATCGCTATGAGCCGTCCGGCGCCCTGCACGGCCTGATGCGCGTGCGCGGCTTCACCCAGGACGACGCGCATGTATTCTGCACCGACGAGCAGTTGGCCGCCGAATGCCTGCGGATCAACGACCTGATCCTCTCGGTCTATGAGGATTTCGGCTTCAGCGAGATCGTCGTGAAGCTTTCCACCCGCCCGGACAAGCGCGTCGGCTCCGACGCGCTCTGGGATCGCGCGGAAAGCGTCATGTTGGAGGTCTTGAAGCAAATCGAGGCGCAGTCCGGCGGGCGCATCAAGACCGGCATCCTGCCGGGCGAGGGCGCTTTCTACGGTCCGAAGTTCGAGTACACGCTGAAGGATGCCATCGGACGTGAATGGCAGTGCGGCACGACCCAGGTCGACTTCAACCTGCCGGAACGTTTCGGTGCCTTCTACATCGACCAGAACTCGGAGAAGACCCAGCCGGTGATGATCCACCGTGCCGTGTGCGGTTCGATGGAGCGCTTCCTCGGTATCCTGATCGAGAACTTCGCCGGCCACATGCCGCTGTGGTTCGCGCCGGTTCAGACGGTGGTGGCGACGATCACCTCGGAAGCCGACGAGTACGGCAAGGAAGTCGCCGAGGCGTTGCGCGAGGCGGGTCTCTCGGTCGAGACCGACTTCCGCAACGAGAAGATCAACTACAAGGTCCGCGAGCACTCGGTGACCAAAGTTCCGGTCATCATCGTCTGTGGCAAGCGCGAGGCGGAGGAGCGTACCGTCAACATCCGCCGCCTCGGTTCGCAGGACCAGACCTCGATGACGCTTGACGAGGCGATCGCTTCGCTCAGCTTCGAGGCAACGCCTCCGGACGTGAAGCGCAAGCTGGCGGCCAAGGCTGCCAGAGGCTGATCGCAGGCACGGTGTCGGCCTTGTGCCGGCATCGGTCGGTAGCTGGAAACTCAGAAGGCCGCCCCGCGAACGGGGGGCCGTGGGGGGATTGTAACCCAGGCCCCGTTTCATTGGTGGCGCCCGTGGGCGC
>JAIBEK010000063.1 GCA_019459145.1 Arenimonas sp.
CTCGTCAGGCTCATAACCTGAAGGCCGCAGGTTCAAATCCTGCCCCCGCAACCAAATCTAAAACCCGAAAACCCCTACAAGCCTCCCACAAGGGAGGCTTTTTGCGTTCCAGGCGACCCCGCCGCGACATTGCGGAGAGCGGTTTAGAGCGCGAGCTTGATCCGTCTACTCGGTCGGCTGGCGCAGGGCTTTCGATTTGCGCTCGAGGGCGAGGCGGGTGGGGGTCTTTTCGTGACTTGCCCGCAGTACCAGATCGGCTCCGACCAGAATTTTCACCGGCGGCTGCGGTTCCGCGGCGGTGATCAGGTCGTCTAGAACCGTCACGGCAAGATAGCCGATCTTGCGCTTCGACACCTCGATCGTGGTCAATCCGGGCTCCATGGTGGCGCTTTGCGGAAGATTGTCGAAGCCGATGATCGATACGTCGTCCGGGATTGCCATGCCGTGCTCACGCAGGGCCCGAATGAAGCCGTAGGCGATGATGTCGTTGGTGCAGAAATAGCATTCGGCCAGATCGAGACCGGCGGACAAGAGGGCACGGGTATCGCTGTAGGCGCCGTCATAGGTCGATTCGACGGACAGAACATCCGCCTCATCGACAGGAAGACCGAGCCGGGACATGTTCTTGAAGAAGGCGTCACGCCTGAGCCTGAAGTTCGTCGTTTCGACATGGGAGCCGACGAAGCCGATGCGGCGAAAGCCCTGGCGTTGGAAGCGGGAGAGCACCTTGTGGACCGCATCCTCGTTGTTCATGTCGACGAAATTGGCGTCGACGACGTCGTAGAAGGTGTCGATGAAGACGGTCGGATAGCCCAGGCCCTGGATCAGCCGAATGTCTGCTTCGGTAAGTTCGGTTCCAAGCGCAATCACGCCCGAGATTGGTGCCCCGGCAAGCGATTCGGCGACCGAACTGATCGGCTGCCCTTCGAAGCTGACCACTTCCAGCGTGTAATTGCGTCGCGTGGCTTCTGCCGACATGCCGTCGATATAGTCGGATATGAAGACGCTGTGGTCGCGGTTGACCGTGTGACCGTGCTTGGCAATCTTCAGGAACCTGAGCGTCTCGGTCGGCTCGGCATTCGATCTGGCCGTCCTCGGCACGTAGTTGAGGCTGGCCACGGCTTCCAAGACGCGTGCCCGCGTCACGCCGGAAATCTCGCCCTTGCCGTTCAATACGAGCGAGACGGTCGCTGGAGAAACCCCGGCCGCTTCGGCGATGTCCCTGATGGTCAAGTTCTTCCGGTTCTTCATTCGGGTCCGACGTCGATTGCATGCTGCAGGTGCGAAGAAGTTTAGTAAACGTTCCTGTCGCTCTGACCGACACCTAGGACAAACGTGATCGACCTGCAACCGATTTGGCGGCAAAACGGGGCTTGTCATCCGAAAATTCCTTTGATAGCGTTTAGTGAAGTTCGGAGATGTTCACTAAACATGGGGAGGAGACCATGCAGAGAACGGGCGGGCAATTGTTGATGCTTGTGGTCATCAATGGCCTCTTGCTGGTCGCCGGCGCCGTCATTTCCGGCGGCTCCTTCCTGTCGATCTTCAATCTCCAGTCCATGGCGAGCCAGGTGCCGGAAATCGGACTTCTGGCGATCGGGGTGATGCTGGCGATGTGCGCCGGCAATGGCGGTATCGACCTTTCGGGGATCGCGCTGGCCAACCTCTCGGGCGTTCTCTCCGCGGTCGTGGCCGCAAGTGTGTTTTCGGTTTCAGACGATGCGACGGCTTTCAGCCTGACCTTCATCGCCGGGGCGATCCTGATCGGATTGCTGGGCGGTCTGTTCAACGGCTTTCTCATCGCCCGGTTCAACATCACGCCGATCCTCTGCACGCTCGGTACGCAAATGGCGTTCATGGGGCTTGCCGTGGTGGTCTCGGGCGGCCGGGCGGTCATGGTCGGCAGCCCGCCGCTGCTGTCCAGCCTCGGCAATGACATGCTCCTCGCCGTTCCGATCAGCTTCCTGATCTTTGTCGTCGTGGCGGCGATCATTGCCGCGGTCGTGAGATTCACGCCGTATGGCCTCTGGCTGATGCTGATGGGGACCAATCCGAAGGCGGCGGTCTATGCCGGCTTTCCGAAAAGCGGCGTGCTGATGGGGACCTATGCGCTGTCGGGTACCTTGTCGGGCCTTGCCGGCATCATCATCGCGGCGCGCAATGTGAACGTGAAGTTCGATTACGGAAGCTCCTATCTGCTGATCGCCATCCTCATCGCCGTCATGGCGGGGGTGAAGCCGGAAGGGGGATATGGCCGGGTGGTCTGCGTCGTGCTCAGCGCTATCGCATTGCAGCTCATGTCGAGCCTTCTCAACTTCGGCGGCCTTTCGAACTTCGTCCGCGATTTTGCCTGGGGGCTGCTCCTGCTGACCTTCCTGGCCGTCGGTCGCTACGATTTTGCCGGCTTCCTGTTCCCGGGACGCCGAACTGCGAATTCTTCGGTGCCTATCCCTCAATCGCCGAAGTGACAAAGCGAGGGAAAACTGTGGAGGAAAGCATGAACTCGTTTTCGAAGAAATTGCTGGCGGGAACAACTGTCGCAGCCATCGCGCTCGCAGGATCGGTCGGTGTGCTGGTCGCGCAGGACAAGCCGGTCATCGCGACTGTGGTCAAGATCAGCGGTATTCCGTGGTTCGACCGCATGAACACCGGCGTCGTGGCTTATCAGGAAGCCAATCCGGATGTTGTCGCGACCCAGAGCGGTCCCGCGACGGCCGACTCAGCGCAGCAGTTGCAGATCATCAACGATCTGGTCGCCAAGGGCGTCAACGCGCTCGCCGTGGTGCCGATGGATCCGGCCGTGCTCGAGGGCACTTTCCAGCGCGCCATGGATCGCGGCATCGTCGTCGTCACGCATGAAGCCGACAATCAGATGAACACCAATGCGGATGTCGAGGCATTCGACAATGCCGATTATGGCTCGGCGCTGAACGAGCGTCTGGCCGAGTGCATGAACAAGGAAGGCAAGTGGACCACCTTCGTCGGCTCGCTGGGTAGCCGCACGCACATGCAGTGGGTTGGCGCGGGTGAGGAAAACGCCAAGAAATACACCGGCATGCAACTCGTCGATGCCAATAACGAGTCCTTCGACGACGCCAATGCGACCTATGAGAAGGCCAAGGAAATCCTGCGCAAGCATCCCGACATCAAGGGTTTCCAGACGTCTGCCGGCAATGACGTTCTCGGCGTCGGCCGGGCGATCGACGAAGCGGGCCTGAGCGGCAAGGTCTGCCTGGTGGGCACCGGCTTGCCGAACCCGTCGGCCGACCTTCTGGAATCCGGCGCCATCACGGCAATCGGTTTCTGGGACCCGCAGAAGGCCGGCATGGCAATGAACGCCGTCGCCAAGCTGCTGCTGGAAAAGAAGGAAGTAACCGACGGCATGGACCTTGGCGTCGAGGGCTATGGCAAGGTCTCGGTCAAGCAGGGACCCGGCAAGGGACTCCTGATCGTCGGCAACGGCATGGTGCTCGCGGACAAGGCGACCTACAAGGACTTCCTGTTCTAGGCCATCCGACATCCATCAAGCCGGCCGGGGGGCGATACCTCCCGGCCGCAATGGTCCGGCGCGGCGCTCGCGTCGGTCGGCATGAGGGCAATTTCAGTGGCGGCAGAAGATAATGTCCCGCAGCAATCGACAGCGCTGCTGGAACTCAAGAACATCCAGAAATGGTTTGGTGGCGTCCACGCTCTGCGGGGGATCGATCTGACCCTTCTGCCGGGACAGGTCTATCACCTGTTGGGCGAAAACGGCTGTGGCAAGAGCACGGTCATCAAGATCATGTCGGGCGCCCATCCGCCGACCTCGGGAGAAATCGTTCTGGGCGGCAGATCCTTTGCCGCGCTGACGCCGATCCAGTCGCTCGCCGCGGGGATCGAGACCGTCTACCAGGATCTTTCCCTGCTCCCGAACCTGACCGTGGCGGAGAACGTGGCGCTGAATGAACAGCTCGTCGACGCCAACGGACGGCTGGCGCGGCTTTTCGATCGCAAGCGACTGACGGAGACGGCCGAAAGGGCCCTGGCCGTGGTCGGTCTACCGACCGATCGGGCTTTTCTCACGACGATTGTTTCCGACCTGCCCCTGGCCTTGCGCCAGCTCATTGCCATAGCGCGGGCCATTGCGACCCGGGCCAAGCTCGTCATCATGGACGAGCCCACCACGTCTCTGACCCGGCGCGAGGTCGAAAATCTGATCCTGGTGGTGGAGCGGCTGCGCTCGGAAAACGTCTCCGTGCTCTTCGTCACGCACAAGCTCGACGAGTGCTATCGCATCGGCGGGCATGCCGTCGTGTTCCGCGACGGCCAATGCGTCGCGCAAGGACCGATCGAGACCTACACCAAACAGCAACTGGCCGAACTGATGACCGGCCGATCGATCGATGCCCAACGCTATCGGACAGGAAAACCTCTAGGCGCCGAGCTTCTCACTGTGGAGCGCCTTGACGCCGATGGCGTCAGAGACGTCAGCCTGTCTCTGAGGAGAGGCGAGATTCTCGGCATAACGGGTCTCGCCGATTCGGGACGCAATGAGCTTGCCATGGCTTTGACCGGGGTTGTGCCGGCCAGATCCGGCGGCATTTCGATAGACGGTAAGTCGATCTCGGTTCGTTCTCCGGCGGATGCGATCGCGCATGGCATTGGCTATGTGCCCGAGGACCGTCTCGCCGAGGGGCTCTTTCTCGACAAATCGATCCTGGAAAACGAGATTGCCCTGATCGTTTCGCGTCTCGCCAATTCATTCGGCGTCGTCGACCGGAAGGAAGGGCGCAAGATCGCGGCGCAGATTTCGCAAGACATGCGGTTGAACACCAAGGATCTCGACCTGCCGGTCGGTTCACTATCCGGCGGCAATCAGCAGCGTGTCCTGATCGGCCGTTGGCTGAGCATTCAGCCCAAACTTCTCGTGCTGCACGGACCGACGGTAGGTGTGGACGTCGGCTCGAAGGATACGATCTATCGGGTCATCCAGACACTTTCGGAAGCGGGCATGGGCCTCATCATCGTCAGTGACGACCTGCCCGAACTCCTGCAGAACGCCGACCGCATCCTCGTCATGAACAGCGGCCGCATCATTGCGGAAATGGCTGCGGAGCTTGCGACGGAAGATGCGCTCTACCGGGCGATGCTCAGCAATACGACGGAGAATGCGCAATGAGTCTTTCACCCATCGATGAAGCGCATGGCGTCGGGCCTTCCCGCAAATTCAGCTTCGGCGAGATCGTGCGGCGACGCCCGGAGACCATCACCTTCATTCTGCTGGTCTCGATCTGCGTGATCGTGACGATCGTAAACCCGGCCTTCCTTCAGCCCTCGACGCTGATCGATATTGGCCGCGCCAGCGTTGTCATGGGTCTGTTTGCGCTCGGCGTCTTCATCATCCTGGCAGCGGGTGGCATCGACGTGTCGTTTACCGCGATCGCCGCCTTTGCCATGTATTCGATGACCCTGCTGGTCCAGAACCATCTGCCGGAGTTGCCGATCGTCGTGATCATTCTCATGGCCACGCTCGGCGGCGCGGCACTGGGCATCATCAATGGCCTGCTGGTTCACAATCTCAAGGTGCCATCGCTGATCGTGACGATCGGCACGCAATATCTTTTCCGCGGCTTCCTGCTGTCCTTCATCGGCACGGTCTGGATCATGTCACTGCCGCCGCAGATGGGGGCGTTCGGCCGGGCGCCGCTCTTCCAGTTCGAAAGCGGCAATGGGGCACTCATCACCATGCCCCTCTATTTCCTCGTCCTGCCGGCTGCGGCGGGCCTGACCTGGTGGATCCTCAATCGCACCTTGATGGGCCGCGCGATCTTCGCCGTCGGCGGCAATGCCGATATCGCCAGCCGCCTCGGCTATAGCCTGCGGACCGTGCATGTTTTCCTGTTCGGCTATGCCGGTGCGCTCGCCGGTCTCGCCGGCATCATTCATGTCTGCGCCAATCGCCAGGCAAACCCGTTCGACCTCGTCGGAACCGAGATCAACGTGATCGCGGCGGTCGTCCTGGGTGGTGCGCGCATCACCGGCGGCACCGGCACCGTCTTGGGCACGATTCTCGGCGTTCTCCTGATCGTCGTCATCAACAGCGTCCTCGTCATGGTCGGTATTCCCAGCACATGGCAGAGGCTCGTGGTTGGCAGTTTCATCCTCCTGGCGGCCGCCTTCTTCGTCACGCGCCAGCGCAAAAACAAATCCCAATTTCTGGAGAGAACCCCATGAAGAAGTTCCTGAACGATCCCGCGGCTTTCGTCGATGAAATGCTGGAAGGCATCTACAAGGCCCATCCGGCCGTCACCTATGTCGCCGGCGATCTGCATTGCCTCGTCACCTCGAAGACCAAGGCGGGCAAGGTCGGCATTGCCACGGGCGGCGGCTCCGGCCACCTTCCGACCTTCCTCGGCTTTGTCGGCGACGGGATGCTCGACGGGGCCGCCGTCGGCGGTGTCTTTCAGTCGCCCAGCGCCGAACAGATGTACCAGGTAACCAGGCACATCGACCAAGGGGCCGGCGTGCTCTACATCTTCGGCAACTATTCCGGAGACATCATCAATTTCGACATGGCGGCCGAACTGGCGGATCTTGACGGGATCACGGTCAAGCAGATCGTCGGCAATGACGACGTAGCCTCCTCGATCGTCGGTGAAGAGCACAAGCGACGCGGTGTGGCCGGCATCTTCTTCATCTACAAGGCGGCAGGAGCGGCGGCCGCCGAAGGGCTGTCGCTCGAGGACGTCACGCGTGTGGCCGACAAGGCGCGCCAGCGCACCAGGACCATGGGCGTTGCCCTTTCAAGCTGCGTCGTTCCCGAGATCGGCCATGCGACCTTCTCGATCGGCGAGGATGAGATGGAGATCGGCATGGGCATTCATGGCGAGCCCGGAATCAGCCGCAAGAAACTTGCGCCGGCCGATGCGGTCGTCGACGAGATGATGGACCGGATCTTCCAGGAGACGGACTACAAGGCCGGTGACAGTGTTGCCGTGCTGATGAACGGTCTTGGTGGTACGCCGCTGGAAGAGCTCTATATTCTCTTCCGTCGCGTATCGCAGCTTCTGGAAGAACGCGGCGTCACCGCAAAGCATGTCTTCGTCGGCGAATTCGCCACATCGATGGAAATGGCCGGCGCGTCGATCTCGATCCTGCATCTCGATGAGGAACTCGATCGCCTGATCGCGGCCCCGGCGAACACACCCTTTTTCCAGCATGTCGCAGGATAATCCCATGGCCATCGAGAGCTTCAACGCAGCGGACCTGATTGGCCAGTTCAAGAGCTGGAAGGCGCTCTTTGCCGAACAGCGCGAGTTTCTGATCGCGCTCGACGGCAAGGTCGGGGATAGCGACCTCGGCATTACCATGAGCAAGGCATTTGCCGCCGCATCCGAGGCTCTGGATGCCGAAGGCGAGGGAGCCGGCATGGCCAAACTGCTTCGCACCGCAGGCGCAACCATGGCCAGGGCCGCACCCTCAACCATGGGAACGCTGACCGCGACAGGCTTCCTGCGGGCAAGCAAGGCGGTCGAAGGCAAGGGCGAGCTTGGGACCGCGGATCTGGCTGCCTTCTGGCGCGCCTATCGCGACGGTGTCGCGGAACGGGGCAAGGCGAAGCTTGGTGACAAGACCCTGCTCGACGTGCTTGATCCGATCGCCGCGACGCTCGAAGCTCAGGCATCGAGCGGAGCTTCGCTTTCGGATGCGCTGGGCGCCGCCGCCGATGCGGCTGAACAGGCCCTTGAAGCAACGAAGGCGATGGTTGCCCAGCATGGAAAGGCCGCGGCCTTTCAGCAAAAGACGGTCGGACTGCAGGATGCCGGAGCCACGGTCGGATATTTCCTCATCCGTCGCATGTCGGAATATGTCGCGGGAACCTAGGCGACAGAAGAGCTCGAGACGATGACGCCATCACCAAACCCGCCAGTCGATCGATCACCTTCGCAGTACGTCATCGGCGTCGATGTCGGAACGGGCAGCGCGCGGGCGGGTCTCTTCGACCTGAAAGGTTCCATGCTCTCGGTGGCCAAGCGTGACATCGGGCTCTATCGGGAGGCCGGCGCGGTCGTCGAGCAATCGAGCACGGAGATATGGGACGCCGTCTGTGCGAGTGTCCGGCAAGCGGTCACCATGGCTGGCGTCGACCCCTCGGCCGTGATCGGCATCGGCTTCGATGCGACCTGCTCGCTGGTGGTGGCGGGGGAGGGCGGCGCACCGCTCGCCGTTGGCCCCTCCGAGGATCCCGCTCGCGACATCATCGTCTGGATGGATCATCGTGCCGTCGAGCAGGCGGAACGCATCAATGCCATGGGCCATGAAGTCTTGCGCTATGTCGGCGGGCGGATCTCGCCCGAGATGGAGACCCCGAAGCTGCTCTGGCTCAAGGAGCACAGGCCCGAGACCTTCGCCAATGCCTGGCAGTTCTTCGATCTGGCCGACTTCCTCACCTGGAAATCGACCGGCGATCTCTCGCGTTCGACCTGCACGGTGACCTGCAAATGGACCTATCTGGCGCATGAGGGCCGATGGGATCCAAGCTATTTTCGCGAGATCGGGCTTGGCCAACTCGTCGATGAGGAGTTCGCCCGCATCGGTACATCGATTGTCGAGCCCGGCACCCGTCTGGGGCATGGACTGACGGCCGAGGCCGCACATGCCATGGGCCTCAATCCGGGTACGGCGGTCGCCGCCGGCATGATCGACGCCCATGCCGGTGGCATCGGGACGGTTGGAATCGGCGAAAAGCCTGCCGAAAACTTCGCTTATGTCTTCGGCACATCCTCCTGCACCATGACCTCGACTGACAAACCGGTCTTCGTGCCGGGTGTCTGGGGGCCGTATTACTCGGCCATGGTGCCGGGCATGTGGCTGAATGAAGGCGGGCAGAGTGCGGCCGGTGCCGCCATAGACCAGTTGCTCGCCTTCCATCCGGCCAGCACCGAAGCGAAACAGATGGCGAGCGATCGCGGCATGTCCCTTCCCGCACTGATGGCCGAGGCAGCCTGCAACCGGATTGAACGCCTTTCCGATGTCGTCGCCCTTGCGGCAGGGTTGCATGTCGTGCCGGAGTTCCTGGGCAATCGAGCACCGTTTGCCGATCCGCACGCCCGAGCGGTGATTGCCGGTCTCGGCATGGAGCGAGACTTCGACAGCCTTGTCGCCCTTTATGTCGCCGGGCTCTGCGGGGTGGGCTACGGCCTTCGCCAGATCCTCGAAACGCAGGCGCAGTCCGGCGTCACCGTCGAGCGCGTGGTCATCAGCGGCGGTGCCGGCGCAAGCGACCTGGTGCGCCAGGTTCTGGCGGATGCCTGCGGCAGGCCGGTGGTGGCGACCCGGGCCGAAGAACCGGTGCTGCTCGGCGCGGCGATCCTGGGCGCTGTCGCGGCAAAGGCCTTTGGTGACATGCCGACCGCCATGAAGGCACTCGTCGCTATTTCGAAGACATATGAACCGGCGGGCGGCGCAATAGCGGCGGACCATGCGAGACGGTTTCGCTATTTCCGATCCCTCCAGGACTGCATGCGTTCAGCCTAGCCAGGAAACGCTCCGGTGGCGGGCATGGGGCAGGTGCTATGCCCCGCCTGGCGATCCAAGAACGGCCAAACATCTGCGTTCGACGCTAGTCAGAAAATCGAAACGGAGCTTCGAGGGCCTGACGGTTTGCCTTGCCAGCACCGCTGTCGGGCAGAGGGTCACTGCCGTGACCTATCTCCGGCGGATCGCCTCAGGCCGTGGCGCCGGCGAAGACCTCGAAGCCGGTGTCGACGACCGAGGGCTCAGGCGGTCGTTGGGCCGATTCGAATGCCTTTTCCACCGCCGTGCGACCGATGAGGAAGCGGTTGGAGCGGATGGTCGAAAGCGGCTGGGGCAGTTCACGACCGATATCGAGACCGTTGAAGCCGAAAATGGCGAGTTGGTCCGGGAGCGTGATATTGGCGCCCATGCAATGGAAGATGCCGCCGACGGCCATGTCGTCATTGGAGTAGACGATGACATCGAGCTTCGGCTCATGGGCGCACAGGCGCGCGGTCATCTCCTTGCCGACGCCGACCGAGCTCGGCGCCTCGGCGATCGCTTCGGCCGTGATCGTCAGGCCGGCATCGCGAAGGGCGTCGACAAGCCCCTCATAGCGCAGGCGCGCGCGCCGGTCGGCATTCCAGTCATGGCCGGCATAGCCGAAGCGACGATAGCCGCGACCGACCAGATAGCGTCCTGTCGCATAACCAGCGCGGCGATGCGACATTCCAACCGCGATATCGATCGGCACGGCGTCGATATCCATCATCTCCACCACCCGGATGTCGCTCTGGATCAGCATCCGGCGCGTTGCCTCGGTATGCTCGAAACCGGCGATCAGGATCGCGCTCGGCTGCCAGGACAAAAGTCCCCGCACCACCGCCTCTTCGCGCTCGATGTCGTATTCCGTGACGCTGATGACCGGCTGGTTCTCGCTCTCCCACAGGGCTGCGTGAATACCCTGAAGCACTTCGGGAAAAACGATGTTCGACAGCGAGGGGATGACGACGCCGACAAGATGGGAATCGAGCGAGGCGAGCGAGCCCGCGATCCTGTTGGGCACATATCCGGTGGCGCGAACCGCCTCCATCACCCTCTTGCGCGTCTCCTCCGCGACCGGCCCCTTGTTGCGCATGATGCGCGACACGGTCGATTCGCCGACGCCGGCACGCTGCGCCACTTCCTTGACGGTAACCTTGCTCTTCCTGTCCGGCAGACGCAGCCTTGGTTGCATGCCTTCTCCCATTCTTCCTGGTCCCGTGGCCGATCAAGAAACCCTGTCGGCTGTCTCCGGCCGCCGGTCTCAAACAACCCTTATACCAAGTCGCCCGACACTGCGAAGAGCACCGGGCGACTTGTTTCGTCAAAGACAGGGGCGCGAACGCGTGAGGCGCGTCACTTCTGCCCGACGTATTTGCGCCACGAGTGCTGCTCGCGGAAGCCCAGCATCTCCCGGGTCTTGCGATTGGACAACAGGCTCTCGTATTCGCCCATCGGACGCGTGGTCTTGACGCCCGGATAGAAACGGTCGATCAGTTCCTGTGTCGGCAGATCGGAAGACGTTTCGTCATTGGCGGCGTTGAAAATCTCGAAGCCCAGCCCGTCCTTGTGGACGGCGAGATCGACGATCTGCCCGAGATCGCGGGCATCGATGTAGCTCCAGGCGATCCGCTTGCGGAAACCGGGATCGGCGAACCATTTCGGGAAGAGCTCGTATTCGTGCGGCTCGATCACATTGCCGATGCGAATGGCGTAGATGTCCGCGCCGGACCGCAAGGCGAAAGCCTGCGCGGTCTTTTCATTGCAGATCTTCGACAGGGCATAGCTGTCCATCGGATCGACGGGATAGTCCTCTTCCAGCGGGAAATGCACCGGATTGCGGGGTTCGTTGGCGAAGACCAGGCCATAGGTGGTCTCGGAGGAGGCGATGATTACCTTCTTGATGCCGAGTTTCACCGCAGCCTCGATGACATTGTAGGTGCCCATCGTGTTGATGCGGAACACCTCGTTGTCCGGGGTGATCATGATCCGCGGGATCGCCGCGAAATGGACCACCGCGTCTACCGGCTGGGCCCTGAGCGACGGGTCGAATTCATGCAGCCCCATATAGCTCGAGAACGCGTTGAAGACCTGGCCGCTGTCGGTGATGTCGGTGATCAGCGTGCGCACCTTGGGATTGTCGAGCGGCTTGGTGTCGATATTCAGGACCTGATGGCCCTTGTCGACCAGGTATTGAACGACGTGCTTTCCAGCCTTGCCGCTGCCGCCGGTAAACATAATGCGTTTGCTCATCTCATGCTCCATTCGTGCTGATATTGCTGTTGCGGATGCCGCGCCGCCTGGCCGTGTTCAGCCCGTCGCCGCCAACATCACGTTTTCCTGATTGGCCTCCTGATGGGTGAAGCCACCGCTGATCCGACCCTCCTTGAGGACGATGATCCTGTCGCTGATCGCAAGGATCTCCGGCAGGTCCGAGGATACCACGATAATCGACATGCCTTCTTCCGCCAGTTTGTTGAGAAGGGCGTGAACCTCGGCCTTGGCACCGACATCAATGCCGCGGGTCGGTTCGTCGACGATCAGGATGCGCGGCCGCCGAGCCACCCATTTGGCGATGATGACCTTTTGCTGATTGCCGCCCGAAAGATTGACGACCTTCTGCTCCGGGCTCGGCGTCTTGATCCCGAGCGACTGGATGAACTCCCGGCACCGCTTCGTTTCACGGCGGCGATCGACGAAATCGAGGCGGCAATAGTCTTCAAGATGGGTGAGGCTGAAGTTCTCACGGACCGACATGCCCAGGACCAGACCTTGTGCCTTGCGGTCCTCGGTGACGAAGCCCAACCCCTCGCCGATGGCGACCGAAGGATCGGTGATCTTGACCGTCTTCCCGTCGATGCTGATCTCGCCGACATAGGCTCGGCTGCCGAAGATCATTTCCATGATCTCCGTGCGACCGGCGCCGATCAGGCCGAAGAAGCCGAGGATCTCCCCTTTGTGCAGGTTGAAGCTGACATCGCTGACGCGCGCCGAATGGTGGGTCGGCCGGTGCATGCCCAGATTGCGCACCGACAGCAGGACTTCATTGGTCGCGTGGGAAACATGTTCGCCGAAGAACTGCGACAGCTCACGGTCGACCATCTTGCGCACCAGCAGATCACGGGTCATCTCGCCGATAGGCCGCGAATCCACGGTTTCGCCGTCCCGCATCACGGTCACCGTGTCGGCGATCTCGAAGATTTCCTCCAGCCGGTGGGAGATGTAGACGATGCCGATGCCCTGCGCGGCGAGCTTCTTGACCATGCGCAGCAGGACCGTGGCCTCGTGATGGCTGAGCGACGCGGTCGGTTCGTCCATGATGATGAGCTTCGACTGATAGGAGATCGCGCGGGCGATCTCGACCATCTGCTTCTGCCCGATGCTGAGATCTCCGACCAGCATCGCCGGATCGAGCTTCATCTCGAGCTCGGCGAGTACGGCGGAGGCTGCGGCATTCATCTTTCGCCGGTCGATCAGGCCGGCCATATTGATGGGTTCTCTGGCAAGAAAGATGTTCTCCGCGATCGTAAGATTATCGACCACGGCGAGTTCCTGATAGATGATGGTTATGCCTAAGGACCGGGCATGCACCGGATCGGCGATCACGACCTCCTGGCCCTCGACTTCGATCCAGCCACCCGGGTCGCAACGCAACACGCCCGTCATGATCTTCATCAGCGTGCTTTTGCCCGCGCCGTTCTCGCCGGCCACGGCATGGACCTGGCCGCCTTGAAGGGTCAGATGGACCCCGTTCAACGCCTTCACACCTGGGAAGGTCTTTGAAATATTGTGCATTTCAAGAAAAGGGGTCATCGGCAGCGCGCCTCGCGGTCCAGTCGAGAAGGGTGCGGAAGCATGGTGGCTCCCGCACCCGGCTATTGCAGGTCTTACTTGGTGTAGCTTCCGAGATTTTGGGCCGTTACGACCGTCACGCCGGTGTCGACATCGGCCGGGGTCTTCTCCTCGCCGGTGATCTGGGCCACCAGATGCTCGACGGCGAGACGTCCCATCGTCACCGGACGCTGGACCATGATCCCGTCGATGAAGCCTTCCTTCACGCCCTTGATCGTGTCCGGCAGGTCGTCGAAGGCGAACACCTTGACCACGCCCTTGCGGTCGGCGAATTCCTTCTGGGCGAGAACCTTGGCGACGGCAGGTCCGCCAACCTGGCTGATACCGAAGATGCCCTTGAGATCCGGATTGGCGCGAAGCAGCGCTTCGGTGACGGAAACGCCGCGGGCGAGATCGTCTTCGGTGCCTTCGGTCGCGGCAATCGTGATCTTCGGATAGGCCTCGAGGGCCTTCTTCACGCCGGTGATGCGTTCGTTCAGGTTCGAGGCGCCGAGCTGACCGGTGACGATCGCCACCTTGCCCTCACCGCCGAGGGCTTCCGCCATCGCCTTGCCCATGGTCTCGCCGGCGGCTTCGTTGATGGTGCCGATATACATGCTGCGACCGCTGTTGGCGCTGTCGCTGTCGAAGGTGACAACGGCGATGCCGGCATCGACCGCCTGCTTGATGATGCCTTCGACCGACTTCGGCTCGTTGACCGAAATCGCGATGCCGTCTACCTGGCGGGCGATCAGATCCTCGATGATCTTCACCTGGGTCGATCCCTGGGTATTCTGCGGAACCACCCACTGATACTTGACGCCGAGCTTGTCGGCGGCCTCCTGGGCACCGGTATTGCAGTCGTCAAAGAACGGGACTGCGACTTTGGGAACGACGGCGACGGTAATGTCCGCCTTGTCCTTGGCGAAAGCGGCGCCGGTTGCCAGAAGCGACATCGTCAAGATGGCCGCGCGAGCGGAATTGAAAACTACACGCATGAAATCCTCCTCCTCAGCAAGCTCTCCTCGAGCCTGGATTCTTCGTGATTGGTCTTAGACGTTAGGCAATGCTCATCTTTCTTCTCAGGTCTTCCCTCCCATGATTTTGCTCCGCAGCACGTCCAGGCTGACGGCGATCAAGATCACTCCGCCGGTGATGGCCTGTTGCGCATAGGTATTGATGTTGAGAAGCACGACGCCGTTGGCGATCACGCCGACAAGCGCCGCGCCAATGACCGCGCCGGTCACGCTGCCTGCCCCGCCGGCGAGGCTCGCGCCGCCGATCGCGGCTGCGGCAATGACATCCAGTTCCGATCCGAAACCCGAGGCCGGTTCGGCCGACAGATAGCGGGAGAAGCCGATCACACCGGCCAATGAGGCGATGGTGGACGACAGGACATAGACGGACAGCTTGATGCGATCGACCTTGACGCCGCTCAGGCGCGCGGCGTGCTCGTTGCCGCCGGTGGCGTAGACATGCCGACCGAAGCGGGTGCGGCGCATGATCACCGCGAAGACCAGCATCAGCAGGAGCATGATGATGACGGGAACGGGAACCGGACCCAGATAGCCTTGCCCCAGGATCGCGAAGCCTTCCGGCGTCTCGGGCGTTACCGGCACGCCGCGGGTGATCATGTACATCAGGCCTCGCCCGATGCTCAGTGATCCGAGCGTGGCGATAAAGGGCGGAAGGCCGATGAAGGTGATCAGCAGGCCGTTGCACAGCCCGAAAACGACACCGACGCCGAGCCCCGCCGCGATGCAGACCTCGGTGGGATAGCCCATGCTGAAGCAAAGCGCGGTCACCAGCGAGGCAAGCCCCATCGCGGAGCCGACCGACAGGTCGATCCCGCCGGTGATGATAACCATCACCATGCCGATGCTCATGATCGCGGTCAGCGAAAAGGCGCGGAAGACGCCCATCAGATTGTTCGTCGTGAGGAAGTAGGGCGTAAACAGACTGATCAGCGCACCCACCACGACCAGGGCGATCAGTACGTTGAATTCGCGCACCTGGAACAGTCTGCCGGCTTCCGCCAGCAGGCGGGAATGCAGCGATCCGGGTGCATTGTGGTCCTGATCGGTCGCGAGCATTTCACATTCCTCCCCATTATTGTTCCGATGCTCCGCCGCCCCGACCCGGGACGCTCCTCAACGTCCTTGACCGCCTGTCGGGCTCTTCAAGCAAGGTGGAAAGGCCCGGGCAGTCGGTTAGTGGCAGCGCTGTCATTGTGTGTTTCAACTGGTCCGTTTTGTCAACAGACTTTTTGCTGCATGCAGATTGCCGCAAGTCGGGTGCAGATTCCCGCAGTTGTGGGCCGATCACGTCCAGCCGGGCTGAAGGTCACCGAGAATTGTTATTGCTTTCCCCTCGGCGGCGACGATAACATGGCAGCGCTATCATGTGATAAGACCCAATTCGCGTTCGCCGGAATGAAGATCAGACTTGGAGATGGAGCGTATGACCGCCAGGATGACTGCAACCACGACCATCGCCATGATTCACACGGTCGCCGGTCTGGTTCCGACGCTGGATGCACTGGCCAGACGGGAAATGCCCGGCTGCGAGCCTTTCAGCATTCTCGACGAGAGCCTGCTCAGAAATACCATTCGTGAGGGAAGCCTGTCGAAGACGACGATGCGGCGACTGGCGCAATATGTCTGGTCCGCGGTCGATGGCGGGGCCGAGGCCGTTATCGTCACTTGTTCCTCGCTCGGTCCGGCAGTTGAGGCGGCGCGGCCATTGTGCCCGGTGCCGCTTTTTCGCATCGACGAGGGCATGGCGCTCGAGGCGGTGTCGCGCGCCTCGCGCATCGGCGTCCTGGCGACGTTGCGGACAACGCTTGGTCCCACCGGGGATATCATCCGAACCTCTGCGGCCATCACCGGACGGACAGGTTGCGAGGTCACGGAAATGCTGTGCGAGGGGGCTTTCGAGCGCCTGTCGCGCGGCGACCGCGAGGGGCACGATAAAATGGTGGTCGAGGGGTTCCGGCGACTGGCGCCCAGGGTCGACCTGATCGTTCTTGCCCAGGCCTCGATGGCGAATGCGCTGGCGCCGCTCGGTCCCGAACCGGAGGGCGTTCCCGTGCTGACGAGCCCGGAGCTCGGCATGCGTCACGTCAGGGACCGGCTTTTCGCAGCAAATCCTCGCTCATAACGCTTAACGCCTTGCCGTTACCCCATTACAGCATCAAACCGACAGGGACCTCGTCCCGATAGCCTCGATCCAAGGAGCAAATCATGGAATATCGACGTCTCGGCCGCTCCGGCCTCAAGGTCTCAGCGGTGAGCATGGGCACGTTCTCGTTCGGCGGGAAGGGTGATTTCGCCATGGTCGCCAGCCAGGGCGTCAAGGAGGCGCAGAGACTGGTCGACGCCTGTATCGATGGTGGCATCAACCTGTTCGACACGGCCAACATGTACTCCGCCGGACGCTCCGAGGAGATCCTCGGCGAGGTCCTGGAGGGACGCCGCGACAGGATCTTGATCTCCAGCAAGGCGCGGATGCGCATCGGAGACGGTCCCAATGACGAAGGCGTGTCGCGCTATCATCTGATTCGCGAATGCGAGCGTAGCTTGAAGCGCCTACGCACCGATCACATCGACGTCTATTTCATGCATGAATGGGACGGTCTGACCCCGCCCGAGGAGATGCTTTCGGCGCTGGATATGCTGGTGAACCAGGGCAAGGTCCGCTACATCGGCTGCTCGAACTATTCCGGCTGGCACATCATGAAGGCGCTGGGCGTCGCCGATCTCAAGAATTATCCGCGCTTCGTCACCCAGCAGATCCACTACACGCTCGAGGCGCGGGAGGCGGAATACGAACTCCTGCCGATCTCGGTCGATCAGGGGCTGGGCGTCATGGTCTGGAGCCCGCTTGCCGCCGGCCTGCTTTCGGGTGCGTTTCGCCGTGATCGCAAGCCCCAGGATTCCCGCCAGGCCGCCGGCTGGAGCGAACCTCCCATTCGCGACGAGAACCGGCTGTGGAACATCGTCGACGTTCTGGTCGAGATCGGCGAGGCTCGCAACGTGACACCGGCCCAGGTGGCGCTGGCCTGGACATTGTCGCGGCCCGCGATCGCATCTGTCGTTGTCGGTGGGCTGAGCGAGCAGCATTTCCGCGACAATATCGCTGCCGTCGATCTGAAGCTGACGGCGGAGGAACTGGATCGGCTGAACGCGGTCAGCCGACTTCCCTACATCTATCCCTATTGGCACCAGCACAATTTCGCCAAGGACCGCTTCTGCGCCGGCGACTGGGCGCTGCATCAAAGCTACGAGGATCTGGGAAAGATCTGAACGGGAAGGGGCGGGTTAGCGGCCCGCCCTCACATTCGTTCGGATCAGTGGGAAAAGGCCTTCAGCCAACCAAGGCCGGCGACGGTTTGGCCGGCCGGCCGGTATTCGCAACCGACATAGCCTGTATATCCGAGCGCATCCAGTTCCCGCAGCACCCGGACATCGTCGAGCTCGCCGGTCCCCGGTTCATGGCGCAAGGGCACCGATGCGATCTGGACATGACCGATGATCGGCATCAACTCCCGCAGCCCGCGGATCACGTCGCCGTGGATGATCTGACGATGGTAGATGTCGAACTGGAGCTTCAGGTTGGGACGGCTAAGATCGGCGATGAGGTCCGCGGCAAAATTGAAATCGTTGAGAAAATAGCCCGGCATGTCGCGGGGATTGATCGGCTCGATCAGCACGTCGAGACCCGCTTCCGCGGCCTTGTCGCAGGCAAGGGCGAGCGAGGAAAGATAAGTATTGCGGGCCCTGGCATCCGAGCGGTCGGCGAGGCCGCTCATTACGTGCAGCCGCCCGACGCCGGTGGCAGAGGCATAGCGCAATGCCGTGTCGACGGACTGACGGAATTCCGCCTCCCTGCCGGAAAGCGCCGCGAGCCCGCGTTCGCCGGCAGCCCAGTTTCCGGGCGGAAGATTGAACAGGGCCTGGGTCAATCCCGCCGCTTCCAACTGTGCGCGGATGACTTCCGGCTCGAACTCATAGGGAAAGAGGAATTCGACGGCCGTAAAGCCGACGGCCGCGGCGGCCGCGAACCGATCGAGAAAGTCGGTCTCGTTGAACATCATCGTCAGATTTGCGGCAAAACGCGGCATGTTCAGAGCGTCCCGGGCGCTTCTGGCAGGGTCAGTCCGGTTACCTGCGCCAGGAGGCGGGCGACCGAGGCGTCGTCGTCGCGGCCCATTCCGGCGGCAGACGTCATGATGAACATTTGTAGCGCCGTCGAGGCGATCGAGAGCGGAAATTTCAGGTCCCGACCGATATCCGAGACGATGCCGAGGTCCTTGGTGAAGATGTCGATTGCGCTTCGCGGCGCGTAATCGCCGTCGAGAATGTGCGGAACACGGTTCTCGAACATCCAGGAATTGCCGGCCGATGCCGTGATGACCTCGTAGACCTTGTCGATGTCCAGGCCGAGCGCCTTGGCGAAGGTGATGGCCTCGCAGGCGGCGGCGATATGAACGCCGGCCAGGAGCTGGTTGACGACCTTGAAGGAGGCGCCGATGCCGGCGCGATCGCCCAGTTCGTAGACCTTCTGCGCGATTGCATCGAGCACCGGGCGGACCTTGTCGAAAGCCGCCGGACGGCCCGACCCCATGATGGTCAATTCACCGGCCGCCGCCCTGCCGGCACCACCGCTGACCGGTGCGTCGATATAGCCGAGCCCGAGCGCTTCCACGCGCTCCTCGAGGCTGCGGGCGATGTCCGGCCCCATCGTCGCGCAGGAGAGCACAACGCCACCCTTCGTCATCGCCGCGGCCGCGCCGTGCTTGCCGAACAGGACTGCCTCCGTCTGCGCCGCATTGACCACGACCGTAATGACGACATCCGCATCTCTGGCGGCTTCCGCAGGGTTTCCGACGGCCTTTCCGCCCGAGGCGACAAAACGCGCCATGGCGTCCTCACTGACGTCGCAGCCTACCGTTTCAAAGCCGCCGCGCAGCAGGGAGGTCGCCACGCCCATGCCCATCGATCCCAGTCCAACGACGCAGACTTTCAAATCCGTGTGTTTGTCCATGCCAGAAACCAACCTTCCGATCCATCGTCCGCATACGCTCGCAGGTGCTTGCTTTTCGCCTCGCGGAAAAGTAATGATAGCGTTGCCACTACATGGTTAGCCTATCCGCGAATTGCATTGCAAGTCCTTATTTTCGTCTGGAGATCAAGGACTTCGCCGGCATCGCGGAGGGTGGGCTTGCGAGCGTCGAGCCGCAGCCGGACAAGGAGAGAATGACGTGCTGATTGGCGCAGTTGCCGACGACATCACCGGAGCCACGGACCTGTGCCTCATGCTCTCGCGCGAAGGCATGCGTACGATCCAGGTGATCGGCGTGCCCGCGGACGACATGGATTTTTCCGGCGCGGACGCCGTTGTCGTGGCGCTGAAATCGCGCACGATACCGGCAAGCGAGGCCGTCGACATGTCGCTCGCATCGGCGCGCCTCCTTCTTTCCGCAGGGGCCGAGCAACTGATCTTCAAATACTGCTCGACATTCGATTCGACGGATGCGGGCAATATCGGTCCCGTCGCCGAAGCGCTGCAGGATCTCACCGGCACACCGGTGACGATTGCCTGCCCGTCGTTCCCGGCCGCCGGGCGCACGGTCTACAAGGGCCATCTGTTCGTCGGCGACAGATTGCTGTCGGAAAGCCCCCTCAAGGATCATCCGCTGACGCCGATGCGCGATCCGGATCTTGTCCGCGTGCTGCAGCGCCAATGCCATCGACCGGTGGGCCTTGTTCCAGCCGATACCATCGCGCGGGGACCGGATGCCGTGAAGGCGGCCTTTGCCGAGCAATATGCGGCCGGCAAACGCATCCTCGTCGTCGACACGCTGACCGACGCCGATCTCAGGGTCATCGGCAAGGCCTGCGCCGGGATGAAGATTGTCACCGGCGGCTCCGGCGTGGCGATGGGATTGCCCGAGAATTTCAGGCAGAAGGGGTTCATGTCGCCGGAGAAAACGACGCGAATGGCCTCTCCGGTCGGCCGAGCGGCGATACTTGCCGGCTCATGCTCGGCAGCAACCCGCAGCCAGATCGAGGTGGCACAGGCCGCCGGCCTGCCGGTGCTGCGGCTCGACATCGCGGCCGTTGCGCAGGGCCGACAGACCGCGGCCGAGCTTGCCGAATGGGCCATCAATTCGGCGAGCGATCTGCCGCCGCTCATCTATTCGAGCGCCGGTCCCGACGAACTGGTCCAGATTCAGGCGCTGATGGGACGTCACAAGTCCGGTGCCTTGGTCGAGAAGACGCTGGCCGAGGTGGCGCGCCGCCTGCTGAATGCCGGATTTTCCCGCTTTCTGATTGCCGGCGGCGAGACGTCGGGCGCGATCGTCGAGGCGCTCGGGGTCAAGGTTCTTCTGATCGGGCCGGAAATCGACCCCGGCGTGCCCTGGACCCGCAGCATATCGGGTCCCGATCTTGCGCTGGCGCTCAAATCGGGCAATTTCGGCGCGAAGGATTTCTTCCTGAAGGCGTGGGACCTGCTCGAAAGGGAAACCGAGGATGCATGACGTCAACCGTCTTCGTGACGAAGTATGCCGGGTCGGGCAATCGCTGTTCCAAAGGGGCCTGACCTCCGGTTCGACCGGCAATATTTCCGTTCGCACGCCGGACGGCGGCTGGCTGATGACGCCGACCAACGTGTCGATGGGGGCGCTCGACCCGGCCCGCTTGTCGCTGTTCGATGCCGACGGCCGTTTGCTTTCGGGCGATGCGCCGACCAAGGAAGCCTTCCTGCATTTCTCCATGTATGGCGAGCGGGCGGATGCCGGTGCGGTCGTGCACCTCCATTCCAGCCACGCGACCGCCGTCAGCATCATGGCCGACATCGATCCGGAGGATGTGCTGCCGCCGCTGACGGCCTATTACATCATGCGCGTCGGGCGCCTGCCGCTCGTGCCCTATTTCGCGCCGGGCGACCAGGCGCTCGCGGAGGCGGTGCGCAGCCTCGCCGGGCGGCACCATGCCATGCTGCTGGCCAATCATGGTCCGGTGGTCGCCGGTACCAGCCTCGCCAATGCGCAGTATGCCACCGAAGAGCTCGAAGAGACCGCCAAGCTCTTCCTGATGCTGCAAAACCACGCCAAACGCGTCCTTACGCCGGAGCAGGTGGCGGATCTGCGCCGGCGCATCAATCTTGCCTGACGCGGCTGGCCCCGCCGGCGACCTCCATTTTCCCAACTAATCCGCAGGAGAAAACAATGAATACGATGGCAAAAGAAACGGTCGGCTTTGTCGGCGTCGGCCTTATGGGTCACGGCATAGCCAAGAACATCGTCGAGAAGGGCTATCCGTTGACCGTCATCGCCCATCGGAATCGCAAGCCGGTCGAGGATCTGGTGTCGCGCGGCGCGACCGAAGCGAAGTCTCTCGAGGAGCTTGCGGCCGCTTCGTCGATCGTCTTTCTCTGCCTCACCAGTTCAAGGGAGGTTGAAGCGGTCATCAACAGCATGAAGCCGAAGCTTGCTGCCGGATCGGTGGTGGTTGACTGCTCGACCGGCGATCCGACCGTCACCGCCCGCCTGGCGGAGGAACTGAAGGCGCAGGGCGTCGATTTTGCCGATGCCCCGCTCAGCCGCACGCCGAAGGAGGCCTGGGAAGGCACGCTCGACGCCATGGTCGGTGCCGACGAGGAGACTTTTTCGAGGATCAGGCCGGTGATCGACACCTGGGCCGGCAAGATCGTTCACATCGGCGGCGTGGCCGATGGTCACCGCATGAAACTCCTGAACAATTTCATCGCCCTTGGCATGGGCGCACTGTTCGCCGAGGCGCTCGCCCTGTCACGCAAGGTGGGAATCTCCGTCGACCGGTTCGACAGCGTGATCCGCGGCGGCCGGATGGACAGTGGTTTCTATCAGACCTTCATGGGCTATGTTCTCGAAGGAAATCGGGAAGCCCACCGGTTTACCTTGTCCAACGCCTACAAGGATCTCAAATATCTCGAATCCATGGCCAATGCCGCGACGATCGCGACGCCGCTGGCCAGCGCGGCCAAGAACTCCTATGCCATGGCCGTTGCCGGCGGCGGCTCCGGTCCGGAAGACTATGTGCCGCACCTGGCCGACTACATCGCCAAGCTCAATGGCCTCACCGAGAAATAGGCCTTCGCTCGGGAGGCCGTGATTGGCTGGAATCCGGCGATTGAACCGATCCGGTGGATTCCCATCGGCTGGCGGCATAGTACCGCCAGCGCCTTCCGGCGAGGTCGGTTGATGGTCTGCGCCTCCGCGGGCTGTTGCCACGTTTCTGACCGACTAAGACGGTCAATCGCGCGGTTGCTCATATCGACTGGAAGCCGCCAATCAGCTGGCGCAGGCCGAACAGCGCTCCGACGATGATGCAGAGCAGCGTGACCGGGCCGGACCAGGCGAGAGCGGCGATGCCAGACACGCCTTGCCCGATCGAGCAGCCCATGGCGATGACGCCGCCTATCCCCATCAGGGCGGCACCACCAACCTGGCGGCGCAATTCCCGCGGGTCCTCGCAGGCTTCCCAGACGAAGGTGCCCTTGAACATCGAGCCGATGAAGGCGCCGGCGGCCACGCCGGCGACGGAGCCGACGGAAAAATTGATGCCGCCGGCGGTTGCCGTCATCAGATAGATCAATGTCCTGCCCAAGGGGGCGGTGAAGGAGGGGCCCTCGGGGGATATGGCGCCGAGGCTGAACTGCGCGAGATAGGAGGTGCCGGCGAAGCACCATGTCACGGCAAGGCCGGCGGCAATGGCCCAGGCGATCATCCGACGGTCCTGGCGCAGTCGCTCATAGGACAACGCCCAGATGAGACAGGCCAAGGCCGCGGCGACGATCGTGACGATGACCGGAATGCCAAGGGTCGCTTTTAGATCATCGGCGATGCCGTGCGGTATGGCTGCCTCGGTTTGGGGAAACAGGAATATGCGCAGCGGAGCGAGGGGGCCGGACAGGGCGACGAATCCGGTGATGCCCATGACCACGACCAGGACGAGCGAGCGAAGGTCACCGCCGCCGAAACGGGCGAGCGCCCCAAAGCCGCAATTTCCCGCCATCGCCATGCCGTAGCCGAACATCAGGCCGCCGACAATCGAAGCGAACGGGTCCCAGGCAATGGCGTGGTAGAACGTTCCGTCCAGATCGATCAACCCGGCCAATGCCCCGAACTGTGTGCCGAGGATCGCGACGCCGACCACGATGCCCCAGGAGCGCAGGCGCTTCTGCTCCGTGCCATAGACGGCGGACTCAAGGGCTGCAAGGGTGCACAGGCTGCCCAGACGCCAGGCAAGACCAAGGACCAGGCCGCCCGCCAAGCCGACCAAAGCGGCCAGAAGGCCGACCGGCAATGTCTCCACGCTATTCACCTCCCAATGAATTCACAGGAACAGGGTTTCCTCAGAAGAGGTTGGCCAAGAATATGATGGTCTGCCTGACCTTGTCATCCTGTATCGAATAATAGATTGCGTTTCCGTCCCGCTGGGCCGACACCAGTCCTTCCAGCCGCAGGCGGGCAAGTTGCTGGCTGACGACCGCCTGGCGGGCGCAGAGCAGGTTTTCAAGCTCGGTCACGCTTCTCGGGCCGTCCAGCAGGTGGCACAGGATGGTCAGCCGGCCGTCATGCCCCAATGCCTTGAGGAATTGCGAAACGGTCGTCGGGTCGGCGATCAGCCCGTCCAGAGCGCCGTCTCTGAGCGCCGGTTCAACCAAATCGTCCACGTCCCCAACAATCCTTCAATTCGCTGCCTTGCCCGCAAGGCTGCCCAAGTGGGTTCAGGCCCCATTCAGACAGTCAATATCGCACGTGGGCGGCAGCGCGTCGATGGTGCGATGTCGCGTTCCAGTCGTTATCCCAAGGCCCCGGACCGATCGCGCTCCGCTGCTCAGCGGCCTTCGTCGGCTAGGTGACCGCCCGCCCTGGTGATCATCTCACCCAGTAGGGCCCAGAAGAAATCCTCTCCCGGATATCCATCGATGCGGCCGGCCTCCACGCCGTCGACGATCAGCACGAAAGTCGGCGTGAAGGCGGGTGGCCGGCTGATCGCAATGTCCGGGGGCAGGTCGGCATGGAGGTCGAGCCGGCGAAGCGGCGCGGCGCGGCCCTCGCTGGTCTTCGGGTATTTCGGTGACACCTCTGCATCCCAGCGGGCGCAATACATGCAACCGGGCTGCTCGAACATCAGGAGCTCCATCGCGGCCCGTGCCGGCGAGGAGACCAGCATCACGAAAGCGACAAGTAGGGACAGCAGGTAACGGGACATATTGACAGACTACATAGAAATATAGAGATATTCTAATTTCAATCCCCTACGAAAGCAATCCGTGCTTCGCAGGGTCCGAAAGATCCATGTACGGCGCTTGGGAGGGAGCCATGCTCGAGATCAGTTACGGCGGCGCGATCGTCGCTGGACTACTGTCTTTCCTGTCGCCGTGCATCCTGCCGATGGTGCCATTCTACCTGTCGTATATGGCTGGACTGTCGGTGCAGGAATTGCGCGGAACGGACGGCATACCGGCAGGCGCGCAGCGCAGATTGTTCATTCAGTCCGTCGCCTTCGCGCTCGGTGTCACGACCATCTTCGTCCTGCTGGGGCTGAGCGCGACGGCGCTGGGGCATGTGTTCCTGAAATGGAAGGAACCGCTCTCCTGGCTGGCGGCCGCGATGCTGATCGCCTTTGGGCTGCATTTTCTCGGTGTTTTCCGCATCGGCCTGTTCTACCGTGAGGCGCGGGTTCAGTCGGGAGCCAATCCGACGACCCTTGGTGGTGCCTATCTGATGGGGCTGGCTTTCGGCTTCGGCTGGACCCCTTGCGTCGGGCCTGCCCTTGCCGCCATCCTGATGGTTGCCAGCGGCATGGGTGATCTGTGGCGCGGGGGCTTGCTGCTCTTCGCCTACGGCGTGGGCATGACCCTGCCTTTCGTCGTGGCCGCCCTTTTCGCCCGCCCGTTCCTCGCCTTTGTCGGGCGTCACCGGGCGATGATGGGGCATGTTGAAAAACTGATGGGTGTGATGCTGATCGTCTTCGGTATCCTGATCGCCACCAATTCCGTCAACCTGATCGCCGATTTCCTGCTGCGAAACTTCGACTGGTCGGCAACACTGCAATAATGGGAGGAAGAGACCATGCGCCTGTCACAGTTCTTTCTTGCGCTCGCGCTTGTGATCGCGGCGGCAATGCCGTCGTTTACGGTTGCGGCCGCCGAACTCGGCGATGACGGGCTGCACAAGCCGGCCTGGCTGCGCGAGACGTTCAAGGATCTGCGGGAGGACCTGGCGGACGCCAGGGCCGAAGGCAAGCGGCTGATGCTGATCGTCGAGCAACGCGGCTGCATCTACTGCACCAAAATGCACGAGGAGGTGTTCTCCGATCCCAAGATCGAGGCCTTGATCAGGGACAATTATTTCGTCGTGCAACTCAATCTCTTCGGCGATGTCGAGGTGACCGACTTCGACGGAACCGTCCTTGCGGAAAAGGATATGGTGACCCGCTGGGGGCTGATGTTCACGCCCACCCTGATCTTCCTGCCTGAGGAGGTTGCGGCCGATCAGACCGCGGCGCAGGCCTCCGTTGCGACCATGCCGGGTGCCTTCGGCAAGGGAACCACCGAGGCTCTTCTGCTCTGGGTTCGGGACCGCGGCTATGAGTCGGGCGAACATTTCCAGAAATTTCTGGCGAAGCGGGTCAATCCGTGAGGCAAAAAAATGATAAAAAACAATAATCTAGCAGGTTATTCAAAAATATATATATAGGCATTGTCATAGATTACGAGTGCAGGTAACCTACATGTGGAGAGATGAGGGAGGAGGAGACAATGAAATGGCAGCTCTGTCTGGCAGCGACGATCGCTATTGCAAGCGCGACGCCAGCCTCAAGTGAAACCGCGCCGTCGAGTGTGGCCTTTGAAGAAGGAGCCATCGCGACGTCGCTTTCCGGCAAGCCGGGAGATGCGGCGTCGGGCATCAAGGTCATGACCACCAATGCGCTCGGCAATTGCGTGGCCTGTCATACGATCGCGGCACTGCCCGAGGTGCAGTTCCCCGGGGACATCGCGCCGCCGCTTGATGGCGTCGCCGATCGCTACAGCGAAGCGCAACTGCGCGGCATCGTCGCGAATGCGAAGAAGACATTCGAGGGCAGCTTCATGCCCGCTTTCTACAAGACAGACGGATTTATCCGGCCCGGCGACGGCTTTACCGGCAAGGCGGCGAAGGGCGAGCTTGCGCCGGTCCTTTCTGCCCAGCAGATCGAGGATGTCGTCGCTTACCTGATGACGCTCAAGGAATAGGACGAGGAGAGACAAGACATGACTATCACCAGACGTGACATGCTGCTGATCGGCCTGGGGGGCGCGGTAGCCATTGCCCTGCCGGGACTGGCGAGCGCTGCGACGACAGAAGAACTGACCAAGGCGTTCACCGGCGGGGCGACGGAGTCGTCCGACGGCATCACGCTGACGGCGCCCGAAATCGCTGAAAACGGCAATACGGTGCCGGTCTCGGTCGAAGCGCCGGGAGCGGTCTCCATCATGCTGTTGGCCAGCGGCAATCCGGAACCGGCCGTCGCCACGTTCACTTTCGGGCCCGCCGCCGGAAGCCAGATGGCCGCGACGCGTATTCGTCTTGCCAAGACGCAGGACGTGATCGCGCTCGCGAAGATGGCCGACGGTTCCATCAAGAAGGCGCAGGCAACGGTCAAGGTCACCATCGGTGGCTGCGGCGGCTGAGTTCAAGAGAGGATTTTTCAATGGCAGATGATGCAAAACCACGCGTGAAGGTACCGAAATCAGCCAAGGCTGGCGAGGTCGTGACCTTGAAGGCGCTGATCAGTCACAAGATGGAATCGGGTCAACGCAAGGATGGGGAAGGCAAGCTCATTCCGCGTTCGATCATCAACCGGTTCACTTGCGACCTCAACGGGGTGAACGTGATCGATATCGCAATCGACCCCGCAGTCTCGACGAACCCCTATTTCGAGTTTGATGCCAAGGTCGATGCCGCCGGCGAATTCACCTTCACCTGGTATGACGACGATGGTTCCATCTACACGGACAAGAAGCCGATCGAGGTCGCCTGATTGTTGGCTCGATACGATCTCTGGGAGGAGGGCTCATGCAGGACAGGAGCAAGACCAAACTTATCGCGGCAGTGGCAGCTTGCGGCTTTCTAGCCGCCGCTGTCGCCAATGCGGAACCGGTTGACGATACGCTGACCGTCGAGACTGAAGACGGCCCGGTCGAGTTCGTCACCAAGACGACGGCGCCAGAGTTCCTCAAAGGTACCCTGGATACGATCTATTCCGGATGGCATTTCCGCGAGACCGAGACGCGCGAATTGCAGAAGGACGACTTCGACAATCCCGGCATGGTGTTTGCCGATCGTGGTCTCGACAACTGGAACAAGGCGATCGGCAAGAACGGGGAATCCTGCGCGGGCTGTCACCAGGGGCCTGAGAGCATGGCAGGCTTGCGTGCCGTCACGCCGCGGGTCGATCCGGTCTCCGGCAAGTTGATGATTGTCGAGAACTACATCAACGAGTGCGTCACCGAGCGGATGGGACAGGAAGCCTGGGGCATGACGTCCGACAAGATGAAGGACATGCTTTCGCTGATCTCCATGCAGTCGCGCGGGCACGTGGTCAATGTCGCCATCGACGGTCCGGCCCAGTCCTTCTGGGAAAAGGGCAAGGAGATCTACTACACCCGCTTCGGTCAGCTGGAAATGTCCTGTGCCAACTGTCACGAGGACAACTACGGAAAGATGATCCGCGCCGACCACCTTTCTCAGGGGCAGATCAACGGGTTTCCCGCCTATCGTCTGAAGGACGCCGGCGTGCTGAGTGCACAACAGCGGTTCGTCGGCTGCGTGCGCGACACGCGGGCCGAAACCTTCAAAGCGGGTTCGGACGAATTCAAGGCGCTGGAACTCTATGTCGCCTCGCGCGGCAACGGGCTTTCGGTCGAGGGCATTTCGGTCCGCCACTGACGACGAGTGATGCCTGTCGGGCGGGTCGTCCCGACGGGCATTGCAACCACAACAACTGAACATGACAGGCCTGACCGCGTCATCGACGCGGAACGGGGACCTGTTTCTGCCGGAGGACATGCGGGATGATTACCCGTCGGGAATTTCTACAGGCCTCGATGGCCGCGTCCGCGATCGTGGGCGTTTCGGGCTTCGGCAATTTTGCCCGGCTGGCCGCCCAGCAGGCGCTGACCCAGGAGCAATTGCTGGCGTTCGAGGATTTCGGCAATGTGACGCTGATCCATATAACCGACATTCATGCTCAGCTGAAGCCGATCTGGTTCCGCGAGCCCGAGGTCAATCTCGGCGTCGGCGATGCGAAGGGTCACGTGCCCCATGTCACCGGTTCCGACTTCCTGAAGATGTTCAACATCGCGCCCGGCTCGCGTGACGCCTACGCGCTCACCTGCGAGGACTTCACGTCGCTGGCCAAGGCCTATGGCCGCATGGGCGGCATGGACCGGGTGGCGACGGTCGTCAAGGCGATCCGCGCGGCGCGGCCCGACTCCCTGCTTCTCGACGGTGGCGACACCTGGCACGGCTCCATGACCAGCCTTTTGACCAAGGGGCAGGACATGGTGAATGTCATGAATGCGCTCGGCGTCGAGGCGATGACCAGTCACTGGGAGTGGACCTACGGCACCGAGCGCGTCAAGGAGATCGTCGACGGGTTGCCCTTCCCCTTCCTCGGCGCGAATATCTTCGATGCCGAATGGGACGAGCCGGCCTTCGAGCCCTACAAGATCTTCGAGAAGGGTGGCGTGCGCATCGCCGTCATCGGGCAGGCCTTCCCCTATATGCCGATCGCCAATCCGAAATGGATGTTCCCCGAATATTCCTTCGGTATCCGCGAGGAACGGATGCAGGAAGTCGTCGACGAAGTGCGGGCGGAGGGCGTCGATCTGGTCGTCTGCCTGTCGCATAACGGCTTCGACGTCGACCGCAAGATGGCCGGCCGCGTCAAGGGGATCGACGTCATCCTGAGCGGGCATACCCATGACGCGGTGCCGGAACCCGTGCTGATCGGCGAGACGATCCTGATTGCGTCGGGCTCGAACGGAAAGTTCGTCAGCCGGATCGACCTCGATGTCCGTGACGGCAAGATGATGGGCTTCCGTCACAAGCTCGTGCCGATCTTCTCCGACGTGATTACGCCGGATAAGGACATGGCCGCGCTGATCGACGGCGAGCGGGCACCCTACAAGGCGCAGCTCGAAGAGAAGATCGGCACCACCGAGAGCCTGCTCTACCGGCGCGGCAATTTCAACGGAACCTGGGACGACCTGATCTGCGATGCGATCCGCAGCGAGCGCGACGCGCAGATCGCCATGTCGCCGGGCGTTCGGTGGGGAACAACGCTCCTGCCGGGCGATGCGATCACCCGCGAGGACATCCACAACGTGACGTCCATGACCTATGGCGCCTGCTATCGCACCGAGATGACCGGGGAGACGATCAGGACGATCCTGGAAGACGTCGCCGACAACATCTTCAACCCCGATCCCTACTACCAGCAGGGCGGCGACATGGTTCGCGTCGGCGGCCTGTCCTATGCCATCGACGTGACGAAGCCGATCGGCGAGCGGATCAGCGAGATTTCGCTGACGGATGGCGGCGTCGCCATCGAGGCCGGCAAATCCTACACGGTGGCGGGCTGGGCCAGTGTCAACGAGGGCACCGAGGGGCCGCAGATCTGGGATGTCATCGAGTCGCATGTCCGCAAGGTCGGCACTGTCAAACTCGAACCCAACACCACTGTCCGCGTCAGCGGAATCTGATCGACAGCAAGGAGCTTTCGCCATGTCCGACGAAACGAAAACCGGGACGTCCCGCCGCGGCTTCCTGCGCCAGGCGGCCCTCACAGGGGCCGGCATCGTCGCCGGTGCGACGACCGCGCGCGCCAGCGAGCCTGATCCGAAGATCACCGAGGTGCAGGACTGGGCCACTGCCTTCGGCGATCCGGTCGATGCGGCACCCTACGGGACGCCGATCCGCTTCGAGTCCCATGTCGTGCGCCGCAATGTCGAGTGGCTGACGGAAAGCCCCGTCTCCTCGATCAACTTCACCCCGATCCATGCCCTCGAAGGGACCATCACGCCGCAGGGCTGTGCGTTCGAGCGTCATCATTCGGGCGCGATCGAACTGAGCAAGCAGGACTACCGCCTGATGATCAACGGTTTGGTCGACAAGCCGCTGGTCTTCACCTTCGAGGACCTGCTGCGCTTTCCCCGGACGATGAACACCGCCTTCCTGGAATGCGCCGCCAATGGCGGCATGGAATGGGGCGGTGCCCAGCTCGAGGGCTGCCAGTTCACCCAGGGCATGATCCACAACATGGAGTATACCGGCGTGCCCTTGCGGCTGCTGCTCGAGGAGGCAGGCGTCAAGGCCGAGGGCAAATGGATCTATGCCGAGGGCGCCGACGCAAGCTCGAACGGGCGATCCATCCCGATCGAGAAGGCACTCGACGATGTCATGGTGGCGTTCTTCGCCAACGGCGAGGCCTTGCGCAAGGAGCACGGCTACCCCGTGCGCCTGGTCGTGCCCGGTTGGGAAGGCAATATGTGGATCAAATGGCTCCGGCGGATCGGCGTCTATGACCAGGCGGTGGAAAGCCGCGAGGAGACCTCGAAATATACCGATCTGATGCCCGATGGCCGGGCCAGGAAATGGACCTGGACCATGGACACGAAATCCGTGATTACGTCGCCCAGTCCCCAGGCGCCGATCCGACATGGCAAGGGACCGCTGGTGCTGACCGGCCTCGCCTGGTCGGGCAACGGCAAGATCACGCGGGTCGACGTCTCGCTCGACGGCGGTGTCAATTGGCAGGAGGCGCGAATCTCCGGGGACATCAAGTCCAAGGCGCTGACGCGCTTCCATCTCGACATCGATTGGGACGGCAGCGAAATGCTGCTGCAGTCGCGCGCGATCGACGAGACCGGCTATGTCCAGCCGACCAAGGACGCGCTGCGTGAAATCCGCGGACTGAACAATGTCTATCACAACAACGGGATCCAGACCTGGTGGGTCAAGGCCGATGGAGAGGTCGAGAATGTCGAAGTTGCGTAACCGTTTGGCCTGCACGGCGCTTGGCCTCCTGTTTCTGGCAACGCCGGCAATGGCTGAAAAACTGGGCCTGGGGCGTCCGGCCCTGCCGGAGGAGGTCTCCGCCTGGGATGTCGCCATTCTTCCCGACGGTACCGGGCTGCGCCCCGGTTCCGGGGACGTGGCGACAGGCGACGAGGTATTCGCCGAGAAATGCGCCAGTTGCCACGGCGAGTTCGCCGAGGGCCTCGACGCCTGGCCGGTGCTTTCGGGTGGCGAGGGCACGCTCACCGATCGGCGGCCGGTCAAGACGATCGGCAGCTACTGGCCCTATCTCTCGACCGTGTGGGACTATGTCCACCGCTCCATGCCGTTCGGCTCGGCCCAGACGGTCACGGTCGACGAGACCTACGCCATCACCGCCTTCCTCTTGTATTCGAACGGCCTGGTGGACGAGGATTTCACGCTCTCGAACGAGAATTTCAAGGAAGTCGCCCTGCCCAATGCCGACGGTTTCTATGTCGACGACCGGGCTGAAACCGAATATCCGAAATTCCGTGTCGAGCCTTGCATGAAGGATTGCGGCCCGGCGGTGAAGGTCACCAAGCGCGCCATCGAGCTCAAGGTCACCCCGACCGATGCGGATGGCCGCCCGGCCGGCACCATCCCCTCTCTCGATGAGGCGAACGCCGGCGAACCTGCCGCTTCCGCAAGCACCGATACCGCCGAGGCGGCGCCGGTCGAGGGGCAGGAGAAGGCAGCAGCGGCGCCTTCGACCGAAGCGGCGCAAGCGGCGCCAACCGCTGCGGCAGAGACACCGCCGGCGGCGCAAGCTGCAACGGCACCTGCATCCGCCTCGACCGAAACGGCCGGGGTCGATCCGGCCCTGATCGACCAGGGGAAAAACGTCTTCAAGAAGTGCTCCGCCTGTCACAAGGTCGGGGAGGGGGCCAAGAACGGCACCGGACCGCAGCTGAACGGCATTGTCGGTGCTCCGGCTGGGCATGTGGACGGCTTCAAGTATTCCAAGGCACTTGCCGAGAAGGCGGCTGCGGGGCTAACCTGGAATGAAGCGGAACTCCAGGCGCTGCTGGAGAGTCCGAAAGACTTCATGAAGGGCACGAAGATGACTTTCGCGGGCCTGAAGAAGGCGGAGGACCGCGCCGCGGTCATCGCCTATCTGCGCAGCATCGGGAAGTGATGTGAGCCGATGCGGTGGAGCCTCGCAGCCCTCGCCGCTTCATGGATCGCCGCCGGCTTCACGCCGGCCGCGGGACAATCGCTCGGCGATGCGACGCGCGGTGCCGACCTCTTCAAGAATGAGTGCTCCGCCTGCCACCAGGTGGGAAGCGGCGCACAAAACCGGGTGGGGCCGAAGTTGAACGGCGTCTTCGGTCGCAGAGCGGGCTCCATCGAGGGGTTCAAGTATTCCAAGTCAATCTCCCGCATGGGCGCGGACGGGCTGGAATGGCACCTGGAGACCCTCGACGCCTACCTCACCAATCCGAAGACGCTCGTGTCTGGGACCCGGATGAACTATCCGGGATTGGAAAAGCCGGACGACCGAGCCGCAATCCTCGCCTTTCTGCGCCTGTGGTCCGATAATCCGCGCGACATTCCCGAGGCCGATCCCACGGCGCCCAAGCGGGAGGTGGATCTCGACCCGGCCGTCCTCGCTCTCCAGGGTGATCCCGACTTCGGGCAGTATCTCTCTTCCGAGTGCACGACATGCCATCAGAGCGACGGTTCGGACAAGGGCATCCCGTCGATCACCAACTGGCCCGCGCAAGACTTCGTCATGGCCATGCACGCCTACAAGCGCAAGCTGAGGCCGCATCCGGTCATGCAGATGATGGCGGGGCGGCTTTCGAACGACGAGATCGCGGCACTGGCCGCCTATTTCGAAGGTGTCGATTAGCAAGAGACATGGACTGAACCGCACGACAACAACCAACTGGGGAGAGAGAACATGAAGCTGACGAGACGGAATTTCATCGGAACCGGTATTGCCACCGCAGCTCTTCTCCATGCGCCCGCGGTGATCGGCCAGGCAAAGCCGAAGGTCGTCGTGATCGGTGGGGGCGCGGGCGGGGCGACCGCCGCGCGCTATCTGGCGAAGGACGGCGCCGGGGCGCTCGACGTCGTGCTCGTCGAAGCCAATCCGATCTATACCACCTGCTTCTTTTCCAACCTTTACATCGGCGGTTTCCAGGAGTTCGAAAACCTGCAGCACGGCTATGACAAGATCGCTGCCGGCGGCGTAACCGTGATCAACGACCTGGCGACGGCGGTCGACCGGACGGCCAGGACCGTGACGCTGGCCGGAGGGCAGACGCTGAACTATGATCGCCTGATCCTGTCGCCCGGCATCGACTTCAAGGAAGGTTCGGTGCCCGGCTGGTCGCTGGATGCCGCGGAGAAGATGCCGCATGCCTACAAGGCCGGCCCGCAGACGCAACTGCTGAAAAAGATGGTCGAGGAAATGCCTCAGGGCGGAACCTTTGCGATGATCGCCCCCCCCAACCCCTATCGCTGCCCACCCGGTCCCTACGAGCGGGTCAGCATGGTTGCGCATGTGCTGAAGCAGAAGAACCCCACGGCCAAGATCCTCGTGCTCGACCCCAAGGACAAGTATTCCAAGCAGGCCTTGTTCGAGGAAGGTTGGCTGAAGCACTATGATGGAATGGTCGAGTGGATCGGTCCGGAATTCGGTGGCGGTGCCGTCGAGGTCCGGCCGGACACGATGGAGATCGTCGTCGAAGGGACGGCCCAGAAGGTCGATGTCTGCAATGTCATTCCGGGTCAGGTTGCCGGCAAGATTGCGCAGACCGCCGGCGTCACCGACGACAAGGGCTGGGCTCCGGTCCATCCCGACAGCATGAAGGCGAAGGCCGACGAGAATGTCTACGTGCTGGGAGATTCCAGCGCGCAGGGCGACATGCCGAAGTCCGCCTTCTCCGCCAACAGCCAGGCCAAGGTCGCCGCCATGTCCGTTCGTGGTGAACTGCTGGCCTCGAAGGTGTTCCCGGCCAAGTATTCCAACACCTGCTGGTCGCTCATCGCGCCGGATGACGGCGTGAAGGTCGGGGCTTCCTACCAGCCGACGCCGGAAAAGATCGCTTCGGTCGAGAGCTTCATCAGCCAGACAGGCGAAGATGCCGCCCTGCGCAAGGCGACCTATGAAGAGAGCCTCGGCTGGTATGCCGGGATCACTTCCGACATTTTCGGATAATCCACATTCACTCGGGCGCCGGAAAAGCGCCCGTCTTACGCGGGAAGACAGACATGCTGAACAGACGAACTTTTCTTGGCGCCGCGGCAATGTCCGCGGTGATGCTTCCGGCGACGCGGATATGGGCCGGATCGAACGTGAAACTCGGCACCATCCAGATCGACACCTTGTCGGACGGCAATCTGGTCCTTCCGGGCGATTTCATCCTCGGCGGCATGCCGGAAGCGGAGCTGAAGGTCATCGTCGAGAAGTTCGGCCTGTCGACCGACCAGTTGACCCCTCCGTGCAACGTGACACTGGCGCGAGACGGCACCAATACGGTGCTGTTCGACGTTGGTGCCGGGCCTGATTTCCAGCCTACCGCCGGAAAGCTGGCGGAGGCGCTGGAAACGCTCGGCGTGGCGTTCGAGGACGTCACCCATGTGGTCTTCACCCATGGACACCCCGATCATCTGTGGGGTCTGCTCGACGAATTCGACGAGCCGATCTTCGCCAATGCGGTCCATATGATGGGGCAGGTGGAATTCGAGTACTGGACCGATCCGGACACGGCAAAGACGATCGGCGACGCAAGGACCACGTTTGCCGTCGGTGCGGCCCGCCGGCTCGGCGTCGTCGCGGATCGCATGACTTTCTTCGCCGACGGGCAGGAAATCCTGCCCGGCATGGCCGCGCGGCTGACGGCCGGACATACGCCGGGGCACATGGCGTTTGAAATCCGCTCCGGCTCCGACAGCGTCATGGTCGTCGGCGATGCCATCGGCAACCACCATGTCGCCTTCGAGCGGCCGAAATGGCCCTCGCAGTCTGATCAGGATGGAGAGGCTGCCGCGGTAACGCGGGCGGCTCTGCTCGACCAGATGGCGACGGACAAGATGCGGCTCATCGGCTTTCATCTGCCCGATGGCGGAATTGGCCATGTCGAGAAGGACGGCACTGCCTACAGGTTCGTCGCAGAAAGCTGATTGGCGGGCCCGAGGGCCATCTCCTCGCTTGCTCCCTGGTCGACGATCAAGTCCGTCGCCACCGCGCCGATCCACATGCACAGAAGCGCAAGCCAGGCGGTCGCCGCGAGCACGGAGCCGCCTGTCACGCCCGCGCCGATGGCGCATCCGCCCGCCAGCATGGCGCCGAAACCCATCAGCGCCGCACCCAGCATGGAGCGGCGCATCTGGCTTTCATTGCTGAACCCTTGAAACTTCAATTCGCGTGACACAAGGGCGGCCAGGAAGGCGCCGATGACCACGCCGGGCACCAGGCCGATGTCGAAATCCAGAACGGGGTTTTCGGTCAGGAAGAACATCAGCATGCTGGCCGAGGGGCCGGAGAAGGTCACCGAATTGACGGTGACGGGTTCGAAGGCGGATTGGGACAGCGAGAAGGTTAGCACCCACCCGACGGCGACGGCAAAGCCGACCCCCGAGGCGAAGACCAGCTTCGACCAGCCGAGCCGGTGGCGGATCGCCAGCCATACCGCGACCGCGGCGGTGACCAGGCCGAGCGCAAGGGCGGTTGCCGGCGGTGCAGAGATGGAGGCCAGCAGGTCGACATTCTGCCCGGCCGGCGTGGTCCAGAGCGATGCCAGGTAGGTTCTCGCCGGTGCCAGCCAGCCATGCAGCGCCATCTGCGCGACGACGGCGAAGATCAGGCCCGAGACCATCGACCGCAAATTGCCTGTCGAGGCGAGCACCAGCAGTCGACCAGAACATCCCCGGGCAAGCACCATTCCCACGCCGAACATCAGGCCGCCGATGATGGCGCCGGACCAACTGCCGGTGATCGACATGACGCGGGAGGCATCCGGGCGGAAAAGCCCCATCAGGACAGCCGACTGGACCCACACCAGCGCCGTGGAGAAGGTCAGCAGCCAAACGGCGACCTTCGGTCCAAGCGATCCGCGGGCGAATTCGACGGTTGCTGCCCGAAGGCAGAACGAGGAACGCTGCGCGGCGACGCCAAAGATGCCGCCCGTAACCAGGCCGAAAAACACGGCGAGCTGCGTTTCGTCGAAACGCTCAAGCAGTGGCGTTACATCCATTCGGGGTGCCCTCTTTGAATTCGGCGTCCAACGACCGGTGCAATCCGTCGCGGTCGATGCGGATGCCGACATATTCATACGAAGCTATATCAAAATGCCTGCCGCGCATAAACAGCGCGATTGCCGCAGGGATGACATTCTTCGTGGCGGTCGGGGATCCAATGCCGGATGTCAGGGAGACCCGGCGAGAATGAGGTGTGGGGGATTTTGTTGAACTGCCAATCGGCATGGCACCTTCTGGTGCCCACAGGCTTCGAGCCGATGCAGCCCTCTGCCCGCCAAAGAGCTCCTCGTCGATTTCCTTGCAGATCGCTGGCGAAGATCGAGCGAGCGGCTGTTTCTGCTTGCTTGCTCTGGATCAACTATGGACCCAAGCGCAGTCGCTATATTGAAAAATGAGGTCTTTGCAAAAGGGGAGAGCAGAAATGGGATTCGTCGAGAGAGTCGGTCTGCGGCTAGAGCGCCAGTCGCATTTGATGAGCGTGATGATGGAGCGGCTGGGCGTCGACCAGGAACTGGCCGGACAAGAGCAGCTGGGAATGGGCCTGGCGCGGGCCGTGAGGTCCTGCATCTTCTGTCACCACAGCGCCGAATGTGAAGAATGGCTTTCCGCCCAAGGCGAACGCCAACCGGAGGCCGGCCCGGAATTCTGTGGCAACAGGCGCTTCTTCGGTGCTCACAGCTGACGGCCGGTCCGCGACCGGAGCCTACGGTTCGCTCCCAAAGATTCTGACAGCCGAGCCGGAGGCGCCGCTGCTACGCGCTCTCGATCATATCCGGCGAACGCTGTAGTTCGCCCCAGCCGTGCTCGGTTCTTGCGCAGGCTAGGCGACGCTTCGTTTCAACGTCACCACGACCGACAGGCCGCCCTCCGCACGATTGCGGAAATCGAGGCGCCCGCCGAGGCGTTCGACGGCCATCTGGACAATCGACAGACCAAGACCACTGCCGGACGAGGCGCTGACCGGTCCCCGATAGAAACGGTCGACCGCCCGCGTCTGTTCGGTCGGTGACATTCCGGGTCCGAGATCGGCGATTTCAATCGTCACGCCATCGTCCAAGCGACTGATCGCGCAGACTGCCTCGGTGCCGGCGGGGGCGTGCTGGAGCGCGTTTTCCAAGAGGTTTCGCAAGGCAAGCCGCAACAGGGTCCGATCGGTCTGAATGCAAATCGCGCCTTGTTGTGCGTCGGGCCCAACGGTGATGCGCACATCTCGCTGCGTCGCCACGGGGGTCAGTTCGGAGGAAAGCTCCGCCATCAGTCGAGGAATATCCACGTGATCGCGGGCGACGACCTCGTCACGCGCATCCACCCGCGCCATGTCGATCAACTGGCGCACCATGCGGCTGGTGCGGTCGACGCTGCTGAGGATCTGGCCGAGCGCCTGGTTGCGGGTGTCGGGATCATCGCTGCGAATGGCGATCTGCGCCTGGGTTCTGAGGCCGGCAAGCGGTGTCTTCAATTCATGGGCGGCGTAGGCGGTGAAATCGCTCTCCCTTGCGCGCACGTCTTCGACGCGCCGGAAAAGACTGTTCAGCGCAGCGATCATCGGCCGGATCTCGCGGGGCGCCGGTGCTTCGGGAAGGGGGTGGAGTTCGGTTGCGGATCGGGACGAAAGGCTCGCCGCGATCCGGTTGAGGGGGGCAAGGCCGCGACCGACGCTCAACCAGATGAGCAATGCCAGCAGGGGCAGGATGACCAGGGCCGGAATCAGCAGGCCCTTGATCACGTCACCCACCAGCCGCTCGCGGATCTCGAGGCTGTCGCCGACCAGGACACGGACCCCGAGAGTCGGATTGATCACGGCAAAGACCCGCCAGCGCTCACCGTTGATCTCGGTCTCGGAAAAACCTTCCCGGTGATCGGCGAGAGAGGTGGCCGGCGCGCTTTCCGATCGGCTGACGAGCGTTCCCTGCAACGACCAGATCTGGCAGGACAGTTGACGGCTGTATCCGCCCTCCGCCTGCTGGAACGGACCGCTGGCCTCCCGTGCGTTGGCGGCATCCACCGCGGCGGCCACATCGATATGGTGGTCGGTGATCAGCGAACTGACCATGCGCGCGGCTTCGGTCAGGCGCGCATCGAGCACCCGCTCGACCTCGGCCTGGGTATTGCTGTAGGTCCAGATCACGGCAAACAGCCAGACCGCGCCGGTGGTGGCGAGCAGGATGGCGAAAAGTCGGAAGCGGATGGAAATCATGGCGTGTCGTCCTTCAGCCGGTAGCCGACGCCGCGCACGGTCTCGATCAGGTCGGGTCCGAGCTTGGCCCGGAGCTTGTGCACGTGGACCTCGACCGTGTTGCTCTCGACATCCTCCTGCCAGCCATAGAGCTTCTGCTCCAGCGCCGATTTTGACTGGATGGTGCCGGGATTGTCCATCAGGGCCTGAAGGACGGTGAATTCCCGGCGCGACAGCGACACGGTCCGGCCGTCGCGCTCGGCGCTCATCCTCGCCGGGTCCAGGGTGACGCCACGCCATTGCGGCCGGCTTTCCGCCCGACCTTGCGCCCGACGGATGATGGCGCGCAGGCGTGCGGCCAGTTCGTCGAGGTCGAAGGGCTTTCCGAGATAGTCGTCGGCGCCGGCGTCGAGGCCGGCGATGCGGTCTCCCACCTCGTCGCGGGCGGTGAGCAGCAGGACCGGCGTGCGCTCGCCCGAGGCGCGCAACTGGGCAAGCACATCAAGACCAGAGCCGTCCGGCAGCATCAAGTCGAGCACGACGGCATCGAAGCGGTCGATGGCAACGGCTTCGCAGGCGTCGGCCACGCAACCGACCGCGTCGACGGTGAAGCCAAGCATGTTCAGCCCGACCTTCAAGCCATCCGATAGCACCTCGTCGTCCTCAACTACCAGCAGACGCATCACACCTCCGTGAACCTGACATTGTTCGCCTCAATGCGCCGCCCACCTTAAGCCTGCCTTAAGGTAGCCGGTCGATCGGTGCCCCCGAACAACAAATGGTCCGCCGTCGGAAGGACACAAGGCATGCACTTTTCCAAACCCGTCATCGGGCTCCTGTTCTCGGCACTGCTCGCCATCCCCGCCGCCGCGCTTGAGCGGCCTCTCGACATGGACAAGGCATTCGTGCTCAGCACCGAGCGCAGCGAGGATGGCCGGCTTTCCCTGCGCTGGGACATTCAGAAGGGCTATTACCTCTACCGCGAATACCTTGCCGCCGCGACCCCGGACGGCCGGCCGGTCGCACTGGAAACCAGACCCGGCACGCTCAAGGACGATCCGGGTTTCGGCAAGGTCGAGGTTTACTTCGATCATGCAGAGGCACTCGCGTCGACAGATGCCCCGGCAATCGAAGTCACCTACCAGGGATGCCAGGACCAGGGTATCTGCTATCCGCCGACCACGCGCACGATAGAACTAGCTGCCCTCGCGGCGGAGAGCGGGAGCAAGTGGACGCCGCCCGGCACAACGGAGTCGGGTGCCTCCGCGCCGGTTTCCGTCGAGACGCCGACAGTAGCAGTCGAAACGGGTTCGGCCGCCGGCGTCACCGGACTGGCCAGTGCTGCCTCGCCGTCCGGTGGCATGGTCGAGGGTTTCCTCGCCCGCGGCGGCGTGCCGATGCTTTTGGCGGCCTTCCTCGGCCTTGGCATGCTGCTCGCCTTCACCCCTTGCGTCTTCCCCATGTATCCCATTCTCGCCGCGACGCTGGCCCGCGAAGGCGAGCGTCTGACGGCACGGCGCGGTTTCCTGCTCTCCTTGACCTACGGGCTGGGGCTCGCGACGGCCTTCGGCATGCTCGGGCTCCTCGCGGCCTGGTCCGGACAGAACCTGCAATTCGCCTTGCAGTCGCCGGTGACGATCGCTCTCACCGCCATGCTGTTTGTCGCTCTCGGTCTTGCCAGCTTCGGTCTGTTCGAATTGCAGCTGCCGGCGGCCTTCACCCGCCGGTTCATGGGCAACAAAACAAACGGCCCCGGATCGGTCGGGTCGGCGGCGGCGCTCGGTTTCACCTCCGCCCTGATCATCGGGCCCTGTGTTACCGCGCCATTGGCAGGTGCCCTTCTCTATATCGCCCGCTCGGGCGACCTGGCTCTCGGCGCGGCGGCCCTTTTCGCGCTGGGGCTGGGCAAATCCGTTCCACTCATCGTGATGGCCACGTTCGGCTCGGGAATACTGCCACGCGCCGGCGCCTGGATGGAGCGGGTCCGCCAGCTCTTCGGCTTCCTGTTCATCGCCACGGCCGTCTGGCTTGCCGAGCCGCTGCTGCCGGCAGCGGCTGTGCTGGCGCTCTGGTCGATCCTGCTCGTCACCTTCGGCGTGTTTATCGGGGCTTTCGACAGCCTGCGGCCTGAAACGGGTGCCATGGCTCGCCTCGGCAAGTCAGCGGGCCTGCTCTCTGCCCTTTACGGCGGGGTGCTCGTCGTCGGTCTGGCGGCGGGCGCCAACGATCCCCTGGCGCCGCTTGCGCCGTTTTCCGCAGGATCTGCCGCCTCGCCGCCGGCTGGTGTGTCGAAAAAGGATTTCGCCCCCGTCGCCTCCTCGGGCGAGCTCGAATCCCTGCTTGCCGCAAGCGCCAGGGACAACAGGCCTGCCCTCGTCTATGTCACGGCCGATTGGTGCGTCAGCTGCCGGACAATCGAAAGAAGCGTGCTGTCGCGACCCGAAGTCGGCGAGGCGCTGGCCGGATTCGATCGGCTGACCATTGACCTCACGACAAGCAATACGGATCTCGCCGGCCTGATGAAATCTCTCGATGTCATCGGTCCGCCGACCATGCTGTTCTTCGACGGTACGGCGGAAGTCGCGGACACCCGGCTTGTCGGTGAGGTCGACAAGGACAATCTGGTCCTGTCCGCCCGCCGGGCAAAGGCGGCGGCGCCATGAATGCAGTGTCCATTGGTCCGCTTGCCTTCGACCTCGAAAGGCTGGCCGCCATCCTCGGTATCGGCGCCTTCGTCGCCTTGGCGAGCTTTCTCTCCTCGCGTACCGACAGCCGTCTGGGGCCTTGGTCGACATGGACGCTGGTGCTTGGCCTGATCGGCGCGCGCGTCGGTCATGTTCTGCCGCATCTGGAGAGCTTTCTTTCCGAGCCATGGCGCATCCTGGCGTTCTGGCAGGGTGGGTTTTCGGCGACCGGAGCGCTGGCCGGCGTCGCGATCTCGACCGTGCTTCTGCTGAGGCGGTCGTCCCGTCCGCTGCCATGGGCTGCCGGCAGCCTGGCGGCCGGTGCGCTCGTCTGGTTCTCGACCCTTACGATCCTTGGCAGCAACGGGGCAATCGCCGCGCCCGACACGCGGCTTGAGACGCTGGATGGCCGCTCCATCGCCCTTTCCGAGCGGGCCGGCCGCCCGCTCGTCGTCAATCTCTGGGCAAGCTGGTGTCCGCCCTGCCGGCGCGAAATGCCGATGATGGCGGAGATGGCGCGCCGCCATCCGCAGATCGACTTCGTCTTCGCCAATCAGGGCGAGGCGCAAGAGCGGGTCGCGGATTATCTGGCCGCTGCCGGCATCGTGATCGACACCGTGATCGCCGACCGGACCTCGCTCCTGTCGCGGCACTATAAGGCGCCGGGCCTGCCCGCAACGCTCTTCATCCACCCCGACGGCACGCTCGCCGCATCCCATCTCGGGGAGATCTCGCGCGAGACCCTGTCGGAACAGATCAAACGAATTGCAGCTCCGCATGCGGAAAAGGACCTATGAATGCGTAAATTGAACCAATCGGGGCCGATGAGCCGGGTGCGGCTCCTGGCCTTGCCCCTGGTCCTGCTGTCCCTGTCGGCCTGCGTGCAGACGACCCGGCCGGCCGTCGAGCCGGAGGCGGCAAAAGTCGATCCGTCGATCGCCAGCATGTATGCGGCGATCGACGACGGCGGCAACCTGATCCCGGCGGTGGACGCCGCCGGCATCGAGGCGAAGAATGTCCGCCAGTTGGTCGACTACCAGACGAAGGAGCCGCCGGGCACCATCGTCGTCGATCCCTATGCCCGTTTCCTCTATCTCGTCATGGAGAATGGCAAGGCCATGCGCTACGGCGTCGGCGTCGCCAAGGCCGGCCTCGAATTCGTCGGCGAGGCCGATATTGCCCGCAAGGCGCAATGGCCTGGCTGGACCCCGACGCCGAACATGATCAAGCGCGACCCGGAGCGCTACGAGCCGCTCGCCAAGGGGCTTCCCGGGGGCATCAAGAACCCGCTCGGTGCCCGTGCGCTCTATCTCTACAAGGGCGGGCAGGACACGCTCTATCGTATCCATGGAACCAACGAGCCGTGGTCGATCGGCAAGTCCGTCTCGTCGGGCTGCATCCGCATGCTCAACCAGGACATCATCGATCTGCACCGTCGCGTGCCGAAGGGATCGCGCGTCGTCGTGCTCGGTCCCGAACAATCCGGAAAAGGAGAAATCTGATGCTCACCCGCAGAAACCTGATCAATGGCACGCTCGGCACAGTGGCCCTGTCGACCTTCATGCCACGCCTGTCGCTGGCCCAGGACGTCACCAAGGAGGAGATCTACTTCGACAAGGATGCCCCCGTGCTCGGCAATCCGAAGGGCGACGTCACCCTCGTCGAGTTCTTCGACTACCAGTGCCCCTATTGCAAGAAGTCCCATCCGATGGTGAAGAAACTGGTCGAGGAGGATGGCAATATCCGCCTCGTGCTGAAGGACTGGCCGGTCTTCGGTGGTGCCTCGATCTTCGCCGCCCAGGCCGTTCTCGGGGCCGCCCAGATCGGCAGTTATGAAAAGGCGATGGAAGCCATGATGCGCACCTCCGGCAAGCTGACCGAGGAGGCGGTGGAGGGCGCGCTGACCGGCGCCGGCCTGAAAATGGACGACATAGTCGCGGCGGTGAACAAGCACAATGACAAGATTTCCGGCCTGCTCGACCGCAATTACAGCCAGGCGCTGGCCCTGAACTTCGTCGGCACGCCGTCCTTCGTCATCGGCTCGCATCTCTATCCCGGCGTACTGGACGAGAAGGGGCTGAAGGAGGCCATTGCCACGGCCCGGGGATGAAAACCAGTGGAGCCACCGAACCCGCTATCTCGGCGGGACGGGTTGGCTCCGTGGCTCGGCTAGACGAGCCTCCGGCGCAAGATGAGCCGACCATAGAAGGCCGCGAAGCTCAGGAAGGCGATGATCCATAGCAGGCCGGCGAGCGGCAGGAGGATCATGGTCAGTTCCGGGGCCAATGCCACCCCGATGCGCAGCGCGGCCGCGAGCACGATCGGCACATAGATGCCGAAAGTGGTCGATACGGGCGAGCGCAGTGCCTGGCCGGAATGGCCGCGCGTGGCCCTAGTCATCACGGCCAGCGTCATGGCCCCGATCGCCCCGGATGTCCAGGCATGGACACCGGCGGTGCGAAGACCTGCATCATCCATCAGCAGGGCGGCGCCGGTCATCAGGAAGCCGAGCGGTATGAAGAAGAAGGCGATGTGCAGGATCGTCACCAGCGGCTCGGCCAGCGTGCGTTCCGGCCTCCAGCGGAGCTGGCGGAGAAACTGGGCGATCCCGGCGATGATCAGCAGAAGGCCGGCGAAAGGAACCAGCGCGGTGATGCCGGTGGCGATCGGCCATGCGGCAAGCGCCAGGCCGGAAAGCACCATGGCACCAAGGTCGAAGCGGTCGAAGGCCGGAGGGATCGGTCCCGGATTGTTCTGGCGCAGCCAGTTGCCGGTAAAGCTTGGAATGATCCGGCCGCCGATGAGCGAGATCAGGAAGATGATGGTGGCGATGGCGATCCGGTCGGCAAGCTCGATTCTGCCGTAGCGGTCGAATTCCCAGAAGAAGGTAAGTTGTGCGGCAAACAGCACGCCCATGACGGCGATGACCTTGTAGTTTCGGCTGTTGCGGGCAGCGATCAGCTCCTTCAGGATCAGGCCTGCCAGGACCGGAAGGAAGGCGCCGGCGATGACCATGGCGGTCGCAAGGCCGATGGTTTCCGAGCCTGCGATCGCCAGACGGCCGGCGAGCCAGAGCCCGAACAGCAGGGCAAGCGGCCAGCCGGTAAATGCCTTGCGGCCGGTCCAGTTGGGTACGGCGGTCAGCAGAAAACCGGCGATCACGGCGGGAACAAAGCCGAACAGCAGTTCGTGCTGATGCCAGGCGACCGGCGAAAGCGCCGTCGGAACGTGGATGAAGCCGAGAAACCACGGGACCCACAAAGCGATCATCAGCGCGGCATGCAGGGCACCGGCGAGGAAAAAGGGACGAAAACCGCCGGAGAAGAAATGGGCGATCAGCGAGGGGGAGCGTTTTTCGATGGTGTGCGACATTCTCAGCAGCTTTCGGAGGCAAGGGTTGCGCTCGACCAGAGCAAGGGGAGGTAGGTCTTCAGCCAGAGGGCCAGCGACAGGGCCCAGCATAGCGCGGCAAGGCCGTGTTGCCCCCCCGGAAGCGATAGTCCAGGGGCGAATTCCGGTACAACGCGCAGGAGCACGGCGCCCAGCATGAGTAGGAAGGCAATCCGGGTCGATGCGGCGAAGGCAAGCGGCTGGCCGGTGTGAAGAAGGCCGGCGATCGACAGGACGGCGAGGACGCCGATGCCGAGCCCGCCCATGAGCATCAGATGCAGGGCGCCGACGAAGGGGAGCGGCAGGCCGATAGAAGACAGGCCGGCCAGCAGGAGCCCCGCACCGGCGAGGGCGCTCGACAGCCAGAGGGCGGCCAGTTCGGCCTTGAACGCTTCACGCCCGACAAAACCTTCGGCGACGCGATCGAGGAAGGCTGCGCCGGCGGCAACCATCAGGTAGCCGCGCACCGGTTCGGACAGACCGGCCATCTCGGCGATCAACAGCAGCCCGACAAGGCCGGGCGCCAGATTGATGCGTCCGGGATGGGGGCGATAGGGGGAGGTCGTCTCGCTCGGATCGAGGATGAGATTGGTAACCGGCACGGTGATCCGCGCAAGGGCAAGCCCGAGCAGACCGAGAAAGGCGAATGCGCCGAAGCGGATCGCCGTCTCTCCGGCGTCGAAGTCGCCCTGGAGCATGGCCAGCCGCAGGCCGGCGGCGGAAAGCGCGAGCGCGCCGAGCAGGGCGGCGAAGCCGAGAAATCCCGTGGTGCGGCGCCGCCAGGAGAGGAAAAGGACATAGGCCAGCAGGAAGAGAAGCCAGCCCTGATCGGCAAGCCCGGCGACGACGATCGCCGGCTCGAAGCCGATGAGGCCGGCGACGCGCGCCAGACCCCACAGGCCGGCAAGCACGAAGAGCGACCGGCCATGCAGGCGCGGCGTTTCGGTCCATTCTGGCAGCGCCGAGGTGAGGAAGCCGATGAGTGCGGCGCCGAATGAGCCGATGATCATTTCCTGGGCATGCCATTGTGCGGGCGTCGTTTCGTTCGCCAGCGGCAGGCCGAAGCTCCAGAGGAAAACCCAGAGCAGGGGCCAGAGGCCGGCATGCAGCGCGGCAAGAGGGAAGAACAGCCGCAGTCCTTCGCCGGTCATGGCGTCGACGAGGCGATTGCGGACCTTTGGAGGATCGAGGAGGATCGCGGTCATGCCACACTCCGTTCGTCGCAATCATTGACATGGGCGAACAGCCGGTCTTGGCCGAGCATGGCTTGCACGGTCTCAAAGACCATGGCGTCATCGCGGGTTCCTGGGACCAGTGGCACGCTGCGGCTGCCGAGAATACCGTGTCCGTTGCCGTCGAGGACGACGATCCGATGGGCGATACGCACCGCTTCACTCAGGTCATGGGTAATGAACAGGCCACAGCGCCCGGATGCAGCGACCGTATCGATGACGATGTCCTGCATGCGGCGCTTGAGTGCGACATCGAGGGCGGTGAAGGGTTCGTCGAAGAATAGGAAGTCCGGTTCGGTCGCCAGCGCCCGGGCGATCGCGGTGCGCTGGCGCATGCCGCCTGAGAGCTGGGCGGGGTATTTCGCCAGGTCGGCGGGCTCGAGAGCGACACGGGCTGCGACCGTCAGCACCCTTGCGCGGCGCTCGGTCCGCGAGAGGCGATGCCGGACGAGCCCGAAGGCGATGTTGTCGGCGGCCGTGGCCCAGGGCATGAGCCGCGGCTCCTGGAAGATCACCGCATGCTGGCGATAGGCGCGGGTGACGCGGCCCTGGCGGGGCTCGACGAGGCCGGCGGCGATATGGGCAAGCGTGCTCTTGCCGGAGCCGGAGGGGCCGACCAGAGCCACCAGTTCGCCGGCGGCGATCTCGAGGTTGATGCCGTCCAATACGGTGCGGCCAAGGAAGGAATGACCGATGCGGTGGAGATGGAGCATGCTCATCGCTTCACGCCCCAAGGCCTTGCCGCCTCGCGCCAGGTTTCGAATTCGGCCCGCAAGGGTTGCAGCAATCCGTATTCGACGGCAATCAGTGCGGCGACCGACAGGAGGATCCAGGCGAGTGCTGCGGCCACGTCGAGATTGGCGCGGGCAATGGCCAGTTCCTCGCCCACCCCGCCGGCATTGGCCAGCAGTTCGGCCATGACCGCGGCCTTGAAGGCGGTGCCGAGCGCCATCACCAGTGCGGGAAACAGGGTGTGGAGCATCTGCCTTAGCGCGATGCGAAAGAGGCGGGTGAACGGCCCGGCGCCGGCGGCGCGCGCCATGTCGTCGAGGGCGCGGTCGCGGCTCGCCACACCTTCTGCCGTGCCGATGAAGACGATCGGGAGACAGGCGATGGTGGCCGTTGCGATGACCGTGCCGGCCCCGGTGCCGAACCAGATCATCAGGAGAACTATCCAGGCGATCGGCGGCACGCCGAGGAGCAGGGTGATCTGCGGCCGGGCCAGCCGCATGACGGCGGGATGGTAGCCTGCGAGCACGCCGGTCAGCGTGCCGATCACGGCGGCGGACGAGAAGCCGACCAGCGCGCGGATCGCGGTTGCGCCGACCAGCGCCCAGCTTTCCTCGTTCTCCAGCAGGGCGACGAGGCTTGTGAAGGTTTCTGCCGGCGAGGGCAGGATGAAGCTGCCATAGGCCTCGTGGCCGAGTTGCCAGGCGGCGGCAAAGACGGACAATCCGGCAAGGCCTGCCCAGGCAGACCACAGGAACCGTCCGGCCCGGCCGGTGCGATCGGCTATCGACAACATTCTCATGTCCTCAGAGATAGAGTGTCTCGTCCGGCATCCTGCCGCCGATCATCTGCGGATTGACCTTGGCGATCGCTGTGAGCAGGGCGTCGATGGCGGGCCGGGCAGCCTTTGCCGGCGTGGCAACCAGATTGGAATGGGGGATCGCCCTCTCGATGACCGGCCAGGGCAGTTCAAGCGCGGAGGCGGCGTGGCTGGCGGCCTCGGCGGGGTTGGCGATCACGGCGGCCGTCGCCTTTTCGAGCGCGGCGAGCAGGGGCGCGGCCTTGTCCGCATGCTCGCTCAGAAAGCTTTGCGCGAAGGCAAGGCCTGCCTGCGGCATGGACGGTCCGAGCCCGGTCACCTTGCCCCATTCGACCTGCAGGTCGATGGCGCGATAGACGGTCTTGCCGGAGGTCGCCGCCTTGACCATGGCGGCTGTTGCCGCCGGTTCTGGCACAAGCGCGATGTCGATGCGGCCGGCGAGAAGCATCTGAATCGCTTCGATCGGCGTGCCGGCCCTGTCGACCTCGACGTCCTCGGCCATGCCGTTCTGTGCCAGGACGGCATCGAAGACAAGCTCCGGGGTGTCATTGGGGAAGGGGACGGTGATCCGACGCCCCTTGAGATCGGTGATCTGCCGGATCGATGCGTCGGTGGTGATGACGTAGAGAAGGCCGTCGGTCATGACATTGGCGAGCTTCACGCCGAGCCCACGGGTGTGGAGGTTGGCCGCCGCCGTGATCGGCATCACCACCGCCTGCATCTGGCCGGAGGTGAGGCCTGCCCGCATTTCGTCCGGTGTCCGCCAGACCTTGAACGACGTCTTGTCCGCGACGTCGTGCAGCAGCCCGGCACCCACCGCATAGGCAAGCGTGATCGATGGGCCGGCCGGCGGACCAAAGAGGGTGAGTTCGGCCAGCGCGCCGGCCTCGGCGCGGCGGATAAAGGGCAGGGCGAGCGTGCCGGCCAGGCCTGCGCAGACCGCGCGGCGCGAAACGAGTGGCTGCGACGCCCGCGTCTCGGGGGTGGTCGCGACGGTTTGTGGTGAAAGGCTTTTGTCGGAAATCATCGGGCGCCCTGTTTAAAACATGAATAATCTAGTCATGTAATAAGACGCTGTCAGCCCGTTTTCTTTGTGCCAGAACAAACAGCGGCCCTGGGCCGCGGGCGATCAGGCAAAGACTTCCCGTCCCTCGGCCTTTGCGGCGAGAAGGGTTTCGATCATCAGCCGCTCGGAGGAGACGTGGCGGCGCAGGCCTTCGAGGAAACCCAGCAGCATGTAGCGAACCGTCTCGGGCGGCAGCGGGCATTTTCCCTCGGCCAGGGTTTCCAGCGTCTTGGCCATCTCCTCGCAGGCCAATCCGTCGCAGCGATGCTCGGCCTTCAGCCGTTCGATCATCATGGCGGCAAAGCAGGAGCCGGCGTTTTTGTCGAAGTCGGGAAAGAGGATCTGCTCTTCGCGCCTGTGGGCCTCGGTCAGCAGCGGGCCGAGGGTTTCGCTGACCTCGCGGCACGTGGCGCTGTCGACGTCGAAGGGAATGGAATCGGCAATCTCCTCGAGCGTGAGGCAAAGGCCAAGCAGCCTTGCATGACTGCGCTCGAGTTCGACGATCCCCGCGGCATCGAGATCAATGGTCAAGGACATGTTCGTTTCTCCCTGGAGCAGCCGGAGGCTTGGCGGTGTCAACAGATGGGCCGGTCCGACGCGCGGCACTGCTGCGACTGCAATCCCACCCTGCGTCATGTCACGCAGGTTCTCTTTGTCGTGACGCAAGGAATTTTGCGACGCGCCGGATCGCGGCGCGTCGCATGGCGGTTCGTTAGAAGCGGCTCTTGACCCCGACATAGAAGCCGCGGCCGTCGCCGGGCAGGAAGGCCGCCTGGTCGGCGGTGGCCTGATCGACGATCAGGATCGAGGAGGCGTATTTCTCATCGAACAGATTGGTAATCTCGCCGAACAGGGACACATGGTCGTTGATCCGGTACTCGCTCTTCAGGTCGACCACGGCATAGGGGTCGGCCCAGAGCGTGTTCATGTTGTCGACCGGCGGCTCGTCGGGCACCCATTTGAGGCTGGCGCCGAGCGACCAGTCTTCCGTCGCCTGGTAGGAAAGGCTGGCATTGATCACGTGGCGCGGCGCGCCCGCCAACCGGTTGTTGCCGCGCAACGGATCGTCGCGAAAGCGGAAGTCCTGATAGGTGTAGGCCAGTCGGCCGGTCAGTCGGTCGAGGATTTCGGCATTGAGGCCGAGCTCGATGCCGAAATGGGTCGTCTCGTCTGCGTTGATCGCGCCGAGCGAGGCGCCGGTCGCATCGCGCAGGCTGAGCAGTTCGTGGTCGATCCAGGAATAATAGGTCGTCATGTCCCAACCGAGGTCGCCATGGCTTCCGCGCCAGCCGAATTCGACGGTGGTGGCCGTCTGGGCCTCGAGATCCGGCGTCGCGAAGGCTGCGGCGGCGAGGCCTGGATTGCCCGGCGCCGGGCGCCCCGGGCTACTGTTCGGCGTGCCGTTGACGGTGGCGAGCAAGTCGTCATGGGTCGGCGGCTCAAAGCTGCGACTGACGGCGGCGAACAGCACCTGCTCGGGCGCCGGCTCGAAGGTTATGCCGAGGCTGGGGCTCCAGGCATTGTAGCTATAATCATAGTCGGTGCTTACCGTCGGCACAGCACCGTCCGGCAGGCGCATCGTCGGGTTGGCGGGATTGTAGGCGATCGTCGGACGGTTTGCTGCCGAATAGGTGTCGTCGCTGGTGCGGGTGGCGTGGGCGAAGGACAGGCCGGGCGAGATCGTCCAGGCATTGGCGAGCGGAATGTTGAAGGCCGAATGGAGCGAAAGCGTCGTCGCGTCGAGATCGTTCTCGCCGAACAAGGCGCCGCGGCGGCCTGATTCGTTGAGGTAGTAGCGCCGCTCGGCCGAACCGAAGGCATATTGCGCGCTCGCCTCGAACAGCGGCAGCAGGCTGTCGGCGTCGGGCTGGTAGGCGTAGCGCAGAAGTGCCGTCGCATCGCCGCCTACGGTTTCACGGATGCCCGAGGAGATCGGGAAGCGGAAGGTGTCGTCGGTATAGGTATAGCCGAGACCCAGGTCGATCTGGTGCTCGCCGAGATCGATGGTCGAGCGCGAGCCGATCAGATACTGGCTGGCGTCGCGGCGCGGCTTGTCGCGATTGACATTGGGGCCGGGATTGATGACGCCCGACGGGGTCACCACAGGTCCGCTCGACACCTGCGACGGGTTGTCCTCCAGTGCGTCCTTGTTGATCGGGCCGGCAACGTCGAAGCCGAGATCGGTATAGCCGAAGAACAGCCGCGTGGTCAGGGTATCCGACAATTCGGCTTCGATATTGCCGCCGACGGAAACGCGTTCGGAGCTGTTGTAATCGCGAAAGCCGTCGCGCCGGGAGAGATCGAAATGCAGCGAGGCATCGAAGCGTTCGCCGTCATAAGCCGTGCGGCCGGAGCTACCGACCTGGCCGAAGCTGCCGCCGCCGGCCGTGATTTCGGTGCCGGGCGCGGTCGCAGCGGTCGGCGACATGAAGTTGATGGCCCCGCCGATGACGGTTGCCCCGAGACGGTTGGCCAGATAGCCGCGATAGACCTCGATGGCCTGGGCGTTGGAGGGGTTGGCAAATCCGGCGATGTAGGAGCCGTCGGCGCGGTTGATCGGCAGGCCGTCGCGCAGCATCAGTATTCCACGCTCGACCGGGTTCTGTTGCAGGCCCGAGCCGCGGATCTGGATGCGCGGCTGGTCATGGCCGCCAAAGAAGTCCTGGACGATCACCCCGGGAACGCCGGCCAGCGCGTCGGATACCGTCGGCGAGGCGCTTGAGGCATAGTCGTCTTCGGAGATCAGCGCGACACCGCCGGGCAAACGCTTCAGGCGGTCGCCGATATAGCCGAGCGACGTGTCCCAGCCGCCTTCGACCACGATCGGGTCGAGGACGGTGCCTGCGCCGGGTGCAGCCGACTGGGCAAGCGCCGTGCCGCCGCCGAGTGCTGTCGATGTCATGAGAACGGCAAGCGAGATGCGATGCCGAAGGTCGTTGCGATCAAGTGATCGCGGTTCGTGCGTAAGGCCGCGCTGTAGAGTTTCCCGTGTCCGAGACATGCTGGTTCCTTTCCCCCAAGGTGCTTGGTGGCAAGGTCGTTCCGGCAGCAGGGAGATGGCGGCTCAGGCGTGACCTGGCCTGCCGTTCCCCTTCACCGGCGACCGCCGACAGAGGGGGTAGGGGAAACGGAACAGTCTTAAGTATAGATGGGCCAGCGGGGCAGGTAAAATCATCGGCCGGCGATAACCGATCCGGCGTCTTCCGTCTTTGCGCTGGAACAAACAACGCCGCCGTGCGCCATGCCGGCGGCGTCTGCGGCCTTGGACGGTTCCGGGGCATTCTGCCTTTGAGCAGCTAGCCTCTTTCGGGCGGCAGATTGAGCTGCCAGTTCGTCACCAGGCGCACCAGCCAGTCGACGAAAACCCTGACCTTGTTGCTCAGGTGCCGGTTTGGGGGATAGACGACATAGAGGGCAATCGGCTCGGTGCGCCATTCCGGAAGGACGCGCACCAGATCGCCTTTCGCGAGCGCCTCTGCCGCCATGAAATGGGGGAGGGGAGAGATGCCGAGACCGTTCATAGCCGCGGTCAGATAACTGCGCGCATCGTTTACGGCGACGAGATAGCGGCCGTTGACTTCGATCTTCTCACCGTCCCTTTCAAAGTCGAAGGCCATGGTTCGATTGTTCTGGGCCATGAAATAGCTGACGCAATGATGCCTGTCCTCCAGTTCGGAGGGATGCTCCGGGGTTCCGTGCTTTTCGAGATAGCCCGGCGTGGCGCAGGTGATCATCGAGACTTCCGACACACGCCGCGCGATCAGCGACTGATCGGCGGGAACACCGCCGCGCAGGGCGCAGTCGACATTTTCCGCGAGGTAGTCGACCGGACGGTCCCCGACGCCAAGGTCGACGCGGATCTCGGGAAAGCGGGCGTGGAAATCGTGAAGGGCGGGGATGACGATCCAGTCGGCAAAGGCGCCCGCCATTTCCACACGCAAACGGCCGCTCGGCGCCATCTGCGAATTGGACAGGCTGGTATCGAGCTCGTCGAGCTGGGCAATGATCTGCGTGGCCCGCTCGTAGTAGAGGGCGCCGTCCGTGGTGACCATGACGCGCCGGGTGGTGCGGTTCAGGAGCTTGGTGTGAAGATGCGCTTCCAAGCCCTGGATGAGATTGGTGACCGTTGCCTTGGGCAGACTGAGCGCTTCCGCGGCGCGGGTGAAATTGCCCGTCTCGACCACCCGGACGAAGGCGCGCATGGCTGATAACTGATCCATGTGTCGATTCCTGTCAGCATGCGACGCGATATTGTTCGATATGCGGAATAGTGCGCTCGCATTTGCGGCGCTTGTTCAACAGTGCGAATAAAGTACATTGGTTCTCAGAAGAAGACAATCGTGTCGACGGTTGGTGAATACATCCGTGCCCGTCGTGCGCTTGGTCGAAATTCCGCACCTGAAATGCGGTTCTGTTCCCCGGCAAGACCGCCCTTGGCATCTTTCCGGAGATTGGAGCCGCCGGCCGATGAACAAGGGAAGGGTTGTTGTGATGCGCATTCCCCGCTACCTGCCGGTTCCGGTCCCGCTCTTTGTGAGTGCGGTCCGGGTCCTGTGGCGCGCGGAGTGAATGTTCTATGCCTGTCGAGATCAAGGATATAACGCTGGACAATCTGGCCGTGGGCCCGATCGCCGTGCGTGTCTACCAGGGAGCGGACTATGGCAAGGGGCCGCCGGTCCTGATCTATTTCCATGCGGGTGCGTTTCGCCATGTCGGGCTTGGCGACTGCCCGATGGCCGAATGTCTCGCCGGCACCGGCGCGATCGTCGTGGTGCCGGATTACAACGCCCTCGGCTCGGCCTTTCCCAAGCCCCTCGAGGTGGGATTCGCTCTCTTCTCCTACATGGCGAAGAAGCGGGCGGGTTTCGGTGATCGCAAGTCCTTGCTGCTGGTCGGCGGTTCGGAAGCCGGTGGCAATATCGCCGCCGCGGTCAGCCTCAAGGCGCGCGATCATTTTGCCGACGAACTGGATGGTCAGGTGCTGGTTTCGCCCCTGCTCGATCCGTTCATGGGGACGCCCTCGTTCCGCAAGGCCGAAGCGATCGGCATGCGGGATCTCTGGGCGGAAGGCTGGAGCCACTATCTGAGCGGCGGGGTCTGCCATCCGTATGCGGCCCCATCCGTTTGTTCGCGGCTGTCGGGAATTGCCCCGGCGCTGCTGTTGTCGTCGGAGGATGATCCGCTTCTCGACGAAACCCTTGTCTATGCCCAGCGACTGAAGAGCGCGGGCGTCGGCCTTCGACAGCATGTCTTTCCCGCCGGGACAGGCTGGCCATCGGTATACGGCGGGAAGACGGAGGAAGCCCCGAGTTGGCAGGAAAGCGCAAGCAGCGAGTTTGCCGGTTTTCTGCGCGACATCTGCGCTCGGAGAGCTGAGTTGAAGACCATTTGACCTCAGGCGGCACCAAGGCCGCAAGGAGCTAGACCATGACAGAGAAAGCAAGACGCTGGGCCCTCCTGGGCACCGGCTTGGGACTGGCTGCGTCCATTTCGGCAGCCGGACTGTTCCTCGACACGCCGTTCTCAAGGGCAGCCGCGGAAACGGAAGAAGCGGGTGCAGCGGCCGCCGCCCCACCGGCGACCCCGGTCACCGTGGCCGTTGTGAAGAGCCGTGACGTCACCACCTGGCAGGAATTCTCCGGCCGGCTGGAAGCCGTCGACCGCGTCGAAATCCGCCCCCGGGTCGGCGGAGCGATCCAGTCGGTCAATTTCCGCGAGGGCGCGTTGGTGAAGGCCGGAGACCTCCTCTTCACCATCGATCCCGCGCCCTATGAGGCGACCGTTGCCCAGGCCAACGGGCAGGTCGCCTCCGCGGAAGCCCGTGTGGCGCTGGCGAATACCGAACTTGAACGCGGCCGCCGGCTGGCGAGCAATCGCACGATCTCGCAGAGCGATCTCGACCAGCGCCAGCACGCCGTTGCCGAAGCGGAAGCCGCCCTGAAGACGGCTCAGGCCGTTCTTCGTTCCGCGGAACTCGAACTGGACTATACCAAGGTGCGCGCACCCGTTGCCGGCCGCGCCGGCAAGATCGAGATCACCGTCGGAAACCTCGTCGCCGCGGGCTCCACCTCGTCGGCATTGACGACGCTGGTCTCGTCCGACCCGATCTATGCCAGCTTCAACGCCAGCGAGGAGATCGTCGCGCGGGCGCTTTCGAGGCTGCCGGCGAGCGCTGGCGCGCTGCCGCCGATCGACCAGATCCCGGTCGAGATCGGCACGCTCGCCGACGAGGGGACACCGATCAAGGGCAAGCTGCAACTGATCGGCAACGAGGTGGATGCCTCAAGCGGCACCATTCCGGTTCGCGCCGTGATCGACAATCCGCAAGGTCTGCTGATCCCTGGCCAGTTCGTACGTATCCGCATGGGCGAGCCGCGGCCGGACAACAGGATCCTCGTCAGCGAAAAGGCGATCGGAACCGATCAGGACAAGAAGTTCGTCTTCGTCGTCGATGCCGACAACAAGGTGGCCTATCGCCCGGTCGAACTCGGTGGCAGCGCCGATGGCGAGCGGATCGTCGCGAGCGGGCTTGTCGATGGCGACAAGGTCGTCGTCAACGGGTTGCAGCGCGTGCGTCCGGGGAGCCTGGTCGATCCGCAGACCAAGGAGGCGGTCGCGGCCGTCAACTGAATTCATAGGGCGGGGCGTCGCGCCTCGCCGCATTGCGCATCGCATTCGATCCCCTGGCGGACACTGGTCCGCCGGGAAGGATTTCTTGTCGAAATTTCACCCTGGAGAGGGGCTTTGAAATGAGTATTTCCCGCTTTTTCGTCGACCGACCGGTCTTTGCCGCCGTCTTGTCGATCCTGATTGTCGTCGCAGGCCTGATCGGCATGCGGTCGCTGCCGATCTCGGAATATCCGGAGGTCGTGCCGCCATCCATCGTCGTGCGCGCGGTCTATCCCGGCGCCAACCCGGTGGTCATTTCCGAGACGGTGGCAACCCCGCTGGAGGAGCAGATCAACGGCGTCGACGACATGCTGTACATGAACAGTCAGGCGACGTCCGACGGCGTGCTGACACTGACCGTCACCTTCAAGCTCGGCACCGATCCGGACAAGGCGCAACAGCTGGTGCAGAACCGTGTCTCCCAGGCCGAGCCTCGCTTGCCGGCGGAGGTGCGCGCGATCGGGGTCACCACGGTCAAGAGTTCGCCGGACTTCATCATGGTGGTGAACCTGGTGTCGACCACCGACCGCTATGACGTCACCTATCTGCGCAACTACGCGACGCTGAACATCAAGGACCGTCTCGCCCGCATCGAGGGTGCCGGCCAGGTTCAGGTCTTCGGCGCCGGCGACTACGCCATGCGCATCTGGATCGATCCGCAGAAGGCAGCCGAACACGGCCTTGCCGCAAGCGACATCACCAATGCCATCCGCCAGCAGAACGTGCAGGCCGCGGCCGGCATCATCGGTGCATCGCCGAGCCCGAGCGGCGTCGAACTTCAGCTCAACGTCAACGCCCAGGGACGGCTCAGCACGCCGGAGGAATTCGGCGAGATCATCGTCAAGACGGGCAATGAGGGTGAGATCACGCGCCTCAAGGACGTCGCCCGCATCGAGATGGGCGCGGCCGACTATACGCTGCGTTCGCTGCTCGACGGCCAGCCGGCGGTGGCGATTGCCGTGCTGCAGGCGCCCGGTTCGAACGCCATCGAGATTGCCGACAATGTGCGCGCCACCATGGACCAGCTTCAGCTCGCCATGCCTGACGGGGTGAAATACGAGATCGTCTACGACACGACGGAGTTCGTCCGCGCCTCGATCGAGAAGGTGGTCGATACCCTCCTGGAAGCGGTCGCCCTGGTGGTGCTCGTGGTGATCCTGTTCCTGCAAACCTGGCGTGCGTCGATCATCCCGCTGATCGCCGTGCCGGTCTCGATCATCGGCACCTTCGCCGTGATGTATGCCTTCGGCTTCTCGATCAATGCGCTCACGCTCTTCGGCCTGGTACTCGCCATCGGCATCGTGGTGGATGATGCCATCGTCGTCGTCGAGAACGTCGAGCGCAACATCGAGAACGGGCTGTCGCCGCGTGAAGCGACCTATCGCGCCATGCGGGAAGTGTCCGGACCGATCATCGCGATTGCGCTGGTTCTCGTCGCCGTCTTCGTGCCGCTGGCCTTCATCAGTGGCCTTTCCGGCCAGTTCTATCGCCAGTTCGCGCTGACCATCGCTATCTCGACGGTGATCTCCGCGATCAACTCGCTCACCCTGTCTCCGGCCCTGGCTGCCCTTCTCTTGAAGGATCATCATGCGCCCAAGGACTGGCTGACGCGGGCAATGGACCGGGTCTTCGGCTGGTTCTTCCGCGGGTTCAACCGGGCGTTTGGCGCCGCTTCGAACGGTTACGGCCGCAGCGTCGGCGGTCTCCTCTCGCGCAAGTCGCTGGTCATGGTCGTCTATCTCGCGCTGATCGGCGCCACCTATGCCGTCTTCAACGCGGTCCCCGGCGGCTTCGTCCCGGCCCAGGACAAGCAGTATCTCATCGGCTTTGCCCAATTGCCGGACGGCGCAACGCTTGACCGAACGGAAGAGGTGATCAAGCGCATGAGCGACATTGCGCTGGAACAGCCAGGTGTGGCCCATGCCATCGCCTTCCCCGGCCTGTCGATCAACGGTTTCACCATCGGTTCCAATTCGGGCATCGTGTTTGCCGTTCTTGATGATTTCTCCGAGCGAACGACGCCCGAGCTTTCCGGCGGCGCCATCGCCATGCAGCTGAACCAGAAGTTCTCCGGCATCCAGGACGCCTTTATTGCCATGTTCCCGCCGCCGCCGGTCAACGGTCTCGGCTCCACCGGCGGCTTCAAGTTGCAGATCGAGGACCGAGCCGGTCTGGGTTATCAGGCGCTGGACGAGGCGACCAAGGCCTTCCTCGGCAAGGCGTACCAGACGCCGGAGCTTGCGGGCCTGTTCTCCAGCTTCCAGATCAACGTGCCGCAGCTCTATGCCGATCTCGACCGCTCGAAGGCCGAGCAGCTCGGCGTGTCGGTCACCGACGTGTTCGAGACGTTGCAGATCTATCTCGGCTCGCTCTACGTCAACGACTTCAATGCCTTTGGCCGCACCTACAGCGTCCGGGTCCAGGCGGATGCCGCCTTCAGGGCAAGGCCCGAGGATATCGGCCAGCTCCAGGTCCGCTCGCGAACCGGACAGATGATCCCGCTTTCGGCGCTCGTGAAGGTCGAAAGCACCACGGGGCCGGAGCGCACCACGCGCTATAACGGCTTCCTCGCCGCCGATATCAATGGCGGCCCGGCGCCGGGCTTCTCCTCGGGCCAAGCGCAGGCGGCAATCGAGCGGATTGCCGACGAGACGCTGCCGAACGGCATCACCTTCGAATGGACCGACCTGACCTATCAACAGATCCTCGCCGGCAATTCGAGCATCGTCGTCTTTCCGCTCGCCCTGCTGCTCGTCTATCTGGTGCTGGCGGCCCAGTATGAGAGCCTGACGCTGCCGATCGCGATCGTCATGATCGTGCCGATGGGCGTGCTCGCGGCGCTGGCTGGCGTCTGGTACACGGGCGGGGACAACAACATCTTCACCCAGATCGGCCTCATGGTGCTGGTGGGGCTCTCGGCGAAGAACGCGATCCTGATCGTAGAATTCGCCCGCGAGCTGGAGTTCGAGGGCCGAACGCCGGTCCAGGCGGCGATCGAGGCGAGCCGGCTTCGCCTACGGCCGATCCTGATGACGTCGATGGCCTTCATCATGGGTGTCGTGCCGCTGGTGCTTTCGACCGGTGCGGGGGCGGAAATGCGCGCAGCGATGGGCCTGGCGGTATTTTCCGGCATGATCGGCGTCACCTTCTTTGGCATCTTCATGACGCCGGTCTTCTATGTCCTCCTGCGCCGCATCACCGGCAATCGGCCGCTGATTCACCACGAGGCGAACATGCAACCGCTGGAGCGAGGGGAAGCCAGCCGTGTCGCTGCGGAATAGGGTCGGGAAAGCTGTGCGACGAAATTGCACGGAACTGCGTCCGGCGAAACCGCAGTCGGGCCGGGCAATGCGGCTCAGAGCAACTGGGCCAGTTCGGCCCGGTGCCGCATCATGATGAGCAGGGCCGCGTAGTCTCTCTCGTAATGGTTCCGGGTCGCCGCGTTAGGCGCGGTCGCGTGCGTTCGGATCGCCATGGCGCGGCCGGCGGCGGCCATGTCGGCAAACAGGCCGCCGGCCACCGCCGCGTGCTGCGCCGTTCCGAGCAGCACGGCATCCTGGTCGACCGGCGTCATGATGGTGCAGCCGAGCACGTCGGCATAGAGTTGCGGGATGAGCGGATGATGGGAAAAGCCGCCGGCGATCGCCAGGGTCTCGATCCGGTCCGGCTCTCCCGGCATCTGCCCGATGATGTGGCGGATGCCGCAGGCGAGTGCGACGCAGGTGCGCCAGTAAAGGCGGCACAGGCCCTCGAAGCTGCGGTCGAGCGTCATTCCGGCAATGGTGCCGGTCAGGTCCGGATCGGTCGTCGGCGAACGGGTGCCGTGGAAATCGGGCAGGACATGAATGGGCAGGCCGTAGCCCGCGCCCTCTACGGCCCGGCGCTTAGCGATATGGTCGAGGATCTGGGCGTGGCGTGCCTGGGTCGGCTCGCCACCGGCGGGATGGGTCCGCAACATGTGGTCGAGCAGGGCGCCCGAAGCGGATTGCCCCGCCTCCGTCAACCACAGACCGGCAATCGCCACATCGCGAAAGGCGCCCCAGCAGCCCTCGGCCTGGCGTTCGTCGTTCGTCAGTTGGACGACGCAGCTCGACGTCCCGGCGATCAGCGCGGCATGGGTTTCCAGTCCGTCGCCGGTCGTTGCGAGCCTGGATGCGAACAGGGCGACCGTGCCGGCATAGGCGTCGATCAGTCCCGGTGCGACCAGGCAGGCCGGGCTGAGGCCCAGTTCATTTGCGGCCCATTCGGAAAGACTGCCGACCGGCTTTGTCGGCGGCAGGGCGCTCGCCGGCAGACCGGCGCGCTCGGCCAGGTCGTCGAGGCCGACCAGCTGGTAGAAGTCGTCCGGCCGCGTGCCGGGGCCTTCGGGCGTATAGCCCCATTTCGATGCTAGAGGCGAATGGGAGCGGGCAGAAGATCCGGTCGCGCGCCATGTGAGATAGTCGCAAAGGTCGAAGATCAGGCCTGCCTCAGCCCAGACGGCCGGCATGTTTTCCTTGAGCCAGAGGAGTTTCGGCACCTGCATTTCGGCGGACAGACGCCCGCCATAGCGACGCAGCAGCGGGTCCTCGGTCGCATTGCAGCGTTCGGCCTGCTCGGCGGCCCGGTGGTCCATCCACAACAGCGTGTCGAGGTTTTCTTTGCCCGTGGTCGAGATCGACAGGGGCTTTCCCGTCTGGTCCCGCACGACTAGAGAACAGGTCGCATCGAAGCCGATCGCCGCGATGTCGTCACCAAACAGGCCCGCCTGTTCGACCGCAGCGCGGGCCGACCGGCAGACCGCTCTCCAGATCTCCTCGCTGTCCTGCTCGAGGTGTCTCTCCTGCGGCTGATGCAGAGAAATCGGGGTGGTGTGGCGGGCGCATTGCGTGCCATGCAGGTCGAATATGCCGGCCCTCACGCTGCCGGTGCCCACGTCGACGGCCATCAGATAGTCACGCATCAGGGTTGTCTTTCGGTCTCCTCGCCGGGACCACAAACTGAAGCAAATCCGCCATGTCGTCAAACCGCACATCCGGGGCCAATTGGTCGAGCGCGGCGCGATAATCGGCGAACCGGGTATGCGACCCACCGGTGAAGGCAATGACCTGCATCCCGGCGGCGCGGGCGGCCTCGATGCCGGATGGACTGTCCTCGATGACGAGGCATTGTTCGGGCGAATAGCCCATTGCCTGCGCCGCATGGAGGAAGAGATCGGGCGCCGGCTTGCCGCGGGCGACCATGGTGGCGCTGAAGATATGCGGGGCGAAATGCTCGATCAGCCCGGTGGCGCGCAGGCACAGCTCGACGCGTTCCTTCTGGCTGGACGAGGCGACGCACCAGTCGATGCCGGCCTCTGCAAAGCCTGATACGACAGCGGCGATGCCGTCGATCGGGCGGAGTTCGGCGCGGAAGCGGGCATAGAGCACATCGCGCATGCGGCTCAGGAAGGCCTCGTCGATCTCGAGGCCGAACTCGTCGCGCACCGTCTCCCGAACGGATGCGAGGCTGCGGCCGAGAAAGCGCCGGGCAACGCCTTCCTCGTCGATCGCGACACCCGCCTGGCCGAGAAAGTCGGCGAGAACGGCAAGGGCGATCGGCTCGCTGTCGACGAGAACGCCGTCGCAATCAAAGATCACCAGCCGTTTTTCCGCGTGGTTCATCCGGCCTGGTCCGCGAGCTTGCCGTCGAGATATTGTTCCAGCGTAGCGGCGGTACCGATGCTCCGCAAGCTCTCGATGGCGCGGGTGAATCGGGCGACGAAGCGGGGATCGGTGCCGATCGCGCCGAAAATGTCGCCAAGCGCGGGGAAGGCGGTCGGATCGTTCTTCGACCTGAGAGCTGCGGCGTGCAGGCGGTCTGCGCTTGGGTCGTTGAAGACGATCGGCTTGCCGGTGTCGGTCGTGCCCTCGAGATAGCGGCACCATAGTGCCGAGACGAGGGCGAGACCGGTGACGTCGAGGCCGTGAGCGAGGCGGTCGGCTGTCGAGGGCAGGATGAATTTCGGCTGGCGGTTGGAGCCGTCCTGGGCCAGACGGGGAATGGTGTCGCCGATCTTCGGATTGGAGAAACGGCTCTCGATCAGGCGGAAATAGTCTTCGAGACTGGTGTCCGGCACCGGCGGCACGACGGGAATGATCTCGTCGCGTTCCAGCTTGGCGAGGAAGCCGTGGATCAGTTTGTTCTCCATCGCCTCGTGGACGAAATGAACGTCCATCAGGGCTGCCGGATAGGCGATCGCCGCATGGCCGCCGTTGAGAATGCGCAGTTTCATCAGTTCATAAGGAGCCACGTCCGGCACGAAGGTGACGCCGACCTTTTCCAGCGCCGGCCGACCGAGCGGGAACTTGTCTTCCAGCACCCACTGTTTGAATTCCTCGCAAAAGACCGGCCAGGCATCGTCGATACCGTAGGTGTCACGGGCGATGGCGATCTCGCGCTCCCCGGTCGCCGGCGTGATGCGATCGACCATGGCGTTGGGGAAGGCGACGTTTTCGTGGATCCAGTGGGCGAAGTCCGGGTCGGACAGCTGGGCGAGGCCGGTGATGGTGGCCTCGGTCACTTCGCCATTGCCGGGAATGTTGTCGCAACACATCACGGTGAAGGGGGCAATTCCGGCCGCGCGGCGGGCCTTGAGGCCGGCGATGATCAGGCCGAAGACGCTCTTCGGATGGTCCGGATCGGCTGCATCGGCAACCATGGTGGGATGGTTCGGGTCGAACCTGCCGGTCGCCGGATCGATGAAATAGCCGCCCTCGGTGATCGTCATCGAAACGATGCGGATCGCCGGGTCCGCCAGGGCGGCAATGATGGCGTCGAAATCGGGTGCCGCGATCATGCCCGTCATCGGTCCTGTCACGGTCGCGGCGCTGCGGTGATTGTCCTGCTCGACGATGGTGGTCAGATAGTCCTGGCTTTCAAGCTTTTCCTTCATCAACCGGTCGGACGGCATGATGCCGCAGCCGAGGATCGCCCAGTCGAGATCGCTGCCCTGGTTGAACAGTTCGTGCAGGTAGACCGCCTGGTGGGCGCGATGGAAGTTGCCGACGCCGAAATGCAGGATGCCGGCCTTCAACTGGTCGCGGCGATAGGCCGGGACGGCTGCGGTTCGGGCGATTTCGGCAAGGTTTGCCAGCGATAGCTTTACGGTCATTTCCATTGGTCCTCGATGACGAGAGGTCAGGCAGCGGCACGGCGAGCGTCAGCTCATCCAGTTGCCGCCATCGACATTGTAGGTTTGGGCGACGATGTAGTCGGCCTCGGGCGAGGCGAGGAAGATCGCCATGCCGGTCAAGTCTTCGGCGCGCCCCATGCGGCCGAAAGGCACGGCCTCGCCGACCAGTCTTTTCTTCTCGCCGGGCGGGCGTTCTTCATATCTGGCGAAAAGCGCATCCACGCCGTCCCAGTGCTCGCCGTCGACGACGCCGGGGGCGATCGCGTTGACGTTGATGCCATGCTTGATGAGGTCGAGGCCGGCCGACTGGGTGATCGAGATGATGGCCGCCTTGGTGGCGCAATAGATGGCGACCAGCGCCTCGCCGCGACGTCCCGCCTGGCTTGCCATGTTGATGATCTTGCCACCCTTGCCGCGGGCGATCATTGATTTCGCCGCCGCCTGCAGCATGAACAATGAGCCGGCGACATTGATCGAGAAGAGCCTGTCATAGCTTTCCCGGGTGATCTCGACGATTGGCGCCAGATCGAACAGCGCCGCATTGTTGACCAGGATGTCGATGCCGCCGGTCTTTTCCTCGATCGCCCTGATCGCCGCTTCGATCGATGCCTGGTCGGTGACGTCGAGCCGCAGCGGATAGGCCCTGTCGCCAATCTCGGAGGCCGTCCGTCCGGCCCGCTCGACGTCGATGTCGGCGATGGCGACAGTCGCGCCTTCGCGCACATAGGCCTCGGCGAAGGCGCGGCCTATGCCGCGCGCCGATCCGGTGATCAGCGCCGATTTGCCCTCCAGCCGGCCGCTCATATCGCCAATCCCTTGTCATCGAAGCGATGGATGCGGTCGGTGTCGGGGGTGACGAATACCGTGTCGCCGTGGCGCGCGGCAAATTCGCCGCCGGCCCTGGCGGTCACCTGGCCGATGCCGTCGACGGAAATGTGCAGGAAAGTATCCGACCCCAGATGCTCGGCGACCGTGACCTTGCCCTTCCAGGTGCCGCTCTCCGTCGACAGCGTCACATGCTCGGGACGAATGCCGATCGTCGGCGCACCGTGCGGCGTGGCCGCCGCGCCGGAGATCAGGTTCATCTTCGGCGAGCCAATGAAGCCGGCGACGAAGAGGTTGGCCGGGTTGTGATAGAGCTCGAGCGGCGAGCCCACCTGCTCGATACGGCCCTTGTTGAGGACGACGATCTTGTCGGCCATGGTCATCGCCTCGACCTGGTCATGGGTCACATAGATCGAGGTGGCGTTGAGCTGCTGGTGCAGTTGGGAGATCTCGAGGCGCATGTTGACGCGCAGCGCCGCGTCAAGGTTCGACAAGGGCTCGTCGAACAGGAAGCATTCCGGCGAGCGAACGATGGCGCGACCGATGGCGACGCGCTGGCGCTGGCCGCCGGACAGCTGGCGCGGCTTGCGGTCGAGATAGTCGGTGAGGTTGAGGATGCGGGCCGCATCGGCGACCTTCCGGTCGATTTCCGCCTTGTCCATGCCGGCCATCTTCAGCGGGAAGCCGATATTGGAACGCACGCTCATATGCGGATAGAGCGCATAGGACTGAAACACCATGGCGAGGCCGCGCTGCGACGGCTGCCTGGCGGTGGCGTCGACGCCGTCGATCAGGATGCGGCCGCCGGAGACATCCTCGAGGCCGGCGATCAGCCGCAATAGGGTGGACTTGCCACAACCCGAGGGGCCGACGAAGACGACGAATTCGCCATCGTTGATCTGAAGGTCGATCGACGGGATGACGGCGGCCTCGCCGAAGGACTTGGACACATTCTGGAGTGTGATGCTACCCATCTTGCTATTCCTATTTGACGGCGCCGAAGGTCAGGCCGCGGACGAGTTGTTTCTGGCTGAACCAGCCGAGGATCACGATCGGCGCGATGGCCATGGTCGAGGCGGCCGACAGCTTGGCGTAGAAGAGACCCTCGGGGCTCGAGTATGAGGCGATGAAGGCGGTGAGCGGTGCTGCCTTGGAGGCCGTCAGGTTGAGGGTCCAGAAGGCTTCGTTCCAGGACAGGATGACATTGAGGAGCAGCGTCGAGGCGATCCCGGGAATGGCCATCGGGGTCAGGACGTAGACGATCTCCTTCATCAGCGAGGCGCCATCCATGCGCGCGGCTTCGAGGATCTCGCCGGGGATTTCCTTGAAATAGGTGTAGAGCATCCACACGATGATCGGCAGGTTGATCAGGGTCAGCACGATGACCAGGCCGGTGCGGGTGTCGAGCAGGCCGCCGTCGCGAAACAGGATGTAGAGCGGCACCAGAACGCCGACTGGCGGCAGCATCTTGGTGGAGAGCATCCACATCAGGATGTCCTTGGTCCGCCTGGTGGGCGAAAAGGCCATGGACCAGGCCGCCGGAACGGCGATGACGAGGCCGGCGAGCGTCGAGCCCAAGGAGATTACCACCGAGTTCATGAAGTGGCGGAAATAGTTCGACCGCTCCTGCACCTCGGCATAGTTCTCGGTCGTCCAGTCGAAGAACAGGAAGGACGGTGGCGAGGCGATCGCCTCCGCCTCGGTCTTGAAGCTCGTCAGGAAGGTCCAGAGGATCGGGAAGAAGATCAGGACGCCGATCGTCCAGGCGAGCGCGGTCCACAGGATCTTGCGGCGAACGGGAATGGCGCGGGCCATGGTCAGCTCTCCAGGTTCTTGCCGATCAGGCGGATGAGGAAGAAGGCGACGATATTGGCAAGCACCACCGCGACGATGCCGCCGGCCGATGCGCCGCCCACGTCGAACTGCAGCAGGGCCTGGGTATAGACGAGATAGGTGATGTTGGTGCTCTGCGTGCCGGGGCCGCCATTCGTGGTGACCAGGATCTCGGCGAAGACCGACAGCAGGAAGATCGTTTCGATCAGGATGACCACCGTGATGGCGCGGGCCATATGCGGCAGGATGATGTAGGCGAGCTTCGACCAAGGACCTGCACCGTCCATCTCGGCGGCTTCTTTCTGCTCCTCGTCGAGCGATTGCAGGGCGGTCAGCAGAATGAGCGTGGCAAACGGCAGCCATTGCCAGGCGACGATGATGATGATCGAGGTGAGCGGGGCGACGGCCAGCCAGTCGAGCGGCTGGAGGCCCAATGACTTGGCAATCCAGGCGAACAGGCCGTTCACCGGGTTCATCAGCATGTTCTTCCACACCAGCGCCGAGACGGTCGGCATGATGAAGAACGGCGCGATCACCAGAATGCGCACGATGCCCTGGCCGAACATCGGTTGGTCCAGCAGAAGCGCCAGCGCGATACCGCCGATGACGGTGATCGCCAGCACCCCGCCGACGAGCAGCAGCGTATTGGCAAGGGCGTCGAAGAAGGCGGGATCGGTGAGGAAATAGCGGTAGTTCATGAAGCCGGCGAACTCTTCCATGCCGGGCATCAAAAGGTTGTAGCGCAGGAAGGAGAAATAGACCGTCATCGCCAGCGGCACGATCATCCATGCCAGGAGCAGGATCACGGAGGGCGCCATCATCAGGCGCGCCGCGGAATGGGTGTGTGTCGTCGCCATGGGGTCAGCGCCTTTTCGCCATGTGCAGGTTGAGTGAGGGCCGCGCCAGTTGCGCAAGGGCGCCTGTGCGGCCCTCCGGCCTCCCGGTCTCGGTCATGCGACCGATGCCAGGAGGCTTCGATAAAGGGGGAGCCCGGTCGGCCCGGCCATGTGGCCAGCCGGCCGTGCTCCAGTCGGAGCGGGGAGGAGAGGTCTCCCCGCTCTTCGTCGGGGAGCTTACTTGATGTAGCCGGCCTTCATCATTTCCCGTTCAGTCAGCTTCTGGGCGTTGTCGAGCGCCTGGTCGACGCTGACCTGACCGGCGAGGGCCGCCGAGAACTGCTGGCCGACGGCCGTGCCGATGCCCTGGAATTCGGGAATGGCGACGAACTGGACGCCGACATAGGGGACCGGCTTGACAGTCGGGCTTTTCGGGTCCGCCGCATTGATGGAGTCGAGCGTCATCTTCGCGAACGGCGCCGCCTTCTGGTATTCCGGGTTCTCGTAGAGCGAGGTGCGGGTTCCCGGCGGAACATTGGCCCAGCCTTCCTTGTCGGCGACCATCTTCAGGTAGTCCTTGCCGGTTGCCCAGGCGACGAACTTCTCGGCTGCTTCGGCCTTCTGGGTGCCGGCCGGAATGGCCAGGTTCCAGGCCCACAGCCAGTTGCCGCGCTTGCCGAGGCCCGTGTCGGGAGCGAGCGCGAAGCCGACCTTGTCGGCCACGGTCGAGTCCTTCGGATTGGTGACGAAGGAGGCGGCGACGGTCGCATCGATCCACATGCCGCACTTGCCGGTCTGGAACAGCGCCAGGTTCTCGTTGAAGCCGTTCGAGGAGGCCCCCGGGGGCCCTGCGTCCTTCATCAGGTTGACGTAGAATTCGAGCGCCGTCTTCCATTCCGGCTGGTCGAACTGTGGCTTCCAGTTCTCGTCGAACCAGCGCGCGCCGAAGGCGTTGGCGGTCGCGGTCAGGAAGGCCATGTTCTCGCCCCAGCCGGCCTTGCCGCGCAGGCAGATGCCATAGACCTCGTTGTCCTTGTCCGTCATCTTGCGGGCGGCATCGGCGACGAAGTCCCAGGTCGGGGCGTCGGGCATGGAAAGCCCGGCCTTTTCCATCAGGTCCTTGCGATACATGACCATCGAGCTTTCGCCGTAGAAGGGTGCGGCGTAGAGCTTGCCGTCCTCGCCGGTCAGGCCGGAGCGGATCGCGGGCAGGAGGTCGTCGGCGTCATAGTCGGCGCCAAGATTGTCGAGCGGCAAGAGCCAGCCCTGCTTGGCCCAGATCGGCACTTCATAGGTGCCGATGGTGAGAACGTCGAACTGGCCGCCCTTGGTGGCGATGTCGGTCGTCACCTTCTGGCGCAGCACGTTTTCCTCGAGGGTAACCCATTCGAGGTCGATGCCGGGGTTCTTAGCGGTGAAATCATCCGTCAGCTTCTGCATCCGGATCATGTCGCCGTTGTTGACGGTAGCGATGGTGAGGGTTTCGGCCGAAGCCATGCCGGTAAGGGCCATTGCCGAGCAGGCGCCCAGCAGGATCGTCTTCAATGTCATATCTTCCTCCCAGAAGAAAAATGAGCATTTGCTTTGCTCATGGGCAATTACTCACTTTAGGGCGAGGCAATGTCAATGCAGAATCCATGCTGCGGTGCCGAAGGCGGAGCCCAAGGCATTGTGTCGGTGAAGAAAAATATGAAGTTGAGAACGGCTCAGCCGGCCAGCAGATGGCGGGCGGCATCCTCGTCGGTGATCAGCCCGTTGATGTAGCCGCCGATCGTGGCACCGCGGATGGCGTCGAGTTTGCGCCGCCCGCGGGCAAGCCCGATGACGATGGAGGTCTCGCGCGAGGGTATAGCGATGCTCGCCACGCGCTCGTTCACCGGATGGTCGAGCAGCTTTCCGTCCGCGCCGAAGATCCAGCCGCAGATTTCTCCGGACGCGCCGGCGGCCAGAAGTTCGGCCATCTCGTCGTGACGCAGGAACCCGTCCACCAGAAGCGGTGCGCTGCTTCCCATCTCGCCGATGCCGACAAAGGTCACATCGGAGCGTCGCCCGAGCTCGATCGTCGGTGCGACGAGCGGTTGCCGGCGCAGCAGGTCGCGTTCGTCGCGGGATGAGACGATGACGGGAAGCGGCATCGGGAAATGCGGCGCCTTCACCGCGTCCGCCATGGAGAAGATGACGTTGAAATAGGCGGCGGATCCGTCCGGGCTGATATTGCCCGTCAGCGAGACGATCTTGTGCTGCGGACATTCCATCGGCGACAACTGGTCGACCATGGCGCGCAGTGTCCGCCCTGTTCCCATGCCGATGATCAGCGGATCCGGCTGCTTGAGCCAGCGCTCGAGTTCGGCGGCCCCCGCTTCGGCGACGCCGACGGATGTCGAGTCCGAACCCGGATCGGTGGGCACGATCTCGACCTGTCTCAGGCCGAACTTCGCCTTCACCGCCTCGGCAAGTTCCATGCAGGCGGCGATCGGATGGTCGAGACGGACCTTGATCAGCTTCTCGGCGACGGCCAGCGAGACCAGTCGCTGGGCACTCTGGCGGGATATGCTCATGGCGGCGGCGATCTCGTCCTGGGTGCGCCCGGCGACATAATAGAGCCAGCCGGCTCGCGCCGCATCGTCCAGCCTTGTCTGTGCTTCGCCTCGTCTTGCCATGCGGATCGGCACCACCCTTTCAGGCAGCAGTGCTGCCAATTTTTGGCAGGGCTGTCAAATCGCTCGCCCTGGTCCGTGAGCGGGCGTCATTCCGCCAGCAGGCCGTCGAACACTTCCAGCATGGCATCGGCTATGGCCTTGCCGAGTGCGTCGGCGCTCGAGGCGAGCGCTTCCTCATCCATGTCGCGCGCCGCGAGCGCGAAGGTCGCGCCCTCGATGGTGACGATCTCCTGGGCTCGCTGGATCGCCCACAGGGCAAATTCAGCCCGACTGCCGATTTCCGTGGTTTCCATCACAGTTCTTTCCAATGGTTTGCGTTGTGCCGCTTATAGCGGTTGCGGGCTGCTACGACAGCCGTCCCGCGGCAAAAATGAAGGGAGATCGCATGGGGGCTGGTCTGTGTTCGCGGCACTTGCCGGCGGTTGCCCGTCATTGGATAGTGATATTCCTATATTATTGAAAAGGGGCTAGTCTGCCCCTGTGGCGTCTGGCGCCACAGCGAGACTTCGTTTCCACTTTCAAACAGGTAAGGGAGATACCCCATGGGACGAACAATGAAATCCACGGTCAGCGCGATGATCACGGTGATGCTGCTCGCCGGCGTGGCCGAGGCACAGCAATTCGGTTATGGTTCCGGACCCGGCTGGGGTCGCGGCAACATGATGATGGGCAACATGCCCGGGCGTGGCCGCTTTCCGATCATCGACGCCGATGACAATGGGGTGGTCTCGGCGGAAGAGGCCGCTTCGGCCGCCGAGGAAGTCTTCGCCGCCATGGACGCAGACGACAATGCCGAACTGACCATGGAAGAATACATGCTGGTTCGCATGGGGCCGCAGGATGGCTGGAACAAGACCCGCCAGGCCGCGCGCGAGAAGGAGAAGACCGAGCGTTTCGGCGAGATGGATCTGGACAAGAACGATACCGTTTCCCAGGCCGAGTTCATCGCCGGCGCCAAGGCGCATTTCAATGCCGCCGATGCCGACAAGGACGGCAAGGTGACCCCGTGGGAATGGCGCAGCCAGCAGTGGAACTGATCCGTTAGGTTTAGAGATTTCCGTGAAGCCTGTTTGGGCGTCTCCCTTGCGGCGGCGCCCAAACACACACAGGTAATCAGGCTAGCGGATGCCGGCGCGCAGGAAGGCCTGAATGAATTGCCGCTGGAAGATCAGGAAGGCGATCATCAGTGGTGAGACGACCATCAGCGTCGCGGCGCTGATCATCGATATGTCGACGCCGCTTTCGGGTGCGCCGAACAGCGACAGGCCGACGGTCAGCGGGCGCGTCGCGGCGGAATTGGTGACGATCAGCGGCCACAGGAAATTGTTCCAGTGGGTGGCGACCGAAACCAGGGCATAGGCGAGATAGACCGGTCTGGCCGCCGGCACATAGACGCGCCACAAGATGCCAAGCCAGGAGCAGCCCTCGATGCGCGCGGCTTCCTCGAGCTCCAGCGGCACGGATTTGAACGCCTGCCTCAGCAGAAAGATGCCGAAGGCGCTGGCGACATAGGGTAGGCCCATTCCCGCGATCGTATCGAACAGCGCCAGCCGCGAAATCATCGTATAGTTTTCGACGATCAGCACTTCCGGCAGGATGAACAGCTGCAAAAGCACCAGGACGAACAGGGCTTCACGACCCGGAAAGCTGAACCGGGCGAAGGCATAGCCGGCAAGCGTGCAGAAGATGAGCTGGCCGGCGAGCGTGAAAGTCACCAGCATGAGGGTGTTGAGGAAATAGGTTGCCCACGGCGCGGAGGCCCAGGCGGTGCGGTAGTTTTCGAGAGTGAGAGGGGTTCCCGAGCCGAAAGCAAGGGCGGTACCCGCCGGATGGAGCGAGGCCCAGAGAGCGAAGGCGAGCGGGGCGATCCAGAGGAGCGCCTGCAGCCAGGCGCCGATGGCATCGAGCGCTTCGACCATGCGGAACGGGCGGCGCGATATGGGCAGGGGCAACGGACTGCTCATCGATAATGTATCCGTTTGTCGATGACGCCGAACTGGAGGATGGCGACCGTGCCGAGAACGACCAGCACCAGGACCGTCATCGCCGCGGCATGCGGACGGTCGAAATAGGCGAAGGCCATTTCCCAGATCCAGTAGAGCACCAGTTTGGTGGCGTTGTTCGGTCCGCCCTTGGTCAGGATGAACAGGTGGTCGATCAACTTCACCGAATTGATCAGCGCGTTGATGAAGACGAAGGCTGTGGTCGGCATGAGAAGGGGAAGCAGAATGCGCCGCGTATAGGTGAGGCGCCCCGCCCCCTCGATCGCCGCTGCCTCCTTGAGGTCCGGCGGGATCGTCTGGAGCGCTGCCAGATAGAAGATCATGAAGAAGCCGGCTTCCTTCCACACCGTCACCACGATGACGGCCCAGAGCGCGGTCTGCGGCTGGCCGAGCCAGTTGACCGGTCCGAGACCGAACAGACCGGTGATACTGTCGATCACGCCGAGACCGGGCGTATAGAAGAACAGCCAGAGATTGGCAGCGGCGATCATCGGCAGCACGGTCGGGGTGAAATAGGCGCCACGGACAAACCCCCTCAGCGGGATGCGCGCATTGGCCCACAGGGCCATGGCGAGCGCCAGCGTGATCGACAGGGGTATGGTCACTCCGGCATAGAGGAGGTTGTTCCACACCACGGTCCAGAAGGTCGGATCATTCAAGAGGTCGAGATAGTTCTCGACGCCGTTGAAGACGGCCGGGCGGCGCGCCGTGCCGCGGGAGTAGAAGCTCGACAACAGCGTCGTGATCGTCGGCAGGAAGGCGAAAAGTGTGAGCAGGATCAATGCCGGCGAGACCAGCATCCAGCCGTAAAGGGCCTGTCTGCGCCTTTGATAGTGAGCGATCGAATCCATGGCGCGCCTTGAAGGATCTGGAGCGGCGAAAAGCGAAAATGGGACGGGCCTTTGGCTGACCCGTCCCGGGATTGCTTACTTCTTGTAGGGCTTCAGCAACTGTTCGGCGTTGGCCTGGGCGGCCTTCAGCGCTTCTTCCGCGGTCTGGCTACCGGTCAGGGTCGCCTGGACTGCGTTGTTCAGCGCTTCGCGGACGCGGGCAGTCTCCCAGGTGGAGAACTCGGCGATGGCGACCTTCAACTGGTCACGGGCGACGAGTGCCTGCGGGAACTCCTGGCCATAGGCCATCAGCTTGTCGGTCTCGTAGGCCGCCTGGCTGACGCCGACATAACCGGTGGTGATCGACCATTCGGCGGCGCGTTCCGGCGCCGTCATGTAGCGGATCAGCTTCAGCGAGGCAGCACGTTCTTCGTCGGTTGCCTTCTTGAAGAGGTAGAAGTTGCCGCCGCCGGTCGGCGAACCGGGCTGCTTTTGGGCCGGCAGTTCGGCGACACCGAAGTCGAACTTTGCCTCGTTCTTGACGGCGGTCAGGTTGCCGGTCGTGTGCCACATCATGGCAGTCTGGCCCTGGACGAAGGCCTGGCGCAGCGTGCCCCACTCGACCAGACCTTCCGGAGAGATCTTGTGTTCAGCGGACAGCGAACGCCAGAAGGCGAGCGCCTCGATCACAGCCGGATCGTCGAAATAGACTTCCGAGCCGTCCTTGCTCATCAGTTCCTTGCCGTTCTGGATGGCGAAGCACTGCAGCATCCAGTAGGGGTAGCCGGTGGAGGGAACCATGAGGCCGTAGCGGCCATCCTTGGCGAGCGCCTTGCCGGCGGCGAGCATCTCATCCCAGGTCTTCGGCGCCTTCTCCGGATCGAGGCCTGCCTCACGGAACATGTCCTTGTTGTAGTACATGACGATGGTCGAACGCTGGAAGGGTATGCCCCAGGTCTTGCCCTCGACCTTGCTGTTGGCCATCAGCGCCGGGTAGAAGCCTTCCAGCCACTGCTTTTCCTCTTCGGTCTTCACGACGTCGTCGAAGGACACGATCAGGTCCTGCTCGACCAGATCATAGGCGTCGATCGAGAAGAGAACGGAAAGCTGGGCCGGTTCGCCGCTCTGGAGGGCCGAGAGCGCACGTACGCGGGTGTCGTCGTAGTTGCCGGCATAGACGGCGGTCACGTCGATTTCGGGGTTTTCCTTCTCGAAGCCCTCGATCATGCCGTCGATGACCTTGGTGAGCGGGCCGCCAACGGCGATCGGGTAGTACATGGTCAGTTTCGTCTGGGCGAACGCCGGCACGGCGGTCGTGGCGAGCAGGCCGGCCGAAATGGCGGCGGCGGTGAAAAAGTGCTTCATGACAAATTCCTTCTACCTTGGAGACAAAATGCAGAGGTGCGACGGATGATCAGCCGAGCGAGGGCGCCCGGCTTATCGGTTCAGGCGGGATCGCGAGCCGCTTGCCGCTTTCGCGATCGAACCAGTGGGCGGCATCACCCGCCCAACTGAGGGAGAGCCGCGTGCCGGGCGCGCGCTCGTCGCGGCCTGTCAGGCGGGCGGTGAGGGGCGCGGATCCTTCGATTGCGAGGTAGACGAAGGTTTCCGCGCCGAGGAATTCGCTCGACAGGACTGTCGCAGGCAGGATGCCTTCGCCCTCGGGCAGGAGCCGGATCGCCTCGCCGCGCAGACCGAGCATCAGGTCGTCGATCGCGAAGCTGTCCGGGAGAGCTGCTTCGGGAAGGATCGTCGCCGGAAGGATCGTCATCGGTGGACTGCCGACGAAGCCGGCGGTGAAGGCGGTCGCCGGCGTCTCGTAGAGATCGGCGGGCGGCCCCATGTGCTCGACGCGGCCCTGCCTCATCAGGATCACCTGATCGGCCATGCCCATGGCCTCGGTCTGGTCATGGGTGACATAGACGACCGTCATGCCGAGCCGGCGCTGCAGTGCACGGATTTCCTGGCGCACCGAGTGACGCAGCTTGGCGTCGAGATTGGAGAGTGGTTCGTCCATCAGGCAGAGCGGATGATCGGCGACGATGGCGCGGGCCAGTGCCACACGCTGGCGCTGGCCGCCAGACAGATGGGCCGGCTTGCGATCGGCCAGGCCGTTAAGGCCGGTGAGGGAGAGCGCGTCAGCCAGCCGGCGTTCTCGCTCCGCCCTTGCCATGCCGCGTACCTTGAGGCCGAAGACGATGTTTTCGGCGACATCGAGATGCGGAAAGAGCGCGTAGGACTGGAATACCATCGAGAGCCCGCGCTGCGCCGGGGGGAGTGCCGTGACATCGCGGCCGCCGATCTCGATCCGGCCTTTGTCCGGGGTCTCGAGCCCGGCGATCAACCTGAGGGTCGTCGACTTGCCGCAGCCGGAAGGACCGAGCAGCACGGTGAAGTTCCCTTCAGGAATGTCGACAGACAGGTCTTCGACGCCACCACCGCCGTCAAAGATCCGTGTCACCCCGTCGAGACGGATGAAGGCCCTGCCGCTCATGCAGCCTCTCCTTCCGCCAGATAGAGGCGACCGCGGATGGTCGGCTCATCGAATAGCGCGGCGAAGTCGCCGGGTGGCGGGGCGTCGAGTACGATCATGTCGAGGTCGGTGAGGCGACCGCCGCGCGCTGGCGCCTGGCGGCCGAATTTGCTGATGTCGGCGACGAGGATCGAGGAACGGCAGCTTTCCAGCATGGCCGTGCGGGCCAGCACTTCGGCACGATCGAAATCGACGAAGGCGCCGTCGGGTTCGATGCCGCCTATGCCGAATACGCCGTAGTCGACCCGGTAATTGCGGTACATTTCCTCGACCTGCGGTCCGAGAAAATCGAGATCTGGCAGGCGTAGCGTGCCGCCGGGCAGGATGATGCGGTTGGAGGGGTTTGCGCTCAGCGTCATGGCGACGTTGAGATTGTTGGTGATGACGGTCAGGTCCTCATGGTCCAGCATGGCCCGGGCGACGAATTCCGGTGTTGTGCCGATGCCAAAGGAGACCGAGGCATGGCTTGGCACGAGGCCGGCGACATAGGCGCCGATGGCCCTTTTTGCCTCGAGATGGCTGATCCGCCGGGAATCATAGGGAAGGTTGAGCGAGGGCGCATTGACATATTCGGCGCCGCCATGGCGCCTGCGGAGCAGATTGGCGTCACACAGAGCATTGATGTCGCGGCGGATCGTCTGCGGCGTGACCGAGAAACGGTCGGCCAGAACTTCGACGGACAGGAAGCCGTTCTGGCGTACCAGATCTATGATGTCCTGCTGCCGGGCGGAAATGGTCATGCGCTCATCCGAAATGTTCATTTGAACTTTTCAGGACGCTAGCGACGTTCAATAACAGTTGAGCGTCGGTTTAATGACATTCATATGAATATTCGAACTGGCGTGATGGGCGCGCGATCTGTGCCTGGAGACGGCAAGGCCCGCGGCAGTTGACTGTCGCGGGCCTTTGGATTCCGGTCGCGCCTTCATGTGGAGCGTGGTCTGGTTTCAGTCCTCTTCCTGGAAGACCTCCTCGCGCTTGGCCTTGACCGAAGGCAGGAAGACGATGACGAGGACGGCAAGCGCCAGGAGGAGCAGCACGGCGCTGATCGGCCGGGTGACGAAGGTCATCGGATCGCCACGCGACAGGATCATGGCGCGGCGCAGGTTCTCTTCGAGAAGCGGCCCGAGCACGAAACCGAGCAGCAGCGGCGCCGGTTCGCAGCGCAACTTGACCAGGACATAGCCGAGCAGGCCGAAGCCGGCGACGGCATAGAGGTCGTAGACGTTGGAATTGACGCTGTAGACCCCGATCGAGCAGAAGGCCATGATGATCGGGAAGAGCACGTAGTAGGGGATGGTCAGCAGCTTCACCCACAGCCCGATCAGCGGCAGGTTGAGGATCACCAGCATCAGATTGCCGATCCACATCGAGGCGATGATACCCCAGAATAGCGCCGGCTGTTCGGACGCGACGTTTGGGCCGGGAACAATGCCCTGGATGATCATCGCGCCGACCATCAGCGCCATGACCGGATTGGCCGGGATGCCGAGGGTCAGTAGCGGGATGAACGAGGTCTGGGCGCCGGCATTGTTGGCCGATTCCGGACCCGCGACGCCTTCGATCGCGCCTTGTCCGAATTCCTCGGGATGCTTGGAAATGCGCTTTTCGACGGTGTAGGAGGCGAAGGCCGCGAGGATCGCGCCGCCGCCCGGCAGGATGCCGAGGGCCGAGCCGATCGCCGTGCCGCGCAGCACCGGCGCCACCATGCGGCGGAAGTCGTCGCGTGTCGGCCAGAGGTTGCTGACCTTCGACATCAGCACGGTGCGGGTCTTTTCGCCCTCGAGGTTGCGCAGGATCTCGGCGATACCGAAGACGCCCACGGCGACCGCGACGAAGTTCAGCCCATCGGCATATTCGCGGATGCCCAGCGTGAAGCGCGGCGTGCCGGAATAGATGTCGGTGCCGACGAGCCCGAGCAGCAGGCCGAGCGAGACCATGGCGAGCGCCTTGATGATCGAGCCGTGGGCGAGCGCGATCGAAGAAACGAGGCCGACGACCATCAGCGAGAAATATTCGGCGGCGCCGAATTTCAGCGCCACGGCGGTGAGCGGGATGGCGAGGATGGCGACTAGAAAGGTGGAGACCGAGCCGGCGAAGAACGAGCCGAGTGCTGCGATCGACAGGGCCGCTCCGGCGCGGCCCTTGCGCGCCATCTGATAGCCGTCGATGGCGGTGACGGCGGACGAGGATTCGCCCGGCATGTTGATCAGGATCGCCGTGGTCGAGCCCCCGTACTGGGCGCCGTAATAGATGCCGGCCAACATGATCAGCGAGGAGACGGGTTCCAACTGGAAGGTGATCGGCAACAGCATGGCGATGGTGGCGGTGGCGCCGATGCCGGGCAGAACGCCGATCAGGGTGCCGAGCAGCACGCCGATCAGGCAGAAGAACAGGTTTTCCGGCGATGCCGCGGTGGAAAAGCCGAGGGCGAGATTGCTGAGAAAGTCCATGCCGCGCTCCTAGAACCGGACCCAGGGGCCGAACCGCTCGAAGGGTAGCCCGAGCGCATAGCTGAACACCAGAACGGAGAAGATGGTGATGGCGGCAGCCAGCAGCACCGCCATCAACGGTCCCATGCGGTGTGAGGCGAAGGCGGCAATCAGGGCGGCGAAGAACAGCGACGGCACGAAGCCGAGACCTCGGACGGTGAGGCCGAAAAAGATCGGCGCCGGCAGGATGAGAAGGATGCCCCTGAGCGCGATCGGTCCGAGCGGCTCGCCTTCGACCTTGCCGGACTGGATCAGGATGACGGCCCCGAGCAGGATCAGGATGGCAGCGAGGACGAGTGGGAAGAAGCCGGGCCCCATGCGGAACGCCGTGCCAAGATCGAGACCAAGGCTTTGATAGGCGAAGAAGCCGCCGAGCGCGATGAACAGAGCGCCACACAGCGCGTCCGTCCGGTCGAATTTCATTGATTTCATGGTGTCCCCCATGGTGGTCACGGACGAGGTGCCGCGCCGAGCGTGCGAATGCCGCCCGCAGGTCGCGGGCGGCATCGTTCCGGGTGAGCGGTCAGTCGGCGAACTGTCCGGCGGCCTCGATCACCGGCTTCCAGCGGGCGATTTCGCTTTCCAGCTTGGCCTTGAGTGCGGCCGGGGTGGCATCCGCTTCCGGCGACGGCGCGGTGCCCAGTTCGGCGAAGCGGGCGACGACGTTTTCGTCCTTGAGCGCGACCTGAAGCGCCTTCGACAGGCGCTCGACGGCCTCGGACGGTGTGCCCTTCGGTGCGTAGACGCCATGCCAGATGCCGACCTGGAAGTCGGCAAGGCCGCCTTCGACCGCGGTGGGTACGTCCTTCAGCACGTCGAGACGGGCGGGCGAGGTCACGGCATAGGCCTTGATCGTGCCGCCCTGGATCTGCTTCGTCGTGTTGGTGGTCTGGTCGCACATGATGTCGACCTGGCCGCCGAGCAGGTCGGTCATGGCCGGGCCGGTACCCTTGTAGGGAACGGTGACGAGGGGCGTGTCGATCGCGCTCATCAACAGCATGCCGCAGAGATGCGAGGCGGCGCCGATGCCGGCATTGGCCACGGTGACGGTGTCCTTGTTGGCCTTCATGTAGTCGATCAGGCCCTTGAGGTCGGTCGGCTCGAGGTCCTTGCGGGCGACGATCGTCATCGGCACGTCGGTGACGAGGCCGACATATTCGTAGGCGTTCAGCGTGTCATAGGCGAGCTTGCGATAGAGCGTGGCGCTGGTTGCCATGCCGATATGGTGCAGAAGGACGGTATAGCCGTCCGGCTCTGCCGCAGCGACGCGACCTGCGCCGAGCGTCCCGCCGGCGCCGCCGACGTTTTCGACGACGATCTGCTGGCCGAGGTCCTTCGACATGGATTCGGCGACCAGGCGTGCCACGGTGTCGGTCGGGCCGCCGGCGGCAAACGGCACGACCATGGTGATGGTGCGCTCGGGATAGCCAGCGGCGAAGGCCACGGCGGACGACAGGGTGACGGCAAGGGCAGCCGTGAGGCCGAGCACGGTTTTCAGGGTTTTCATCGAATTCCTCCCGGATGAAACACGCCAGGCCGATGCGGCTCCTTCCGCGTCGGTCCTGGATGCGCCATCAGTGCGATGGCGGTGGCCGCTCGCAAGGAGGGGCGAGCGGCGGACAGTGGATTTTGAGGGTTCATGCAATGCAGCATGGGTAGGTTCGGGAACAAATCGGCGAGACAATGGGTGGAAATCCACCCATTGTCTCGCTCAGTTGTCGAATGGGTCGGGATCGGAGCCCGGCTTTCGTTCGAGGCCGTATTTCTGCATCTTTTCGTAGAGCGTCTTGCGTGAAATGCCGAGCTGCTCGTAGACCCGCCGAAGATTGCCGCCATGGGCGGAAATCGCGCTTGCGATCAGCCCCCGCTCGTAAGCGCCGACCCTGTCGGAGAGCCGCTGTCGGGTGACTATCGGCTGGTTTTCGTCCGGGACGGGATCAAGTCCGAGGACAAGACGGTCGGCGGCGTTGCGCAGTTCTCGGACATTGCCGGGCCAGGACCGGGCGGCGATGTCGGCCAGAAGATCGGGCGTGACCTCGATGTCGTCGCGCATGTAGCGGGCGGCGGCCTCGCGCACCAGCTGGAGAAACAGGATCGGGATGTCGGCGAGCCTGTCCGCCAGGGCCGGTACATGGATGGTCGCGACATTCAGGCGATAGAACAGGTCGGCGCGGAAGCGTCCCGCGGCGACCTCGGCCTCGAGGTCCGCCTTGCTGGTGGCGATGAAGCGCACGTCGAGCGGCACGAGTTCGTTCGAGCCGAGCCGGGTGATGACGCGCTCCTGAAGCACCCGCAGAAATTTCGCCTGCAGGTCGAAGGGCATGGAACCGATCTCGTCGAGCAGGATCGTGCCACCACGGGCATGCTCGAACTTGCCGTAGCGTGGGCGAAGCGCGCCTGGAAATGCCCCGGCCTCGTGGCCGAACAGCTCGCTCTCGATCAGGTTTTCCGGCAGGGCCGCGCAGTTGATGGCGATCAGCGGGCGGTTGGCGCGGGCGCTGATGTCATGCAGGGCGCGGGCGACCACTTCCTTGCCGACGCCGGTGTCGCCGATGATCAGCGTGTCGGCATCGGTCGCGCCGATGGCACGCAGGCGGTAGCGCAGGTCGACCATGACCTGAGTGCGTCCCGGCAGGCGGGTTTCGATGTCGTCGCGCTTGCCGGCGACGGCGCGCAGCCGACGGTTTTCCAGGACCAGGCCACGTCGGTCGAGCGCTCGGCGGATGATCCCGGCGAGATGCTGGGCGGTAAAGGGTTTCTCGAGGAAATCGTAGACGCCGGCGCGCATGGCGCTGACGGCGAGTTGCACATCGGCGTGACCGGTCACCAGGATGACCGGGATTTCGGCGTCCACCTCGCGGATGCGCTGAAGCAACGTCATTCCGTCCATGCCGGGCATGCGGATGTCGCTGACCACGACGCCGTCGAAGCCATAACCGATCAATTCGAGCACCGGCTCGGCCGTTGAAAAGGTCGTCACCTCCAGGTCGAAGAGTTCGAGCGCCTGGGCCGAGGAACGGCGCATGTCCTCCTCGTCATCGATCAGCAGGATGCGCCGGCTGCTCATTCCGCGGCATCCTTCATCTTCTCTGCGGCGTCTAGCTCGATGCGGAACACCGCGCCGCCCTCGGCATGATTGGTGACGGAGAGGCTGCCGCCGAAATCCTTGACGATGTTGTAGGAGATCGACAGGCCAAGCCCGAGCCCCTTGCCGACCCCCTTGGTGGTGAAGAAGGGGTCGAAGATGCGCTCGGTTATCGCGGCGGGAACGCCGGGTCCGTGGTCGCGTACGGTGAGCAGGATCTTTGCGCCCTTGCGGCGGGCCTTGAGTTCTATGGTGCGGTCGGCCCGCCCTTCCACCGCGTCGGCTGCATTGGTGATGATGTTGACGAGGACCTGCTGCAGGCGCACCGGGCCGGCGACGACAGCCGGTGGATGCCTGCCGAGATCGACGTCGAGCGTGGCGTCGGCGGCCTTCAGCCGGGCCGCGACAATTTCCAGCGTGTCGTCGATCACCGCGTCCAGTCCCACCGGCCCGAGTTTTTCGTTCGGCTTGCGGGCAAAATTCCGCAGGTGCCGGCTGATCGAGGCCATGCGGTCGACCAGGCCGGAAATGCGTGAAAGGTTGTCGCGCGCCTCCGCCGTCCGGCCGCGGTCGATCAGCAGTGCGGCGCTGTCGGCATAGGTCTTGGCGGCGGCCAGGGGCTGGTTGAATTCGTGCGACAGGGCGGCCGACATCTGGCCGAGGCCGGCGAGCTTGCCGGCCTGGATGAGATCGGCCTGGGTCTTGCGCAATTCCTGTTCGGTGAGGCGTCGTTCGGCGATTTCCAGCTCGATCTGCTGATTGACGCGGGCAAGGTCGGCGGTGCGCTCGGCGACACGGTGCTCGAGCTCGTTGCGCGCCTTTTCCTCGAGACGCAGCCGCTCTGTGGTGCGGGCCCGCCGCTGCAGGAGGATGGCGATGGCCAGTCCGGCGAGGCAGACGAAAAGGATGAGGGCGATGACGACCGTGCGAGCCTGGCCGCGCACCGATGCGGTGTCCATCAGCACGTTCACCGTCCAGTCCGCCTCGGGCATGTAGTGCGACAGCACGAGATATTCGCGGGACGATCCGGCCCCCGTGACCGTCATCAGCCGGTGGCCGCCTTCCTCGCTCTCGCGCAACGGCAATTCCTTCAGCGGCGCATCGGCATAGCGGCGCGAGGCCTGGGTGCGGGCGAGCCGGGCGGCGTCCAGCGGCAGGATGGCGCTGTAGAGCCATTCGGCGCTGCCGGTCATGAAGATGATGCCTTCCGGATCGGCGACGAAGATCTTGTATTCGCCGCCCTTCCACGACGCCTCGATCGAATCGATGTCGACCTTGAAGACGATCACGCCACGGATGGCACCATCGACGCTGACGGGCGAGGCGAAATAATAGCCTCGTTTCAGCGAGGTGGTGCCGAGCGCGTAGAAGCGGGACTGAAGGCCTCGGGCGGCATCCTGGAAATAGGGACGGTAGCTGAAATTCTGCCCGACGAAGCTGGCCGGCCCGTCGTAATTGCTGGCCGAGATAGTTTCACCGTCCATGGTCATGACATAGATGTCGGAGGACCGAAGCAGCGTGTTGATTTGCTGGAGATAGGTGTTCGCGGTCTCTCTGAGGGTCGGGTCGGAGGGCGCGCGCAGCAGCGCCTTGATGTCGTCGTGATCGGCGATCAGGGCGGGGAGCGGTTCGTAACGGCTCAGATGGCCGCCCAGAGCGGAAACGGCAAGGCGCAGGGCCGAACTGGCCTGAAGCGAGGCCTCGTCCATGGAGGCGCGCGTGGCAACCGCGCCGCCCTGGAAGGCGGCCAGCCCGATAAATACCGGCAGAATGAGAAAGACCAGCGCGTGTCGCAGTTTCACGAAGACAACGGCCTCCTCCTCCGTTCCTCCCGGCCGAAGCGGCCGCGGGGAGGAAGTCTAGAGAGCCGGACCGCCCTTTCCTAGAGGCGATCTGTGCGAAACTGTTTCGAAGCGGCGGCCACTCCCCTCAATTGGCCATGGTCGAACGATGCGCCCACCCTGTCATGCGCCGTTCGAGCCAAGCCATCAGCGCATACATGGCGATGCCCTCGACGGCCAGCATGAGCAGACCGGCAAAGACCAGAGGCACGTTGAACTGGCTCTGGGCCGAGCTCATCATGTTGCCGAGGCCGTAGTTCGAGGCGACCGTTTCGGACACGACCGAGCCGACGAAGGCAAGCGTGATGGCGATCTTCAGCGAGCCGAAGAAATAGGGCATGGAGCGGGGAATGCCGACCTTCAGCATGATGTCCATTTTCTTGGCGCCGAGCGCCCTCAAGACGTCCTCGGTCTCGGGCTCGATGGTGGCAAGGCCGGTCGCGACGTTGACGACGATCGGGAAGAAGGAAATGAGGAATGCGGTCAGTACCGCCGGCACCGTGCCTATGCCGAACCAGATGACGAGGATCGGCACGAGCGCGACTTTAGGGATGGCGTTGAAGCCGATCATCAGCGGATAGAGGCCGGCATAGATGGTCTTCGACCAGCCGATGAACAGGCCGATGCCGAGGCCGGCGACCACGGCGATGAGAAAGCCGAGGGTCGTCGTATAGAGCGTCTGCAGCGAGTTCTTCCAGATCGGCGACCAGTATTGCACGATCGCCTGGAAAACCCGGGTCGGCGAGGGCAGGATGGTCGGCGGCATGTCGAGGCCGAGGACCAGCAATTCCCAGGCGGCAAACAGGGCGAGCGTATAGAGCCAGGGAGCGACGCGCACCCAGTTGACGCGGGCGATCAGCGGTGTGCGGACAGGCGCTGCCATGGCGGGTCTTTCGACGATCATGCTCATGCCGCCACCCGCGCATTGGCGATTTCGCCGTGCAGGGCATGGACCATGTCGTTGAACGGTGTCTCGTACATCAGCTCAAGGTCTCGCGGACGGGTAAAGGGGACCTTGTGTTCGGCGAGCACGCGGCCGGGGCGGCTGCTCATCACGAAGATCTTGTCGGCGAGAAAGGTCGCCTCACGCAGGTCATGGGTGACGAGGATGATGGTGACGCCCTGGGCCGCATGCAGGTCGCGGATGACGCACCACAGTTCCTCGCGGGTGAAGGCGTCGAGCGCTCCGAAGGGCTCATCCAGCATCAGCAGTTCCGGTTCGTGGATCAGCGCGCGGCAGAGATTGGCGCGCTGCTGCATGCCGCCGGACAACTGCCAGGGGAATTTCGATCCGAAGCCCTTGAGGCCGACGATCTCCAGCAGGTTTTCGGCCTTTTCGACGTACTCCTTCTTGTGGGCGCGCAGCCGGTGGCGGTGTCTCTCGACGATCTCCAGCGGCAGGAGGATGTTTTCCAGGGTCGTGCGCCAGGGCAGCATGGTCGGGTTCTGGAAGGCCATCCCGACGATGGAGACGGGCTCGGTCACCTGTCGTCCCGCCACGATGACGTCGCCCGCCTGCGGGATGTGCAGCCCTGTTACCAGTTTCATCAGCGTCGACTTTCCGCAGCCGGATGGGCCGACGACGGCGGCGAATTCGCCCTTGTCGACGCGTAGGGTCAGGCCGGACACGGCAAGCGTGCCGGAAGGGCCGCCGTAGCGCATGTCGACATTGTCAATGGAAACGAGGTGGGACAATGGGGTCTCCGTGTTGGGCGGCGGCCACCTCTTGTCCCCAGCGGGGAGAAGTGCCGAGCGAATGCGAGGCGATGAGGGGGGGCTCGATCACCAGCTTTCCTGGCTTCGCCCCCCTCATCCGGCGCTACGCGCCACCTTCTCCCCGCTGGGGAGAAGGGGACACAATCAGGGCAGCATCCGCTCTTCCTTGGCCGGCAGATAGCTTGCGTCGAATACGCGCTCGGCCGTGACATTGCCCTTGAGGCCCATGGAGAGCTTCAGCGTTTCGATCGAGGCGGAGAGGCGGGCCATGTCGACGCCGCCCATGCCGTTTTCGACGACATAAGGGGTCTTGATGTTCATGGCATTGGCCATGCCGAGGCGTTCCAGCTCGATGTCGGCATTCAGCGTCTCGTTGCGCTTCAGGACGGCGGCGACGCCTTCTTCCGGATTGGCGACGGCATCGGCAAAGCCCTTCGAGAGCGCCTTGAGGAAGCCCTTGACCGCATCCGGATTGGCCTCGGCGAAGTCGGTGTTGACCAGGACGGCGTTGCCATAGAGGTTCAGACCGTGCTCGGCCATCAGGATGGTGGCGATGTCGTCTGCCGGCACCCCTTGAGCCTTCAGGTTGAGGATGACCGAGAAGGCGAAGCCGAAGACGGCGTCGACGTCGCCTTTGGCGAGCATGGGTTCGCGGACCGGGAAGCCGATCGATTCGATCGTGATCTTGCTGTCATCGATGCCGGCGACCTGCTTGAAGGCCTTCCACTGGGCAAACGCGCCGTCCGGCGGCGGGGCGCCGAGCTTCTTGCCTTCGAGCGACTTCGGATCCTCTGTGATGCCGAGGGCCTTGCGGCCGACGACGGCGAAGGTCGGGCGTTCATAGACCATGTAGACGGCCTTGACCTTCTGCGACGCGTCTTCGTCGAGGAACTTGATCACCGAGTTGATGTCGCCAAAGCCCATCTGGTAGGCGCCGGTCGCCACGCGCGGGATCGCTTCCACAGAGCCATTGCCGCTGTCGATCGTGACGTCGAGGCCCTCGGCCTTGAAGTAGCCCTTGTCGAGCGCCAGCAGGAAGCCGGCGGCCGGGCCTTCGAATTTCCAGTCGAGTGTGAACTTGATTGGCGTTTCCGCATGTGCCGGGGCGGCCGGCATGGAGAGGCCGAGCGTGAAGGCAAGGGCTGCGGTTGCGGCCAGACTGGAAAATAGTCGTCTCGAAAGCATGGTCAGAATTTCCCTCTGTTGGTTTGTTGCGGCGATTGAAGCCAAAGTTCGGCCTTCGCGCAAGCGAATAATGCACATAAAGAGTGCAATACGTTCTGGCGATCAAAATAGATGCAAATGACGTGATGTTTGCTGTTTTTGGTGGCACGCTGTGCGGCAGGCGCCATTGGCCCGGTCGAGCGTGAGCTTGCGCGAAGATACCGCAACCAGGACCCCAGATCGGCCGCTGCACTGCGATAAAATTTCGACAGACCGCACGAGCCGTGACATAAGGCCCCGAAATTCTTCTCCAGCTCCACGTCCGGTCATGATTCGTATCGAAAACATCAGCAAGCAGCTCAGCCACCGCATTCTGTTCATCGAGAGCTCCGCCGCGCTCAACAAGGGCGAAAAGATCGGCCTGGTCGGTCCGAACGGGGCGGGAAAGACCACGGTCTTCCGCATGATCACCGGTGAGGAGCAGCCCGACGAAGGCCAGATCTCGGTCGAGAAGGGCATGACGATCGGCTATTTCAACCAGGATGTCGGCGAGATGTCCGGCCGCAGCGCGGTGGCCGAGGTGATGGATGGGGCAGGCCCGGTCAGCGTGGTGGCCGCCGAACTGCGTGAACTCGAGGCCGCCATGGTCGATCCGGACCGGCTCGACGAGATGGATCAGATCATCGAGCGCTACGGTGAGGTTCAGGCGCGCTACGAGGAGCTAGACGGCTATGCGCTGGAGGGGCGCGCTCGCGAGGTCCTGGCGGGCCTGAGCTTCAGCCAGGAGATGATGGATGGCGACGTCGGCAAGCTGTCGGGCGGCTGGAAAATGCGCGTGGCGCTGGCCCGCATCCTTCTGATGCGTCCCGATGTGATGCTGCTCGACGAACCGTCGAACCATCTCGATCTCGAGAGCCTGATCTGGCTCGAGCAGTTCCTCAAAGGATATGAAGGCGCGCTTTTGATGACCTCGCACGACCGCGAGTTCATGAACCGCATCGTCAACAAGATCATCGAGATCGATGCCGGTTCGCTCAACACCTATTCCGGCAATTACGAGTTCTACGAGCAGCAGCGGGCGCAGAACGAAAAGCAGCAGCAGGCGCAGTTCGAGCGCCAGCAGGCGATGTTGGCCAAGGAAATCAAGTTCATCGAGCGCTTCAAGGCGCGCGCATCCCATGCCTCGCAGGTGCAGAGCCGGGTGAAGAAGCTGGAAAAGATCGACCGCGTCGAGCCGCCGAAGCGCCGCCAGGTCGTAGCCTTCGAATTCCAGCCGGCACCGCGCTCGGGCGAAGATGTGGTCAACCTCAAGAACGTGCACAAGAAATACGGCCAGCGGGTCATCTACGAGGGCTTCGACTTCATGGTCCGGCGCCGCGAGCGCTGGTGCATCATGGGCGTCAACGGGGCTGGAAAGTCGACCCTGCTGAAGCTGGTGGCTGGCGATTCCACCCCTGATGAGGGTACGGTCAGCGTCGGCGCCAGCGTCAAGATGGGCTATTTCGCCCAGCATGCGATGGACATTCTCGATGGCGAGATGACCATATTCGAGACGCTGGAAAGCACCTTTCCGCGAGCGGGCCAGGCGCCTCTGCGCGCCCTTGCCGGCTGCTTCGGCTTCTCCGGCGACGATATCGAAAAGCGCTGCCGCGTGCTTTCCGGTGGAGAGAAGGCGCGTCTGGTGATGGCGATGATGCTGTTCGATCCGCCGAACCTGCTGGTGCTCGACGAGCCGACCAACCACCTCGACCTCGACACCAAGGAAATGCTGATCAAGGCGCTGTCGCAATATGAAGGCACGATGCTTTTCGTCAGCCACGACCGCCATTTCCTGGCGGAGCTTTCCAATCGGGTGCTGGAACTGACGCCGGAAGGCGCGTTCCAGTATGGCGGCGGCTACACCGAATATGTGGCGCGCACCGGCCACGAGGCGCCAGGTCTGCGGAGCTGAGGTTCCATGGAGAGCCCGGCCGATCCAGTTGATCGGCCAGCTTGATCGTCAGGCCATGGCGCCGCTTGCCACATCGCGGGCGCGCGACACCCAGGCCGCACCCTCGCGGGCATGGTGGAAACCGTTCGACAGGGGCGCTGCCGGATAGATGTCCCGCAACTGGTCGATCGCCTCATCGGCCTCCAGCGTGCCGTCGAGCACGGCGCGATAGAGTTTTGCGACCGCAACCATGTCGCAGTCCTGCGGCGACAAGCGGATCGCCGAGACGCCGCAAGCGGCCAGATCGGCCAGTTCGCCGAGAAGTGCCTGACAGGTGTGGGACACGGTCTGCACGCCGTTCAGCGCCAGGAAGGACTGGCGGTCGAGCGTCTTGACCGGCAGACCGTCCGGCTCCTCGCCGCAGACGAACAGGCAATTGTCCTTGATCTTGCCCTTGGAGCGGGCATGGGCGCAGCGCGCCGAGATGGCAAGCGGCATGCGGCCGAAGGCGAAGACCTCGAAGTCGATGCCGGGGCTGTCGGCGACGATCTTTTCGACAGAAGAGAAGGGAAGCTCCGGCGGCAGGCAGATGGTCCTGGCTCCCCGGTTGGCCAGCAGCCTGGCGGTCGCGCCATTGTAGACGTTGACCAGCGGCCCGACATGGTGCGGCTTGCCGTTCAGGAGGCCGAGCGCAGAGAGGTCGTTCGCCTCGATCAGGTGATCGCTATCCTCGACCAGGTCGCGCACCTGCCGGCTTTCCCGCTCCAGCGTCACAAGCGCCAGAGTTGAGAATACGACTGTCTTGCCAGCCGCCTCCAGCCGCTCGGTCACCTCGGCAAGATGCGGTTCGATGAAATGCTGGCGCTTTGAGCACACGGTCTCGCCGATCACCACCGTGTCAAAGGGCGATTCGTCGGCGATGCGGAAATGGAAGTCGCGCCATTTGGGGCCGTCCCACAGATAGTAGACGGGTCCCATGGTGAGCGCGGGGGAAGGGGTATCGGTCATGCTCATCTCCAGCGCTTCTCGTAGGCACCCGATGTGGTCTTCTGCCCTTCGCTCAAGCCCCTCAGGCCGGCGAGCAGGGCGGTACGCTGTTCCGGTTTGGCCGAGAGCGCCTTCTTCAGCGTCGAGACGACCTCGGCAACGTAGGCCTTGCCGCGCTGGCGCCCCTCGATCTTCAAGGCGCTGACACCGGCGGCGGTCAGCGCGTCGATCTCTCCCATGACGTCGAGCGAGACCGGATCCTCGAAGGCGTAAGCCTGGTCGTCGGCGATGTCGAAGCGGCCCTTGCACAGCGTCGGATAGCCGGCCGCCTCACCCGCCGGGAAGCGGTTGATCGTATAATCGCCGAGTTCGGAGACGAGCGCATTGCCTTCCTTGCGGTAATGAACATGGCTTGCCGGCGAGCAGACGCCGTTCATGTTCGGCGACTTGCCGGTCGCGTAGGAAGACAGCGAGCAGCGTCCCTCGGCCATGACGCAGAGGCCGCCGAAGACGAAGACCTCGATTTCGCAGCGGATCTTCGGCGCGATGCGGGCGATGTCGGCAATGGTCAGCGTGCGCGGCAGAACGACCCGCCTGGCGTTGAAGGCGTCCACCAGGAAGTTGATGGCGTCGACATTCGAGGCCGAGGCCTGAACGGAGACGTGCAGGCGCTGTTCAGGATAGTGCTCGGTCACATGCGCCATCAGGCCGAAATCGGCAAGGATCAGGGCGTCGGCGCCGAGCGCCACGGCATCGGCCGCGGCGCGATACCAGATTTCCTCGTCTCCGGCGCGCATGAAAGTGTTGAGGGCGACGAAGGTCTGGGTCTTGTGGCGGCGGGCATAGGCAATCGCCTCGCGCAGCTCGTCCCGGCTGAAGTTGAGGCCGGGAAAGTTGCGCGCGTTGGTTTCGTCGCGAAAACCGCAATAGACCGCATCGGCGCCGGCATCGACGGCCTCGCGGAAGGCGGCGGGGGTGCCTGCCGGACAGATCAGTTCCATGCCGATCCCTCCTGGCCAAGCGCACGGCGGCGAATGCCCTCGGCCATGCGACCGAAGATCGGGGCGAAGGGGCCGGCCAGTGTGGAGAGATCGCGCGGCAGGTCGATGTCGCAGTCGTCGAGAGCGTTGCGCATGGCGAGCATGGCCTCCATGTCGCCGGTGACGTTGAGGTCGCGCGAGAAGAACAGCGCGTCGGCGTCGCAGCGGCCTTCAAGCAAGGCCAGCAGCATGAACAGCGGGCCTTCGACCGTGGCATCGGCGGTCGCCGGCGAGCCACCCTTGCGCAGCACATGGATCGACGGGCGGGCCGGCTCGACGAGGAAGGCGAGAGGGAGATCGCTCGGCAGGAAGGCAAAACGCTTGGCCTTGTGCTCGCCCAGACGTTCGAACAGGGCGGGATGCTCCTTCATCATCCGGGCAAACAGCAGTCCCGTCGCTCGCTCGATCACCGCTATGGGAACGTAGTTCAGGGGTGAGGCGAGCGTCTTGGGAAATTCCATGTTTTCAGAGCCTTTGCAGAAAGCGGTGCGCATCATGCTAACGGCTCGCTCGGCGCACGCATTTGAGCCAGCGCAAAGACTCGATGATTTTTAACCTTCACACAGGCGGGATGACAAACGCACACCCCGCCCCAAGGCGCTATGCTGACCTTCAGGATTTCGCTGCCGCCCTGGAGCGCCGCGGCAGTCTCAAGCGCATCGAAAAGCCTGTATCGCTGGTGCATGAGGTGACCGAAATCCATCGACGTGTGCTCGCCTCCGGCGGGCCGGCGCTGCTGTTCGAGAAGCCGGTCAACGCGGCTGGGGAGATCGTGCCGATCCCGCTGCTTGCCAACCTGTTCGGCAAACGCGACCGTATCGAATGGGGCTTCGGTCTTGAGAGCGGCGCGATCGGCGAACTGGCGGATCTGCTCGGCGAGTTGCGCGAGCCGCGGCCGCCGCGGTCGCTCAAGGAGGCCATGGGAAAACTGCCGCTGCTGCAGTCGGCCCTTGCGCTTCGGCTCAGGCAGGTTTCCGGTGCCTCCTGCCAGGAGGTGATCTGGCGCGGCGATCAGATCGATCTTGGCCGACTGCCGATCCAGTGGTGCTGGCCGGGCGAGCCGGCGCCGCTGGTCAGCTGGCCGCTGGTCATCACCCGCTCGCCGCACGATCCCAATGATGTGAATGTCGGCATCTACCGGATGCAGGTGCTCGGTCGCGACAAGCTCATCATGCGCTGGCTCGCGCATCGCGGCGGGGCCAAGCATCACCGTGAGTGGCAGAAGCTGGGACAGGACATGCCGGTCGCCGTGGTGATCGGCGCCGATCCGGCCACCATACTTGCGGCCGTCATGCCACTGCCGGAAGGCATGAGCGAGCTTGGCTTTGCCGGGGTTCTCAAGCGCAGGCGGAGCCGGGTGGCCAAAGCGGTGAGCCAGCCGCTTTGCGTGCCCGCCAATGCGGAAATCGTGCTGGAAGGCACGGTTTCGATGCGCGATGTGGCAGACGAAGGGCCTTATGGCGACCACACCGGCTATTATAATTCGGTCGATCGCTTCCCGGTGATGACGCTCTCGGCGATCACGATGCGGAAAGAACCGATCTATCTCTCGACCTATACCGGCCGGCCGCCGGACGAGCCGTCGAAGCTCGGAGAGGCGATGAACGAGCTTTTCCTGCCGCTGGTGAAGAAGCAGTTCCCCGAGATTTCCGACCTCTGGCTGCCGCCGGAGGCGTGCTCCTATCGCGCCATCGTGGTGTCGATTGACAAGCGTTATCCGGGACAGGCCAGGCGGATCATGATGGGGCTGTGGTCGATGCTGCCGCAGTTCAGCTATACCAAGCTGATCATCGCCGTCGATCCGGATATCGACGTGCGCAACTGGCACGACGTGATCTGGGCGCTGTCGACCCGTTTCGACGCCAGCCGCGACGTGACAATCATCCCCGACACGCCGATCGACTATCTCGATTTCGCCTCGCCCAAGCCGGGGCTCGGCGGGAAGCTCGGGCTCGATGCCACGACCAAGATCGGACCCGAAACGGACCGCGAATGGGGGCGGGTTCTTGAAATGACGCCGGAAGTGGCCGCAAAGGTCGATGCCATGTGGAGCGAACTGGGGTTGGGGGATCTGCCATGAGCGTCAAACGCGTCGTGCTGGGCGTGTCCGGTGCATCCGGCGCGCCGATTTCCATGCGGATCGCCGAGCTGCTGGCCGGGCTTGCCGATGTCGAGACGCATCTGGTGGTATCGGCAGCGGCGGAACGGACCTTTGCCCATGAATTGGGAGAGGGGGCGGTGGCGCGGCTCGAGGCGCTCTCCGTGCGGCGCCATGCGATCGGCGATATCGGCGCGGCGATCGCCAGCGGGTCTTTCCGCACGGCCGGCATGATCGTCGCGCCCTGCTCGATGCGCAGTCTTTCGGGGATCGCGACGGGACTTGCCGATACGCTGCTGATCCGGGCCGCCGACGTGCACCTGAAGGAGCGCCGGCCACTCGTTCTGCTTGCCCGCGAAACACCGCTGCATCTCGGTCATTTGCGCAACATGGTGGCGGTGACCGAGATGGGAGCGATTGTCATGCCGCCAGTGCCGGCCTTTTACCGCAGGCCGGAAACCGTCGATGCGATCGTCGACCATATCGCCGCGCGCACCGTCGATCTGTTGCGGCTCACGGTCGAGCCGCTGGCCAGCGAATGGAGCGGCGAGGTTCTGTTCTAGAAACTGGTGGCCAGCAGCGGATCGGCGCCGAACAGAAGGGCGTGGCCGCCCAAAAGCAGCCAGGCCGTGGTGGCGGCAGCAAGCAGCGCCGAAAGCAGAAGCGGACCATCGGCGCGCAAGCGGTTTCGGCCCGAAAGGACGGCGGCGAAGGGGAGAAGCGAGGAGGACCTCGACATCTGGTCCCAGCGATCGGCGAGACGCTTGCGGGCACGGCGATCGAGAAGGGCAAAACCCGACACGGTGAAGAGCGCCAGCCCGCCGAACAGGATCAGCGAGCGCAGATCGCCGTTCGGCACCAGATGACCGAGCGACCAGAACAGGAAGCCCCAGAGCACGGGATGGCGGGTGACCGTGGTGATGGCGCCCGGGCGCGCGTCCTGACGCAGGGTAATCGACAGGGGATTGGCGCTCGCAAGCCCGGCGAGGACGAGGAATACGCCGATCGGTGCGGTGACCAAGGTCACCTTCGCCTGCCAGCCGGCGGGCTGCCAGAGCGGGATGTAATCGGTGGTGAGTGCCGCCTGGAACACCCAGGCAAGCACCAGCACAGAGATGAGCGAGTAGAGCCCCAGATAGGTGCGGCGGCCAAGCACGGCGATCGCGCCGGCACGGATCGGCGCAATGGCCGGCACCGAGTGGAGCGCCAGAAAGACGCCAAGCGCGATCAGCAGATTGGTCATGCGAGCGCCATCCGCGGTTCAGGAGGGATCAACTGGTTGATCATCGCCTTCTCCGAGGCGACATGGCGGCGCACGCATTCGAAGAAGCCCCGCAGCATGTAGCCGATGGTTTCGAAGGTCAGCCCGCAATGGCCACGCAACATGGCCTTCAGCGTCAGCGAGATTTCCTCGGCGGCCATGCGGTCGCAGCGGTGCTCGTTCTTCAGCCGCTCGATCATCATGGCGGCGAAGCAGGAGCCTGCGCTCCGGTCGAGATCGGGGAAAAGCAGTTGTTCCTCGAACTCCTGCGTTCGGGTCAGCAGCGGGACAACCTGTTCAGCCACATGGCGGCAGCGCGCCTCGTCGATGGCGAAGGGCAGGCTGTCGGCCAGATCCTCCAGATCGCGGCAGAGGCGGAGCAGATCCTCGTGGTTTCGTCCCAGCGTCGCCAGGTCCTGTCTGTCGAGGGGGCGGGCGGTGTGCATGTCGAACTCCTCTTCACTGACTGACGAAAAGCACGGTGGCGATGGCGATCGAGGCAAGCACGGCCGAGATGGTTCCGCCGCGCTGCAGCACGCCCATGCGATACAGCATGATCGCAAAGCCGATGATGATGGGTGTGGCAACGGTAAGGCCGATCTGGGCGTCTGTCATGGAAGCATCTCCTTGGATGATCCGACCGTAACTTGGCGACTGTCATTTTTCTTTGTGCTGCCGCAAAGACGCGTCCATCGGCCACGCCTAAAAAGCAACCCATGATGACAGGAACCAATATTTCAGCGGTCGCCCTGGCGCCGACGGTCGATGAGCAGGAGAGCGATGTTCTTCTGCTCTGGGTGCTGGTGTGGAGCGAACTTGTCGCCTTCGGCATTCTGATCGGAGCCTTCCTTGTCATGTCGGCTTTCGAGCCGGAACGGTTCGCCCTGGCGCGGTTGCATCTGAGCCCCGGGCTCGCGGCCATCAACACGGTCGTGCTTCTCACCAGTGGTTGGCAGGCGGCGGTGGCGGCTCGCCCCACCGCCTCGACCCGGCAGGTCCGTCGCTCGCTGATCGCGGCGGCCCTGCTGGGTTTCGTTTTCCTCGTCGTCAAGCTCTTCGAATATGCCGGGGAAATCCGCCATGCCGGAGACGAGGCGGTCAGCGGGTTCTTCGAGCTCTATTTCATCCTCACCGGCTTCCATCTGCTGCATGTGGTGTTCGGGGCGCTCGTCATGCTCCTGATCGCCTGGCGGCCGACGCGCGGCAATGTGGCGCTGATCACCACCCTGTGGCACGCGATCGACCTGGTCTGGATCGTCATGTTCCCGATCATCTATCTGGCCTGATCCGATGGACCGCTTTTCCCAAGAACGCCTTCACTGGGCTTTTGTCACCGCAAGCGTGCTGGCCGCCGGCGGCGCGATCACGGCCGCGCTCAGCGGCCACATGCTGGTGCCGATCGGCATCGTCCTGATGGCCGCTCTTGCCAAGGCGCGCATCGTCATCCTCGACTTCATGGGCCTGCGCCATGCCAGTGGCGTGCTGCGTTTCGCGCTCGTCGCCTGGCCGCTGACCTTCGTCCTTTTGGCGCTTTCGCGCGCCGTGTTCGTGGCGATCGCCGCTCCGGTCTGAGCGCTCGGACCATCGCCCGTTTATTTGCCAAATAGCAAAGAAGGCTTTTCGTCCGCCGCTAGAAAGGGACCGTCCCGCAGAACGGCATGAGGGGCGGCCAGGCCGCCGACCGCTGCAGGGGGATTTCACCAGGCCGGCGGCGGAATGAAAGCTGCGGCGAACGAAAGGACCATGGGGATGGCAGAGCGCCTAACCAAGACAGGGGCCCGCAACGTCTTCTATGGCGGGTCCATCTTCTTCTTCACGATCTTCGTGGGCCTCACGGCTCACAGCCACTACTACATTAAGACCACGTCCACCGACGAATCGACGCTGACCGACGGCGTGGCGCGCGGCAAGCACGTCTGGGAAAAGAACTCCTGCATCAATTGTCACACCCTGCTCGGCGAAGGCGCCTATTTCGCGCCGGAAGTGGGCAATGTCTGGGTGCGCTGGGGCGGCAAGGAAGATCCGGAAGGCGCACGCGAGACGCTGAAGTCGTGGATGGCCGCGCAGCCGTCCGGCGTCGAAGGGCGCCGGCAGATGCCGCAGTTCAACCTGACGGAGCAGGAGCTCAACGACCTCGCCGACTTCCTCGAATGGACGAGCCGCATCAAGACGCAGAACTGGCCGCCGAACGACGCCGGTTGAGCAAGCGCCGCGACAAGGAGAAACGACAATGAAATACCAAACCCAGAAGGTCGCGATGCTGTATTTCTACGGCGCGCTCGGCCTTTTCCTCGCCCAGGTGCTGTTCGGCGTGCTCGCCGGGACGGTCTACGTGCTACCCAACACGCTGTCCGAGCTTCTGCCGTTCAACATTGTGCGCATGGTCCATACCAATGCGCTGATCGTCTGGCTGCTGATCGGCTTCATGGGCGCCACCTACTATCTCCTGCCGGAAGAGGCGGAGACGGAACTCTATAGCCCCAAGATGGCGATCGCCCAGTTCTGGATCTTCCTCATCGCCGCCGCGGTTGCCGTGGTCGGCTATCTGTTCGGGATCCACGAAGGCCGCGAGTTCCTCGAGCAGCCCTTCATCATCAAGGTCGGCATCGTCGTCGTCATGCTGATGTTCCTGTTCAACATCACGCTGACGGTGCTCAAGGGCCGCAAGACCGTCGTCACCAATATCCTGATCTTCGGGCTCTGGGGTGTGGCGATCTTCTTCTTGTTCGCCTTCTATAACCCGGTCAACTTGGCGCTCGACAAGATGTACTGGTGGTATGTCGTGCATCTATGGGTCGAAGGCGTGTGGGAGCTGATCATGGCTTCGGTGCTCGCCTTCCTGATGATCAAGCTCAACGGCATCGACCGCGAAGTGGTCGAGAAGTGGCTCTATGTCATCGTCGGCCTGGCGCTGTTCTCGGGCATTCTCGGCACGGGTCACCACTATTACTGGATCGGCGCGCCGGGCTATTGGCAGTGGATCGGTTCGCTGTTCTCGACGCTGGAAGTCGCCCCCTTCTTCACCATGGTGATCTTCACCTTCGTGATGACCTGGAAGGCCGGCCGCAAGCATCCGAACAAGGCAGCGCTGCTGTGGTCGATCGGCTGCTCGGTCATGGCGTTCTTCGGCGCCGGCGTCTGGGGCTTCCTGCATACGCTTTCGTCGATCAACTACTATACCCATGGCACGCAGGTCACCGCCGCGCATGGCCACCTCGCCTTCTTCGGCGCCTATGTCATGTTGAACCTTGCCATCATGGCCTATGCCATCCCGGAAATCCGTGGCCGCCAGCCGTATAACCAGTGGCTGTCGATCGCCAGCTTCTGGATGATGTGCACCGCCATGTCGGTGATGACTTTCGCGCTCACCTTCGCCGGTGTGCTCCAGGTCCACCTGCAGCGCGTGCTCGGCGAAAGCTACATGGCCGTCCAGGACCAGCTTGCGCTGTTCTACTGGGTGCGTCTCGGCTCCGGCGCGGTCGTGCTGGTCTCGGCCCTGATGTTCGCCTGGTCGGTGCTGATGCCCGGCAAGGAAAAGGCCCCGGCCTTCGGCGGTATCGCCGAACCCGCTGAATGAACACTTCTACTCCCCCGAGTCCGGGGGAGTAGGTCCCGCGAGGGCCGGGTGAGGGGATGTCCGCAAGTCCCCTCATCGCCCCGCCCGAGCCTGCCGCAGGGCGCTCGGCACATTTCCCCTGCAGGGGAGAGAGCAGCCCGCTTGCATGGCGTCGATATCGCCTAATCTTGAAGGAACACACCCCATGAACCTCATGCTCACCAATCCGCCCATGCCCGACATCCCGGCCTATTCGCCGGCCGGCAATGAATGCGCGCTGTTCGAGACCGCCTGGACGCGCCAACTGCCGCTTCTGCTCAAAGGTCCGACCGGCTGCGGCAAGACCCGCTTCGTCGGGCATATGGCTGCGAAGCTCGGCCTGCCGCTGTCGACCGTTTCCTGCCATGACGATCTGGCGGCTGCCGATCTCACCGGCCGTTACTTGCTGAAAGGCGGCGATACGGTCTGGGTCGACGGGCCGTTGACACGGGCCGTGCGCGAGGGTGGCATCTGCTATCTCGACGAGGTCGTCGAGGCGCGCAAGGACGTGGCGGTGGTGCTGCATCCGCTGACCGACGATCGTCGCATCCTGCCGCTCGAGCGCACCGGCGAAGTGCTGAACGCCCCGCCAGGCTTCATGCTGGTCGTCTCCTACAATCCCGGCTACCAGAACCTCTTGAAGACCCTGAAACCGTCAACCCGCCAGCGCTTCGTCGCCATCGAATTCGATTTCCTGCCGAAGGATCGCGAGATCGCCGTGGTCGCGGCCGAAAGCGGGCTGGACGAGGCACGCGTGGCGCCGCTGGTCGAACTGGCGCGGCGGCTGCGGGCGCTGAAAGGGCATGATCTGGAAGAGGGCGTATCCACCCGCCTGCTGGTCTATTGCGCCAGCCTGATCGATGCGGGGCTTGCGCCGAGTGAGGCCGTGCGCTCGGCGATGATCGAACCGCTGACCGACGAGCCGGACGTGCGCTCAGCCCTTCTCGAGCTGGCAGGCGCGGTCATCCGCTAGAGAGGTGCATCATGCTGGACTTCCTCGAACTGGAAGAAACCGTCGGGCGTGCCTGGCACAACATTGCCGGCAATACGCGCACATGGCCACGCTATCCGGAGGCAGCCGTTCTGCTCGAGGACGTCCAGCCGGTGCTCTCCGTCTGCTTTCGCGGCTTCGGCGGTGAAAGGGCGGTGCAACTCGCCCCGGCGCGCGGCCGCACCTCCGGCCACCGGCTGAAATTCCGCCAGCGGCTGGGCCTCGGCGAGGAGAAGCTGGTTCAGCCCGGCCGCGATCACGCGACCGTCATGCTGCCGCCTGTCCTCGATCTCCTGCCCAGCGCCGAACTCAACCGCGATCTCTATGTCTGGCTGGCAGCCGCCACGGCGGTCATGCCGCTCGATCCGGTCTCGGCAAGCGATCCTTTGGCCCGCGACGTGGCGCTGCTCGACCGCGCCACGGAAACGGCCCAGGCGGTGATCGCGGCCTTTCCCGGCCTCGCGGTGCGCTATCGTCGACTGTGCGCCGCCGTCCTGGTGGAACGGCAGCGCGGCAAGCTGCCGCGGGTCGAGCGGATGGTCGAGGACCGCATCATCGGACTCCTGCGCGAGGGAGCCGGCCTTGCGCCGCTCGCCTATCCGCAAGCCTTGCCGGTCAAGGCGCCGCCGGGCTATCTGCCGATGATGCCCGTGCCGCTCTGGCCCGATGCGCTGCTGCGTGAGGAGAGTGCGCCGCGCACGGAAGAGGACAGGCCGGCCGCCGGCGGGGACCGTCAGGGCGCCACGACCGGTCGCCAGATTGCGACGCGCGAAAAGAGCGACGGCCGTGACAAGGACCGCAGTCCGTTCATCCTCAACCGTTTCGAAAAGATCCTTGCGATGGCCGAGATGGTCAATGTCGACCGCCCCGGCGACGACAGCGACGATCATGACGCAGCAGCTGCCGATGAACTGGACGACATGACGCTCGGCGAGCGCAAGGGTCGCCCGTCCGCCCGCTTCCGCTTCGATCTCGATCTTCCGCCCGAGGCGCTCGACCGGACGCCGCTGACGGCGGAGCTGAGTTATCCGGAGTGGGACTATCGGCGCAATGCCTATCTCAAGGACTATTGCCGCGTATTGGCGGGACCAGCGCCAGAGGAGGCGCAAGGGCCGGAAGCGAGCGCAGCGATGAAGAGCCTGATCCGCCGCGTGCGTCGGCAGTTCGAGGTGCTTCGACCCAAGCACGAGATGCTGCGAGCCCAACTCGACGGCGCCGATCTCGACCTCGATGCGGTGGTGCGCAGCCGGACCGACCTGAAGGCCGGCGGCGAGGGCAGCGACCGCATCCACCTGATGAGTCGGCCGCAGGCGCATGACCTCGCAGTTACCCTGCTCGTCGATGTCTCTTTGTCCACCGACGCCTGGTTCGACGACCTGCGGGTGCTTGACGTCGAGAAGGAGGCGCTTCTGGTGCTGGCCAACGGCCTTGCGGCCTGTGGCGACAATCACTCGATCCTGACGTTCACGTCGCGCCGCCGCTCCTGGGTGCGGGTCGAGACGGTCAAGGATTTCGGCGAGAAGATGGGCCCGGTTGTCGAGAACCGCATCGCGGCGCTGAAGCCCGGCTATTACACCCGAATCGGTGCGGCAATCCGTCATGCGACGGCCAAACTCACCGAGCAGCCGAACCGTCGTCAGTTGTTGCTGGTGCTGACCGACGGCAAGCCCAACGACGTCGATCACTATGAGGGGCGCTTTGCGCTCGAAGACAGCCGGCGCGCGGTGATCGAGGCGCGGCGCAAGGGTGTCAGGGTGTTCGGCGTGACGGTCGACCGGGATGCAAAATCCTATGTGCCGGCGATCTTCGGTCAGCACGGCTATGCCGTCGTGTCGAACATCGCCCGGTTGCCGGCGGCTCTGCCGGCCATCTATCGCGGCCTTGCCGGCTGAGGCGGACACGGCAAGGCACGCAAAGGGAGGCCCGGCATCGGGGTGGTGCCGGGCCTCTTCTTGTTCAGGGGTGCAGTTTCGGCGGTTCAGGCCGCCTTGGAATGGGTGCGCGCCGACTGGTCGAGATAGGCATCGAAGCTGGCCGCGACCGCGCGGATGATGAAGCGGCAATCGTCCTTGACGGTGATGACGCCCTCGGCCATTTCGGTGATCCCGTCTTCCAGCAGGCGCTGGAACATGGCGTTGCCGGACAACAATTGTTCGACGGCAAAACCGTGTTGCGCGCACAGGTCCGCCAGATCGGCGCGGAAGTCGCACATCAGCCGCTCGATGACCTGCGCTCTCAGCCGGTCTTCCGCCGTCAGGCGGTAGCCCTTCGCGGTGGCGAGCTGGCCGGAGGCGATGCGCTGGGCATATTGGCCGATCGCCACGTCGTTCTGGACATAGCCTTCGGATGTGCGACCGATGGCGGAGGCGCCGAGCCCGATCAGGGTCTTGCAGGCATCCGTCGTATAGCCCTGGAAATTGCGGTGCAGGTCGCCGGTCTCGGCGGCGAGCGCCAGGTCGTCCTGCGGCAGGGCGAAATGGTCGAGGCCGATGCGGCGGTAGCCGGCGGCGACCAGCGTCTCGGCGATGGCTTCGGCCTGGGCATGGCGCGCGGCAGCATCCGGCAGGGCGTTTTCATCGATCAGTCGCTGGTGCTTCTTGAACGAGGGAATGTGGGCATAGCCGAACACGGCGAAGCGGTCGGGCCGCATGGCGATCGCTGCCTTGGCTGTCTCGATGCAGGATTTCACCGTCTGGTGCGGCAGGCCGTAGATCAGGTCGAAATTGATGCCGTCGATGCCGGCAGCGCGCAGCCCGCGGGTTGCCTCGGCCGTCTGTTCCTCGGTCTGGATGCGGTTGATGGCCTTCTGCACGATGGGATCGAAACTCTGGACGCCGAGGCTGGCGCGCGTTACGCCGGACTGGCCGAGCGCCCGGATCATCGCCGGCGTCAGCGTGCGCGGGTCGATTTCCACCGCGATACCGGCGGACGAGGTGATGTCGAATTCCTGCAGCAGGAAGATCGACAGATCGAGGAATTCCTGCGGCGTCATGATGGTCGGCGTTCCGCCACCGAAATGGATCTGGCCGACCTTCAGCGGTTTGCCGGCCGCCTTCGCCACCAGCCGGATCTCGCGCTTCAACACGTCGAGATAGTCTAGGATCGGCTGGTCCTTCTGGGTGATCGAGGTGTGACAGCCGCAATACCAGCACATCGACCGGCAAAAGGGGATGTGGAGATAGAGCGAAACCACCTCGCTCGCCGGAATGGCGGCCAGCCAGTCGCCATAGGTGCCGGCTCCGATGCCCGGGGCAAAGCGCGGCGCGGTCGGATAGCTGGTGTAGCGGGGCAGGCGGGCCTCTCCGTATTTTTCGATCAGTTCGCGGGACATGGGGCTACTCCGGGTTCTCATTCGTCCCTTGCCTAAACCCGATCTCAGTCTTGCTCTTTGCCAAATCCCAAGGATCGCGGCGAAAGGCGAAATCCGTCTTCGCCATTTTGTTTGCGCGGCGACAAGGTCGATTCTGGGGCTTGGAGCTAATTCAAAACATCGGCCGGGCCCAGGCCGCCAATGATGATTTGTGGGCTGACGAGAGACAGGACGAACCAATGACCGATATTGCAGAGACCAGGCCCCATATCGACGTGCGACTTGTTCCGCCGCCGGAACGCCATCCGCGGATCTTCGGAATGCTGAACGCACTTGCACCGGGGGCGGCAATGTTGATCACCAGCGATCATGATCCCCGCCCGCTTCAGTATCACTTGCAGTCGAATTTCTCCGGCCTGTTCGGTTGGGAATATCTCGAGCAGGGTCCCGACGTGTGGCGGGTCGCGATCGAACGTCTGAACGAGGCGGCTGCATCCGGCGCGGAAACCGGCTCCAACTGCGGTTGCGGCTGCGGCGGAGCCCATTGAACGAATCGCCGTCGGCGGCGTCGCAATGAGGAGACGGACATGCCGGGTTCGAGCCTTTCCCGCTGGACGATGGCCTATTTCGCGGCCGGCTGTGTCCTTCTGCTGATGGCGGAGGGATTGCTGGTCACGGGTTACGGTTATCCCGCTTCGGCGATCGAGGCGCCGCCGACCCTGGCTGTCGTTCATCTCCTGACCACCGGCTGGTTCGGCCTGCTGATGTCCGGCGCCCTGCTGCAGTTCGTGCCGGTGCTGGTGGCCAAGCCGTTAAGGGGCGGCGGCGCGGCCCTGCCGGCGCTCGCGGCGATCGTCATCGGGGAGGCCGGCCTCGTGCTCGGCTTCATGCTCATGGACAGGGGCGGGGCTCTTGCGGCCCCGCTCATGTCGTTCGGCGCTCTGGGGCTTTCGGCGGGCTACCTGACGATCGCCGGGATCGTCTGCATCACGCTTGCCAGTGCATGGCCGCTGGCGGTGCCGGCCCAGTTCGTCGGCCTCGGGCTGGTCGCACTTCTGGCGACGCTCGGGCTTGGGGCGACGTTTACGCTCGTCCTTTCCGGGTACCTGCCCTCCGCCTGGGCCGGGTTTCTGCCGGCCGGGCTGCCGCTGCATGCGGCGCTCGGCCTAGGCGGCTGGTTGACCGTCTCGGCGATCGGCGTCAGCTACAAGCTGCTGCCGATGTTCCTGCTCTCGCCGGACGGTGCATCCCGCGGCGCCAAGCGGGTCTGGCTGGCGGCCACGGCGGCGATCGCCATGGTGCTGGCCGCCGTCCTGTTGTCCGTGATCGATGGTGGCCCGGGGTTCCTGACGTCGACCTTAATCCTGGCCCTTGTGTTTTTTCTTGTCGCCCTGGGGTTCTACGCGGTCGATCTGCTCGCCATCTACAAGGCGCGGCGGCGCCCGAAGCTCGAACTCAACAGTCTTGCCAGCATTGCCGCCTTTGCCGCGCTCTTCGTCGGTGCCGGCTGGCTGGCCGTGGCCGCCGCGACCGGGAGACTGTCGAGCGACATCGTCCCGATCGTCTATCTTCTCGGCCTGGGATGGCTGACGGGTCTCGGCCTCGCCAAGCTGTTCAAGATCATTCCCTTCCTCACCTGGCTCGAGTGCTACGGCCCGGTGCTGGGGCGCGTCCCCACGCCGCGCGTCCAGGATCTCGTCAACGAACAGCGCGCCCGGAGTTGGTTCCTGCTGTTCCATTTTGGGGTGCTCTTGGCGACCCTTGCGCTGGCGCTGGATCAGGTCTTGCTCTTTCGTGCCGGCGTCGGGTTGCAGTTTGCAGCGAGCCTTGCGCTGGTGGTCGAGTTCCTGCGCATACGCCGCCTTTTGGAAATAGTGCCCGACAAACGCTTGCCTGGCGGAGCCATCCGTCCCAATTTCTTCCTGCCGTCCCTTCAGCCCACGAGGTCCAGATGACATACGCCTATAAAGAACTCGACGTCCGGCCGATCCTGCGCAATGGCGGTGAACCTTTCCAGGCGATCATGGAGGCCGTGCAGTCGCTCAAGCCCGGCGAGGGACTTCGCCTCATTGCCACATTCAAGCCCGAGCCCCTGTTTCGCGTCATGGGACAGCGCGGCTATTCGCACGAGGCCAATGAACTCGGTGGCGGCGAATGGGAGGTGCTGTTCACGCCCGAGGCGGGGGGGCCGGCCGATATCGCGGTCTCCGAAGGTGCGGTGTCGGCGGCGACATGGGCCGAACCTGTGTTCCATCTCGATTTGACCGACCTTGATCCGCCCGAACCGATGGCCCGCATTCTCGCCAGGGCGGAGCTCATGGACCCCGGTGAAGTGCTGTTCGCCGTTTTGTCGCGCGAGCCGGTGTTCCTCATGCCGGAACTTGAAAAGCGTGGCCACCAGTGGGTGGGCAATTACGACGAGGCCGGAACCGCCTACCGCATGCTGATCCGCATCGGCGAGACGCAGGAGTGAGGCGATGGAGATCGACAGCCTGTCGGGGCTTGCGGCTGAAATCGTTGCGGCACTCACGGCGATCACGGATCCGGAGATCGGCGGCAATATCGTCGAGCTCGGCCTGATCTACGACGTGGCCGTCGATGCGGATGGGACGGCACGTATCGTCATGACGACCACGTCGCGGGGCTGCCCCGCCGCCAGCTTCTTGCAGCAGGCCGTGCAGGACGCCGTCGAGGCGGTCGCCGGGGTGAGCGCGGCGGCCGTCGAACTGACCTACGAACCGCGCTGGACGCCCGACCTTATCCGCTCGGGTGTCTTTCCGATCGCCGCGCGACACTGAATGCCCGTTCCTGATCCGTCTTCATCGTCGATAGGCCGGGTGCGCGCAGCCCCGGGCCGCATCATGGGCAGTCAACCGATCGCGACGCGCCGGACGCGTGCGAGCATCGGCCCGTATTCGTAGACGAACAATGCGAAAGCGGCGATCCAGAACAGGCCGGCAGCCGTTAAGAGCTCCGTCCTGTAGCCCGGCAGGAGGTCGGCGGCGGGGCGCAGCAGTGCGGCCAGCAGGATCGCCACATAGGACAGCGTCGTCATGGGCGAGGCCGCCAGCACGCGGCCGGTATGGCCCCTTGTCGCGCGGGCCATCACCGCCAGCATCATGGTTGCCATCGCGCCGACCGTCAGCACGTGCAGCACCGCAGTGTCGGCCAGATAGCCTTGCGTACCGAGGGCGATGGCGAGCAGCCCCAAAGGAATGAAGGCATAGGCGAGATGAAGGACGAAGAGCAGTTTTTCCGTGAAGACGGCGTGGCCTCGCCAGCGCACCAGGCGCGCCACGTGCAGGCAAAAGGCGGAAAGGGCGATCAGGCCCGTCAGGCGGTTCTCCGGCAAGAGCGTCCAGCCGCCCAGCGCCACGGCTCCGCCGGCGATCGCCACGGTGTCGAAGGTGTTGAAGGGGATGGGAAAGCGCTTTTCCCCGCGCTGGTTCAGCCAGTTGCGTGAGAAACTGGGAATGATGCGGCCGCCCATGATCATGATCAGGACGACATAGGCCGATACTGCCAGTCTCTGGGCGAGGCCGCCGTGTTCGCCGGTCAGTGTCGCCAGATGAAAGCCGATATTGGCGGCGGACAGGAAGGCCAACACCACGAGAACCTTGAGATCCTTCCATTTGCGCCCCGCGACGATTTCGCGGGCGAATATGAGCAACAGCGCTGGCAGGAACAGACCGTCCAGGACGGCGGCAGCCCCGATGCCGATCAGGTCGGGTTGCAGAAGGACGATGCGGCCAACGACCCACAGGCCGAACAGAGCCATCAGAGGGCGTCCGGCCACCGGCAACCGGCCCGTCCAGTTCGGTACGGAGGTCAGAAGAAAGCCGGCTACCACCGCGGGGGCAAAACCGAACAGCATTTCGTGGGCATGCCAGTGGGCGGCGCCATAGGAGCCGCCGACCGGCAGACCCGCAGTGAGGGCCAGGATCCACAAAGCCATCGCCACGATCGCCATCAGTGCGGCGCCGAGAAAGAACGGTCGGAAGCCATAGGAGAAGAGGACCGGGCCGGTCGTTGCCAGGCCGCGCGGGATGCCGCCGCTGCGTCGTTTTTGTGGACCGGGCATTGGGGGGATCTCCGTAGTTTTGATAAAGCGCAAGCATTGATACGGTGCGATGCAGCAATTCTCTTTGATCACGCGCAAGCAAAACCTTGTTCTGTCAATATATTCAGCGTCTTCCAAGGCGCGATTTCTGCCAAAATGACGCAGGGGGGCCTGCGCCAAGGGAAGTTTGTGCTGGCACAAATTGCGCAGTGCGGTGCGGGCGTAAAACCATTCTCGACCGGACGATATTCGCTCCGCTCTACTCTAAAGGAGATATTCCGATGACCGAGAAGTTTCAGGTAACTCGCCGCACGATACTGGCCGGTGCGGCCTTCGCCGGCGCTCTGGCGCCGATCGTCATGCCGACCGCAGCTCGCGCCGAAGGCGGGGACATCAAGACCAACGCCGCCGCGACCGCTGCCGACATCGCCAAGCTTCCCCGCGTCAAGGTCGACCTGGTAAAGCCTCCCTTCGTCCACGCCCATACCCAGAAGGCCGAGGGCGGACCGAAGGTTGTCGAGTTCACCATGACCATCGAGGAAAAGAAGCTCATCGTCGACGATCAGGGAACCGAGGTTCACGCCATGACCTTCGACGGTTCGGTCCCGGGACCGCTGATGGTTGTCCATGAAGGCGATTATGTCGAGCTGACGCTGATCAATCCGGAAACCAACACGCTGCAGCACAATATCGACTTCCACTCCTCGACCGGTGCCCTGGGCGGCGGCGCGCTGACCATCGTCAATCCCGGCGAGAAGACCATCCTGCGGTTCAAGGCCACCAAGGCCGGCGTCTTCGTTTACCATTGCGCACCTCCCGGCATGGTTCCCTGGCACGTCACCTCGGGCATGAACGGCGCCATGATGGTTCTGCCGCGCGACGGCCTGAAGGATCACAAGGGCAACGAGCTTGTCTATGACAAGGTCTATTATGTCGGCGAGCAGGACTTCTATGTCCCCAAGGACGAGAAGGGCAATTTCAAGAAGTATGAAACGGCCGGCGACGCCTACCAGGACGTCCTGCAGGTCATGCGCACCCTGACCCCGAGCCATATCGTCTTCAACGGCGCGGTTGGCGCACTGACCGGCGAAAATGCGCTCAAGGCCGAGGTTGGTGACCGCGTGCTGATCGTCCATTCGCAGGCCAACCGCGACACCCGTCCGCACCTGATTGGCGGCCATGGCGATTATGTCTGGGCCACCGGCAAGTTCCACAACCCGCCGGAAACCGACCAGGAAACCTGGTTCATTCCGGGTGGCGCTGCCGGGGCTGCCTATTACACCTTCCTGCAGCCGGGCATCTACGCCTATGTCAACCACAACCTGATCGAGGCCTTCGAACTCGGTGCCGCTGCCCACTTCGCCGTCACGGGCGACTGGAACGACGATCTGATGACCTCGGTTCTCGCTCCCTCGGCCAGCTGATCGGCGAAAGCTCAAACCCATGCCCGCGCGTTGTGCGGGCATGGGTCTCTTCCCAAGTCAATCGACTGCCTCTGGAAGGTCGTCATGTCCGCTCTCAGTTCATCCCATCTTTCGTCAAGTGCTTCAATCGCTCTTCCGGCCGTGCTGATGCTGGCTTTTGCCGGAGGGCTAGCCTTTCAAGCCGGGCTGTTCCGGCCGGCCACGACCGACATCCCGGTGCCCGCCACGATCCGCATCGAGCCGCACAGCTTCACCTATCGACCCGCCGGCGAGTTCTACAAGAACGGCTTTGCCGTCGATGCGCCGAAGGTGGAGGTCAACCGGACGCGGTCGCTCGACATCATGAAATACCAGGTCACCACCGCCGAGTACGATGCCTGCGTCGCCGAGGCGGCATGCCCCGCGCGCGAGGAGGAGACGGCGTCTTCGCTGGATCTCCCTGCCACCGGCATCAGCTATGATGACGCCACCGCTTATGCCTTGTGGCTGAGCCGCCGTACCAATGCTGTCTGGACCCTGCCCAGCGACGAGGACCTCGCCTTCGCGGCCGGGTCGAAGTTTCCCGACGATGCCCTCGGGGTCGATCCCGACAGCAAGAACCCGGCGCTGCGCTGGCTGGCCGACTACCAGCGGGAGGCCTCGCGCAAGGCGTCCCGCGATCCGACGCCGCAGTCCCTCGGGCGCTTCGGCGAGGGCGAATACGGTCTTGCCGATTTCGCCGGCAACGTCTGGGAATGGACGACGACGTGCAACCGCAAGGTCACGCTCGCGGAAGGCGGGGTGACGGCCGGCGCCAGCGAAAGCTGCGGCATCTACATTGCGTCCGGCAAGCACCGCTCCCCGCTCAGTTCCTTCATCCGCGACCCGAAAAGCGGCGGATGCTCGGTCGGCACGCCGCCGGACAATGTCGGTTTCAGGCTGGTCCGCGACAATACCTGGTATTCGAGGCTAGTTTTTACCTTTCGTCACGCGGCATCCTAGTCTAGAAGGGCAATTCAGTTTGTAGCCATGAATTGTTTGGTCCGCCGCCCGGCTTTCCGGGCGACGGGCGCGCGCAGAAAGGAACAGCGGCGGTGAAGATCGATCGGACCGTCGTCAAGGCTCTTCCCCTGTTTGACCGGATGAGCGACGAGGATCTCGACAAGCTTCTCGGCCACGCCGCGGCGCGGCGGGTTCCGCAGGGCGAATCGGTTTTCGAGCAGGGTCAGCCAGCTGTCAGCTTCTATCTTCTGTTGCATGGACGCCTGAAGGTGACGCAGGTCACCGAAGACGGCCAGCAGATCATCGTGCGGGTCGTGCATCCCGGTGATCTCTTCGGCTTTGCCAAGGCGCTTCAGCGCACCGACTATCCGGGAACGGCGATCGCCGCGGCCGAAAGCCTGACGCTCGGCTGGCCGACCGATCTGTGGCCCAGTTTCGTCGAACACAATCCCCGACTTGCGGTGACGGCGATGCAGACCATCGGGCAGAGGCTCGAGGAGGCGCATACGCGTATCCGCGAAATGTCGACCCAGGAGGTTGAACGGCGCGTGGCCCATGTGGTCCTGCGGCTGGCGCGCAAAGCCGGTCGCAAGGAGGAAGGCGGCATCCGGATCGACTTCCCCATTTCCCGCCAGGACATTGCCGAAATGACCGGGACGACACTGCATACCGTGTCGCGTATTCTCAGCGCCTGGGAAGGCATCGGCCTCGTCGAAGGCGGGCGGCAGAAACTGCTCGTGCGCAATATCCCGGGCCTGACCGAGCTGGCCGATGGGCTCAGGGATCAATCGTGAGCCTGCGAATGAGAGTGTTTCGCAATTTGCGCTTTGTTAGTTGCGCAAGGTCAAAGAAGCCTCACCCTGAACGTCGTATCTCCTGTCCCAGCGGACCCGAAGGGTCCTGATTTCAAGGAGATAGAGAAATGTCGATGATGTTGAAGCGCCTTGCCGCCGCCGCTGTCGTGCTTGCAACCTTTGCCGGTTCCGCCGCCGCTGCCGACCACGAAGTCCTGATGCTGAACAAGGGCAAGGACGGCGCCATGGTCTTCGAACCGGCCGGTGTGAAGATCGCCGCCGGCGACACCGTCACCTTCGTCCCGACCGACAAGGGTCACAATGCCGAGATCATCAAGGGTCTGCATCCGGAAGGTGCCGCGGAATTCAAGGGCAAGATGAACGAGAAGATCACCGTGACCTTCGACGTGCCGGGCGCCTATGGCGTGAAATGCGCGCCGCATGTGGGCATGGGCATGGTCGCGCTGGTGGTCGTCGGCGATGCGCCGGCCGACCTTGAGGCCTACAAGGGCGTCAAGGTGCCGAAGAAGGCTCAGGAACGTCTCGGCGCGGCCCTGGCCTCGCTCAAGTAAGGCTGCGTCAAACGCCTTTGCAAGCCCGTTTCGGTTCGCCGGAACGGGCTTTTTCATGCGGCCTTGCTCGGGCGGCGTAGGGTGGCGGAGATTGCGTGACCGTTGCTTTGCCTCTAGTCTGCGGTGTGAAGTACAAGCAGGGCAGACGCGTGAAAGCATGTATCGCCTACAGTTTGATCGCCGCCGGCCTGATGGTCTCGTCATCGGTCGCCGCGAGCGAATGGCAGCCGGTCGAGAAGGTCGAGAACTATTCCGTCACGGGCCGGAGCGGGCCGGAACTCTATCAATCGATCGGCGCCAGGGGGCCGAAGCTTGCCATCGGGGTTCGGTCGATCGCCCATACCAGCTTCGCACTGACGTGGAGCCGGAAATATGAAACCCGCGGTGATGCCTGTGTGCTGGCCAGCGCCAGGCCGAAGCTGATCATCACCTATGTTCTGCCAAAGGCGGCCCATGCCCTTCCAGCGCCGGTCAAGGCGAACTGGGACAGCTTCATTGCCGGCGTGACCGAGCACGAACGTGTGCATGGCGATTACATCATCGAAATGGTGCGACAGATCGAGGCGGCGACTGTCGGATTAACGGTGCCCGGCGATCCCAAGTGCCGCAAGATCCGGGAAGAAATGACGAAACGGCTGGGCGCGCTTTCCAATGAGCAGCGCCGACGCAGCCGCGATTTCGACCGCGACGAACTCAATCCCGGCGGGAATGTGCACACGCTGATCCTGCAATTGGTGAACGGTGGATAGCCGGGGCTCTCCGGTTCACATCGACAAGCCAAGTGGTTCCGTCGTGCAGTGGCGGGTCATTCGGGGCTGATGGAGGACAAGCCGTAGTTTTTCGGTGGGGACGTTGCGCAGGCCCGTACGCCTTTGCGCCACAATCTCTGGCAAAGCGTAAGTAAATTCTAACTTAAGGAGCCAGCAAAGTCATATGAAATATAGCTTATTTACAATAAGTTAGCCCTCGGCGTCGGCCGCCCGGCGAGCAACATCAGGACGGTCACCTCGGCAATTGCGCGGCCCTCAAATCTGTGCAACAAACTAGGAGTGGTTGTGTTTGGGAGAGCCCGACCACGCTTGGGAGCGGAAATATTATCCATGGCATACGGGGCGGTTGGAGGCTGCTCCGCTGATGACAATCAGGAAGTATTTTTGGGAGGAAAGCCATGTCGCGGACCGAAATGTCCGACCACTTGCTTTCGATAAAATCGGCGTTGGTGATCGACGATCATCCGCTTTATTGCGATGCTCTCGCAACGACGATGGAGAGCATATTCAATACCCGACGGATTCGAACAGCGACTTCGCTGGGCGAGGCGCTGCAACAGTTGCGGATGCGCTTTTCGCCCGATCTGATCATGCTCGATCTGAATCTGCCGGATGCCTCCGGCTTGAGCGGTTTCCTGAAGATCAAGGAGCGCACGCCGGATATCCCGGTCATCGTCATTTCCGCGATCACGACGGAAGGCATTGTCCAATCGGTGCTTGCGGCCGGGGCGGCGGGCTTCATCCCCAAGGATACCGGACGCCAGACCTTCCAGGACGCGATGCGCGACATCTGGAACGGCAAGACCTATGTGCCGCCGGGCTTCACGCATCCGACGCGGGCGCAGGCCACCGACCGATCGGTGGAAACCATATCGCGCAAGATCGCCCATTTGTCGCAGCAGCAGACCCGCATTCTCAGCCTGATCTGCGAAGGCATGCCGAACAAGCTGATCGCCTATGAGATGCAATTGGCGGAAGCGACGGTCAAGGCGCATATCACCGCTCTGCTGCGCCGGCTTGGCGTACACAATCGCACGCAGGCGGCGATGCTGGTGCGAGAGGTCTCGATCCGCCACAGCCTGCAATGACGGAGCCGCAGATGGTTGCGGGTCTTGTCCATCCGCAGGGCAGCGCGGCGGCGGTCCTGGAGGACCTGGAGTGCAGACCGGCCAAGGCCGTGCGCATCGCGGTATCCCATCAGGAAGACCCCGTGACGGCGCTGGCCGAAATTCGACGTCAGCTCGCGCATGCCCGGCCGAGTTTCATCCTGCTGTTCGTGCCGAACCGGCTGTCCCCCGAAGCTCTCTCCGCCGCGCTGCCGGCGGCTCTGCCGGATGCCGTGGTTTTCGGCTGCACGACCGCGGGACAAATCACGCCGCATGGCTATGAAGACGATGCCCTGGTGGCGATTGCCTTCGAGCGGAGCCATTTCCGCGTTGCCTCGACACTGTTCGTCCCCATCTCGCCGGTGTCGATCGCCGAGGTGGTGCAGCAGACCGAGCGATTGTCCGAGCAGTTTCGCGCCACGCCCGGGCGCCAGCGTCTGGCGCTGATCTTCGCCGATGGGCTGTCGAAGCAGGAAGACATCCTGGTGGCGGCGCTGGAAGCGGGATTGAAGGACATTCCTGTCTTCGGCGGCTCGGCCGGTGACGGCCTCAGGTTCGAGCGCACCCAGGTGCTGCGCAATGGCGAATTCCACAGCAATGCGGCCCTGCTGCTGCTGCTCGAGACGGATCTCGCCTTCTGCGGTCTCGGTTTCGATCATTTCCAGCCGACCGAAAGCCGGATGGTCGTGACCAAGGCTGTCCCCGAGGAGCGACTGGTGCTGGAGATCAACGGCGCTCCGGCCGCGGAGGAGTATGCGCGCCTGGTGAAGGTGCCCGTCAGCGCCCTTTCGCCGACCATCTTTGCCGAAAATCCAGTCCTAGTGCGCAATGGCAATATCTATCACGTGAGGGCAATCCAGCAGATCTACGGCGAGAATGGCCTGACCTTCCTGTCGGCGATCGATGACGGGCTGCTGCTGACGCTCGGTCGCGGCAAGGAGATCATCCGCACGCTGGACAGCGGGCTGACGGTGACCGACAGGCACGGAGAACCGCCAGACTTCATTCTCGGCTTCGACTGTTATCTGCGAAAGCTCGAGATCGACCGCAAGGGGCTGGAGGCTGAAGCCTCCGGCCGTTTTCGCGAGCGCCGCGTCGTCGGTTTCAGCACCTATGGCGAACAGCATCTGGGCGTGCATGTGAACCAGACCTTCGTCGGCGTCGCCTTCTTTCGCCCCAGGGGGAGCGCGCCGCTGTGATCGACCCGAACGACCCGTATGAGATCCAGATCGCCAAGCAGGCGAAGATCATCGACGCGCTGATCAATCGCGCCGAGCGCGGTCATGAGGTCGGCGGCACCGCCTATTCGCTGTTCCAGTCGGCCATCGCGCTGCAAACCGAGGTGTGGGAGAAGACCAAGGACCTGGAAAAGGCGCTGGATACCCTCGGCCGGGCATCCAGCGAGCTGGAGATCGCCTATCAGGCGCAGGAGCGCATTCAGCGCAATCTCGCCGACGCGATGGTTGCCATGGAGGGGGGCTTCGCGCTGTTTTCCGAAGACCGGCTACAGGTGTGCAACAGCCAGTTTCGCCAGTTGCTGCCGGATGTCGAACCGATGATCAAGCCGGGTCTCGCCTTCGACGACTATCTGGCGGCCGTCAATGCCAGCCGATACCTGGTCCACGACGAGGGCGACGGATCGAAGACGCGGGGACGGCCGGCCGTGACCGCCCAGGGGCCTTCCGGTCAGCGTTTTTCCTCCTTCGTCATGGCGCTTCGCAACGATCGCTGGTTCCAGATCTCCTACCGCCAGACCAGTTCCGACAATATGGCGGTGCTGCAGACGGAAATCACCGACCTGGTCCGCGAGAATCGTCGCGAGAAGAACCGGCTGATCGACCAGCAGGCGCATCTGCTGCAGGCGGCCTTCGACCACATGTCGCTTGGCGTGTGCACCTTCTCCTCGACCGGCGAACTTCTGGTGCGCAACGAGCGATTTGGCGAACTGCTCGGAATTCCGCTACCGCTGTTGAAGAAGGGAACGCGGTTCCAGCGCATCATCGAGCACATCGAACGGCATGAAATTCTCGACAGGACGTCTCAGGACCCGGAGATCTCGAATTGGTTCAAGGCGCTTTTGCGGGGCGAGACGATCCAGCAGCGCTTTCGCCGGCGCGACGGCATGAGCCTCGACATGCGGGTGCATTCCCTGCCCGACGGCGGCTTCATCGTGTCGATCATGGACATTACCGCCGAGACCGAGACGGCGGCGCTTCTCGAACGGCGCGTGCGGGAACGGACCGCCGAGTTGACCGAAGCGAACCGGCTGTTGCAGAAGCATGCCGCGGAACAAACGAAAATCGAAGCTGCGCTTCGGCAGGCGAAGGAAGTGGCCGAGGCGGCCCACACATCCAAGACCCGCTTTCTCGCCGCGGCGAGCCATGACCTGTTGCAGCCGATCAATGCGGCAAAACTCTATCTTTCCACCCTCACCGAAACGGTCGAGCAAGCCGAAGCCAAGGAGGTGGTGAACCGCCTCAATCGCTCCTTCAACTCGATCGAGACATTGCTGCAGGCGCTGCTTGATATTTCGCGGCTCGACAGTTCGGGCGTCGAGTTCAACGTGACGTCCTTCAGCCTTGGGGGTATGCTTCAGGGCCTGGCGGAAGACCTGGCGCCGCTCGCGGCCGAGAAGGGCATCAAGCTCACCATCCTGCCGACGACCCGATGGGTGACGAGCGACCAGCGCTATCTGATGCGTTGCGTGCAGAACCTGGTGGTCAACGCCATCCAGTATACCGAACGCGGCCGCGTTCTTGTCGGATGCCGTATGGCCGAAGGCCGGCTGCGCATCGAGGTCTGGGACACCGGGATCGGCATCTCTGACCATGATCAGGCGCGCGTGTTCAAGGAATTCACGCGCGGCAGCGGCGGCAGGGGCACCGGCATGGGGCTCGGCCTGTCGATCGTCGAGCGCGCCTGCCGGCATCTCGATCACGCGCTGAAGCTCAAGTCGCGCCCAGGCCATGGCACCATGTTCTCGATTGAAGTGCCGCTTGCCGCTGCCGAATATGGGGGGCATGGCGAGAGCCCGGTCGCCGAGGCTCCGCCCGAGGGCAGCCTCGATCTGATCGTCATGGTGGTCGAGAATGACGCCGACGAACTCAATGCCATGACCAGAAAGCTGGAGAACTGGGGGGCGAGCGTGCTGGCCGCAAGCTCGACCGCGGAGGCCCTGGCGTTGATGCAGGAAATCGGCACGCCGCCGGATATCCTGCTTGCGGACTATCAGCTCGATGACGAGGACACCGGCATCGACACCATTCGGACAATGCGGGCCATGGCCGGTGAGGAGATACCGGCGGTCATCATCTCGGCCAACCGGGAGCGCGAACTCCTTCTGCTTGCCCGCGAAATGTCGTTCACCGTGCTCAACAAGCCAGTGCAACTCGTGCGGCTGAGAGCATTGATCGACTGGCAGACGCGAGGCCGCGCGGCTTGAACCAATACCGACCAATGTCTGCGGTGACTAACCGGCGCAGGGGGCTAGGCTCTTTAGGAAAAGGGAGGTTTTCGATGCGTGTCTTTCTGCTTCTTCTCGCCCTGGTCGGCGGGTCGGCAGCGCCGCTGTCGGCCGCGGAAACCTATGACTTGCTGTTCCGCAAGGCCGCGCTCTCCGGCCTTCCCACCTCGCCCCCGCCGGCTGCGGGTGAAGAGGGTCGAGACATCCTCGTCTACGACCGGATCGTCTCTCCCCTCAAGGCGGGCGAGTCGGGTGACACCGACACGATCGGCCTGCAGTTGACCTCGGACGACAACGCGGCGCTGATCCTGCATCGTGGGCCGCAGATGCGGGTCATCGGCACCTTCCCGGCATCGGTCGGCAATCCGCTGATCATGTACTTCCTCGAAACCGCGGTCGCGGACATCGCCCAACAGTCGGGCGGGAGCCCGTTCTACATGCGCAACCGCATCAAGGAGGCGCTGCTGAAGGATGCCGAGATCGTGCCGGTATCGGTTCGCGTCGGCGATCGCGACATCGCCGCGAGCCAGGTTACCATCCGGCCCTTCGCTAAGGACAAGGCACGCGACCAGATGGGGCGGTTCGCCGAACTGGCGCTCGACGTCACCGTCTCGCAGGATGTGCCGGGCTGGTACTATTCGTTGAAGGCGTCCGTTCCCGAGGGGTCGACACCCGCCGATATCAGTTATTCCAACGCCATCACCCTCACCGAGGGCGGGAATGCAAAACCATGAAGCGGCTGCTCTTGATCGGCCTTGCCCTGGGGATGGCTGCCGGCTCGGCCGTGGGCCAGGGCGTGCCCGAGCGGCTCAACGACTATCCCACCGAGGCGCGCACGGACTATGTGTTCGGCTGCATGGCGACCAACGGACAGACCCGTGAGGTCTTGCGCAAATGCGCCTGCTCGATCGACATCATCGCTTCGATCCTGCCCTACGAGAAATATGTGGAGGCGGAAACGGTGCTCTCCTTGCAGCAGGGAAGCGGCGAGCAATTGGCCATGTACAAGACCGCCGTCGTGTCGCAGACCATGGTGGCCGAACTCAGGCGAGCCCAGGCCGAAGCCGAAATGCTGTGCTTCTGAATGATGCCCCAGTCCTAAGGCCACGATTCAGGCCGGGGGCCGCTTCGGCAGGACGCGGTCGAAGACATTGCCCTCGGTATCGACCGCATGGACCACGAAATCGGGTGACCCGTCATCGAGGTAGCTGAAGCGGAAGACCGGGTTTTCGCTGATCGAGATTCCCCCCTCCAACGCGAACAGCAGATCCTTGCCCTGGCGGACTTCGAGTTCGGTGATGAAATGCGCACCGATGAAGAGCTGGGTGATCTGGTCGCGCTGCAGCCCGGAATAGTTCGGGTGGCGGATCATGATCTGTGCTTCGCGCCGCCCGCTTTGATCCGGCGTGGCCGCGTCGAACAGTCGAAGCCGCATCTCGCCCATGCCGGCGAGCGCCGCGGAAGGATCCTTGGTCGCGGGAGCGGAGCATCCGCCGGAAGCCTTGACGAAACGTCCCGTCATGTAGCTGCCATCCGGCGTATCGGCGATCACGCGGATGTTGGAATACTGGTTGACGCGCACGCGGGTCTCGAACTTCAACGGCATCATTGCCGCGCCGAAACGGATCTCGGCGGCGAGCGGGGCAGGATTCTCGTCGATCACCAGCTTGATCGCCTGGATCGGTCCGGCGCCCGCCTCCCTCTGCTCGATGACAATCGGCACCGTCGCCGCGTCATTGGCACGATAGGGCGCCGTCACCGTCAGCAGGGCGGCACCGTCGCCGAGGGGGGCCTCGCCGGCGATGGCATCCTTGATCACGGCCCAGGTCGGGCCTTCGACAAGTGGATTGTCGGCAAGGGGCTCCTCGGCCATGGCCAGCCCGGCCATAAGCAGGAAGGACAATCCGGCGAAAACCTGACGCATGATGGCAAAGCCCCTCTTCATCCAAGGACCGGGCGCGGTGCCGCTCCGCTTGATGTCATAATATACGCCTTGGGGCCGTTGCGCAGAACCGAGCCTTTCGGATGTGTTGCGGGGCATGCGCGCCGGTCGCAGGCTGGGTGATGAGGGCCGTCGCGGGGACGGACGCGGAGGTGAGACGTGTTCGAGGCGTTCGTGGCAATCTGCCTTCTGGCATCGGGCGATGCTGAGGCCGGTACGCAAGCACAGCAGCGCTGCCGGACGGCGCTTTTGCCCGGCTTTGCGTCGGACAGCCAGGCGGATTGCCAGGCGGGCGTGCGGGCCCGCCCGCCCGCCTGGCTGGCGAAGACCAGTGCCGGTGCGCCATACTGCGAGCCGCGCCCGCCGACTCGTCTCGCCTTCGTCGAAGCCGCGCCTGGTCTTTTCGTCCATCGCGGCGCGATCGCGGAACCGGATGCGGAAAATGCCGGCGATGTCTCCAACATCGCCTTCGTCGTCGGCGCGGACAGTATCGCGGTCATCGATGCCGGCGGCTCGCGTCAGGTGGGCGAACAGGTCTATCTTTCCATTCGCGCCATAAGCGACCTGCCGATTTCGCATCTCATCCTCACGCACATGCATCCGGACCATGTCTTCGGCGCCGAGCCGCTGCGCGAGGCGGGGGCGCAGATCGTCGGCCAAATGAACCTGCCGCGGGCGCTGGCCGATCGGGCCGGCACCTACGAGACGAGCTTCGGGCGGTTGATCGGTGCACCAGCCTTCCTCGGCAGCCGGATCATCGCACCGGATCGGACCGTGGCCACGTCGGAGAGGATCGACCTCGGCTCTCGCGCAATCGAGCTCAAGGCGTGGCCGACGGCCCATACGGCAACGGACATGACGGTCCTCGACCTGTCCTCGGAGGTGCTGATCGCCGGAGATCTCGTGTTCCACGAGCATGCCCCCGCCCTGGACGGCTCGCTCAAGGGCTGGCGATCGGTTCTCGGGGATCTTAGCAGGAGGCCGGCGCGTCGTGTCGTTCCCGGCCATGGCGGACCGGTGCTCGACTGGCCTCGAGGCGCCGAAACGCTCGAACGCTATCTCGCCGTGTTGGAGACCGATACGCGTGCCGCCCTCGCGGCGGGCTTGACCCTGAATGCGGCCGCCGCCGTAATCGGCGCAGGTGAGGCGGGGCACTGGCAACTGTTCGACCTTTACAACCCGCGCAATGCCACCGTCGCCTTTACCGAGCTCGAATGGGAGTAGCGGATTGCGGTCATTGCGGCAGGTGCTTCAGCAGCAATTGGGCGACAGCATAGACGCGCTTCTCGATAAGCACCGGCGTCTCGCAGACGTAGGTGAGCGCGCGCGAACGATCGAGGAAGATTCGCTCGTTCCAGTCCATCTCTTCCTCGAGCTTGTCGATCCGGTCGAAATCGGGCGCCTTCTCCGCGGTGAGTTTCGCCATCTCGATCCGCTCCGCCTCGATCTTCTCCGTCAATGCGATCTGGCTGCGCGAATAGCGGGCAATACCGCCGATCAGGCGCAGCCGATCCGCGGACAGCTTGTCGAAGACGGCGTGGAAGACGTTGCCGAGCAGTTGTTCATCGGCCGCCTGCTGTTCGAGGAAGGTGCGGATATGGGTTTCCGCCTCTTCGAGACTGACGCGACGCAGTGCCAGCACGGCTGCCAGTTCCTCCGCCTCGGGCGTCAGAGGGGCCGGGGGCACCGGATGCGGCCACATCAGACCGGCCGAGAGATTTTCGACCTTGCGCTGGATGCAGGGCCAGTCGGGGTCGGAAAAATCCGCGGCGACGCTCAGCCCTGGAAAGAGCGCCACCAGAAGTCCCAGGTGCATGGCTTTCATCATGAGATCCTCCTCGACCCTTGCGTCACTATAGGCAAACGGAGGCAGATGCCAAAGGTGCCGATTTACACACTAAGGTCGCAATTGTCAGTGCGCTTGGCTGGTCTGTAATCTCATCCCAATGTCGCAGAAAGCGGGCATTCAATAACGCAGAATTCGGGAGGCATTCCATGCGCACACGCGCTGCTCTGGCTGTTCAAGCCGGAAAACCCCTTGTTGTGACTGAAGTCGAGCTCGAAGGCCCGCGGGCCGGCGAGGTGCTGATCGAGGTCAAGGCGACGGGCATCTGCCATACCGATGATTTCACCCTGTCGGGTGCCGATCCGGAAGGCCTGTTTCCGGCCATTCTTGGCCATGAGGGCGCCGGCATCGTCGTCGATGTCGGCCCCGGCGTCACCTCGGTGAAGAAGGGCGACCATGTCATTCCGCTCTACACGCCGGAATGCCGCGAATGCTATTCCTGCCTCAGCCGCAAGACCAATCTGTGCACCGCCATCCGCTCGACGCAA
>JAIBEK010000067.1 GCA_019459145.1 Arenimonas sp.
GTTGTCCACCGCCTACGACGGACATCACCCGTCAGCAATTCGACGTGTCGATACTCGTTAGACATAAGCCTGTCCTCAAGCCGGTGCTTGAGCCTTTCTGCTTATGCCGACTGTCCGGTCGAAATGGGGGGCAGTTCAGGAGGCTTTTTGCGTTCCAGGCGACCCCGCCGCGACATTGCGGAGAGCGGTTTAGAGCGCGAGCTTGATCCGTCTACTCGGTCGGCTGGCGCAGGGCTTTCGATTTGCGCTCGAGGGCGAGGCGGGTGGCAGACCTGCAACTTCTTGTGCCAATTGAAATGCGTCGCCTGGCTGATCCCCGCCTTCCGCTGACCTGCTGCCGGTCTATTGTATCTGAGGTTACGCTAATCCTACCTGTGCCTCAAAGTCATTGGGGCTGAGATATGACCTTAGACCCTGAATTTCCTACGATTTTTGGGGATCATTGCAGGTCATAATACTCAAAAACCCCTGCGAGTCGAGCAAGCTCATTCCGAGGGGTTTTGCGTATAGGGACGATTTTAGCCAGGCCGGTGTTAGCGGTTCCCGATGAGCATGCGGTAGCGGAACTGGTCGATGACGACCGCGAGGATGAGAAGCGAACCCAGCAAGACCATCTGCATGTAGGAGCCGATCTGCATGAGGTTCATGCCGTTCTGCACCAGCACGATGAAGAAGGCGCCAAGCACGACGCTCTCGACCCTGCCGATGCCGCCGCGCAACGACACGCCGGCGATGACGCAGGCGGCGATCGATTCCAGCGCGATCGTGCCGCCGAGATTGGTCTCGCCGCTCTCGACGCGGGCGGTGAGAAGCACGCCAGCGACCGAGGCCAGAAGGGCGCAGAGGATATAGGCGAGGAACAGCGTGCGCTTGGTGTTGATGCCGGAGAGGTTGGCTGCCTTGATGTTGCCGCCGATCGCATAGATGCGGGCGCCGGAGCGGGTGCGGTTCATCAGGATCCACATGCCGACGATGGCAACGATCGCCACCAGGACCGGAACAGGCACGCCGAAGATGCGGCCGAAGCCGAAGAAGTCACCGAATTCATAGGGCAGATTGCCGATCGGCACGCCACCGGTGAGATAAAGCGCGATACCGGCGCCGACCGATTGCGCGCCGAGCGTCATGATGAAAGGCGAGACGCCAAACTGGGCGATGCCGAGGCCGTTCAGCGAGCCGATCGCCAGCGCGGCGAGGAAGCCCGAGAGCACGCCGAGCAGGATGACGAGCCAGACCATGTCGGGAAACTGGGCGGCGAAGTAGACCATCACCGAGGCCGAGACGACGGAGGTGAGCGCGATCGATGTGCCGACCGCGAGGTCGAAGCCGCCGGTGACGAGAACCAGCATCTGCCCCAGCGAGACGAGCACGAGGTAGACCGACTGGCGCGCCACGTTGGTCAGGTTGTCGAGCGTCAGGAACTGTTTCGAGGCGAGCGTGAAGAGGATGAGAGCCGCCACGAGGAAGAAGGGCAGCACGCCGAGCTTGATGAAGACGGCCTTGAGCGCCGAAAGAGCGGAGAAGGTTGGCTTGGCGCCGGCGGGCGACGCGGTGTCCAGCTTGGTGTTCATGCTGATTTTCTTTCCTGGTCGAAGAAGGCGCCGAGAACCGCCTGTTCCTGAATGGCTTCGCCCTCGAACTCCGCCGAGATGCGGCCGTTGCGGAAAACGATCAGGCGATGGGCGAGGTGCATGGCCTCGGGGAGGTCGGAGGAGATGACGATGACGGCCTTGCCGGCCTCGGCGATCGCCTTGATGATGCGATAGAGCGCGGCCCGCGTGCCGACGTCGACGCCGACGGTGGGCTCATCGAAAATATAGATGTCGTAGTCCTCGCCGAAACTCTTGCCGAACAGGATCTTCTGCTGGTTGCCGCCGGAGAGCTTCGAGGCGGTGCGTTCGAGAAAGGCTTCGCTCAGATCGACCTTGCGGCCGATCTCGCTGGTCAGGGACTTGACGCCGCCGGGCGAGATCAGGCCGAAGCCGGCATTGGTTTCGCGGCGATTGAGCACCGAAAGAGCGATGTTGGTGCGGGCGGAGGCGCCGAGCAGCAGCCCTTCCTCCTTGCGGTCGGAGGGCAGGAAGAAGACGCCGTCGTGCAGCAGTTTGCGCGTCGGCGCGCCGGTGCGGTCATGGCCATGGACGCTCACCGTGCCACCTTCGACCGGTAGGAGCCCCATGACGGCGCGGAAGGTGCGCGACTTGCCGGAGCCGACGAGGCCGGCGACCCCCAGCACTTCGCCACGCCGGACGTCGATGTCGACGCCGTCGACGCCCCAGGCCTTGAGACCGCGGATCGACAGCACCGGCTCGGCCTGTGTCTTGCGTTCGATATGCGGATAGATCTCGTCCATCTTGCGGCCCGTCATCATCTCGACCAGCACGGTTTCCGACAGGTTCTCGGCGCTGATCGTGCCGATCAGCCGGCCGTCGCGCAGCACGGTGATGCGGTTGGCGATCGCCTTGAATTCCTGGATGCGGTGGGAAATGTAGACGATACCCACGCCCTTGGCCTTGGCCTGGCCGATGAATTCGAACAGCTTTTCCGTCTCCCGCTCGGTGAGCGAAGCGGTCGGCTCGTCGAGGATCAGGATGCGGGCTTCCTGGTGCAGCGCCTTGGCGATTTCCACCATCTGCTGTTCGGCGCGCGACAGCGAGATCACCGAGCGGCGAACGTCGATGGCGAAGCCGAGGCCGGCAAAGAGCGCACGGGCTTGCCCGACCATGCCGCGGCGGTCGACCAGGCCCATCTTGCGAGGTTCCTGGCCGAGGAAGATGTTTTCCGCCACGGTCATGGTCGGGACCAGGGAAAACTCTTGGAACACGGCGCCGATGCCGGCTGCCCGCGCGTCCTTGACCGAAGAAAAATGCTTCTCTTCACCGTCGATGCGGATCACCCCCTCGGTCGGCGTGGTCACGCCGGCGAGGATGGAGATCAGTGTCGATTTTCCGGCGCCGTTCTCGCCGAACAGCACGTGCACTTCGCCCCGTTTGAGCGAGAAGTCGACGCCGTCCAGCGCGCGCACGCCCGGATAGGACTTGGCGATGCCGGTCATTTCGACAAGGGGTGCGTTCAAGGCCATCCGCATCGATCCGTGAGGTAATATTGCCTGAAAGAATAGGGCGGATCCGGCGCATTCGCGCGCCGGATCCTTGGGGGTTCAGTTGACCGAGAACAGCGGCTTGAAGCCGTCCGGCGGCAGGATGTTGGTCTGCGGCACGCTCTCGACGTTCGACGGATCGACGACGAAGATCTTCGGGCCGACATGCTTCACCAGTTCCTTGCCTTCCAGCGCGCGGACCGCCTGGTCGATAGCGATGCGGCCCTGGACGACCATGGAGTCGGCGGGAGCCGCCAGAATGAAGCCGCGCTTGATGCCTTCGTAGACGCCGGGCGTCATGTAGAAGGCGAGCAGGTCGACCTTGCCCTTGAGGCCGCGTTCGCGGATCAGGCCTTGAGCCGCTTCGGCGGTAACGGCAGTGCCGGCGACGTAGCGCACGTCAGGCTCGGCCTGGAGCACGTCTTCGACGAGTTTCAGCTGGGCTTCCTTGCCGGTGTCGCCGTATTTCGGTTCCAGGGCCTTGACGGCCGAACCCTTGATCGCTTCGAGGAAGCCCTTGTTGGCCGCCTCGACCCAGCCAGCGCCGGCCGGGCCCGGGAACCAGCCGACCTTGACTTCTTCCGAACCGGCCGGATGCTTCTTGGCCAGATAAGAGCCGGTCTCGTAGCCCATGGTGTAGAAGGAGACGAGCGACTTGGCGGTCAGGTCCGGCGAGGACATGCCGTTGATGACGTCGATGACCGGGATGTTCTTCTTCTTGATTTCGCTGACGAGGTTGTTCAATCCGTCGAACGAGATCGCGCCGATGACCACGGCCTGGGCGCCACCGGCGACGCAGTCCTCGATCTGGCTGATCTGCTTGTTGAGCTCTGTGTAGCCGCCGGCCTCGACGAGGTTCATCTTGACGCCGAGGTCCTTGGCCTGTTGGGCGACGCCGTAGTCGACGCCGAGCCAGTAGGCATCCTTCATGTGCGGGAAGGAGACGCAGATGTTCCACGGCTTCTCCGCCTTTTCGAGCGGCGAGTAGGATACGTCGACCGACTTGCCGTCGGCGGCGAAGGCCGGCTCGATCGCCTGGGCCGGATAGGGATACCAGGCGTCGGCAAGCGCCGGGCTGGCAACGGCAAGCGCCAGGGCGGAGCTTGCAAGCGTCATTAGGATCTTGTGTTTCATGGTCGTTCCCCTGTTTGAAGTATTTGGCTGCGTGGTCAGAAAAGCGCGCGGATCTGGTCGACCAGCGCGGCCCGGTCCTTCCGGGCGGTCAGGGCGGTTTCCATGTCCACCTTGACGAAACGGGTTGGCGTATGCGGCTGCAGCTGGCCGATCAGGTCCATGTCGGCGGAGACGACCGTACCGAGCATGAAATAGCCGCCGCCGGAGACGGCATCGCGATGCAGGATGATCGGCTCGGTGCCGCCCGGAACCTGGATGGAGCCGTAAGGGTAGCAGGCGTCGACGATGTTCGAGGGATCAGAGCCCGCGCCGAAGGGCGGGACACGATCGACGAAGTCGAGCTTGCGGCCGCCGCGGAAGCGGTAGCCCATGCGGTCGGCTTCCGGAGCCACCTTCCAGGTGTCCTCGAAGAAGTTCCTGCCCGCCTCGTCGGTGAGGCGGTGCCAGTAGAGGCCCGGCAGCACGCGCAGTTCGGCCGGCATACCCGGCCTGCGGCGCAGGTTTTCGGGAATGGTTTTGCCCTCGACCGCCTTGCCGGCCGTGCCGACCGGCAATTCGTCGCCGACGGCGATCGGCCGGCCCCTGAAGCCGCCGAGCGCGCCGATGGCATAGGTCGAGCGCGAACCGAGCGCCAGCGGCACGTCGATGCCGCCGGAGACGGCGATATAGATGCGCGCGCCGGTCTTCAGGAAGTCGAAGGTCAGGACCTGACCGGCCTTGACCTTGAAGGCGGTCCAGCCGGGCTTTTCCTCGCCGTCGACCTTGATCGGCATGTCGGCGCCGGTGACCGCGACCATGGCGTCTTCGGTGAATTCCAGCTTCGGGCCGATGAACACGGCTTCGAGGCCGGCTGCCCCTTCGTCATTGCCGACGAGCAGGTTGGCGGCCTTCAGCGCCAGGCGGTCCATGGCGCCGCCGAGCGGGATGCCGAGATGGAAATAGCCGGGACGGCCGAGATCCTGGACGGAGGTGGCAAGACCCTGATGTTGAACCTTAATGGCCATGGAGAACGCCCTCCAGCTTCGCGTTGTAGCCGTCGATGTCTTTCTGGAATTCGGTGAGGTCGAACTTCACCTCGCGGATCGGCGGGGCGAACCGGCCCTTGTCGACATCCTCGACGGCCTGGTCATAGGCTTCGCGGTCGATCGGCTTGAACTTGACGATGTCGCCCGGACGGAAGAACACCATGAAGTCCTTGAGGTAGGAGGTGGTCTGGGTCGGGTCGTAGATCGGCATGGGGGTGATGCCGAACATCTGGTAGCCGCCGGCGCCGCGCACCGAATAGATGCAGCCGAAGCAGCCGCCGTGGCCGACGGTCAAGCGCGGGGTGTCGGTGCGGGGACGCAGGTATTTCGGCACCTGGATCTGCCGCTGGCGCTCGACCATCTGGTACATGAAGGGCAGGCCCGAGACGAAGCCGACCATCGAGACGAACCAGGGCGAGCCGGAATGGGCGGCGACGAAGTCGTCGACCGAGCCGTAGTCGTTGATGCGTGCGGCGTATTCGAGGTCGGTGCCGGTCGGTTCCTGGTGGCGCTCGCGGAAGCGCATCAGCGTCTCGTGGGTCCACGGGTCGTTGTAGAAGACCGGGATCTCGACGATGCGGGTGGTGATCACCGGCTCGGACTTCGCTGCAGCAACCTCGATCGCCTGGACTTCCTTGAGGATGTCGTCCGGATGGATGACGTCGGGGTCGAACTTGATCTGGAAGGAGGCGTTGGCCGGGCAGATCTCGGTCACGCCCTTGATCTTCGATTCCCTGATGCCGGTTGTCATCGACAGCGAGTTGAAGAAGGCCTCGAGCGACATTTCCTCCGAGCATTCGACGAAGAGGTGTTCGTCACCCCCGAATGTATAGCGCATGGGCATCAGGCAACCTCCTTGGATGCGACAAAGGCCGGGAAATCCGTCTCCAGCCAGGGTTCGAGGAACCGCGTGTGGACATCGCCCGAGGCGACCGACGGGTCGGCGGCAAGTGCCTGGTGGAGCGGAATGGTGGTGGCGAGCCCGCGGATCTCGAGATTGTCGAGCGCCTCGGCAAGCCTGGCGATGCAGGCGTCGCGGGTCTCGCCCCAGACGATCAGCTTGCCGAGCAGCGAGTCGTAGAAGGGCGGAACCGTGTAGCCCTCGTAAAGCATGGTGTCGAAGCGAACACCCTCGCCGGTCGGGACGCCGAGCGCCTCGATCGTGCCGGGGCCGGGCAGGAAGCCGCGCGCAGGGTCCTCGGCATTGATCCGGCACTCGATCGCGTGACCGACGACACGGATGTCCTCCTGGCGCACCGAGAGCTTCTCGCCGCCGGCGACCCTGATCATCTCCTGTACGAGATCGATGCCGGTGATCATTTCGGTGACCGGATGCTCGACCTGGATGCGGGTGTTGACCTCGATGAAGTAAAACTCGCCGCTCACCTCGTCATAGAGATATTCGACCGTGCCGGCGCCGCGATAGTTGACCTCGCGGGCGAGCGCCACGGCGCTGGCGCACAGTTCCTGGCGCACGTTTTCCGGCAGACGGAAGGAGGGTGCCTCTTCCCAGACCTTCTGGCGGCGGCGCTGCAGCGAGCACTCACGCTCGAAGCAGTGCACGGCATCCTCGCCGTCGCCGAGGATCTGCACCTCGACATGGCGGGCGCGGGTAATGACCTTTTCGACATAGAGGCCGCCGTCACCAAACGCGGCAAGCGCCTCGGCCGAGGCCTGGGGGAAATGGCGTTCGAAATCGGCCATGTCTTCCGCGATGCGGATGCCGCGGCCACCGCCGCCGGCGGCGGCCTTGATCATCACCGGAAAGCCGATCTGCTCGACGATGGCGCAGGCCGTTTCGAGGTCGTCGATGCGACCTTCGGAGCCGGGAACGGTCGGCACGCCGGCGCGCTGGGCGACCTTGCGGGCCTCGACCTTGTCGCCGAGCAGGCTGATCGCCTCGGGCTTCGGGCCGATGAAGATCAAGCCGGCATCTTCCACCGCCTGGGCGAAGGCGGCATTTTCGGAGAGGAAGCCGTAGCCCGGATGGATCGCGTCGACACCGGCTTCCCTGGCAGCCTTGAGGACGGCTTCAATGTTGAGATAGGACTTGGCGGCAGACGGCGGGCCGATCTCGATCGACTGGTCTGCGAGCCTGACGGCCAGCATGTCGCGGTCGGCGGCCGAATGGACCTGAACGGTCCGGATGCCGAGCACCTGGGCGGCGCGGATGATCCTCACCGCGATCTCGCCCCGATTGGCAATGAGGATCGAGCGGATGGTCATGCCTCGACCTCGGCAACCGGCTGGCCGGCCATGATCGGTTCCTGGTCGTCGGCAACGAAGGTGATCCTGCCGGCGGCGTCGGCATGAACCTCGTGGAAGGTCTTCATAACCTCGATCAGGCCGATCACGTCACCGACGGCCACGCTGTCGCCATCGGCCTTGTAGGGAGCGGCATCCGGCGAGGGCTTGCGGTAGAAGGTGCCGGGCAGAGGCGATCTGATCTCGAGCTTGCTCATGGTGGTCTCCGATTATCTGACGATTTCTGAAATGGGGGCGATGCGGATGCCTTCGGCGATCAGGGCTTCCCGCATGTTGCGCACGATATTGAGGGCGCCGAGCGTATCGGAATGGAAGCAGATCGACTCGAAGGGCACTTCGATGTCCTTGCCGCTGACCGTGGTGACGATACCTTCCTTGCAGGCGCGCACCACCTTGCGGGCGATCGCCATCGGGTCGGGACGGCCGACATCACGGGTGAAGACGATCGAGCCGCTCTCGTCGTAATCGCGGTCGGCGTAGAATTCGCGCACCAGCGGCTGGCCGACCTCGAGTGCTGCCGTCTCGGTGGCGGAGCCCGCCATGCAGAATACATAGGCATTGGGGGCGACGGTGCGCATGTAATGGACGAAGAGCTGGGCGAATTCGGGATTGACCGCCATCTCCATGTAGAGCGCGCCATGCGGCTTCACATGCTGGAGTGTGGCGCCGTGACGGCGGGCAAATTCGCGGATCGCGCCGACCTGATAGACGATGTCGTTGACCAGTTCGCGCGCCGTGCCGTTGATCTTGCGGCGGCCAAAGCCCTGAAGGTCGTTGTAGCCCGGATGGGCACCGATGCCGACGCCATGCTCGACGGCGACACGCACGGTGTGGTCCATCAGGTTGGGATCGCCGGCATGGAAGCCAGCCGCGATGTTTGCGGAACTGATCAGTCCCATCAGGGCGCTGTCTTCGGTATCGCCGACACGCCAGCGGCCGAAGGCCTCGCCCAGATCACAATTAATGTCTACGACCTCGAGTGCCACTTTTCTTCCCTGTCCTGCCTGCATTTTGTGCATCGCAGCGCGATGCCTGCCTGTTTGTCAGAAAACCGTAGGAAGATTTTTTTCATTTGAAAAATTCTATTTTCTGAAGGTCATTATCTGTTATTTGTATGGCGATGCGTTATCGCAGATCTGGGATTTTCACCTGAAATTCAGAGCTTTGAAGTGCATCCGAAAAGGAGAATTTTCAAATCCTGCAATCCTGGCGCTTTTCGTTCGTATTTTCAGATACCAGTTATTCTCGTTTCGGAATGATGAATTCATGTCCCTCAGCCTTAGACAGATCCGCTATTTCATCGCGACGGCGGAGGCCGGACAGGTCTCGCAGGCGGCGGTGAACCTCTCGATTTCGCAATCGGCGGTCACGACCGCCATCAAGGATCTGGAGGACACTGTCGGCGCGGGGCTGTTCGAGCGCACCCCGCACGGCATGGAGCTGACGGCGGCGGGCCGTCGCTTCCTGTCGCAGGCCTACGAGATCCTGCAGAAGGTCGAGGAGGCGACGCAGCTCAATCTCGTCACCGACGCGGTGCAGGGCACGCTCAGCATCGCCACGACCTATACCGTCATCGGCTATTTCCTGCCGTTCCATATCGAGCGGATGAAGCGGCAGTTTCCCGGCATCGACATCCAGTTGTTCGAACTCAACCGGGAATCCGTCGAGGAAGGGTTGCTGACCAACCGCTACGACATCGCGGTGATGTTGACATCCAACATCCTCAACCCGGAACTGACGACCGAGAAGCTCTTGAGCTCGCAGCGCCGCCTCTGGGTGTCGGCGCGGCATCCGCTTCTCGCCCAGCACGGCGTCGGCCTGAAGGAAGTGGCCGAGGAAGACTACATCATGCTGACCGTGGACGAGGCATCGCACAGTTCGCTCAAATACTGGAGCCAGACGCCCTATCTGCCGCGCATTTCGCTGCGAACCTCATCCGTCGAGGCGGTCCGCTCGCTGGTGGCAAACCGGCAGGGCGTGGCGATCCTGTCGGACATGGTCCATCGCCCCTGGTCGCTCGAAGGAAAGCGGATCGAGACAATCGCGCTCACCGAGCCGATCCCGTCCATGGATGTCGGCCTTGCCTGGAGGCGGAATGCGGAATTCACGCCCGCGATGGAGGCCGTGCGGTCCTATTTCCGCCGTTCGTTCAACATTCCTGAATAGGCAGGTGTTGGAACCTGCGCCAATCGGCGGCAAACGAGGTGAGCCAGTCGATGACGGCTCAAGCCATTGACCGGAAGATGGTCGCTGGTTTCCCGGGAAGGGGGCCGGATGAGGAGATGTCTGGCGGCGCCGATCAGATCTGGGCGAAATGCCCCGCAGTGACTTCACGGTATTCGCGGCGGGGAGGTTCGTAGCCGACCGGACGCACCGGGCTCTTCAATTCCTCTATTGCCCCACTGCGCCTCAAGCCCCGTCGCTCGGGGTCGGGAACCGGCACGGCTGCCATCAGCTTCTTCGTATAATCGTGTTGCGGATTGTCGAAGATCGCGGCGCGCGGGCCGATCTCGACGATTTCGCCGAGATACATGACCGCAACCCGGTGGCTCATCCGCTCCACGACGGCCATGTCATGGCTGATGAACAGAAAAGCGAGATTGAACTCCTCCTGCAGGTCCATCAAGAGGTTGCAGACTTGCGCCTTGATGGAGACATCCAGCGCCGAAACGCTTTCGTCCGCAACGATCACTTTTGGGTTGAGCGACAGGGCGCGGGCAATGGCGATGCGTTGGCGCTGACCGCCGGAGAATTCATGCGGATAGCGACCCATCATATCCGGGCTCAGCCCGACCTTCCGCAGCAGATCCGCAACCTTTTCATTTGCCTCCTGCCTGGTCCCGAGCCGGTGCTTCAGATAGGGCTCGGCGATGGCCGCTCCCACCGTCATGCGCGGGTTGAGGCTTGAGTACGGATCCTGGAAGATCATCTGCACGCTACGGCGCATGGCGCGCAGGCTTGGCTGATCCAGCGTCAGCACATCGTAGCCGTCGAGATGGATTTCGCCGCTTTTCGGCTCGACCAGCCGAGTGATCGAACGGCCAGTCGTCGATTTGCCGCAACCCGATTCCCCGACGATCGAGAGCGTCTCGCCCTGGAAGAGCTCGAACGAGATGTCCTCAACGGCATGCACGGCGCCGGTCTGGCGACCGAACAGACCGCTGCGGATCGGGAAGCGCGTCACCAGGTTCTTGACGGACAGCACCGCTGTCTTGCGGGTATCGACGGTATTCGCCACCTCGGTCGGTTCGCTCGACGTGCCTGTGCCGATATCGACAATCGGAAAGCGCAGCGGCCAGGCATGACCGTGCATCGAACCCAGCTTCGGAACAGCGGCGAGAAGGGAGCGCGTGTAGGGATGCTTGCCACGATGGAAAACGTCCACGGTGGCGCCCTGCTCGACCGTTTCCCCACGCAGCATCACAATGGTGCGATCGGCGATCTCCGCGACGACACCCATGTCATGGGTGATGAAGAGGACCGACATGCCTTCCTCTTCCTGGAGCACCTTGATCAGGTCGAGAATCTGGCCCTGTATCGTGACGTCGAGCGCGGTGGTCGGCTCGTCGGCGATCAGCAGCTTGGGTCTGGAGGCGAGCGCCATGGCGATCATCACACGCTGGCGCATGCCGCCGGAGAACTGATGCGGGTACTCGTCGAAGCGGTTGGCGGCATTGGGAATGCGTACCTTTTCCAGAAGCCGCACGGTCTCGGCACGCGCCTCTGTTTTCGACATGCCCTTGTGCCGCGTCAACACCTCGGAAATCTGTCGTCCGATGGTGAAAATCGGATTGAGACTCGTCATTGGTTCCTGGAAGATCATGGCAGCATCGTTGCCGCGAACCTGCTGCATCTCGCTTTCGCTGAGGGACAGGATGTCCTTGCCGTTGAGGACAATGCGACCTTCGACGCGACTCGTGTCCCGGGCCAGCAGGCGCATGATGGAAAGCGATGTCACGCTCTTGCCGGAACCGGATTCGCCGACGATGGCAACGGTTTCGCCGGGCTTCACGTCGAAGGAGATGTTGCGCACCACCGATCGCCATTGGCCGTCGACCAGGAAGGAGGTCGTCAACCCCTTGACAGAGAGAACGGCGGGCATCTCGGCTTGGGCGGCGGCTGCTGTCGTCATGGGGCTCATGGCTTTCCTGGTCCGGTCATGCATGTAGGGCTATGGTTCACACGGGCTTCAGTGGCGTTGCGAACGAAGGCGAGGGGCGTCCTTCGGCTATGCGCCCGGTCTCCAGTTCTGCGATCTTGCGGTCGATCTCCGTGCGGTCCGTCAGTCCGTGGGGGTTCTCACGGGTCGGCATGGTCTGCGCCACATGGAGATAGCGCTCCTGCGCGACGGCATAGAGCCGGCGGAGTTCCACCAACGGGTCCGGATGGTCGTCGGCACGGATATCGAGCCATGGATAGTCCTGGTCCCGATAGATCACGAGTGCCGCCGACTGCTTGCCGCGCTTGTCACCGCCGGCCGCTTCCCCGGCGTCCATGGCCGCCAGCAACCGCTCGGCGAAAGGCGCATCCGCCAGCGCCTTGTAAACCCTGAGCGTCTCGGCGATGACCTGCGGACCAGCCAGCATGTTGCCGGCAACGGAGACATTGTCGTCGACAATATGCCCGGCCCAGTCGACGCATTTGGATCCGGTGAAGGCTGCATTGCGTCCCGTCGCGTCGATCAGATGCAGCTGGCGCTGTTGGCACCCGTCATCGCGGGCGGTCAGCAACGAAATGATTTCCTCGGGGGAAAGGCCTTCGGCCAGCAGAGCAAGGCCGTCGGTGCCGTAAAGGGGACTGACGAAGGCCTGGGTGGCAATGGCGCCCACCCCGCCGCGAATGTGTGGAACGGCGGCGCCGACGGCGAAGAAGCGGCTTGCCACGGCCACGGCCAGATGGCCCGTCTGCGGATCACGTGCGACAATCGACCAGGTCATGACTATCTCCCTATTGCATAAGCTTGCATGAGACGCGGCGTCGCTGCGGCGCGCAGCAAGCCGTCAGCATCTTTCCTGGCCGCTGTCAGTCGACCGACGGTCCAGGGATCGGCTGGCGTGATCTGGTGGCCCATGGCAGTGAGTTTGGCGATCACGTCACTGCCGATATTGCTTTCGATCATCAGGCTTCCGGGCTCGCTTGTGCGCGGGTAGAAGGAGCCGGGGAAATGCGATGTGTGGAACAGCGGCATGTCGATTGCCGCCTGCAGGTTCCGCTTGTGGTGAACGTAGCGCAGGAAGAAGGACAGCTGCCATTGATCCTGCTGGTCGCCGCCCGGCGTGCCGAATGCGAGCGTCGGCCTGCCTTCGTAGAGCGCGATCGACGGCGTCAGGGTCGTGCGCGGGCGCTTTCCGGGCGCCAGCGAGGTCGGCAATCCGGGCTTCAGCCAGAACATCTGGGCGCGGGAATTGAGGCAGAAGCCGAGACCCGGAACGATCGGGGAGGATTGCAGCCAGCCGCCGGACGGCGTCACCGACACCATGTTGCCCTCGCGGTCGATGACGTCGATATGAACGGTGTCGCCGCGTTTTTCGGTCAGGTGCGACATGGTCGGCTCGTAGACCGCGCCCCTGCCGGACATGCCGGCCAACATCTCCATGGTGAGATCATATTGGGTCTCGTAGCCCGGCAATCTGCCCGGACGGAGCGTCATCGATGCCTGCGAGGAGATCAGCTTGCGGCGCTCGTCGTTGTAGCTGTCGGACAACAACCCGTCCATCGGCACGGTGGCGAAGTCCGGGTCGCCGTAATAGACCTCGCGATCGGCAAAGGCGAGTTTGATCGCCTCGACGACCGTGTGGACGAATTCCGCGCTCCCGGGGTCCATGGCGGCGATATCGATGCCCTTCAGGAGCGCCAGCGACTGCAACAGCACCGGACCCTGGCCCCAGGGACCGGTCTTGGCCACCGTCCACCCATGATAGTCATAGGTCTGCGGCTCCTCGATCGTGGCGCTCCAGCCGTCCATGTCGCCGGCTGTCAGCACTCCCTTGTGGCGGCTGCCGCTGGCATCCATGACTTCGGCGGTCTTCAGGTAGGTGTCGATCGCCTCGGCCACGAAGCCGCGGTAAAAAGCGTTGCGGGCTGCCTCGATCTGGTTTTCGCGACCCCTCGCGCTTTCGGCCTCGGTGACGATGCGCCGCCAGGTGGCGGCCAGGACCGGATTGCGGAAGAGCGCGTGGGGCTCGGGGGCGGAACCGCCCGGAAGCCAGGTCTCGTACGATGTCGGCCATTCCTTTTCGAAGAAGCCGGCCAGCCCCTTGATGGTGGCCGAAACGCGCGGCAGCATGGGGTGGCCGTGCTCGGCATAATGGATCGCGGGTTCCAGCACATCGCGCACCGACATGGTTCCGTAGTCGCGCAGCATCAGCATCCAGCCGTCAAAGGCGCCGGGTATGACGGTGGCCAGCAATCCGTCGCCGGGGATCAGGTCAAGGCCCTCGCCGGTGTAGTGCCCGATCGTCGCGCCGGCGGGTGCCGGGCCCTGAGCACAGATCACCTCGACCTTGCCCTTTTTCGCGGAATAGATGACGGCGGGCATGTCGCCGCCGGGGCCGACCAGATGGGGCTCGAGAATCTGCAGTACGAAACCGGCCGCGACCGCCGCGTCGAAGGCGTTGCCGCCCTTTTCCAGGATGCTCATGCCGACGGCCGAGGCGATCCAGTGGGTGGAGGTCACGACGCCGAAGGTGCCGAGGATCTCCGGGCGGGTGGTAAAGTCACTCATCAACTGTTCCTTCGATATTTCTTTATGATTCCCGGGGGTCGAGCGCGTCGCGCAGACCGTCGCCGAGCAGGTTGAAACCGATCACGACCAGGAAGATCGCCGCCCCTGGCCACATGGCCATCCAGGGTGCCTGGTCGAGGAAATTCTTCGCGACATTGAGCATGGAACCCCAGCTTGGGGCCGGCGGCTGTTGGCCAAGGCCGAGGAAGGAGAGGCTGGCCTCGGCAATGATGGCGGTCGCGACCGTCAGGGTCGCCTGCACGATGATCGGCGCCATGATGTTCGGCAGGATGTATCGCGTCATGATGTCGAAGTGGCCAAGGCCGATCGAGCGTGCGCCTTCGACATAATCTTCGGTCTTGACCGCGAGCACCTGGCCGCGCGTCAACCGCACGAAGACCGGCATCGCGGAAAGGCCGATCGCGATCATCGCATTGGTGAGGCTGGGACCGAGAAAGGCGGCAAGGGCAATGGCCATGATCAGAAACGGCAGGGCCAGAAAGGCCTCCGTGATGCGCGATATTACCTGATCGACCCAGCCGCCGAAATAGCCGGAGATCAGGCCGAAGGGAACGCCGATGGCGATGGCGATGGCGACTGAAAAGACACCGGCCATGAGCGACGCCTGCGCCCCCCAAATCATCCGGGACAGGATATCGCGGCCGATATCGTCGGTGCCCATCCAGTGGGCGGCGGATGGTGCCTTGCGAATGGCCGTCCAGCTGGTCGCTAGCGGATCGACGATCGGCAGAAGAGGGGCGGCGATCGCAAGCAAGGTGAAGAAGACGATGATGGCGAGGCCGACAAGGGCGCTTCTGTTGGCCTTGAGTTTCCGCCAGGCGCGACTGCTGCTCCTGGCCGGTGCCGCAAAGGCAGTGGCGGTCTGGTCGAGCGCGGTCATAGGTTGGCCCTCATGCGTGGATTGAGGAGGACATAGAGGACGTCGGCCACCAGGTTCATCAGGATGAAGCCGATCGCGGTGCACAGAACGACGCCCTGGACGACGGCGTAATCACGGTTGAACACGGCATCGACGATCAGCTTGCCGAATCCGGGAATGGTGAAGATCTGTTCGGTGAGGACGGCGCCGGCGAGAAGTTCGCCGAACAGAAGGGCACTCAGGGTCACGATCGGCAGCAGGGCGTTGCGGAACGTATGGCTGAGGATGACAACCCGTTCCGACAGCCCCTTGGCGCGCGCCGTGCGGATGTAATCCGCCTTCATGACGCCCAGCATCGCCGAGCGGGTGTGCCGCATCAAGGTGGCGGCAAGCGCCGTGCCCAGGACGAAGGAGGGCATGATCATGGTCTCGAGCGAGCGCACGGGGTCGACGAAGATCGATTCGTAACCGGAGGCCGGAAGCCAGCCCAGCCGGACCGAGACCAACAGGATCAGCATGATCCCCAGCCAGAAATTCGGGATGGAAAGGCCCGACAACGCGACGATATTGGCCACGTAATCGATGATGGTATTCTTCTTGACGGCCGCCAGGATGCCCATCGGCACGCCGATGATGAAGGCGAAGGTCATAGACATCACCGCAAGCTGAATGGTGACCGGCAGCTTCTCGCCGATCAGTTCCAGCACCGGCTGGTTGGTGCGCAGCGAAATGCCGAAATCGCCCTGTAAAACATTGGCGATCCAATAGCCGTATTGGTACGCGACCGGATCGTTCATGCGGTATTTTTCCCGAAGGAATTCGATCACCTGCGGATCGCGCTCTTCGCCGGCCATGGCGAGGATGGGATCGCCTGGCAGTAACTTCTGCAGGGAGAAGACGAAGATCGAGACGATCAGCAGCGTCGGTATGGCTACGAGCAGCCGTTTTCCGATGTAAATATGCATGGGCGCACGGTCCTGGATTGGCAGGGTTGCCTACGGAGCTTTGGCGCTCCGTAGGCAAGATTGGGCAAGATCAGCCCTTCTTGACGCCGAGCAGGCGGATCATGCCGTCGGGCGACGGAACGAAGCCGGTGACTTCTTTCTTGATGGCCCAGATCCAGGACTGATGGCCGAGATAGATGATCGGCAGATCGTCATCGAGGATCTTCCCGGCAGCATCGTATTTCTGCTTGCGGACCGCTTCATCGGCGGAAGCGCGTGCCTCGTTGAGGAGCTTGTCAACTTCCGCGTTGCAGTACTTGGAGTCGTTGATGCCGCCCTCGCAGGTGACGAACTGGTGCAGGTTGCCATCAGGATCGATACGGCCCGACCAATCCGAGCGGCTGAGCTGAAAATTGCCGGCAGTCTGTTCCGAGAGCAGAGTGGCAAATTCGGTCGCCTTCAGGGAGACATTGAAGCCGGCTTCAGCGACCATCGATTGCACGACCTGCATCATCTGGGTGACGACCGGGCTGTTCGCGTGCTGCAGTTCGATATCGACCTTTTCATGCCCTGCCGCCTTCATCAGCTCCTTGGCCTTGGCGATATCGCGGGTGGGAACCGGAATCTCCTTGTTGAACCACGGGCTGGTCGGCGGATAGGGCTGATTGCCGGCCATGGCCGTTCCTTCGAAGACCACCTGGCTCAGCGCCTCGCGGTCGATGGCGAGCGAGAAGGCCTGACGCAGGCGCTTGTCCTTGCCAAACGGGTTGTCGGCGCGCGCGCCATTGGCGACGTTGGCGTACATGGCCATGTAACCGATGCCGACGACATCCGCATAGGTGAGGGTGGCGTCGCTCTTGACCGAAGCGGCATCGGTTGCGGCCAACCGCTCGATCATGTCGAGTTCGCCGGAGCGCAGGTTGGCGAGACGCACCGTGGAATCCGGGATCGGCAGATAGGTGACCTTGTCGATGAACACCTTGTCCTTGTCCCAGTAGTCGGCGAACTTCTCAAGGACGATACGGTCCTGCTGCACGCGCTCGACGAATTTGAACGGGCCGGCGCAGACGGGCTTCGAGCCGAAATCGGCGCCCAGCTCCTTGGCGGCCGTCGGCGAGACGATCATGCCGGCGCGGTCGGAAAGCTGGGCGAGAAGCGTGACATCCGGCGCCTTCAGGGTGAACTTGACTTCGTAGTCGCCAATGGCTTCGACCTTCTCAACCGAACTCAGCTCGCTTTTGCGGCGGGATTCCGGAAGCGTCATGTTGCGTTCGATGGTGGCGACGACCGCGGCTGCGTCGAGCGGCGTCTCGTCATGAAACTTTACGCCCTCGCGCAGCTTCATGGTGAGTTCCTTGCCGTCGGCGGACCAGTTCCACTCGGTTGCGAGCTGCGGCACGATCTTGAGGTCCGGCGAGACATCGACAAGCTTGTCGCACATGGCGGTGTAGACGATGCGGCCGACAAAGGTGCGGGATTGAGCCGGGTCAAGCACGTCGGCATCGTCCGCGAGGCCGATGCGAAGCTCGGCGGAGAGCGCAGGCGTTGCCAGCAGCGCGCTTGCCAAAAGCAGGGTGGAAAGACGGGGCAGTGTCTTCATGGTTGAAAAATCCTCTGGTCTGGTTTTCTGTTCTTCATGGGTGCCGCCGGTTATTGCTCCGGCGTTCAGGTCGGTCCGGCCGCGGCCGGCATGCTGTTCTCAGGACACTTCGCCGAGGGGGTCACCCTCCAGATGATCCATGGAGGTTTGGCGGACCAGCCGCTCCTGCAGCATCAGCAGATGCTGACGCATGGCTTCGCCGGCCTTTGCCGGATTGCGCGATGCAATGGCATCGATGATTGCCGCGTGCTGGGCGTTGGAGATGTTCATGGTATTGGCGCTGCTGCGGGCGCGCTCGCGGATGGACTGCCAGGCGTCATCTTGACGGACCCGGTTGATGACGTCGAAGATCGACAGAAACAGCTGGTTGCCCGCCGCCTGGGCGATCTGCCGGTGCAGCGCTCCATCCCAGAGCTCCTTAGCATCGGCATCCTCGCTGCCAAGGATCTTCTGGGCGAGTTCCCGCATGCGGTCGATATCATCGCTCTTCGCGCGAAGGGCGGCCAATTGCGCCAGCTGCGGCTCGATCCGCAGGCGCACCTCCATGATTTCCATGAAATTGGTTCCGGCCACGATGGTCTCGAGCTGGTCGTTCCATTCGTGTGGCTTCTGGCCGACATAAGTGCCGGACCCCTGCTTGCGCCAGATCGCGCCCTCTGCCTCCAGAACCTCCAGCGCCCGACGGATGGCCCGGCGGCTCAGGCCAAGCTTTTCCGACAGCGTGCGCTCTGTCGGTAGTTTCCCCTCCGCTCCCACGTCACCGTGCCGAAGAAGGTCCCGCAGCTTCTCGAGAGCGTAGTTCGAGTTTTCCTTGGATGAGGTATCTGGCATGATTGGTCCGAACCAATTTATGATTGGTTCAATGAATGCCGATTTCCGGCGACCGTCAAGATCGTTTTTGTGCAATTTTCTATATGCATAATATTTATGCATGTGGACGTTACGCTGCTCGAAACGAGCGCATCATCGCCCTGGCGAAGCGAGCTGTCGGCAGCGCGTGTCGCGTGCGCAACGCCAAGCACCGAAGGCTTCGCCTCGGCATGTCCGGGAAGGAACCTGTGCGAGGTTTCACCGCCCTCAGTTCCGGCTCTTCAATCGCTCCAGAATCGTCAGAAACTCCCCGATCAAGGGGCTGCTCTTGTTGTCCCGCCGATAAGCGATTTTGTGCATCGACGAAAAGCCGAAAGCGCCGGGGCGGATGGCGCGCAGTTCTCCCCGCGCCACCCAGGGCTCGGCGAAATGGCAGGGAAGAAAACCGATGAACTGGCCGGAGAGGATGAGCATGACCTGGGCTTCCATCGCCACGACAGATGCGCTCGCGCGCGGATGGCCGACCAGGTAGAGGTCGTCGAAATGGCGGTAGCGCCGGACCGAGAAGCGGGCGCCGGCAATGACCCGTTGGTCGATCTCATGGTCCGGTCTGTCGAACAGCGGGTGCTCGCGACCGCAGTAGAGGTTGTGCGGCTCGCTGGCGAAGTCCCGGTAGGTCAGCCCCGGCGAACGCTGCGAGAAGGGACCGATGGCGATATCACGATCGCCGTCAGCCACTTTCTGTTCGAGATCCGAAGGCGTGCCCAGTTCGAGATCGATGAAGATGTCGGCATCGGGCCGTATGAACTGGGCGATCGCCCGTTGTACCCCGAGTTGCTCGCTGGTCATCACGCCATCCGACGCGCCCAGACGCAGGCGGCCGGAGAGATTGCCGCTCGCGGCGCTGACGCGCTGGGTGAAGTCGTCGATGTCGCGGAACAGCTTGACGGCGGCGTCATAGGTGGCGCGGCCGAGTTCGGTCAGGCGGAATTGCTGCCTGCCGCGATGACACAACTGGCCGCCAATGCGCTTTTCGAGCTCGGCCAGATGCGTGCTCAGCGTCGATTGCGACAGGTTCAGCGCCAGTTGCGCATCCGAGAAGCCACTGGCGTCCGCGAGCGCGACGAAGACGCGAAGCAGGCGGATATCGATATTGTCGAGGCGACGCATCGGCGAAACTCACATTGATATTCTTCGATGTATAATCCCAAATATTGTGATTTACTCCAATGTAAATATGCATGACGCTGCCTCAAACTCAAAAAAGGGGAGCATCATGAACAAGACACTTGGACTGACGACCGCGATCGCCCTGATCGTGTCTTCGACGAACGCTTTCGCTGCGGATCAGATCCGCATTCTCGCGCCGACCTGGCTCGGCTTCGCGCCGGTCCATGTGGCGCAGGCGAACGGATGCTTCGAGCAGGAAGAACTCGACGTCACCATCAATTTCGAAGATGACCTCAGCAATGTCATGGCGGCCATGGCGCGCGGCGACATCGAGATCCAGATGCGCAGCGTCGGCGAATATCAGGGCCGTCCGCGTGACAAGACGACACCCGGCATCATCATCGGCACGATCGATGAATCCGTTGGTGGCGACGGCGTGATCGCCGACGGCAGCATCAAGACGGTTGCCGATCTCAAGGGCAAGACGATTGCCGCCGAACCCAATATCCCGTCGCGTCTCCTGCTGCAGATGGAACTCAAGCAGGCCGGTCTTACCCTCAAGGACCTGGACATCAAGGAAATCTCCACTGCCGATACGGGCGCCGTTTTTGTCGATGACAGCATTGCGGCCGTCGCCACCTACGAACCCTTCATGTCGCAGGCCATCAAGGCGTCCTCGCGGGAGGGCGCCAAGGTCCTGATCTCCTCGAAGGATCACCGCGGCCTCATCATCGACGCCATCATCGCGCGCAACGACGACCTCAAGGCGTCGCCGGACAAGTATGGGCGTTTCCTGAAGTGCATCTATTCGGCAGTCGACTTCATCAAGGCCGAGCCGCAGAAATTCGCCGAGATCGCCGCTCCGAGCTTCGGTCTGACGCCTGAAGAGGTGCTGGACGTGGTCAATGGCAGCCTGGCCTACACCACGCTCGCGGAAGCCCAAGCCTATATGGGTGAGCCGGGCAAACCGGGCAGCCTGTTTGGGATCTTCGATACGGTGATGGCGCTCAATCTGGAAAATGGCGCAGCCGACAACCAGCTGGTGGCAGCCGAGCAGATCGACAGCACCATCATTGCGACCGTCGGCAAGTGAGTTCGGACCGGCACACGCGGATGTTTGGTAAACTGTTCACCTTTCGAGGCGGGAAGTCGCCCGCCGCCGAACTGATTGTCGGTTTGGCGGCGGCGGCGATCCTGCTGGGGTTCTGGGAACTGGTGGCGCGGCTCGGCCTTGTCAAGCCGCAGTTCCTGCCATCACCCGGAGACGTTCTGGCGGCGCTCTGGCGCATGCTGACGCAGCAGGATCTGCTCTGGCATACCGCGGTCTCAGCGGGGCGCGTCTGGTCGGCTTTCCTGCTGGCCGCGCTCATGGCGATCCCGATTGGCATGCTGATGAGCAGCTATCGCATCGTCGGGGCGTCGCTCGAACCGATGATCGATTTCATCCGCTATCTGCCGGTGCCGGCTCTCGTGCCTTTGTCGATCATCTGGTTCGGGGTGGGAGAATCCACCAAGATCTTCCTGCTGTGGCTCGGGACCTTCTTCCAGCTTGTGCTGTTTGTGGCGGACGACGCCCGCCGGGTGCCGAATGAATATGTGGAGGTGGCCCGCACCGTGGGTGCGCGATCGCGACAGGTGATGACGGATGTGATTTTCAGGGCCATGGGGCCGTCGCTGCTCGACAATCTGAGGATCACGCTCGGCTGGTGCTGGACCTATCTCATCATCGCGGAAATCGTCGCGGCGGATTCCGGAATCGGCTTCGTCATCTGGTCGGCGCGCCGTTACGTCAAGACGCCCGAAGTCATGGCCGGCGTTCTCGTCATCGGGCTGGTCGGCCTGGTGACCGATCAGTTGCTGCGTGTCCTGCATCGCCGGATCTTCCAATATGTGTGAGCCCTCCATGGCAGAGAATTACTTGGCATTCGAGGGCGTGACGAAGAGCTTCGGCCCGATGGACGTCGTCACGAAGACCGATCTTTCGATCGGTCGCGGCAGCTTCGTCGTCTTCCTCGGCCCGTCCGGCTGCGGCAAGACCACGCTGATGCGCATGGTGGGCGGTCTCGACACACCCTCCACCGGGCAGATCAGGCTCGGCGGTGATATCGTGCGTGCCCCCGATCGACGCCGCGGCATGGTCTTCCAGGCCTATTCCTCCTTTCCCTGGCTGACCGTTGCCGAAAACATCGCCTTCGGCATGCGCTACCGCTCCGACATCTCCACGCAGGAAAAGGCGGAGCGCAAGGCGCACTATCTGAAGCTGGTGGGGCTTGAGGAATTTGCCGACGCCTATCCGTCGCGCATTTCCGGCGGCATGCGCCAGCGCGTCGCCATCGCCCGCACGCTTGCCGCCGGTTCCGAAGTCCTGCTGATGGACGAGCCGTTCGGTGCGCTCGATGCTCTGACCCGCGAACGCCTGCAGGTGCAGTTGAGGGCATTGCAGATCTCCGAGCAGAAGACGGTGATCTTCGTCACCCATGACGTCGAGGAGGCAGTGTTCCTTGCGGACCGCGTCGTGCTGTTCTCGAAGCGGCCGGCGCGCATCGTCGCCGATATCGACGTCAACGCCGCACTCGGGGTCGAACGGCCGCTGGAGATTCGCGAAACGCAGAGTTTCTTCGACCTTCGCAACAAGATCCTCCATCTCATCCGCAACGAAACGGGAGATCCCGTATGAAGGGCATGTTTTCGGATCGCACGGTCGTGATCACCGGGGCAAGCCGCGGCATCGGGCTCGGCATCGCCCGGGCCTTTAACCGCGAGGGCGCGCGGCTGCACCTGATCGCCGATGATCCGGCCGTTCACGAACGCGCCGCCGAACTCGGCGCCACCGCCGCCCAGGCCGACATTGCCGACGGGGCTCGCGTGGATGCCGCGTTGAGGGATGTGGGAACGATCGACGTGCTAATCAACAATGCGGGCCTGGAGCGGCTGACACCACTTGATGATGCGAGCCCCGAGGGTTTCGCCACCTTCCGCCGCATCATCGACATCAACATTGCCGGCACGGCGCTGGTCACGCGGCGTGCGCTCCGGTCGATGTCTTCGGGCGGGGCGATCGTCAACACGGCCTCGATCTGGGGACGGGTGGCGGAGGCGCAGTTCGACGCCTATGTGGCTTCGAAACACGCGATCATCGGGCTCACCAAGACCTGGGCGAAGGAGCTTGGGTCGCGCAATATCCGCGTCAACGCCGTCTGCCCTGGCTGGGTAAGGACGGAAGCCTCGATGCGTTCGCTGGGGCTCATGGCATCGGCGCAAGGGGTCAGCGAAGACAGCCTTCTCGAATACATCGTCGGCGGGCAGGCCTTGCCCGGGCTGATGGAGCCCGACGACATGGGAGAGGTCTACCTCTTCCTGGCCTCCGACAGGGCGAAGAACATCACCGGCCAGTCGATCGGCGCCGATCGGGGAGAAGTTCCATGGTGAAACCGTTGACGGGCAAGAGGGCCCTGGTGACAGGAGCGGCCAGCGGCATCGGCCGGGCCGCGGCGGAAGCGCTGGCGGCCGAGGGCGCCACGGTGATCGGGCTGGATCTGAGGCCCCAGGAGGGGCGCCTGTCCATTCTTGCCTGCGATCTTGCGGACGAGGCCCAGGTCGTTTCATGCGTCGGCGATGCAGCCGGGCGGATGGGCGGGATCGACATTCTCGTCAACAATGCGGGCATACTCGAAGAATGCCCGCTGGGGAGCATCACCGCGGCCCATATCGATCGCATGTTCGCGGTCAATGTGCGCGGCGCGATCCTTGTGGCGCGCGAAGTGCTGCGGCATTTGCCGGAAGGAGGGCGGATCATCAACATCGCCTCTGAACTTGCCTATCTCGGCAGGGCCGACGCCTCCGTCTATTGCGCCACCAAGGCTGCCATCCTCGGGTTGACCCGGTCCTGGGCGCGGGAACTTGCGCCGAAGATCCTGGTCAATGCCGTTGCTCCGGGTCCGACCGACACCCCATTATTGGCTTTCGAGAAGCTGACGGCGGAACAGAAGGCGGTCGAAACGGCCAATCCCATGGGGCGGATCGGCAGGCCGGAGGAAGTGGCGGCGGCCGTGGTTTTTCTCGCCGGGCCGGGAGCCAGTTTCTTCACCGGACAATGCCTGGGCGCCAATGGCGGCGCGGCGATGATTTGAGGACGTCACGATGAACGACAGCGTATTCTGGGCGGAACAGACCTGGCCCGAGGCGGCCGCGAAGGTGGCCGGCGGCGCACCGATATTCCTGCCTCTCGGCGCGACCGAGCAGCACGGCCATCACATGGCACTCAATGTCGACGTCGTGCTGCCGACCTCCATCTGTGAAACGGTCGCCAGGGCCGTCGGCGGGCTCGTCCTGCCCACCATCCCCTATGGCAATCGCTCGCAGCCGAAGACAGGCGGCGGATCGGCCTTCGGCGGGACGATCAATCTGACAGCCCACACCTTTTCGCTCGTGGTGCGCGACGTGCTGTGCGAGCTCTACCGGCAGAAGGTCCGGCGGATCGTGGTGGTGAACGGCCATTACGAGAACATCTGGCCCGCAGTCGAAGGCATCGAACTGGCGCTGGATGCGATCGGCCGCGACCGCTGCGACGGGCTGACGATCCTCAGGTTCGACCACTGGGATCTCGTCCAGCCGTCGACCATCGATCGGATCTTCCCGGACGGCTATCCCGGCATCGAACTCGAACATGCGAGCGTGATCGAGACGTCCATGATGCTGGCGCTGCGCCCGGAACTCGTCGATCTCGATCGATCGCTGCATGACGGGCCGGCGAAGTTCAAGCCCTATGATCGCTATCCTCGTCCGCTGGCCGACGTGCCGCCGTCCGGCGTGCTGTCCATGACCACCGGATCGCAGGCGGAAAAAGGCAATTGGCTGCTGGCCGACGTGGTCAGCCGCATGACGCAGATCGTTCGAGACGAATTCAGCATTGGAGGCCATCATGATCAACGCTAAGCATCAGCCGGTGGATGCCGCCGAGGTTCCGCGCTTTGCCGGTCAGGCGACGTTCATGCGGCTTCCGGCCGTGCCGTCCGCAGAAGGGCTCGACATCGCCCTGGTCGGCATTCCGTGGGATGGCGGAACCACCAACCGGGCCGGCGCCCGCCACGGACCGCGCGAGATCCGCAGCCAGTCGAGCCTGATGCGCAAGGTGCATCATGTTTCCAAGATCGCGCCCTTCAGCCTCGCCAATATCGCCGATGTCGGCGATCTCTCCGTCAATCCGATCGACCTGATGGACGCGCTCAAGCGCATCGAGGAAGGCATTGCCAGCATCATCGCGGTCGGGGCCATTCCGCTTTCCGCCGGTGGCGACCACCTGACCACGCTGCCGGTGCTGCGCGCGGTGGCCAGGCACAGGCCGGTCGGCCTCATCCATTTCGACGCCCATTCCGACACCAATGACAGCTATTTCGGCGGCAACCGCTATACCCATGGCACGCCGTTCCGGCGCGCCATCGAGGAAGGGTTGCTCGATCCCAAGCGCATGGTGCAGATCGGCATTCGCGGTTCGATCTATGAGAGCGATGAGCATGCCTGGGCGGTCGAACAGGGCATCCGCATCATCTACATGGAAGAATTCACCCGCCGCGGCGCGGCCGAGGTGATCGCCGAAGCAAAGGCGATCGTCGGTTCGGCGCCGACCTACGTGACCTTCGACATCGACAGCATCGACCCGTCCATGGCGCCAGGCACCGGCACGCCGGAAGTCGGCGGCTTCACCACGCGTGAGGCGCAGCAGATGATCCGCCTGCTGGAAGGCGTCGATATCGTCGGTGCCGACGTCGTCGAGGTGGCGCCGCCCTTCGATCTCGCCGGAATGACGGCCATCGCCGGCGCGACGATGATGTTCGAGCTGATGTGCGTGATCGCGGCGAAATTCAGGGTCTAATCCGTTTTCGGGTGCCGCAAATCCCAGTCAGGCCATCAGTCGGGGCGAAGCGCCATTCAGATCCGCCGGGTCATTCGGGGCCGACCAGCTCGAGCCTCAGAGCCATCCAGGCCGAAACCGCCCCCCAGGCGGCGCTCATATAGTCGTTCGCCTGGTAAAGAGCGGTTTCCGGGTCAGCCTGCAGGGCCATCATCCCTGTGCTGACGTCATCGAAATGATCGAGAATGCCTAGGGTTTCGGCCGCCCTGGTCGGATGTCGAACCGCCAGTCCGTCGATCTCCTGTCGCGCCCGGCCCAGAAAAGCGCGCAGGCCGCGACCGTCCTCCCGCCACAGCCGTCTGGTCAGGAAGTCCAGCGCCTGCATGCCGGTCGTGCCCTCGTAGATGGTCATCACGCGGGAATCGCGCAGGTATTGTTCAAGCGGCCAGTCCTTGGTGTACCCGGCCCCGCCGAGCACCTGGATGGCGGCATTGGCGACGTCGAATCCGGCGCCGGCGCCGAAATTCTTGATGAGCGGCAGCATCCAGCCCGCCAGGTCGCCAAGCTCGCGGCGAAGATCCTCATCCGTTTCGAGGCGGGCGAGATCCATTATCGTGGCGAGTTCCAGCACTGCGGCCCGCAGCACCTCCGTGCGTAGTCGAATCTCCTGCAACTGGCGGCGAACGTCCGGGTGTTCGGCGATCGGCACCGGAGGGCGCTCGGGCGGCCCGCCCTGGCGACGCTCGGCGGCGTAGGCTTCGGCGATGTCGGCCGAGGCAGAAGCAAGACCCAGCCCCTGGCAGGCCGTCAGCAGACGCATCAGCTCGATCATGGCAAACAGCTCCGGTAGTCCACGCCCTGGCTCGCCGATCAGAACACCGCGTGCGCCTTCAAAGCGCAGGGCGCAGGTGGGGGAGCCGTGCAGCCCCATCTTGTCCTCGATTCGTTCGAGCGAGACCCCATTGGGTCGGCCATCGATTTGATTGGGGACGAGAAAGAGACTGAGGCCGCGCGTGCCTGGCATGTCGCCGGTGCGGGCCAGCAGACAATGGCCGATCCGCGCGGTCATGTCGTGATCGCCGAAGGAGATCCAGATTTTTTGACCGCTGATGCGCCACTCGCCATCGCCAAGGACCGCCTTGGTGCGCAGCCGTCCGACATCGGAGCCGGCCTCCGGCTCGGAAATGCAGATGGTCGCCGCCCAGTCGCCGGCCGCCAGCCGCGGCACCCATTTGGCGGCGACCGCCGCACCCGCGGCCTTGGCCAGCAGGTGGGATGCCGCGCGGCTCGATCCGGCCGCCATCATCAAGGCCACGCAGCCCCGTTCGAAGAGCGGCGCGCAGGCCGCGTGAACGGTGAGCGGCAGCCCCTGGCCACCGAAAGCTTCCGGCACATCCATGCCGAGCCAGCCGGCTTGCGCATACTGGCGATAGGCGCCGGCAAAGCCTTCTGGCGTGCGGACCCGGCCGTCCGTCACATCGCAGCCCTGGCGATCGCCGATCGTGTTCAGTGGCTGCAACACACGCTCGGCGAAAGCGGCGGCCTCGTCGAGGATCGCCTCGATCGTCTCGTCATCGCAATCGGGGTGCAATGCCTGGAGCCGCTTCCAGCCGGGCGTGACCTGGAGCAGTTGGGCGGTTCGTTCCGCCTGTCGCGCGAAAACCGACATGCGCGTCACTTCGGCTGCATGCGGATCGCCCCGTCGAGACGGATGACCTCGGCGTTGAGATACTGGTTCTCGATGCAGAAGCGCACGGCATCGGCATATTCTGCCGGTTCCCCGAGCCGCGAGGGATAGGGAATGGCGGCGGCCAGGCTTTGCTGCACATCGCCGGGCAGGGATTTGAGCAGTGGCGTGGCGAAGATGCCGGGGGCGATGGTGTTGACCCTGATGCCGAAGCGCGCCAGTTCGCGGGCCGCGGGCAGGGCCATGGAGACGATCGCGCCCTTGGAGGCCGAATAGGCCGTCTGGCCAATCTGTCCGTCGGTCGCAGCGACCGACGCCGTGTTGACGATCACGCCGCGCGCCTTGTCGTCCCGCTCGGGCAGTTCCGCCATTTGTGCCGCGGCGAGCCGCATCATGTTGAACGTGCCGATCAGATTGATGCGGATGACCCGTTCGAAATCGCCGAGCGGCATTGGCCCATCCCGGCCGAGCACCCGGGCGGCCGGACCGATGCCGGCGCAGTTGACGAGGATTCTCAGTCCATCACCGGCTTGCCCGGCGCCGCTGATCGCCCGTTCGGCATCCGTTTCACTCGAGACATCGCCGACAATCGCCACGCCGCCGATCTCGCCTGCGACCCTTGCGGCGGCGGCCTCGTTGAGATCCATCACATGGACGATGGCGCCGCGGGCGGCGAGCATGCGCGCCGTCGCCTCGCCAAGACCGGACCCACCGCCGGTCACCAATGCGCTGCTACCCTCGATCCTCATAGAGCCATCTCCTTCTCGACACGTATGACCTCCTCGCCGCCTTCATGAAGGACGGTCACCAGGTCTGCCCGATGCGACAGCATGGCGCGCTGGTTGATCGATCCCTTGTCGGTTATCTCGCCGCGCTCGAAGCGGGGCGGATCTTTCAGCAGCATGATCCGCATGACACGGGTCGCCGAGCCGGACGCCAAGCGCGCATGCGCCGCGAGCTTCTCGGCCAGGGCGGCCCGGACCTTACGGTGTGCGAGGATTTCGGCGTCGCTCAGGCCGCCGCCTTCGCCCACCAGTGATCTCAAGGCCGGGAGGAAGGGCACGACCAGCGCGCCGAGTTCATCGCGGTCGGCACCGGTGATGACGGCATCGCGGATTAGGCCGCCAAACTGGTCCACCAGTTGGGCGCGCAATTTTCCGACGGAGACCCAGGTGCCGGTCCGCAGCTTGAAGTTTTCTGCGGTGCGGCCGTCGAAGAAGAAGCCGTGCCGCGGGTCGCGGTCGACGGCGAATTTCACCGCGTCGCCGATCATGTAGAATCCCTCGTCGTCAAAGGCGGCGGCGGTCAACTGCGGACTGCGCCAGTAACCCGGCGTCACATTGGGACCCTTCAGCCTGAGCTCATACTTCTCCTCGATCGGTACGAGCTTGAGGGTGATCCCCTGTGCCGGAATGCCGATATTGCCGGGTCTATCCTGGGGATCGGTGCAGTAGAGCGAAAACGGCGCGGTTTCGGTGGAGCCGAGGCCGGTGCCGATATGCACTGGTTCGCCGCTTGCCTGTCTCGACAGGTCTTCCAGCGCATCCCAGGTGTGCTGTGCCATGCCGGCGCCGGCATACATCAGCATCTTCAGGTCGCGGAAGAAGGTGTCCCGCAGCGCCTCGTCCTCGCGCATGGCGTGGACGAGCATTTCATAGCCGGCCGGCACGTTGAAATACCAGGTCGGGGAGATCTCGCGCAGATTGGCGATCGTCTCGCGCATGCCGGCAGGGGTCGGCCGGCCCTTATCGATGTAGAAGGTGCCGCCATGGTAGATCACCATGTTGAACACCTTGTTGCCGCTCGCGGTATGGTTCCACGGCGCCCAGTCGACGACGATCGGCGGGTCGTCACGCAGGAAGGCGTAGCAATCCGCGATCATCTCCTGATTGGAGCACAGCATGCGCTGGGTCTGGATGACCGCCTTGGGCGAACCTGTGGTGCCGGAGGTGAACAGGAACTTGGCGACGGTGTCTGACCCGACCGCGGCATGGGCCGCATCGACGGCGGGGCCGGGCTCGACGCGATCGAAATCGGACAGCAGGTGAACGGGCCGCTCGGACGGCGGATTGCGCAGACAGGCCACCGGAACCTCGGGCGGGAAGGCGGTCTTGATGGCGGCATGGAAGGGGGCCGCATCGTCGGCAAAGACCAGGCCGGGGGTGATCTGGCCGACGATGTCGCGCAGCTTTTCGAAGTCGTTCGAAACGGTGGCATAGGCAGGCGCGATCGCCGCCGAGGGAATGCCGACATGCTGTGCGGCAAGGGCTACGAGGGCATGGGCGATCGAATTGTCCGACAGGATGATCAGGGGGTGCTCCACCGACAGGCCGAGATCGAGAAACGCTTGAGCGATCGAGCGGATGCGGGCCATGGCTTCGCCATAGGAAAGTTTACGCCAGCCGTCGTGCTCGTCGCGCTCGGCCATCCAGATCCGGTCGGGCGCCGTCTCGGCCCAGTGGGCGAAACGCTCGGTGATCTTGTCGGGATAGGCTCCGAGCGGATCCTCGCGCCAGATCAGGATGGAGCCATCGGATCGCTCCTGCCACTCAAGCCTGGGTGACCATAGCTTGATGTCGCGCATGTGTCTTGTCGTCATGACTCTCCTCCCAGAATGTCAGCAACGATGTCAATAGCCCCTCCCGGGCACTGAAATTTTGTTTACAAAGAAACAATCACCTTGTAAACAATCGACAAGAAAACAAAATCAAAACACATGTGATCGAGGAGCAACCCAACATGGGCCTGGACGCGGCAGCGCACTTCGTAACCTATGAGAGCGTGGGCGAGATCGCGCATATCGGCTTGAACCGGCCGGAAAAGCGCAATGCGATCAGTGACCGCTTTGTCGAGGCCCTTGCAGAGGCCGTTGCCCGGGCAGAGCGTGAGGCGAAGGCGGTCGTGCTCCATGGGCATGGCAATCACTTTTGCGCCGGCCTCGATCTGGCCGAGCATGTGAAGAAGACGGCGATCGAGGGCGTGCGCGGCTCGCGCCGCTGGCATGCCGTTTTTTCCGGTATCGAACACGGCACCATTCCGTGGTTCTCGGCGCTTCATGGCGCGGTCGTTGGCGGCGGCCTGGAACTGGCAGCCTCCACCCATATTCGTGTGGCCGACGAGACCGCATTCTTTGCCCTCCCCGAAGGGCAGCGCGGCATTTTCGTCGGCGGTGGCGGATCGGTCCGGGTGGCAAGGCTGTCGGGGGTCGCGCGCATGACCGACATGATGCTGACCGGACGAGTTGCATCGGCCGCCGAGGCGGAGCGCTGGAACCTCGTGCAATATGTCGTTCCGGCCGGTGAGGCGCGAAAGAAGGCGCATGATCTGGCAGTGGTCGCCGCCTCGAATGCGGCGCTGTCGAACTACGCCGTCATCAACGCCTTGCCGCGCATCCAGGACATGGCGAAGGAGGACGGCCTGTTCGTCGAATCCTTCATCTCCTCGTTCACCGCCACCAGCCCGGAGGCGGAAGAACGCCTGCAGGCCTTCCTCGACAAACGTGCGGCGCGCCTGAAGGCGCCCGGCGCGAATTGAGGACAGCATCGTGGATCTGTCACTGCGCAGCGTCGATCAGGTCAAGGTGGGGTCGCTTGCCGGTTCGCTCGGCTTCCTCTTGCGGTTGGCGCAGTTGCGCGCCTTCGAGGATTTCTTCTCCGACCGGGGACCGCGCGGCCTGAAGCCAGGCGAATTCTCTGTGCTCTGGGTCATCGCCTGCAATCCCGGCATACGCCAGAGCGCGCTCGGCCAGCGGTTGATGATCAAGCGGGCCCACATGACCAAGCTGATCCGCGCCCTGGAGGAGCAGGGTTTCGTTTCGCGGGAGATCCCGGACGCCGACCGGCGCGCGGTCGAGCTGACATTGACGCGGGCGGGCGAAGATGCCGTCGAGACGGCTGCTGCGGCCTTCTTCGGCTATGAGGAGACGACCGGCGCGCCGCTCGACAGGCGCGAGCAGGCGCAACTGATCGCGCTTCTGCAGAAATATGTCGGTCTGGAGGAGGAAACATGCCGCTAAACGTCGACGATCTGGTCGCCATCGACTTCCACACCCATGCCGAGGAGCCGTGCTGCGGCCCGCGCGACGACGGATATGACGAGTTCCAGGCCGGCATGGCCAATTACTTCAAGAATCCGGCCGGAGCGCAAGGCATGCTCCCGACGGTTCAGGAGACGGCGACCTATTACCGCGAACGCAAGATCGCCTGCGTGATCTTTCCGGTCGATGCCGAACGGGAGACCGGTTTCCGACGCTACGAGAACGAGGAAGTGGCGCGAATCGCCGCGGAAAATACCGACATCATGATCCCCTTTGCCTCGATCGATCCGGCCAAGGGCAGGCTCGGCGCCCGCGAGGCCCGGCGGCTGGTGCGGGAGTTCGGCGTCAAGGGCTTCAAGTTCCATCCGACCATGCAGGGCTTCTACCCTTATGACCGCAGCGCCTATCCGCTCTATGAGGCGATCGCCGAGGAAGGCGCGATCACGCTGTTTCATACCGGCCAGACCGGCGTGGGCGCCGGCATGCGCGGCGGCATGGGCATGCGGCTGAAATATTCCAACCCGATCCATCTGGACGACGTGGCGGCCGATTTTCCCGATATGCCGATCATCCTCGCCCACCCCTCCTTCCCCTGGCAGGAGGAGGCGCTGTCCGTCGCGACCCACAAGCCCAATGTCTATATCGACATGTCCGGCTGGTCGCCGAAGTATTTTCCGCCGATCCTGATCCGCTACGCCAATACGATGCTGAAGCACAAGATGCTGTTCGGTTCGGATTGGCCGGCGATTACCCCGGACCGGTGGCTCAAGGATTTCGAGACGATCGACATCCGTGACGAAGTCCGTCCGCTTATCCTCAAGGAAAACGCGCGGAGACTGCTGAAGCTTTAAAATCTATCGCCCGTAACGTGTTCTGAACTGGGAGGAAATGAACATGAAACGCATGCTGTATATGATCGCGGGGCTTGCTGCCCTGGCTGCCACGACCGCCGATGCCCGCGAATTGCGCGTCGCACCCGGCGCACCGCCTGCCCATCCGTCCAACAGCCACCTTTATGGAAAGCTCGTCGAATATCTGCCGGAGGTCTCGGGTGGAAAGCTGACCGCGCAGATGCTCGGTCCCGAAGTGGTCGGCCTCGGCCAGATGAAGGACGCGCTGCAGAGCCAGCTCGTCGAAGTGGGTAACCTGCTGCCGCTCTATTTCCCGGCCGACCTGCCGAACATGTCGCTGGCCGGAGAACTCGCCCTTTCCGGTCGCGAACCGCACGCCATGGCGGCGGCGATGACGGAATACATGGTGACCTGCGAAAGCTGCCAGGCCGAGCTGAAGAAATTCGGCGTCGTCTATCTGGGCTCGGGTTCCTCCGACGTCTATGCGCTCCTGACCAAGACACCGGTCAAGACCGCGGCCGACATCAAGGGGCTGCGGCTGCGCAGCGGCGGGGCGCCTTTCTCGCGCTGGGCCGAAAATTTTGGCGCCGTGCCCGCCAATATCGGCGTCGGCGACACCTTCGAATCCATGTCACAGGGCGTGATCGACGGCTCGATGGCGTCGATCGGCGACCTTCTGTCGTTCCGGCTGGTCGAACTGGTGAAGAACATCACCTTCATTCCGCTCGGCACCTATCATGCGACCTCTGATTTCACGGTCGCCAATGCCGCCTGGGAAGGGCTCTCTCCCGAGGAGCGCAAGCAACTGGCAACGGCCGCCAACAAGGCGAATGTCGTCTTCACCCAGCGCTGGGGTTACGAGATGGCGTCGATCGCCAAGGAGGCCGCGCAAAAGGCCGGCATCCAGTTCCTCGAGCCGGATGCCGAGTTCCTGAAGGCGTCGGAAGCCTTCGCCGAGGCGGACAAGGTGACGGCGGCCAAGGTCTCGCAGGAGCGTTTCGGTTTCGACGATGCCCAGGCGCGCGTCGACCGTTTCGTCGCTTTGGTGGAGAAGTGGAACGGCATCGTCAAGGAGGCGAAGGGCGACACGGACGCCATTACCAAGCGTCTTGACGACGAAGTCTGGAGCAAGATCGACTTCGCCACTTACGGCCTTTGAGGTCGGGGCCGGCGGGCCAGGCGCCCGCCGGCCGGTCTCGTTCGACAATACCATTTCGAAGGGTCGTCCATGCCCCACATATTTGCACTTGCCGACAGACTGTCGCGCATACTGGCCTTCGTCGGTGCCGCCGGCGTCATCCTGATGATGGTCCATGTCTGCGCCGATATCATCGCACGCGCGATCACCGGCGCTTCGCTACCGGCCACGGTCGAGATCGTATCCTATTACTACATGGTGCTCGTCGCCTTCCTGCCGCTGGCATGGGTCGAGCGCAGGGGCGGCATGATCTCCGTCGAACTGATCGAATTCATGATGTCGCCGCGCATGCGGAAGCTATCCGACGCCATGGTCGCCGCCTTGGGCACGATCATCTATGCGGTCATGGCCTATGCGACGTGGATGACGGCGGTGAAGAACTACGTGACCGGCACTTTCGTCGTGGCGCTGCAGGTCAAGATCATCACCTGGCCCGGCTATTTCCTGCCGTCCATCGGTTTTGCGCTTGCGGCCGCCATTCTGTTGGTCCGCTTTCTTCAGATCGCGACAGGCAGCGTCGATACGGTGCGGGAGAGTGAAGCATGAGCGTCGAAACCGGTCTCTACGGCATCGGCATTCTGGCGCTGCTCCTGCTCCTGCGCATTCCCGTGGCGCTGGCGATGATTTCGGTCTCGTTCGGTGGCATCGCGTTTCTGCTCGGCTTCAAGCCGGCGCTCGGCATGATCACATCGACGCCCTATAGCTTCGTGGCGAGCTGGACGATGAGCGCCGTGCCGATGTTCCTGCTGATGGGTTTCATCTCCTTTCACGCCGGGCTCACCACCAACCTGTTCGATGCCGCCAAGGCGATCCTCGGACGGGTTCCCGGCGGGCTGGCGATTTCCTCGATCTTCGCCTGCACCGGCTTTGCCGCCGTCAGTGGCTCCTCGATCGCCTGCGCCGCCGCCATGGGCCGGATCGCCATTCCGGAAATGGTGGCTGCCGGCTATCGGCCCAGTTTCGCCGCCGGTGCGCTGGCCGCCGGCGGGACGATCGGGGCGCTGATTCCGCCCTCGATCCTGATGATCGTCTACGGCGTCTTTGCCGAGACCTCGATCACGCAGATCTTCGTTGGCGGCATCGGTGTCGGCCTTTTGACCGCACTCTCCTATTGCCTCGTCGTGCTGACCGTATGCTGGCTGCGGCCGGACATCGTGCCGCGCACCCTGACGGCGGTTTCCGGGGTGGGTGGCAATCGGGCTGCGATCCTGCGCATCTGGCCGCTTCTCATCCTCGTGCTGCTGGTATTTGGTGGCCTGTTCTCCGGCTATTTCACCGCGACGGAGGCGGGCGCGGTCGGTGCCGGAGGGGCATTCCTGCTGTCGGCGATCACCGGCAGGCTCAGCCTGCAGGTCGTCCGCGTCTCGCTTTTGGAAACGCTGACCACCTGCGCCTCGCTGTTCATCATCGGCATCGGCGCCTCAATGTTCACCCGGTTCCTCGGCGTCACCGGGCTCTCCTCCTTCATCGGCACCTTCGTCGCCGGTGCGGATCTCGGCTATGCCGAACTGATGACGATCATCGTGGTGATCTACCTCATTCTCGGCATGTTCATGGAGCCTTTTGGTGCTCTGCTGGTGACATTGCCGGTCTTGCTTCCCGTGCTCAAGGCCGAGGGCATCAGCCTTGTCTGGTTTGGCGTCCTGGTGGTGAAGCTGTTGGAGATCGGCATGATCACGCCGCCGGTGGGGCTCAACGTCTTCGTCATCAAGAACGTGGCGTCCCGCTATGTCACGGTGGTGCAGGTGTTCAAGGGCGTGACGCCCTTCATGCTGGCCGATCTCCTGGTGGTGATCCTGACGATCGCCTTCCCGGCGATTGTGCTGAGCCTGCCGCAACTGTTCTTCTGATGAAGCGCGGGCTGCTTGCCGGCAAGAGGTGCGGAAGGCGGAGCGACACCGCCGCCTCTTCTTGACCATGGCTCAGGCACCGGTCTTGCGTGACGGGCCGCTGCCAGGGGCATGTCGAGATCGGGTTTGAGGCAATGGTGGCGGCGCGATCGATCGAACGGTCCGGGGTCAGCGCTTCTGCCGCGAAAGCCCACCCGGCGGCGTGTTCTCCTCGCGGTCAGCCCATTCTCCCGCCGCCGTGATGCCCCCGAGGGGGAATATGTGCAACTTTTCGATCAGGCTGCCGGGATTGCGGGCCTTATAGTCGGCCAGCCCCGCCACTACGTCGGTCGGCTCGTAGGGAACGAGAAGGCGCGTCACATCCATGGCGCGCTTCTGGAGTATCTTCAGCGACGGCCCGACCCCGCATGCCAGTGCATATTTCACCAGCGTCTGCAGCTTGGCAGGTCCGGCGATCCCGACATGGATCGGCAGTGTGACGCCGGCGCGCTGAATGCGTTCGGCCCAATCCGTGACGGGGCGCGCGTCGAAAGCAAATTGCGTGACAATGGCCATCCGGGCATCGGTTCTCGAGGCAAAGTCCTGTTTCCAGGCGAGCGCCTGGTCGACGCTTTGCGTCGAACCGTCCCGGTCGATGTCGCGGTTTCCCTCCGGGTGTCCGGCGACATGAAGGCGCGTGAATCCGTGCCGGTCGAACAGGCCGGTCTCCATCATCTGCATGGAGCTGTCGAGGCTGCCGGCCGGCTCCTGCTGGCCTCCGCCGAGCAGCAAGGCCTCCTGAACGTCGGCTTCGTTGCGATAGCGCTTGATCCAGTCTTCCAGCGTTGCAGCATCGGGAATGCTGCGCGCCGGAAAATGGGGCATGACCGGAAAGCCCTCGTCGCGCAGGCGGCGCGCGGTCGCGACCATGTCATCGATCGGCGTTCCGGCAATGTGGGCGATGTAGACGCGCGTACCCGCCGGCAGGAGCGCCCTGAAATCGTCGATCTTGGCGGCCGTGCGCGGCATGACCTCGATCGACCAGCCATCGAGCATGTCCCCCAGGGCGGGTGATGACACTTGCCGGTTCGCCCGACCCCTGAAATTCAACAATGCCATCTGCCTTCTCCTGAAACATCGTAAATCTGTCGCAGCGGTGACCCGGTGTCGCCCACGGCCGGATGGACAGGCCGACGTATGGCTAGCTGCGCGCCGTCATCGGTTCGCTGATGCGGTGCGCCTGGAATGTGTCGGGCAGCGGCGTCAGTTCGATCGAGGCGACAATGCCAGCCCGATTGAACGGGTCGCCCTCTGCAAATGCCCGGGCATGGGCCAGGTCGGCAGCCTCGAGAACGCCGAAATTTCCGATGGACGCACCGGTCCCGTCGAGCAGCGCCGAGCCGATGAGCACGACCGCCGCCCCGTCGCCGCCGGACTGGACCCAGGCGCGGTGCGCGGGGCGATTAGCGTCCCGCGCCTTGTCCTGGTCCGGATGGTGCAGGCAGCGCATGAGGAAGAACATCGGCTCACTCGGCGTTTTCGAGCACGACCATGCCGGCCCCGGTCATCGAAGCCGGCGCATGGTAGTGCTTGTGGAGCAGGTTGACCTTGGGGTTCATCGCCGCACGCATGACCAACCACATGATCAGTTCCGCCCCTTCCGAGCCGAACTGCTCGACATAGTCCTTGCGGCTCATCGCCCGGTAGGGTTCCGGATCGGCGGCGATGCCGTCCAGCCAGGCGCGGTCGGCCGATTGATTGATGAAGCCGGCGCGGGCGCCCTGGAGCTGGTGCGACAGGCCGCCCGTCCCCATGATGACGACCCGCTCGTCGCCGGGCCAACTCTCGATCGCCTCGCGCAGGACCAGACCCATCTCCCAGCAGCGTTGTGGCGTGGGGATGGGATACTGGATCGTGTTGACCCAGATCGGCAGGATCTTCACAGGCCAGCGCTCCGGGCGGCCGAAGAACAGTTCCATCGGGACCTGCAAGCCGTGGTCGACTTCGATCTCACGGCAGACCAGCGGGTCGAAATGCCGCTCCACGAGCGTGTCGACGAAATGCCAGGAGAAGTCGACCGCGCCTTCGAAGGGCGGAATGGCGCGTGGACCCCAGCCCTCGTCCACCGGCTGGTAGGTCTCGGCGACGCCCACGGCGAAGGTCGGCACCTTGTCGAGGAAGAAGGTATTGCCGTGATCGTTGAAGATGACGACGGCGATGTCTGGCCGGGCGTCCCGCATCCACTGCTTGCCGACTTCGTAGCCGTCGAAGAAGGGTTTCCAGTCGGCGCTGTCGCGCAGGCCCTTGTCGAGTGCCGCGCCGATGGAGGGAACATGGCTCGTCCCGATGCCGCCGATGATCCTAGCCATTGCGCTTCTTCCCCAGTCGCTCGTAGAGAAAATCGTCGTGCGACATGCCTGCCTGTGCCGCGCCGATCTGCGTGATCGGGGTCGGATCCACCGCAGCGATCTTCAGGATGAAGAACAGGTTGCCGCCGAGCCGCACCATTTCGTGCCAGTCGCGTCGCATCACCGCAGCCTTTTCCTCGGCCGTCAGGCCGAAGCGGTCGAGATAGGCTCCCTCATTGGTCTTGAAAGCCTCCCGATTGGCCGGCTGGCCAAGCGCCATGGCCATCTTGTTGAGCCTGTAACCCTTGATCGATCCGGCCCGATCGAAAAGCGGTGTATCGGGTATGGCTTGCTTCGCGGAAATCTCCCCACCAAATCTGCGGTCGAGCCAGTTGCAGATGGCGCTGGCGACATCCTCGCCGCGCTCGACCGGGGCAAAATGTCCCGCGTCCTCGATGACAACCAATTCGGTGTCTGGCGCCGCCTCGGCGATGTCCCGGTGCTGGGCGATGGGGCTCCAACTATCCTGGCGGGCCGCGACGAGCAGGATCGGGCAATGAAGGTCCGCCATATAGGCGCCGGCGTCGGGGCGGTCGAGCAGCGCGTGGATCTGACGCTCGTGCACTGCTGTGCCTGCGCGCAGAACCATGGCCTTCAGGCGGCCCAGGAGTTCGTCGTCGGTTGCTCGTGCCGGGTCGAGCATCGGTGGCAGCCACTGGTCGGCCAGGGCCGCCATGTCGCGATGGCCCAGATCGATCATCTGCTGGCGCTTGATTTCCTCTCCATCCTTCCGGGGATGATAACCGGTATTGGCCAGAACCAACCCACGAACGCGTTCCGGCGCCTGCCGCGCCATTTCCATTGCGACGCGTCCGCCCATCGAGTGACCGATGGCGATCAGATCGCCTTCGATCTCGCCCAGGATGCGCGTGGCCATGGTGGGTATCGAGGCGTCGCGCGTGACGTCGGCGTGACGGATCGGCATCAGCGCCCTAGCAGCCTCGGCAATCGGTTGCCACACCGTTGAATCGGACAGCAGTCCCGGAATGAATACCAGTGTCGTCAAAACCATGATCCTCCCGAGGCAAACTTGCAGCGTGTATACAGGAAAGTCAAGAGAATGTATACATTGCGACCGTCTCTGTGCGGGAATACGCGAACATTTGCTCTTCTTTGGTCGCCACATTTTTTCTTGTGCATACAAGGTGAGGAATCGAGCAGATTGGAATGCGGAGCCGCTTCCGTCGTGTACGGTCCCAGTGCTATAGAATCCCAGGGAAAATGAGGTGTATTCATGAAGGGTTCCGAAGTCGCCACGCATGGCCGACGGGCGGTGATCGAGTTGCGCGAGAAGATCGTCAGCGGCGAGCTGCCCGGCGGCACGCGCCTGTTTGAGGTGTCGCTGGCGGAAGTGCTGGATGTTTCCCGCACGCCCGTGCGCGAGGCCTTGTCGCGCCTTGCCGAGGAGGGGCTTCTCGATCGGCTGCCCAATGGCGGCTTTGTCGTGCGCCGCTTCGGTTATGCCGATGTGATCGATTCCATCGAGCTGCGCGGCGTGATGGAAGGAACGGCGGCGCGGCTCGCGGCCGAACGCGGCGTGGCGCCGGAGGCGCTGAGGCACATCAGCGATGTTGTCCGGAAGCTCGATACCTGTTTCGGGCCGGGCGCGGACGAAGTCGACTTTGACGCCTATGCCGACCTGAACGAAGAGTTTCATCATCAGCTCGCCGGCCTTGCGGGCAGCGAAATTGTCCGGCGCGAGGTCGAGCGGGCGAGCTCGCTGCCTTTTGCGTCGCCTTCGGCCTTCCTGCCCAACAAGACTGAAATCGAAGCTTTTCGGCGTTCCTTGCGCTCGGCGCAGGAGCAGCACCATGCCATGGTTGAGGCAATCGCCGCGCGTGAGGGTTCTCGTGCGGAGTGGATTGCCCGCGAGCATGCGCGCACCGCCCGGCATAATCTCGAATACATCTTCAGCCAGGACCCCGAACTGCTGCAGAAGATCCCCGGCCTGGCGCTGATCCATCGCTAGAGCGTGAATTGCGGCAAGGATTTGAGAAGAGAGTGGCCGGGAGGCCGCCCTCGGCATTTGCGGACATTGCGGGATAAAGAAAGGGGCTTGCAATCTCGTCCGTGATCGGCATTGATGTATACATCAATGGGCGATACTCAGGGAGGAGTACCATGGCCAATTCCAGTCTTCATGATGTTTTGGGCGAAAATCAGGATGCGGTTGGATTGCTGCGCAATTCCCAGGTCGGCATTTATGTATACCCTGTCGTTGCAGCCGAGTTTGCCAACTGGCGTTCGGAGCAGGCGGCGTGGAGAAATTCGGCTGTTCTCTTCGATCAGTCGCACCACATGGATGAGCTGATTGTCGAAGGGCCGGATGCGGAGAAGTTTCTTGCCCATCACGGCATCAATTCCTTCGCCAATTTCGACCTCAATCGCGCCAAGCATTTCGTGCCGGTCACTCCGAACGGCCACGTCATCGGCGACCACATCATCTTCCGCGAGCGCGACGACAAGTTCATCCTCGTCGGCCGTGCGCCGACGTCCAACTGGCTGATGTTCTGCGCCGCCTACGGCAAGTGGAATGTGCGCCTCAAGCACGATCCGCGCTCGCCGTCGCGTCCGGAAGGGGAGCGCGTGCTGCGCACGCATTACCGTTACCAGATCCAGGGTCCCGACGCGCCGAAGGTGCTGGAACAGATGAATGGCGGCCCTCTGCCGGAGATCAAGTTCTTCCATGTCGACTGGATCAATGTCGGGTCGAAGAAGGTGCAGGCGCTGCGCCATGGCATGTCGGGCGCTCCGGGGCTCGAAATCTGGGGTCCGTACGAAGACAAGGCCTACATCCTCTCGGTCATCCTCGAATCCGCCAAGGCCGCCGGTGTCGACCTCGTCCGCTGCGGCAGCCGCGCCTATTCGACCAACACGCTGGAATCCGGCTGGATACCGTCGCCGCTTCCCGGTATCTACACCGGTGACGGCATGCTCGCCGAATACCGCAAATGGCTCGGCGCCGACAGTTACGAGGCGACCGGCGCGATCGGCGGCTCGTTCGTGTCGGACAATATCGAGGACTACTACGTCAATCCGTTCGAGCTGGGCTACGACTTCTACATCGGCTGGAAGAAAGACGACTTCGTCGGCAAGGCCGCACTCGAACAGATGAAGGGCCGCAAGAACCGCAAGAAGGTCACCTTCGAGTGGAACCGCGAGGATGTGCTCAAGGTCATCGCCTCCGGTTTCGAGGACGGCTTGCCCTACAAGTGGATCGATTTCCCGCAGCCCAACTACGCATCCACCAGTGCCGACATGGTGATGAAGGGGGACAAGATGATCGGCATGTCGATGTTCAACGGCTACAGCTTCAACGAACGCTGCATGCTGTCGCTCGGTGTTGTCGATTCGGACGTGCAGGAAGGCGACGTGCTGACGTTGATCTGGGGCGAACCGGATGGCGGTTCGCGCAAGACCTCGATCGAGCCGCACCGGCAGGCTGAAATCCGCGTCCGCGTGGCACCGACGCCCTATGCGCGCGAGGCCCGCGAGAGCTATGCCGACAGCTGGCGCAGCCGAAAAGACTGAGGCCATTTTCCAGACGAAAGGCGGCTCCTTCGGGGGCCGTTTTTTTTGAGGTCCAACCCCGGAGAGGGTGACGTTCAATCTCTTGCGGATGTCACACGCTCAAGTGTTTTTCCAGCATCTCCGGCGAGGCCAGCAGCGTCGCGGACGTATCGTGGTAAACGATGGCGCCGCGCTCGAGGAAAACCACCTCGTCGGTGAGCGGCAAAATCTTGCGCGCCTTCTGTTCGACGATGATCGCGGAGATCCCTTCATCGGTGACGATGCGGCGCATGGCGGCCAGTAGTTCGTCGACGATGATCGGTGCCAGGCCCTCGAGCGGTTCGTCGAGCAGCAGCAACTTCGGATTGAGCATCAGCGCGCGCGCGACCGCCAGCATCTGTTGCTCGCCGCCGGAAAGCTGGTTGCCGAGATTACGCCGGCGCTCCTCGAGGCGCGGAAACATGCCGAAGGCGCGCTTGAGCGTGAAAGGTCCGGGCCGCGCCGTGGCCGTCAGGTTTTCCTCCACCGTCAGCGAGCGGAAGATATTGCGCTCCTGCGGCACCCAGCCGATGCCGAGCGCCGCCCGTTGCTCCGGGCGAAGCCGTGCGATGTCCTGGCCGGCGAGACGGATCGTGCCGGAATGATAGGTCGTGGTGCCGACGATGGTGTCGAGCAGCGTCGTCTTGCCGGCGCCGTTGCGGCCGAGCAGAGCCAGCGATTTGCCCTCCTCGAGCGCGAGATCGATGTTGAACAGGACGCGCGCCTCGCGATATCCGGCCGACAGCCCTTCGATGCGAAGGAGTTCCGACACTACGCGTCCTCCCCGAGATAGATGGCCTTGACCTGGCGGTCCTTCGATATCTCCTCGACCGTGCCCTCGGCGAAGAGGCTGCCCGCCGCCAGCACCGAAATGCGGTCGGCAAAGGAAAAGACGAGGTCCATGTCGTGCTCGATCAAAACCACGGTGACGTCCGGCGGCAGGTCGCGCACGATCGACAGCACTTCATGACGCTCCTCCTCCGGAACGCCGGCCGCCGGTTCGTCCAGCAACAGCACCTTGGGACGGGAGGCGATCGCCAGCGCGATCTCCAGCAGCCGTTGCTTGCCATAGGGCAGGAGGGAGGTGGCAGTGCCCATCGTGTCGATCAGGCGGAACCGTTCGAGAAGATGGGCCGCCTCGTCGGCCACCGCGAGGTCGCGCGACAATGGTCGCCAGGCGCGCCACCCGTGTCCTTCCCGCTCGCCAATCGCCAACATGATCGATTCCAGCGGGGTGAAGTCGCCGAACAACTGATTGATCTGGAAGGTGCGGGACAGGCCGCGGCCGACCCGGGCATGCGCGGGCAGGCGGGTGATGTCCTCACCGCCGAGCAGGACCTGGCCGCTGCTGGGGGTCAGAGCCCCGGTGAGCAGATTGATCAGCGTCGTCTTGCCCGCGCCATTGGGGCCGATCAGGGCATGACGCGCGCCCTGCCTTATGCTGAGCGAGACGTCACTGGTCGCCAGGAAGGCACCAAAGCGCTTGAAAAGGTTGCGGGTCTCGAGTGCCGCCGTCATCGGGCATCCTCCGCTGCCTGCGCTTTCGCTTTCCGGCGACCGGCCGCACCTGGCAGGTAGTCCCGCCAGCGCCCCAGGCGCTCGCGGCCGACGAAGACGATGATGATCAGGATGAGGCCGATCCAGAACATCCAGTATTGCGGCGTGATGACGGATAGCCAATCGCGCAGCACCGAGAAGATCACCGCGCCGAACACCCCGCCATAGAGATAGCCGACGCCGCCGATTACCAGCACCAGAAGCACGTCGGCAGACCGGTGGAAGGCCAGCACGTCGGGCGAGACGAAGCTGGTCGTCTGGGTCAGAAGTGCACCGGCCATGCCGGCATAGGCCGCGGAGATGGTGTAGATAACGACGATCCGGCGGGTGGGCGATATGCCGAGCATTGAGGCGCGCCGTTGGTTGCGCTTGATCGCCTTCAAGGACAGGCCGAAGGGCGAGTGAACGATGCGGCGCGCCACGTAGGTGAGCGCCATCAGCACCACGAGCGCATAGATGTATCCAGTGCGGCCCCACAGGTCGAACTCGAACATCCCGAGAATGGGGGTGACCGTCACGCCGCTCAGACCGTCCGCGCCGCCGGTCAGCCAGGTGGCCTGATTGGCAATCTCGGCGAGCAGCATGGCGACCCCGAAGGTCGTCATCAACCGGGTAAGGTCGGAGCCACGCAGCACCAGGAAGCTGGTGGCGAAGCCGAAGATCCCGCTGACCAGGCCTGCGACCATCAGGCCGGCAAGGGGCTCGGAATAATAGTCGCGGGCAAACAGCCCGGCGGCATAGGCGCCGAGCCCGAAAAAGGCGGTATGGCCGAGCGAAACGATGCCGGCATAGCCGAGGATCAGGTCGAGCGAGACGGCAAACAGCGCCAGGATGGCGATCTCAGTCAGGATCAGCATCTTGGATGGCAGGAGGAAGATCATCGCCACGGCCAGCAGCCACAGCCCGATTTCCCAGAGGCGCCAGCGGTTGGCCTGCCTGAGGAGCGTCTGTGCGGTCTCGACGGCGGAGGGAGGTGCGCCGGCGCTCATCGGCCGCCCTCACGCGCGAACAGTCCGTAGGGCCTCAGGATAAGCATGACGATCATCACGGCATAGATGATGAACGAGCCCAGCTGCGGCACGTAATATTTGCCGGCGACGTCGGCGATGCCGAGCAGGAGTGCGGCAATGAACGGGCCGGTGATCGACGACGTGCCGCCGACGGTGACGACGATCATGAAATAGATGAGGAATTTCAGCGGGAAATTCGGATCGAGGCCGAGAAGATCGACGCCGAGTGCGCCACCGAGGCCGGCAAGGCCGGAGCCGAGCGCAAAGGTCAGCGCGAAGATCACCGAGACATTGATGCCCAGCCCGCGCGCCACCCGTCCGTCATCGACGGCGGCGCGCAACTGGCTGCCGACGCGGGTGCGCGTCAGCGCCAGTTGCAGCGCCACGGTGAGCACCGCGCAAAGCACGATGATGAACAGCCGGTAGCGGCCGACCCCGATGCCGAGGAACTCGAAGCGACCGCGCAGGAGCGGCGGCAGATTGATGAGCTGCTGCTGTCCACCCATGAAATAATCGACCGCCGCAATCGACATGAAGACGAGGCCGATCGAGAACAGCACCTGATCGAGATGCGAAACGCCGTAGAGATGCCGGTAGAGCGTCCGCTCCAGGATGGCACCGGCGAGCGCTGTGACTAAGAATGCGGCCGGCAGGCACCAATAGAAGGAAATGCCGTAGCGGTTCATCAGGATCACGGTGACGTAGCCGCCTGCCATGGCGAAGGCGCCATGGGCCAGATTGACGAAGTTCATCAGCCCCAGCGTCAGGGAAAGACCGCAAGCAAGCACGAACAGAAGCATTCCGTAGGCGATGCCGTCGAAGAGGATTGTCAGCATGGTCACTCGCAATGGCGCGGAGGGCCTTTTGGCCGGCCCTCCGCGCGGTTGGGGTGCTTAGTTGGCGTTCGGGTCGCGGATCTTCTCGTAGGTCTTCAACTCGACATTGTAGAGCTCGCCGTCGACCTGCCTCACCTCGCGGATGTAGATGTCCTGGACGATATCGCGCGTGGCCGGATCGATCGCGATCGGGCCGCGCGGGCTCGTCCATTCCATGCCCTTCATGGCTTCGATCAGCTTCGTTCCGTCGGTGTCGCCGCCTGTCTTCTCCAGAGCGGCATAGGCGAGGTGCATGGCGTCATAGCCACCGACCGACATAAAGTTGGGGCGCATGTTGTTGTTGGCCTTTCGCACTTCGGCAACGAAAGCCTTGTTCTCCGGGCTGTCGTGGTTGGCCGAGTAGAAATGGCCCGTCACCACGCCCATCGCTGGATCGCCGATGCCGTTCAGCAGATCGTCGTCCGTGACGTCGCCGGTCGCGATCAGCTTGATGCCGGCTTCCTTCAGGCCACGATCGGTGAACTGCTTCATGAACAGCGAGCCGACGCCCGAGGGAACGAAGACGAAGACGGCGTCGGGCTTGGCGTCGCGCACGCGCTGCAGGAAGGGTGCGAAGTCCGGGTTCTGCAGCGGCACGCGGACCGCTTCGACGATCTCGCCGCCTTCCTTCTTGAACTGGTCGGTGAAACCCTTCTCGATGTCATGGCCGGGGCCGTAATCGGTGACCAAGGTGACAACGCGCTTCAGGCCGTTCTCTACGGCCCAGGTGGCGACCGGCAGCGCCGACTGGGGGCCGCCCATGCTGGTGCGGACAAAATAGTCCGACTGCTTCATGATCGCCGAGGTCGTCGCCGAGGTGATGATCGCCGGGACCTTGGCCTGGTTGAGAACCGGCGCCACTGACATGGCAAGCGGGGTCAGACCGAAGCCGGCGAGCATGGAGACGCCCTCGTTGACGACGAGTTCCTGGGCGATGCGGCGCGTCTGGTCGCCCGTGCCGGCATCGTCGCGCAGCACGAGTTCGACCTTCTTGCCGGCGACCGTGTCGCCATGCAAGGTCATATAGGCGCGAACCCCTGCCTCGACCTGTCGGCCGGTCGAGGCGAACGGGCCGGTCATCGGCAGGATAAGTCCAATCTTGACCGCGTCCTGCGCCACTGCAGACCCGGCAGCCAGCATCGAAAACAGGGTGCTGGCGATGAAAACTCTTCTCGAAACCATGTATACTCCTCCCGTTTGTCCTATCCTGCGTCCAGACGCTGGATCCGCTGCAGTGCAAACACTTCTCGTCACTCCCAAGACGAGAACCCGCCGCACAAAAAAACGCATGCTGTCATTCATGTATACATGGATCGTGGGCCGCCACAAGACGGACGCGCCTGGCGGACGGTCAAATTTGCCGCGGGCGGGATAGGGTCCAACCGTTTGGCCGCCTGTGGCACTGATGTCATGGCGGCCGTGTGGCGTGCCTCCGGTGGTGTCGGCGGCGATTGCCCCTCGCGACCGGCACTCTGGCGTCCGGGCTGCGTCTATGCCTGCCGGCTGCCCCGCCGCTCGCGGTTGGAGAGGTTCGAGACGAGGTCGCCGAAACGGTCGCCCTGAACCGCCACATGACCGCGCAGAAGAAGGCGCGCCTGTTCCGCGTCACCGGCAAGAATGGCATCGATGACTTCGCCGTGTTCCTTGAACGAGACCTTCATGCGGTTGCGCACCCGCAGTTGGAGGCGACGATATGGCCGCAGGCGACGATGCATCGCCACGCACTGTTCCTCGAGGAATTCACTGCCGCTTGCCGCATAGATCGCCCGATGAAAAACCTCGTTCTCGTAGTAGTAGCGGTCGGTGTCCTCGCTCGCCAGCGCTTCCCTGCATTTCTCATGGGCAGCCATCAGCGCGTCGCGATCTTCCTCGGTGTGCCGGCGCGCGGCGAAGGCGCCCGCCATGCCCTCCAGCTCGGCCATGACCTCGAACATCTCGAACACGCGCTGTGGCGCCGGGTTGGCCACGACCGCGCCGCGCCGCGGCCGGATCTCGACAAAGCCGATGGCGCTCAACTGCATCAAGGCCTCGCGGATCGGCGTACGCGATACGCCAAAGCGTGCCGCCAACTGGGTTTCGTCCAGTCGCTCGCCCGGCTCGAACTCACCGGCCACTATCCCGTTTTCTATCTCGTCACGTAGCTTGAAGAAGATGTTCTCGCTCATTGCCCACCCGGTCCTGATCTCATGCAAGTCTTTCTTGTATACGAGAAGGTTGACTTTGCACACAAGATAACGTCACATTTATACCAGACCGGCGGGAGGGCCGGAATATCAGGGAGGAAAAAATGAAGCGTTTTCGCCGGAATCTTATGGCACTATCCATGGCCGCTCTTAGTGGCCTGACGGCATCGACAGCCGATGCGCAGACCGTACTCAAGGCATCGCACCAGTTCCCGGGCGGCAAGGGCGACATCCGCGACGAGATGGTGCAGATGATCGCACGCGACGTGGCGGCCGCCAATGTCGAACTGGAAATCCAGGTCTTTCCTGGGTCCTCGCTCTACAAGCCCAACGACCAGTGGAATGCGGTGACGCGCGGGCTGCTCGACATGACGTCGTTCCCGCTCGACTATGCGTCCGGCCGTCATCCCATCTTCTCCGCGACGCTGATGCCCGGATTGGTCGGCAATTTCGATCGAGCCACGCGCCTCAACGATTCCGAGTTCATGATGGACATCAAGAAGGTGATCGAGGATGCGGGCGCGATCGTGATCGCCGATGCATGGCTTTCCGGCGCATTCGCCTCGAAGAAAGGCTGCATCACGTCGCCGGACACGATCAAGGGGCAGGTCATTCGCGCCGCCGGTCCGGCCTTCGAGGAGATGCTGGTCGCAGCCGGCGCCTCGATTTCCTCGATGCCGTCGTCGGAGATCTACACCGGCATGCAGACGGGCGTCCTGGACGCCGCCAATACGTCCTCGGCGAGCTTCGTCTCCTACCGTCTTTTCGAGCATGCCAAATGCCTGACGGCACCGGGAGAGAATGCGCTCTGGTTCATGTATGAGCCGGTCCTCGTCTCCAAGAAGGTCTTCGACGGCCTGACGCCCGAGCAGCAGAAGGCGATCCTTGCGGCCGGCGAAAAGGCCGAGGCCTTTTTCAATGAGGAGGTCCGCAAAGGCGATCAGTTGATGATCGACACCTACAAGAAGGCCGGCGTCGAAGTCGTGGAGATGTCGAAGGCGGACTATGACGCCTGGCTCGCGGTGGCCAAGGAGTCCTCCTACAAGAACTTCGCGGCGAACGTGCCGGATGGCGACAAGCTGATCGAAAAGGCCCTGGCCGTGGAATGATCCGGATGCGAGGCGGCGCGCGCTGGTGCGCCGCCTTCTTCTTCCGCAACCAAGGATTTCCGAAATGGTCAAGGCCTTTATTCAGGTGGTCGGTAACCTGTCGCGTACGCTTGCCGTGTTGTCGACCGCCCTGGTCATCGCCGCGATGCTTGTCGTCTGCCAGATGATCCTCACACGTTATGTCTTCCGCCATCCGACGATCTGGCAGACCGACTTCGTGGTGTTTTCCGCCACGGCCGCCATGTTCCTCGGCGCACCCTACGTGCTGCTCAAGGGCGGGCACGTCGGCGTCGACGTGGTCGACATGCTGCTCGGCGACCGGGCGCGAGCAAGGTTGAAGCTGGTCGGCAGCTTGCTCGGCCTGCTGTTCTGCATCTTCATGCTGATTGCGACATGGATCCAGTTTCACGAGGCCTGGGCCGGCAACTGGAAGCACTCGAGCGTCTGGGCGCCGCCGCTGTGGATCCCCCTGCTGGCCCTGCCGCTCGGATTCGGCATGCTGTGTCTGCAATATGTCGCGCAGATCCTCGTCCTGCTGTCGGGAGATGCGCAACAGGTGCAGGGCCACGCACCGCTCACCCCGGAGCTTCCAACCGGCGTTCTCGAAAGCGACAATCATTCGATGAAGGGATCGAACCGATGAGCCCGACCCTATCCGGCCTGCTGATCATCGCGGCCCTCTTCGTTCTGCTCGCAACCGGCATGCCGATCGCCTTCGCACTCGGCCTGGCCGCCTTCGTCGCCCTTTATCTGCAGAGCGGCCTGGATATTTTCTATATCCTTGGCGACACGATGTTTTCGGGCATCGCCAACCTGGCCTATGTCTCCATTCCGATGTTCGTGCTGATGGGGGCGGCCGTCGCCTCATCGCCTGCGGGCTCCGACCTGTACACCGCGCTCGACCGCTGGCTGAACCGTGTCCCGGGCGGGCTGGTGCTTTCCAATATCGGCGCGTGCGCGATCTTTTCGGGCATGACCGGCTCGTCGCCCGCGACCTGCGCGGCGATCGGCAAGATGGGCATTCCGGAGATGCTGCGGCGCGGTTATCCTGCTTCCGTCGCCACGGGCTCGATCGCCGCGGGTGGAACGCTCGGCATCCTCATTCCGCCCTCCGTCACGCTTATCGTCTATGGCATTGCGACCGAGACATCGATCGGTCGCCTGTTCATGGCGGGCGTCATCCCCGGCATCATGCTGACGGCCATGTTCATGGTTTGGGCGATCATCGACTGCAAGCGCAAGGGGTACGAGTTCGATGCCCGTGCGGTCCGCTATACGTTCAAGGAACGGTTTGCCGGCCTGCCTCGCATCCTGCCATTCCTTCTCATCATCGGCGGCACGCTTTATGTGCTGTACGGCGGCATCGCCACACCGTCCGAAGCAGCCGGGGCAGGGGCGCTTCTGACGCTGCTCGTGGTCATCATCGCCTACCGGCTGTTCCGCCTCCGCCCGATTGCCAACATCTTCGGTTCGGCCATGCGCGAAAGCGTCATGATCATGATGATCATGGCGGCGGCCGAACTGTTCGCCTTCGCCCTTTCCTCGCTGTTCGTCACCCAGACCATCGCCACCGCGATCGCCGACATGGAGGTCAACCGATGGGTGCTGATGGCGATCATCAATGTCTTCCTGCTCGTCTGCGGCATGTTCCTGCCGCCGGTGGCCGTCATCGTGATGACCGCGCCGATGCTCTTTCCGATCGTCACCCAGGCCGGCTTCGACCCCTACTGGTTCGCCATCGTGCTGACGATCAACATGGAGGTCGGATTGATCACGCCGCCCATCGGCCTCAACCTCTTCGTCATCAACGCCATTGCTCCGACGATCAGGACGAAGGACATCCTCTGGGGCGCGCTGCCCTATGTGCTGGTAATGTTCCTGGCGATCTTCCTGCTCTGCCTCTTCCCCGAAATCGCCACATGGTTGCCCAATCAGATGTTGGGAGCGATCGAATGAACAGGACGTCCTTCTTCGGCGACATGCTTCAGACCATCACCGATCGCGGCCGGCGCTTCCTGTCCTTGGGGCCGCGCGAGGACGGGGGCGATCCGCTCGGCCATATCGAGGCCCTGTGCGAAACCTTGCTGTCGAGCCGGGGGGAAGCCTCCGGCATGGCGCTGGCCAAGGACATCCTCGACCGCTGGCAGCGGTTCGATCCCCCCATGCAGCGCGAGTTCATGGAAATGCTGCTGCAGCGCTTCGGCCCAAGGACAGAGCGACTGGAAGCCGCAATCGAGAGCTATCGCGCCGATCAAAGCCCGGCGGCGCTGCTGGAACTGCATGTGGCGGCGGAACCCCGCCGGCAGGAACTGATCCGTCGCTTGAACCTGGCGCCGAACGGCATCGCCACGCTGGTCGAGATGCGCGAGACCCTGCTGAGGCTGAAGGTGGACGATCCCGATCTGGAGGCCGTTGATTCGGATTTCGCCCACCTGTTCGGGTCGTGGTTCAATCGGGGCTTTCTGGTCCTGCGGCCAGTGAGCTGGTCGACCCCAGCTGACATTCTGGAAAAGATCATCCGCTATGAGGCGGTGCATCACATCGGCGGATGGGAGGAATTGCGTCTGCGGCTCGCGCCGGAGGATCGTCGTTGCTTCGCCTTCTTCCATCCCCAGCTGATCGACGATCCGCTGATCTTCGTCGAAGTGGCGCTGACGCGGGAAATTCCCGGTACCATATCCGATCTTCTTCAGGAGGATCGCGCGCAGATCAAGGCCGCCGAGGCGACCACTGCCGTGTTCTATTCGATCTCGAACTGCCAGGAGGGCCTGCGCGGTATTTCCTTCGGCAATTTCCTGATCAAGCAGGTGGTCGAGGACCTCAGGCGTGAATTGCCGAAACTCGATACCTTCGTCACCCTGTCGCCCGTGCCGGGCTTCGCCGGCTGGCTTTCCCGAGAACGCAGCGCGGAGGTCTCCGAGGCGCTGACGCAGGCGGAACGGTTACGGCTTGCTATTCTGGACGAGCCGGACTGGGCGGACCGACCGGAGGTGGTCGCGGCCATCCAGCCGGTCATGACGGCTGCTGCGGCCTGGTATTTCCTCAAGGCCCGCAATCCGAACGGCAAGATCATTGATCCGGTGGCCCGGTTCCATCTCGGCAACGGCGCGCGCCTGGAGCGCATCAACTTTCTCGGAGATCGATCACCGAAGGCGATGCGCCAGGCCTTCGGGCTGATGGTCAACTATCTCTACAAGCTGGACGACATCGAAACGAACCACGAAGCCTTTGCCGGCCGTGGCGAGGTGGTGGCGGCGCAGGCGATCCGCCGGCTGGTGCCCGCCGACAGAAGCGTCCGCAACCCGGTGGCGGCCGCGCCCCCTTCGTCGTCGAAACCCTTGCCCGTCGACGCAGAACGAAAGAATGCCAACAAGGAGTTCACGCCATGAGCAACCATCTCTTCGATGCCATCCGCCTGGCCTTGCGCCCGGACGCGGTTTTCATTCTCGGCGCCGATGGCCGTTCGTGGACCTATGGCGACATGCTGGCGCAATCGGGCCGGTTCGCCTCCACCCTGGAGACGCTGGGCGTTCGACCGGGCGATCGGGTGGCCGTCCAGGTGGAGAAGAGCCCCGAGGCGCTGATGCTCTATCTCGCCTGTATTCGCGTGGGGGCGGTCTATCTCCCTCTCAATACGGCCTACACGCTGGCGGAGCTGGACTATTTCATCGGTGACGCAGAGCCGCGCCTGGTTGTCTGTACCCCGAACGCAAGGCCCGGAATGGAGGCGCTTGCCCTCAGCCACGGGGCGCATGTCGAAACGCTCGACGAAGCCGGCGGCGGTTCGCTTGCCGAACTGGCGCGGGACGAAGGTGCCGATTTCCTCGATGCGGAGCGCGGACCCGACGACCTTGCCGCGATCCTCTACACGTCCGGGACGACCGGTCGGTCCAAGGGCGCGATGCTCACCCATGACAACTTGCTCTCCAATGCTGTCACGCTTCGCGGCCACTGGCGTTTCACGGCGAACGACCGGCTGATCCACGCCTTGCCGATCTTCCACACCCATGGCTTGTTCGTCGCATCGAACGTCGTCCTTCTCTCCGGTGCATCCATGTATTTCCTGCCGAAGTTCGATGCCGACGAGGCGCTTCGGCTGATGAAGACGGCGACGGTGATGATGGGCGTTCCGACCTTCTACGTCCGACTGACGCAACATGAGGGTCTGACGCGAGAGGCGGCCGCGCATATGCGGCTTTTCATCTCCGGCTCGGCGCCACTGCTGGCCGAGACGCACCGCAAGTTCGAGGCGATGACCGGTCATGCCATACTCGAGCGCTACGGCATGACCGAGACCAACATGAACACGTCGAACCCCTATGAGGGCGACCGCATTGCCGGGACGGTGGGCTTTCCGCTTCCCGGCGTGTCGATCCGCGTCACCGATCCGGAAACCGGGGTACCCGTCGCCGATGGAGAGACCGGAATGATCGAGGTGAAGGGCCCCAACGTGTTCAAGGGCTATTGGCGCATGCCGGAAAAGACCGCTGCCGAGTTTCGCACCGACGGCTTCTTCATCACCGGCGACCTCGGCAAGATCGACGAACGCGGCTATGTCCATATTGTCGGACGCGGCAAGGACCTGGTGATTTCAGGCGGATACAATATCTATCCGAAGGAGGTCGAGACGGAAATCGACCAGATGCCGGGCGTAGTCGAAACCGCCGTCATCGGGGTGGCGCATCCGGATTTCGGCGAAGGTGTCACGGCCGTGGTGGTCAGGAAGCCGGGCGCCGCGATCGATGAACGCTCCATCCTCGACGGGCTGAAGGACCGCCTGGCTCGCTACAAGCAGCCGAAGCGGGTAATCTTCGTCGATGACCTGCCGCGCAACACGATGGGCAAGGTTCAAAAAAACGTGCTTCGCGAAACATACGCCGATCTGTATGCGCAGGCAGGCTCGGTGGCGAGTGCGAAAGGTCAGGCTCCCGTCTGACAACGGGGGTGCCCCTCGCATCCACGCCTAACCGAGAGGCTTGTAGGCGATCACGTCCATCTCGACCTTCACGTCGACCATCATCGGCGACTGAACGGTCGAGCGTGCCGGCGGATGGTCGATGAAGTGCTTCTGAAACACCGCGTTGAAGCTGGAGAAGTCGCGGGCGTCGTCAAGCCAGACATTGACCTTGATCACGTCTTCAAGCGTGCAACCGGCAAGCGCCAGCACGGTCTTGATATTGGCAATCACCTGCTCGCTCTGCGCGACGATGTTGCCGACGATGACCTCGCCGTCAACGGTCGGGACCTGGCCCGAGACATAGACGAAATCGCCGGCGCGGACGGCTTTGGCGAAGGGGCGCCGCTGGCCGCCAGCCTGTTGGTCGGCCACATCGTAGCGGATAAGTCTGTCGTTGCTCATGGGATCGCCTTTCAAATGTCGATGGGGCAGGGGAGGCAGGAGCCGGATCACGAAATCTCTTGCACAAAATGGCCGGGCGAAACTTCCCGGTAGGTGCGCTTCGGCACGACGTAGTCGAAGGGCCTGATCGGGCTCTTGATCTCCTCGGAAAGTGGTGGCGGCGTCAGGCCGCGGCGCGCCGGATCCGGGATCGGAACGGCCGCGATCAGGCGGCGGGTATAGGGATGCTGCGGGCTGTCGAAGATTGCCGCGCGGGGACCCATCTCGACGATCTCCCCAAGAAACATCACCGCGACCCGATGGCTCATCCGTTCCACCACGGCCATGTCGTGGGAGATGAAAAGGTAGGCCAGACCGTGCTTTTGTTGCAGGTCGAGTAAAAGGTTGGAAACCTGCGCCTTGACCGAAACGTCGAGTGCCGAGACGGCCTCGTCGGCAACGATGAACTTCGGCTCGAGCGCGAGCGCCCGTGCGATCGAGATGCGCTGCCGCTGGCCGCCGGAGAATTCATGCGGATGGCGATCGGCCATGTTTGCCGACAGGCCGACCTGTTCCAGCAGTTCGGCGACGCGCGCCTTGGCATCCCGCCGCCCCATCAAGCCGTGGGCAAGGATCGGCTCGGCAATCGCGGAACCGACGGTGATGCGCGGATTGAGCGAGGCAAACGGGTCCTGGAAGATCATCTGCGAGGTGCGACGCATGGCGCGCAATTCACGGGTGCCTGCCTTTGTCACGTCCTGTCCGTTGATGACGATCGAACCGGCGGTGGGTGTGAGCAACCGGATGATGGCGCGACCTGTCGTCGACTTGCCGCAGCCGGATTCGCCCACCAGCGAGAGCGTCTCGCCCGGCCGCAGATCGAAGGAGACATTCTCCACCGCATGGACGCGGCCCTTCGGCAGATCGAAACGGACGGCCAGATTGTCGACCTTGAGGATCGGTTCGACGGTGCGAGATACCGGGTTCATCTCGATCCCGTCCGTCGCCACCCCCGTTGCCGGATCGACCTCCGGGAAACGCTTCGGCGCGGCGGCCGCACCCATCGTGCCGAGGCGCGGAATGGAGGCGAGCAGCGACTTCGTATAGACGTCCTTCGGTGAAGCGAAGATTTCATCTGTCGGGCCGGTCTCGACCATGTCGCCGCGGAACATCACCACGGTGCGATCGGCGATCTCGGCCACGACGCCCATGTCGTGGGTGATGAACAATACGCCCATATTCTCCTCCCTCTGCAGTTCGCGCAGCAGGTGAAGGATCTCTGCCTGGATCGTCACGTCGAGCGCCGTCGTCGGCTCGTCGGCGATCAAGAGCTTGGGGCGACAGGCGAGCGCCATGGCGATCATCACGCGCTGGCGCATGCCGCCCGAGAATTTATGCGGATATTCATGAAGGCGCGTCTTGGCCGCCGGGATGCGTACTCGCTCCATCAGCCGCACGGTCTCCGCCTCGGCCTCCTTCCACGATAGCGCCCGATGGAGGATCAGGGCCTCGGCGATCTGGTTGCCGATGGTGAAGATCGGGTTGAGCGAGGTCATCGGCTCCTGGAAGATCATGCCGATCGAACCGCCGCGCACTTTCCGCATCTCGGCTTCGCTGGCGGCAAGCAGGTCCTTGCCGTCGAGCAGGATGCGGCCTTCGATGCGCGACCGGCCGGACGGCAGGAGCCGCAGGGTCGAGAGGGCCGTGACGCTTTTGCCCGAGCCGCTTTCGCCGACGATGGCGACCGTCTCGCCGGCGTCGACATGCAGGCTGATATTGCGAATGACGGCCTTCCAGCCTTCCGGCGTCTTGAATGCGGTCGTCAGGTTTTCGACCGAAAGAACCGGCCGAACTGTGGTCGTTTTCTCAGTCATGATCAGTTTTCCTTGGCCAGCCGGGGATCAACGAGATCGCGCAGGCCGTCACCCAGCAATTGCAGGGAGAGAACCGAAAACACGATGGCGAGGCCGGGAAACACCATCAGCCACGAGGCGTTGTTCATGTATTCACGGCCGGAAGCCAGCATCGTGCCCCAGGTCGGCATGTCGGTGGAAACGCCGACGCCGAGGAAGGACAGGCTGGCTTCCGCCAGCATGGCCGAGGCGAAGACGAAGGTTGCCTGAACCAGGATCGGGGAGGCGAGGTTGAGCAGAACGTGCCGGGTTAGAATCTGCCAAGTCGGCAGGCCCATGGCGACGGCCGCCTCGATGTATGGCAGTTCGCGCAGAACCAGTGTCGAGCCTCGGACGATGCGGGCAAGGCGCGGAGCATAGGTTATGCCGAGTGCCAGGATGACGGTCGACAGCGAAGGGCCGAGGGCGGCGACCAGCGCGATGGCCAGCAGGATGTCCGGGAAGGACATCATTGCATCGAGCAGGCGCGAGATCGGCGCATCAAGGCTGCGGAAGAAGCCGGCGGTAACGCCGAGGAACACGCCGAGTACGGTGGAGATAGCGACGACGCCGAGGCTGACGAGCAGCGAGATCCGTCCGGCAAAGATGGCGCGAGAAAAGATGTCACGGCCGAATTCGTCGGTGCCGAAGAAATTCGTCAGCGACGGCGGCTTCAGCCTGTTGGCGATCGACAGCTTGTTCGGCTCGTAGGGTGCGACCCACGGCGCAAGAAGGGCAGCCAGCACGACCACCACCAGAATGATTGCCCCGAGCAGGATCGCACGGTTGCCGAGCAGTCGGCGAAGGCCGGAAGCGAACGGCATGGAAACGGAGGCCATGGTGTTCATTGGCGCACCCGCGGATCAACGAGAATATAGAGCATGTCGACAATGAAGTTGATGAGCACATAGATGGCGGCGACGACGAGCAGCGCGCCCTGGATGACCGGATAGTCCCGGCGCAGGACTGCCGAGACGACGAGATTGCCGATGCCGGGCAGGCCGAAGACGGTCTCGGTCACGACGGCACCTGCGACCAGCATGGCGATCGACAGGCCGATGACGGTAATGATCGGGATCAGCGCGTTCTTAAGCGCGTGTTTCAGGATGACACGGCCTTCGCCGGCGCCCTTGGCGCGGGCGGTGCGGACATAGTCCTCACCGAGCACATCGAGCATGGCGGCGCGGGTGAAGCGGGTGATCAGGGCGGAATTGACGACGCCGAGCGCCACGGCCGGCAGGACGAGATGGTGCAGACGTGCAAGGAACGGCGTGTCCGGACCGCCGTAACCGGAAGCCGGAAACCAGCCCTGACCGACGGCGAAGACCTGAATCAGCATGAGGCCGAGCCAGAAACTCGGCACGCTTGCCGCCACCATGGTGAGGGTCACGACCATCTGGTCGAAGATCGTGCCGCGCTTGACGGCCGAAAGGATGCCGACCGGCAGGGCGATCGCGACCGCGATCAGGATCGAGAACAGGGTGAGGAAAAAGGTTGGCTCGGCACGTGCGGCGAGTGCCGTCGTGACCGGCTGGTTGAGAAAAATCGACTGGCCGAGATCGCCCTGCAATATGCCCAGAACAAACTGGCCGTATTGCAGGAGGAGCGGCGCATCGAGCCCCATGCGGGAGCGCAATTGCGCGATGTCTTCCGGGGTCGCATCCGACCCCAGCATGACAGCGGCAGGATCGCCGGGCGTTACGCGGACGATGATGAAGACCACCGTCACGACGAGGGCGAGCACGATCGTCATGCCCCCCAGCCGTTTCAAGAGTGCCTCAGCGATCCTTGCCATAGCCTGGTCCTTACTTTTTCGGGCTTACGTTCCAGAAGTGCGGCCAATAGGTCGGCTCGTAACCCGACACACCATTGGCGAGACCCGAGACGGCATTGAAGTTGCCGACCTTGTAGAGCGGTGCATCATCATAGATGACCGTCTGGATCCCGTCCCAGGCTGTCTTCTTGGCGTCGTCGGTTGTCGCGTCCATGTAGGCGGCAACGGCCTTCGTCTTCTGGTCCGAAACGTACCAGCCCGGATAGGTGTCGGTGATCGTGTTGATCGTTGTCGGATCGCCGGGGAAGTTGGAGTGGGTGATGAAGATGTCCCATTCCTTCGAATCGGCGCGCCGGGTGGTCAGCGTTGCCCAATCGACCACCTGAAGATCGACCTTGAAGCCGGCTGCTTCCAAATAGGCCTTGGCGACTTCGCCGATCTTGTAGTGGAATTCGTACTGGCGGCTGGTCATCAGGCGCAGCGGGGTGCCGTCATAGCCGGCCTGTTCCAGCAGTCTACCAGCCGATTCCGGATCGCCTTCGCCGTAACGCGCAACGCCCGCTTCGGTGTGCCAGAAGGACCCCTTCGGGAAGATCGAGGCATCGACACTGAAGAAGCGGTCCTCGGAAAAGGCTGCCAGCATCATGTCGTTCGGGTTGAGCGCTGCCTGAACCGCCTGACGGAGTTCCTTCTTAACAAGCAGGCCTTCCTTCATGTTCATGTTCATCGAGGCCCAGCCGGCATCCTTGAAGATCACGGGCTTGGCATTGCCGCTTCCCTCGACGCGTTCATAGGCGCTGACCGGAAGCGAGTCGGCATAGTCGAACTGGCCGGAGATCAGGCCCTCGACGCGCGTATTGGCGTCGGGAACCGGAACGAAACGGATTTCCTTTGCGATCGCTTCGCGCTTGCCGGCATAATTGCTGACTTCGCCTTCCGGAGACTTGTAGCCCTCGAAACGGACGAGCTGGGTGTACTGGTCGGGCTTGCGCTCCTTGAGGGCATAGGGTCCGGTACCGACGAAGTCGGTCAGCGTGTCGGCGAGCTTTTCCGACGGCATGATTACGGAAGCCTGGGACAGCGTGGCGAGCAGCGGCGCATAGCGCGACTTGAGCTTGATGACGACGGCGTGGTCGCCGTCTTCCGTCAGGCTCTCGACGATTGTCGCAACCTGCTTGCCCTTGGAATTGATCGCCATCCAGCGCTTCAGCGAGGCCGTCACGTCCTTGGCGTCGAAAGCGCTGCCGTCGTGGAAGGTTACCCCTTCGCGCAGCGGAATGCGGTAGGTCAGGCCGTCCTCGGAAAGGGTCGGCATGCCGGCTGCGAGCAGCGGCACGGACTTCCACTGGGCGTCATAGGTATAGAGCGTCTCGAAGATGTGCTGGTCGATGGTCAGCACGATATCGGTCGGCGTCTGCATGACGTCGAGGGTCGGCGGCTCGCCGATCGTCGCAACGGTCAATACGCCGTCACTGGCCTGGGCCAGTGCCAGGCTGCTGGTTCCGGCAAGTGCCGCCAGCGTGATCAGAACAAATGCACTCTTTTTCATTTTTCGGTTCCCTTCATTGGCATCGGTTTGGTCAAAGATCCCGGCCGGCTTTCCTCCCGGTCGAAAATTCAGACATCGAGTCCCAGCGGATCGGCAACGCGCGGCCAGAGCTCGAGGCTCGCCTTGCGGTAGGGCGTGGTTGCCGGGTTGGTGGGATAGGAGGTCGGCGCGGCGATATAGACGATTTCGGAGGAAATCGGCTGAAAGCCCGCGTAGAAATGATTGGTCGACTTGATCAGCAGATAGGATTTCTCGGCGAAATCGACGCCCTGGTTGGAGAAGATGTCGGGCTCGTAGGTCTGTGTGCGGCTGGTGATCAGCACGATGTCGATATTCGTGCCGACCGGGCGAACGACGGCGACACTGCCGAGCGTGACCCGGCTGTTGCGGAAACTCTGCCACCCGGCGTCGATGACCTTCATGACGGTCACACGCAGATCGAGCGGCTCTCCGCCTTCGGGGCCGGACTTTCCGCCGACACGCAGGCTGAGTTCCGCGCCCTCGCCGGCCGCATGGCAGAAGGTCACGGCGATCGGATCCCAGATCGTCGCGACGGCGAAATTGTCCATGCCGCGATTCAGCATCCGGCGCAGGATGTAGGTCGCGTCGCCTGCCACGCCACCGCCGGGATTGTCCCAGACGTCGGCTATGGTGACCGGCATTTCAGGATGCGCGGCGCGCATTGCGATCGCCTGGTCGAGACCGGCCTCGGTATCGAACATCGGCATCGCGGTGGTCTTGCGCAGGCTGTAGAGCTCGCGGCCGAGTTGGGCCGCCAGGGCATCGCCCTTCACCTTGTCGTTGTCGGTCACGACGACGATGCGCGTTCCCATGTCCGGCAGGTCCCCGGCCATGAAGCCGTGGATCACTGAGGCGGAAAGGACACCGCCCTTGCCTTCCATCGCCTGCATGCGGTCCACGAACGACCGCATCGGCTCGCGGCTGGTCGGGAAAATGGTGATCATTCGGCAGTCGAAGGTCGAAATCACCGGCTTGATCTCGCCGCGCAGCGCCCGGAGCGCGAGTTCCACGACATGTTCGCCGCGCTGTTCGAAATCCGTATGCGGGAATTCGAGGAAGGCCGCCATGAGGTCGAGATTGGCGACCCTGAGAGCGGTCAGATGGCTGTGTGGGTCAAATTCGGCGGCGATCAGAACATCCGGGCCGACGATCGCGCGGACCCGGGCGAGGAAATCGCCTTCCGGATCATCATAGCCTTGGGCCGCCATCGCGCCATGCAGGCCGAGCACGACGCCATCGACCGGCAGCGCCGCCTTCAGTTCGGCAAGGATCAGGTCGCGCAGCGTCTCGTAGGTCTGGCGCTGGATCAGGCCGGCGGGTTCCGCCCAGCAAGACGTGCCTTCGATCACGGTGAAGCCTTCTTCCCTGCCACGACGGCGCAGGATCGGAACGACGGAGGAGCAGAGTGTCGGCGTATCCGGATGCTCGCCCGGTCCGGCGTAGAAGGCGGCCTTGAACGCATTCATGTCCGTCGGTACGGGGGAGAAGGTGTTCGTCTCAGTCGCCAGCGAGGCGGTGAAGATGCGCATGTCTTAAATCCGAATACACTCCGGCCTTCGGCCACCGCTACGGGGCTCGCTACCGTCGTCATGTTGTCTTGCTGACCGATTTCCGATTGCCGCCGACCTAGAGGGTCGTCTTTGCAGCGATTGCCGCAGCGCGCTCGAAAGTCGAATCTCCCATTTTCTTCAGTTCACCCACTCACCATTCCGGTGTAATTTATTTTCTTGATAATGCGGTAAATCGGAGCGAAGTCAACGAATTTTCCGTTTAAGTATGATGTTGTGTAATTTATTTTCTTCTTCATGGAAAGGCGATGCATTTTTTCATAGTGAGGCATCCCTCGCAACACCGGTCTCCAATGCTGCGCGCTGTGATTTTGTCTGGGAATCGAGAGTTTTAGCCGTGCGGGACATTCGCGGCAGGGGCGAGGGGAGGCCGTTTCGAAATGAAAAAGGGCGCCTGACGCAGGCGCCCTATTTTCATCATGTCTGCCGAACCATCACAGCCCGGCGGCGGCCTGAAGATTTGAAGCGGCAGAATTTTTCAAAGGCACCGGCTACCAGACCGTCCCGCGGGCATCCACTTTCTCGACCCGCGTGACGATGCCGTCGCGATGAAAGACCATCCGATCGAAGAGATTGGTGACGACGCAGGTGTGGTTGGGCACCACCTTCACCATCGTGCCGATCTCCGGGAACGGCTTGGCGCAGCCCGATAGATCGACCACCGCATGCTCCTCCGAGAGCGACACGATACGGGCGCCCTCGAAACCGTGGATGGAACCGTATTCGGTGAAGCCGAGCAGGTCGGAGGTCAGTGCCTTTGAGCCGCAGTCCAGCACGGCACGATCCGTCGCTGGACGCGAAACCACTGTTGCAAGGATGTGCATGGCGAGATCATCCGCTGTACAATGGCCGGCGCGGACCATGCTGCGGTCGTTATAGACATAGGTTCCGGCGCGATGTTCCGTGGCGGACGGCACCAGGTGGGCGGAGAAGAGATCCGGCGAACCACCGCTGGACCGCACGGGGCAATCTATCCCCTTGTCCGACAGGAGCGCCATGGTGCGGGCCATGAAGGTCTCGACCTCGACCGCGCCGCCGACGGCGGGATAGGTCATGATGCCGCCGAAACGCAGGCCGGGCGCCGATGCGATCTTCTCGGCGAGCGCGACCGCCGCCTCCGGCGTCTGCACGCCGCAGCGCTTCGCGCCGGTATCGCATTCGACCAGAACCGTCAGCGGACGATCTGCATCGAAGGTGGAGGCCAGACCGGCAAACGTGATCTCGCTGTCGGCGACGACCGCAAGCCTTGCGACCCGTTCGTTCAACGCCTTCAGCCGGGCGAGCTTGGCCGGTCCGAGAATATTGTAGGTGATGAGGATGTCGTCGAAGCCGGCATCGGCAAAGACCTCCGCCTCGGTCACCTTCTGGCAATTGAGCCCGACCGCGCCCGCTTCCACCTGCTGGCGGGCGACCGCGGCGATCTTGTGGGTCTTGATATGCGGCCGGAATGCCTTGCCATGACGATCGCAATAGGCCTGGACACGGGCGATGTTGGCGCCAAGCCTCGCCTCGTCGATGACAGGCATCGGCGTTGCGACCTGTTCGAGCGGCGTGCCGGGTTCGGGCCACGGATAGTTCATGCTAGACCTCGTTGGGGAAGACGCGCCGTCGGATCGAGTATGCCGTTGGCGCGGAGCTGTTGCTTTTATTTTCAGGAGAGGGGCGAGTTTCGTTGATGCTTGCCCGCATTATGCTATCAAAAATGGTGCGAGTGAAATTCAATTTCACCGGAGCTTGAAGTTTTCACAACGCGGGCAATACAGGCAAGACCCAATGGACCTCTTTCACGCCCTCTCCGACGAGGATGGCCGACTTTCCGGCCTGGATGCCAAGCTGGCAAAGTTCGCGCAGGAGAACGTGGATTTTGTCGTCAATGCGTCAATCATCGAGTTGGCCCATCGGGCGGGCGTTTCGCCGCCGACGGTCACCCGTTTCTGCCGGCGGCTGGGGTGCCAGGGCTATTCCGATTTCAAGGTGCAGCTGGCCAAGCTGGCCTATGTCGGCCTGCGTTACCTGAAACCGGAGGCTTCGACGGCGACCGCCGAGGAGGTGGCCCGCGATATCGTCTCCAAGGCACAGAACGCGCTTTTTGAACTCCATCGCCAGATCGACCTCGTCGCCATCGAAAAGGCGGCGCAGATCCTGCGGGCCGCAGATTTCGTCCAGGCCTTTGGCGCCAGTGGCAATTCGGCGATGATCGTCAACGAGTTGCACAATCGGCTGTTTCGTCTCGGTTGCCGAGTGAACGCATCCAACGACCATGGCATGAACCTGATGATTTCGGCGGCCGCGCAGCCCGGAACGGTGGTGTTCGGCTCGTCCTATACCGGCCGCGACATGGGCCTCGTCCATTGTCTGGAGCTTTTGCGACAGAACGCCATTCCGACCATCGTGATGACCCAGGCCGGCTCGCCGGTTGCGCAGGCCGCGGACCTGGTCATCGCGATCGACATGCCGGAGGGCAAGAACATCTTCCGCCCGACATCGACGCGCTACGCCTATCTCGCGGCAATCGACATCCTGGCCAACATGGTCGCCTATGCCGATCGAAACAAGGCGCTGAAATCGCTGCGGAGCATCAAGGAGGAACTGGTGCGCAACCGTGATGGCGACGATCGCCAGCTCCTCGGCGATTGAAGGCCGGCTGTTTCAGGATAAAGAGCCCGCGCTTTTCGCCGCCTGGAACATAGGGCCGCCGCGCCAGCGGGGAAAACCGTAGCCGTGAATTTCGACCAGGTCGATGTCGGAGGCCTTTTCGGCAATGCCTTGCCCCAGGATCGCTTCGCCCTCGCGGGCCATGGCGCCGACCAGATGGGCGGCGATCGCCTCGGCATCCAGTGCGGGGCCGGGCTGGATCAGGGGGCGGAGAAGGCGGGCGACCTCCTCCGAGCCAAGCGGCCGCCGATCGCCGGCCTGGTAGTCATACCAGCCGCCGCCGGTCTTCTGGCCCTTGCGGCCGGCCCGCACCATAATATCGCCGAGCGTCTCGGGCACATCCTGACCCGCCGCGCGCGCGCCTTCGCGCTGCAAAAAGGCGATGTCGAGGCCGCCGAGATCCTGCGCTTCGAAGGGACCCATGGCAAAGCCGTAGGCGCGCATGGCCGCATCGACGGCAGCAATCGGCACGCCCTGCCGCACCAGCGCTTCCGCCTCGGCGCGGTAGCGCTTGAGGATGCGGTTGCCGATGAAGCCTTCGCAGATGCCGGCGCGCACGGGCACCTTGCCGAGCATCCGGGCGAGGGCAAATCCGGTGGCCTGCGTCTGGTCGCCGGTCTGGGGTGTCGGCACGATCTCCAGCAGCTTCATGACATTGGCCGGGCTGAAGAAATGCAGGCCGATGAAACGGCCGGGATTGGGCAGTCCTTCGGCGATCGCCCGCGGATCGAGATAGGAAGTGTTGGTCGCCAGCACCGCATCGGGGCGGCAGACGCGGCCCAGTTGCTCGAACACCTGGCGCTTGACCGATAGCTCCTCGAACACGGCCTCGATCACGAGGTCGGTATCGGCAAGGGCAGCATAGTCCGTCGAACCCGTCACGCCGGCAAGTCGCGCTTCGGCGGCAGCCTCGGTCAGGCGCCCGCGCTTGACCGCGCCGGCGAAGATGTCCTTGAGATTGGCGATGCCGCGCGCGACGGCCGCATCGTCCCGCTCGATCAGGATGACCGGCAGGCCGGCGTCACGTAGGGCAGCGGCGATGCCGGCACCCATCGTGCCACCGCCGACGACGGCGGCATTCCGAAGCGGCAAGGTCTGAACGCCGGACAAGGCCGCCGGACGCGGGGCCGCCCGCTCGGCGAAGAAGACGTGGCGGAGCGCTGATGCCTGTTCGGAGGCTCGAAGTTCGAGGAAGGTGGCGCGCTCGAATTGCATGGCGGCGGCAAAGTCGGTTTCGGTCGCCCGGCGCAGGCAGGCAAGAGCCTTCAGCGGCGCGACCTCGCCCCTGGCCCGCTTGGCGATGGCCGCCTCGGTCTCGGTAAAGAAGGTATCGGTCACTGTCGGCGCGGGACGCTGCGAAAGCGGCTGGGGAAGGGGATGCGAAAGTGTGTCGCGAGCAAAGGCGATGGCGGCGGTGCGCAGGTCGCCCTCGACGATCCTGTCGACCAGGCCAAGCTCCAGCGCCCGCGGCCCACGCACCGGCTTGCCCGTGGTCACCAGATCGACGGCAGACGCGATGCCGGCAAGGCGCACCGTGCGCACCGTCCCGCCAGCGCCGGGAACGATCCCGAGCGTCACTTCCGGCAGGCCGACCGAGGCATCCGCTGTCGCAAGCCGGAAACGGCAACCCAGCGCGACTTCGAAGCCGCCGCCAAGGGCAGACCCGTGGATCGCCGCGATCCAGGGCTTGGCCGCCAGTTCGATGGCCGAGACCACGTCGGGCAGATGGGGCGGCTGCGGCGGCTTGTCGAATTCGCTGACATCGGCGCCGGCAATGAAGGTGCGTCCGGCGCAGGCGAGCACCACGGCGGCGACATCTTGATCATTGTCGAGTTCGGCGACTGCATCGACGAGACCCTGGCGCACGGCCTGGCTCAGTGCGTTGACGGGCGGGTTGTCGACCGTGACGACGGCGATGTTTCCCTCACGGGCGATGGTGGCGACGGACATGAGTGATCAGATTCCCAGATAGGCTTCGCGAATGCGGGGATCGGCGAGCAATTCGCCGGCCGGTCCCTCCATGGTGATCTTGCCGGTTTCCATGACGTAGCCGCGGTCGGCGACCGACAGGGCGCCGAAGGCGTTTTGCTCGACCAGAAGCACGGTGACCTTGAGGTCCCGCATGCTCTTCACCACGTCGAAGATCTGCTGGACCAGGATGGGTGCCAGGCCCATCGAGGGCTCGTCGAGCAGCAGGCAGGACGGGCGCCCCATCAGCGCGCGGGCGATCGCCAGCATCTGCTGCTGGCCGCCGGACAGGCCGCCGGCGGCGAGATTGCGCTTCTCCTTGAGGATCGGGAACATCTGGAAGGCATTCTCCATGTCCCGATCGACCCGGTCGTCGGTGAAGAGGAATGCGCCGAGACGCAGGTTTTCCTCGACTGTCAGGTTGGTGAAGATCTGTCGCCCCTCGGGAGACTGGGCAAGCCCCCGCTTCAGGCGCTTGTAGGCGGGCGTGGTGGCCAGCGCTTCACCCCGGAAGATGATCTGGCCGGCGCTGATCGGCTGCAGGCCGGAGAGGCAGCGCAGCAGCGTCGTCTTGCCCGCGCCCTTGGCGCCGACGATGGTGACGATCTCGCCGGAATCAATGTGCAGGTCGACGCCGTGCAGCGCTTCGATGCGGCCATAGCGCGACCGCAGTCCCTCAACTGTGAGCATGGGACGCCTCCTGTGCCTGGGTTCCGAGATAGGCCGCGATGACATCCGGATTGCGGGCGACGGCAGCGGGGTCGCCCTCGGCGATCTTCACCCCATGATCGAGGACCACAATGTGGTTGGAGATGCGCATCACCATCTTCATGTCATGCTCGACAAGAAGGATTGCGACGCCGGAGGCGGCCACCTCGGCGATCAGGTGATCGATCTCCTCGGTTTCGACGGCGTTGCAGCCGGCGGCCGGTTCGTCGAGCAGCAGGACCTTGGTATCGAGGGCAAGGGCCCGGGCGATCTCCAGCCGTTTCAGCGCGCCATAGGACAGATTGCCGGCCTCAAGTTCGGCGGCATTGGCAAGGCCGACGCGCGCCAGCAGTTCCCTCGCCCCGGCTTGCGCGTCCCGGGAGCGCCGGCGCGAGGCCGGAAGCCCGAGCAGGTCGGCGAATACCGAGCCTTTTTCCCGCAGATGAAACCCGGCAATGGCGTTTTCCAGCACCGTCATGTTCTGGAAGATCTGCAGGTTCTGGAAGGTGCGCGACATGCCGCGACGGGCCAGAAGATGCGGAGAAAACCCGGTCACGTCCTCGCCGTTCAATCGCACCTTGCCGGATTTCGGCATGTAGACGCCGGAGATCATGTTGAACAGGGTGGTTTTGCCGGCCCCGTTCGGCCCGATCACCGAGACGATTTCTCCGGGATTGACGGAAAAGCTCACATCATCGACGGCGCGCAGGCCACCGAAGGCAATTCCCAATCCCTCGACGCTGAGAAGGCTCATGCTCCCCTCCCGGTAAATTGACGCAGCAGCGATGGCAGCAGGCCTTCGCGCAGGAAGATCATGACCAGCATCATCACCAGCCCGAGCATGACCTGCTCGTATTCGGCAAACACGGTAAGTACCTGCGGCAGGAGGGTGAGGATGCCGGCGCCGAGGATCGCGCCCAGCACCGAGCCGGCACCGCCCAGCACAGCCATTGTGACCAGTTCGATCGAGTGCATATAGCCAGCGACGTCCGGCGTGATGAACTTGTTCTGCAGAGCGAGCAGCGAGCCGGAGACCGAGGCATAGACTGCCGAGATGACGAAGGCCTGCAGTTTCAGCCGGGCGACGTCGACGCCGACCGTGCTTGCGGCAATCTCCGAGCCATGCAGGGCGCGCAGCGCGCGGCCCGTCGGGCTGTCATGGAGATTGAGCGCCAGCCAGGCGCCGATCAGCAGGCAGAGCCCGCAGAAGAAGTACCAGAATTGCGGCGCAGAAAGTTTGAGTCCCAGTTGCCCGAGCGCCTGGCGCAGGCCGAGATCGGCGACCGCGATGCCGTCCGGCCCGCCGGTCAGCCAGGCCTCGTTGGACAGCACCATGGAGACCAGGATGCCGAAACCGAGCGACGCGACGGCAAGGTAGTAGCCCTTCAGTCGCAAAATCGGGCGGCCGACGACATAGGCGATCGCAGCCGAAAGCACGGCACCGAGGATTGCGGCGAAAGCGGGATGCAGACCGAGATGCACGGGCGCCAGCGCCGAGGCATAGGCGCCGATACCGGCAAATCCTGCATGTCCGAGGCTGATCTGTCCGGCAAAACCCGTCAGGATGACGATGCCGAGCACCGCCACGCCATTGACGAACAGCAGCGAGCCTACACGGAAATAGAAGGCCGATGGAAAGAAGAAGGGCGTTGCCGCGATGAGCAGTGCAAGCACCAGCAGGGTGGTCTGTTTTGTCGTGAGCCGCATCATCACACCCGATTGACCGAATTGCGCCCGAACAGGCCTTGCGGCATGGCGAACAGGACGGCGAGGATGACGATGAAGGCAACCGCATCCTTGTATTGCGAACTGATGAAGCCGGCCGTCAGCGCCTCGAACAGACCAAGCAGGATGCCGCCGACGAGGGCTCCCTTAGGATTGCCCATGCCGCCGAGCATGGCTGCTGCAAAACCTTTGAGCGCCAGCGCGATGCCGAGATCGTAGCTGGTCAGCGTGATCGGGGTGACCAGCACGCCGGCCAGCGCGCCGATGGCCGCCGAAAGCGCGAAGGACAGCGTCATCACCCAATTGGTGTTGATGCCGACGAGTTGGGCCGCCAGGCGATTGTTGGACGTGGCGAGCACCGCCTTGCCGGTCAATGTGCGGGTAAAGAACAGCCAGAGACCGACGAACACGACGACGGCGCCGGTAATGACCCACAGGCTCTGCGGCAGGATGGTGGCGGCCAGGATCTGGATCGGCTCGTCGCCGGTGAAGGCCGGGAAGCGATGCAACTGCTTGTCGAAGACGAGCTGCGTCACGCCGCGAATAAAGATCGACGCGCCGATGGTGATGATGATCAGCGAGACCACGGGGGCACCGCGCGCGGGGGCGATCGCCAACTTGTTCAGGGCGACGCCGATGGCTGCGGTCACAGCAATCGCGATCAGCGCGGCCAGCGGCAGCGGCAGACCGGCGTCGAAGGCGAACACCGTGATCATGCCGCCCAGCATGACGAACTCGCCCTGGGCGAAATTCACCACGTCCGAGGCGTTGTAGATGATGGTGAAGCCCAGCGCGACCAGCGCATAGACCGCGCCGACCGTCAGGCCGGAAAGAAGGAACTGCATCAGTTCAGGCATCGAAGACCCCACTGTGGCCGATTATTCTTGAGGTGGAGCCCGCATCCATGCAGGCTCCACGCCAAATGCCGTCGCCCCGCAAACGGGGCGGCCCGGGTGCTTACTCGATGATGGTCCAGCCACCATCCTTGATTTCCAGCATACGGAATGCCGAGAGATCGAGGCCGAGGTGATCCTCTGCCGACATGGTGACGACACCGGTGGTGCCGACCAGGCCGGAGGTGGCTTCGATGGCGTCGCGGATCGCTTCCGGTTCTGCCGACCCGGCGCGGCCGATCGAATCGACGAGGATGCGCAGCGCGTCATGGGCGTAGCCGCCGAAGGTCGAGACGGCAGAGCCGGTCTTCTTCTCGTAAGCCGTCTTGTAGGCGGTGACGACAGCCTTCTGGGCATCGCCATCGGCCAGGATGCCGGATACCAGCAGGGCAGTACCGGGAAGGCGTACACCTTCGGCGGCCTTAGCGCCTGCGAGTTCGATGAAGCCGTCGGAGGCCACACCGTGCGACTGATAGAGCGGCAGGCCGACGGCCAGCTGCGAATAGTTGCGCGTCACGATCGACGGGCCCTGGCCGAAGCCGGCATTCAGCACGGCCTGCACGCCGGCAGTGCCCTTGATGTTGGTCAGCTGCGGGGTCATGTCCGCATCCTGCGGGCCGTAGGTTTCGTCGGCAGCGATCTCGATGCCGTAGTCGCCGGCAACGGCGACGCACTGCTTGTGCATGGAAGCGCCGAAGCCGTCGGTGCCGGAAATCACACCGATCTTGGTGATGGCGTTCTTCTTCATGTTCTCGAAGATCTTCTGGCAGGCCATGCGGTCGGTATGCGGGGTCTTGAAGACCCAATGCTTGACCGGATCGATGATCTCGATCGCGCCGGCAAGCGAGATGAACGGAACTTCGGAGTCCTCGGCGACGGGGATGATCGACATGGTCGTGCCGGTCGTCGTGCCGCCGATGATGGCGACCACTTCGTCGTCCTCGACGAGGCGGGTGGCGAAGGTGCGCGCCTTGTTCGGATCGCCGCCGTCGTCATAGAGCACGAGCTTCAGCGGTTCACCGTTGACGCCGCCGGCGGCATTGATTTCTTCCACCAGCATTTCGAGCGTCTTGGCTTCCGGGTCGCCGAGGAACGAGGCCGGCCCCGTTGCGGATACGGTGGCGCCGATCTTGATCTCTGCCTGGGCCGTGGTTGCCACTCCCAGCGCCATGAGCGTGGCGAGTGCGGTTGTCGTGGTGATTTTCATTGTGTCTCCTCCCTGAGAACGTTGAACTAAGAAGTCGGTTACGCCGCCTTTGGGCGGCGCCACATCGCCAGCCGGAACCGGTTGGCGACGAAGGCTGTGTCGGTCAGGCTGGCATTGCCGGCGGGATTGCCGCCGGTGACGTGAAAGTCGGAGAACGCAGCCGACTGGTTGACGAAGATGTTGCCGGTCAGGTTGATCGACAGGTTGACGCCGGCTCGGGCGAAGGCCTTGACCGCGTAGGCGATGCGCGCCTCGTCGGTGTCGTAGAGCGCGGCGGTGATCGCGCCCTTGCTGCGAGCGAGATCCGCTGCGGCGTCAATGCCGGCTTCGGCGCTGTCGACGGCGACGATGAAGGCGACCGGGCCGAAGCACTCCTCCTCATGCACCGTGGTCTTGCCCGCATCGACCGCGACGATCAGCGGCGTTGCGCTGCGGCCGGCGGTGAGCGACGCGGAGTCGCGCACGAGGCGGCCGGCACTGCGCGCCTCTTCCACACGCGCAAGGGTCGCCGGATTGGCGATCGCGCCGCAGACGCCAGAGGCCCGTGCGGGATCGTCGAGCAAGGCATCGACGGCGGCGGAGATCGCGGCTGCAACCTCGTCAAAGCTCTTGCGGCCCTCATTCGTATCGATCCCGTCGCGGGGCAAGAAGATGTCCTGCGGCGCGGTGCACATCTGGCCGGAATAGAGCGAGAGCGAGAAGGCGATGTTGGCGCACATGCCGGAAAAATCGTCGGTGGCGGCGATGACGATCGAGTTCACGCCGGCTTCCTCGGTGAACACCTGGGCGGAACCGGCATTGTTTCGCACCCATTCGCCGAAGGCGCTGGAGCCGGTGTAGTCGATGATGCCGATGTCCGGATGTGTCACGAGCTCCTTGGTGATCTCGGCTCCGGCCTGATCGACGGCAAGAAGGACCACGTCAGCCGGGAAGCCTGCCTCGAGAAGCACTTCGCGCGCCACCTTCACAGTGAGCGCAAGCGGCAGGATGGCGCCCGGATGCGGCTTGACGATTACGGTATTGCCGGTGGCGAGGCTGGCGAACAGGCCGGGATAGCTGTTCCAGGTCGGGAAGGTCTGGCAGCCGATCGCCAGCGCGATGCCGCGCGGCACGACCTGCCAGTTCTTCTCCAGAACGATCGGGGCCGCCTTGCCCTGCGGCTTCTCCCAGATGGCCTGGCTCGGGGTGCGCGTCATTTCCACCCAGGCGGTGGCAACCGCCTCGAGGCCGCGGTCCTGCGCATGCGGGCCACCGGCCTGGAAGGCCATGGCGAAAGCCTGTCCGGTGGTGTGCATGACGGCATTGGCCATTTCGAAGCTGATGCGGTTGAGGCGCACCAGGATCTCAAGGCACACGCCGACGCGCTGCTCGGGCGAGGCATCGGCCCAGGCGTCGCCGGCAGCCGCGGAGGCGGCGACCAGATGCGCGACATCAGCCGCCGGGTAAAGGATATCGAGGTCGAGGCCCCAAGGGGACTTCTCCGAACCGAGACGACGGTCTTCCGGGTGGCCGGGCAGGGCGAGTTGCGTACCGAGCAGGGCCTTGAAGGCGCTCTCGCCGTCGTCCTTGGCGGTTTCGCCATAGATCTTGCCGCTCGGAATTTCCGGGAAGGGTGACCAGAAACCCCGGTCCGACAGGGCTTTGACGGCCGTCTCCAGCAGACCGCGATGGCGGTCGAACATGTCGTCCATGGCAATTTCCTCCCTGCTCCTGCCTTTATCATTGACCGTCCGGTCGGTTTATGCAAGATCTTTTTACGCCCCCGGGAAAATTCGGAGCGGGGACGAGGGAGAGACCGATGCACCAATCCGACACCGTGCGGGTGACGATGGATCACGGGGTTCTGCGGCTGACGCTGAACCGACCGGACAAACTCAATTCGTTCAACGAAGAGATGCACATCGCGCTGCGCGCGGCGATGCAGCGTGCCCATGACGATGCCTCCGTGCGCGCCGTTCTTCTGACTGGCGCCGGCCGCGGCTTCTGCGCCGGCCAGGACCTCGGCGACCGCGATCCGCGCAAGGGTGGACCTGCTCCCGATCTCGGTCACACGCTCGAAACCTTCTACAACCCCACGCTCCGACTGATCCGTTCGCTGGAAAAACCGGTGATCTGCGCGGTCAACGGGGTCGCGGCCGGTGCCGGCGCCAATATCGCCTTTGCCTGCGACATCGTGCTGGCTGCCCGGTCGGCAAAATTCATCCAGGCCTTTTCCAAGATCGGCCTGATCCCCGATGCCGGCGGCAGCTGGAGCCTGGCGCGCATCCTCGGCGAACCTCGCGCCAAGGCGCTGGCCATGACCGCCGAGCCGCTGATGGCCGAACGGGCCGCGGAATGGGGCCTGATCTGGAAGGCGGTGGACGACGACCAACTGATCGGCGAGGCTGAAACGCTCGCCCGCTCGCTGGCCGAAGGCGCCACGCGCGGCCTGGGCCTCACCAAGCGGCTGATCCAGGCAGCCGCCACCAACAGCCTCGATCAACAGCTCGACATGGAGCGCGACTGCCAGCGCGAAGCTGGCCGCACGGCGGATTATGCCGAAGGCGTCACCGCCTTCCTCGAGAAGCGCAAGCCGGAGTTTTCGGGCAAATGACGATGAACGCACAGGAAATGGCCGAAGCCTGCGCCAAGGCGATGTGGGACCTCGACACGGCGTCGCAAAATCTCGGCATGCGCATCGAGCACATCGCGCCGGGACAGGCGACCCTGTCGATGGAAATCACCACACTGATGTCCAACGGCCATGGAAACTGCCACGGCGGCTATATATTCACGCTCGCCGACAGCGCCTTTGCCTTTGCCTGCAACGGTTACAATCAGCTGACCGTCGCGCAGAACTGCTCGATCACCTATATCAGTCCGGGCAGGATCGGCGACCGGCTGACAGCCGAGGCGCGCGAGGTCTCGCGCAAGGGCCGGTCCGGGATCTACGACATTCGCATTTCAAATCAGAGCGGCGACCTTGTCGCCGAGTTTCGCGGCCTGTCGCGGACGGTGAAGGGCACTCACCTGCCCGATCCCGCCTGAACCAAGACGCTTTCCAGGGAGGAAATCATGCTCGACTTTGTAACCCGTCCCCAAGATCTGGACCCGATCGAAATCGCCTCGCGGGATGAAATCTCGGCGCTCCAGTTTCACCGGATGAAGCGCTCGCTGAAGCATTCCTACGAAAACTCGCCGTTCTATCGCCAGCGGTTCGATGAGCACGGCGTGCATCCGGAAGATCTGAAGACCCTGTCGGATCTTGCCAAGTTTCCCTTCACCACCAAGACCGACCTGCGCGACACTTATCCCTTCGGCATGTTCGCCGTGCCGCGCGAAAAGCTGGTCCGTATCCATGGCTCGTCCGGCACCACCGGCAAGCCGACGGTCGTCGGCTATACCAAGCATGACATCGATGTCTGGGCCGACGTCGTCGCCCGTTCGATCCGGGCGTCCGGCGGCCGTCCCGGCGACATCGTGCATGTCGCCTATGGCTACGGCCTGTTCACCGGCGGCCTTGGCGCGCATTACGGCGCCGAGCGGCTAGGCTGCACCGTCGTGCCGATCTCGGGCGGCATGACCGAGCGCCAGGTCACGCTGATGAACGACTTCAAGCCGCGCATCATCATGGTGACGCCGTCCTATATGCTGTCGATCCTCGACGAGTTCCGCCGCCAGGGCATCGACCCGCGCGAAAGCTCGATCGAGGTCGGCATTTTTGGGGCCGAGCCCTGGACCAATGCGATGCGCAGCGAGATCGAACAGGCGTTCAACATGCACGCCGTCGACATTTACGGCCTCTCCGAGGTCATGGGGCCGGGCGTCGCCAATGAATGCGTGGAGACCAAGGACGGCCTGCACGTCTGGGAAGACCATTTCTATCCGGAAATCATCGACCCGGTGACGGGTGCCGTATTGCCCGACGGCGAGCTCGGCGAGCTGGTCTTCACGACGCTTACCAAGGAAGGCCTGCCGATGGTGCGCTACCGCACCCGCGACCTGACGCGTCTTCTGCCCGGCACGGCGCGTTCGATGCGGCGCATCGAGAAAATCACCGGCCGCAGCGACGACATGATCATCCTGCGCGGCGTCAACGTCTTCCCGACCCAGATCGAGGAACAGATCCTGAAATGCGGCGGTCTTGCCCCGCACTTCCAGATCGAGCTGACACGCGTCGGCCGGATGGACAACATGATCGTCCACGTCGAATGCGCGACCGATTCCACCGATGCGTCGGCACGCGCGCAGTCGGCCAAGGAACTGGCCCATCACATTAAGAGCGTCGTGGGCATCAGCACCAAGATCGAGGTTCAGGATCCCACTTCGATCGCCCGCTCGGAAGGCAAGGCCAAGCGCGTGGTGGATAACCGGCCGAAGACCTGACTGGCAATCCATGACAGGGCAAAGGCAATTGATATAGTCAAGCGGGGGCGTCGACGCCCCCCTTTTGCAGTCGTTCTGCAAGTAGGAAAGTGAAAACATGGCTCGCACCCGAGCAACCGACTTTGAGGAAAAACGCCGCGGCATCCTCGACAATGCCGCGGCGGTGTTTGCCGAGCAGGGCATGGAAAAGGCGTCCATGTCCCAGATCGCCACTCATTCGAGTGTGTCAAAGGCGCTGCTGTATCACTATTACCCCAGCAAGGATGCGTTGATCTACGCGATCATCATCACCCATCTGGAAGAGCTTGACCAGGCGATCGAGGCGGCCGACGATGCGAACGAGGCGCCGGAGAAGCGGCTTCGGCGGCTGGTGGGCGTGGTGCTGGAAAACTATCGCGGCGCCGACAACCAGCACAAGGTGCAGCTCAACGCCACCTCGGCCCTTTCCGACGAGCAGAAGGCCGGCATCACCGCGATCGAACGGCGTATCGTGCGCCGGTTCTCGAACCTGCTCAAGGAAATCAATCCGGAGCTCGACAGCAAGGAGAGGCCCCTGCTGATGCCGGTCACCATGTCTTTGTTCGGCATGATGAACTGGGTCTACATGTGGTTCCGCGACGGCGGCCGCATCACGCGGGAAGACTATGCGGATGTCGCAACCACGCTGATCCTCGAAGGCATCAAGGCGGTTCGCTGAGTCCCGACCCTAAAACTCCTCCCGACGACGATTGCTATCGCGAGACGAATCTTGAACCGACGGCCTGCGCCTCGCCCGCCGTCGGTTTTGCTATGTCGCTCAAGCCGCATCCCAGGTCTTGGCGACCATGGTCAACACGTCGTATTGCGCGACGACCGCGCCGTTCTGGTTCGTCACCTGGCAGTCCCAACGCACCTCGCCATGATCGGCATTGGCGCGCGGATTGATCTCCTTGCAGGTGAGGCGCACCTGGAGCGTGTCGCCCGGATTGACCGGGGTGAGGAAGCGCAGGTTGTCGACGCCGTAATTGGCGAGTACCGGACCCGGATCGGGATCGACGAACAGGCCCGCCGCAAAGGAGACGATCAGGTAGCCGTGGGCGACGCGCCCGTCGAAGAACGGATTGGCCTTGGCCGCCGCCTCGTCCATGTGGGCATAGAAGGTGTCGCCGGTGAAATGGGCGAAATGCTCGATGTCCTCCAGCGTCACCGTGCGCTTGGCCGTCACAATCTGGTCACCGATCTTCAAGTCGGCGAGCGACTTGCGGAACGGATGGACGCTCGTGTCACCGGCGCCGGCGCCCTCGATCCAGCGGCCGGTGACGGCCGAAAGGAGGCGCGGCGTACCCTGGACGGCGGTGCGCTGCATGTAGTGCTTGACGCCCCGCATGCCGCCCATTTCCTCGCCGCCGCCGGCACGGCCGGGTCCGCCATGCACCAGCCCGGCAAGGGGCGATCCGTGGCCCGTCGAGGATTTGGCCGAGGCACGGTTTCCGATCAGGACACGGCCATGATAGGGCGCCATGCCGATCACCATTTCTTCGGCGACCTTCGGATCGTTGGTGAAGACCGAGGCGACCAGTGAACCCTTGCCCTTGTGGGCGAGCGCAATCGCTTCCTCAATCCCCTCATAGGGCATCACGGTGGATACCGGCCCGAACGCTTCCACGTCATGGACGGCGGAGGCCGTAAACGGCTTGTCGCAATAGAGAAGCACGGGATTAAGAAAGGCGCCCTTTTCGGCATCGCCGGAGAAGACGCGGACATTGTCCGGATCGCCGGCGACGATCTCGGCGTCGGCGGAAAGGTCACGGATGCGTTCGCGCACTTCGTCGCGCTGGGCAAGGCTTGCCAGCGGGCCCATGCGCACGCCCTCGTCAGAGGGGTTGCCGAGCGCGGTCTTCGACAGGCGATCACCGAGCGCTTCGACGAGAGCCTGGACATGGGCCTTGGGCGCAATCACACGGCGGATCGCCGTGCACTTCTGGCCGGCCTTCGAGGTCATCTCGCGGGCCACTTCCTTGACGAAGAGGTCGAATTCCTCCGTACCCGGGCCGGCATCGGGGCCGAGCACGGACGCGTTCAGGCTGTCGGCTTCCATGGTGAAGCGCACGGAATTGGCCACCACGGCCGGGTGCGACTTCAGCTTGCGCCCGGTCCAGGCCGAGCCGGTGAAGGTCACGGCGTCCTGGCCCTCGACATGGTCGAGCAGATCGCCGACGGAGCCGGAAACCAGTTGCAACGCGCCCTCCGGCAGGATGCCGGTTTCGATGATCCGCCGGACCACGAGTTCGGTCAGATAGGCGGTCTGGCTCGCCGGCTTGACGAGCGAGGGCACGCCGGCGATCAGCGTCGGGGCGATCTTCTCCAGCATGCCCCAGACGGGGAAGTTGAAAGCGTTGATATGGACGGCGATGCCGTGCAGCGGAGTGAGAATGTGCTGGGCGGAGAAGCTGTTGTCCTTGGACAGAAGCTCCACGTCGCCGTCGAGCAGCACGCGGGTGTTCGGCAGCTCGCGGCGGGCCTTGGACGAATAGGAGAGCATGGTGCCAATGCCGCCCTCGATGTCGACCCAGCCGTCGGCACGGGTGGCGCCGGTCAGGGCGCTCTCGGCGTAGAATTCCTCTTTCATGTCCATCAGGACCTGGCCGAGGGCTTTCAGCATCTGCGCCCGTTCGTGGAACGACAGGGCGCGCAAGTTCGGTCCGCCGACCTCGCGGCCATAGGCAAGTGCTGCGGCAAAATCGATGCCGGTCGAGTCGATGAATGCGATTGCGGCACCCGTCGAGGCATCGAGCAGCGGAACGCCCTGCTTGTCGCCGGGTGTCCAGCGGTCACAGACATAGCTTTCGAGGCGGCGCGGAACGCGAGCCGAAACATTCATGAAGTCATCCTTCCTGATCGGTTTATTCAGTGCGGCCGGCGGGGCGCCATGGCCCCGCCGCCTGGGAGGTTATTCGTCGTAGGAGAGCACGACCTTTTCGGTCAGCGGGTGACACTGGCAGGTGAGCACATAGCCGGCCTCGACTTCGTAGTCTTCGAGCGCATGGTTGGTATCCATCTCGACCTCGCCTTCCAGCACCTTCGCCCGGCAGGTGGAGCAGACGCCGGCCTTGCAGGAGAAGGGGGCATCCATGCTCTGGGCGATCGCCGCCTCGAGAATGCTGACGCCGTGCTTGGGCATGTTGAAGGTCCGCGTCGTGCCGTCGAGCGTGACGGTCATTTCCACCACGGCGGCTGCTTCCTCGGCACTGACGGATGCGACACGGTTCTTGGCCCGGCCGGGCTGACCCGAGGCGAACAGTTCGAACTTGATCTGCTCGTCCTTCAGCCCATGCGCCTTGAGGCTCGCGACGATGGTCAGCATCATCGGTTCCGGTCCGCAGATGAAGGCGGCGTCGATCGACTTCGGGTCGATCCAGGCGGAAAACAGCGCAGAGAGCTTGTTTTCGTCGAGGCGGCCGGTGAACAGGTCGATCTCCTGCACTTCGCTTTCCAGAACATGCAGGACGGAGAAGCGGCCGAGATAGGTGTTCTTCAGATCCTCGAGCTCTTCGCGGAACATGATCGAATTGATCTGGCGGTTGGCATAGACCAGGGTGAACTGGGACTTCGGTTCGCGTGCCAGAACGGTCTTGATGATCGACAGCAGCGGCGTGATGCCGGAACCGCCGGCAAAGCCGAGATACTGTTTCCCGGCGGACGGATCGATGTCCATGTAGAAACGGCCCATCGGCGGCATGGCCTCGATCACGTCGCCCGGCGCCAGATTGCCATTGGCCCAGTTGCTGAAGGCGCCGCCGTCGACGCGCTTGATGCCGACACGCAGGACGCCCTCGTCCTTGCCCGCACAGATCGAATAGGAGCGGCGCAGTTCCTCACCGTCGAAATCATGACGGAAGGTCAGGTACTGGCCCTGGGTGAAGTCGAAGGCTGCGCGATCCTCCTCGCGCGGCTTGAGCGTGACGACCACCGCATCACGGGTCTCGTGGCGAATGTCGGTCACGGTCAGGGGATGAAAGCGTGCCATGCGTTATGTCCTCCGCATCCTCAGATGCACTTGAAATAGTCGAAGGGTTCCAGGCAGTCAGAGCATCGGTAGCTCGCCTTGCACGGGGTGGAGCCGAACTGGCTGACTTTTTCCGTTCTGGTCGAGCCGCAACGCGGGCAGGCCACGGCAAGGTTGGAGCCGGCAAGGCGGCCGGCCCGGGCCATCAATCGCCCGTCGGCGGCGGTACCGTCGATCGGCGGAGCGATGCCGTATTCACGAAGCTTGTCGCGGCCCTCGGCGGTGATCCAGTCCGACGTCCAGGCGGGCGAAAGACGCCGCTCGAGCCGCAGCTTGTCGATACCACGCGCCCGGAGCGCCGCTTCGATGTCGAGGTTGATCACCGTCGTTGCCGGACAGCCCGAATAGGTCGGGGTAACGGCGACGACGAGGGTATCGCCGTCCCAGGCGACGTCCCGGATGATGCCGAGATCGGTCAGGCTGATGACCGGGATTTCCGGATCCGGCACCTCGCCCAGCCAGCGCCAGACCTCCTCCAGTGCAGGCAATGTCCTGGCGTCCATGACAAGACCCTCACCAGACCGAGTTCGGATAGGCCCGCTGCAGGAACTGCATGTCGGCGAGGATATAGCCCAGATGTTCGGTATGGACCCCGCGCTTGCCGCCCTTGTGCTGGTAGCTGCCCTCAGGCGCGACGAGCGTCGCCTCGGAAAGCACTTCACTGATCGAGCTGTCCCATGCCGCCTTGAGCGCTGAGGGAAGCGGTGCGATGCCGGCTGCCGCTACCGCCTCGTCGGCGGAATCGTCGAGGAACATTTCGGCCGTATAGGGCCACAGATCATCGAGCGCCTTCTGCATGCGGCGATGGCTTTCCTCGGTACCGTCGCCGAGACGGATGACGAGGTCGGCCGAGCGCTCGAAGTGGTAGGACACTTCCTTCAGCGCCTTCTGGGCGATTTCCACCACGCGCGGATCGCTCGAGGTGACGAGCGCGCGGAGCATTTCGATGTGGTAGGCATCGAACAGGAACTGCCGCATGAGCGTCTTGCCGAAATCGCCGTTCGGGCGCTCGACGAGCAGCACGTTGCGGAAGGCCGCGGCATCGCGCAGATAGGCGAGATTGTCGGCGGTGCGACCCTTGCCTTCGACCTCGCCCGCCAGACCGAGCCAGAACTGGGTCTGGCCGATCAGGTCGAGCGCGACATTGGCGAGCGCGATGTCCTCTTCAAGCACGGGCGAGTGACCGCACCATTCGGACACGCGGTGCCCGAGGATAAGCGTATTGTCTCCCATGCGCAGGAGCCATTCGAAGAATGCGGCCTTATCGACCGTCGGGATCGCGGTTGCCATCACATATGCCCCACTTCAGCCGGGATGTCGAAGAAGGTCGGGTGGCGATAGACCTTGGAGTTCGACGGTTCGAACAGCGGGCCCTTTTCCGACGGCGACGACGCGGTGATCTCCGCCGACTTCACCACCCAGATCGACACGCCTTCGTTGCGACGGGTGTAGACGTCGCGGGCATTGCGGATCGCCATCTCGGCATCCGGGGCATGCAGGCTGCCGACATGGCGATGGTTGAGGCCATGTTGACCGCGGATAAAGACTTCCCAAAGGGGCCATTCGCTGGACATTGCTATTCCTCCCAAGTTCAGGTGACGGATGGGAACGGGTGCGCCGTTCCCGAATTGGATTGATCAGGCCGCTTTCAGGCCGGCGCGGCGTGCTTCTTGCTTTTCGGCGTGCGCCATGAGGCCATCGCGGAACCACGCGCCTTCTTCCCAGGCGGTGACGCGGGCGCCAAGGCGCTCGGCATTGCAGGGTCCGTTGCCGGCGATGACGTTGAAGAATTCTTCCCAGTCCGGCTCGGAGAAGTCGTGGCCGCCCTTCTCCTCGTTCCAGCGCAGGTTCTCGTCCGGAATGGTCAGGCCGAGATACTTGGCCTGCGGCACCGTCTGGTCGACGAACTTCTGACGCAGCTCGTCATTGGTGTTGATCTTGATCTTCCACTGCATCGACTGCGCGGAATGCACCGAGTCCTTGTCGGACGGGCCGAACATCATCAGCGAGGGATACCAGAAGCGGTTGAGCGCATCCTGCGCCATCGCCTTCTGCTCCGGCGAGCCGGCGGCCATCTTCATCATGATGTCGTAGCCCTGGCGCTGGTGGAAGCTCTCTTCCTTGCAGATGCGGATCATGGCGCGGCTATAGGGGCCGTAGGAGGTCTTCTGCAGCTGCACCTGGTTCATGATTGCAGCGCCATCGACCAGCCAGCCGACCGCGCCGATGTCCGCCCAGTTGAGCGTCGGATAGTTGAAGATCGACGAATACTTCATCTTGCCGGAATGCAGCAGTGCCAGAAGTTCGTCGCGGCTGACGCCCAGCGTCTCGGCGGCGGAGTAGAGATAGAGGCCGTGGCCCGCCTCATCCTGCACCTTGGCCAGAAGGATCGCCTTGCGCTCGAGCGTCGGCGCACGGGTGATCCAGTTGCCTTCCGGCAGCTGGCCGACGATCTCGGAATGGGCGTGCTGGCCGACCTGGCGGATCAGCGTCTTGCGATAGCTTTCGGGCATCCACTCCTTGGGCTCGATCTTCTCGCCCCGGTCGATGCGATCCTGAAAGGCCCGCTCCTCGGGCGACATCTCGTTCAATGACTTCACCCGATCACTGTCGGTCTTGACCATTTGTGCGTACATGGCGGTTCCTCCCTGCTCAAATCCGTTCAATGATGATGGCGATGCCCTGGCCGACCCCGATGCACATGGTGCAGAGCGCGTAGCGCCCCCCGGTGCGGTGGAGCTGGTACATGGCCGTGGTAACAAGGCGCGCGCCCGACATGCCGAGCGGATGGCCGAGCGCGATGGCGCCGCCGTTCGGATTGACATGCGCGGCATCATCGGGAAGCCCGAGCTCCCGAAGGACCGCCAGCGCCTGGGCGGCGAAAGCCTCGTTGAGTTCTATCACATCCATCTGCGAAAGCGACAGGCCGGCGCGGGCGAGAACCTTGCGAACGGCCGGTACCGGGCCGACCCCCATGATGCGCGGCTCGACACCCGCCGCAGCCATGGCGACGATCCGGGCGCGCGGCACGAGGCCCTGTTCCCTGGCCATGGTTTCCGACGCGATCGCCAGAGCCGCCGCACCATCGTTGACGCCCGAGGCATTGCCGGCGGTGACGCTGAGGTCCGGGCCGTTGACGCCCTTGAGTTTCGACAGTTGCTCGGCCGTGGTGCCGGGGCGCGGATGTTCGTCGACCGAAACGACCAGTGGCTCGCCTTTCTTCTGCGGGATCGTCACGGGCACGATCTCGTCGGCAAAGACGCCGGCGGCCTGGGCGGCAGCCCAGCGGGCCTGGCTGCGGGCAGCAAAGGCGTCCTGGTCGGCGCGACTTACATTGTACTGCTCGGCGACGTTGTCGGCCGTCTCCGGCATGGAATGGGTACCGAACTTCTTCTTCAGTTGCGGATTGGGAAAGCGCCAGCCGATCGTCGTGTCGTAGACCGCGCTGGAGCGGGAAAAGGCCGCATCAGCCTTCGGCATGACGAAGGGTGCGCGGGTCATGCTTTCGACGCCGCCGGCGATCACCAGATCGCAATCGCCGCCGCGGATCGCCCGCGCGGCCATGCCGACGGCATCCATGCCGGAACCGCAGAGACGGTTGACGGTCGTTGCCGGCACATTGATCGGCATGCCCGACAAGAGCACGGCCATGCGGCCAACATTGCGATTGTCTTCGCCGGCCTGGTTTGCGCAGCCGTAGATCAGATCGTCGACCTTGGACCAGTCGACGCCCGGATTGCGTGCCATCAGCGCGGCAAGCGGCAATGCAGCGAGGTCATCTGCCCGCACCGATGCGAGGGCCCCGCCATAGCGGCCGACGGGTGTACGCACGGCATCGCAGATAAAGGCTTGGTTCATCAATCTACTCCTCCACGAGCGTCAGGCGCGGCCGGCACAACTCCAATTCGCCAACCGATCGGTCAGCTTATAGCGCTAAAACATCACGGAGAAAAGCTATTTTTTGGCATGTGTGTGATGTTTGAGGTCGCGAGCCCGGACTCTAGGGAATTCGTCTTGTTTTTTCCGCTAGTTAGTTTTCAAGCTCATGTGACAGAGATTGCAGCCGTGCCGCGGTTTCGGCCGTTTCGGCGGGCAGATGGGTATCCCGACCCTCGAAATGCGCCGCGATATAAGCGTCGGCCATGGGCGACAGCGCGCGGTAGAGCCTGGCGAACAGCCGGCGGGCCGCAAGACCCGGCCAGTCCTTAGGGAGTGCGTCGGCCGGCAGCCGTGGATCGCGCAGCAGGACGGCGCGATAGGTCTGAACCAACAGAAGCCGCGCACTCACCGCATCGGCGGGAGCCAAGGTCTCGCCCCGCTCCAGCGCTGTCGAGAGCGGCGAGAAGAGATCGATCATCGCGCGGTATTCGTCGGCGAAGGAGCCGAGGTCCCAGAGCGTTGCCGCATACTCTGCCAGCAAGCCGCCATCCTTCATCACCTCGGCGCGGAAGGCGAGGCCGGGAAGGGGCGCATTCTCGGAATGATTTGGCCGAAGATAGAGATCGGGCCCCATGCGGCCGAGATGGGCGCGACGCGCCACCTCGTCGGAAAGGCCTGGCGCATGGTGGATGAGGAAGCCGTCGGCGCCGGTCTGGGGGCCATAAAGCAGCCTTGCCGCCGCGGCAAACTCGGTCCGTGCGCCCGTGGCCAGACGATAATACGACCGTCGGCCATCCCGCTCACCGACCAGTTGCTCGGCCGCGACCAGCCGCGAGACCGCGGTGCGCACCAGCGTCTCGCTGATCCCGAGCCGCGCGCAGATCTCCACCAGCGTGCCCATCCACAACACCCCGCCACGCGGCACGACGATATCGCCGTAGATCGTAACGATCATGGCCGGGGCGCGAATGGTCAGGCCCTGGTGCTGCGGCGGCAACCATCCGGTTCCAGGCAGCGCAAGGGACATTTCGCCTCCAAACATCCAGTCCGGTCAATACGCTCTGTCAGACGGCCGGCTGTCCGGCGGGTCGACGCGTTGATTTTCCGAGGTAGGCTGACCGCCGCTGAATGTCAAATCGCCACCCGGTTTTGCCTGATCCAGGCGCGACAGGCGATCGGCCGGATCGGAGGGGTCGGCTTCGGCGGCATTCGCCCTGCCGATCTTCCGTCAGGCTCTATCATGGTGTGCAAATTTGCCCCTCGACTTTCATTTGAGGATAGACTAGTTAGTGATTGATAACTAACTAAGTGAATGGATTGTGCGATGGCACGCAAGTCTGCGGATGAGCGCAAGGATGAAATACTGCGGGCGGCACTGCGGCTTGCCGACGAACTGGGGCCAGACCGGTTGACCACCAATGCGGTCGCGGAGGCTGTCGGGCTCACCCAACCGGGGATCTTCAGGCACTTTCCGACGAAGACTGTCCTGTGGCAGGCGGTGGCGGCGGACATTGCCGACCGGCTGCAAGCGGCCTGGGGCGAGGCCCGTGCCTCGAGCGCGACGCCGGAAGGCAGGATCGCGGCGCTGGTCGATGCCCAGCTCGGGCTGATCGAAGCCAATCCCGCCATCCCCGCCATCCTGTTCTCGCGCGAATTGCGTGTCGAGAATGACGTGCTCCGCCAGTCCTTTGTCGGCTTGATGACGGGCTTTCACGGCATCCTTGCGGGTGAACTGGCAAGGGCGCGCGATGCCGGCACGGTCCGGCAGGATCTTGATCCGGCGGACGGTGCGGTTTTGCTGATCTCGCTCGTCCAGGGACTGGCGATGCGCTGGTCCCTGGGGGGGCGCGGATCTGCCCTGAGGCCGGAGGGCGCGCGGTTGTTGGACGTGCAGATGGGGTTGTTCTTGGGTTTGGCGACAGAAGGGAAGCATTCGTGATGGGCGGAAAGATAAAGATCCTGCTGGTGGTCGTGGCGGTCGTTGCAACAGGCGTTCTTGCCTATGTGCTTCTGACCAAGCGGCCGATCGTCGTTCCCGTTGCCGCCGTCGAGCAGGACGTCGCGGTGAAAGTATACGGGCTCGGCACGGTCGAGGCCCGTATCGTGTCGAATGTCGGGTTCGAGGTAGGTGGGGCGCTGGCTGACCTCTCCGTCGATAATGGTGACGTCGTGACACGCGGCCAGGTGCTGGCGCGCCTGCATCGCGATGCGCAGCAGGCGAGGGTGGCGAGGGCGAAGGCTGCCATTACGGCTGCCGCGGCAAATACCCGCAAGGCCGAGGCGAATGTCGAAAAGGCCCGGGCGGTGCTTGCGCAGCGTCAAGCCGACGATGCGCGCCAGCAGGAACTGGCCGGTCGAAACGCGATTTCCCGCCAGACCGCCGAGGAGGCCAAGCGTGACGTCGAGGTCGCCGCCGCCGAACTCACCGTCGCGCAGACGGAGGTCGATGTGCTCGTATCGCAAGCAGCCGATGCCGCCGCGGCGCTCGATTACGAAACCGCGGTGCTCAAGCAGCATGTTCTGGAAGCTCCCTTCGATGCGGTTGTCGTCTCTCGCCTTGCCGAAGCGGGCGCCGTCGTGCGGGCCGGCGATGCCATCTTCACGCTCATGGATCCCAAGACCGTCTGGACCCTTGCCTATATCGACGAGGAGCGTGCCGGTGCGCTGGCCGTCGGACAACAGGCCGAGGTGCGGCTGCGCTCCATGCCGCATGACGTTTATCAGGGAAAGGTGGCACGGATCGGCATCGAAAGCGACCGGGCCAACGAGGAGCGCCGCGTCTGGATCACCTGCGACAACTGTCCGCCGCAGGCCTTTCTCGGGGAACAGGCCGAGGTGCGGATCACGGTCGCCCGGCTGCCGGAGGCCCTGCTGGTGCCGGAGGCTGCGATCAGCGGCTTCGACGGCCATCAGGGGCGCGTGTTCGCCGTGATAGACGGCAAGCTGACGCAGGTGCCGGTCACGTTCGGTCTTCGCACGGAGGATGCGCGGGTCGAGATCGTGAGCGGCCTGCCGGACGGCGCCAGCGTGGTGACCGCACCGTCCAAGGCGCTGGTCGAAGGTCGGGCCGCGCGGATATCCGAGGAGACGGGGCGATGAACCTTGCCTATCGCGATGTCCGTCACAACCTGTTTCGCTTCGTGCTGACCTGTCTCGGCCTCAGCCTGTTGATGGCGGTGGTCCTGGCGATGATGGGGATCTATAACGGACTGGTGGCCGATGCGCTGAACATCGTCAAGGCTCCCAGGGCGGATCTCTGGGTGGTGGAAGCCGGACGGCAAGGGCCGTTCGCCGAATCCTCCAAGATACCCGGGGAGACACGCGATGCCGTGGCACGGCTGCACGGTGTCAGCGTTGCCGGCAGCATCACCTACCAGACCGTCGAAGCGGGCTTTGCCGGCAAGACGCTCCGGCTCTACATCATCGGCTACGAGCGCGGCCGTCCCGGTGGCCCGGATGCGGTCGTCGAGGGGCGCGCCATCGCGCAGAGCCATTTCGAGGCGGTCGCGGACCGCAAGTCGGGGCTGGTGATCGGCGATCGGATCGCGCTTGGCCGCAACCGGTTCGAAGTGGTCGGCCTTGTCGAGGATGCGATGAATTCCGGTGGCGATCCGGTTCTCTACCTCACGCTCTCCGATGCGCAGACGCTGCAATCGCAGCTCGCACCGCCGGCCGCTCGGGTGCAGTCGGCGCGCGGCGCAACGGGCGAGAGCGGGGATACGGTTGCCGCGGTCATCGCGCGCGTCGAAGCCAATGCCGATGTCGATTCGGTGGCGCGCACCGTGCGCCAATGGAAACACCTCTCCGCCATGACGCAAGCCGAGCAGGAAGACCTGCTGGTCCGCTCCGTCGTCGACCGGGCGCGCCGGCAGATCGGCCTGTTTCTCGGCATCCTGCTGACAGTCTCGGCCGTCGTCATCGCCCTGATCATCTATACCATGACCATGGAAAAGCTGAAGCAGATCGCCACGCTGAAGCTGATCGGAGCCCCCGATCGCACCATCATCGGGTTGATCGTCCAGCAATCGGTCGCGCTTGGCGCTGTCGGCTGGAGCTTCGGCCTGATACTGATCCTGCTGATCAAGGACTTCTTCCCCCGTCGCGTCCTTTTGGAGCCGATCAACGCGGCAGCGCTTGCCGGCATCATTCTCGTCGTCTGCGTGCTGGCCAGCGGTCTCGGCATCCGCGCCGCGCTGAGGGTCGATCCCGCGACCGCGATCGGAGGCTGAGACCATGGCTGATAAGCAAAGCCGCCTGATCATCGATCTCAAAGCCATTTCCAAACACTATGGCGAGGGGACGACGCGCGTCGATGCCCTGCGGGGCGTCGATCTCGAGGTCCGCTCCGGCGAGGTCGTGGCACTGCTCGGACCGTCGGGATCGGGCAAGACGACCCTGCTCAACATCATCGGCTGCATCATCGACCCGACCGAGGGGCGGGTGTGGCTGGACGGTGAGCCGGTCTACGAGAACCGCTGGCTGAGGGGTGACCTCAGGCGCCTGCGGCTCGACAAGATCGGCTTCATCTTCCAGTTCCACAATCTCTTGCCGTTCCTCGACGCCAAGGACAATGTCGCCCTCGTGCTGCAATTGGCTGGCAAGTCCGCCGCCGAGGCGCGCCGCCGGGCGGTCGAACTGCTGGACTACCTGGAAGTCGGCCATCGCAAGGACGCCATGCCGGCACTGCTGTCGGGCGGCGAGGCCCAACGCGTGGCGATTGCCCGGGCGCTGGCCAACAGTCCGCGCATCATTCTCGCCGACGAGCCGACCGCGGCGCTCGATTCCAAGCGGGCGGGCATTGTCATGGACCTGCTGCGCAAGCTGGCCGCCGAACAGGATGCCTGCATCGTGGCAGTTACCCATGACGAGAAGATCTACGATCGTTTCGATCGGCTTTTCCATCTGCGCGATGGTCGGCTGGAGGACTAGAAAGGGAGCACGACATGGGCACGATTGCACAAGGCGGTTGGGGACTGAAGGCGGCGGGCGCCATCGGTCTGGTTTTTGGTTTGTTGACGATCTTTTCGGGCGGCATGGCGCTGTTCGGCGGCGAGGCGGCACGGGCGGCCGTGGGCAATGCCGTTCCGTTCGTGTTGTGGTTCAATTTCATCGCCGGCTTCTTCTATGTCATTGCCGGCCTGGGGCTGTTGCTGAAAGCGCGCTGGGCCGTGCGGCTGTCCGTCGCCATTGCACTCGCCACGGCTCTGGTACTGGCGGCTTTCGGCCTGCATGTCGCGGGCGGTGGGCTCTATGAGATGCGCACCGTCGGAGCGATGCTGCTGCGTACGGCGGTGTGGGCAACCATCGCCGCTGTTGCGTGGCGGTCAATGCGTTCGTAACCGAAGGCTCGCGGCGGACAGCTAGTTTCGCGGCAATGGCGGTTCGCCGTCATCGATCAGCGGCGAAGGCCGGGCATAGTCTGCGAGCTTGCCGATATCGACAATGTCGACCTGCAGTCCCTTGATATGGACGCCATGCGCGGACAGGGCCGAAAACCCGCGCGACAGGTTTTCCGCCGTCATGCCGAGATAGGCGGCCAGAATCCGCTTTTCGTACGGAATGGTCAGACGCCCTTCGCCGCCCTGGCCGCGCTCTTCGCGGAGCAGCCAGTTGGCCAGCCGTTCCGTGCCGCTGCGCAGCTTCTGATTCTTCAGTTCCTTGATCGTACGCCGATAGGCGCTTGCCAATTCGAACACCACCGCCTTCATGAAATCGTGATCCTCGCTGAGCAGCTCGCGAATGAGGTTGGCGGGGATCATCAGGATCCGGGCGGGCGTCAGGGTTCTGGCGGACTGAAGACAGATGTCGTCATTGAGCACGGCGGCAAGGATGAACAGATTTACAGGCCCGAGGATTTCAATTACCGTTTCGTCACCAGTTGCAGACGACGACATTTCGACCAGTCCATCGAGGACGATGTAGAGAAAATCTGCTGGCCTATTCTCCTCGAGGAGTATCGTTCCGGCAGGGAATGATTGCAGGAAACTGGGGGCTATTGCCCGTCGGAAGGTGTTTTCCTTCACCCCCCTGAAGACGTTCAGACATTTCAGCTTTTCGATATCTTCTGCGCGCATTGCGTGGGTCCTGGCTCGTTGCCGCGGATATCAATCCATGGAGCGAAAAATGTCAAACGGACAAGTGAAATAAGTAAATCAGAAATGCGAAATAAGTAAAAATGAGGCGCCTCAAGAATCAATCAATATAAATATCGCATAAACGCAATACAGTTGACCCAGATCAACAAAAATAATCCGCGGCTGGTCTCTTATGCTTGGGAATACGTGTAATCCGAACCAGGAGCATGGCTATGCCAAACGCATTGGATGGCAATCCGCAGGGGCAGAAGACCGCATTGGCGATGAGCACCATCGCCTTTACTGTCTGTTTCGCCGTGTGGACGATCTTCGCAATCATCGGCATTCAGATCCGCAAGGACCTGAATCTATCGGAAACCCAGTTCGGCCTGCTGGTCGGCACGCCGATTCTCACCGGCTCGCTGATCCGCGTCGTGCTCGGCATCTGGACGGACAGGTATGGCGGCCGGGTGGTCTTCGTCGCCACCATGCTCGCCGCTGCCGTTGCCACCTTCTTTCTGACCTACGCCACCACCTATCCGCAGATGCTGGTCGCGGCGCTCGGCGTCGGCATCGCCGGTGGCTCGTTCGCGGTCGGCGTGGCCTATGTGTCGCGCTGGTATCCGCCGGAAAAGCAGGGAACCGCGCTTGGCATCTTCGGTGCCGGCAATGTCGGCTCCGCAGTCACCAAGTTCCTGGCGCCGCTGGTGCTGGTCGCCTTCGGCTGGCATGCAGTTGCCCAGGTCTGGGCCGGCGCTCTTGTCGTCATGGCCGCCGTCTTCTGGTTCACCACCAAGGATGATCCGGTTCTGGTCGAGCGCCGCCGCACCGGCGAAAAGCCGAAGAGCACCTGGCTGGAACTCGAGCCGCTGAAGAATGTCCAGGTCTGGCGCTTCTCGCTCTATTATTTCTTCGTCTTCGGCGCCTTCGTCGCGCTGGCGCTGTGGCTGCCGCAATATCTGATCAAGGTCTATGGCGTGGACATTCGTGCCGCCGGCATGATCGCCGCCTTCTTCTCGGTCCCCGCCAGCCTGTTCCGTGCCTATGGCGGCCATCTCTCCGACGTCTACGGGGCGCGCCGCGTCATGTACTGGACCTTTCTGGTCTCGGTCGCCGCCACCTTCGTGCTCTCCTATCCGCCGACCGACTACGTCGTGCAGGGCGTCAACGGGCCGATCGCCTTCCATGCCGAAATGGGCCTGATCGGCTTCACCGTCACGGTCTTCATCCTCGGGTTCTTCATGGCGCTCGGCAAGGCTGCGGTGTTCAAGCACATCCCCGTCTACTATCCCGGCAATGTCGGTTCCGTCGGCGGCCTGGTCGGCATGATCGGTGGCCTCGGCGGCTTCATCCTGCCGATCGTCTTCGGCATGCTGCTCGACCTGACCGGTCTGTGGACCAGCTGTTTCATGCTGCTGTTCCTGATCGCGCTCGGCTCGCTCACCTGGATGCACTTCGCCGTCCGTCAGATGGAAAAGGAAACCGCGGGCGAGAAGCTCGCCGAGCTGCCGTCCTTCCCGGAAATGCAGGGCATGGGCAAGGGTGTGCCCAAGCCGGTCAAGGAAAGCGCTGCCGTGCTCACCGACTGGCGCCCGCAGGACCCGGTCTTTTGGGAGGAAAAGGGCCGCAAGATCGCTCGCCGCAATCTCTGGCTCTCGATCCCGGCGCTGCTTCTTTCCTTCGCCATCTGGCAGGTCTGGTCGGTCGTCGTCGCCAAGCTACCGCTGGTCGGTTTCACCTTTACCACCGACCAGTTGTTCTGGCTGGCCGCGCTGCCGGGCCTGTCGGGCGCGACATTGCGCATCTTCTATTCCTTCATGGTGCCGGTGTTCGGCGGGCGCCTGTGGACGACGCTTACCACCTGGTCGCTGATCATCCCGGCGCTGGGTATCGGCTATGCCGTGCAGAATCCCGACACGCCCTATGCGATCCTGCTGCTGCTCGCGCTGCTGTGCGGCTTCGGCGGCGGCAATTTCGCCTCCTCCATGTCGAACATCTCCTTCTTCTTCCCGAAGGCGGAGAAGGGCAATGCGCTGGCTCTCAATGCCGGCCTCGGTAACCTCGGCGTCAGCGTCGTGCAGTTCGTCGTGCCGCTTGCCATCACTGCCGGCATCTTCGGCAGTCTTGGCGGTGACCCGGCCATGGTCGCCTCTCCGACCGGCGAGGCGCCGCTCTGGTTGCAGAATGCCGGCTTCTTCTTCGTGCCCTTCATCATCCTTGCCGCGCTCGGCAACTGGTTCGGCATGAACGACATCGCCTCGGCCAAGGCTTCCTTCTCGGAGCAGGCGGTGATCTTCCAGCGCAAGCACAACTGGATCATGTGCTGGCTCTACACGGGCACCTTCGGCTCCTTCATCGGCTATTCCGCAGGCTTCCCGCTGTTGACCAAGACGCTATTCCCGGACGTCAACGTGCTGCAATTTGCCTTCCTCGGCCCGCTGGTCGGCGCACTGTCGCGCTCCGGCACCGGCTGGCTTGCCGACAAGTACGGTGGGGCGCGCGTCACTTTCTGGGCTTTCGTCCTGATGATGATCGGTGTTTCCGGCGTACTGTGGTTCATCGGCATCAAGGACCAGCCGAATGCCTTCTGGGGTTTCTTCGCCTCCTTCCTGATCCTGTTCTTCGCCACCGGCGTCGGCAATGCCTCCACCTTCCAGATGATCCCGGCGATCATGGGCAAGGAAATGGGCCGGCTGATGCCGCAGGCAACCCCGGAACAACGCCGCCTGCAGGCCGAGAAGGAATCGGCCGCGATCACCGGCTTCACCTCGGCGATCGCCGCCTTCGGCGCCTTCTTCATCCCCAAGGGTTACGGCACTTCGATCGCCATGACCGGCGGGCCGGAAGCGGCGCTCTGGGCCTTCCTGATCTTCTACGTCACCTGCCTGGTGATCACCTGGGCCGTCTACACCCGCAAGGGCGGACTGCTCCATGACGTCGAGCGAGGTCGGGGCAGCCCGGCCGCAGCAACTGCCTGAATTCGGAGGACAACATCATGAGCCATCTCCTCGATCGCCTGAACTTTCTGGCGCGCAAGAATGCCGATACCTTCTCGGACGGCCACGGCGTCACCACGACCGAGAGCCGGGACTGGGAAGACGCCTATCGCAAGCGTTGGCAGCACGACAAGATCGTGCGCTCGACGCACGGCGTGAACTGCACCGGTTCCTGCTCGTGGAAGATCTACGTCAAGGGCGGGATCGTCACCTGGGAAACCCAGCAGACGGACTATCCCCGCACCCGGCCGGACCTTCCCAACCACGAGCCGCGTGGCTGCGCGCGTGGCGCGAGCTACAGCTGGTACATGTATTCGGCTAACCGGGTGAAATATCCGTTGATCCGTTCGCGGCTGCTCAAGCTGTGGCGCAAGGAACGGACCACAAAGACGCCGGTCGGCGCCTGGGCGGCGATCCAGGAGAACCCGGAAAAGCGCGCCGACTACATGAAGATGCGCGGTCTCGGCGGCTTCGTTCGCGCCACCTGGAATGAGGTCAACGAGATCATCGCCGCGGCGAACGCCTACACGGTCAAAACCTATGGTCCGGACCGCGTGGTGGGCTTCTCGCCGATCCCCGCCATGTCAATGGTCTCCTACGCCGCTGGTTCGCGTTATCTTTCGCTGCTCGGCGGAACCTGTCTCTCTTTCTACGACTGGTATTGCGACTTGCCGCCGGCATCGCCGCAAACCTGGGGCGAGCAGACGGACGTTCCGGAATCCGCCGACTGGTATAATTCCGGCTTCCTCATCCTGTGGGGTTCCAACGTGCCCCAGACGCGCACGCCCGATGCCCATTTCTATACGGAGGCGCGATACAAGGGTGCCAAGTCGGTGGTGATTTCGCCCGACTATTCGGAAGCGGCGAAATTCTCCGATCTCTGGCTGCATCCGAAGCAGGGCACCGACGCGGCACTGGCCATGGCGATAGGTCACGTGATCCTGCGCGAATTCCATCTCGATCGGCAGGCCGAATACTTCGAGGACTACTGTCGGCGCTATACCGACATGCCGATGCTGGTCAAATTGGTCGGCAAGGACGGCCACTTCATCGCCGATCGCTTCGTGCGGGCCTCTGACTTCACCGGCGGGCTCGACGAGACGAACAATCCGGAATGGAAGACGGTCGCCGTCGATTCCAGGACGAAGCAGTTCGTCTCTCCGGGTGGTTCGATCGGCTATCGCTGGGGCGAGCAGGGCAAGTGGAACCTCGAGGCCAAGGACGGCAAGGGCGCCGAAGTCGATCTCGCCATGAGCTTCATCCTTGACGGCGAGCACGACACGATCGCCAATGTCGGCTTCCCCTATTTCGGCAATCGCGAGCACGACTACTTTGAAGGCACGGATCATGCCAGCGTTCTGGTGCGCAAGGTGCCGGCCCGCAAGGTCAAGCTGGCCGACGGCGAGGCTCTTGTCGCCACCGTGTTCGATCTGTTCGTCGCCAATTACGGCCTCGATCGCGGGCTCGACGATCCGAATTCGGCCAAGTCCTACCAGGAAAACCTGCCCTACACGCCGGCCTGGGCCGAGAAGATCACCGGCGTTCCGCGCGACCAGATCATCGCGGTCGCCCGTGAATTCGCCAGCAATGCCGAAAAGACCAAGGGCCGCTCCATGGTCATCCTCGGTGCCGGTCTGAACCACTGGTACCACATGGACATGAATTATCGCGGCATCATCAACATGCTGGTGATGTGCGGTTGCGTCGGTCAGTCCGGTGGTGGGTGGAGCCATTATGTAGGCCAGGAGAAGCTGAGGCCCCAGACCGGCTGGACGGCGCTCGCCTTCGCGCTCGACTGGAACCGGCCGCCGCGTCACATGAACGGCACCTCGTTCTTCTATGCCCACACCGACCAGTGGCGCTACGAGACGCTGAAGGTGGACGAGATCCTTTCGCCGACCGCGCCGGAAGGACCGTGGGACGCGACGCTGATCGACTACAACATCCGCGCCGAGCGCATGGGCTGGCTGCCGTCGGCGCCGCAGCTGAAGACCAATCCGCTCCAGGTTTCCAAGGATGCGGCAGCGGCCGGCAAGGACGCCAAGGACTATGTCGCCGAGCAGTTGAAGGCCGGCACGCTGTCGATGTCCTGCGAGGACCCCGACGACAAGGCCAACTGGCCGCGCAACCTGTTCGTCTGGCGCTCCAACCTGCTCGGATCGTCGGGCAAGGGGCATGAGTATTTCCTCAAGCACCTGCTCGGCACCAAGCACGGCTTGCTCGGCAAGGATCTCGGCGAGGAAGGTCGCCAGACCACCAGGGAAGCCGTCTGGCACGACGAGGCGCCGGAAGGAAAGCTCGACCTCCTGGTCACGCTCGACTTCCGCATGTCGACCACCTGCGTCTATTCCGACATCGTGCTTCCGACGGCCACCTGGTACGAGAAGAACGATCTCAACACGTCCGACATGCATCCCTTCATCCATCCGCTGTCGAGTGCGGCGGATCCGGCCTGGGATGCGCGCAGCGACTGGGAGATCTTCAAGGGCATTGCCCGCAAGTTCTCCGAGGTTGCGCCGGAAGTCCTCGGCGTGGAGAAGGACGTCGTCCTCGTGCCCACGCTGCACGATACGGCCGGAGAACTTGCCCAGCCCTTCGACGTCAAGGACTGGAAGAAGGGCGAGATCGAGCCGATCCCGGGCAGGACCATGCCGACGGTCGCGGTGGTCGAGCGCGACTATCCGAACCTCTACAAGAAGTTCACGTCGGTCGGCACCCTGCTGGAGAAACTCGGCAATGGCGGCAAGGGCATTACCTGGAACACCGACCATGAAGTGGACCTGCTTGGCCGCCTGAACGGCGTGGTGCAGGAGGAGGGCGTCACCAAGGGGCGTCCGAAGATCGACAGCGACATCGACGCGACCGAGGTCATTCTTTCGCTTGCGCCGGAAACCAATGGCGAGGTTGCGGTAAAGGCGTGGGAGGCGCTGTCGAAGTTCACCGGTCGCGATCATACCCATCTCGCCATTCCCAAAGAGGACGAAAAGATCCGCTTCCGCGACGTGGTCGCCCAGCCGCGCAAGATCATCTCCTCGCCGACCTGGTCGGGCTTGGAATCGGAGAAGGTCTGCTACAATGCCGGCTATACCAACGTCCACGAACTGATCCCGTGGCGCACGCTGACCGGCCGCCAGCAGCTCTATCAGGATCACCTGTGGATGCGTGCCTTCGGCGAAGGCTTCTGCGTCTACCGGCCGCCGATCGACACCAAGACCGTCAATCCGGCGATCGAGGCGAAGTCGGACGGCAAGCCGCACCTGGTGCTCAATTTCATCACGCCGCACCAGAAGTGGGGCATCCACTCCACCTATAGCGACAACCTGATGATGCTGACGCTCAATCGCGGCGGTCCGGTGGTGTGGATTTCCGAGCCCGACGCCAAGCGGGCCGGGATTGCCGACAATGACTGGGTCGAGGTCTACAACGCCAACGGCGCCATCGTCGCCCGTGCGGTGGTGTCGCAGCGCATGAAGGACGGCACGATCTTCATGTATCACGCGCAGGAAAAGATCGTGAATACACCCGGTTCGCCGATCACCGGCCAGCGCGGCGGCATCCACAACTCGGTCACGCGCGTCATCACCAAACCCACTCACATGATCGGCGGCTACGCCCATCAGGCCTACGGCTTCAACTACTACGGCACGGTCGGCGCCAACCGCGACGAATTCGTCGTGGTCCGCAAACTCGATACGGTGGACTGGCTGGAAGGGCCGCACACCGAAAGCGTCGCATACAACAAGGAGGCGGCAGAATGAAAATCCGCGCGCAAATTGGCATGGTCCTCAACCTCGACAAGTGCATCGGGTGTCATACCTGCTCGGTCACCTGCAAGAACGTCTGGACCAATCGGGAAGGCGTCGAATACGCCTGGTTCAACAATGTCGAGACCAAGCCGGGCATCGGTTTCCCCAAGGAATGGGAAAACCAGAAGAAGTGGAACGGCGGCTGGGTCCGGAAGTCGAACGGCAAGATCGAGCCGAAGATGGGTGCCAAGTGGCGCATCCTCGCCAAGATCTTCGCCAATCCCGACCTGCCGGAGATCGACGACTATTACGAGCCCTTCGACTTCGACTACGGCCACTTGCAGACGGCCGGCGAAAGCCGCGCCATGCCGACCGCACGGCCCCGCTCGATGATCACCGGCGAGCGGATGGAAAAGATCGAATGGGGTCCGAACTGGGAGGAAATCCTCGGCGGCGAGTTCGAGAAGCGCTCGAAGGACTATAATTTCGAGGGCGTGCAGAAGGAGATCTACGGCCAGTTCGAGAATACCTTCATGATGTACCTGCCGAGGCTGTGCGAGCACTGCCTCAACCCGACCTGTGCCGCGGCCTGTCCGTCTGGCGCGATCTACAAGCGCGAGGATGACGGCATCGTCCTGATCGACCAGGAAAAATGCCGCGGCTGGCGCATGTGCGTCTCGGGCTGTCCCTACAAGAAGATCTACTACAACTGGAATTCGGGTAAATCCGAGAAGTGCATCTTCTGCTATCCGCGCATCGAGGCTGGCCATCCGACGGTCTGTTCGGAAACCTGCGTCGGCCGCATCCGCTATCTCGGCGTCATCCTCTATGATGCCGACCGGATCTCGGAGGCCGCATCGACCGCCAACGAGCAGGATCTCTACGAGGAACAGTTGAAGATCTTCCTCGATCCGAATGATCCTGCTGTCATCGAACAGGCCCGCAAGGACGGTGTGCCGGAGGCCTGGCTTGAGGCCGCCAAGCGTTCGCCGGTCTACAAGATGGCGATGGACTGGAAGATCGCCTTCCCTCTGCACCCGGAATACCGCACGCTGCCGATGGTCTGGTACATTCCGCCGCTGTCGCCGCTGCAGTCGGCGGCCCAGTCGGGCAAGCTCGGCATGGACGGGCCGCTGCCGGATGTGCGCTCGCTGCGTATCCCGATCCGCTATCTCGCCAACCTCTTGACGGCCGGCAAGGAGGCCCCCGTGGTCTCGGCGCTGGAGCGCATGCTCGCCATGCGCGCCTATATGCGTTCGAAGACGATCGACGGCGTCATCGACACCTCGATCGCCGCCAAGGTCGGCATGAGTGCCGAGATGATCGAGGAGATGTACCACATCATGGCGATCGCCAATTACGAGGACCGTTTCGTCATCCCGACGACGCACCGCGAAGTCACCGAGGACGCCTATGACGTCCGTGGTTCCTGCGGCTTCTCCTTCGGCAATGGCTGCTCCGGCGGCACGTCGGACAGCGACCTCTTCGGCGCCAAGCGTCGCAAGGTGGTTCAGACCCCCACCGACCTGTTCAAGGAGCGCGTATGATGCACAAGGCACTGAAGGCAATATCGCTGTTGCTCAGCTATCCGACCGAGGAACTCATCAAGGGGGCGCCGGAACTCAAGACGGCGCTCGAGGCCGACGACACGGTGTCCCGCGAGGTCAGGCTGCTGCTCGACCGCCTGATCGACGATCTCGCCGGACAGGATCTCTACGAGGCGCAGGAGCGCTACGTCTATCTGTTCGACCGCAGCCGGTCGCTCTCGCTGAACCTGTTCGAGCATGTCCATGGCGAGAGCCGCGACCGCGGGCAGGCCATGGTCGACCTGAAGACTATGTACGAGGATCAGGGTTTTGAAATCGACGCCAAGGAACTGCCGGACTATCTGCCGCTGTTCCTCGAGTTTCTTGCCACCCCGACGACGGAAGAGGTCGACGACCTGCTCGCCCAGACCGGCCATATCACGGCGGCGATCGGCGAGCGGCTGCGGAAGCGGGATTCAGTCTATTCCAACGCCTTTGCGGCGCTCGGCCTCGTGTCGAAGAGCAAGCCGGACCAGAAGCTGCTGAAAGAGTTGCTGGACGGCGCCGAGGACGATCCGAACGATCTCGAAGCGATGGACCGCATCTGGGAGGACGAGGTCGTCACCTTCGGCGGCAATGCGGGTGACAACAGTTGCGGCCCCGACCGGCTGCGCACACAGATGAGGGCGGCGGCGCGCAAGCCGAGCGATCCCTCGAACACCATACCGGTTTAGGAGGGCAGGACATGTCCGGTTTTCTCAATTCACTCTTGTTCGGCATCTACCCGTACATCGCGCTCGTGGTGCTGATCCTCGGCTCGATCATCCGCTATGACCGTGAGCCCTATACCTGGCGCTCGGGATCGAGCCAGCTTCTGCGTCGCAAGCAGTTGATCTGGGGCTCGGTGCTCTTTCATCTCGGCGTGCTGTTCATCTTCGCCGGCCATTTGGTCGGCCTGCTGACGCCGATCGTGATCTTCGACACGCTCGGCATCAGCCACAGCGCCAAGCAAACGCTGGCGGTGGTCGCCGGCGGCATTGCCGGCGTGATGGCGATCATCGGCGCGACACTTCTCGTCCATCGCCGGCTGTTCGACCCGCGCGTGCGCGCCTCGTCGAGTACCACTGATACGCTGATCATCATCCTCTTGTGGGTCCAGCTCTTCCTCGGGCTCTCGACCATCCCGACCTCGCTTGCCCATCTCGACGGGCATGAAATGGTGAAGTTCATGAACTGGGCGCAGGGCATCTTCACCTTCAACCCGGAGGCCGCCTCCTACGTCGCCGACGCAGCCTTGGTGTTCAAGCTGCATCTCTTCCTCGGACTGACGATCCTGCTGCTCTTCCCGTTCACCCGGTTGGTGCACATGCTGAGCGCGCCGGTGCGCTATCTCTGGCGCCCCGGCTACCAGGTCGTGCGCCAGCGCAACGGCAGTTCCGTCAACCGCGCGCCGGCGGAGTAAGCCCATGGTCACGCTCTTCAACAATGCGAACAAGGGTTCGTCCGGCTCCGAACAATCCGGGCACAAGGACAGCTATTCGACCTACCAGGAGCCCGATACCCGCGTCCCGCCCAAGGCCCGGCCGGTGCTCGACGCTGTCTCGGTCAACGGGGTGGAAATCGACGAAAGCGCCATCCTCGCGGAGGCGCAGAACCATCCGGCCGAAAACCCGGGGGCGGCACTTCTGGCGGCGGCAAGGGCGCTGGTCGTGCGCGAGCTCCTTTTGCAACGGGCGGTCGAACTGAAGCTGGCGCCCGCGCCAGAAGAAACGACGGACGGACGTCAGGAAACCGAACAGGATGCCGCCATCCGGATGCTGATCGAGAGAGAGGTTGCGGTTCCATCGGCTACGGCGGAGGAATGCCGGCGTTTCTACGAGAACAACCGGGCAAGATTCCGCAGCGAGCCGATCTTCGAGGCGAGCCATATCCTGATTGCCGCCGATCCCGCGGACCAGCGCGCCCGCGATGCGGCCCGCAACGACGCGGAACGGCTGGCGGCGGTTCTGGTCGAGCACCCTAGCGAGTTCGCAACCATGGCCCGGACCCATTCGGCCTGTCCCTCGGCGGCGCAGGGCGGCAATCTCGGCCAGTTGACCCGAGGCAGCACGGTTGCGGAGTTCGAGCGTTGCCTTGCCCGGATGGAGGAGGGGCAGATTACCTCCGCGCCGGTCGAAAGCCGGTTCGGCTTCCACATCATCCGGCTGGAAAGGCGGATCGATGGCGAGCCGCTGCCGTTCGACTTCGTGCAGGACCGGATCGCCGGATGGCTCGAAGCCTCCACCTGGTCGAAGGCCGTATCGCAGTACATCGCCATCCTGGCCGCCGATGCCACCATCACCGGCATCGACGTTCTCGGCGCCGATGGACCGTTGATGCAGTGACGCAATGGCGATGACGCAAAGGCACGGCAAGGCGAAGCGGGCAAGGCCCCGCATGTTTCGCCAAGTCGTGCCGCGCCTCCCGGAAGGCACGTCAGGCCCGGAGTACCGCGATGCTATCTGATCTCTTCGACCACAATCTTCGCTGGGCGGCGGCGAAACGCACGAAAGACCCGGATTATTTCGACAAGCTGTCGGCCCTGCAGCGGCCGGAATATCTGTGGATCGGCTGCTCCGACAGCCGTGTTCCCGCCAATGTCATCACCGGGCTCCAGCCGGGCGAGGTTTTCGTCCATCGCAATGTCGCAAACCTCGTCCACCGGGCCGACCTCAACCTGCTCTCGGTGCTTGAGTTCGCCGTGGAATCGCTCGAGGTCAAGCACATCATCGTCTGCGGGCACTATGGCTGTGGCGGCATTCGCGCGGCCATGGACGGGCACCGTCACGGCATCATCGATCACTGGCTTCAGCCGATCCGCGACGTGGCGCAGGCGAACTGCGCCGAACTCTCTCGCATTGACGAGACGGAAGAAAAGCTGAACCGGCTCTGCGAACTGACGGTCGTGGGGCAGGTCGAAAGCCTGTCGCGCACGCCGATCCTGCAATCGGCGTGGAAGCGGGGGCGTCCGCTGACCATCCACGGCTGGATCTACGGTCTGAAGGACGGCCTGCTGCGTGACCTGAAATGCGATTGCGACAGCAGTGCAGCGGCGTTTCGTTGCGACGAGAGCTTCGCGCCGCCGGTCGATACCTCAGGAATGTCCAGGAAAACATCATGAAAGACCTCGATTTCCCCCTTCAGGCCGCCATCCGCGTCGAGCGGGACCGCCCGGTGGACGATATTCTCGAAGCGGTCGCTCGCGTCCTGCAGAAAGACGGGCTGACCGTTGCCGGCGTCCTTCAGCGGGAAAGCTCCGGTGACGGAGAATGCTGCAACCGGATCGATCTGGAGGATATTGCGAGCGGCGAGCATTCCATCATCTCGCAGGCCCTGGGCTCGGGCGCCCGCGGATGCCGGCTCGATCCGCAGGCGCTGGCGGGTGTCGCCGGTCCGCTGCTGGCACGGCTCGACACGCGGCCGGCCCTTCTGATCCTCAACCGGTTCGGCAAGGGGGAATCCGAAGGGCAGGGATTTCGCGCGGTCATCGAGGAGGCCTGCGCGCGGGGCATTCCGCTGCTGACGGCGGTGCGGGAAAACCATGTCGAGGCGTGGCAGGGCTTTGTCGGTGAACTCGGCGCGGTGCTGGCGCCGGACCAGGCCGACGTGGTCGAATGGGCGCGCGCAGCGGTCGCCGCGGCGGAAAGGCTTGGCGATGCGGCATGAACGTCAGGTCACCCCCGCTTCCGGTGCCGCACCTTCCCCACTGATCGATCAGTTCGGCCGGCAGGTCAACTATCTTCGGCTGTCGGTGACGGATCGCTGCGATCTCCGCTGCACCTATTGCATGGCCGAGCACATGACCTTCCTGCCGCGCCGGGATGTCCTGTCGCTGGAGGAGCTTTACGATCTGGCGCGGGTGTTCATGCGTGGCGGGGTGCGCAAGATCCGGCTGACCGGCGGGGAGCCGCTGGTGCGCAAGAACATCATGCAACTGTTCGAGCTATTGGCGCCGCATCTGCAGAACGGCGACCTGGACGAGGTGACCCTGACCACCAACGGGACGCTGCTGGCGCGTCACGCCGAGGCGCTGTTTGCCGCGGGCGTCCGGCGCGTCAATGTCTCGCTCGACAGTCTCGACCCCGCCCGCTATGCGCAGATCACCCGCTGGGGCCGGCTCGATGCCGTGTTGAAGGGCATCGACGCGGCACTTGCCGCCGGCCTCAAGGTCAAGCTCAATGCCGTTGCCATGCGTGGCGCCTTCGAGCACGAAGTGGACGATCTCATCCGCTTTGCCCACGCCCGAGGCATGGACCTGACGCTGATCGAGGAAATGCCGCTCGGCGAAGCCGGTCATGACCGTGGCGAGAGTTTCCTCTCGCTGCGCGATCTTCGCTGCTCGCTCGCCGAGCGCTGGACGATGGTGGCCGTCGAAGACCGTACCGGCGGTCCGGCCCGCTATGTACGCCTTGCCGAAACCGGCGGACGGCTCGGCTTCATCACGCCGCTATCCTGCGACTTCTGCGCAAGCTGCAATCGCGTCCGCGTCAGTTGCACCGGCGATCTCTTTACCTGCATGGGGCAGGAAGGCTCGGTCGGCCTGCGCGATGCCTTGCGTGGCGAGGAACCGACCGCAGTCGTCGGCCGCTTGATCCGCGATGCGCTTGGCCGCAAGCCGAAAGGCCATTCGTTCGAAATCTCGAACCAGGCCGTCAGCGGGATAGCCCGCCCGATGTCGGTTCTGGGAGGATAGAAACCCAAAGCGTGGGACTGGCGGTGCGGCCTCACGGCCAGGCGGCGAAGCTCGTATCGCGCGGGCGGTTGCGGTCGCTTGAACCTTCGCGGTGAGCGCGGGGTGAAATACCGGAAAGTCGTTTGAAGAAGCGGCTGAAATAGGCGGCGTCCTTGAAGCCGAGGATGGTCGCGATCTGACCGATCTGCAATGTCGATCCGTCCAGCAGAGTGGCGGCCTCGGTCATGATGCGGGCATGGATCAGGTCCTGTGGGGTTCGCCCGGCGGCGCGACGGATCGCCGTGTTCAGCCGGTCGGCCGGAATGTCGAGTGCCGCCGCATAGTCCCCGACCGTCCAGTGATCGCGGATATGCAGTTCCATCAGATGCACGAAGCCGCGCACGATGGTGCGTGGCGAGGGTTTTGGCTGGCGGGTTTCGGTATTGGCCAGCCGCCAGATGGCGATGACCAGAAGCGCCAGATGATGGCGGATCACCTCCTGGGCGCCGGGGCCGTTTTCCTTCAACTCCTCCTCGATCGTCCCAATGGTGGCGCACAGGCGCCGCGCGTCGGCGGCGGAAATGCGCGCTCCGAGAATCGGCTGGGACAGGGCGTTGCGAACCTCGGCGAATACGGCGCCGGTCGGCATGGCGGGCCCAAGTTCCAGTTCGGGGATCGCCAGCGCGGCCCCTTCCGTGCCGGCATCAAGGGTCACCGCCCCCCTGTCGCCGGCCGGCGTCCACAGGATCGCCGGTGCCGCAAGCGACACTTCGCTATCGCTGATGGTGATGCGTCCCGAGCCGGACAGAAGGATGATCAACCGGTTCCTTCCGCCGCGAAAGGTCCAGCCGAGCGGCGACAGCGACACGCCGAACAGCCGCGCCTCCGTCGGGCTTGAGGCTGCAGCGGGGCTGCGTGGGCGTGGATGGAAAAGACCGGAAGCAGGCATGGGAACTCCTCTGGCCGTGAAAAGTACAAATAACTCCTGCAAATGTCTATTCATTAGCCCTGAGGCTGGGACTAGTCTGATGATTGTCAGGAAACGCAGCGGGTCGGAGGAGACAAGTGCGCCGCGGGTCCACGACGGGAACGCCTGTGGAGGCAGGCCATTTGGGAGGATAATCATGACACTGTTTCAACGCAGACAGGTGCTGGGCGTCATCGCCGGCACGGCGGCCATGCTGGCGGGCGGGGTCGCGACCGGCGCGCTGGCGCAAGACAAGACATCGGTGAAGATCGGTTATGCGCTGTCGCTGACCGGTCCGAACGCCGGCGGCACGGGCATTACCACGCTGCCGAACTACCAGCTCTGGGTCAAGGAAGTGAATGCGGCCGGCGGGCTTGAAATGCCGGACGGCAAGAAACTTCCGATCGAAGTCCTCGAATATGACGACCGGTCCTCGGCCGAGGAACTGGTTCGCGCCTTGCAGCGGCTGGCCACCCAGGACGAGGTCGACTTCATCCTTCCGCCGTGGAGCACCGGCTACAACCTGGCCGCCGCCCCGCTTCTCGACCGGTACGGCTATCCGCATCTGGCTGCCACGTCGGTGACGGACAAGGCGCCGGAATTCGTCAAGCGCTGGAAGAAGAGCTTCTGGCTGCTCGGTGGCGGTCACGACTATACCGGTGCGCTGGCCAAGCTGCTGCTTGACGCCGCCGACAAGGGTACGATCAACAAGAAGGTGGCGATGATCTCGATCGCCGACGGCTTCGGTATCGATCTGGTGACGGCGGCGCGTCCCGCCTTCAAGGAAGCCGGCATCGAGGTGGTCTATGACAAGACCTATCCGGTCGGCACCACCGATTTCACGCCAATGATCAACGAGGCAAAGGCGAGCGGCGCCGACACTTTCGTCGCCTTCTCCTATCCGCCGGAAACCTTTGCGCTGACCCAGCAGGCGCAGGTCGCCGACTTCAACCCGAAGGTTCTCTATCTCGGCGTCGGGACCGCCTTTCCGGTCTATGCCAAGAACAACGGCGAAGCGATCACCGGCGTGATGGGCATCGGCGGGATCGACGGGACCAGCGAGAAGATCGCCGACTACCGCAAGCGCCACGAGGCCGCCACCGGCAAGGTGCCGGACTACTGGGCAAGCGTCGTCACCTATGCCTCGCTGGAGATCCTCCAGGAAGCGATCAAGCGCAAGGGGCTGGACCGCGAAGCGGTCGCAGCGGAAATCTCCTCCGGCAGCTTCGAGACCGTGCTCGGGGAGACGAAGCTCGAGGACAACCAGTTGCGCGACCTGTGGTGGGCCGGCCAGTGGCAGAACGGCCAGTTCGTCGCCATCGCACCGGGCGATCGTGCCGGTGCCAGCCAGCCGCTCATTCCGCGTCCGGCCTGGAAGAAATAGGCAGGCCGGAGCACCGCTTCCGCCGTCATCGACCGTATCCCTCTTCCCGCATGGCGGGGAGGGGGGCGGTCGCCATCCATCGATAGCGCCAGAAACCAGGCCCGGCAGTCCGGTCGGCCCGAACGGGCTGCCCTAGGCAACAGGTTGCAAGGAGGAGCAGACCATGCTCGTCACCACCATCGTCTCCGGCCTCGTGCTCGGCGGCACTTACGCGCTGATCGCCATGGGGCTGACGCTCCAATACGGCATCGCCCGCATCATGAATCTCGCCTATGGCGAGACGATAATCGCCGCCGCCTTCCTTGCCTATGTTCTGTTCGGCCAGTGGGGCATCAATCCGGTGCTGGGGCTGCTGGTCGCCGTGCCGATCGGCTTCGTCTTCGGCTACCTGGTCTACGGGTTGATGCTGCGGCCACTGGTGGCCCGTGCCTCCAATCGCGAAAGTCTGGAAATCGATTCCATCCTTGCCACGTTCGGCCTGCTTTTCGTCATCCAGGGCGTCATGCTGGTGGCGTTCGGTTCCAACTATACCAGCTATAATTACCTTAATGTCGGCATCAACGTGTTCGGCGCGGTGATCGCCGCCAACCGGCTGCTGGCCCTGGGTCTGGCCGTGCTGTTGGGTGGCGGCCTCTACCTGCTTTTCACCCGCACACTGTGGGGCACGGCGCTGCGCGCCGTTGCCGTTTCGCCCACCGCCGCGCCTCTGGTCGGTATCGATGTCGACCGGGCCGCCCGTCTGGCTTTCGCCATCGGTTGCGGACTTTCCGCCGCTGGCGGCGTGGTGATCTCGACCTACCAGACCTTCACCGCCACGGCCGGCGTCGTCTTCACCATGAAGGCCCTGGTCGTCGTTATCATGGGCGGGGTCGGCAATATCCTCGGGGCGCTGTCCGCGGGCCTGATCCTCGGCCTCGTCGAGACCTTCGTCGCCACCTATCTCGATCCCGGCCTGACGCTCGCCGCCACCTATCTCATCTTCCTGTCCGTGCTGCTGTGGCGCCCGGCCGGCCTGTTCGGGAGGTCCTCGCGATGAACCTGCGTTCCATCGGCTTCGCCGCGTTTTTCCTGGCGCTTCTCATCGGCCTTGTTTGCCTGCCGCTCTATGCCGGCGAGTATACCGTGACCCTGATGATCGGCATGACCGGTTATGTGGTTCTCGCCACCGCCTGGGGCCTGTTTTCCGGTCCGACCCGCTATGTGTCGCTGGCCACCGTCGCCTTCTTCGGCATCGGTGCTTATACGGTCGGCGTGCTCAGCGAAACCTTGCCCTATGCGCTGGTCCTGCTGGTGGCCGCGCTGGTCGGGCTCGTCATCGCGCTGCTGGTCGGGCTTGCGACGCTCAGGCTCGCCGGCGTCTATTTCGTCATCTTCACCTTCGGCCTGGCCGAACTCGTGCGCCAGCTCGTCACTTGGTACGAGGTCAACATCACCGGAACGCTCGGTCGCTACATCTTCCTGCCGGTCACGCCCGAGGGCATCTACTGGCAGCTTCTGGCTCTGGCTGCCGTGACCTTGCTCGTCTCCTTCCTGATCGGCCGCAGCCGGCTTGGCCTGGCGCTCAAGGTGATCGGCGACGACGAGGTGGTGGCCAGCCATTGCGGCATCAACATTGCCGGGGTGAAGCTCGCGCTCTTTTCCCTGAGCGCGGTGATCATCACCCTGGTCGGCGCTATCCAGGCGCCGCGCTGGACCTATATCGAGCCGAGCATGGTGTTCAATCCGACGACCTCGTTTCTCACCCTGATCATGGCGCTGCTCGGCGGGGCCGATCGTTTGTGGGGACCGCTTCTCGGCGCCATACCGCTGTTTCTGCTGTTCGAATGGCTGTCGGCCAATTTCCCCAATCATTATCCGATCATTCTCGGCCTGATCTTCATCACCATCGTCTTCGTCCTGCCCAAGGGTGTGCTTGCGGCGGTCGAGAAGGCCCTTGCGGCAAGGCCGGCCGCCCCGGCGCCGTCGAAGGCGGAGGTGTCCCGATGACCGAGATTCTTGCGCTCTCCGGCATCAGCAAGCGCTTCGGCGGGTTGACAGCCGTCAACGAACTCAGCTTCTCGCTGAAGGCGGGAGAGGTGGTCGGGCTGCTCGGGCCGAACGGTTCCGGCAAGACCACCGTGATGAACATGATTTCGGGCTTCCTCGCCCCGAGCGAAGGGCTGATCGCCTTCAAGGGCGAGCCGATTTCCGGCCTGCCGTCGCATCGTATCGCGCCGAAGGGCGTGGCCCGCACCTTCCAGCTGGTCCGCGCCCTCCCGTCGCTGACGGTTGCCGAGAATGTCGAGACGGCGCTCGCCTTTGGCCGGCACAAGCTCTGGGGTGCTGTGGCACGCGAACGCGCCCTTCATCACCTGGAGGAGGTGGGCCTTGCCGGTCGTGCCGCCGAGAAAGCCTCGGCGCTCACCTATATCGACCAGAAGCGGATGGAACTGGCCCGGGCGCTTGCCGCCGAGCCGGAACTGCTGCTGCTCGACGAATGGCTGGCGGGCCTCAATCCGACCGAGCTCCTGACCGGTATCGAACTCATCCGTTCGTTGGAAAAGCGTGGCATGACCATTCTTCTGGTCGAACATGTCATGGATGCGATCCGGGCGCTGTGCGGCCGTTGCGTGGTGATGAATGCCGGCCGCAAGATCGCCGACGGACCGACGTCCGAGGCACTCCGCGATCCGGAAGTGGTGCGGGCCTATCTGGGAGACGACCATGCTTGAGATCGGAAATCTGTCGCTGCACTACGGCCAGCACCTGGCGCTCGACCGTGTCTCGCTGTCGGTCGGTCCGGGCGAAACCGTGGTCGTGCTCGGCGCCAACGGTGCCGGAAAGTCTTCTCTGCTCAAGGCCGCCGCCGGCCTGGTGCGGCCGGATGCCGGCAGTGAGGTGGGCTTTGCCGGGCGCCAGATCGTCCGTCTGGCGCCGCATCTGGTGCTTGAGGCGGGCATTGCGCTTGTGCCCGAGGGGCGCGGGGTGTTCGGCGACCTGACCGTCGCCGAGAACCTGGCGCTCGGGGCTTATGCCAAACGGGCGCGCGCCGGCGAGGCTGAAAGTCGCGAACTCGTCTACTCGCTCTTTCCCAAGCTTGCCGAACGCCGCGGCCAGTTCGTCAACACCATGTCGGGTGGCGAACAGCAGATGGTGGCGATCGCCCGTGCCCTGATGTCGAAGCCCGATCTGCTGATGCTGGACGAGCCGAGCCTCGGGCTCGCGCCGGTGGTGGTGGGCGAACTCTTCGCAGCGCTCGCGCGGGTCCGGAAGAGCGGCCTGGCGCTGCTCATCGTCGAGCAGAACGTCAAGATGAGCCTGTCGATCGCCGATCGCGGCTATCTGATGGAGGCGGGGCGGGTCGTCGGAGAGAACAGCGCCGCCGGTCTGATGAATGATGATGCGGTCAAGCGGGCCTTCCTCGGTGCCGCGGCCTGATGCAAGAATGGAGCAGAACATGACCGTGCTTGGCCTGAAGATCAACAATCTCGATCAGGGTGCTTCCGATGGACGGACATTCACCCGCATCAATCCGATTTCGGGCGAGGTCGCCTCGGAAGTGGCTGCGGCCTCGCTGGAGGACGCGCGACAGGCCGTGAATGCTGCCGCCAAGGCCTTTCCAGCCTGGGCGGCAACGGGACCCGGCCTGCGTCGCAAGATCCTTCTGGCCGCGGCCGACAAGCTCCAGGCGCGGGTCGATGACTTCATCAAGGCGATGGCTGAGGAAACCGGCGCGACGGCTGGCTGGGCAGGGTTCAATGTCAAGCTTGCCTCCGACATGTTGCGCGAGGCGGCAGCGATGACGACGCAGATCACCGGGGAAATCATTCCCTCGGAACGTCCCGGATCGCTGTCGATGGGCGTGCGTCAGCCGGCGGGCGTCGTCCTTTCGATCGCGCCGTGGAATGCGCCGGTGATCCTCGGCGTACGGTCGCTCGCCATGCCGCTTGCCTGCGGCAATACGGTGGTGATGAAGACCTCGGAAATCTGCCCGCGCACGCACCGGCTGATCATCGACATCCTGCACGAGGCGGGCCTGCCCGAAGGCGTGCTGAATGCCGTCTCCAATGCGCCAGAGGATGCCGCCGCGATCGTCGAGACGATGATCGCTCATCCGGCGGTCCGCCGGATCAATTTTACCGGCTCGACCCGGGTTGGGCGGATCATCGCCGAAACGGCGGGCCGCTATCTCAAGCCCGCGCTGCTCGAACTCGGGGGCAAGGCGCCCTTCGTCGTGCTCGACGATGCCGACATCGACCAGGCGGTCGCGGCGGCCGCCTTCGGCGCCTATATGAACCAGGGCCAGATCTGCATGTCGACGGAGCGGATCGTCGTCGACGAGACGGTTGCGGACCAGTTCGTCGCGGCACTTGCCGCCAAGGCGAGGACGCTCGTCGCCGGCGACCCGCGTGTCGGCGACACCCCGCTCGGTTCCGTCGTCGACGGCCATGCGGCGCGACGGATCGACCAGTTGATCCGCGATGCTGTGGCCAAGGGTGCCGTTCTTTCCGCAGGTGGCGGCATGGACGGCACGATCGTCGAGGCGACGTTGCTCGACCGCGTGACGCCGGCCATGCGCATCTATGCGGAGGAGAGTTTCGGACCGGTGGTTGCGGTGATGCGGGTGGGCTCTATCGACGAGGCGGTACGGGTTGCCAACGATACCGAATATGGCCTGTCGGCGGCGGTCTTCGGCCGCGACGTCAATCGTGCCATGCAGGTGGCGCGGCGGATCGAATCCGGCATTTGCCATATCAACGGCCCGACTGTGCACGACGAGGCGCAGGTGCCGTTCGGCGGGGTCAAGCAATCCGGCTATGGCCGCTTCGGCGGGCGGGCGGGCATCGCCGAATTCACCGAACTTCGCTGGATCACCGTACAGGACGGACCGATCCATTATCCCATCTGACCCACGGCAGGGCCGGCCCGTTCCGCAGCCGTGCGCCCGGAAGCGCGCGGATGAGACGGCCCGGATCGACGGCGTCGGCGGTCGTCTTAAGAAGGGGAAAGCCGCGCGAGGTGGCTGTCCTCCTCGATCGCGTCATCTATAGTCGCGCGGCGTCGTCCGTCTGCGGACGGCACGTCCGGCCTGCCTCGGCGGCCGGCAGGGAAGGTCAGTACCACCACAATCGGGAGTGAAAGAGTTGAAGAATCCGCTGTTCAGCCTTGAAGGCAAGACCGCCCTTGTCACCGGCTCGTCGCGTGGCCTCGGACAGGCGATTGCCACCGGTCTCGCCGAAGCCGGCGCGCGGCTGGTGCTGAACGGCATGGATGCCGACCGGCTGGCGAAAGCCGCCGACGCCTTGCGGTCGCAAGGATTTACCGTTCTCGCCGAGCCGTTCGACGTGACCGACGAGGGAGCCGTCGTCGCCGCCTTCCAGCGCCTGGATGCCGCCGGTGTCGAAATCGACATTCTCGTCAACAATGCCGGCATCCAGTTGCGCAAGCCGCTCGTCGAGCTCAATGCCGAGGAATGGCGACGGGTGATCGACACGAACCTGACCAGCGCCTTCTTCGTCGGCCGCGAGGCTGCCAGGCGCATGATCCCGCGCGGCTACGGCAAGATCGTCAATATCGGCTCGCTGATGAGCGCCTTTGCCCGTCCGACGGTTGCGCCCTACACGGCGGCGAAAGGCGGTATCAAGCTCCTGACCCAGTCGATGGCGGCCGAGTGGGCCGAGCACGGCATCCAGGCCAATGCCATCGGCCCGGGCTACATGTTGACCGACATGAACGAGGCGCTGACCAGCAATCCGCAGTTCGACGCCTGGGTGAAGGGACGCACGCCGTCGCGGCGCTGGGGCCGTCCGGAGGAGCTGGTCGGGGCGGCCGTTTTCCTCGTCTCGTCCGCTTCCGATTATGTCAACGGCCAGATCATCTATGTCGACGGCGGCATGAGCGCCGTGCTCTGACACGTGAAAACGCCGCCGGGCCTTTCAGCCGGGCGTTCCATGTCTGTCTGTTGCTTCGCTCAGGCGGCGCGGCGGGGCAGTTTCCAGTTCGGCCGCGGGAAATGGCAGGTATAGCCGTTCGGAATACGTTCCAGGTAGTCCTGGTGCTCCGGCTCCGCTTCCCAAAAATCGCCGACGGGCTCGACCTCGGTCACCACCTTGCCGGGCCACAGGCCTGACGCGTCGACGTCGGCGATGGTGTCCTCGGCCACGCGCTTCTGCTCGTCGCTCGTATGGTAGATCGCCGAGCGGTAGCTCATGCCGATGTCGTTGCCCTGGCGGTTGGGCGTGGTCGGATCATGGATCTGGAAGAAGAATTCCAGAAGGTCGCGGTAGCTGATCTTCGCCGGGTCGAAGGTGATCTCGATGGCTTCGGCATGGGTGCCGTGATTGCGGTAGGTGGCGTTGGCCACGTCGCCGCCGGTATAGCCGACGCGGGTGGAGATAACGCCCGGCATCCTGCGGATCAGTTGCTGCATGCCCCAGAAGCATCCGCCAGCCAATACGGCGCGTTCGGTATTTGTCGTCATGCCATCCTCCGTGGGGTGAGAGTTCCCCCCTTAGATGGGGCTTGCGGCCCGCAAGGTCAAACCGGCGGGCCGCAAGGAACGCGGATGTGATCGGGGGTAGGGCTGCCGCGATCGAACTGGCGTCAGTGGTTGTGGCGCGGTGGCGTCTTCGCCAGCTGGCGGAATTCGTCCGCGCCCTTGATCGTCGCTCCTTCGGAGAGCTGGGTGACGGTCTGGCGGTAGATCCGCTGCCACGGGGTCGCATCGGCCGGCACCTTGGGGATGCCCTCACCCTTGCGGCGGGCGATCTCTTCTTCGTCCACCAGCATGTCGCACAGACCTTGGTTGAAGTCGATGCGGATGACGTCACCGGTCCTGACCCAGGCGAGCCCGCCACCGGCCGCGCTTTCCGGCGAGGCGTTGAGGATCGATGGGCTGTCGGCGGTGCCCGACTGGCGGCCGTCGCCGATGGTCGGCAGGCTCATGATCCCCTTTTTCAGCAGGTGATCCGGCGGCTGCATGTTGACCACCTCGGCCGAGCCCGGCCAGCCCATGGGGCCGGCGCCGCGGATAACCAGGATGGTGTTCTCGTCGATGTCTAGGGCCGGATCGTTGATGCGGGCGTGATAGTCCTCCGAACCGTCGAAGACGACGGCCTTGCCCTCGAACACGCCTTCGCGGCCCGGCTCCTGCAGGTAACGCTCGCGGAAGCCTTCCGAAACGACGCTCATCTTCATGATGGCGAAGTCGAACAGATTGCCCTTCAGCACCAGGAAGCCGGCGCGTTCGCGCATCGGGGCATCATACGGCTTGATGACTTCGCGGTCGTCCGACTCGCGGCCTTCGAGGTTTTCGGCCATGGTCTTGCCGGTGACTGTCGGACAAGTGCCGTCGAGCTTGCCGGCTTTCAGCAGTTCCCACATGATCGCCGGTACGCCGCCGGCGCGGTGGAAGCGTTCGCCGAGATAGGCGCCGGCCGGCTGGACATTGGCGAGCAGTGGAATATCGAAGCCGTGCACCTGCCAGTCATCCGGGTGGAGTTCGACCCCGGCATGCTTGGCCATGGCGGCGAGATGCGGCTGGGCATTGGTCGAGCCGCCGATGGCCGAATTGACCCGGATGGCGTTGAGGAAGGCCGAGCGCGTCAGGATGTCTGACGGCTTGATGTCCTGGAGCACCAGCTCGACCGCGCGGCGGCCGGTGCGATAGGCCATCTGGCCGCGTTCGCGATAGGCGGCCGGAATGGCGGCGCAACCGGTCAGCGACATGCCGAGCGCCTCGGCCATGGCATTCATCGTCGAAGCCGTGCCCATGGTGTTGCAGTGGCCGACGGACGGCGCCGAATCCAGTGCCGCCTCGAGAAATTCCTCGCGGGTGATCTCGCCGGCGGCGAACTTGCGGCGCGAGCGCCAGATCACGGTGCCGGAGCCGACCAGATCGCCGTCATGCCAGCCGTCGAGCATCGGACCGCCGGAAAAGACGATGGCCGGCAGGTCGACGGTCGAGGCTGCCATCAGGGCCGACGGCGTGGTCTTGTCGCAGCCGGTGGTGAGGATGACGCCATCGAGCGGGTAGCCGTAGAGGATTTCGACCAGGCCGAGATAGGCGAGGTTGCGGTCGAGCGCCGCCGTCGGGCGCTTGCAGTTTTCGAACAGCGGATGGGTGGGAAACTCGATCGGGATGCCGCCGGCATCGCGAATGCCGTCGCGAAGGCGCTTGGCGAGGTCGAGGTGGTGGCGATTGCAGGGGTTGAGGTCGCTGCCGGATTGGGCGATGCCGATGATCGGCTTGCCGGAGCGCAACTCTTCCGGCGTCGTGCCGTAGTTCATGAAGCGCTCGAGATAGAGCGCGGTCAGGTCCAGGTGGTCGGGATTGTCGAACCAATCCTGCGAGCGCAGGCGGCGGGGCTTGTTCTGGTCGTCGCTCATCGGTTTTCCTCCCCCAGGGGTTTATTGATCTTCTCGAGATGCAGCAGGAGGCCACTATGGTCCGTATCGCCGCCGCCGTCCGCAACGAAATCGCGGAACTCGTCGCGGATCATGGCGGTCAGTGGCAGGTCGAGACAGAACAGGTCGGCCATGGCGGCGACCGCATCGAGGTCTTTCAATTGCAGGCGCGAAGGTCCACCGGGCGCAAAGCTGCGGTTCACCATGCGGCCGCCATGCAGGTCGAGGATGCGGCTTTCGGCAAAGCCGCCGCGGATCGCCTCGCGGAACTTCTCGCGGCTGGCGCCGCCGGCCTCGACCAGGATCATCGCTTCGGCGATCGCGCCGATGGTGATGGCGACGATCTGCTGGTTGGCGAGCTTGCAGATCTGCCCGGCGCCCGACGGGCCGACATGGGTGACGCGGCCAAGGGCTGCAAAGACGTCGGCCAGGCTCCCGACGATGGCCGCATCGCCGCCGGCCATGATGGCGAGCGTGCCCCCTTCGGCGCCGACCACCCCGCCCGACACCGGAGCATCGATGTGGTGTACCTGCCGTTGACGCAGCGTGTCGGCATGCTCGCGGGCGACCGGCGGCGCGATCGACGAGGTGTCGACGACGATCGCGCCGGGTTTCAACAGGTCGGCGACGCCCTGCTCGAACAGCACGTCGGTGACGGCCTGGCCGTCGCTCAGCATGGTGAAGACGATATCGGCGCCGCGCACGGCATCCGCTGCGGAGGCGGAAACAGCAGCGCCGTCCTTGGAGAGCGTTTCGGCCTTGGACGGGTCGCGATTCCACACGGTGACGGCGAAGCCTGCCTTGAGGAGACGGCGTGCCATCGGTGCGCCCATCAGGCCGGTGCCGAGAAAGGCGATCTGGCGCGATCTGGCGCCTACACTGTCGGAAGGGGTCACAGCTTGCCCCCGAGTTCGTCTTCGACATGCACGCGGATGATTTCGTCGAACGAAGTTTCGGCGGTGAAGCCGAGCTCGCGGGCGCGCTTGGCCTCGAAGCCCGGCGCCCAGCCGGCGCACATGCGCATGATCATCTCGTCGGGCTCGCGGCGGATGAGGTTGACGGCCTTGTCACCGGCAATACGACGCAGAGCCTCGATCTGTTCGCCCACGGTGGCGCTCAAGCCCGGCATGGAGAGGTTGCGACGCGGGCCGACCTTCTCGACGTCGATGGTCGCGCCGTGGATCAGGAAGCCGACGGCCGAGCGCGGCGAGGCGTGCCAGTGGCGCACGTCGTCGGAGACGGGAAGCACGGCCTCCTGGCCGACCAGCGGCTCGCGCAGGATGTTGGAGAAGAAGCCGGAGGCGGCCTTGTTGGGCTTGCCGGGGCGGATGCAGATGGTCGGAAGACGGATGCCGATGCCGTCGAAGAATCCGCGGCGCGAATAATCGGACAGCAGGAGCTCGCAGATGGCCTTCTGGGTGCCGTAGCTGGTCAGCGGCGTGGTGTGGAATTCGTCGGGGATCGGATAGGGCAGCGGTGCGCCGAAGACGGCGATCGAGGAGGTGAAGACCACCCGCGGCTTGTAGCCGTCCTTGCCGTTGGCGATGCGGATGGCGTCGAACAGATAGCGCGTGCCGTCGAGATTGATACGATAGCCTTTTTCGAAATCGAGTTCGGCCTCGCCCGAAACGATGGCCGCCAGATGGAAGATCGCGTCCGGACGGCTGGCAATCAGGCGGTCCGCTTCGCCCGGCGCCGAGAGGTCGACGGTTTCGAGCGTGACTTTGCCGGTGAAGCCGGCCGGCGCGTCGGGCGTGACCACATCGACCAGGGTCATGGCATCGATGGCTTTGCCGCCGAGCGCGCCGTCGCGGGTCAGGCGGTCGGCGAGTTTGCGGCCAACCATGCCGGCGGCGCCGATAATCAGGATATGCATGGATCTTCCTCCTCCTGCGGGGCCGCTCCAGTCTAGCTTGGACAAAAGGCGGGCCACTCAAAACAATTATTGTAAGGTTGTCTGATAACCTTATATGATGGGTTTGAAAACACAATTATTGGCAATGTCGCCGCGCGCCTCAATCGGCAAGTTCTGCGGCCAACGGAGAATGCGATCTTGAGCGAACGGGGCGAGGCGGTGGTGGTGTCTGGTGACCAGCAGGAGGCGCTCCGCCGGGCGTTGGGGCCGGACATGGTGCTGGCGGGGGACGAGGTTGAGCGCTATTGCCGGGACTGGCATGGCGACGTGACCACCGGTGCGGTTGCCGTGCTGCGGCCCCGCACGACCGAGCAGGTCGCCGCCGCCGTGCGGGCCTGCGTTTCGCTCGGCCTTTCCATCGTGCCGCAGGGCGGCAATACCGGCCTCGTGCTCGGCGCCACGCCGGACCAACCCGACCGCCAGGTGGTGATCAGCCTCGAGCGCATGGCGCAGATCCGCAGCATTGACGCGGACGATTTCTCCGCCGTGGTCGAGGCGGGCTGCATCCTGTCGGAGTTCAAGGATGCCGTGGCGCGTCAGGGCATGTTCTTTCCGCTGGCGCTCGGCGCGCAAGGGTCTTGCCGGATCGGCGGCAATGTCTCGACCAATGCCGGCGGCATCAATGTGCTGCGCTATGGCATGACGCGCGAACTGGTGCTCGGCCTTGAGGTCGTCTTGCCTGACGGTACGATCTTCGACGGGCTGTCGACGCTGCGCAAGGACAATCGCGGCATCGACCTGAAGCAGATCTTCATCGGTGCCGAAGGCACGCTGGGGATCATTACCGCCGTCTCGGTCAAACTCATGCCCCAGCCAGACCAGGTCGCGACGGCGCTTGTCGGCCTGTACGCGCTGGATGACGTCATTTCCCTCTATCGCCGGGCCCGCCGCGATTGCTGCGATCTGCTTTCGGCTTTCGAGTTCATGCCGCCGCTGGCCTTCGTCCTGGCGCGCGAGGCGATACCCGATCTCGCCATGCCGATGGCGGGCGATTATCCGGCCTATGCCCTGATGGAAATCTCCGGTTCCGGCCTGGTCGACATCGCCGACCTTATGGAACGCTTCCTCGGGGGCGTGATGGAGGAGGGGCTGGTCGCCGACGGCGTCATTGCCACATCGGAGAGCCAGGCGCGTAATCTCTGGCTGTTCCGCGAAGGCATGAACGAGGGCCAGGCCAAGCGTGGCCCGCATCATCGCACCGATATTTCCGTGCCCCTGTCGCGGCTTGCCGATTTCGTCCGCGACGCGGAGGCGGCGCTCGCCGAAGCGCTGCCGGATTGTGTCAGCGTCTCTTATGGCCATGTCGGCGATGGCAATGTCCATCTCAACGTCCTTCCGCCCGCGGGGCTTTCCCCCCAGGAATGTGCAGCGCAGATCTATGCCGCCAAGGGGGTGATCAACGCCGTGCTCGACAGATATCACGGCTCGATCAGCGCGGAGCATGGCATTGGACGGTTGAAGAAGGCGGATTTCGAGGCCCGCCTGCCGGCGGTTCGACGCAAGCTGCTGACGGCGCTCAAGGGAGCGGTCGATCCGACTTTCGTCATGAATCCGGGTTGCCAATTGAACTTTGTGGACAATTCGTAGACAAACGCCGGGGACGGCCAGGAGGGGCGGCATGACGGTGGGTTTTGGTCAGATCAGGCGCAACGAGCATTTACCGGCGCGCATTTCCTCGCAGATTGCCCGCGACATTGCGGAAGGCCGCATCGCGCCCGGCGAGAAACTGCCGACCGAGCATGTCCTTGCCAAGGGTTTCGGCGTCAGCCGCTCGGTCGTGCGCGAGGCGATCGCCCAGTTGCGCAACGAAGGCCTGGTGGAGACCCGCCAGGGCGTCGGCGCCTTCGTCACCGAACATCGGGGCCGGCAATCGATCCGCATCGAGCAGGACGACCTGCATGACCGCAAGAGTTTCCGCGAATTGTTCCAACTGCGTCTGCCACTCGAAATCGAGGCGGCCGGTCTGGCGGCGGTGCATCACGACCGGGGCGACCTCGACAAGCTGGACGAGACGCTGACGGCCATGACGGGTGCCGACAAATGGACGGACCAGGGCATCGTTGCCGACCTCGCCTTTCACCGCGTTGTCGCCGCCGCCACCAAGAACGAGTATTTTTCGCTGTTCATCGGCTTCATTGCCGAACGCATCAGCCTGGCGATCAATGCCGCGCGGGCCGCGGCGGTGCTGGAGGAAATCGTCGAGGTGACGATCGCCGAACATCTGGCGATCCGCGAGGCCATTGCCAGCCGCGATCCGCAGCGGGCGCGCGAGGCGATGCGCCGTCACCTGCTGGGAGCCACCGGAAGGCTCGGCCTGACGCTGGAATCCTACTGACCTCGCCCTTGTCGTCCGCCCGAGAGACGTCCGGGCTAAATTGAGTCGGGAAAGCGGCATTTCGCTGCTAGACAGGTGCGACGAGACCGATTAAAACGGTTTAGGTTCTGTTGTCAGACATCCTGACAATTAGGCAAGGCTCCCTGGAGGGTGAGCCTCATGGGGATAGACGGAGGATGATTTTGAGTTCCACGCATTCGTTGAGCGCCGGGCAAATTCTGCCGGACGATGCCGTCGAGGCTTTGCTGGTCGGACGCGTGTGGTCGGCGGCGCTCTCAGGTCCTTGCCCTGTTCTGGTCCGTAATGGCCGGCTGCTCGACCTGACGTCCATCGCCGCGACCGTATCCTCGCTTCTCGAGATCGACGGCATCGCCGCCCGCCTGAAGGGCGCAAGCGATCTTCCCGAACTCGGTTCACTGGATGATTTTCTTTCCGGAAAGGCTGGGACACTTCTGGCGCCGGTCGACCTGCAGGCCATCAAGGCGGCGGGTGTCACCTTTGCCGACAGCATGCTGGAGCGAGTGATCGAAGAGCAGGCCAAGGGGGATGCGACCCGCGCCCTCGATATCCGCAAGCGTCTGGCGCCGGTTCTCGGCGACAGCCTGCGCGGCGTGGTGGCCGGTTCCGAACAGGCCGCCCATGTCAAGGCGCTGCTGCAGGACATGGGTCTGTGGTCGCAATATCTCGAGGTCGGCATCGGCCCGGACGCGGAAATCTTCACCAAGGCTCAGCCCATGTCGGCCGTCGGCTGCGGCGCCGAGGTGGGTATTCACCCGATCTCGGAGTGGAACAATCCCGAGCCGGAAGTCGTGCTCGTGCTGCGCTCCACCGGCGAAATCGTCGGCGCGACGCTCGGCAATGACGTCAATCTGCGCGACGTCGAGGGCCGGTCCGCCCTGCTTCTCGGCAAGGCCAAGGACAATAACGCGTCCTGCTCGATCGGTCCCTTCATCCGCCTGTTCGACAGCGGCTTCTCGCTCGACGATCTCGGCCGGATCCGGGTCTCGCTGCTGGTCGAGGGCAAGGACGGGTTCGTCATGACCGGCGAAAGCCCGATGGAGGCGATCAGCCGCAAGCCGGCCGATCTGGCCCGTCAGTTGCTCAACCGCAATCATCAGTATCCGGACGGCGCGGTGCTGTTCCTCGGCACCATGTTCGCGCCGGTCAAGGATCGCCGCGGGGCGGGACAGGGTTTTACCCACGAACTCGGCGACCGCGTCGAAATCGCCACGCCGAAGCTCGGACGGCTGGTCAACTGGGTCGAGCGCAGCGACACCTGCGGCGAATGGACCTTCGGTGTGACGGCTCTGATCCGCAATCTGGCCGCCCGCGGCCTTCTGGACAAGGTGTGAGGGGGTGGCCATGCAAAAGGCAATCGACACATTCTATCGAATTCTTGAATTCCTGCTGATCTTCCTGCTCTCGTCCATGGCCGTGATGGTCTTCGTCAACGTGGTCTTGCGGTACGGCTTCAATTCCGGCCTCAATATTTCCGACGAACTGTCACGCTACTTCTTCGTCTGGCTGACCTTTATCGGCGCCGTCGTGGCGTTTCGCGAACATGCGCATGTCGGCGTCGAGACCCTCGTCATGCTGTTCGGCCGCAAGGGCCGGATCATCTGCATGATCCTGTCGAACATCATCATCATCGCCGTGTCGGCGATCTTCTTCTGGGGTACCTGGAAGCAGGCGCCGATCAATGCCAGCATGACCTCTCCGGTGACGAAGCTGCCGATGATCTGGATCTATGGCATAGGCTTCTTCACCGGCGCCGGTGTCGTCCTGATCGCGCTGGAGCGTCTGATCCGCCTGTTGACCGGCCGGGTTACCGATGAGGAAATCGCCGCATTCGCCGGCGAGAACATGTCCCTCGAGCATCTCTCGGAGCGTGCCTGATGACTTTGCTCGTATTTATCGCGTCGCTGCTGGGCGCCATGGCAATCGGCGTGCCCGTTGCCTTCGCGTTGATGTTCTGCGGCGTCGTGCTCATGTGGTTCATGGGCATGTTCAATACCCAGATCATCGCCCAGAACATGATCGCTGGTGCTGACACCTTCACCCTGCTTGCCATTCCCTTCTTCATCCTGGCCGGTGAATTGATGAATGCAGGCGGCTTGTCGAAGCGTATCATCGATTTTGCCATCGCCTGTGTCGGCCATATTCGCGGCGGCCTCGGCATTGTCGCGATCATGGCCGCCGTAATCATGGCCAGCATTTCCGGCTCCGCCGCGGCCGATACGGCAGCGCTTGCCGCCATTCTCATTCCGATGATGGCCAAGGCCGGCTACAATGTGCCGCGCTCCGCCGGCCTGATTGCCGCCGGCGGCGTCATCGCGCCGGTCATTCCCCCGTCCATGGCCTTCATCGTCTTCGGCGTCGCCGCCAACGTCTCGATCACGCAGCTCTTCATGGCCGGCATCGTGCCGGGCCTGATGATGGGCATAGCCTTGATCGTCACCTGGCTGATCGTCGTGCGCAAGGACAAGGTGGAAGCCCTGCCGCGCGCGCCGATGAAGGAACGCCTGCGGGTCACGGGCCGCGCCCTTTGGGCCCTCGGCATGCCGGTGATCATTCTCGGCGGCATCAAGGCCGGCGTCGTAACGCCGACCGAGGCCGCTGTCGTGGCCGCCGCCTATGCGCTCTTCGTCGGCATGTTCATCTATCGCGAACTGTCGCCCAAACAACTGCCGCACGTGATCCTGCAGGCGGCGAAGACGACGGCCGTGATCATGTTCCTGGTCTGCGCCGCGCTGGTTTCGGCCTGGCTGATCACCGCTGCCAATATTCCGGCCGAAATCACCGGCTATATCGAGCCGCTGATCGATCGCCCGACGCTTCTGATGTTCGTCATCATGCTCGTCGTGCTGGTCGTCGGCACGGCGCTGGACCTCACGCCGACCATCCTGATCCTGACGCCGGTCTTGATGCCGATCATCAAGCAGGCGGGCATCGACCCGGTCTATTTCGGCGTGCTGTTCATCATGAATACCTGTATCGGCCTTTTGACCCCGCCGGTCGGCGTCGTGCTGAACGTCGTCAGCGGTGTCGGTCGCGTGCCGCTCGGCAAGGTGACGATCGGCGTCTGGCCCTTCCTGGTCGCGCAGGTCCTCGTTCTCTTCACCCTGGTCCTGTTCCCGGACCTGGTTCTCGTGCCCGCCCGCTGGCTGCATTGACAGCCCGCGAGCACTATACTTCTCACTCAACAATCCATTGGGAGGATACTATGAGAAAACTGCTTCTGACCACGACTGCCATCGCATTCGCATGCTCGGCCGCCGCACCGGCCTTCGCCGAGTTCTCCGAGCGCAACATCCGCGTTTCGAACGGCATCAATGCCGATCACCCGGTCGGCAACGGCATCAAGGCCATGCAGGCCTGCCTGGACGAGAAGTCCGGCGGCAAGCTCAAGCTCACTGCCTTCTGGGGCGGCGCGCTCGGCGGTGACCTCCAGGCAACCCAGGCCCTGCGCTCTGGCGTCCAGGAAGCCGTCGTGACCTCGTCCTCGCCGCTGGTCGGCATCGTGCCGGCACTCGGCGTCTTCGACCTGCCGTTCCTGTTCGGCAGCGCTGACGAAGCCTACAAGGTTCTCGACGGCGATTTCGGCACGCAGATGAACAAGAAGCTCGAAGAAGCGGGTCTGGTAAACCTCGCCTACTGGGAAAACGGCTTCCGTAACCTGTCGAACTCGGTTCGTCCGGTCACCAAGTGGGAAGACTTCTCGGGGATGAAGGTTCGCGTCATGCAGAACAACATCTTCCTCGACACCTTCCAGAATCTCGGTGCCAATGCGACGCCGATGGCGTTCGGCGAAGTGTTCTCGGCGCTGGAAACCAAGGCGATCGACGCACAGGAAAACCCCTATGTGACGATCGACACGTCGAAGTTCTACGAAGTGCAGAAGTTCGTCACCGAGACCAACCACGCCTACACGCCGTTCCTCTTCCTCTTCTCGAAGGCGATCTTCGATACCTATTCCGCGGAAGAGCAGGCAGCCCTTCGTGATTGCGCCGCAGTCGGCCGTGACGAAGAGCGCAAGGTCATCCAGGATCTGAACAAGAAGTCGCTGGAGAAGATCAAGGCCGCCGGCATCGAGGTCAATACGCTGTCGGCCGAGGAACAGGCCCGCATCCGCGAGAAGTCCATGATCGTCTACGACAAGCACAAGGCCGAGATCGGCGCCGATGTCGTCGATGCGATCCTCGCCAACCTGGCCGAGATCCGCAAGTAAGCCGAAATCGATATGCCGGCCGCGCCAGTCGCGGCCGGACAAGACCCTGGTCCTTTTCCAGGTCGGCGGCGCCGGCCGTGCCGGCCGCGTGTTCGCGGCGGTCGCCTTGGCGGCGCGGGCCGCCCTGTGCGAGCGTTGGCGTAGCGGGGTGGGGGGCGGGGGCG
>JAIBEK010000070.1 GCA_019459145.1 Arenimonas sp.
GTTGTCCACCGCCTACGACGGACATCACCCGTCAGCAATTCGACGTGTCGATACTCGTTAGACATAAGCCTGTCCTCAAGCCGGTGCTTGAGCCTTTCTGCTTATGCCGACTGTCCGGTCGAAATGGGGGGCAGTTCAGGAAAGGGGATCTCTATCTTTGAATCCTGATGGTTGCTTTGTTGTGCGGGCCTAGCATCCCGCGGTGAGGAGACGCCAATGATCAGTCCAAATGCAACCGCTGCAATCCAATAGCGCTCAGACATTGTGTAAAAAAGCCGCCTTAGGTGTCCAATGAGAAGTCATTACGGATGTTTACCTTGATCTCGTCAACCTCTAACTCTTGTTGTGCCTCCCGTTAGATTGCGCGTTAGTTTATGCTCTAGCGGTCCAATGCGGGGCACTTTACCGCTTTCAGAGAGAAGCGTGTCGAAGAGAAACCCCCTGAGGCTGCCAGGCAGAGGCGCGCCTTGCTCCGCCTGTCATCAATGCTTACAATGCAATCATTGATGACAGGAGGCAGAGTATGGCGAGCATCACCATTCGCAATCTCGATGATGGCCTGAAGCAGCGGCTGCGGCTGCGCGCGGCGACCCATGGGCGATCCATGGAAGACGAGGCGCGCGACATCCTGCGCTCCACGCTGTCCGTCGAAAGCCGAAAGCAGGGCAATCTGGCCGAGACGATCCGGCAAAGGGTCGCCCCGCTCGGCGGCGTCGAGCTCGAGATCGCCCCGCGCGAGCCGATCCGCGATGCGCCGGTCTTTCCCGAATGATCGTCCTCGATACCAATGTCCTGTCCGAGCTGCTGGCGTCGATGCCATCCCCGGCGGTTGTCGCCTGGCTCGCCGCACAGCCGGCCGCCGCCGTCTTCACCACGGCCGTGACCGAAGCGGAAATTCTCGACGGATTGGCGCTCCTTCCGGACGGTCGCAGGCGCCAGGCGCTCGAAGCGGCGGTCAGACCGATTTTCGCCGAGGATTTCGCCGGTCGTGTCCTCGCCTTCGATCGCGACGCGGCCCAAAGCTATGCGGTGATTGCCGCCCATCGCCGGGCCATCGGTCGGCCGATCAGCCAGTTCGATGCGCAGATCGCCGCCATTGCCGTGTCGCGCGGCGCCTCGATCGCCACCCGCAATGTCGCCGATTTCGCCGACACCGGCGCGGTGATCGTCAATCCCTGGGATTTTCGCGGGAATAGTTGAAGCGCCTCTGCCGCGAGCCGAAGGGCGCGCAACAGATGGCAAATCCAGCCTTCTATGGCATTCTTCATTCGCACCCCACCGCCACGATCTCCAGCTTCTGCTCGCCCATCGCCACCACGTCTCCCACTTGCTTGCCGATCAGAAGCCTCGCCACCGGCGAGACATACGAAATCGAGCCCGTCTTGGGGTCGGCCTCGTCCTCGCCGACGATGCGATAGGTCTGGACCCTGCCGTCGTCGCGCGAAAAGGTGACGGTGCTGCCGAAGGCGACGTGGGTTGCGGTCTCCGGCGGGGGCATGAGCTTTGCCGAATGGACCCGTTCGGAAAAATAGCGCAGGTCGCGCAAGGGGCCGGCCGCCTGGCGCCGGCGTTCGTTGACGTCCTCGATCGCCGTCGTCGCCTCGTAAGCCGCGCGGGCCTCCGCCAAATGCTGCTCCAGCGCCTTCAGGCCTGCCTCGGTCACAAGGTTGGGATGCGGCGAGATGGGGCGGTCGGGCAAAAGCGTTTCGGCCGCCGCTTCGGCACTCTCTTCCTTGACGAAGGCAACACTCACTTCGGACTTCCTTCTTCCATGAAGGCCAGGGCGCCGGCGATGTCCGGGCGAGCGGAATTTCGCACGGCAAGGCGCAAGGCCGGATGAACGGACGACCATAGACGAACCGCCCGGATTGATCCACCGCCCCAGAGGCGGCCCAATCCACGGCCGAACCCGCGGCCGGTTGGCGGGCGGGCCGGCGGCGCCGCAAGCGTCGGCATGCCCTGAGCGCGACCCGCTCACGCTCCTGCCGCCCACGCTCGAAATCGTGATTTAGCACATCCTCAAAAAGGCGCTATCCTCGCGCTTGCGAAGTCACAAGGAGGAATGAGCCATGAAGACTCTGGCCGCAAGTGCCGCAGCCCTGTCGCTGTCGGCGGGTCTCGCCTTTGCCGATTGCAGCACCCACAAGACCTCGGCTGCCGTGGATGTCGATCGGTCGATGACGACCGCGAGCGTCGTCCTCGACGCGCAGACGGCGGAAAAGGATGTCGTGCTGCTCAAGCAGTCGCGCCTGCCGGCGGATGCGCCGGTCGCCACGCAATAAAGACGGGAATTTCTGGACGCCTGCCGCCAGCGGACCTTGCCCCTGCCGGCAGGTCCGGGGCCAGCTTTTGGGCCGTTCGTTGGGCATGGCCGGGCGATCATCCGCAACCGTTTGAGCCAACGGAATGCTTCGATCTGGCCTGAAAACGCCCTAAGCGCGCATCCGGCGCTTAAGCCGCGGCGTCTGTCGCCGGCCGGCCAAGGTCGCATTCGCGTTCGCTTTCGGTCGGTTCGGCCAGCCGCCAGCGGTTGCGGCCCTCGGCCTTGGCGGCGTAGAGCGCGGTATCGGCGGCCTCGAACAGGCGCGACAGGCAGGCTTCGGTGGCGATCGAACCACAGGCGGCGCCGATGCTGATGCTGACATGCCGGTTCTCGTCGCCGGTATGGCCGTGGGCAATGGCCAGCGCCGAAACCGCCCCGCGCAACAGTTCCGCCAGCACGGCGGCATGGGCTCTTTCGGCGATCGGCAGAACGGCGAGGAATTCCTCGCCGCCGAGGCGGGCCAGATGCACAGTGCCCGGCAGTTGCTGGCGCATGGCGTCTGCCACCTGTTTCAGACATTCATCGCCCGCGCCGTGGCCATAGGCGTCGTTGAAGGCCTTGAAATGGTCGATGTCGATGACGAGGAGGGCGCTGTTCTCCAGCTCGTGCGGCTGCATCACCCGCCGCAGCCTGGCGATTTCGGCCTCGGTGCCGCGCCTGTTGGGCAGCTGGGTCAGCGGATCGGTGGACGACAGACGCAGCAGCGCGTCGTTCTGCTTCGACAGTTCCCGCTTCAGCGTCTCGTTCTCATGCAATTGCAGGAAGGCGCGCTGCCGCTCGCTTTCCAGCTGGTGCGCGCCGATCAGCGTCAGCACGAAACAGGGTACGTAGATCGCCAGGTGATAGGCGACATAGCCGGGCGTCACGCCTTCGATAAAACCGATGAAGCCGTAATTGATTGCCGCCACGACGAGGCTCGCCTGAAAGGCCAGGTCGAAGCCCGGCCGAAGGGCGATCGTCACCACCATCTGGAACACCACGGCCGCGTAGTAATAGTCGAGCACCGCGACATTTTCGCTGGCGGCAAGAATGATGCACCAGACCAGGTTGCCGGCAATCGCGACCGCCAGCGTGGCGATCTCCTTGGCCCGGATCGGCCGGGCCGGCGCCGCCTGGTACCAGAACAGCGCAAGCGCCAGCGGCAGGATAAGCCCGAAGCGCAGGCCAAGCGACAGCAGCACCACATCCCCGAGAATCAGCACGTCGACCGCCGCATAGAGCAGGTAGAGAAAAGCCAACGTCACGGTCAAGCCCGACAGCGTGCGCCGCCGCTCCGCCGTGCGCGAGCGCTGATAGGCGTCGGCCTGCGAGGCGCTCAGGCGCGGAAGCGCGGCAAGGCCGAGCCAGGGATGGATGCGTCGTGCTGTGGTCATTGAGCGGGGCAATGGGAACTGGGGTTGGCGCGGCGGTATGGATCATGCCGTCAGTTGATTCCCCACTAAAATAGGCGGGTTCTCGGCTCTTGCCCACGACGACCGGCCGGCGCGGTTAACCGCGGGTAAGGAAAGGGGGGCGAAATCTGGCCGCCGGCCGTCAGTCTATGCTCGCCACCGTGTCCGGGTCGGTCGCCAGCGGCTTGGCCTCCTTCAGTCGCCGGGCGATGTCGCGGATCATCCGGGTCGTCTCGGACGACAGCGAGCGGGCCCGGACCATCGGCGCGACAGTGTCGGTGCCGGCGGCGGGCTTTGCCGTCCTGGCCGCGGCGATCGCCTTCACCGCCTCCGGCGCCGGGGTCTCGACGCCGGGAACGGGGCGCAGGTCGATCCCCTGATGGGCATAGTCCATCAGCGTCTTGAAGGTCATCGCCGGCAGCGAGCCGCCGGTCATGTTGTTGGTCGAGGTATAGTCGTCATTGCCGAACCAGACGGCGGCCGTGTAATTGCCGGTATAGCCGCAGAACCAGGCGTCGCGATAAGCCTGGGTCGTGCCGGTCTTGCCGGCGGTCAGCACCCCGTCGACCGAGGCGCGCCTGGCCGTGCCGACGTAAGGCACGCGGGTCAGCATCTGGTTCATGTAGGCGGCGGCCGTTTCCGACAGCACGCGCTCCGCCGGCGGCGCATCGCGCTCGAAGTCGTAGAGCACGTCGCCGGCATAGTTCATGATCTGCGCAATCCCGTGGCGGCGCGACTGGTAGCCGCCGGCCGGAAACACCGCGTAAGCCGTCGCCTGGTCGAGAACGGTCACCTCCGACGTGCCAATCGGGATGGTCACGTCCTTGCGGATCGGCGTCTCGACGCCGAATTTTTTCGCCTCCGCCATGATCTGCTCGATGGCGTTCGGCCCGAGCTTTTCCTTGGCGAGCCGGACCGGAATGGTGTTGATCGATTTGGCCAGCGCCGTCTTCATGTCGACCCGGCCGGCATAGGAATTGCCGTAATTGCCGGGGCTCCAATTGCCCCAGGAGATCGGCGCATCGACGATCGGCGTATCCGGCGTCATGCCCTTCTCCATCGCCAGCGCATAGGTATAGACCTTGAACGACGAGCCCGGCTGGCGCAGCGCCCGCGAGGCGCGGTTGAACTGGCTTTCGCCATAGTCGCGCCCGCCGACCATGGCGCGCACCGCCCCGCCATTCTCGATCAGCACCAGCGCTGCCTGCTTGACGTGGTAGCTCTCGCCATATTCGCGCAGGTTGGCCGCCACCGCCTCTTCGGCCGCCTTCTGCAGGCCGATGTCGATCGTCGTGCGCACCACCAGCGTATGATCGCGGTATTTGGCGGCGATCTTCTGCACCTCCTCGAAGGCCCAGTCGAGGAAGTGATCGGGCGCCTCGACCTCGTCGCGGTCGATGACGGAGGCCGGATTGCGCCTTGCGGCGATCACCTGGCCCTCGGTCATCAGCCCGCCCTGCACCAGATTGGTCAGCACCACATTGGCCCTGGCGCGCGCCGCCGGCAGGTTGACATGTGGGGCGTATTTCGCCGGTGCCTTGAACAGGCCGGCGAGCATGGCGGATTCGGCCAGGTTGACCTCGGTCAGCGGCTTGCCGAAATAAAACTGTGAGGCCGCCGCCGCGCCGAACGTGCCGCCGCCCATATAGGCGCGGTCGAGATAGAGCGACAGGATCTCCTTCTTCGTCAGATTGGCTTCCAGCCACAGCGCCAGATAGGCTTCCTTGATCTTGCGCTCGATCGACCGTTCATTGGTGAGGAACAGGTTCTTGGCCAGCTGCTGGGTCAGCGTCGAGCCGCCCTGGACCACCGAGCCGGCCTTGGCATTCTCGCTCATGGCGCGCGCAAGACCAAGGAAGTCGATGCCGAAATGCTCGAAGAAGCGCCGGTCCTCGGTCGCCAGCACCGCCTTGATCAGGTGGTCGGGCAGTTCGTCGATCGGCACGGAATTCTCGTGGATGATGCCGCGATGGCCGATCAGGTTGCCGTAACGGTCGAGAAAGGTGACGGCGAAATCGCCGTGATTGCGCCAGTCCTTCTTGGTCTCCTCGAAGGCCGGCTGGGCGAGCGCCAGCATCAAAACCGCGCCGGCGGTGCCGAGCGTCATGGTTTCGCCGAGCACTTCGAAGAACAGCTTCTTCCAGCCGCGGGCGCGAAAACGGCGAAAGAAGATGGTGATCTCCTCCCAGATCTCTGACAGCTGGAAACCGGCATTCCACAGGGTCGAATCGATCCAGCTGTCGATCCTCAGCAGGATGTGCCGCTTGAGCTGCGGCTTCTTGTCTTCCGGCGGGCGATCCTCGGTCACTTGCAAACAATCCCTGGGCAATCCGTAGGCGGGGCGGGCTGCCACCCTTGACGCGGCCGCCGGCAAGGCTCAAGAGCAAGCCTTGCGCCGGCAATGCGGCATTTCTCTCGATATGCTGATAGATTGTCGATTTGCCGGCAAAGGACAAGCGAAAAGCGCGCCGCCCTCTCTCGACGGCAGGCCCCACCCCATGGCCCGGCGGACAAGCCGGTGACGACGGATGAACGATCTGCCCTATTGGAAGACCAAGACCCTTGCCGAGATGAGCCCTGCCGAATGGGAGAGCCTGTGCGACGGCTGCGGCCTGTGCTGTCTCAACAAGCTCGAGGACTGGGACACCGGCGAAGTGGTGTTCACCTCGGTCGCCTGTCGCCTGCTCGACGGGGAAAGCTGTCGCTGCAAGGACTACGAGAACCGCCAGGCGACGGTGCCGGACTGCATCCAGCTCACCGTCGAGGGCGTCGACGAGATCGGCTGGCTGCCCCCCACCTGCGCCTATCGCCTCGTCGACGAGGGCCGCGACCTCTACTGGTGGCACTACCTCGTCTCCGGCGACCCCGAGACGGTGCATCAGGCCGGCATTTCGGCGCGGGGGCGGACGGTCAGCGAGGACGACGTGCCGGTCGATGACTTCGAGGACTATGTGGTGGATTGGCCGCTGACGGTGGGGGAGAAGGCGGAGTAGGGGGAGTAGGGGGGTGTGCTAAGGCGCTACGTCAGCCCTTCTGTTTCACATGGATGTCCGGATCCAGATCGACTCGCGTGGCTCGGCCGTCGGGCGTTTTCAGCACCAATTCGATCCCGCCGCCGAGGGAATGCATGTAGCGCACCACCGAAGACAAAAGCACGTCATCGGCATTTTCGATCTTCGATACGGTGTTCTGCGTCATGCCGGCGCGTGTGGCGACGTCCTGCTGGGTTGCCTGCATCGTCTTGCGCACCTCCGCCAAAGCATTGCCAAGCCGTCGTTCGCGGCGTTTTGCATCAAGACGGTTGCGGACGTCTTGCGGGAGATCGGCGCGAAGATCTTTCCACTCGGTACTCATTTCATCTCCTTGAGCCAGGCCGAAAACCGCATATCCGCTTTGGCGACGAGTTGTTTGTAGAACAGGGCCTGACTCTTGCCCTGCTTTTCCCCACCGCACAGGATGATGGCGCTTTGGCTGGGGTCAAAGGCAAAGGCAAAGCGCCAGACCTGTCTTGCAGACCTGACCCGGATCTCCTTCATGTTCGAATGAGCGGAGCCGGAAAGCGTGTCGACCTCGGGGCGACCCAGAAACGGGCCGGCGTCTTCGAGATGGTCAAGCACTTCGCCGACAAGCTCTTTCAGCGCCATATCCAGCGCCTTCCACTCGGGAACGAAATCAGGATGAAATAGCACTCGAAAAGTCATCCTGGATCCAATATATATATTTAAAGATATAAATCAAGCCCAGGTGCATTATGCCGTATTCAGGGCGCCCGCAACATGCAGATCTGCCCCGCCCTTCGACAGGCAGGGCGCAGAGGGGGCGGACTGGCGCTGATGGTAGACGTTCCGGGCGTGAGCTTTCTAGAACTCCTCCCAGCCCGGACCGGCGCCGCCGCCTGCAACTCCACCGCCGCCGACACTCAGGCCGTTGGCGGAAAACAGTTCTTCCAGGTTGAGGAAGCAGATCATCTGGTCCTGGTGGGTGAGGATGCCCTCGACGAATTGCGTCGCCTGTCCGGCATTGACGGGCACCGGCTGCAGGCTGTTTGCGGGCACGGTCAGGATGTCGGAGACCCCCTCGACCAGAAGGCCCATGGTCATGCCGTTGACGTCGGTGACGATGATGGCGCTGCGCTCGGAGGCTTCGGTGCCGGCCATGCCGAGCTTGGCGGCGAGGTCGATGATCGGGATGACCATGCCGCGCAGGTTGATCACGCCGAGCACCTCAAAGGGCGCATGCGGCATCGGCGTCACCGGAACCCAGCCGCGAATCTCGCGGATCGATCGCGTCTTGACGCAGAAGGACTGATCGTTCAGCCGGAAGGCGATGATCTCGAGCGAACCGTCGATTTGGGCATTGATGTTCACGCAGGCGTCCTCGCGAGAGAGGGAAATCGGGCTCTCCTTGTTTAGCGGCCAAAGCTTTCGCAGGGCTGGCGGGGACGGCGTTTCAACGTCGCAGTGCCGGCGGCGGCTCCGGCCTTCCTCTTCTCCCCTCGGGGAGAAGTGCCGAGCGCCCTTCGACAGGCTCAGGACGAGGCGATGAGGGGGCTGCCGGCGACAGCTTTTGCGCTTCGCGCCCCCCTCGGCCCTGCGGGCCACCTCTGCCGGCCCTTCGCCCAAGCTCAGGGCGTTCGTCATTCGAAACGATTCACTGGATTGTTTCGCCGGCTGCGCCGACCATTCCTCACCCCCGCTGGGGAGAAGAGGGAGTCCTGCCTCCGGCCGCCGCGCTTTTCCTCTACCCCCTTAGCGCCGCCCGAAAACACCGGCGAGCCAATGATCGAGCGACAGGCGGCCGGGGCCGCGGGCGAGGATGAGAAGCAGGCAGGCGGCCCAGGTGCCGTGCGTCGGCCAGGCGCCGGGATAGACGAAGACCTGGATGACCAGCGTCATCGCCAGAAGCGCCGCCGCCGAAAGCCGGCTGGCAAGGCCGATCACCAGCAGCAGCGGGAAGAGATGCTCGGCGAATGTTGCCAGATGGGCGGCGAGCCAGGGGGCGATCAGCGGCAGGCGGAACTCGTTTTCGAACAGGTAGAGCGCGCTGTCGGAGACCTTGAAGCCGTCGAGCTTGGTCTGGCCCGACTGAAAGAACACCCCGGCAATGGAAAGGCGCGCGACGAGCGCGATCAGGTCGTGAGGGATGCGGTTGGCCAGGTCGATGGCGCCGGCGATCGCCCGAAGGGCCGGGTGCCGGGCGAAAGACGACGCCATCGGCGCGGCTCGGGACGCCGGTGCCGGCCTCGTGCGTGCCGTCGCGGCGGCAGGTGTCGTCGCGGGTGACAGAGGCGGGCCCGAAGGCGGTCCTGGCGTGGAATTTGGGGCGAGATCCTGGGGCATCATGCTTCCTCCCTGAAGGCGCGTTGGACGAAGGCGCCGGTGGTGATAAGCGCTGCGAGACTGGCGGCAAGGTCGAAGGCCGGCGCCTGCGCGAAGGCGGCTTCCGCCGCCTCGCCAAGCGTCTGCCCGGTGGAAAGGGCGGCGAAGAAAGCGGCGCCGCCGGGCGGCAGGCGGTGCACCTCGACCGCCATGTGTGGCCGAACGATCAGCGCATCCTCGCCCGCCCAGTCCGTGATCGGCGCAAGCGGCAGCGCGCCGGCATTCATCGCCCAGAGGGTGACGACGGGATGGGCCGAGCGGAGAAGGACGAGCGAGGGATGGGGTTCGAGGACGAGATCGGCCAGCCGTTCCGGCGCAACGCTCGCGAGGTCGGCGGCAGCGAGCGGTTTAGCATCGGCGGCGTGATAGGCGCGGCTGCGCGCCGCCTCCAGTCGGATGACGTCGGGCAGATAGGCAAGCCCGGCCGCCGGCACGAAGCCTTGGACAAAGCCGGCGAAATCGTCGCCGTAAGCCAGGAGCAGCGGCGAGCGCGGCGGATGGGCGGCGACGAATGCCTCCGCCATGGCGCTGAAGAACTCCGGCCCGACGATCGCCTCCGTCGCGGGAAAGCGCGTGGCAAGCGCGCCGGTCAGGCCCATGCGGACATTGTTGCGGTAAACGCCGAAGCGGCGCGTCGGGCGGTTCCCGGTCCAGGCGGCGAGCCCCTTGGGCACGGGCAGGGCAAGGTCGGTGACGGCGGCGGCGAAACCGGACTGGAAGGCGGTTGCCGCGGAGGTTGGCGCGGGCAGGCACGACGGCTCGGTCGCCGGTTCGGCAGGCGGCATGAAGCTGGTTGGGGAGGGGTGCACGGAGACGGGCCGAAGGGGGGGGAGGAGCGCAAGCGGGGTCGCCGGCGCCTCGCATCGGGTGGCGGGCCTGACGGCAGATTTCGCGGCGGGTGTGGCGACGGGTGTCATGGTAACCTCACGCGGCCCGGCGGCGGGCTGTGGCGTCGAGCAGCGCATTGGCCGCCTCCGCCTCGGAAAGCAGCACCGGCCAGTCGGGCACGTCATTGTCCCATTCGATCAGGCTGGCGACAGGCCCGGTGCGCTCCAGCACTTCTTCGTACAGCGTCCAGACCGGGTCTTTGACGGGCGTGTCGTGGCTGTCAATCAGGAGCGTGGCGCCGGCATCATCGATGGTCTCCGAATGACCGCTCAGATGGATCTCGCGCACAGCGGCGAGCGGAAAGCGGGCAAGATAGGCGCGCGGGTCGAGATTGTGATTGGTGGCGGCGACGAAGACATTGTTGACGTCGAGCAGCAGGCCGCAGCCGGTCCGGCGCACCAGTTCGGCGAGGAAATCGGTCTCCTCGATCGTGCTCTCCGTGAAGGTCAGGTAGGTCGCGGGGTTTTCCAGGAGCATCTGTCGCTTGAGCAGATCCTGCACCGTGTCGATGTGCTCGGCGACCCGGGCAAGCGTCGCTGCGGTATAGGGCAGCGGCAACAGGTCGTTGAGAAAGACCTCGCCATGGCTCGACCAGGCGAGATGTTCGGAAAAGCTCTCCGGCTGGTAGCGATCGCACAGGCTTTTCAGCCGGGCGAGATGGTCGCGGTCGAGCGGTTGCATCGCGCCGATCGACAGGCCGACGCCGTGGATCGAGAGCGCGTAGTCCTGGCGCAAGCGCGACAGCTTGGCATGCGGCGGGCCGCCGGCGCCCATGTAGTTTTCCGCATGCACCTCGAAGAAGCCGAGCGGCTGCGGGGCAGCGTCGATGGCTGCGAAATGCTCGGGCTTGAAGCCGACGCCGGCGCGGGGCGGGAGGCTTGCGGGTTTCATGGGGCTTCTCCGTCTTGCACGAGGGGGGAGGGAGGCGGGGGGGGGGGGGGGGGGGGGGGGGGGGGGGGGGGGGGGGGGGGGGGGGGGGGGGGGGGGGGGGGGGGGGGGGGGGGGGGGGGGGGGGGGGGGGGGGGGGGGGGGGGGGGGG
>JAIBEK010000006.1 GCA_019459145.1 Arenimonas sp.
GAAATGGTCATGCCGGGCGACAACGTCACGGTTGAAGTCGAACTGATCGTGCCGATCGCCATGGAAGAAAAGCTGCGCTTCGCCATCCGCGAAGGCGGCCGCACCGTCGGCGCCGGCATCGTCGCCTCGATCATCGAGTAAGTTGTTTCCCGCAAGGGATCGAGCGAGCCCCGCCAGCGATGGCGGGGCTCTTTTCGTTCTGAGGCGCTCGACCAGAAGCCGCTGGCGAATCGCTGGGCGGGCAGGGGGTGTTCGCATCCGAGGCGGCGCGGCAGAGCTCTCTGGGCTCGACTTCGGCACTCTTCGGCGGTCGATACGTCTTGCCTCCGCGGCGTCTTCCGTGCGGGCGAGGGTGGCTGTGGCCTCTTTGAAAAAGCTTGAAAAAGACGCTTGCCATTTTCCTCGGACCACCTTAAACAGCGCCAAGCTCGCAAGCGTCGGTCAGTGACCACGACTTGTCGAGAGACGGCTTAGGGGTATAGCTCAGTTGGTAGAGCGGCGGTCTCCAAAACCGCAGGTCGTAGGTTCGAGCCCTGCTGCCCCTGCCAAGTCCGACAATTCGGCGCATCCGGTTGCGACGATCGCTTCGACAGTGTGTCGGCTTGATGAAGTCAAAAGTTGCGGTAGGGTGGATTATCTCTTGTATAAAGAGGAATCGATCTTTATGTAGGGTTCAAACAGACACGCGGTGCGTGGGGCTGACATCGTCGGCTTTACGCGCCGTAAATGCGTGGGCATTAAATGGCATCCAAGACTAATCCATTCGCGTTTCTGCAGCAGGTTCGCTCCGAGACGTCCAAGGTCACATGGCCATCGCGCCGCGAGACGATGATCTCGACGGCGATGGTGCTTTTCATGGTGATCTTTGCCGCGCTGTTTTTCTTTGCCGCCGATCAGTTGATCGGCTGGCTGATCAGCCTCGTGCTGAATATCGGCGTTTAAGAGGCGGAGACGAACATGGCTGCACGTTGGTATATCGTCCACGCTTATTCCAATTTTGAAAAGAAGGTCGCCGAGGATATCGAGCACAAGGCGCGCCAGAAGGGGCTTGATCACCTCTTCGAGAAGATCCTTGTGCCGACCGAAAAGGTCGTTGAGATCCGTCGCGGCCGCAAGGTCGACAGCGAGCGCAAGTTCTTCCCCGGCTATGTGCTGGTGCGGGCGAACCTGACCGACGAGGCCTATCACCTGATCAAGAACACGCCGAAGGTCACGGGTTTCCTCGGTTCCGACAACAAGCCGGTTCCGATCCCGGATTTCGAGGCGGAACGCATCCTGGGCCAGGTCCAGGAAGGTGTCGAGCGTCCGAAGTCCTCCGTTTCCTTCGAGATCGGCGAACAGGTTCGCGTCTCCGACGGTCCGTTCGCCTCGTTCAACGGCGTCGTTCAGGATGTCGACGAGGAGCGTTCGCGCCTCAAGGTCGAGGTGTCGATCTTTGGTCGCGCCACGCCGGTCGAACTGGAATACGCTCAGGTCGAAAAGGTCTGAGCGGAAGAGGTCTTCGCGACCTCGAAAAGCGCGTGGGAGTGCGAGGGTCTGAAGCCGGACCTTTCAAACGCACCACGCAACCGCAGCCGCCGGTTTGATCCGGCACATCTGGACCGGGCAACCGGTCCTCATCGAAAGGCAGAGAGATATGGCTAAGAAAGTTGCAGGCCAGCTCAAGCTCCAGGTCAAGGCAGGATCGGCTAACCCGTCCCCGCCGATCGGCCCGGCCCTTGGTCAGCGTGGCATTAACATCATGGAATTCTGCAAGGCGTTCAATGCCGCCACGCAGGAAATGGAAAAGGGTATGCCGATCCCGGTCGTCATCACCTATTACCAGGACAAGTCCTTCACCTTCGCTATGAAGCAGCCGCCGGTCACCTACTGGCTGAAGAAGGAAGCAAAGATCACCTCTGGCTCGAAGACTCCGGGCAAGGGTGCCAAGGTCGGTACGATCACCAAGGCGCAGGTCCGCGCAATTGCCGAAGGCAAGATGAAGGATCTGAACGCAGCTGACATCGACGGCGCAATGCTGATGGTCGAGGGCTCTGCCCGCTCCATGGGCCTGGAAGTGGTAGGTTGATCATGGCTAAGCTCGCAAAGCGCATGCAGAAGATCCGTGAAGGTGTTGACCCGACGAAGCTCGTCGCTCTGTCGGACGCCATCGCCATGGTCAAGGAACGGGCCGTCGCCAAGTTCGACGAAACAGTCGAAATCGCCATGAACCTCGGCGTTGACCCGCGTCACGCCGACCAGATGGTTCGCGGCGTCGTAAACCTGCCAAACGGCACCGGCCGTGACGTTCGCGTCGCCGTTTTCGCTCGTGGCGCCAAGGCTGACGAAGCCAAGGCTGCTGGTGCAGACATCGTCGGCGCCGAAGACCTGGTCGAAATCGTCCAGGGCGGCAAGATCGACTTCGATCGCTGCATCGCGACCCCGGACATGATGCCGCTCGTCGGTCGTCTCGGCAAGGTTCTCGGCCCCCGTGGCATGATGCCGAACCCGAAGGTCGGCACCGTCACCATGGACGTCGCCGGCGCCGTCAAGGCTTCCAAGGGTGGTGCGGTTGAGTTCCGCGTCGAGAAGGCCGGTATCATCCATGCCGGTATCGGCAAGGCATCGTTCGATGCCAAGGCTCTCGAAGAAAACATCAAGGCCTTTGCCGACGCCGTCGTCAAGGCAAAGCCGGCCGGTGCCAAGGGCAACTACGTCAAGCGCGTAGCCATCTCCTCGACCATGGGCCCGGGCGTCAAGATCGACCCCGCGACCGTTTCGGCCTGATAGAATTTCTACCGAAGCTCCGGCTTCGGGAACAAAGAATTTCCGGCCCCTCGGGGCCGGGAATTTCCGGGGAAACCCGGAATTCCTGTCCGAGATTGTGGGTGGCCTCCGGGCCTTAATATTCACCTGCATGAGACGGGGTAAGACCCGATATTTAAACGTCTGATGACGTCTTGAAGTTCGGTTCGAGCCTTATTCGCCTTGGCGCGGAAGCATAGCTTCGGCGCGAGGGGACAGGATCCTCAAGCGTCGCTTGGGATCTCGGTAAACTGGATCCCTTGAGGCAAAAGGCAAACCCGGTGGGGCCTGCAGGATTGCGGTCCCATCAACTGGAGACAGACAGTGGAAAGAGCGGAAAAACGCGAATTCGTCACGGAGCTGAACGAAGTCTTCAAGGCTTCCGGTTCGGTTGTCGTGGCCCACTATGCTGGTGTCACGGTTGCGCAGATGAACGATTTTCGTTCGAAGATGCGCGCTGCTGGCGGCACCGTCAAAGTCGCGAAGAACCGCCTGGCCAAGATCGCTCTTCAGGGCACGGAAGCCGAAGGGATCACTGATCTCTTCAAGGGTCAGACGCTGATTGCATTCAGCGCCGATCCGATCACGGCTCCGAAGGTCCTCATGGATTTCGCCAAGACCAACGACAAGATCGTTGTTCTGGGCGGCGCCATGGGAACAACAACGCTCACCGCCGATGCAGTCAAGTCGCTTGCGACCCTGCCGTCGTTGGACGAACTGCGTGCAAAGCTGGTCGGCATGATTCAGACCCCGGCTACCCGCATCGCAGGCGTTGTGGCAGCACCGGCAGCTCAGCTTGCCCGCGTGTTTGCGGCCTATGCAAAGAAGGACGAAGCCGCGTAAGGCGGTTTTTCGCTGTTCATACCCTAACCCGTTCGTTTCGAACCGAACATCATTAAGGAACTAGTAAAATGGCTGATCTCGCAAAGATCGTAGACGACCTCTCGGCTCTGACCGTTCTGGAAGCTGCTGAGCTTTCCAAGCTTCTCGAAGAAAAGTGGGGCGTTTCCGCCGCTGCTCCGGTTGCCGTTGCTGCTGCCGGCGGTGGCGCTGCTGCTCCGGTCGAAGAAGAAAAGACCGAATTCGACGTTATCCTCGTTGACGCTGGCGCCAACAAGATCAACGTCATCAAGGAAGTCCGCGCCATCACCGGCCTGGGCCTCAAGGAAGCCAAGGACCTCGTCGAAGGCGCTCCGAAGGCTGTCAAGGAAGCTGTTTCGAAGGCTGAAGCCGCTGACCTCAAGAAGAAGCTTGAAGACGCCGGCGCCAAGGTCGACGTCAAGTAAGTCTGAAAACAGCGTTTGGGAGACGGCGTCCGCCGTCTCCCATTCGTCGTTTCTCGAGGAACAAATTACCCAAAAGCCCGTCAAACGGCTTTTGGGTAATGGGTTCTCAAGAGGATGGTCCTGAACCGAGGCACCCGGCAATCCGGCCGGCCGCTTCGGACCCAGGACGAGATTGAGCGATCCATTTATTGACGGAACCGACTGGCCAGCGGTCTCCGTCTGTTGCAGGCCCGGATGCAAATTGACAAGGAGCGACGATGGCTCAGACCCTTTCCTTTAATGGTCGCAGGCGCGTACGCAAGTTTTTCGGAAAAATCCCTGAAGTCGCGGAAATGCCGAACCTCATAGAGGTTCAGAAGGCGTCCTACGACCAGTTCCTCATGGTTGACGAGCCGGTCGGCGGCCGTCCCGACGAGGGCTTGAATGCCGTTTTCAAGTCCGTCTTCCCGATCACCGACTTCTCCGGTGCGTCGATGCTGGAATTCGTCTCCTACGAATTCGAACAGCCGAAGTTCGACGTCGACGAGTGCCGCCAGCGCGATCTGACCTATGCCGCGCCGCTCAAGGTGACCCTGCGCCTCATCGTGTTCGATATCGACGAGGATACGGGCGCCCGTTCGATCAAGGACATCAAGGAACAGTCGGTCTACATGGGCGACATGCCGCTGATGACCAACAACGGTACCTTCATCGTCAACGGCACCGAGCGCGTCATTGTCTCGCAGATGCACCGTTCGCCGGGCGTGTTCTTCGACCATGACAAGGGCAAGAGCCATTCCTCGGGCAAGCTCTTGTTTGCTGCCCGCGTCATCCCCTATCGCGGTTCTTGGCTCGACATCGAATTCGACGCCAAGGACATCGTCCACGCCCGTATCGACCGTCGCCGCAAGATCCCCGTGACCTCGCTGCTGATGGCGCTTGGCATGGACGGCGAAGAAATCCTCTCGACCTTCTACACCAAGTCGACCTATGTCCGTGACGGCAAGGGCTGGCGCATTCCTTTCGTTCCGGAAACGATGAAGGGTGCCAAGACCATTTCCGACATGATCGACGCCGACAGCGGCGAAGTCGTGGTCGAAGGCGGCAAGAAGCTCACCCCGCGGCTGCTGCGTCAGCTGCAGGACAAGGGCCTGAAGGCTCTGAGGGCGAGCGACGAGGACCTCTACGGCAATTATCTCGCCGAAGACATGGTGAACATGGCGACCGGCGAGATCTATCTCGAAGCCGGCGACGAAATCGACGAGAAGACCCTTCCGATGATCCTCGAATCTGGCTTCGGCGAGATTCCGGTCCTCGGCATCGACCACATCAATATCGGCGCCTACATCCGCAACACGCTGGCTGCCGACAAGAACGAAAACCGTCAGGACGCGCTGTTCGACATCTATCGCGTCATGCGTCCGGGTGAACCGCCAACCATGGAATCGGCCGAAGCCATGTTCAACTCGCTGTTCTTCGACAGCGAGCGCTACGACCTGTCGGCCGTCGGCCGCGTCAAGATGAACATGCGTCTCGACCTCACCGTCGAGGACACCGTTCGCGTCCTGCGCAAGGAAGACATCCTGGCCGTGGTCAAGATGCTGGTCGAACTGCGTGACGGCAAGGGTGAGATCGACGACATCGACAACCTCGGCAACCGCCGGGTGCGTTCGGTCGGCGAACTGATGGAGAACCAGTACCGTCTCGGCCTGCTCCGCATGGAACGTGCGATCAAGGAACGCATGTCGTCGATCGAGATCGACACGGTCATGCCGCAGGACCTGATCAACGCCAAGCCGGCGGCCGCCGCCGTCCGTGAATTCTTCGGCTCCTCGCAGCTGTCGCAGTTCATGGACCAGGTGAACCCGCTTTCGGAAATCACCCACAAGCGCCGTCTCTCGGCTCTTGGACCGGGTGGTCTGACCCGTGAGCGCGCCGGCTTCGAAGTCCGCGACGTTCACCCGACCCACTACGGCCGTATCTGCCCGATCGAGACGCCGGAAGGCCCGAACATCGGTCTGATCAACTCGCTCGCAACCTTCGCCCGGGTCAACAAGTACGGCTTCATCGAAAGCCCGTACCGCAAGATCATCGACGGCAAGGTGACGAAGGAGGTCGTCTATCTGTCGGCCATGGAAGAAGCGAAGTACTACGTCGCGCAGGCCAATTCCGAACTCACCGCCGACGGCCAGTTCGTCGAGGAGTTCGTCGTTTGCCGTCATGCCGGCGAAGTCATGCTGTCGCCGCGCGACACCATCAATCTGATGGACGTCTCGCCGAAGCAGCTCGTGTCTGTCGCGGCAGCGCTCATCCCGTTCCTGGAAAACGACGACGCCAACCGCGCGCTGATGGGCTCGAACATGCAGCGTCAGGCTGTGCCGTTGGTCCGCGCCGAAGCGCCGTTCGTCGGCACCGGCATGGAACCGATCGTTGCGCGTGACTCGGGCGCCGCCATTGCCGCTCGTCGTAGCGGCGTGGTCGACCAGGTCGACGCGACCCGTATCGTCATCCGCGCCACGGAAGATCTCGAAGCCGGCAAGTCCGGCGTCGACATCTATCGTCTGCAGAAGTTCCAGCGTTCCAACCAGAACACCTGCGTCAACCAGCGCCCGCTGGTCACCGTCGGTGACATTCTGAACAAGGGCGACATCATTGCGGACGGTCCGTCGACCGACCTCGGCGACCTGGCTCTCGGCCGCAACGCGCTCGTCGCGTTCATGCCGTGGAACGGCTACAACTACGAAGACTCGATCCTGATGTCGGAACGCATCGTCGCCGACGACGTGTTCACCTCCATCCACATCGAGGAATTCGAAGTGATGGCCCGCGACACCAAGCTTGGTCCGGAGGAAATCACCCGCGACATTCCGAACGTCTCGGAAGAAGCGCTGAAGAACCTCGACGAAGCGGGTATCGTCTACATCGGTGCGGAAGTTCAGCCGGGTGACATCCTGGTCGGCAAGATCACGCCGAAGGGCGAAAGCCCGATGACGCCGGAAGAAAAGCTCCTGCGCGCCATCTTCGGCGAAAAGGCCTCGGACGTCCGCGACACCTCCATGCGCATGCCTCCGGGCACCTTCGGCACGATCGTCGAAGTGCGCGTCTTCAATCGCCACGGCGTCGAGAAGGACGAGCGTGCGATGGCCATCGAGCGCGAGGAAATCGAGCGCCTGGCCAAGGACCGCGACGACGAACAGGCAATTCTCGACCGTAACGTCTACGGCCGCCTGCTCGACATGCTGCGTGGCCAGATGGCGGTCGCCGGCCCGAAGGGCTTCAAGAAGGGCGTCGAACTGTCGAACGGCGTCATCTCCGAGTATCCGCGTTCGCAATGGTGGATGTTCGCCGTCGAGGACGAGAAGGTCCAGGGCGAAATCGAAGCCCTGCGTGGCCAGTACGACGAGTCGAAGTCGCTGCTCGAGCATCGCTTCATGGACAAGGTCGAAAAGGTCCAGCGCGGTGACGAAATGCCTCCGGGCGTCATGAAGATGGTCAAGGTTTTTGTCGCTGTGAAGCGCAAGATCCAGCCGGGCGACAAGATGGCCGGCCGTCACGGCAACAAGGGCGTTGTCTCGCGCATCGTTCCGGTCGAAGACATGCCGTTCCTCGAAGACGGAACGCATGTCGACATCTGCTTGAACCCGCTCGGCGTGCCGTCGCGCATGAACGTCGGCCAGATCCTCGAAACCCATCTGGCCTGGGCTTGCGCCGGCATGGGCAAGAAGATCGGCGATATGCTCGAGGCCTACCACAAGTCGCTCGACATCACCGAGCTGCGGACCGAACTCACCGACATCTATGCGAGCGAATCGCATGACGAGGTGAAGCGCTTCGACGACGAGTCGCTCGTCCGTCTGGCGGAGGAAGCCAAGCGCGGCGTATCGATCGCCACGCCGGTCTTCGACGGTGCGCACGAGCCTGACGTCGCTGCCATGCTGACCCGCGCCGGCCTCGATCCGTCGGGCCAGTCGGTTCTCTATGACGGCCGTACCGGCGAGCAGTTCGACCGCAAGGTCACCGTGGGTTACATGTACATGATCAAGCTCAACCACTTGGTCGATGACAAGATCCACGCCCGTTCGATCGGTCCGTACTCGCTCGTCACGCAGCAGCCGCTGGGCGGCAAGGCGCAGTTCGGCGGTCAGCGCTTCGGGGAAATGGAAGTCTGGGCGCTCGAAGCCTACGGCGCCGCCTACACCCTGCAGGAAATGCTGACGGTGAAGTCGGACGACGTGGCCGGCCGTACCAAGGTCTACGAGGCGATCGTTCGCGGCGATGACACCTTCGAGGCGGGCATTCCGGAGAGCTTCAACGTTCTCGTCAAGGAAATGCGCTCGCTGGGTCTCAGCGTCGAGCTCGAGAACTCCAAGGTCGACGAGGCGGCAGCCGGACAGCTGCCCGACGCGGCGGAATAACAAGTTGACAGGGCGTGCGGGGTCATCCTCGCACGCCGTTCCCGCCTTGATCCGGTCGGACCGGGGCAGGGAAGTTTCGCCGCATTTGGCGGTTATTGTCATTTAAGGGTTCGGTGCGGCATCCCGGGAATTTGCCGGCACCGTGACCCAATTGAGGGCTCTTTTGCCCCATGAAGGAGACAGGCATGAACCAAGAGGTCATGAACCTTTTCAACCCGTCGGTACCGGCGCAGCACTTCGATTCCATCCGGATTTCGATTGCCAGCCCGGAAAAGATTCTTTCGTGGTCCTACGGCGAGATCAAGAAGCCGGAAACGATCAACTACCGCACGTTCAAGCCGGAACGCGACGGTCTGTTCTGCGCGCGCATCTTCGGGCCGATCAAGGACTACGAGTGCCTGTGCGGCAAGTACAAGCGCATGAAGTACAAGGGCATCATCTGCGAAAAGTGCGGCGTCGAAGTCACGCTGTCGCGCGTTCGCCGCGAGCGCATGGGCCATATCGAGCTCGCAGCACCGGTTGCCCACATCTGGTTCCTGAAGTCGCTTCCCTCGCGCATCTCGACGCTGCTCGACATGACGCTGAAGGATGTCGAGCGCGTTCTCTATTTCGAGAACTACATCGTCACCGAGCCGGGCCTCACCGCGCTGAAGGAGCACCAACTCCTGTCGGAAGAAGAATACATGCTGGCCGTGGATGAATATGGTGAAGACCAGTTCACCGCGATGATCGGCGCCGAAGCGATCTATGAAATGCTCGCCTCGATGAACCTCGAGAAGATCGCCGGCGACCTGCGTGCCGAACTGGCTGAGACCACCTCGGATCTCAAGCAGAAGAAGCTGATGAAGCGCCTGAAGATCGTCGAGAACTTCATGGAATCCGGCAACCGTCCGGAATGGATGATCATGAAGGTCGTTCCGGTCATCCCGCCGGACCTGCGTCCGCTGGTTCCGCTCGATGGCGGTCGTTTCGCGACGTCCGACCTGAACGATCTGTACCGCCGCGTCATCAACCGTAACAACCGTCTGAAGCGCCTGATCGAGCTTCGTGCGCCGGGCATCATCATCCGCAACGAAAAGCGCATGCTGCAGGAATCGGTGGACGCGCTGTTCGACAACGGCCGCCGTGGCCGCGTCATCACCGGCGCCAACAAGCGTCCGCTGAAGTCGCTCTCCGACATGCTCAAGGGCAAGCAGGGCCGCTTCCGCCAGAACCTGCTCGGCAAGCGCGTCGACTATTCCGGCCGATCGGTCATCGTGACCGGTCCGGAACTGAAGCTGCACCAGTGCGGCCTGCCGAAGAAGATGGCGCTCGAACTGTTCAAGCCGTTCATCTATGCCCGCCTCGACGCCAAGGGTTATTCCTCGACCGTCAAGCAGGCCAAGAAGCTGGTCGAAAAGGAAAAGCCGGAAGTCTGGGATATCCTCGACGAGGTCATCCGCGAACATCCGGTTCTCCTGAACCGCGCACCGACGCTGCACCGCCTGGGCATCCAGGCCTTTGAGCCGATCCTGGTCGAAGGCAAGGCCATCCAGCTGCATCCGCTCGTCTGCACGGCGTTCAACGCCGACTTCGACGGCGACCAGATGGCCGTTCACGTTCCGCTGTCGCTCGAAGCCCAGCTCGAAGCCCGCGTGCTGATGATGTCGACCAACAACATCCTGCACCCGGCCAACGGCGCACCGATCATCGTTCCGTCGCAGGACATGGTTCTCGGCCTGTACTACCTGTCGATCCAGAACCAGAACGAGCCGGGCGAGGGCATGGCCTTCTCCGACATGGGCGAACTGCAGCACGCCCTGGAAAACAAGGTCGTCACCCTGCACTCCAAGGTGAAGGGCCGCTTCAAGACGGTTGACGCCGATGGCAAGCCGGTTTCGAAGATCTATGAAACGACCCCCGGTCGCATGATCATCGGCGAACTTCTGCCGAAGAACGTCAACGTGCCGTTCGAAACCTGCAACCAGGAAATGACCAAGAAGAACATCTCCAAGATGATCGACACGGTCTACCGCCACTGCGGTCAGAAGGACACGGTCATCTTCTGCGACCGCATCATGCAACTCGGCTTCACCCATGCCTGCAAGGCTGGCATTTCGTTCGGCAAGGACGACATGATCATCCCAGAAACCAAGGCGAAGATCGTTGGCGACACCGAAACGCTGGTCAAGGAATACGAGCAGCAGTACAATGACGGCCTGATCACTCAGGGCGAGAAGTACAACAAGGTCGTCGATGCCTGGGGCAAGGCCACTGAAAAGGTCGCCGAAGACATGATGGCCCGCATTAAGGCTGTCGAGTTCGATCCGGAAACCAACCGCCAGAAGCCGATGAACGCCATCTACATGATGTCGCACTCGGGTGCCCGTGGTTCACCGAACCAGATGCGTCAGCTGGGCGGCATGCGCGGCCTGATGGCCAAGCCGTCGGGTGAAATCATCGAGACGCCGATCATCTCGAACTTCAAGGAAGGTCTGACCGTTAACGAGTACTTCAACTCGACCCACGGTGCCCGTAAGGGTCTCGCAGACACCGCTCTGAAGACCGCGAACTCCGGTTACCTGACCCGTCGTCTGGTCGACGTGGCCCAGGACTGCATCGTCAACATGGTCGATTGCGGCACCGACAAGGGCCTGACCATGACGGCGATCGTTGACGCCGGTCAGGTCGTTGCCTCCATCGGTGCCCGCGTTCTCGGCCGTACCGCGCTCGACGACATCGACCATCCGGTCACGGGTGAGCGCATCGTTGATGCCGGTCAGATGATCCTCGAGCCGCATGTCGTCGAGATCGAAAAGGCTGGTATCCAGTCGATCCGCATCCGCTCCGCTCTGACCTGCGAAGTTCAGACCGGTGTCTGCTCGATCTGCTACGGCCGCGACCTTGCACGCGGTACGCCCGTCAACATGGGCGAAGCCGTCGGCGTCATCGCCGCACAGTCGATTGGTGAGCCGGGCACCCAGCTCACCATGCGTACCTTCCACTTGGGCGGTACCGCGACCGTGGTCGACCAGTCGTTCCTGGAAGCCTCGTACGAAGGTACGGTGCAGATCAAGAACCGCAACATCCTGCGCAACTCCGATGGCAACCTGATCGCCATGGGTCGCAGCATGGCCATCACCCTTCTGGACGAGCGTGGGGTCGAGCGCTCCTCGCAGCGTGTGGCCTACGGTTCGAAGGTCTTCGTCGACGATGGCGACAAGGTCAAGCGCGGCCAGCGTCTGGCCGAGTGGGACCCCTATACCCGCCCGATGATGACGGAAGTCGAAGGCATCGTGCATTTCGAGGACGTCGTCGACGGTCTCTCGGTGCTCGAAGCGACCGACGAATCGACCGGCATCACCAAGCGTCAGGTCATCGACTGGCGTTCGACCCCGCGCGGTTCGGACCTCAAGCCGGCGATCGTCATCAAGGACGCGAGTGGCAACGTGCTGAAGCTGTCGCGTGGCGGCGACGCACGGTTCCATCTCTCGGTCGACGCGATCCTGTCGGTCGAGCCGGGCACCAAGGTCAGCCAGGGCGACGTTCTGGCGCGTTCGCCGCTCGAAAGCGCCAAGACCAAGGACATCACCGGCGGTCTGCCGCGTGTTGCCGAACTGTTCGAAGCCCGTCGTCCGAAGGACCACGCCATCATCGCTGAGATCGATGGTACGATCCGCCTCGGCCGCGACTACAAGAACAAGCGTCGCGTCATCATCGAGCCGGCGGAAGACGGTGTCGAGCCGGTCGAGTACCTGATCCCGAAGGGCAAGCCCTTCCATCTTCAGGACGGCGACTACATCGAAAAGGGTGACTACATCCTCGACGGTAACCCGGCACCGCACGACATCCTGGCGATCAAGGGCGTCGAGGCACTCGCCTCGTACCTGGTCAACGAAATCCAGGAAGTCTACCGTCTGCAGGGCGTCGTGATCAACGACAAGCACATCGAGGTGATCGTTCGCCAGATGCTGCAGAAGGTCGAGATCACCGACGCTGGCGATAGCCAGTACATCGTCGGCGACAATGTCGACCGGATCGAACTGGACGATGCCAATGATCGCCTGGTCGAGGAAGGCAAGAAGCCGGCTTACGGCGACCCGGTCCTTCTCGGCATCACCAAGGCATCGCTGCAGACGCCTTCGTTCATCTCGGCCGCATCCTTCCAGGAGACCACCAAGGTTCTCACGGAAGCTGCGATCGCCGGCAAGACCGACACGCTGCAGGGCCTCAAGGAGAACGTCATCGTCGGTCGCCTGATCCCGGCCGGTACCGGCGGCACCATGACGCAGATCCGCCGCATCGCCTCCTCGCGCGACGAACTCATCCTCGAGGAACGCCGCAAGGGCACGGGCGCCGATCTGGCCACCCCGATGCTCCAGGATCTGGCGTCCGCGGAAAGCACGCCTGCCGAATAAGGCTCGCACAGGGGTGCGTTTGTGTCGCACCCCTCTCGTTTGAACTGAAAAACGCCCGGTTTTCCGGGCGTTTTTTTGTTGCGCGACAAAGACAGCGCAAGCTTGTGTTGATCTAGGACAAGGCAGTTGTTTGTAGGGATTCTAATCTAGCCCCGTTCATACCGAACGGAGGCTAATATGAAAAAAATTATCACATCCATTGCTGTGATGCTCTTGGCCAGTACTGCTTTCGCTGCCGATCCGGCTCCCGCGGATCTGCGCGCAAGCGCTCTGGAAATCTTCAAGCCCTTGCCATCGACCACGCCGGCGGTCGCCAACAACCCGATCACGCCCGACAAGATCGCGCTCGGCAAGGCGCTGTTCTTCGATCCCCGTATTTCGGCCTCGGGGGTGTTCTCGTGCAATTCGTGCCACAATCTGGGCACGGGGGGTGACGACAATCTTGAGACCTCGATCGGCCATGGCTGGCAGAAGGGACCGCGCAATTCGCCAACGGTGTTCAACGCCGTCTTCAACAGCGCCCAGTTCTGGGACGGTCGGGCGGACGATCTGGCGGCACAGGCCAAGGGGCCCGTCCAGGCCGGTGTCGAAATGGCCAACACGCCTGATCAGGTCGTGGCCACGCTGAAATCCATGCCGGACTATGTCACCTGGTTCAAGGCGTCCTTCCCCGGCGAAGAAGATCCGGTGACCTTCGACAACTTCGCCAAGGCGATCGAAGCCTTCGAGGCGACCCTGATCACGCCGGCACCCTTCGACGCCTTCCTGAACGGCGACGACAATGCCATGACGGCGGATCAGCAGAAGGGGCTGGCGCTGTTCATCGACAAGGGATGCTCGTCCTGCCATGCCGGCATCAACCTCGGTGGCGAGGGCTATTTCCCCTTCGGCCTGATTGAAAAGCCCGGCGCAGACGTGCTGCCTGAGAACGACAAGGGCCGCTTCGCCGTCACCGCGACGGCGGACGACTCTTACGTGTTCCGCGCCGCACCGCTGCGCAACGTGGCGGTGACCGCACCCTATTTCCACTCGGGTAAGGTCTGGGATCTGAAGCAGGCTGTCGGCATTATGGGCGTGTCGCAGCTGGGCGAGGACATCAACGACGCCGAAGCCGATCTGATCGTAGCCTTCCTCGGCACGCTGACCGGCAAGGTTCCGGAAGTCACCTATCCGATCCTGCCCGCAGAGACCGCTACGACGCCGCGTCCGAGCGGCGAGGTGATCGCCAAGTAGGCCGTGCTTCAAGCGCGCAAGCAAAAGGGCCGCCCGGCATACGGGCGGCCCTGAACATGTCCGGCCTTTACCGGCCGGCAGAGATCAGTTGAAGCGGATGATGGCCACTTCGCCTTCCAATGCGCCCTGATAGGCGGAGGCATGCGGCTCCTCGTCCGGGGCGTCGGTGATCATGCCGATCTGATCGAGATCGGCTTCGAGGAAGCCTTCTTCGGACAGGGCATTGAGCGCGAGCCGCACGGCGGTGTCGTCATCCGGCGCGGCCAGCATGACATGCAGGTCGATGCCTTCTCCACCCTCGACCTCATAGGCCTTGGCAATAATGATGAAGACCATCGGTTCGTCTGGGGAGTTGTCGTTGTCGGGGCTCGAGATCATGGCCTGGTCTTCTTTTGATGGCGTTGCTTGATTCCCCGGCCATTCGAATCGTGCCCGGCGGGGAGGGGCATTGACGGCTGCCCCGACGCCTATTTAAGACTTCCGCCATCAAATCCCAAACCAATTCGTGTGGATCGCGGCGGAATAACCCCGCGCACCCGCCAACCCCCTGCCGTTCCGGGCCTCCGGGCCAATATTTTGCGATAGAGACTTGACGTCTACGGGTGAAAACAGTAGTACGCCCCCCATCGGAGCCTATGTGAGGCTAGGCTTTTCGGAACGTCACGTTCCGGAGTTCGCCTCAAACAGGGTTCTTTTCGCACGTTGACGACACAAATGCTGCACGCAAGACGCACTCGATGTGCGTCCTCTGCCTTTTGTGGTCCATCCGTTGAATTCGGATTGGGCCACATTTTGCGCATGAGTAAATCGTGTGATCACTGCCGGCAACGGTTAAACCAGGGCTCGAGAGAGCCTTAGAGACATGAATTTACAAGGGATGGTTATATGCCTACCGTAAACCAGCTGATCCGCAAGCCGCGTCAGGCACAGGTAAAGCGCAACAAGGTTCCTGCTCTGCAGGAAAACCCGCAGAAGCGTGGTGTTTGCACCCGCGTCTACACGACGACCCCGAAGAAGCCGAACTCGGCTCTGCGTAAGGTTGCCAAGATCCGCCTGACCAATGGCTTCGAAGTCATCGGCTACATTCCGGGTGAAGGCCACAACCTGCAGGAACACTCCGTCGTGATGATCCGTGGCGGCCGCGTCAAGGACTTGCCGGGCGTTCGTTACCACATCATCCGCGGCGTACTCGACACCCAGGGCGTCAAGAACCGCAAGCAGCGCCGCTCCAAGTACGGTGCGAAGCGTCCGAAGTAATTCGGCTATCATTTTTCCGGCGCTGCGCGAGGTTCTCCGCGTGATAAAGCGTCCCAACAAGTTGAGAGACAAAGCATGTCCCGTCGCCACAGTGCAGAAAAGCGCGAGATCAACCCGGACCCGAAGTTCGGCGATCTGGTTGTCACCAAGTTCATGAACGCCATCATGCTTCACGGCAAGAAGTCGGTCGCCGAAAGCATCGTCTACGGTGCGTTCGATTCGGTTCAGGCCAAGACCAAGCAGGAGCCGATCACGGTCTTCCATCAGGCGCTCGAAAACATCGCGCCGCATGTCGAAGTCCGTTCGCGCCGCGTTGGTGGTGCGACCTACCAGGTCCCGGTCGATGTTCGTCCGGAGCGCCGCCAGGCTCTCGCCATCCGCTGGCTGATCACCGCCGCTCGCAAGCGCAACGAGACGACCATGGTTGATCGCCTGTCGGGCGAACTCATGGATGCCGCCAACAACCGCGGTTCTGCCGTCAAGAAGCGCGAAGACACGCACAAGATGGCCGACGCCAACCGCGCCTTCTCGCATTACCGCTGGTAATCTGAACCGATCGAATATTGAAAGGCAGTCCACAATGGCTCGCGAATATAAAATCGAAGACTACCGCAACTTCGGCATCATGGCGCATATCGACGCCGGCAAGACGACGACCACCGAGCGTATTCTCTATTACACCGGCAAGTCGCACAAGATCGGCGAAGTGCACGACGGCGCTGCCACCATGGACTGGATGGAGCAGGAGCAGGAACGCGGCATCACCATCACGTCTGCTGCGACCACGACCTACTGGAAGGGTCGCGACGGCAAGATGCGTCGCTTTAACATCATCGACACCCCCGGCCACGTCGACTTCACCATCGAAGTCGAGCGTAGCTTGCGTGTTCTCGACGGTGCGATCGCTCTGCTCGACGCCAATGCCGGCGTTGAGCCGCAGACCGAAACCGTCTGGCGCCAGGCTGAAAAGTACAACGTCCCGCGGATGATCTTCTGCAACAAGATGGACAAGACCGGTGCGGACTTCTACCGCTCGGTCGAGATGATCAAGACCCGTCTCGGCGCCATCGCTGTCGTCATGCAGCTGCCGATCGGTGCGGAAACCGAATTCAAGGGCGTCGTCGACCTGATCGAGATGAACGCCCTGGTATGGCGTGACGAGTCGCTCGGTGCGGCCTGGGATGTCGTCGAGATCCCGGACGACCTGAAGGAAAAGGCCGCCGAATATCGCGAAAAGCTGATCGAGACGGTTGTCGAAGTCGACGAACAGGCGATGGAAGACTACCTGAACGGCATCATGCCGGACAATGACAAGATCCGTGCGCTCGTTCGCCGCGGCACCATCGACGTCAAGTTCCATCCGATGTTCTGCGGCACCGCCTTCAAGAACAAGGGTGTTCAGCCGTTGCTCGACGCCGTTGTCGAATACCTGCCGTCTCCGCTGGACATTCCCGCGATCAAGGGCATCGACTTCAAGACCGAAGCCGAGATCGAGCGTCATGCCGATGACAGCGAGCCGCTTGCCATGCTCGCCTTCAAGATCATGAACGACCCCTTCGTCGGTTCTCTGACCTTCGCTCGTATCTATTCCGGCAAGCTCGAAAAGGGCGTTTCGGTTCTGAACACGGTCAAGGACAAGCGCGAGCGCGTCGGCCGCATGCTGCAGATGCACTCGAACAGCCGTGAAGACATCGAAGAAGCCTTCTCGGGCGACATCGTGGCTCTGGCCGGCCTCAAGGAAACCACCACTGGCGACACGCTCTGCGATCCGCTGAAGCCGGTTATCCTTGAGCGCATGGAATTCCCGGAACCGGTCATCCAGATCGCGATCGAGCCGAAGTCCAAGGGCGACCAGGAAAAGATGGGCCTCGCGCTCAACCGCCTGGCAGCTGAAGACCCGTCGTTCCGCGTCAAGACCGACCAGGAATCCGGCCAGACGATCATCGCCGGCATGGGCGAGCTTCACCTCGACATCCTCGTCGACCGCATGCGTCGCGAGTTCAAGGTCGAAGCCAACGTCGGTGCTCCGCAGGTTGCCTACCGCGAAACCATCACGCGTCAGCACGAAGAAGACTACACGCACAAGAAGCAGTCCGGTGGTACCGGTCAGTTCGCGCGCGTCAAGCTCGTGTTCGAACCCAACCCGGACGGCGACGAGTTCAAGTTCGAGTCGAAGATCGTCGGCGGTTCTGTTCCGAAGGAATACATCCCGGGCGTTCAGAAGGGTATCGAAAGCGTTCTGTCTTCGGGTCCGCTCGCGGGCTTCCCGATGCTCGGCGTCAAGGCGACCCTGATCGACGGCGCATACCACGACGTTGACTCCTCGGTTCTCGCCTTCGAAATCGCCTCGCGTGCCTGCTTCCGTGAAGCAGCCAAGAAGGCCGGCGCTCAGCTGCTCGAGCCGATGATGAAGGTCGAAGTCGTGACGCCGGAAGATTACGTCGGCGACGTCATCGGCGACCTGAACTCGCGTCGTGGCCAGATCCAGGGCCAGGAACAGCGCGGCATCGCGATCGTGATCAACGCTCACGTTCCGCTCGCCAACATGTTCAAGTATGTCGACAACCTGCGCTCGATGAGCCAGGGCCGCGCACAGTACTCGATGGTGTTCGACCACTATTCGCCGGTACCGAGCAACGTCGCTGCGGAAATCCAGGCAAAGTATTCCGGTCAGAAGTGACCGGAATACAATCCAAGCCTTAAAGAATAAACGGAATTTCCCGCAAGCGGGACCAAGAATGGAGAGCCGAAAATGGCAAAGAGTAAGTTTGAGCGCAATAAGCCGCACGTCAACATCGGTACGATCGGCCACGTCGACCATGGCAAGACGTCGCTGACGGCAGCGATCACCAAGTACTTCGGTGAATACAAGGCCTATGACCAGATCGACG
>JAIBEK010000008.1 GCA_019459145.1 Arenimonas sp.
TTGTGTTGCTCATCTGCGGTCCCGTCCACTTACAACCCCCCCCTATACCCCGGCGCGGCCGAAAGGTAACCCCCCTTGCGGCCGCGGGCCTTGATCGTTCCCCGGAAAATCGCGGGCAAGGTTAAGCGCGGCGTGCCGCCGGCTCAGCAGGTCGCCTCGCCGCATTTGCGGACGTTCGCCAGCTTCTGCTCGATCGCCTCGGAGCCGATCGCGCCGAACATGGCCTCGTTGCCGACGATATAGGACGGCGTTCCGGTGATGCCGAGGCTGGTGGCCAGCTGATAGGCTTCCTTGACCGAAGCGTCATTGGGGTTTTCGGTCATCATCTTGCGGATCTGCTCCTCGCTGACGCCGAGCGAGGTTGCGATCTCGATCGCGCTTTCTTCGCCGTGGCGGCCCTCGGCCGTCATCAGGGCGCGGTGGAAATCCCCGTATTTCTCAGGAGCGATCTTGCGGAAGGCGTCCGAAACCTTGTGGGCCGCCTCCGACTCCGGTCCGAGGATCGGGAACTCCTTCAGCACGAAGCGGACATTCTTGTCCTTGGCGATGATGGCGTCCATGTCGGACATGGCGCGCTTGCAATAGCCGCAATTGTAATCGAAGAATTCGACGATCGTCACGTCGCCGTCCGGATTGCCGAGCGCGATATCATGCTTCGAGGCAAACAGCGCCTCCTGATTGTCCTTCACCGCCGCCGTAGCCTGCTGCAGCCGCGCGTCCTGCTGCTTCTTCTCGAGCGCATCCTGAACGTCGAGCATGATCTCCGGGTTGGCGATCAGATATTCCTTGATGAAGGCGCCGAATTCCTTCTTCTGCGCGTCGTCCAGCGCGCCTGCCGACGTGGGCAATGCTACCGGCAGGAGCACGAGTGCGGCGGCGGCGAGCTTGCTGAATTTCAAGGCCATGTCTTTCCTCTTGAATGCTGTCCGCCATGGCGGATGTCGTGGCGATGGCCGGGACCATCCAAAACCGTTGATTTGCTGTAGCGTATCGGCAGCCAACGGCAAGTGGAATTGGAAAAATGGCCGCAGGGGAACGCTCTCGCCATTGTGAAGACGCGATTAATGCGGCAATTGTCGGGCGCCTTCATCGACCGGAGAAAGTTGTTCGTGATTTCCCTTTCAAGACGCAGCGCAGTCGAGCCCTTCCATGCCATGGATCTTCTGGCGGAGGCGACCAGACGGCGAAATGCCGGACGACCGGTGATTTCCATGGCGGTCGGCCAGCCGGGTCACCCGGCGCCGCAGGCAGCCCTTGCTGCGGCGCGCCAGGCGCTCGGTCACGGGCGGATCGGCTATACCGATGCGCTTGGCCTTGCCGAATTGCGGACCCAGCTCGCCCTCCACTATCAACGCCGCCATGGCCTCGCTGTGGATCCGTCGCGGATCGTCGTCACCACCGGCTCGTCGGCCGGCTTCAACCTTGCTTTCCTGGCCCTGTTCGATGCCGGCGACGCCGTGGCGATCGCCAGGCCCGGCTATCCGGCCTATCGCGCCATCCTGTCGGCGCTCGGCCTCAAGGTGATCGAGGTTCCCGTCAATGCCGGGACCCAGTTCACCCTGACGCCGGAAAGCCTGGAGGCTGCCCAGGCGCATGCGGGCGTGCGGCTGAAGGGTGTACTGCTGGCAAGCCCCGCCAACCCGACCGGCACGGTGACCGGGCGGGCGCAGTTGAAGGCCGTCTATGACTATTGCCGGGGGCAGGGCATCACGCTGATTTCCGATGAGATCTACCACGGGCTTACCTATGCCGGCGAGGAGGCGACCGCGCTGGAGATCGGCGATGAGGCCATCGTGATCAATTCCTTCTCCAAATATTATTGCATGACAGGCTGGCGCATCGGCTGGATGGTGGTGCCCGACCACATCGTCCGGCCGCTCGAATGTCTGGCGCAGAGCCTCTACATTTCCGCGCCGGAGCTGTCGCAGATCGCGGCGATTGCCGCACTCGGTGCGGAAGAGGAATTGGAGCACTACAAGGCCATTTGCCGAAGGAACCGCGACTTCCTGATGGCGCGTCTGCCGGAACTCGGCCTGCCGCTGCTCTCGCCGATGGACGGGGCCTTCTACGCCTATGTGGATGCCAGCCGCTACACCAATGACAGCATGGCGTTTGCAAGGCGCATGCTGGCCGAAATCGACCTGGCGGCGACCCCGGGCATGGATTTCGATCCGCTTGACGGCCACCGGGCGCTGCGCATTTCCTATGCCGGAACCTATGCCGACATGGTCGAGGCGACCGACAGAATGGCTGCATGGCTTCCAGAACATACAATCTGATCAAGTGGTTATGCGCTTCGGCGGAATCAGGTCGGGAGGCGCTTGAATCATTTTCTGAACGATGACCGCAAACGAAGAGGGCCGCGTCGAACGCGGCCCTCTTGATTTCAGTGATGGCGACGCGCTTCTCAGAAGAAGCCGCGCTTCTGCCACCAGCCGCCCTTCTTGGGCTTCGTCGGTTCGTCGTCGCTGTCGGTCGTAGCCTTGACCGAGGTCACCACCGGTTCGGAGGAGGTGACATTGGACTGGCGATTGGCGCGGGCCGGCTTGGCTTCTTCGGTGGCTTCCACCACAGCTTCGGCCTCGACGGGCGTCACGGCCTCTTCCACTGCCGGCTCGACGACCGCGGGAACCTCGACCTCGGCTTCGGCCACGGCAACCGGTTCGGCTGCGATCACCGGCTCTTCGACCGGGGAAACGGCGACCTTGGCCTTGCGGCTGCGGCGCGGCTTGGGTTTCACCACGTCGTCGACGGATTCGATCGCCGCCATGGCGGCCGGCTCTTCGGCCGCGGCCTGCTCGGCGATGTCCTCGATCAGCGCGGCTTCGGTATCGCTGTCGTCGCTCTCGCCATCGTCACCTTCGGCCGATCCCTCGACACCGTTTTCCAGGCCTTCTTCGCCCGGACGGCTGCGGCGGCCGCCGCGCTTGCCGCGACGGCGACGTTTGCGCTTCTGGCCGTCTTCGCCGATGGTATCGCCGTCCTGGTCGCGGGCTTCGCCGGCGGTTTCTCCAGCGGTTTCCACAGCGCCGTCTTCGTCGCCCTCTTCACCTTCGTCCTCGTCGCCCTCCAGATCGCCCTCGGCGCCGGCCTGGGCGCCGTTGCCGCCCTGGCCGTTCTTGCCCCGACGACGGCGGCGACGCTTGCGCTTGCGGTTCTGCTCGTCGCTATTGGCCGACGCTGCGGGCTGCGCGGCCGGTGCGGCTGCGATGATCTCTTCCTCTTCGTCCTCGTCCTCCGGCTCTGGGACGTAGTCGTCCTCCTCGATCGCCGGCAGAAGCTGCATCAGGCTCTCGATCCTGACCGGATTGGCGACAGCCTCGCCGCGATCGATGCCGAAATGCTGGGCGCCGACGGAATCATCGCTGTCGATGGTGATCGCGACCCCGAAGCGGTGCTCGTAGTCGACGATCGTGCCGCGCTTCTGGTTGAGGATGTAGAGCGCCGTCTCCGGCGTCGTGCGAACCGTGATGTCGTGCGTCGTGCTCTTCAGCAGGTGTTCCTCGATACCGCGCAGGACGTGCAGTGCAACGGAGGACTGCGAGCGGATGAGGCCCGTGCCGCCGCAATGCGGGCAGAGCTGGGTCGTCGATTCGAGAACCGAGGCGCGAATGCGCTGGCGCGACATTTCCAGAAGGCCGAAATGCGAGATCCGACCGACCTGGATGCGGGCGCGATCGTTCTTCAGGCAGTCCTTCAGCTTCTTCTCGACGGCGCGGTTATTGCGCTTTTCTTCCATGTCGATGAAGTCGATGACGATCAGGCCGGCAAGGTCGCGCAGGCGCAGCTGGCGGGCAACCTCTTCGGCGGCTTCCAGGTTGGTCTGGAGTGCCGTGTCCTCGATCGAGTATTCGCGGGTCGAGCGGCCGGAGTTGACGTCGATCGCTACCAGCGCTTCGGTCTGGTTGATGATGATGTAACCGCCGGATTTCAGCGTCACCTGCGGCTGCAGCATCTTGTCGAGCTGGCCTTCGATGCCGGAGCGCGAGAAGATCGGATGCAGGTCGCGATAGGGCTGAACCACCTTGGCATGGCTCGGCATCAGCATCTTCATGAAGTCTTTCGCTTCGCGATAGCCTTCCTCGCCGGCGACGACGATCTCGGAGATGTCCTTGTTGTAGAGGTCGCGGATCGAGCGCTTGATCAGCGAGCCTTCCTCATAGACCAGGCAGGGGGCGGTCGAGCTCAGCGTCAGCGTCCGCACGTTTTCCCACAGGCGCATGAGGTATTCGAAGTCGCGCTTGATCTCGACCTTGGTGCGGTTGGCACCGGCGGTGCGCAGGATCACGCCCATTCCCTGCGGCACTTCGAGGCCGCGGGCGATTTCCTTCAGCCGCTTGCGGTCGGTCGGCTGGGTGATCTTGCGGGAAATGCCGCCGCCACGCGCCGTGTTCGGCATCAGCACCGAATAGCGGCCGGCGAGCGACAGGTAGGTGGTGAGCGCCGCGCCCTTGTTGCCGCGCTCTTCCTTGGCGACCTGCACCAAAAGGATCTGCCGGCGCTTGATCACTTCCTGGATGCGATACTGCTTGCGCGGCTTGCGCACGATCCGGTCCGGAACCTCTTCCATCGCGTCTTCGGCGCCGACGGATTCGATTTCTTCCTTTTCTTCGATGTGGCCGTCATCGTCGTCGTCGAAATCATCATCGCGGCCGCGGCGTCCGCCGGCATCCTCGGAGATTTCGTCGTCGGTCTCGAACAGGGCGGCCATGTCGCCCTTGCCGTCGTCCTCGATGGCGTCGACGGCTTCGGAAATCTGTTCCTCGGTCTCGGTGGTCTTCTTGGCGCGCGGCTTGCGGGTGCGCTTCGGCTTGGCCTTGGGAGCCTCCTCAACGGGGGCTGCCGCCTCAGCCGGAGCCGCCTCCTCGGCCACGGCTTCAGCCGGGGTTTCGCTCGAGGCTTCCGCTTCCGGCTCGACCGTTTCGATCATCTCGACCGGCGCGATGCCGATGTCGGGCTGTTCCTGCGAGGCCGGATCGGAGGCTGGAAAGTCGTCGCCGTCCGATTCGTCTTCGCGGCGGTGCTCCTCGGCTTCGGCGTTCAACAGCGCCTGCCGGTCGGCATAGGGGATCTGGTAGTAATCGGGGTGGATTTCGGCGAATGCCAGGAAGCCGTGGCGATTGCCGCCATAGTCGACGAAGGCCGCCTGAAGCGAAGGTTCGACGCGCGTCACCTTCGCCAGATAGATATTGCCCCGTATCTGCTTCTTGTGCTGGGACTCGAAATCGAATTCTTCGATGCGGTTACCGCGTACGACGACAACCCGCGTCTCTTCTTCGTGAGACGCGTCGATCAACATTCTGTCTGCCATTTAAGCTGTGCTCCTCGGCGCCGCCGGGAAGGTGTTCACTCGCTCGCTGTACTCTGGTGCGGGTGATGCCTTGGGGGCTTGGCGCCGGATATAAATGTTCCCGCCCGACGGGGTGCGCTAGCAGCAATTGAACAGCTGCCGGGGTGCTTGAAAAGCCCGATCCGCCAAAAGTGTTCAAGATCAACTGCAATGACATCAAAGACCGAACGAAAACGACAATGACTTAGGCCCCATGGGACCCGATGAGTGCTCTTCAGAGCATGCGGTGGAAAACCACCAGTTGCATGTGCCGGCCGGGCCGGCGTGTTAAACAAGTTTCAGGAAAAAAAGCGGAGACGGCGGATGAAGGTCCGACAAGCTTAGGCGCCAAGTCCTTGAAGAGGTTGGCAGCCGTGGCGAACATTCTATCCCGTTGGCACTTTTAACCCTCATCTGCTTGTATGTTTTCTCCGTGACAATAGCAAGGGGAAACGAAATTATGCCATAATATCGATTGATTAGCGTGGTTTGAGGTGAAATGCCGATTCTCGGGCGAGAGGTGCATCCGTGCCGATCCGGCACAGGTCAGCCGCCGGAAAACCGGCCATTTCCGAACGATTGGATTGATTTCATGCATGATCGGCACGCTGGCGGCGGCAATGGGGCGATCGTCCACGATCCCATGCGGGGAGGCGATGTGCAGCGGAGCCGGCCTCGTTGGGGGCAGTGGCTAAGCCTTGGGTGCCAGTTTTCGCGAATCGCCGTCGTCCTGCTGCTCGCGGTTGCGGGCACCGCGGCAAACGGCAACGCGATGTCGGCTGTGCAGGCGCAGCCCGCCGATCCTTTGGCGGCCTATGCTGCGCGCATCGTCGGCGACCGGGCGCGCACGCGGATAGTGCTCGAATTCGACCGCAAGCCGGAAATAGCCGTCCGCTACATTGCCAGGCCCGACCGGATCGTCGTCGACCTGCCGTCGACCGTCTTTACTTTCCCCGAGGCCGACCTCGAGGCGCGGGGCCTGTTCCGCGACATTCGATATGGTTCGATGGATGCCGATTCAGCCCGTCTGGTGCTGACCGCCGATCGGCCGGCCCGGCTCATCGCGAGCGAGGTGAAGGCCAACGAGAGCGGCGAGGGCTATCGCCTCGTGCTCGATGCGGAAATGGTGTCGCAACAGGATTTCGAGAAACTGGTCAAGGACCAGACCTGGATGACGGCCAGCGTCGATACGACCGCCACGGCGCAGCGCGGCGATCGGATCGCGCAGAGCGAGCCCGCCGCGCCGGGCGCCTTTGTCATCGCCATCGATGCGGGGCATGGCGGCATTGACGCCGGCGCGACAGGGGCGGCGACAAAGACGCAGGAGAAGGAAATCACGCTCGCCTTCGCCAAGGCTCTGTCGGAGCGGTTGAGGGGCGAGCCGGGCATTGAGGCCTTTCTGGTGCGTGAGGGAGACGAGTTCCTGTCGCTGTCGGAGCGCGTCACCATCGCGCGCCAGCGCGGGGCAAATCTCCTCATCTCCTTCCACGCCGACACGCTTCGCCAGGGCAATATCCGCGGCGCCACCGTCTATACCATATCGGACAAGGCATCCGACCGCATGGCCGCCGACCTTGCCGAGCGCGAAAATCTGTCCGATGCGGTTGGCGGCGTGAGCGAGACGGGCGAACCGGCCGAGGTTTCCGACATCCTCCTCGATCTGACGCGGCGCGAGACCCAGGCCTTTTCGATTTCGATGGCGGATTCCGTCGTTAGGTCCTTTGAAGGGCAGGTGGCGCTGATCAACAATCCGCATCGCTATGCCGGCTTCCGGGTGCTGCAGGCTCATGATGTCCCGTCGATCCTGCTGGAACTGGGCTTCCTGTCCAACAAGGAGGACGAGAAGCTTCTGCTCGATCCGGCCTGGCGGGTGAAGATCGCCGATTTGCTGGCGACGGCGATCAGGCGCTACCGCCTTCCGGTCGTCGCCAACGGTGGCTGATGCTGACGGCATCGGGTCGCTCAAGGCCGTGCATAAGCGAGGGATGGCCCTATTTTCCTCACAATCGGGCCGTTACTCCGAACTGGGTCTCTTGCGTCTTGCCAAGCAGGGCATGACGTGCAAAACGCCACGCTATGTGCGATGTTCGCCCATTGCGCGCTGAACCGAAAGCATTGCCGGTAGCTCGAATATGATCAGACTGATTGGTTATCTCTTCGGACTCGCGTCCGTCCTCGCCCTCGGCGTCGCCGGCGTCGTCGCCGTTTACCTGAACGGGGTCTCGAAGGACTTGCCGGACTATGCGGTTCTGTCGAGCTATGCGCCGCCGGTCACGACGCGCATTCACGCCGGCAATGGCGCGCTGATGGCCGAGTATGCCCGCGAGCGCCGTCTCTTCCTTCCGATCCAGGCGATCCCCGACCGGGTGAAGGCGGCCTTCCTGTCGGCGGAAGACAAGAATTTCTACAACCACCCCGGCGTCGACATCTACGGTCTCGGTCGCGCCATCCTGGTCAACGTGCAGAACCTCGGTTCCGGCCGCCGTCCTGTCGGCGCCTCGACCATTACCCAGCAGGTGGCGAAGAACTTCCTTCTGTCCTCCGACCAGACGATCGACCGCAAGGTCAAGGAAGCGATCCTGTCCTTCCGGATCGAGCAGACCTATTCGAAGGACAAGATCCTCGAGCTCTACCTCAACGAGATCTTCTTCGGCATGAATGCCTACGGCATCGCCGGTGCGGCACTCACCTATTTCGACAAGTCGGTGACCGAACTCACCATCGCCGAGACCGCCTATCTCGCCGCCCTGCCGAAGGGACCGTCGAACTACCATCCGTTCCGTCATACCGAGGCGGCAATCGAACGCCGCAACTGGGTCATCGACCGCATGGTGGAGAATGGTTTCGTCGTCAAGGCCGACGGCGAAGAGGCCAAGAAGCAGCCGCTCGGGGTGACCGGTCGCCGCACGGGTTCGTATCTCTTCGCCTCGGACTATTTCGCCGAGGAGGTTCGCCGCCAGATCATCGAGAAATACGGCGACAAGTCGCTCTACGAGGGCGGCCTGTCCGTGCGGACGTCGCTCGATCCGCAAATGCAGATCGTCGCCCGCAAGGCCCTGCAGGACGGACTGCTGACTTACGATCTGCGCCGCGGTTTCCGCGGTCCGGTGGCAAAGATCTCCGCCACGGGGGACTGGGGCGCCGAACTCGCCAAGGTCAATGCCCTGAGCGACGTTCCGGAATGGAAGATCGCCGTCGTCCTCGCCGTCTCCGCGTCGCGCGTCGACATCGGTCTTCAGCCCGCCAAGGAAGCCGGCGGCAAGGTCGTGGCGGATCGCCAGACGGGCCGGATCATGGCCGAAGATATGGAATGGGCCTATCGTTCTGCCACCGGTGATCGCAAGACGGCGAAGTCGCCGGAAGGCGTGCTGGCGCCGGGCGATGTGGTCTTTGTCGAGCCGCTGGCGGATGCCGAGGGCGGTTACAGATTGCGCCAGCCGCCCAAGGTACAGGGCGGCCTGGTCGCCATGGATCCGCATACCGGCCGCGTGCTCGCCATGGTCGGTGGCTTTTCCTATGCCCAATCGGAATTCAACCGCGCCACCCAGGCAATGCGCCAGCCCGGCTCGTCCTTCAAGCCGTTCGTCTACGCAGCGGCGCTCGACAATGGCTACACCCCCGCCTCGGTCATCATGGATGCTCCGATCGAATTCGTCTCGGGCGGCCAGGTCTGGCGCCCGCAGAACTATGGCGGCGGCTCGGCCGGTCCCTCGACCTTGCGTCTCGGTATCGAGAAGTCGCGCAACCTGATGACGGTTCGCCTGGCCAACGACATGGGCATGAACCTGGTGGCCGAATATGCCGAGCGTTTCGGCATCTATGACAAGATGATGCCGCTGCTGTCGATGTCGCTCGGTTCGGGCGAGACCACGGTGCTGCGCATGGTGTCTGCCTATGCAGTGCTGGCCAATGGCGGCAAGCAGATCAAGCCGACCCTGATCGACCGCATCCAGGACCGTTACGGCAAGACCATCTTCCGCCACGAGGAACGTGTCTGCGAAGGCTGCAACGCCAGCGGCTGGGAAGGCCAGGAGGAGCCGGACATCGTCGACAATCGCCAGCAGGTGCTCGACCCGATGACCGCCTACCAGATCACCTCCATGATGGAAGGCGTCGTGTCGCGCGGTACCGCCGCAGGAAAGATCAAGCTCGATCGCCCGGTCGCGGGCAAGACCGGCACCACCAACGACGAGAAGGACGCCTGGTTCGTCGGCTACACGCCCGACCTCGTCGCCGGCCTCTATATAGGCTTCGACAATCCCGCGCCGCTGGGCCGGGGCTCGACCGGTGGTTCGATGTCTGCACCGATCTTCAACGAGTTCATGCAAGCCGCGGTGGCCGGGACACCGCCGGGCAAGTTCCGCCTGCCTGAAGGCATGCAGCTCATCCCCGTCAATCGCAAGACCGGCATGCAGGCCTATGACGGCGAGCCCGACACCATCATCGAAGCCTTCAAGCCCGGCACCGGCCCGGCCGACACCTTCTCGGTCATCGGCATGGAGGAATATGTCGCGCCCGAGGAAATCCTCAGGGAATCGCCCCAGGCCAACCAGGCCGTGACGTCGGGCGCCGGCGGCCTGTTCTGACAACCAGCTGAAGTTTCCAGCGTGTGGCCGCCCCTTTACATCGGGGGCGGCCGCAACTAATTGACGATCCAGTTTTTACACCGAGGTGAAGATCAACCGCGATGCGCAATGAAATCGAAAATGTAGTCGACGAAATCAAGCAGGCCATAAGCCTGCTGAGGAGGCATCTTTGACTGGGATCAGGCTGTAAGGCGACTGGACTGGTTGAACAACAAGGCAGAGGATCCGAACCTCTGGAACGACGCCGCCGAGGCTCAGAAGCTGATGCGCGAGCGCCAGCAGTTGGATGACAGCATCAACGGCGTCAAGCGCCTCGAACGGCAGATGACCGACAGCATCGAGCTGATCGAGATGGGCGAGGAAGAGGGCGACGAGCAGGTCGTCAAGGAAGCAGAGGATGCGCTGAAGGCGCTGAAGGCCGAGTCCGGCAAGCTTCAGGTCGAGGCCATGCTGTCCGGCGAGGCCGACGGCAACGACACCTATCTCGAAGTCCATTCCGGCGCCGGCGGCACAGAGTCCCAGGACTGGGCCAACATGCTGCTGCGCATGTATATCCGCTGGGCCGAAAAGCAAGGCTTCAAGGTCGAGGTCATGGAAGTCCATGACGGCGAAGAAGCCGGCATCAAGTCTGCGACCATCCACGTCAAGGGCCACAATGCTTATGGCTGGCTGAAGACCGAATCGGGCGTTCACCGTCTCGTGCGCATTTCGCCCTATGACAGCAATGCGCGCCGCCACACGTCGTTTTCGTCGGTCTGGGTCTATCCCGTGGTCGACGATTCGATCAACATCGAGATCAACGAAAGCGACTGCCGCATCGACACCTATCGTTCGTCGGGTGCTGGCGGCCAGCACGTCAACACGACCGACTCGGCAGTGCGCATCACGCATATCCCGACCGGCATCGTGGTCGCCTGCCAGCAGGAGCGGTCGCAGCACAAGAACAAGGCCAAGGCCTGGGAAATGCTGCGGGCCCGCATGTACGAGGCGGAACTGATGAAGCGGGAAGCGGCTGCCAATGCGGAAGCCGCCTCGAAGACCGACATCGGCTGGGGACACCAGATCCGCTCCTACGTGCTGCAGCCCTATCAGTTGGTGAAGGACCTGCGCACTGGCGTCGAGAGCACCGATCCGGATACCGTGCTGAACGGCGGCCTGAACGAGTTCATGGAAGCCGCTCTTGCCCATCGCATCAGCGGCAGCGCCGATTCGGTCGCCGACATCGATTGATCGAAAAGTGACGATCGCACCGAACAGGACGGCGGGCCACGGCCCGCCGTTTTTCGTTTGTCGGTTCAGTTCGTCGCCCGCTCGACGCGGATCTCGCCGAACTCGTCGATCAGCACCGTCCAGCCCTCCGGCTCCACCGCTGCCGGATCGGTTTTCAGGTAGACGGTGGCGAAGAAGCCCGGCTGGCGGCTGACACCGGTCGAATCCTCGGGCCGGATGTCTGTGACATAGGGACGGATCGCGGTGAACTCTTCAAGTTCGACGCTTTCCAGCACCTGGGGACCGGTTTCGCTGGACAGGATTTGCTGCAGGTAGACCTTCGCGGTGCGGTCGGGCTGTCGGATGGCGATCAGCTTGTAATAGCCGCTGCGCATGGCCGGCGCGGCGGTTTCCGACGGCGGTGCGGGTGCGGGTGCTGGAGCCGCTGCGTCGCCCGGCGCGGGGGCGGGTGCCGCCGGCTTGCTGGCACCAAGGCTCTCGGCATCGCCCTCCCAGGCGCCGCCGCTGATGACGAAGGTCGCCGTGACCGGCAGCTGGTCGATGTCTTCAGCGAGCGCGGGGCCGCTCGCCAGCAGGAGGCCAATAAGGCCGGCGCGGAGAAACAGGGTAGGGGCCATGCGTCGATCTCCCTCAGTCGGAAAACTGTTCGGCAAGGATGCGATCCGACCATGAGCGATCGGGATCGGAGAGGATGCGCGCGGTCGTGTCCTCGGACTGGGCGATCTGCACCCTGATCACGGACTTCACCTCGGTATGGTCGGCGACCGCGTTGACCGGACGTTTCTCCGGTTCCAGCACGATGATCTCGACGCTGACCCTGTTCGGCAGCAGGGCGCCGCGCCACCGCCGCGGACGAAATGGACTGACTGGCGTCAGCGCCAGAAGCGGCGCTTCGAGCGGCAGGATCGGCCCGTGGGCGGAGAGATTGTAGGCGGTCGAGCCGACAGGCGTGGCGACCATCAGGCCATCGCAGATCAATTCGTCCAGCCGCACCTTGCCGTCGATGACGACGCGCAGCTTGGCCGCCTGGTAGGATTGCCGGAGCAGCGAAACCTCGTTGATGGCCAGCGCCACCGACTGCGTCCCGTCGGCATTGGTCGTCGTCATCTTCAACGGGTGGAAATCGTTCTCCACCGCCACGGCAATGCGCTCGCGCAAGGCTTCGGTGGAATAGTCGTTCATCAGGAAGCCGACCGAACCGCGGTTCATGCCGTAGACCAGCTTGCCGGAGTTCATCGTGTCGTGCAGCGTCTGCAGCATGAAGCCGTCACCGCCGAGCGCGACGATGACGTCCGCCTCGGCCGGTTCGACACTCCCATAGCGCGCGGCAAGCTCCGCCCGCGACGCCTGGGCCTCGTCCGAACTGGAGGCGATGAAGGAAAGCGACCGGAACTCACGCGACATGGGCAGCCCTTTGTTATCGGCGAAAGTGGTACATGACAAAGCCCTGTAACCACAAGCCATTCACCGCCGCAAATGGTTCTCCCGCCGCCCGCTCTCAAACGTTCGGTTCCTGTCCGCCGCCAGAAATTTTGCTTTACCGCAATTCGATTTGCCCTTAATGACGGCACCACTGCCCTTGTAGCTCAGTTGGTAGAGCACCTGATTTGTAATCAGGGGGTCCCGGGTTCGAACCCTGGCGGGGGCACCATCTGTTTATTTGTCCATACCAAAGACAGAGTTCACATCTTGTCCGCAAGGCAAGTGACGATCGCGTGCGGTTCAGGCAATGTCGGCGCTCCGCGATCGCTGTCCCAAATCAGCCCTCCTCCCTGTCCGCCCGCACCGCCTCCTGCATCGCGTCGATCAGATCGGGAAGCGCGCTCTGTACCCGGTTCCAGCTTGGCATGAAGGGTGTGGCGTTGGGGTTGTCGAGAAAGATGTTGCCCGCTTCGACGAGATTGGCGGCGAACAGTTCGACGGCCTGTTCCTCCCGGTGCCGGTCGGTCGACAGGCCGTTCATCCGCGCGTCGTTGTGATAAATCTCAACGAGGTCCAGCGCCGTGCGGAAATAGGTGGCCTTCAGTGTGCGAAGGCTCTCCTGGCTGAACACCACGCCGTCGGTTGCGAGCTTGCGCAGCAGCGCCTTGGTAATGTCGATCGACATGCGCGACAGGCCGCGGGCCGCGTCGTCGGGTGAAAGGGGCTGGTGCTTGTGGTCATAGGCGTCGGCAATATCCACCTGGCAGATGGCATTGTTGGAATAGCTGCGCCATAGCTCCGACAGCACGCCGATCTCCAGGCCCCAGTCGGAGGGAATGCGAATATCCGGCAGCAGATGGGTGCGCATGGCGAATTCGCCGGCGAGCGGATAGCGGAACGCCTTGAGATAATCGATATAGGGATGATGGCCGATCACCCGCTCGAGGCTCAAGAGCAGCGGCGTCACCAGCAGCCGCGTGACGCGGCCGTTGAGCGAGCGCTCGGCGATCCGCGGATAGTAGCCCTTCGAAAAGACGTAAGGGAAGCCGGGATTGGCGACCGGATAGATGAGGCGCGCCAGCATTTCACGCGAATAGGTTGTGATGTCGCAGTCGTGCAGCGCCACCACGCCGGAATTGCGCGCGCCCAGCACATAGCCCATGCAGTACCAGACATTGCGTCCCTTGCCCGGCTGGTCGGGCGCGAGATCGGCCTCAGCGAGCCGCGCGTCGATTGCGGTCAGCCGCGGTCCGTCATGCCAGAGGATGGAGTGCTTCTGCGGCAGGCGAGAGAAATAGGCCTTGGCGTGTTCGAACTGCGCCCGGTCGGCCTGATCGAGGCCGATGACGATCTCGGCGAGATAGGGAACCTGCGCCAGTTCGGTGACGATGTGGTCAAGGGCGGGTGCCTCGAGCTCGGAATAGAGCGATGGCAGGATGAGGGTGATCGGCCGGTTGGCGGCGAATTGCTCGATTTCCTTTTCCATCCGGTCAAGGGAGCGTTCCCGCAAGTTGTGTAGGGTGGCCACCACCCCGTTCTGGTGAAAATCAGCCATCTCTATCCCTCTTGAAAAGGCACGGTTGCGGCCGTGCGTCTAAAATCCCGTTCCAACGAGTTGGAGTATGCTTTCGTTCCAGCCTTGCGGCCCGGCCTTTTGCGATCGCGAAATGAAACCGTGCCGTTCCCGCTCCGTCACCGGAAGCGGCGCGTGCGCCGGGTTGGCGATGATCACGCCGCGATCCGCGGCCTCGAGCATGGCAAGATCGTTCGGGGCATCGCCAAGGGCGATCGACCGGACCGGCTCGGTGGTCGTCCGGCGGTAGTGGGCGATCAACTCGGCCATCCGCTCGGCCTTCGATGTCTTTGGCATCAGCGTGAGGAAGCGGCCGCCCTGGACGGCTTGGTAGCCGATGGCGTCGAGAAGGGAGGAAAAATCCGCTTTCTGCTCGGTACTGCCGGAAAAGAGACCCGGTTCGGAAAAGCGGCGCTGGCGGGCAAGGGCGGCGGCTGCCGGTTCAAGTCCGGTCCGCCGGGCGACCTCCTCGACGCTCCAGTCGCCGAAACCTTCAAACAGTCCAACGAGATGCTGAGGCAGGGTCTGAAGAAACCGGCGCAACGATTCGTAATGATTCGTCTCTTCACCTCGCGGAAGAGCCATATTGGCGATGCCGGCGCCGTTCTCGACGATCATCGGCTGGTCGGTCCCGATTGCCGCGGCGATCGGGCGCATCTCCGCCTCCGTCTTGCTACTGGCGAGCACGAGAGGGATCGCTCGCGCCTTCAGCGCGGCGAGGGCCGGAAGGGCGGCGTCGTATGCATAGGTCTCGTGGTCGAGCAGCGTGCCGTCGAGGTCGGTGAAGACGACGATCATGCCGTCCGTTTCAACAGATGCTGACGGGTGGCGTAAAGCGCGATCGCCGCCGCGTTGGACACGTTGAGCGACTTGATCTCACCCGGCATGTCCAGTCGCGCCAGCGCGTTGACCGTTTCGCGCGTCTTCTGCCTCAGGCCCTTGCCCTCCGAGCCCAGCACCAGCGCCACCTTCTCGCCGGTGAGCGCGCCTTCCAGCGGCGCCGGCCCTTCCGAATCAAGTCCGACTGTGAAGAAGCCGAGCTTGTGCAGTTCGCCGAGCGCGTCGGACAGGTTGGTGATCTGGATATAGGGGATCATTTCCAGCGCACCCGAGGCGGACTTCGCCAGCACGCCGGATTCGGTCGGGCTATGGCGCATGGTGGTGATCACCGCACCAGCCCCGAAGGCGACGGCGGTGCGCATGATGGCGCCGACATTGTGCGGATCGGTCACCTGGTCGAGGACCAGAAGCAGCGGGCTGTCCTTCAGCGCCTCCAGCCGGCGCACAGGAAGGGGGCGTGTTTCAAGCATGGCGCCCTGGTGGATCGCATCCGGGCCAAGCTGCTTGTCGAGATCCTGCGGGGTGACGATCTCCACCGGGAAATCAAGCGAATCGACCGGACCGATCTCCAGCCTGACCAGCGCGTTCTGTGTGACGCTGAGCTTGATCAGCTTGCGTTCGGGATTATCGATCGCCGCGCGCACGGTGTGCAGGCCGTAAAGCCGGACCTGGTCGGGTGCCAGTTGCGGCGGCGCCCAGTCGGTCTCCTTGCGGCGATCCTTGCGCGGATCGGGAGTGGGGATTTCGCCCCGTTCGCGCTTGGCATCGCGCACCTGGCGGCGCAGCGTCGCATAGTGGGTGTCGCGGGCGGTCTTGTCGATCTTCGTATCTTTTACCATGCGCTCTTATAGCCGCCCGCGACCGTCGGGGATAGACCCGCCGGGGCGCCTGCCATTTTCCGGAACATGAAATTTTTTCCAGATTTTTCCACATTCATCGTGTTGACATGAGGGGGAAGGGCCGTCATATACCCGCCGCAGATCACGGGGCTAACGCAACGCGATCTCGACTGAAAGCTTGGTCGCTTGATCCGGACGAATAGACTGGAGAGATGCCCGAGTGGTTAAAGGGGACGGACTGTAAATCCGTTGGCTTCGCCTACGTTGGTTCAAATCCAACTCTCTCCACCATTCGTCCTCGGATCGAACATCGCGGGTATAGCTCAATGGTAGAGCAGCAGCCTTCCAAGCTGAATACGCGGGTTCGATTCCCGCTACCCGCTCCAGGCCATGGTCTCCCGCGTTTCCATTGAATTGCGTCGCTCCTTGAAACTGGAAGGGTATCTCCGTTCCGGAGCCGTATTCACGCCTTCACATAAATGCTCTAGCCTGCGATCGATCATCATCCGGGAGGAGCAATCATGGCGCAGAAAATGAAAGCCGCGATCTTTGTCGAGAAGGGGCGCATCGTCCTCGATGACAAAGCCATCCCCGATGTCGGCCCGCTCGATGCACTGATCCGCATCACGACCACGACGATCTGCGGCACCGACGTCCATATCCTGAAGGGCGAGTATCCGGTCGCCAAGGGTCTGACCATCGGCCATGAGCCGGTCGGTGTCATCGAGAAACTGGGCTCGGCCGTCGAGGGCTACAAGGAAGGCCAGCGCGTCATCGCCGGCGCGATCACCCCCTCCGGCCACAGCTATGCCTGCCTGTGCGGCTGCGGCTCGCAGGACGGCGCCGGCACCAAGCATGGCTTCAAGGCCATGGGCGGCTGGAAGTTCGGCAACACGATCGACGGCTGCCAGGCCGAATACGTGCTGGTCAAGGATGCGATGGCCAATCTGAGCCCCATCCCTGACCACCTGAGCGACGAACAGGTGCTGATGTGCCCGGACATCATGTCGACCGGCTTTTCCGGTGCGGAAAGCGGCGGCGTTCGGATCGGCGACACGGTCGTCGTCTTCGCGCTCGGGCCGATCGGCCTTTGCGCGGTGGCGGGTGCCAAGCTGATGGGCGCGACGACGATCATCGGTGTCGACACGCTGGCGTCACGCATGGAGGTGGCAAGGAAGCTCGGAGCCGATCACGTGATCGACTTCAAGGCCGGCGATCCGGTGGAGCAGATCATGGCGCTGACCGACGGGCGCGGCGTGGATGTGGCGATCGAGGCGCTCGGTACGCAAGGGACCTTCCAATCGGCGCTTCAATCCTTGCGTCCCGGCGGCACGCTGTCGAGCCTGGGGGTCTATTCCAGCGATCTGACGATACCGCTCGGCGCCTTCTCGGCCGGTCTCGGCGACAACAAGATCGTCACCACCCTTTGCCCCGGTGGCAAGGAGCGCATGCGCCGGCTGATGGAAGTCTGCGCGTCGGGCCGCGTCGACCTCAAGCCGCTGGTCACCCATCGCTACAAGCTCGACGATATCGAGGCGGCCTACGACCTCTTCGCGAACCAGCGCGATGGCGTGCTGAAAATCGCCATCGAACCTTGATTTCGCGTCGGATCGACCCGGCCGCCGGTGCCGGATCGGCAAGCCGCGGGTCCGATCGGGTGCCGGTCGGCGGGGCAGGGTTCGGCCTTGTCCCGGCGATCCGGCGCCAAATCATTTAAGTCTTGCGCAATCCTCGGGAAAGCCTTAAACGGCGGGACCAAACCGGTTCGCCGGCTCCACATCTTTCTCGATCATAGGAAGCATTCAAATGGCAAAGAGTAAGTTTGAGCGCAATAAGCCGCACGTCAACATCGGTACGATCGGCCACGTCGACCATGGCAAGACGTCGCTGACGGCAGCGATCACCAAGTACTTCGGTGAATACAAGGCCTATGACCAGATCGACG
>JAIBEK010000032.1:0-110000 GCA_019459145.1 Arenimonas sp.
CACCTCGGTGAAGAAGGGCGACCATGTCATTCCGCTCTACACGCCGGAATGCCGCGAATGCTATTCCTGCCTCAGCCGCAAGACCAATCTGTGCACCGCCATCCGCTCGACGCAAGGGCAAGGCCTGATGCCGGACGGCACGTCGCGCTTCTCGATCGGCAAGGACAAGATCCACCATTACATGGGCTGCTCGACCTTTTCGAATTTCACCGTGCTGCCGGAGATCGCGGTCGCCAAGGTCAACCCGGACGCGCCCTTCGACAAGATCTGCTATATCGGCTGCGGGGTCACCACCGGCATCGGCGCGGTGATCAACACCGCCAAGGTCGAGATCGGTGCCACGGCCATCGTCTTCGGGCTGGGCGGCATCGGCCTCAACGTGCTGCAGGGGCTCAGGCTTGCCGGCGCCGACATGATCATCGGCGTCGACATCAACAATGACCGCAAGGAATGGGGCGAAAAGTTCGGCATGACGCATTTCGTCAATCCGAAGGAGGTCGGCGACGATATCGTGCCCTATCTGGTCAACCTGACCAAGCGCAATGGCGACCTGATCGGCGGCGCCGATTACACCTTCGACTGCACCGGCAATACCAAGGTGATGCGGCAGGCGCTGGAATCCAGTCATCGCGGCTGGGGCAAGTCGGTGATCATCGGGGTCGCCGGCGCCGGCCAGGAAATCTCCACCCGTCCGTTCCAGCTGGTCACCGGCCGCAACTGGATGGGCACGGCATTTGGTGGCGCCCGCGGCCGCACCGACGTGCCGAAGATCGTCGACTGGTACATGCAGGGCAAGATCCTCATCGACCCGATGATCACCCATACGATGCCGCTCGACGACATCAACAAGGGTTTCGACATGATGCACAAGGGTGAGAGCATCCGCGGCGTGGTGGTCTATTGAGCATGCCGATGGAACTCGTGTCGCAAAACAGGTGTTTCGGCGGAACGCAATCGGTCTATCGGCACCGTTCCGAGGTTTGCGATGGCGAGATGACCTTTGGTCTCTTCCTGCCGCCGCAGGCAGCAAGCGGGGCCGTGCCATTGCTGTGGTACCTGTCCGGCCTGACCTGTACCCACGAGAACGCCATGACCAAGGCGGGGTTGCAGCGACATGCGGCGGAACACGGCCTGGCGGTCGTGTTTCCCGACACGTCACCGCGCGGCGAGGGCGTTGCCGACGATCAGGCCTATGATCTCGGCCAGGGAGCCGGTTTCTATGTCAATGCGACCCAGAAACCCTGGTCGCGGCATTTTCGCATGTACGACTACATCGTGACCGAACTGCCCGCGCTGCTGACGGCCCATCAGCCGCTCAACGGGGTTCACGGCATTACCGGCCATTCGATGGGCGGGCACGGCGCGCTGACGATCGCCTTTCGCAATCCGGGGTTGTTCCGTTCGGTTTCCGCCTTCGCGCCGATCGTCAATCCGACACGCTCCGATTGGGGGCGCAAGCAGTTCTCGGCCTATCTGGGCGACGACGAGGCGCATTGGGTGGACTATGATGCCTGCCTCCTTCTCGCCGAACGCGGATGGCCCGGCGATATCCTGATCGACCAGGGGGCGACGGACCAGTTTCTCGATCTGCTCAAGCCCGAGGCGATGGCTGGCCTGATCGCCGAGCGGCGTCAGGCCGGAGTTCTGCGCATGCAGGCCGGCTATGATCACAGCTACTATTTCGTTGCGAGCTTCGGCGAGGACCATATTCGCTGGCACGCCGAGAGGCTGAAGGCCGCGTGACGGAAATGCGTGGCGTCGGCCTGTCCGCTGCGACGCGATCTGCCCGGAATCGAAAGGTACCGGTTCTTGCCTGTAATTGTAAGTTTAGACGCACTTAACGAATGGGAGGACGGGGATCGTTACGGAATGGGATCGAGTCTGCGGACCACCGTGTCACGATCCTGGGGGATTTTCGCGCAGCCGATGCCGGGAAGGAGGAGACCGTAAGGTTTTCCCGGGGCGAAGAGGGTGGAAGCCCTGATCGGTGTCACTCAACGGGAGGATGAAATGAAACGACTTCTCACATTGTTTGCCGTGTTGGCCATGGGCGGTGCACAACTCGCCTACGCCAATCCGGAATTGCAGAAGATCATCGATGACCCCAATCAGTGGGCCATCCAGACCGGCGACTACGCCAACCAGCGCTATTCCAAGCTCGACCAGATCAACAAGGACAATGTCGGCAAGATGCAGGTCGCCTGGACCTTCTCGACCGGCGTCCTGCGTGGTCATGAAGGCTCTCCGCTGGTCATCGGCGACATGATGTATGTCCATGCGCCGTTCCCCAACACGGTCTTTGCGCTGGACCTCAGCAAGGAAGGCCAGATCGTCTGGAAATACGAGCCGAAACAGGACGCCGACGTCATTCCGGTGATGTGCTGTGACACCGTCAACCGCGGCGTGGCCTATGCCGATGGCAAGATCTTCCTGCACCAGGCTGACACGACGGTCGTCGCGCTCGACGCGAAGACCGGCAAGGTGGTGTGGAGCGTCAAGAATGGCGATCCGAAGAAGGGCGAGACCAATACCGCGACCGTTCTGCCGGTCAAGGACAAGGTCATCGTCGGCATCTCCGGCGGCGAGTTCGGCGTGCGTGGTTCCGTCACGGCCTATGCCATCGCCGATGGCAAGCTGCTGTGGCGCGGCTATTCGATGGGTCCCGACAGCGACACGCTGATCGATCCGGAGAAGACCACCCATCTCGGTAAGCCGGTCGGCGCGGATTCCGGCCTGAACACCTGGGAAGGCGATCAGTGGAAAATCGGCGGCGGTACGACCTGGGGCTGGTATTCCTATGATGCCGAAGAGAACCTGATCTATTACGGTTCGGGCAACCCTTCGACCTGGAACCCCTCGCAGCGTCCCGGTGACAACCGTTGGTCGATGACCATCTTCGCCCGTGATGCCGATACCGGTGTGGCCAAGTGGCTCTACCAGATGACCCCGCACGACGAGTGGGATTATGACGGTATCAACGAGATGATCCTGACCGAACAGGAAATGGATGGCAAGGCGCGCAAGCTGCTCACCCATTTCGACCGCAACGGCTTCGGCTACACGCTGGACCGCGTCTCGGGCGAACTGTTGGTGGCGGAAAAGTATGACCCCGTGGTCAACTGGGCGACCGAAGTCGTGATGGATCCGAAGTCCGACCAGTATGGTCGTCCGCAGGTCGTCGCGCAGTATTCGACCGAACAGAACGGCGAAGACGTGAACTCGACCGGTATCTGCCCGGCCGCACTCGGCACCAAGGACCAGCAGCCTGCGGCCTATTCGCCGAAGACCGAGCTGTTCTACGTGCCGACCAACCACGTCTGCATGGACTACGAGCCTTTCCGCGTCAGCTACACCGCCGGCCAGCCCTATGTCGGGGCGACGCTGTCGATGTATCCGCCGGAAGGCAGCCATGGCGGTATGGGCAATTTCATTGCCTGGGACGGCAAGGAAGGCAAGATCAAGTGGTCTCTGCCGGAGAAGTTCTCCGTCTGGTCCGGCGCTTTGGCAACGGCCGGTGACGTGGTGTTCTACGGCACGCTCGAAGGCTACCTGAAGGCCGTCGATTCCAACACGGGCAAGGAACTCTATCGTTTCAAGACCCCGTCCGGCATCATCGGTAACGTCATGACCTACACCCACGGCGGCAAGCAGTATGTGGCTGTTCTGTCCGGTGTCGGCGGCTGGGCCGGTATCGGTCTCGCAGCCGGCCTGACCAACCCGACCGAAGGTCTCGGCGCGGTCGGCGGCTATGCGGCGCTCAGCGACTACACCGCCCTTGGCGGCACGCTGACCGTCTTCTCGCTGCCGAACTGACGAACGGTTTCGCCCAGGTGACTGGCGCGGGTGGCTAAGACCCGCGCCAGTTCGTTCTCAAGGCCCAAAAGGACGAATTATGACCAGACCAGCATCAGTTCTGCCGATCACGCTTGCCGCACTCGCGCTGCTTGCCAGCGCCGCGATGGCGCAGGATGCGGAAAAGCCCGACAACATCACGGCCGCCTCCAATGAGAACGGTCGATACCTCACCGCCGACGGCGTGCCGACCTACAATGTCGCGCCCGATGGCACGATCGACTGGCTGACCTATTCCGGCTTCCGCCGCTACCATTCCGAATGCCATGTCTGTCACGGCCCGGAAGGCGAGGGCTCGAGCTACGCGCCCGCGCTCAAGACATCCGCGATCACCATGGACTATTACGACTTCGTCGATGTGGTCACCAATGGCCGCAAGAAGGTCAATGCGGCCGAGAACTCGGTCATGCCGGCCTTCGGCCAGAACGCCAATGTCATGTGCTATCTCGACGACATCTACGTCTATCTCAAGGCGCGTGGCACCGATGCGGTCCCCCGCGGGCGGCCCGCCAAGAAGGAGGCGAAGAATGAGGCGATCCGCCAGGCGGAGGCCGATTGCCTTGGTCACTAATCGCATCGTCATTGCGGGTGCCTTGTGCCTCGCCAGCCTGGCCGGGGTGCCGGCGCTTGCCCAGACATCCGACCTGGTCTCGAAGACCGCCTTTCGCGTCTGCGCCGATCCGGCGAATTCTCCCCTTTCGGACAAATCGGAGGCGGGGTTCGAGAACAAGATCGCCCAATTGATGGCGAGCGAGCTCGGCTTGCCGCTGGAGTATGCGTGGTTCCCGATGGCGACCGGCTTCATCCGCAAGACGCTGCAAGCCAATGCCTGCGACGTGGTGATCGGCTATGCGCAGGGCGACGAGATGGTGCTCAACACCAATCACTATTACACGTCCGGCTTCGTCCTGATCGTGCCGGCGGATGGACCGCTTGCGAGGGTTACGAAGATCGGCGATCCGGCGCTGAAGGACAAGCGTGTGGGTGTGGTGGCGGGCAGTCCGCCGGGTACGCACATGGCACTGCGTGGCCTGCTGGCGAAGGCGAAGGGTTACGACCTGATGGTCGACCGGCGTTACCAGGACCCGGCGGGCGACATGCTGGCGGATCTCGAGGCCGGTACGATCGACGCGGCGATCCTGTGGGGGCCGATCGGCGGTCCGCTGGTGAAGCAGAGCCATCCGGGTCTCAAGGTTACGCCGCTTCTGTCCGAGCCCCTGCCGCCGAAGATGTTCTATCGCATCACCATGGGGGTGAGGCAGGGCGAGAAGGTGTGGGAGCGCAAGCTCAACTCGCTGATCCGCCGCAACCAGGCCAAGATCAATGCGATCCTGACGGATGCGGGCGTTCCTCTTCTCAACGACATGGGAACAGGTCCGCTGGAAGCGATGAAATGACCTGGGGGCGGGGAGCGCTTCTGGCCCTGCTCTGTCTCGCTTCGACGGTGCAGGCCGCCGAGGAGCCCGCCTTTGCGGCGCCGGCGGGGGGCTCGCCCTCCGCCGAAGAGCCTGCTGATTATCGCGAGGATGGCTATAGGGAGCCGGTTCCGGCGACGCTTGCCGGTGCGACCGTCGTGTCGACCGATGCGGCCTTTGCCCTCTGGCAGAAAAGGGAGGCCGTGTTCATCGACGTGCTTCCCCGCGCGCCCAAGCCAGCCAACTTGCCTGAGGGCACGATCTGGAACGAGAAGCCGCGCATTTCGATCGAGGGCGCGATCTGGCTTCCCAATACCGGCTACGGCAAGCTGGCCGACATCACACTCGCTTACTTCCGCGCCGGTTTGGAAAAGGCAACTCGGGGCGACAAGGGCAAACCGGTGCTGTTCTTCTGCCTTCCCGACTGCTGGATGTCATGGAACGCTGCCAAGCGGGCGCTCGAACTCGGATACACACACGTCTACTGGTATCCAGAGGGTAGTGAAGGCTGGGAGTTTGATGGCTATCCGGTCGCGCCCTTACAGCCCGAACGGGGTGGGGATCAATAACTCGTCAGCCGCTGGGTCTTGCGGCTCACCGTGCCGCTCGTGTCCGTCATTGTGACATCGACAACCTGGGTCGCGGCCGGGATCGACAATCTGAACTGTGGGTTCTCGCTCAGCGAAATCGACCCGGTCACCTTGATGAAGGGCTGGCCGTCCAGGTCGATGTCGAGCGTTTCCACATAGCGCATGGGAATGAAGAGCAGGGTGATCTGATCCATCTGCATTCCGGAATGGCTGGGATGGCTGATGCCCAGGTTCAGCGACGCCTGCTGGTTCCTCAGGCGCGAAAACTCACCCAGCAAGCTTGACGGGCCGCGGGGCTCATGGCCGATGTCGATCGTCATGTCACCCAAAGTCGCCAGCGCGATTTCGGGATCGCTGCCGGGAGGGGCCGCGCAGGCGCCCAGCCCGGAAGTCTTCACGAAGCCTTCGGTCGAGACGAGTTCGCCATTGGTCAACTCCGCCACGACATGAACCGGCGTCGGACCATTGACCCGAACGGTCGTTTCGAAGGCGAACCGCGCCATCGGTCGGGACAGGTGGAAGACCGCGGAAACCGGCATCGGGTTCTGGTCCAGCACCAGGGTAACCGCGCGTATCTGCTGGTCATCCGGAGCGATGAGCGTGGCGCCGATGACCGTCCTGGCATCGTTTGCCGAGCGATAGGGCGCGTCCAGCGACACCATGCCTTTGCCGGGGGCGATCGGTCGAACGCCGTAGAGCTGCTCCCGGATGGCAGGCCATGGGTCGTCTTCGCCAGCGCTTGCTGACGAGACCAAGGCCGCTCCCATGGCAAGGGAGAGGGAGAGGGAGAAACGAAGGGAAAGCGTGCGCATGCCATCACTCCTTCTGCATGTCTTTGGCGAGGAACAGGCCGAAGGCGCGCGGGCCGTCGCCCGTCGCGATTTCTCCGACCACTTCCAGGTTTTTCGCGTCGATGATCGACAAGGTATTGGAATCCCAATTGGCGACGGCGATGTGCTGCCCATCCGCGGTCGTGTCTATGCCCTCGGGATAGCCGCCGACATCGATCACCGCGACCTGTGCATAGGTCCTTGCATCGAAGACGGTGACACTGTCGCCATACTGATTGGTCACGAAGCCGCGCTCGGTGGCAAAGGCGATGCCATAGGGCCGCTCCCCGGTTCGGACCCGCCCCAGGACGCGCCCGCTTTCGGGATCGACGGCTGTCACCGTATTGCTGCCGACATCGGCGGAAAAGACACGGCCGTCCGGTGAAAAGGTAAGACCGAAGGGACGTTCACCGACGGTGATGCGGTGCAAGAGGGAAAGGGTATCCGCGTCGAAGATCGATATCTGATTGGAATCGCGATCGGCCGTGGCCAGCCAGCGGCCGTCGGGTGAAATGGCGAGACCGGCCGGAGCGCTGCCTGTCTCGAGGGTTGCCATCAGGCTCAGATCGTCAGCTAAGAGAACCCAGACGCGCGCATTGTACCAGTCGGAGACGAAGATCCTGCGGCGGCTGTCGTCGATCGCGATGCCGATCGGGCCGCCATCCAGTTGAAGCTCGATCTGCGGAAGGGCGTCGGCCAGTCCGAAACGCCGGATCGTCTTGCTGTCGGGGCTGACGGTGAAGAAGGCGCCGAGGGCTTCGGACACCGCGACGCCGGCCGGCATTCCCGGAACCGGGATCCGCCGGATCTCGGTCATCCGCTCAAGGTCGATGACGCTCAGATCGCTGGAGGACTGATTGGTTACATAGGCATAGTCGGCTACGCCCTCTCGCGGCCCCAGAAGAGCCGCGAGGAGACAGAATAGGACTGTTCTATTTGCCGAACTTCGCTTCCAGCGCATCGAGGCCTGCCTTGTAGACCGCCGTTACGGCGGCAATTGCGGCCGCGTCGTTGAGGTTCTCCGGCGGCTCGTTGTTCGGATAGCCGCGATAAAAGGCGCCGCGCCATTCGATATGCGATCCGCCGCTCGCCGTGGGCGTGACCGTCAGGTGCGACGAATAATTGGTCACCGGCAGCACGGCGACGTCGACCTCCGTGATGCGATAGGAATAGGACATCTTCGTCGCGTCGTACTTGTAGAGCTGCTCCGAAATCGTCGGCCCACCTTCCTTGCCAAGCGTCAGGACGCGCGTGGCGTCGATCGCGTTGTCGCCCGTTCCCGTCGATTGGAAGACCGCCGGATGCCAGCTCATGTCCTGGAAATTGCCGATCACCGCCCAGACGTCTGCCGGGGGCGCCTTCACGTCGACGGCCAGGGACAGCTTCTGCCGGGTCGGTCCGTGGGCGAAGGCGATCGCCGGAAGGAAGAGGAAAAATGTCAGCAGAATGATAGGCAGCCGTCGCATGGGTATCCTCATTTTTTCTTGAAGAAGTGGTTCTTGAAGATGTAGTTCAACCCGCGCAGCCAGCTGTCGTCGGTGTTCGAGCGGATATCGACGGCCAGGGCGCGCAGGGTTTGTCCGGTTCTGACGTCGGTCAGGACCAGGTTCATCGCCAGGATGAGGTTGGAGACCTTCTGCACCTCGCCGACCAGCACGTAGTCGGCACCCAGTCGCTCGGCCATGCGTTGCTCGCAACCGTAGCAATCGGCGGGATTGGTGGTGCGGGCGAGTTCGTCTGCGATCGGATCATTGGCGAGAAGGATGAAGCCTTCTTCACGGAAACGCTGCCGCGTTTTCTCTTCCAGAAGACGCGTGCGCGCCGTCTGGTCCGGACGCTCGCCGTCATAGGCCCCTTCCGTCGAGGTGTCGATGAAGGTGATGCCGAGAAAGGCGACCTTGGCGCCCGGCATCAATGGCTTGTCCAGCGCCGCAAACGCGAGCACGGGCATGAGGGCCAGCAGGAGAGCAATCAGAATACGCTGCATGCAGACCAGCCTAAACACACCGGGACGGTCATACCACGATCCATAAGTATCGGTTTCGCGCCATAAACCTCGCTGCTATTCTCCACTTTAAGATGTGTCAGGAGGATTGGGAGGTCATTCCGACGATGTCGATTCCGCGGCTTGCGCTTGCCATTTTTTGGGCTGCCTTGATGTCAACGCAGACCGCGTCGGCCGAGGAGGTGAAGACCGCCGTCCTGCGCGTCGATCTTGCAAAGCTGCCGCCTATCTCGCGGCTGGACGTTGCTCCCGCCGATCTCGGTTTCGCCGGGGCGACGCTTGGCAACGAGGACAACCGCACCACCGGCGCGTTTACCGGCATGGACTATCAGTTGACCACCAAGGCTGTTCCGCCGGACCAGGCGCTAGCGGCGCTGGATGAGTTCAAGGCCGCCGGCATCCGGCTGGTCGCGGTCATTGCCGATGGCGAAACGCTGAAGGCGCTGGCCGATCGGGCCGGACCCGACGTGCTGATCCTCAACGCCGGTGCGCGCGACGAGGCGCTGCGCGATGCGGAGTGCCGGGCGAATGTCCTGCATGTCGCGCCGAGCCGGCAGATGATCACCGACAGCGTCGTTCAATTCCTGATGTGGAAGAAATGGTCGCGCATTTTGCTGGTGCATGGCTCGCATCCCGAAGACAGGCTGCTGGCCGACAGTTACCGCAAGTCGGCGACGAAATTCGGCGCGAAGATCGTCGAGGAACGTGAGTTTGTCGACACCGGCGGGGCGCGGCGTACCGATACCGGCCATGTCCTGGTGCAGAAGCAGATCCCGGTCTTCATGCAGGAGGCCGAGGAGCATGACGTGACCGTCGCGGCCGACGAGACCGATGTTTTTGCCGCCTATCTGCCCTACCATTCCTGGGATCCGCGTCCTGTCGCGGGATCGGCCGGCCTGATGCCGCTGACCTGGCACCAGGCGCATGAATCCTGGGGTGCGACGCAATTCCAGCGCCGCTTCGAGAAGCTGACGGGCCGCGGCGCGCGGGACGAGGATTATCAGGCCTGGCTCGCCATGCGGGTGATCGGCGAGGCCGTAACGCGGGCGGGCAAGGGCGATGCCGGAATGATCCGGTCCTTCCTGCTGTCGAAGGATTTCGAGATCGCCGCCTTCAAGGGGCAGAAGCTGACGTTCCGCCCGTGGAACGGCCAGTTGCGCCAGCCGATCCTGCTCGGCGATGGCCGCATCACCGTCTCCGTCTCGCCGCAGGACGGCTATCTGCACCAGTATTCGCCGCTCGACACACTGGGCACGGATGCGCCCGAAACCGCCTGCCGCGCCTTTGGAGGATAGAATGCTGAAATACGCCTGGATGATCCTGCCCGCCGCCATTCTGGCAAGCGAGCCCGCGCTCGCCAACAAGGTGTTCGTCACCAATGAGCGGGGCAATACGGTGACCGTTCTCGACAGCAAGACCTGGGAGAAGATCGCCGAGTTCCCCGCCGGCAACCGGCCGCGCGGAATCACCATCAGCCCCGACGGCAAGGAGCTCTATGTCTGCGCTTCGGACGACGACACCGTTCGCGTGTTCGACCCGGAAACCTACAAGGAGATCCGCACCCTGCCGTCGGGTCCGGACCCCGAACTCTTTGCGCTCAATCCTTCCGGTAATCCGCTCTATGTCGCGAACGAGGACGACAATCTGGTGACCGTCGTCGACGTCAAGACCTTTCAAGTCCTGGCGGAAATCCCGGTCGGGGTCGAGCCCGAGGGTGTTGCCGTCAGTCCTGACGCCAAGACGCTGATCAATACGTCCGAAACCACCAACATGGCGCATTTCATCGATACATCGACCTATGAGATCGTCCACAATGTCCTGGTCGACCAGAGGCCGCGCTATGCGGAGTTTACCGCCGACGGCAAGAAGCTCTATGTCAGTGCGGAGATCGGCGGCACCGTCTCGGTCATCAATCTCGGCACGGAGGCGCCGAAGGTCGACAAGAAGATCACCTTCGCGGTGCCAGGCGTTCTGCCGGAATGGTTGCAGCCCGTCGGGGTGAAGGCGACTAGCGACGGCTCGCGGGTCTTCGTCGCGCTCGGGCCGGCCAATCGCGTTGCGATGATCGACGGCAAGACCGACGAGGTTCTCGATTATCTACTCGTCGGCCAGCGGGTCTGGCAGATGGCTTTCACGCCGGGTGAGGAGTTTCTCATCGTCACCAACGGCAATTCCAACGACGTCAGCATTATCGACGTGAAGGCCGAAAAGGTCATTCGTTCCGTTCCCGTCGGCGAACAGCCCTGGGGGGTGGTCGTTGCGCCGAACTGACCATTTGCCGAGCAGAACAATATTGGGAGGATATTCGATGCGCAGATTTCTTATCGCGGCTTTCGCCGCACTGGTCACTTCGACCGTCACCCTGGCTCCGGCTGCGGCGGCACCGCTGTGCGACAAGCTCGGCTTTGCCGGGCTTCTCGCCAAATGCAATCGCGGCGAGCCGATCGAGATCACGCTCGCCTCTGGCCAGCCGCTCGGCAAGGGCGACGTGGCGCTGCAATCCGGCGCCTATTACGAGATGAAGATCACGGCGGACGGTTCGGCCGAGCTTGCGATCACCGGTGCTCCGTTCTTCCGGGCGATCTGGATGAACGAGATCGTCATCAACGGGATCGAGGTTCGTCCCATGGCGATCGACAGCCTGGAGTTCGACCAGGCGGGCGTGGCGACTTTGTCGTTCATCGCCATCAAGCCGGGCTCCTATGAGGTTCGCATTCCGAATACCACGAGCGACAGCCAGAAGATCACGATTTCCATTCAGTAAGCCAGCTTCGACAGAAGGATGAAGACGATGAAGAACAAAGCGATGAAGACCATAATCGTTGCCGGATTTCTGGCGCTGCCCGCCGCCGCCGGGGCGCAGGAAGTTGCAGCCGAGAAGGTGACGGCGATCCAGGCCATGTTGAAGACCATGCAGTGCGAAGTCGATCCGGCCAATATCGAGGCCGATGGCGATGGTTTCGAACTCGATGATGTCTTCTGCGCCGACGGTCAGTATGACATGGATCTGAAGGCCGACTTGACTGTGGCGGAGAAACGCAAGGAATAGGCGAGACATTCGCCGCCGGGCGGACGAATCGCTTAGAGATCGGCCAGACAAGAGCCAGGAAGGCGCGGTTAGCCGCGGGAGGATGCGCGATGGGTAAACTTGGACGTTTCTTGGTTGCGGGCTTGTTGGCGCTCGGCCTTTCACCGGCCATGGCCGAGGATCTGCCGAAGGTGCGGGCGGCCATGTTGGCGTCCGGCACGGTTAACTGGGAAATCACCACCATCAAGTCAAACGGGCTCGACAAGACGAACGGGTTCGAACTGGCTGTCCAGGACTATGCCGACAATGGCGCGACGCGGGTCGCCTTCGAGGGCGGCGAGGCCGACACCATGGTCGCCGACTGGATCTGGGTCGCCTATCAGCGGGCCGCCGGCAAGGATTATGTCTTCATCCCCTATTCGCGCGCGGTGGGCGGGCTCGTCGTCAAGAATGACAGCCCGGTCAAGGCGCTTGCCGACCTGAAGGGACAGAAGATCGGCATTGCCGGAGGGCCGCTCGACAAGAGCTGGCTGATCCTTCGTGCCTATGCGACGAGGAAGCACGGCATGGATCTCGCCAAGGAGACGGAACAGGTGTTCGCCGCGCCGCCGCTGATCTTCAAGTCGGCCTTGTCCGGAGAGACCGCGGCGGCAATCAATTTCTGGCATTTTCTCGCCAAGATGAAGGCCCAGGGCATGCGGGATCTGGTGACCGTCGCAGACGCGGCGACCGAACTGGGGCTGGACCCCGATACCCCGCTGCTGGGCTATGTGCTGAAGGGCGAGTTCGTCAAGGCGCATCCCGAGGTGGCGCAAGGGCTCTACAAGGCTTCGGTGGCGGCCAAGGAATTGCTGCGCAGCGACGACAAGGCCTGGGAGGGCCTGCGCAGCATGATGAACGCGGCGGACGACGCCGAGTTCGTTGCCTTGCGCGATGGGTATCGCGCCGGAATCCCGAGCGGCAAGCCGATCGACGAGGCGGCTGCGGATCGCTTCCTGCGGCTGATGGCCGAACTTGGTGGCGAGGAACTCGTCGGCAAGGCGACGACGCTTCCGAAGGGAGTATTCCTGCATCTTGAGTGAATTCGCCCGCCATCCGTCGACCGTTCGCGCGCTGTCGCTTGGCCTGCTGCTGCTGGTCTGGATCGGTGCGGCGGCGCTGACGGCGGATGAAAGCATCCTGCCGCAGCCATGGACGCTCGGCGAACCCTTTGCCCGCGCGGCCGGGTCCGGCGCTCTGCCCTATCATCTTGCCATGACGCTCGGGCGCGTAGTGATGGCCTTCGTGCCGGCCATGGCGATCGGCGTGGCGCTGGGCTTCCTGATGGGGCGTTATCCCTCCTTCGACCGCTGGCTCGACCCCTGGCTCGTGGTGTTTCTCAATCTTCCGGCGCTTGTCCTGATCGTGCTCTGCTATCTGTGGATCGGCCTCAACGAGACGGCGGCGATCATTGCCGTGGTGCTCAACAAGATCCCCAATGTCGCAACCCTGATCCGGGAGGGTGCCCGCGCGCTCGACCCCAATCTCGATGCCATGGCCAAGGTCTATCGCATGTCCACCATGGCGCGCCTGCGCCATGTCGTCGTTCCGCAACTCGCGCCCTATATCGCCGGGGCGGCGCGGGCCGGCATCGCGGTGATCTGGAAGATCGTGCTGGTGGTGGAATTCCTCGGCCGCTCCAGCGGTATCGGCTTTCAGATCCACTTCTATTTCCAGCTGTTCGACGTTGCCATGGTGTTGGTCTATTCGATGACCTTCATCGTCGTCATGCTGATCGTCGAGGCGCTGATCCTGCAGCCGCTCGAGCGCCGGGCGCGGGCCTGGAGGACGGCATGATCAAGATCGACGTCGAACGCAAGGCATTCGGCGAGGCGGAGGTGTTGCGCGATATCCGTTTCGAGGTGGCCGACGGCGAGACGGTTGCGATCCTCGGGGCTTCGGGGATCGGCAAGTCGACGCTGCTCCGGTTGATCGCCGGCATTGACGAGGCCTTCGAGGGTGAGATCGTTCGGCCGTCGAACATTGCCATGGTCTTTCAGGAGCCGGTACTCCTGCCCTGGCGCAGCGTGTTGCAGAACCTGACGCTGGTGCATCCCTCGCTTGGGAATCAGGCAGCCCGTGACGCACTCGAGCGCATCGGCATCGCCGACAAGGCCGGGCTTTTCCCCGGCCAGCTGTCTCTCGGCCAGCAGCGGCGACTGGCGCTGGCGCGGGCCTTTGCCGGGCGTCCCGAGCTTCTTGTCATGGATGAGCCCTATGTCTCGCTCGATCCGCAGACGGCGGGGGAAATGCTGGAGCTGACCGAGGCGCTGATCGCGGAGAGCCGGCCGACGGTCATTCTCGTCACTCATTCCGAGGCCGAGGCAAAACGGTTGGCGCAACGCTGCCTGCGGCTTGCTGGCCGGCCGGCGACCCTCTCCGGGGCAACGCTGCCCCTCGCTCCGGTGGAGGCAAAGTCATGAACGGCCTCGGGGTCAGCCATGTCGGCTTTCGCTACGGAAAGCGCAAGGCGCTGGACGGTGTCTCGTTCAACGTCGAGCCCGGCCGCTTCTGTGCGTTGCTCGGCCCGAACGGCGCGGGCAAGTCGACGCTCTTTGCCCTGTTGACCCGGCTGATCGTCGCGGAGGAGGGAACGATCCGTGTCGCCGGCTTCGACATGGCCCGCTCGCCGCGCGCGGCGCTCGCCCGAATTGGCGTCGTCTTCCAGCAGCCGACGCTCGATCTCGACATGACGGTTCGCCGCAACCTGCGCTACTTCGCCGGGTTGCACGGACTGTCCGGCCGTTCCGCAGCGATCGCCATTGATCGGGCGCTCACGCAGCTCGGCATGGCCGAGCGCGCCGACGAACTGGTGCGCGCGCTGAACGGAGGACACCGCAGGCGCATGGAGATCGCTCGCGCCCTGGTTCATCAGCCGGAGATCCTGCTGCTGGACGAGGCCACGGTCGGGCTCGATGCGGCTTCACGCCAGGCGATTACCGACCATGTGCACCAGCTGGCCGTAAGCGGGCTTGCCGTGCTCTGGGCGACACATCTGGTCGACGAAATCGAAATGTCGGACCAGGTGGTGGTGCTGCATCGCGGCCGCGTGTTGAGCAACGGACCGGCGGCCGAGCTGGCTGGCGACGGCAGTCTGGCCAAGGCCTTCCTCGCCATGACGGCCGAAAATGCGGAGGCTGTTGCATGAAAGCCTGGCTGACCGCGCTGTTCGCCATCATCACCCGCGAGAACCTGCGTTTCGTTCGGCAGCGTGGACGCTTTCTCGCCGCCCTGGTTCGCCCGCTCGTCTGGCTCATCGTCTTCGCCGCCGGCTTTCGCGCCGCGCTCGGCGTATCGATCATTCCGCCCTACCAGACCTATATCACGTACGAGGTCTATATCCTGCCGGGGCTATGCGGCATGATCCAGCTGTTCAACGGCATGCAGTCGTCCTTGTCGCTGGTCTATGACCAGGAAATGGGCTCGATGCGGCTGCTGCTGACCTCGCCGCTGCCGCGCTGGTGGCTGCTTTTCTCCAAGCTGCTCGCCGGGGTCATCGTGTCGATCGTCCAGGTCATGGTGTTCCTGGGCCTCGCCGCGCTGACCGGCATCGACCTTCCGCCGCTCGGCTACCTGGCGGTGCTGCCGGCGCTTCTCCTGAGCGGCCTGATGCTCGGAGCGTTCGGCCTGGTGATCTCGTCGACCATTCGACAGCTGGAGAATTTCGCCGGCGTGATGAATTTCGTCATCTTCCCGATGTTCTTCCTGTCGTCGGCGCTCTATCCACTTTGGAAGATGGCCGAAAGCTCGCCGCTGCTGCGCGACATCTGCGCCTACAATCCCTTCACCTATGCCGTCGAGCTGATCCGCTTCGCGCTTTATGGGCAGCTCAACCTCGAGGCGCTCGCCTGGGTTTCCGCCTGCTTCGTCGTTTTCATGCTGGCGGCGGTGTGGGGCTATGATCCGGCCCGCGCCATGCTGCGCGCGCGCGGCCGGTAGCCGGCGGCTTACGCTCCCTACTGCCGCATCCGCGCCGAAAACCGCCACTTTCCGCTATGTTGCCGATCGCCTGATTTGCTCCGATCCTGTCCTCGACTGCGACGCTCCAGACGTCCAGACTTGAGGAGGAGGGACCCATGATCAAACTGCATCCGGCCATCGACAACGGCTTTCCGCCGGCGACCCCCGGCTTCCACGGCGGTACGCTCAAATGCAAGTGCGCGAGCAACCCGGTGACCGTCGAAATCAGTTCGCAGACGGCGCACAACCATGCCTGCGGCTGCACCAAGTGCTGGAAGCCGAAGGGCGCGATCTTCGCGCAGATCGCGGTCGTTTCGCGTGACAACGTTAAGGTGACCTCCGGCGCCGACAAGCTGCAGATCGTCGATCCGAACGCCACGATCCAGCGCTATGCCTGCAAGGATTGCGGCACGCACATGTATGGTCGCATCGAAAACACCAAGCATCCGTTCTACGGCCTGGATTTCGTCCATACCGAGCTCAGCGACGAGACCGGCTGGTCTCCGCCAGAATTCGCCGCTTTCGTCTCGTCGGTCATCGAGAGCGGGGTCAGCCCTGACAAGATGGGCGAAATTCGTGCGCGCCTCAACGAACTCGGGCTGCCGCCCTATGACGCGCTGTCACCGGCGCTGATGGATGCGATCGCCACCCATGTCGCCAAGCAATCGGGTGCGCTTGCGGCCTGAAGACGGCTGGCTGTTCCTCCCCCGAGCCCTGTCCTATCTCCTCCCCCAACGGGAGCGAGAGCGGGCGGGGCTTGAGAGCGACTGGGCCACGGGCCGGCGAATAGGGGCGGGATAGCATTCAATCACCAAGGCCGCCGATGGTAGATCATCGGCGGCCTTGGTGTTTCCGGGTGTGTGTGATCGTATGCCGGAGTTCGGGATCAAGGCCTTCGGCAACCCTCGGTCCGCGGGAGTGAAAGGCCGTCCAGCCTTGCCTCAGCGTGTCTGCGCCAGCCAGGACGGATCCTGTTTCCATTTGATCGAGCAGCCGATCGCCGAATGCTGCTCTTCGGGTCCCTTGCCGGTCGCGGCGATGCCCACCATGGCATCGAACAGATCGCGCCTCAGATCGGCCGGGCCGATCTCCTTTCGTGAGGCGTCGAGCCGTCCGCGATATTGCAGTTCCATGCGCTTGTTGAAGCCGAAGAAGTCCGGCGTGCAGACCGCACCATAGGCTCTGGCGACCCACTGGTCGGCGTCATGCAGATAGGGGAAAGGCAGGGCGTGGTCGGCGGCAAACCGCTTCATGTTGTCGAAACTGTCTTCCGGATAGGCGGTCGCATCGTTGGAGTTGATGGCGACAAAGCCTATCCCGTGCGCCTCGAGCTCCAGCGCATCGCGCACGATCCGGCCGATGACCGCTTTCACATAGGGGCAGTGATTGCAGATGAAGGCGACGACGAGACCGTTTTGCCCGGCAAGGTCAAGGATGGAGCGGGCGCGTCCCTCGGTGCTCTGAAGTCGGGCGTCGATGGCCTTCCAGCCGAAATGGCAAAGCGGCGCGGTGGATGCCATGGAGTTACCTTTCGTTCTGAACCAGGGGACGGGAGGCGGTATCAGCGGCCTGGCGCAGGGCGGCGATGTTGCCGGCATAGGCATCAGGCCCCCCTTTGAAGACCGCCGAGCCGGCGACGAGAATGTCGGCGCCGGCCCGGGCGACGAGCGGCGCGGTCTCGGGCGTCACGCCGCCGTCGATTTCGATCACGATCGGTCTTTCACCGATCATCGCCTTTATGCGCGCGACCTTGTCGACCACGGCCGGTATGAAGGCCTGGCCGCCGAAGCCGGGATTGACGGTCATCAGCAGCACGAGATCGAGGCGATCGAGAACGTATTCGATGACGTTTTCCGGTGTCGAAGGATTGAGCGAGACGCCGGCCTTGCAGCCGAGGTCGCGGATAGCCTGCAGCGAGCGGTCGAGATGGGTCGTCGCCTCGGCATGGACGGTGACGATATCGCAACCGGCATCGGCGAAGGCTGAGAGAAAACCATCGACGGGCTCGATCATCAGATGGCAGTCGAAAACCTTGTCGGTGCGATTGCGGATCGCCTTGATCACCGGCGGACCGAAGGTGATGTTGGGCACGAAATGCCCGTCCATCACGTCGAGATGGATCCAGTCGGCACCGGCGCGGCAGACGGCTTCGACTTCCTCGCCAAGCCGCGAGAAGTCGGCAGACAGAACCGAGGGCGCAATGATGGTCTTCTGGCTCATGGGGTCTCCTGGCGGTGCTCGGACGGGGCGGGCGGCTTCATGGCGAAGACGCGGCTTGCGGCGATGTCGCGGCCGATGATGGTCGATAGCTGCTCGGCATTGACCGGTCCCTTGGCCTCCTCGAACAGGCGGTTGGCCTGGCGCAGCCGGGCGCGATCGAGCGCGTTGCGTATCGAGCGGGCATTGGCGAAATGCGGCTGGCTGCGGCGCCGGGCGATATAGTCAGTCATCACCGCGGTCGCTTCCGCGTCGAGGTGATATCCCTGGCGCTCCAGCATGGTTTCGGCGATCGACAGCAGTTCGTCGTCGGCGTAGTCGGGGAAATCGATGTGGTGCGCGATGCGCGAGCGAAAACCCGGATTGCTTTCGAAGAAAAGGTCCATGCGGTCGGAATAGCCGGCGAGGATCACGACCAGGTCGTCGCGGTTGTTCTCCATAACCTGCAGCAGTATCTCGATCGCCTCCTGGCCGTAGTCACGCTCGTTGTCGGGGCGGTAGAGGTAATAGGCCTCGTCGATGAACAGCACGCCGCCCATGGCCTTCTTGAGGATCTCCTTGGTCTTTGGCGCGGTGTGGCCGATATACTGGCCGACCAGATCGTCACGCGTGACCGAGACGAGGTGGCCCTTGCGGATATAGCCGAGGCGGTGGAGCAGGTTGGCCATGCGGAGCGCCACTGTCGTCTTGCCGGTGCCGGGATTGCCGGTGAAGCTCATGTGTAGCGACGGCGGTTCGTGGGAAAGCCCCATGGCGCGGCGGGCCCGCTCGACCAAGAGCAGCGCCGCCGTCTCGCGAATCCGGCGCTTCACGGGTTTCAGGCCCACAAGGTCGCGGTCGAGTTCTTCGAGGATCTCGGCGACGCCCGAGGTCCGGTATTCCTCGGCGAGGTCGACCGAAGTCGGTAGGCTCTCCTGCGTCACGGTTGTCTCGGGCATTGCCATCGTCTCGTCCTTTCGTCAGTTGGTCGTCGACCAGGAGTAATGCTGGGAGCGGCCAGGACCGTCGGTCCGCACCATCCTGAGGTCCGGCTCCCTGTCCGGTCGATTGACGATGAAGGACATCGTGACCGTCTCGAAACCACGATTGGAATCGAAGGCATTGAGCCGGATGTAATGCTGGGGATTGGCCTTGCGGCAATCGTCGAGTTCCATCATCACGCCCTTGGCGTCCTTCAGGTCGAACATCGGGTTGCCCCACATTTCCCAATAGGTGTTGCGGGGGTGGGGATCGTCGGTGTACTCGACACCGATCGCCCAGCCCTTGCGCAGGCAATATTCCACCTGCGCGGTGATCTGCTCGTCCGTCAGGTCCGGCAGGAACGAGAAGCAGCCTTGGGTGATACGCATTGTCGTTTCTCCTTTTCTCTCGCTCTGTCAGATGGCGGTTACGCTCGGCACGAAGTCCGAGGTGTCGGTGGAGGTGTAGTTGAAGCTGATATTGCCCCAGGTATCGAGGGCGGCTTCGAGCGGCTTGCACCACTTGGCGGCGGCCCGGAGGATCTCCGGACCTTCATTGGCGATGTCGCGGCCCTCGTTGCGGGCGAGCACCATGGCTTCGAGTGCCACGCGGTTAGCGGCCGCACCGGCCTGGATGCCCATGGGATGGCCGATCGTGCCGCCGCCGAACTGCAGGACGACGTCGTCGCCGAAGAGATCAAGCAACTGGTGCATCTGGCCGGCATGGATACCGCCCGAGGCCACCGGCATGACCTTCTTGATGTCGCCCCAGTCCTGCTCGAAGAAGATGCCGCGTTGCAGGTCGACTTCGTTTTTCGTCTCGCGCAGCACGTTGTAGTAGCCCTGCACGGTCATCGGATCGCCTTCCAGCTTGCCGACGGCGGTGCCGGCATGCAGGTGATCCACGCCGGCGAGACGCAGCCACTTGGCGATGACGCGGAACGAGATGCCGTGGTTCTTCTGGCGCGTGTAGGTGCCGTGACCGGCGCGGTGCATGTGCAGGATCATGTCGTTCTGCCGGCACCATTCCGAGATCGACTGGATCGCCGTCCAGCCGACGATCAGGTCGACCATGACGATGACCGAGCCGAGTTCCTTGGCGAATTCGGCGCGGCGGTACATTTCCTCCATCGTGCCGGCGGTGATGTTCAGGTAATGGCCCTTGACCTCGCCGGTGACGGCCGAGGCGTGGTTGACGGCTTCCATGCAGTAGAGGAATCGATCTCGCCAATGCATGAAGGGTTGCGAGTTGATGTTCTCGTCGTCCTTCATGAAGTCGAGCCCGCCCTTCAGACCCTCGTAGACCACGCGGCCGTAGTTCTTGCCGGACAGGCCGAGTTTCGGCTTGGTGGTGGCGCCGAGCAGCGGCTTGCCGAACTTGTCGAGCCGTTCGCGTTCGACGACGATGCCGGTCGGCGGTCCCTTGAAAGTCTTCACATAAGCGACGGGGAAACGCATGTCCTCGAGCCGCGCGGCCTTGAGCGGCTTGAACGAGAAGACATTGCCGATGATCGAGGCCGTCAGGTTGGCGATCGAACCTTCCTCGAACAGGATCAGGTCATAGGCGACGTAGCAGAAGTACTGCCCCGGCGTTCCGGGCACCGGATCAACCCGGTAGGCCTTGGCGCGGTACTGGTCGCAGGCGGTGAGGCGGTCGGTCCACACGACCGTCCAGGTGGCGGTCGAGCTCTCGCCGGCTACGGCAGCCGCCGCTTCGATCGGATCGACGCCGTCTTGCGGCGTGATGCGGAAGAGGGCGATCAGGTCCGTGTCCTTCGGCTCGTAGTGTCCGTCCCAATAGCCCATCTGGGCGTATTTCAGGACGCCCGCCCTGTAGCGTTCCTTGCCCTTGATCTCGGTTTTCGCATCGGCGTTCATGGCACTGTCCTTTCCTTGGTCGGATGGGAGTTCAGGCGGCTTCAGACCGCGCGTTTGAGGGTTTCAGGCTGCCGCTCGCATAGCGTTTGGCCATATCGCTCATCGGGATGACCTTGATGCGCGACGCATTGCCGGCCGTGCCGAAGGCGTCGAAGCGGGCCTTGCAGACGGAGGCCATGGCATCCATGGCGGGTTTGAGGAATTTGCGCGGATCGAATTCGTCGCGGCGGGTGTCGGCGACGCGGCGGAATTCGGCGGCGGCGGCAAGGCGCAGGTCGGTGTCGATATTGACCTTGCGCACCCCGAAGCGGATGCCGCGAACGATCTCCTCGACCGGCACGCCATAGGTCTCGCGCATCGCACCGCCATGGGCGTTGAAGATCTCCTGCCATTCCTCAGGGACCGAGGAGGAGCCGTGCATGACGATGTGGGTGTCGGGAAGCCGGCGGTGGATCTTTTCGATCACGTCCATGGCGAGCACTTCGCCGGTCGGCTTGCGGGTAAACTTGTAGGCGCCGTGCGAGGTGCCGATCGCAACCGCCAGCGCATCGACGCCGGTCTCCGCGACGAAGCGGGCCGCCTCGTCGGGATCGGTCAGCAGTTGCGAACGGTCGAGGGCGCCCTCGAAACCATGGCCGTCCTCGGCCTCGCCATGGCCGGTCTCGAGCGAGCCGAGGCAGCCGAGTTCGCCCTCGACAGAGACGCCGACCATGTGGGCCAGACGTGCCACCTCCGCTGTTATGCCGGCATTGTAGGCATAGTCGGCAGGCGTCTTGCCATCCTCTTTCAGCGAGCCGTCCATCATCACGGAGGTGAAGCCGTGCTGGATCGCCGACAGGCAGGTGGAGACCCGGTCGCCATGGTCCTGGTGGATGCAGAGCGGAATGTCCGGATACATCAGTTCCAGCGCTTCCATCATCTTGGCGAGCATGATGTCGTTGGCGTAGGTGCGGGCGCCCCGGGACGCCTGCAGGATCACCGGCGCATCGCAGGCCTTGGCCGCCTGCATGATGGCGAGGCCCTGTTCCATGTTGTTGATGTTGAAGGCAGGCACGCCGTAGCCGCGTTCGGCGGCATGGTCGAGCAATTGACGAAGCGTGATGCGGGCCATGGTCAGGCGTCCTCTCTGTGTGCGGTGGTGATGTGGGTGGGGCTTCTCGTCATCGGCCGCGCCCACCCTTGTAACCGGCAAGCCGCAGCGCTTCCGCGACGACATGCTCGGCGGTAATGCCGAAATGCTTGTAGAGTTCGCCGGCCGGGGCCGAGGCGCCGAAGCCTTGCATACCGATGAAGCTGCCGCGCGGCCCCATCCAGCGATCCCATCCGAGCCGACCGGCGGCTTCAATGGCGATGCGCGGTGCGCCGCCGAGGGTCTTGCTTTGGTAGGCCTCGTCCTGCGCCTCGAACTTTTCCCAGCAAGGCATGGAGACCACGGCTGCGGCGATGCCCTTTTCCGTGAGCAATGTCTCGGCGGCGGCAACCGCGATCTCCACCTCGGAGCCGGTGGCGAGAAGCGTCAGGTCGCGTGGTCCCTTGGCTTCCCGCAGCACATAGGCGCCGCGGGCCGAGAGGTTCTCGTCGCCGGGGACCGTGCGCAGCATCGGCAGGGCCTGGCGGGACAGCGCCAGCACGCTCGGCGTCGCCTTTTCGGTGAGTGCGATCTCCCAGCATTCGGCCGTCTCGATGATGTCGGCCGGGCGGAAGACGTTGAGGTTGGGCGTGGCGCGCAGCATGGCCAGATGCTCGACCGGCTGGTGGGTCGGGCCGTCCTCGCCAAGGCCGATGGAATCGTGAGTGAGCACGTAGACGACGGGCAGGCCCATCAGCGCCGAGAGCCGCATCCCGCCCCGGGCATAGTCGGAGAACACCAGGAAGGTGCCGCCATAGGGGATGAAGCCGCCATGCAGCGCGATGCCGTTCATCGCCGCCGCCATGGCATGCTCGCGGATGCCGTAGTGCAGGTAGCGACCCTTGAAGCTTCCGGCGGCGATCGGCGCCGTCTGGGAGGTCATGGTCAGGTTGGAGCCGGTCAGATCGGCCGAACCGCCGATCGTCAGGTCCGTCGCATCGTTGATCACTTCTAACGCCATCTGCGAAGCCTGGCGCGTTGCGACCTTAGTGGATTTCGCCTGGTGCTCTGTGCGGAACTTCGCCAGACGGCGTCCGACCTCGGCGCCGAGATCACGGCCGATGGTCTGCTCGTAGCGCTTGCGCGAGCGGGAGGCCTCCCTGCGAATTTCCCAGGCCGTCCGGATTGTCTTGCCCCGCATCGCCACGCCTTCCCAGGCCGCCTTGATGTCCGACGGCACGAAGAAGGGCGGATGGGGCCAGCCGAGTTTTTCACGCGTGGCGGCGATTTCCTTGTCGCCGAGGGCTGCGCCATGGGTCTTGTGCGAGCCTTCCATGCTGGCGGCGCCCTTGCCGATCCTGGTCCGGCAGGCGATCAGCGACGGCTTGCGGCTCTTGCGGGCGCGTTCGATCGCTTTTGCCACCGCCTCCGGATCATGGCCGTCGACCGCCTGCGCATCCCAGCCGGCGGCGCGGAAGCGGCCGAGTTGGTCCATGGAGGTGGAAAGTTCGGTCGCGCCGTCGATGGAGATGTGGTTGTCGTCCCACAGCACGACGAGCTTGCGCAGCTTCAGGTGTCCGGCGAGATCGATAGCCTCGTGGCTGATGCCCTCCTGAAGGCAGCCGTCGCCGGCGACGACATAGGTGAAGTGATCGCAGAGCGACGAACCGAAGCGAGCGGCCATCATCTGTTCGGCGATCGCCATGCCGACTGCCGTGGCGATGCCCTGGCCGAGCGGACCGGTGGTCGTTTCGATGCCGAGTGCGTGGCCATATTCCGGATGGCCGGCGGTCTTCGATCCCATCTGCCGGAAGGCGGCGAGCTCCGTCATCGGCATGTCGGCAAAGCCGATCAGGTGATGGATCGCGTAGAGCAGCATCGAACCGTGTCCGGCGGAAAGCACGAAGCGGTCGCGGTTCGGCCAGTCCGGCATCGAAGGATCTATCCGGATGAAGCGGTTGAACAGCACTGTCACGGCATCCGCCATGCCCATCGGCATGCCTGGGTGCCCGGAATTGGCCTTCTGCACGGCATCCATGGCGAGGAAGCGGATGGCGTTCGCCATGGCCTGCTCGGTCACCGCGGCAGTGGTTTCGATCTTCTGCGAAATGTTCATGACTGTCCTCCTCACGACATGCGGTGCTTGCGTTCGAGCAGCTTGTGGATGAGCGGGGTGAAAATCAGTTGCATGGCGAGGTCGAGCTTGTCGCCGGGCACGACGATCGAATTGGCGCGCGACATGAAACTGTTCTGCAGCATCGACAGCAGATAGGGAAAATCGATGCCGCGCGGATTGGCAAAGCGGATCACCAGGATCGATTCCGCCGGTGTCGGGATCCAGCGGGCGACGAACGGGTTCGATGTGTCGACGATCGGGACGCGCTGGAAGTTGATGTCGGTCTGCGAGAATTGCGGGCAGATATAGTGGACATAGTCCGGCATGCGGCGAAGGATGGTGTCTGTGACGGCCTCCGTCGAGTAGCCGCGGGTCGCCTTGTCGCGATGGATCTTCTGGATCCATTCGAGATTGATGACGGGCACGACGCCGATCTTCAGGTCGCAATGCTGGGCGAGGTTGAGGTCCTCTGTGACCGCGCAGCCGTGCAGCCCCTCGTAAAACAAGAGGTCGCTGCCCTTGAACTCCTCCCATTCGGTAAAGGTGCCGGGGGCCGCTCCGTATTTCGCCGCTTCCGCATCGTCGTGGATGTAATGGCGGGTGCGACCGACGCCGCGGCGGCCATATTCCGAGAATACGTTCTCCAGGATTGCCAGTTCGTTGGCGTCGGCGGCGAAATGGGTGAAGTCGTTGCCCTGCGCCTTTTCCTCTGCGATCTTCTTCTTCATCGCTTCGCGATCAAAGCGATGGAAGGCGTCGCCCTCGATGAACGAGGCGGAGATGTTCTCACGCTTGAAGATCTTCTCGAAGGTGTCCTTGACGGTGGTGGTGCCGGCGCCGGACGAACCGGTGATCGATATGATGGGATATTTTGCTGACATCGTGTTCTCCTTAGGCGCGGAACAGGCCGCGCTTGCCGAACAGCGGCGCGCGTTCACCGATCATGGTGGGGTCGACATGGTAGCGGGCGACGCGTGCCACCTCGCGGCGCGAGCCGAAGACCAGCGGCACGCGCTGGTGCAGGCTCTCCGGCTCGATCTCGAGGATGCGGGAGACGGCATTGGTCGCCGCGCCGCCGGCATTCTCGACGAGGAAGGCGATCGGGTTGGCCTCGTAGACCAGCCGCAGCCGTCCTTGCGAATAGCCCCTGCGGCTGTCGGCCGGATAGAGGAAGATGCCGCCGCGCACCAGGATGCGATAGGCATCGGCGACCAAGGAGGCGATCCAGCGCATGTTGAAATCGCGCTCGCGCGGGCCGTCCGCTCCGGCCAGGCAATCGTCGACATAAAGTCGGATCGCTTCTTCCCAGTGGCGGTAATTCGAGGCGTTGATGGCGAATTCGTGGGCGCGGTCGGCGATGCTGACGGATTTGTAGCCCTGCACGAAGCAGCCGAGCCGGCTCGAGAAGATGAAGATCTCCGTGCCCTTGCCGAGTGACAGCACGAGCGCCGTCTGGGGGCCGTAGATGAAGAAGCCCGCGGCCAGCTGGCGTGTGCCGGGCTGCAGGAATGTCGGCATCGGGTCGTGCTCGGCGTTGGTGATGGCCGGAAGGATCGAGAACACCGTGCCGACCGAGACATTGGTGTCGATGTTCGACGAGCCGTCGAGCGGATCGATGGCGACCGCAAGCCGCGCTTCCGGATTGAGCGAGACAGGATGCTCCAGTTCTTCGGAGGCGTAGAAAGCGACCGGTGCTCCCTGCAGCGAGGAAAGGAACAGATCGTCGCAGATGACGTCCATTTCCTTCTGCATGTCGCCGTCGGTGTTCGAGGCTCCTCGCAGGCCGTGGAGGTGCGCGCTGAGCGCGCCCTGGCCGACAAGCTTGCGAACATCGAGCGCCGCGGTTGCCAGCCGCTGTATGACGGCCGCTACGTCGCGTGCCGTTTCATCGCGTGTGGCGATGCATGAAACGAGATATGCCTCGAGTGTTGCGCCTGACATGATGTCTCCTCCCATCAAGTGTCAGGAGGAGAATGGCGGATTACCGAAGTTTGTAAATTTTATTATATTGACTAACTCAGTTAGAAATATTTATTCTCTAATATGCGCAATGTGACCCTCCGCCAACTGCGAACCGTCGAAGCCGTCAGTCGGCTGGGCAAGATCAATCTCGCCGCCGGCGAGCTGGGTTTGACCGGGCCGGCGCTGACCCTGCAGATCCAGCAATTGGAACGCGACACGGGTGTATTGCTCTTTGATCGGACCCGCGAGGGCATGGTCCCGACAAGCTTCGGTCTTGCCTTTCTCGAAGCGGCGCATGCGATTGACGAGAGCCTGGCGACCCTTGCGGATTCGGTCGATGCTATGAAGGGCTTGAGAAGCGGGCGGCTGAGGCTCGGCGTAGTGTCGACCGGCAAGTATTTCGCGCCGCAACTGATTGCCGCCTTTCGCAAGCAGGTGCCTGGGATCGAGATCAACCTGTTCATCGGCAACCGGGCGGAAATCATCCAGAAGTTGCGCGATCACGAGGTCGACATCGCCCTGATGGGCCGCCCGCCGCGCGATTTCGACGTTCGCTCCCAGGTGTTCGGCGACCATCCGCTGGTCTTCATTGCGCCGGCCGATCATCCGTTGGCGGGCAAGCTCGACATATCGCGGGAGCGGATCGCCCAGGAGCAGTTCCTGGTGCGGGAAAGCGGCTCGGGCACCAGGATTTCGCTGGAGATCTTTCTCAGCGAAGTGCCGCGGCGGCTGGAGGAGCTGGGGACTGAGATGGGGTCGAACGAGACGATCAAGCAGGCGGTGATCGCCGGGCTCGGGCTTGCCTTCATTTCGGCGCATACCATCGAGCAGGAGGTCAAGCTTGGCCGTCTGATCATTCTCGACGTGGTGGACACGCCGATCCGGCGACAGTGGTTCAGCGTGTCGCGCACCGACCGCGCGACCAATCCGGCCATGCAGGCCTTCGAGCGGTTTCTGCTGGCGGAAGGGGCCCGTCACCTGCCGGTGGTGACGAAGCCCTATCCCGCCAACGCTTTCGGGTGAGACTGTTCGCGCTGTCGGCTCAGCCGTCGGCGCGCGACAGGATCTTCTTCTCGAAGAAGAAGTAGGGGCGGAGTTTTACGCCGACCATGTTGCCGGCAAAGCCGAAGACGGCCCAGAGCCAGCCATGCAGGCTGCCCGAAGCGATGCCGGAGAAATAGGCGCCGATGTTGCAGCCATAGGCGATGCGGGCGCCATAGCCGAGCAGAAGGCCACCGATCACGGCGGCAAGCACCGAGCGTAGCGGGATGTCGAAGCTGGGGGCGAACTTTCCGGCCAAGGCCGCTGCCAGCATGGCGCCTGCGATGAGGCCGAAGTTCATCACTGAGGTGATGTCGGCGAGCACGCTCTCACTCAGCGCCTTGGCATTGGCGGGCGCCTGCCAATAGGCCCAGGCCGAGGGGTCGATGCCGACCAGCTGCGCGCCCTTGGCGCCCCAGAGGGCAAAGGCCGAGGTGATGCCCCAGGGACGGCCGGCAAGCGCCAGCGTCGCGAAGTTGAGAAGGACCAGAGCGATGGCACCGGCTACGAGCGGCCAGGGGCCGCGCAGCAGGCGCAAGAGGCCCTGGCGCTGCGAGGCCGGTTCCGCTTCCAGCGCGCCATGGCGGCGCTTCTCGACCAGAATGGTCGCAGCGGCGATCGCGGCAAAGAGCACCAGCGAGACCAGGATGCCGCCGGCGGCACCAAAGTTCTCGACCAGCGAGACCGGCGGCAGCGACGGAAGGCCGGTCCACCAATCGAAATGGACGGTGGCAAGCACCGAGCCGATGATGAAGAACAAAAGCGTGACCAGCATGCGGGCATTGCCGCCGCCGGCAGTGAACAGCGTGCCCGAGGCGCAGCCGCCACCGAGCTGCATGCCGATGCCGAACATGAAGGCGCCTGCCAGCACCGAAGTGCCGAGTGGGGAGACGAAGCCCTTCACCGGATTGCCGAACAGCGTGCCGCTGGCGAGAAACGGGAAGAACAGGATGACGGCGAGGGCAAGAAGGATCATCTGCACGCGCAGGCCGCGACCGCGACCGTCCATGATGAAGACGCGCCAGGCCGAGGTGAAGCCGAAGGCCGCATGATAGAGGGCGATGCCGAGACCGCCGCCGACAAGGAACAGCGCGCCCTGTTTGACGCCATAGGCGTAACCGAGCAAGAGGGTGCCGAGAACGAGGAGGGCGAGTGCGCCGAGGCCGGGGGCACCGAGCAGCGGCTGCCGATCTGGCGCGCTCAGCGGAGATGCGACTGTGGACATGGGGAGGCTCCTGATGTTGAGGTCGCGATCCTATGTCCTGGCGGCCGCTTTCACGAGAAACGCTGTTCTTCGCCAGAACCGGATCGGAACGGCGTTTTGCGTGTTGGCAAAGGTCCTTGGATAATTCTACCCAGTTGCCAGGAAAGCCGGATCGATAGAAGCGCTCAGGCGGGTTCTCTTCCCTCAGCCCGCAGCCCAACCGAGCGCCGCGGCGGTGCCGTAGATGAGGCCACCGGTGGTGCTGAGTGCCACGGCGGCCAGAACGATACCGAGAAGCGTGGCCAGCCCATCGCGTTCCATCAATCCCATGGCGATCACCACCAACGCGGCAACGGGCAGAACATTGCCGAACGGGATCGGCAGTGCGACGGCTACGGCGAGGAGGAAGACGGGAATGCCGAGCAGGGTTTCGGCGGTTCTGCCGGTCAGCGGTCTCATTCGATCGCGCCGAAGGATGGTCTCGACCCGCCTGACAAGGGGTGAGGTGTGGCGCACCACCAGTTCGACCGTGCCTGCCGAAAGCCGTCTCCGGGCCAATATGCGCGGCAACCAGATGGATCGGTTGCCGGCCATGATCTGCAGCGAGACGAAAGCGAGGCAGGTGCCGAAAACCATGCCGAACGGGCCGGGGATCGGTGTCAGAGCCGGCAAGGACAGAATGAGGATGGCGAAGGCGATACTGGTCCGGCCCATCGCCGCGAGAAGCTCGCCGAGCGTGATCGTTCCCGCTTCGCTTGCCGCCTGGGCGAGGGCTGCGAGTTGAGTGGAAGCGGTGCCTGCCTGTTCAGTGGGGGCGGCGTCCATCGGTCCTCGATCCTTGGCCTTCTGTCGGCGGTTTGATTGCTCAAGCAAATTCGCCGGCTGCTCGGGCGTGCATGCAGGTTCGCCAAAGGCTGGGACAAGATGAGGGCGTTTCCATGGCCGCCTCCCGTGGTCAACTCGCGCGACACGCTTTAGCATGCCCGTCATCGACAGGACGGGACAGGAGAAACCATGCAAGCCTTTCAGTTCAACACCACGCCGCAGGTGATCTTTCGGCCCGGCGCCGCCAACGAGATCGGCGCCCTGGCGCGCCTGAAATGTGGCGCTAGACCCCTTCTTGTCACGGATCCCGGCCTGCGCCGGATCGGCCTGTGCGATCCGGCACTTCGATCGCTTGCCGAAGCCGGGCTCGCGGTGGCGGTGTTCGACGCGGTCGAAGCGGACCCCTCGCTTGCGACGGTGATGGCCGCGGTGGAGGCCGGACGTGCGGCCGAGGCGACGGGTGTCATCGGCTTCGGTGGCGGCTCCTCGCTCGATGTCGCCAAGGTCGTGGCATTGTTGCTCGGCTCCGGCGAAGAGATCGACACCGCCTGGGGCGTCGGCAACGCGAAAGGGCCGCGCCTGCCGCTCATCCTCGCGCCGACGACGGCCGGCACCGGCTCGGAGGTGACCCCGGTCTCGATCATCACCGTCGGCGGGGAGGAAAAGAGGGGCGTGTCGTCGCCGATCCTGCTGCCGGATGTCGCCTTGCTCGACCCCGAGCTGACGCTCGGCCTGCCGGCGCCGATCACGGCGGCCACCGGAATCGACGCGATGGTACACGCGATCGAGGCCTATGCCTCGAAGAACGCCAACAACAATCCGCTGTCCAGGATGCTGGCGCACCAGGCGCTGCAACTGCTGGGCGCCAATATCGAGGCGGCCGTGTTCGACGGGGCCAACCGCGACGCACGCGGCGCCATGCTGCTCGGCTCGATGCTGGCCGGTCAGGCCTTCGCCAATTCTCCGGTCGCCGCGGTCCATGCGCTCGCCTACCCGATCGGCGGGATTTTTCACATTCCCCACGGACTGTCCAATGCCCTGGTCCTGCCGCATGTCCTGCGGTTCAATGCACCGCAGGCGGCGGGTCTCTATGCCGAAATCGCCGCCGATGTCTTCCCCGATCTGGCGAAGGAGCAGGGAACGCAGGGACGTTGCGCAGCTTTCATCGAGCGCCTTTCCGACCTGTCGCAAAGGCTCGGTCTGCAGACAAGGCTGCGCGATGTCGGCATCGGCGAGGCCGATCTGCCGCGCATGGCCAGCGAGGCGATGAAGCAGGGCCGCCTGCTCGTCAACAATCCCCGCGAGGTCAACGAGGCGGATGCGCTTGCAATCTATCGGGCGGCGTGGTGAGCGACATGGAGAGACGCGGCCCGGCGGATCGTTCCGCCTACAGGTTGTTCCGCACGCTGACGACCCGCTGGGCCGACAATGACATTTACGGCCATATGAACAATGTCGTTCATTACAGCCTGTTCGATACGGCGGTGAACGGTTTGCTGATCGAGAGGGGCGTGCTCGACATCCATGGCGGGGAGCGGATCTTTCTCGTCGTCGAGACGGGATGCCGCTATTTTTCAGAGATCGCCTTTCCGGACGTCATCGATGCGGGAATCCGGGTGGCCCGGCTCGGCGGCTCCTCCGTTCGCTACGAGGTGGGCCTCTTCCGCAAGGGAGAACAGGCCGCTGCCGCGGAGGGCTTCTTCATCCATGTGCAGGTCGATCGCGCGACGCGTCGGCCGGTGCCGCTGGGTGATGAGGCCCGTCGCGTGCTGGAGTCGCTGTCGGTCGCGTGATGATCTTTGGAACCCAAGGGCGGGTGGGGCGGTTTCTTGTGTCATGTAAACGAGGAGACAGCCATGAGCCCCGATGAAAAGATCGACCAGGCCGAATTGCAGCGCGAACGCCGCGAGGAAGACATGCCGGCGGCCGGGCCGCACGGCCGCAAGGAACTGACCGACCCGATGAAGACGCCGGGTACTGGATCACTGCCGGAACCGGGTGCGTCCAAGACCGACGTCGGTCCCGACTGATCGACGAATGCCCGTTGAAACGACGAAAGGCCGGCGGGTGTCCGCCGGCCTTTTTTCTGTATCGCCCCTGGTCGCGTCTCAGATGTTTTCGGCGATCGTTTCGCGTTCGCGCTGCAGCTCCTCGGCGCGTTCCTTGCGATTGTAGCGGATCGAAGACCACAGCGAGATGCCGATCAGGCCGGCGCCGCCGAGGCCGGTGATGACTTCGGGAATGTGCACCAGCGTCTGGCAGTACATGATGACCGACAGGATCAGGATCGCATAGAAGGCACCGTGTTCCAGGTAGCGGTATTCGGCCAGCGTTCCCTTTTCGACCAGCATGATCGTCATCGAGCGCACATACATGGCGCCGATGCCGAGGCCGATGGCGATGACGAACAGGTTCTGGCTGAGCGCGAAGGCGCCGATGACGCCGTCGAAGGAGAAACTCGCATCGAGCACTTCGAGATAGATGAAGGCGCCGAGACCGCCCTTGGCCGCTTCCGACATCGTCTTCTGCGACTGGTCGAGAAGACCGCCGAGCACTTCGACGGCGAGGAAGGTCAGCAGGCCGTAGATGGCGGAATAGACGAAGGTGACGGCTTCCTCGCCTTCGAGCAGCTTCGAAAACAGCAGGATCAGCAGCAGGACGAAGGCGATCTCGATACCCTTGATCGTGGCCGACCGCGCCATGTGCTTCTCGACCATTTCGATCCAGTGCACGTCCTTCTCATGGTCGAAGAAATAGGTGAGGCCGACCATCATCAGGAAGGTACCGCCGAAGGCAGCGATCGGCAGGTGGGCATCGTTCATGATGCGGGCATATTCGGCCGGTTCCCGCGCCGCCAGGATGAAGGCATCGACAGGTCCGATTCCGGCAGCGATGACCACGATCAGCAGCGGGAAGACGATACGCATGCCGAACACGGCAATGATGATGCCCCAGGTCAGGAAGCGATGCTGCCAGACCGGCGTCATGTCCTTGAGCTTGTTGGCATTGACGATGGCGTTGTCGAAGGACAGCGAGATTTCGAGTACTGCGAGCACGGCGCAGATGAAGAAGACGGTGGCCATGCCGCCGATCGTGCCGGTCGTCTGCCAGCCAAGCCAGGCGCCGAGAAGGAGACCGACGACCGTGACGATGAAGGCCCATTTGAAGTAGCCGAGCGTGTTGTTTCCGGATACGGGCTGGCTCATCGACGTGTCTCCCGGTTGATTTGCGTTGTCGAAGGGGAGGAGCGAAGTGATCCGCCGCGCGTCACCCAGCACGCGCAGGACATGGGCATGTTCGAAGATATCATTTTCTTGAATCCGCCGGCCGATATTGCTGGCGGTACCGACATCACGAGAGCGCCGTAAACTCTCGCCAGAGGGGCCCGGCACCAAAGTTTATCCGTGAAGACCAGTGGTCATAGTGTCACAGAACCTGGTCGTTTTCACCGAAGTCGGACCTTGCGTCAAGACCCCGGCACATTTGCACCGCGCGCTAATCGATTTAGGGCGGCTTTGTCCCCTGTCCACCGGAAACGCCGGCCTTTTCCTAGGCCGGGCCTTGTTCCGTGAGGCGCAGCGTCAGGCCCGGGTTTTCGCCAAGCGTATTACTGACCGTGCAGATTTGCTCCGCGTCATGAACAATCGCCAGCTTGGTTTCCGCATCGATATCGCCGTCGATGGTGAAGAGGATGTCGAAACGGGCGATGCGCGACGGGCCGTCGTCCGCCTTTTGACCGCCGACCTCGACGCGGATTTCCCGGATGCTTTCATGAACGCCCATGCGATGGGCAGCGATGCGCGCGCTCATCGCCATGCAGGAGGCAAGCGAAGCATAAAGCAGATCCAGCGGATTGAAGCCCGGCTGCGAGGGGCCGGTGACGATGTCGAGTTCTCCGCTGGTCGGCGTGACGAGATGCGGGAAGCCGGTGCGTCCAAGGCTTGCGGTGGCTCCGGTCGGCCGAATTTTCGATTGCTGCATCTGCCGTCCCTCGCGCCTGCCGACGGCCCTGCATAGCGGTGGGGCGTCTGGTCGGCAAGCGTGTCGACCAGGTGCAGCCTGTGGGTTGTCAAAGTGAACTGCCGATGCGGGCTGTTCCGGTCTGGCCGTTATTACGCATCCATTTGAGCTTGTTGTCGCTGATGCGCTCCAGTTCGAAGCACATGGGCTCGCCCTTGTACCAGGTGGTGAATTTCTGGCACAGCCGGTTGCCATCGATCCACCAGCGACCGGTGTCGGAGGGCTTGGCCAGGCGTCCGAGGCCGAGCGCCTCGCCCGAGCCGTCCACCTGTCCGTCGAGGCGATAATTGAGCGGGAATTCGCCGCCGAAGGGGACTGCCAGATAGATCCGTTTGCCGATCACCGACTGCTTGATCTCGGCGGCATCATAGCGGTTCTGGTTTGCATTGGCGGGGTCTGTCAGAATGAGCGCAGAGGCAAGCGCCGCAAACACCGTGATCGTCTTTGCTGTCGTCATCTTTCCGGTCTCCCTGATGGTTCCAAGCTTGTTCCATCCAAAGATACGCAGGGCATGCAGACTTGGATCAGCCTGGGATCAGCCTGGGATCAGGGGTGTCGTATGAAAATCCCGACACTTGCGGCGCGGCCGGCGGCGTCGATCACGGTCAGTGTCGAATAGCCCGAGCCCTCCGGCGTCCAGTCACTGATGCGCCGGCGGGTCGGTTCGGCGAGCGGCTTGCCATTGGCGAGCCAGCGAAACGGTGCGCGCCCCGCCTGCAGCTTGAGGATCAGCGGCAGGGCCGAGCCGTCCGGCGTCGTGCCGAGTTCGACATGGGCGCCTTCCGGCGGGTAGACGATCTGTGGCGGCTTTTCCCGCGCAGAGGCCGAGATAAGTCCATTCGCCTGCATGGAGAACCGGCGCTGGCTGACGGGCAGTTCGGCCTGGGCGATGCGGGCTGCTCCGCGGGGTGCTGCCGGAAGCGGCGTTCCGGCAATCCCGGACTTGGCGAAGGCCTCGAACAACACCGGTGCAGCGGTGGCGTAACCGGAAATGCCGGGGATGGCGGCGTTGTCCGGCCGGCCGATCCATACGCCGATCACATAGCGGCCGTCATAGCCGACGGACCAGGCGTCGCGGTAGCCATAGCTTGTGCCGGTCTTGTAGGCGATGCCGCTCTTTGGACTGCCGAGCGGCGGCAGGACGGCGGAGAGGACGTCGGCGATGTTCCAGGCGGCGACGGGTTCAAACAGCGGCGGGCTTTCGATCACGCCGGGGAGCTCGCGTATGCCGTCCCCCAGCCGTACCGGACTGTCATGGTTCGCAAGGCCGGCATAGAGTTGCACCAGATCCTTGAGCGACAGGCCGACCCCGCCGAGCGCGATGGCAAGGCCCGGTGCTTCGGCGGTCGGCAGGCGCGGTGTGACCTCGGCGCGGCGCATACGCGCCATCAGCTTGGTCGGACCCAGCGCATCGAGAAGGCGGACCGCCGGCACGTTGAGCGACAACTGCAGCGCCTGGCGGATCGAGACGTCGCCCTGGTAGGACATGTCGAAATTTTTCGGGCGGTAGCCGAAGAAGTCGGCCGGGCGGTCCTCGACAATCGTCTCCTGGGCGACCAGCCCCTCCTCGAAGGCAAGGCCGTAGATGAAGGGTTTGAGCGTCGAGCCCGGCGACCGGCTCTGGCGCGTCATGTCAATCCAGCCGGAGCGCGAGGCGTCGAAATAATCGGCGGCGCCGACCTCGGCGAGGATTTCGCCTGTCTCCGCATCGGCCATCATCAGGGCGAGCGAAACCTTTGGGTCGAGCTTGGCCGAGGCGTACAGCGCGACCGTTTCCAACCTCTGCTGGATATCTGCATTGAGCGTCGTGGCATGGCGCTCGGCTGCCGGGTCCTTCCTGCGGGCGGCTTCTGCCAAATGCGCCGCCAGCGCCGGCAACTGGGCGCGCCGGGTCGGGACGGCACTGGACCCGGCACGGGCGATCTCGCTCGGGTCCAGGACGCCGGCTGTCTGCATGCGCTCGAGGACGCGCTGGCGAGCGCCTTCGGCCGTTGCCGGATGGCGATCCGGCCGGCGACGTTCCGGCAATTGCGGCAGGGCGACGAGCAGCGCGGCTTCCGCGACCGAAAGCCGGCGTGGCTCCTTGCCGAAATAGGCAAGGCTCGCGGCCCGCACCCCTTCGAGATTGCCGCCATAGGGGGCAAGGGTCAGGTAGAGGTCGAGGATTTCCGCCTTACCGAGGCGTCGCTCGATCTGGATTGCGCGGGCGATCTGGATCAGCTTGGCGATCACCGACCGCTCGCGCCTGGGTTCGATCAGGCGTGCCACCTGCATGCTGATGGTCGAGCCGCCGGAGATGATACGGCCATTGGCGACCAGTTGCAGCGCGGCCCGGCCAAGCGCCATCGGGTCTACCCCGCGATGATCCTCGAAGCGCCGATCCTCATAGGCAATGAGCATGTCGAGGAACTGCGGATCGACATCGGCGGCGCGGGTTCGCAGCCGCCACAAGCCATCCCGCGTGGCGAAGGCGCGCAGGAGCCGACCTTCGCGATCGACCACCTCGGTCGAGACGCTTGCCGCGCCGGCCAGCGGTGGCGGAAATGTCCGGTCGGCCCAGAGAAGGCCGGCGACGAGCGCCCCTGCCGCCAGCGAGGCGGCGAGGGCGCCGATACCGATGGTTCGAACCAGTCTCATTGCTCTGCTGCCAGGACCTCCATGCGGCCCGTCGCCGTGCGGGCGTAGAATTGCGGACGGTACATGTCCTCGACATGGGCGGCGGGGTGGTCATAGACGCCGGGCGTCACCGCGCGCACCACATAGGCCAGCGCGATCGCGTCGTTCTCGCCCGCCTTGCGGCTGATGGCCGCGACGAAGCGGTCGTTGCGGAATTCGAGATGGGCGGTTTCGGTCTCGCCGATCCAGTCGAAATTGGCGAGCTTGGCACTGTCGACCAAGCTCGGATTGTCGATCTCGAAGCCGGCCGGCAGAAGGTCGGTGATCAGCAGTTCGGCCGGCCATTCGTCGGTTTCGGTGACTTCCAGCACGACGACGTAGCGCTCGTTTTGGCTGGCCTCGCTGACATTCGCCTCTTCGCCGTCCAGCGTGTAGTAGCTGCGGGCGATGGTGAAGCCTTCCTCGGTGGCCGGCAGCGGCATGCTGGGTGCGGCGACCGTGGTGACCGAAGCGGTGAGCGGATCACTGCTGTTGTTGGTCAGCGTGACCGGATGTTGAAGCAGCGCGTCGCCGGAAATGCTGGCGCGGTAGCCGCCGCTGTGATCGGCGCCGTTCACCTCAACGCTGATACCCTCGTCACCCTGGTCGAGCGCGCGGGCGGCGAGCAGCGCCCAGGTCTGTTCCTGGGTGCTGAGATAGCGCTTGTCGCGCAGTTCCGCGCTGACGATCTTGGCCAACATCGGCACGATCGGCGGCACCGGACGGCTTTCGGCTGCAAGGGCCAGGACGGCGGCCGCGTCACGCAGCGAAGAGCCGTAGTCCGAGCGGTTGAGACTGACCTTGTGGATGCGGGCTTCTTCCGACATGCCGGCTGCATCGAGGAAGACGGCTCGCGAGCGTTCCGCATCGCCGTAAAGGGCAAGGGCTGCCGCCAGATGCGCCTTCGACAGCGGTGTCGGGAAATCGCCGAGCATCGTGTCGGCATAGTAGCGCAGGTCGCTGATTGCGGCCTTGCGGTTGCGGGCGAGGACGTAGAGCGAATAGGCGATCTCGTTGCCGCGATCCTTGATGTTGGTGTCATAGCCGATGCGGTTCTGCAGGTTTTCCAGCGCCTGAACCATGGCCTCGTCCGGCACGTCGAACTTCTGTTCGCGCGCCCGGGTCAGGAAATCGCTGACATAGGCGTCGAGCCAGAGGTCGTCATAGCCCGGTGCCCAGAGGCCGAAACTCCCGCTCGACGACTGGTAGGACAGCACGCGGTAAACCGCTTCCTGCACACGCTTCCTGACCTCGGCATCGGCCGGCAGCCCCGAGCCGGGCTGCAACTCGTCGAAATAGACGAGTGGTAGCGCACGGCTGGTGGTCTGCTCGGCGCAGCCATAGGGGTAGCGGTCGAGGCTCATCATCAGCGCCGGGATGTCGAAGCCCTCGGCGCGCGAGACATTCAGGCTGACCGAAGCATCCTGCAGCAGGCTGTCGGCCAGAAGATCACCGTCGACGGTGAGGCTGCGCCCGGCCGCAAGGTTGATGATCCGACGTTCGGTGACCGGCAGCGAGGAGGGCCTGACCGGGACGATCAGCTGCTGGGCGAGCGAAACCCCGTCGCCACCGGAAAGCGCCACATCGATCGTCCCCTGGCCCGGCTGCATGCCGGTGAGCGGCAGCGTCACCGTGGTCTTGCCGCCGGCTTCGAGGCTGATCGTCTGCGTGGCATCGTCTGTATCGACCGAGACCGGATCGCTCGGAGTGACCGCGAGGGTGTAGTCGCCGGCGGGGGCATCGGTCGCGACGATGTCGAGCCTGAGGGCGCTGACGTCGCCGGGGGCGAGGAAGCGTGGCAGGCTCGCCGTGACGACGATCGGATCGCGAATGATGACATCGGTCTCAGCATGGCCGACGCCGGTCTTCGACCAGGCGACCGCCATGACGCGGGCCGTGCCGTTGAATTGCGGAATGTCGAAGCTAACGGTGGCCTTGCCGTCTGCGTCCAGCTTCACCGGGCCGGAGAAGAAGGCGACGAGCTTTTCCTTCGGCGGATTGCCCTGAAGTGGCATTTCGGCACCGTCACCGCCGGTGCGCAGCCGCCCTGTTGCGCCGAGCGAACCGTCGATCAGGCGGCCGTAAAGGTCGCGCATCTCGATGCCGAGACGGCGCTGGCCGAAATACCAGCTCTCCGGGTCCGGTGCCTCGTAGCGCGTCAGGTTGAGGATGCCGACATCGACGGCGGCGACCATGACATAGCCTTCCTCGTCAATGCCGGCACCGGCCACCTCGATCGGGATCTGCAGGGCCTGGCGCGGCAGCGTCTTTTCCGGGGGTGAAAGCGTGATCGCCAGCTTGTCGGCGCCCGGATCGACGGTCAGCCAGGTGATGCCGATGGCGCGCATCGGCATGCGGCTTTCCTGGGCCTCGCCGGGGCGGAACAGGGTGGCGGTGACATAGGCGCCGGAGCCGAAATCGGCCGTGATCGGGATCTCGACCTCGCCGCCGCCGGCCGGAATGGTGGCGGCCCTGGCGGTCACCAGCGTATCGGTGCCGACCGTCAGCAGCAGTTCGCCGGCAAAACGCGGGGAAACCTTCAGCTTGGCGGTGTCGCCGACCTTGTAGTTCTCCTTGTCGAGGCCGATCTCCAGCGCGTCCGGCGTTTCGGTCGAGCTTGCCTCGACGAACCAGCCGGCGTCGAATTCGACGCTGGTGGCCGCACCGCCGGCGCTCGCCTGTTCGATTTCGAGGCGATAGCGCCCCCAGGTGACGGGCACGGCGATCTCCGCGCCGTCGCTTTCTATGTCCACGGTGCCATCGGCCACCTGCTTGGTGGTGACGATCGGTTCATAACGCCAGGACGAGCCCTCGCGATACCACTGGTAGTTCCGCTCCAGGCTGACGAGTTTCCACTTGGTGTCGGCAAGTGCCTGCTTTTCCCCGTCGGGGCCGACGGCGATGACATGGAAGCGGCCGGTGGAGTTCTCGGCGAGGTCGACAGTGAATTCCGGCTTCACGCCGATCATCGCCCCTTCGGGACGGACCGGCAGGGTCAGCTTGCGCTCGACCGCGCGGCCGCCGCCTTCGACCATGCGCAGCACGATCTCGGCTTCCAGCATCTGCGTGGTCGAGGGCAGTTCGCTGATGTCGACGTCGAAGCTCGTCTTGCCGTCGTCGTCGAGCGGTTCGAGCGCTTCAAGCGGGATGCGGGTGTCTTCGCTCTGCTCCTCGTCGGCAAGGCCGAAGAAATACCGTTCGAAGGCCGGGCTCGAACGGGTCGGGCGAATGTTCACCTCACCCTCGAGCATCAGGCCGGCCGCCGGAGCGCCATAGAGATAGCGGCCGTCGACGGAAACCGGAACGGGGACGCCCGGCTCGACGCTCGTGGTGTCGCTGGTGATGTCGAATTCCAGCCGGTCCGGCACGAAATCGTCGACCAGGAAACCCTTCTGGGCGATCGGTTCCTTCTTCGGATCGGTATGGATGTTGATCGTCCATGTGCCGCGCATGGCGTCGGACAGCAGCGGAAGATCGGCGGAATAGCCGCCGAGGGTTTCGCTGGTCACCACCATGCGGCGGAACTCGACCCCGTCGGGACGGTTGAAGATGAAGGTCAGCGGCAGGCGTTCGATCGCGTCCGCTGTGGTATCGCGCGACAAGGCGGCCGCATGGACGGTTTCGCCGGGGCGGTAGATGCCGCGCTCGGTCCAGGCGAGCACGTCGATTGCGCCGGGCGCCGGGCGGCCGGTGACGCCGCGATCGGAAAGGTCGAAGCCGGCGCGGGTCATGTCGAGGAAGACGTTGTCGTCCTCACCCTTGCGGGCGACGATGACGGCGGGAGCCAGGGCCGCCCCGGCGCGCATCAGGCCGGCATCGAAACGGGCGCGGCCGTCCGCGTCGGTGCGGGCGGTGGCGAGGATTTCGTTGTTCTTGGCGATCAGTTGCAGGTCGATATCGGAAAGCGGCGCGGCACTGGCGAGCGAACGGGCAAAGACATGCAGGCCGTCGGTGCCGGCAAAGGTCGAGAGGCCGATGTCGGAGACCACGAACCATTGGGTGGCCCGGGTGTTCCAGTCTTCGTTGGTGGCGTTGGCGACGGCGGCGGTCATGACATAGATGCCGGGGCGGCGCTTCGGCAGCGCTTCGTCGACCGGGAAGCTGGTGATCACGTCCTTGTTGAGTTCGCTGGCGATGTCGATCGTGCCCTGCCAGATAAGTTCGCCGCTTTCGCTTTCGATGCGGTCGGCACCGTAGCCGTCGAGCTGGGTGAGGAACTGCGAGGCGGCCAGCAGGGGCGCGACATTGCGGTCGCCGATTCGGTATAGTTCGAGCTTGGCGCTCTCCGTATTGACCGAGACGATCGGGATGCCGCGCCGGGCGGTCGACGGCAGGACGAAATTGTCGCCGGTGAAGCGCACGGCGGCCGAGCGGTCCTTGACATAGACTTCGAGATCGACCTGGGCCTCCAGGTTCTCCTCGACCGAGGACGGCAGGCCGGCGCGCAGCGCCAGCTTGTAGCGTTGGCCGTGGGTGAGGCCTTCGATGCAGATCTGGTTGTCCTTGGCTTCGACGGCCTTGGCGGCCGAACCATCGAGGGTGACGAAGGGCGTATAGTCGACGCCGCGCTTGACCAGCGGATCGGAGAATTCGACGCAGGCGCGCGGCGTCAGGCTGTCGGCATCGACCGTGTGGCTGACGACGCGGAAGCCCTTGCGGGCGCGCAGGTCGTTAAAGGCGGCCTGCACGGTCTTGGCGGTCACCAGTTGGAGGCTGGCCTTGTAGGCGCTGAGCGCGCCGCGATAGTTTTCCGAGTTCTCCAGCCCCTTGGCGAGCACGGCCAGCGCATCGGCACGGGCCTGGGTGGAGCGTGTCAGGAGATAGCCGTTCAGCGCGGCAAGTACGCCCTGGCCGGTCACTTCGCCATTGCCCGTGACGGAATTGGCGGCGCGGGCCACCTCGATCCACAAGGTCGCATCTTCGGGGGTGAGCGCGAGCGCGCCCTTGAAGGCGTGGAGGGCGCCTTGGTAGTTGCCGGCAAACAACGCTTGCCGGCCCTGGTCGAGAAGGGCGTTGTGGCCAAAGCCCTGCTGGTCTTCCGCAAGGCTGAGGCCTGCGCGCTGCTGGCGGGCGTCTTCCATCAACTGGTCGGAGACGAAATCAGGCCGCTGGGGTGCGCCGATATCCGGCTCGCCGCCCTGCTCGACAATGCGACCGGCGACGGCGCCGGCAAAGGTGTTCAACTGGTTGAAGTCGGATTTCAGGAAGCACCATTTGACCTTCGGATTGTAGGTGAAGGCCCGGCATTCCTGGTCGGCGAGGCAACTCGCCTGGCATTGGGCGAGGGAGACATTCTGCTCGGTTCTGAGGTCGAACCCAAAATAGTCGCCGTCGCGGGTGGTAACGACGCTGCGACCGCCGGCGGAAAGGGCGGGTGGCGCGAGCGCCAGAAGGCCAAACAAGAGTGCGGCGAAACCGTTGGACCTGCGCTTGGACATGATGTCCCTCCCCACGCTAGAATAGTTTAGCGGAGAGTACTCTTCGACCATAACAGGCGCTTGTCAATCTCAGCCGTCGCGCGCTGTGCGCACCGACACAGGCCGTGGTCAGGCTTCGTTCTGGATGGTCCGGACGTCGACATGCAAGGCGCGTCCCGCGCCCCAGCCGTTGATCGCGGCGCCCAGGCCGAAGGCGACGAAGACGATCGACGTGGCGGCAAAACTGCCGGTCCAGTCGCGGATAAGCCCCACCAGGAGCGGTGCGATCGCGGCCAGCGTGTAGCCGACGAACTGCGCCATGCCGGAGAGGTGGGCCGCGACATGCTGGTCGGGCGATCGCAGCACGACGGCGGTGAGAGCGACGGCGACCAGGCCGCCCTGGCCGATGCCCTGCAATATGGCAAAGGGCCAGACGGTCCAGAGTGGTGCGAAAAGAAGGCCGAGCAGGCCGGTGACGGCGATCGCCGCCAGTGCGACGTGAACCACGCGCTGGTCCTTGCCGCGCACGGCGATCTGCGGTGAGACGATGCAGGATGCGGCCTGGACCATGACCGACAGCGAAACGATCGCGCCCGCGGTGACACCGTCAATGCCGCGATCGCGGAGGATCGGGACCAGCCAGCCGAAGACGCAATAGGCCAGCGCCGATTGCAGGCCCATGAACAGGGTGACCTGCCAGGCCAGCCTGTCGCGCCAGAGACCCTCGACGCGGAAACTGGTCTTTGCCGGTTTCGCCCTGCTGCCGAGGGCCTGGGGCAGCCAGATCAGCCCGACGACGGCGGCGGGTATGGCCCACACTGCCAGTGCGGCTCCGAGCGAGCCGCCCATGGCCGTCTCCAACGGCAAGGTGAGGCCCGCCGCGCCTGCCGCGCCGGCACAGAGCGCCATGGTGTAGAAGCCGGTCATCAGCGCGGCCTTGTCGGGAAAGTCGCGCTTGACCAGGCCGGGAAGCAGGACATTGCCAATGGCGATGCAGGCGCCGGCAAGGGCGGTGCCGAGGAAGAGCAGAGGAACGGAATGGAAGCCACGCAGTGCGGTACCGAGCGCGAGCAGGGCGACGGCGGCCAGCAGCGTGCGCTCCGCGCCGAGGCGCCCGGCCAGGCGGGGCGCGAGCGGTGAGAATAGGCCGAGGCAGGCGACCGGAACGGTCGTCAGCAGGCTTGCGCCCGCAGCCGACAGGCCGAGTTCGGTGCGGATTTCCGGCAGCAGGGCCGAGGCGCTGGAGAACAGTGGCCGAAGGTTGAAGGCGATCAGCACCAGGCTGACGCCGAGCAGCAGGCGTGCCAGCGGAGTCATCGTCGCGGTGGGCGGCGCTTCGGGCGGCATGTCCTCCGCGTCGATCAGCAGTTCGTCGCCAAGGTCGAGCGGCTTGTTCTGTCCGGTCGTGGTCACGCGTCAAGTCCTTCTTCGAGGACGGCGAAGACCGGTGCCATGAAGCGGCGCACCGCTGCATCGGCCTTGTCCGGGTCGCCGGTTTCAATCGCATCGACGATCGCCACATGCGCGGCCATGTCGGGTTCGGGAAGTTCGCCGCCGGTTGTCGCCTGAATCGTCTCCGCGATCGAGGCCGAGAAGAAATCGAAGAGTTCGACCAGGGCGCGGTTTGCAGAGGCGGCGATCACCGCCTGGTGGAAGGCGAGGTCGCGGGTGATGAAACTCGCCCGGTCTGCGGCGGCGGAGTTTCCGCGCTGGGCGAGGAGCGCGCGCAGCCTGGCGATTACGGCCGGGGTCGCCCGGCGGGCGGCAAGCCGGGCGGCTTCGACATCGAGTGCGCAGCGGGCTTCGAAGAGATCGCGAAGGCTTGCATGGCGGGCGGCATTGAGCGTGCGGCCGCTGTCGGCTGCGGAACGGACATAGGTGCCGGACCCCTGAAGCACTTCGAGCAGGCCCTGGGATGCGAGCACGCGAACAGCCTCGCGGACGGTGCCGCGGCTGACGCCGAGGGTGGAGGACAGGGCAGCCTCGTTCGGCAGGCGCGACCCGACAGGGAAACGGCCGGCGACGATCTCTGTGCGGATCGCCTCGGCTGCAGTGTCGGCAAGGCTGGTCTTTTGCACGGGCTTCATGGAAAATAGATTAAATCATCCGATGACTTTGGCAAGCGATAAAGTCTGGATTCTGGAGTGGGCTGCGCGGTCGCGTCGCCTTCAGCCGGCGCTTGCGTCGCTCGACGCGTTGAACTCCCGCACCTGCCCCAGCAGCCAGTTGGAAAAGGCGGTGGCGGGCTGGTAGGCCATCTTCGACAGGGGGCGGACGAGATAATAGGCGCTGGCGCTCTTCACCTCGTGGTTCCAGGCGCGCACCAACTGCCCGCTCGCCAGTTCCGGCTCGATCAGGAAGGTCGGCACCAGCGCGATACCGAGACCGGCGAGGCAGGCCTGGACGACATTGGAGAACTGCTCGAACCGCATGCCGCCGCCGCGACCGTTGGCGATCCCGAGACTTGCGAACCAGTGTTCCCAGGCGCGCGGGCGCGAGGCCATGTCGAACAGCGGCATGGAGAGCATGTCTTCCGGTCTGGACACCGGATGGTCGCGCAGGAAGGCGGGGCTGCAGACCGGCACGACCATTTCCTGCATGAGGAATTGGCAGTCGGTGCCGGGCCAGTTGGGCTCCCCGATGTGGATCGCGGCGTCGAGACCTGAGGTTTCGAAGTCGAACTGACCGATGCGGGTCGCGAAGTCGATGATCACCGACGGGTTCTTTTGCAGGAAGTCGGGGATGCGCGGCATCAGCCAGCGGGTGCCGAAGGTCGGCAGGATCGCCAGGCGCAGGTGGGTGTCTTCGGCCTTGGCCATGGCCTCGAGCGACAGGGTGCGGATGGTTGCCAGCGCGTCGCCGATGCCCTTGGCATAGTCGCGGCCGATCGGCGTCAGTTCGACGCCGCGGTTGTTGCGGTCGAACAGCTTGACCCCGAGCTGGTCTTCGAGGAGGGATATCTGCCGGCTGATCGCGCCTTGCGTGAGGTTCAGCTCATTGGCGGCGGCGGAGAAACTGCCGAGCTTGGCGACGGAATCGAAGGCGGCAAGGGCGCTGGTCGAAGGCAGGAAACGGCGTTGATGGGTCAGCATCGGCTATGAATAGACCTGATAGCCACATGAGTAAACATGTCTTGCGTTCGCCTGCCGTTTCGTCAATCTATGCGCCAGTTTAAAGAGGATATCAGACCTATGAGCGAAATGCGGCCGTTTTCCTGGAGTGATCCATTCCTGATGGCGGAGGCGCTCTCCGAAGATGAGCGCATGATCCAGGCCTCTGCCGAGGCCTTTGCTCAGAGCGAGCTCATGCCGCGCGTCAGCGAAGCCTATCTCGGCGAGACCGTCGCGCCGGAACTGTTCAAGCTGATGGGCCAGGCCGGCCTTCTCGGCGTCACGCTTCCGGAAAAATACGGCGCGGCCGATGCGAGCTATGTCTCCTATGGCCTCGTGGCCCGCGAGGTCGAACGGGTCGATTCCGGCTATCGCTCGATGATGAGCGTGCAGTCCTCGCTGGTCATCTATCCGATCTATGCCTACGGCTCGGAAGAGCAGAAGGACAAGTACCTGCCGGGGCTCGTCTCAGGCGAACTGATCGGCTGCTTCGGCCTGACCGAGCCGGATGCCGGCTCCGATCCGGGTGGCATGAAGACCCGCGCCGAGAAGATCGAGGGCGGCTACCGCCTGCGCGGCTCGAAGATGTGGATCTCCAATGCGCCGATCGCCGATGTCTTCGTCGTCTGGGCGAAGTCGGAAGCCCATGGCGGCGAGATCCGCGGCTTCGTGCTGGAAAAGGGCATGAAGGGCCTCTCGGCACCGAAGATCGGCGGCAAGCTGTCGCTGCGCGCCTCGGTCACCGGCGAAATCGTCATGGACGGCGTCGAGGTGGGCGAAGATGCGATCCTGCCCGGTGTTTCCGGCCTCAAGGGTCCGTTCGGCTGCCTCAACCGCGCCCGCTATGGCATTTCCTGGGGCGTCATGGGGGCGGCCGAGGATTGCTGGCATCGTGCGCGTCAATATGGCCTCGATCGCAAGCAGTTCGGCAAGCCGCTTGCCGGCATGCAGCTCTACCAGAAGAAGCTCGCCGACATGCAGACGGAAATCACGCTCGGCCTGTTTGCCTCGCTGCGCGTCGGCCGCCTGATGGACGAGCACCAGTTCGCCCCGGAGATGATCTCGCTGATCAAGCGCAACAATTGCGGCAAGGCGCTCGACATCGCCCGCCAGGCCCGCGACATGCATGGCGGCAACGGCATCCAGATCGAGTATCACGTCATGCGCCACGCGCAGAACCTCGAGACGGTCAATACCTACGAGGGCACGCACGACGTCCATGCGCTGATCCTCGGTCGGGCGCAGACCGGCATCCAGGCGTTCTTCTGAGAAAACGGCCGGAAACCGTCGTTTCTCCAGACCCGCTTTTCTCCGGGCGGCCACAGGGCCGCCCTCTTCTTTAGATCATTGCCCCCAAGCGCGGATACCAGTGGAAGCCGGGCTGCCTTTTATGGTGAGGGCAGCGAGCCATTATTCCATATCGACTGTATTCTGACGACTGTTCCGCATATTCTTGCGCTTTATCAATTGCGCGCGAAATTTTCTTGTTTGTGTGCTGCATAACATCGCCCAGTCTGTATGAACCGACGGTCCGTTGGACTATTAGCAACGCCTTGCTGAAGATCGCGCGACGTTGCGTCGCGGCCGCCTGCGCGTTTGACGGAGTTTCGGATGATCCGCCGTCGCCCTGTGCACGTAACGAGCCTTCAGACTTGAGACGCCGCCAGGAACTTGGCAAGAGACCAGGAGAGACAGACATGTATGCCGTTGCCGTTCTGGACGCGAACGCCCTTGCCACCTTCCGGCGCGAGCATCCCTGGCTGAGCTTCCCCGACGACGTCCAGGAGGTGTCCCTCTTCCTCGATGACAATGGCAGCCCGGTCCGCCTGACGGCGATGACTTTGGGGGCCGATGGCACGGACTGTCCCACCAATCCCGATGCCTTCGGCACGGAGACAGTGCTGGCCCTGATCCGCTATGCTCCCCGTGGCAAGCCGACGACCTGGGAGAGCCCGGATGAGGCGCGGGTATGGCGTATTCTCGAACGGCTGCCGACCAGCGACGAGATGGTCCTGGTGGATGATACTCTGGAGGCCAGCCGTCGCGTACTGCTTGATCAGGCCTATGACATTGTCCGCAAGATGACCGTCGAGGCCCTTCGTGGCCTCGCCGCCTCGGCCCGATCCGGCGGGGACGCAGACCGGCTCGAGGCGGCCGCTCTGAATGTGCCTGCCAGTTTGGACCAGGTGGCTGAGGCCGACAGAATACTGTTCCACGAAGTCGATCTGTGGCGACTGGTGGCCATCTTGCGCGATGAGGCATCCTTGCCGATCGACCATGATCTTGTGGCGTCCGATGATCTGTCGATGATCGAGCGCCTGGCCGGTGATCCCGGCGTGGCGGAGGGCACGGCCGATTCGCTGATCCAAACCATGTTCGACCTGTCGCCGGTGGCTTTCTCGATTTCGACGATCGGCGAGAACAGTTCGCGCTATGTGCGTGTTAACAAGGCCTATCTCGACCTTGTCGGAAAGACATGGGAGTCGATCCGCGGACAGGAAATGGTGTCCTCGGGTCTGGTGATCGACAATTCCGCGCGCGAGGCGCGCCTTGCCTTGCTCGATTGCGAGGGTGGATATTCGGCTGAACGGGCGAGTATCCGCAATGCCGACGGGGTGACAGTCCCCGTGCAGATATCAGCGCGACGGATGAAGCTCGCCGGCAAGCTTTTCGACTTCGAAGTGATAACCGACGTCTCCCATCCATAGAGCGGCGGGCGGCAATCGCCGCCCCTTCTGCTCGTCAGGCGCGGCGCAACAGGGCGAGCGAACGTGGCGCAAGGGTCAGATCATGTCCCTCCGCGACGATGTCGCCCTCGCCTTCCGGGTCGACCGTCGTCAGTTCGAGCCGCCAGTCGCCACCGCCTGTGTTTGGCAGCTTGAAGGCCATATCCGCGTCGACGGGGTTGAACAGGATGAGAATCTCGGTCCAGACTCCTTCCAGTTCGGCCAGATCATCGCGCCCGATCTTCAAGGCGAGAGGATTTCCATCGAGCCAATGCTCGGGGCGTTGGGATCCGCCCTTCACGTTGAACCAGTCGATCACCATTCCATCGCGCCAGCTTCCACGACGCAGCAGCGGCTGCTGCTTTCTGAGCGCTATCAGGCGGCGGGTGAAATCACGCAGCGCCTCGCAGCCCTGAGGCAGGTTCTCCCAATGCAGCCAGCTGATTTCGCTGTCCTGGCAATAACCATTGTTGTTGCCCATCTGCGAGCGGCCGAATTCGTCACCGGCAAGCAGCATCGGCGTCCCGTGCGAGAACATCAGCGTCGCCAGAAAATTGCGTTTCTGCCGCTCGCGAAGGGCGTTGATGCCGTCGTCTTCGGTCGGGCCTTCGGCGCCGTAATTGTGGCTGCGGTTGTCGTTGTGGCCGTCATTGTTGTCTTCGCCGTTGGCCTCGTTGTGCTTGCCGTCATACGAGACGAGATCGTTGAGGGTGAAGCCGTCATGGGCGGTGATGAAGTTGACACTCGACCAGGGGCGCCGCCCGCGCAGGTCGTAAATGTCGCCCGAACCCAAGAGGCGGGCGGCGAAATCGGGTGCGCAATTATCCCCGTTCAGCCAGTAGTCCCGGGTCGAGTCACGATACTTGTCGTTCCACTCCGCCCAGCCAGGCGGGAAGCCGCCGACCTGATATCCGCCGGGGCCGATGTCCCACGGCTCGCCGATCAGCTTGACCTTCGACAGAACCGGGTCCTGCGTGACGGCATCGAAGAATCCTCCGCGCTGGTCGAAGCCTTCCGGCTCACGACCGAGGATCGTGCCGAGGTCGAAGCGGAAGCCGTCGACATGCATGTCTTCCGCCCAGTAGCGCAGGCTGTCCATCACCATCTGCAGCACGCGCGGATGGGAGGTGTTGACGGTGTTTCCGGTGCCGGTGTCGTTGATGTAGTAGCGATGATTGTCGGGTAGGGTGCGGTAGTAGGAGAAATTGTCGATGCCCTTGAAGGAGAGCGTCGGTCCAAGTTCGTTGCCTTCGGCGGTGTGATTGTAGACGACGTCCAGGATCACTTCGATCCCTCCATCGTGGAAGGCGCGCACCATGTCCCTGAAGCCGGTGAGGCCCTTAGGGCCATAATAGCGTGACGCAGGGGCAAAGAAGCCAATCGTATTGTAACCCCAATAGTTCCGCAGGCCATTTTCCAACAGGTGGCTGTCATCGGGAAAGGCATGGACCGGCAGAAGCTCGATCGAGGTGATGCCGAGGCTCTTCACGTAGTCGACGGCGGCCTTGTGCCCCAAGCCCTCGAATGTGCCGCGCAGGTTCTCCGGGATTGCCGGGTTAAGCTTGGTGAAACCCTTGACATGGGTTTCATAGACGATGGTGTCCGCCCAGTGGATCTTGGGGGAACCGTTGTATTCGCGGCTGATCCGTGGATCGATGACCCGGCATTTCGGCATGTCCGAACCATTGTCCAACGTGCTGAAGGACAGGTCCTTGTCCTCGCTGTCGATGTCGTAGCCGAAATGCCCCTTGGTCCAGGCGATGTCGCCGACGATCTCTCGCCCATAGGGGTCGAGCAGCAGCTTGTTGGGATTGAAACGGTGACCGTTGGCCGGATCATAGGGGCCATGGACGCGATAGCCGTAGAGCATGCCCGGCTTGATGGCCGGCAAATAGCCGTGCCAAACCTCGTTGGTGTATTCCGGCAGGTCGACGCGGGCGATCTCGGTCTTGCCGCTCTCGTCATAAAGGCAGAGTTCGACCCGCTCGGCATGGGCCGAGAAGAGCGCGAAGTTCGTGCCCTCTCCATCGAAACGCGCGCCGAGCGCGTGGAATTCGCCAGGCTCCACTGCGAAATTCGTGCTGCGGGCATCCATCGTGATTTTCCTTTGGCGGAGAGAGGTGAGCGTGATCGCGCCTCTCAATCCCGCAGTGCGGCATTTTGTTCCGTCGGCCTCGAAAGAGTGGAGGCAATGCCGGAACTTTGTTGCGGCGACAGGGTTGATCGAGTGGTCGCGCAGCAAGCGCGTGGCAATGAGGAGATCGACATGCCGGCAAAATCCAAGGCGCAGCAAAAGGCTGCGGGGGCGGCGCTTTCGGCCAAGCGAGGCGAAACGAAAAAGAGCGAGCTGAAGGGGGCTTCAAGGGACATGGCCAAGTCCATGACCGAAGACGAACTCGAAGAGCTCGCTTCGACCAAACGCAAGGGCAAGCCGGAACATGTTTCCGGCAAATAGGCGGCGACCAGTACCAGGGGGACGAGATGGAGTTTCACGGCAAGGTGGCGCTGGTGACAGGCGCCGGTTCGGGCATCGGCAAGGCTTCGGCGATCCTGTTGGCCGCGCGAGGCGCCTTCGTCGGCCTTTTGGGCCGAACCGAAGATGAATTGCGAGAGGTCCTGGCGGCAATCGAGAAGGCCGGTGGCCAAGGGCGGGTGCTGCTCGCCGACATCAGTGACGAAGCTGCGATGCGTGATGCCGTCGAAGGGCTGTGGTCGGTCGCGGGGCGGCTCGACATGGTCGTTGCCAATGCCGGCATCAACGGCACCTGGGCACCCATCGATGAACTGAGGCCGGAAGAATTCGACCAGACGATTTCGGTTAATCTTCGCGGCACCTACCTGACGTTGCACCACGCGGTGCCAAGGCTCAAGCGGTCGGGTGGTGGGTCGATCGTCGTCGTATCCTCGATCAACGGCACGCGGACCTTCACCTCGCCGGGGGCGACGGCCTATTCGGCGACGAAGGCGGCCCAACTTGCCATGGTGCAGCAATTGGCGCTGGAACTCGGGCAGGACAAGATCCGCATCAACGCGGTCTGCCCCGGTGCCATCTCCACGTCGATCGACGACAATACGAGGATGCGCAGTCGCGAAGATGCGGAGGTGCCCGTGCACTTCCCCGAGGGCGATATTCCGCTGACCGGAGGAAAGCCCGGCGAGGCCGAAGAGGTGGCTGAACTCATCGCATTCCTTGTCTCCGATCGCGCGCGGCATGTCACCGGCACGCCGATCTGGATCGACGGGGGCCAGAGCCTGCTGCGCTGACCGAGCCAGGGCTTGGCCGGTGCATTGCACCTCGGTGCAAATCGTCATCCAGAAGCGAACACTAATCGGCGTCGTCCGGCGCGATATGCGCGCCGATGCCCTGGAGAAGCCAGAGCACGAACAGGGCCAGTGCCGTGGCGACCAGGCTGATGTGCCAGAAACCGAGACCGGCGGCGAGGCCGATCGAACCGGAAAACCATAGGCCGGCCCCGGTCGTGAGGCCGCGAACCTCGCCCTTGGAAAATACGATCATGCCGGCGGCGAGGAAGGCCACGCCGGCGGTGATGGCCTCAATCAGGCGGAGCGGATCGACGCGGGCGGCCTCGCCCTGAAACGCTTCGTGATGGGCGATCTCGATCGTGAGAATGGCCACGATGGCGCTGGAGAGACAGACCAGGATATGGGTGCGAAGCCCCGCGGCCGTGTTCTTGCGCTCACGCTCGAAGCCGATTGCCGCTCCACAAACCATGGCGATCAGCAGCCTCATGATGATTACGGAGAGCGGCAGGGTGGTCTGCGTGGCAAAATATGGATCGAGTTCCGGCATGGGTGGAATCCTCGAGGGCGACGGATGATTGTCGCCTGGAAACGGTAGAGGACGCGCCGGCTGGAGCCGGCACGTCCCGTTATCTTCCGTTGAAGAAGGCTCTAATGGCGATTGGCGCCAGCGGTCGAGGAATAGGTGGCCGAAACCGGGTCGCTGGCGGGGAAGGTATCGATCAGGCCTTCATCGACCTGCTGGTCCAATTCCGCTTCATCCTGGGCGCGACGGGCGCTGAGAACGGCGTCCGATACGCTGTCATCGCCTTCCTGCGACGGCGTGCGGGCATTCTCCTTCATGGGTTCTGCGCCGAACGATCCGACCTGCACCAGCAGTGCACGCGCCTTTTCAAGGGCATTGTCACGGCTCAGTTCGCCGCTCTGACCCTGTTTCATCCGTACCGAAACGACTTCGCCTCCGTCACCGACGAATTCGACGGTGAAGCCCGGTACGCCGCCCATGTCTTCATGAACCTGTGTATCAATGATCTGCATGGCAGTTCTCCATCTTGGCAATCCGAATAGGAACGCCTGGATGGGCGACAGGTTCCATCGCCGATCGGCGATATGACGGTCCTTGATGAATTTGAAGGGTGAGCAAGCGGGTTACCACCGCTGATAGCCCCGGTGTAGAGCGAAACCCTTTGTTTACCAAGTTGTTCGCGAATTGATTAAAAGCTGAAACAAACTTCGAGTTGCAGGCGTTGTGCGGTCAAAGGAGTAAAGCCATGCCGCTCAGAAACGGAATTCAGACCGATACGATCCTCATCGTCGAGGATGACGTCTTCATTTCCATGGATGCCGCCGACAGTGTTTCGCGGGCCGGGGTCAATGTCGTGACGGCCGAGACGGTCCATGATGCACTCGACATTCTCGAGAACGAGGACATCTCGGCCGCCATCCTGGACTTCCAGGTTCGCGACGGCGCGGTTACGCCGATCGTCGAGGAATTGCGCAGGAAGGGCATTCCCTTTCGGATCGTGTCAGGCTCGCCGCTTGCCGAAATTGCCGCCAAGGGTATTCCGACCGGCCTTTGCGCGCCGAAGCCAGCCGACTATTTCAAGGTGCTTGTCTCGCTGATCAGCGACCGGCCCTGGACAGCGCTGCGCCCGAGCCATTGATCGTGCGCCCCCTCATGGGCGCTTGTCGAGAAGGCGTGTCAGCGTGCGCTCGACCACATCGACCATCACCATCGTCTGGTGATCGACTTCGATATTCAAACGGTCGCCCGGCTTGTAGCGCGGAAATGTCGTCTGCCGCAGCGTTTCCGGGATGAGATTGATCTGAAAGACGTCGCCTTCAGCCTCTGCCACGGTCAGGCTGGCGCCGTTCACTGCGAGAAAACCGCGCGGGAAGATATATTTTGACCAGTCCTGCGGCACGGAGAAGCGAACGAAGGCGCCCGGCATTTCGCTTTTGGCCGCGACAAGCGTGGCCGTGGTGGCAATATGCCCGGCGATCGCGTGGCCGCCATTTTCATCCGTGGGCTTGGCCGAGCGCTCGATGTTGACGCTGTCACCGATTGTCAGGTCGCCGAGATTGGTCCGCTCCAGAGTTGCATCCATCGCATCGAATGTCACAGTGGTGCCGTTGATCGACGTCGCCGACAGGCAGACGCCCTCGACCGAGACGCTGCCGCCGATCTGCAATCCTTCGACCAGGCGTTCGGGAAACGCGATGTGAAATTCGGTGTAGCCGTCATGGCGGACGATGTTGATGACGGGGGCAACCGCCTGAACGATACCGGTATACATGTCTCTTCCTGTGTTCTGCGCCCGGTGCCTGAGCGCCTGTAGCGGTCTGCGGCAAAGGTAATGTCCGGCTCGGCAAAGACAACCATCTAAACGGGACACTGTGTCAAGTTTTCCGCACCGGCCGGCGCCGGCGTCCAGGCTCGATCTTGCCCTGGTCAAAGCACGGGCGCTATAGCTCAGCATTGCTGTTGCGGGGCAAACAATTTCTTTGATCTGTCACGAAGGGACGCTAGGCTCGGGCATGTCGAAAATTCTCTCCATCGCGCTCAATCCCGCCATCGATATTTCCAGTGACGCCGACAAGGTGCGGCACACTCACAAGACCCGCACCCATAACCAGCGCCAGCATGCCGGTGGCGGCGGCATCAATGTCGCGCGGGTGATCGTCGAGCTGGGGGGCGATTGCGATTTGCTCTATCTGTCGGGCGGCGCCACTGGCACCCTTCTCGAGGCCATGCTGCGTCCCCTGGGCATTCGCCAGCATGCGTTTCCGATCCACGACCCCGTGCGGGTCGCCTACAATGTGCGCGAACTCTCGACCAATCTCGAATATCGTTTCGTGCCGGAAGGGCCGCAGGTCACCGAGGCGGAACTGGAGCCGGTCTTCGAGCTTCTGGAAAACACGGATGCGGATTATATCGTGGCCAGCGGCAGCCTTCCGCGCGGCGTTGGTGACGGTACCTATGCGCGCATGGCCGAAATTGCCGCCGCCAAGAAAGCCCGCCTTATCCTCGACACATCCGGCGAGGCTTTGCACGAGACGCTGTCGAAGGCGAACGTCTTCCTCGTCAAGCCGAGCCTTGGCGAACTGGCGAGCTTCGTCGGTCAGAAGATCGATCACGACAATGCGGGATCTGCCGCCCAGGCCGTCGTGCGCAGCGGGGCCGCGGACTATATCGCGGTCACGCTGGGCGGTGACGGTGCGATCCTCGTCGGTGCCGACATGATCCAGCGGGTGCCGGCGATCGAAGTACCGATCCAATCCGCCGTCGGTGCGGGCGACAGTTTCGTCGCGGCGATGACCTGGTCACTGGCGGAGGGCCACGACATCGGCGAGGCATTCCGCTTTGGCCTGGCAGCCGGGGCCGCCGCGGTCATGACATCGGGGACGGAGCTATGCCGTCGTGCGGACGTGCTGGCCCTTTACGAGGCCAACAAGGGTTGAGCTTCGCTGTCTGAACCGCCAACCGCCTAGAGCCGCATGCCGGTCTTCCCGTCGAACAGCTTGGCCTTGCCCATATTGACCTCGAAACGGAAGATATCGCCGGGCTTGACGCGCTCTTCGGGCCTCACCCGGGCGATCGCTTCCATTCCGCCGAGCGTGAAGACCAGCATCGTATCCGGACCGGTCGGCTCGACCACGTCGACGGCGCGCTCGAAGACGAACAGGTCGGATTGCGGCGCGCCGTGGGCACCGACATGGGTGATCGTTTCGGGGCGGAGGCCGAGATGGATCTCCTCGCCCTCTCGTCCCTTGACCTTTGCCGCCTGCTCCGGCCCGAGGGGAAAGCGGATCGTGCCTTCCTCGTCGGCGACGTCGATCGCATAGCCCTCCTCGTTGACGACCTTGCCCTTGACGATGTTCATCGACGGCGAGCCCATGAAGCCTGCGACGAAAAGGTCGACGGGATTTTCATAGATCTCCTCGGGCGTGCCGAACTGGCGGACATGGCCGTTGTCCATGACGGCGATGCGCGAGGCGAGCGTCATGGCCTCGATCTGATCGTGGGTCACGTAGACGATGGTCTTGCCGAGGCGCAGGTGCAGTTTCTTCACTTCCGTGCGCATTTCGATGCGCAGCTTGGCGTCGAGGTTGGAGAGGGGCTCGTCGAACAGGAAGACGTCCGGGTTGCGCACCAGGGCGCGCCCCATGGCGACGCGCTGGCGCTGGCCCCCTGAGAGTTGCCCCGGCTTGCGGTCGAGAAGCTGCTCGATATGCAGAAGCTGGGAGACATCGGCGAGCGCCTTGTCCTGCACGGCGCGATCGACACCACGGGTCTGCATGCCGAAGGTGATGTTCTCCTGCACGGTCTTGGTTGGATAGAGCGCATAGGACTGGAACACCATGGCGATGTTGCGGTCCTTCGGCGGCACGTCGTTGACCAGCGTATCGCCGATGCGGATCTCGCCGCTGGTCAGGGTCTCCAGTCCGGCGATGAGGTTGAGCAGGGTCGACTTGCCGCAGCCGGACGGCCCGACCAGCACGACGAATTCGCCGTCGTCGAGATCGATGCTTACCCCCTTGATGACTTCGACATTGCCGAATTTCTTCCAGACGTCGCGCAGTTCGACTTTCGCCATTTCATCACCCTTTCACGGCACCTGCGGCCAGTCCGCGCACGAAGTATTTGCCCGCCACGATGTAGACGAGGAGGGTCGGCAGGGCCGCGATGATCGCCGCCGCCATGTCGACATTGTATTCCTTCACACCGGTGCTTGACGCGACGATATTGTTGAGTGCGACCGTCACCGGATTGCTGTCGCCGACCGTGAACGCCACGCCGAACAGGAAGTCGTTCCAGATCTGCGTGAACTGCCAGATGACGGCGACGACGATGGTCGGCAGAGACATGGGCAGCAGCAGGGTGAAGAAGATGCGGAAGAAGCCGGCGCCATCGATCTTTGCCGCATGGACGATGCCGTCCGACACGCCGACGAAGAAATTGCGGAAGAACAACGTGGTGAAGGCGAGACCATAGACCGTGTGCACCAGGATCAGGCCGTAGACGCTGCCGGCGAGGCCGAGATAGCCGAGCATGCGGGCCATCGGCAGAAGCACGACCTGGAAGGGGATGAACGAGCCGAACAGCATCAGCGCGAAGATGAAGTCGGCTCCGCGAAACTTCCATTTGGTGAGGGCATAGCCATTGAGCGCGCCGAGCAGGGTGGAAATGGCGACCGCCGGAACGACCATCAGGATCGAGTTCATGAAATAGGGCTGCAGCCCGGTGCAGCGCACGCCGACGCAGGCCGAGCTCCAGGCCTTTTCCCAGGCGGCGAAGGTCACGTCCTTCGGCAGGCTGATCAGCGACGAGGTGCGGATCTCTTCGAGCGATTTCAACGAGGTCGAGATCATCACGAAGAGCGGCATCAGATAGTAGAGGCAGAAGAGCCCGAGGATGGCGAACAGCAGCAGCCTTAGCAGCGTGTTCTTGAGACCCTTGGGACGGACGATGCCGGAGGTGGCGGCTTTGCTCATTTCGCCGGTCTCCTCAGTTCCGAATAGAGATAGGGGATGAAGATCGCGGTCACGGTGACCAGCATCATCACCGCGCTTGCCGCTGCAGTTCCCAGTTCGCTGCGCTGAAAGGCGAAGGAGTACATGAAGGTGGCCGGCATGTCGGTGGCATAGCCTGGCCCGCCGCCGGTCAGCGCCATGACCAGGTCGAAGCTCTTGATCGCCAGATGCGACAGGATGACGAAGGCGGAGAAGAAGACCGGCCGGACGATCGGCAGGATGATGCTCCAATAGGTGCGGAAGGGACCGGCCCCGTCGATCGCAGCCGCCTTGATGATCTCGTCGTCGACCGAGCGCAGGCCGGCGAGAAACAGCGCCATGACATAGCCGGAGGATTGCCAGACGCCGGCAATCACGATCGTATAGATTGCCATGTTCGGATCGACCAGCCAGTCGAAATTGAAATTGGGAAAGCCCCAGCCCTGGATGATCTTCTCGATGCCGAGCGTCGGATTGAGGATCCATTTCCATGCGGTGCCGGTGACGATGAACGACAGCGCCATGGGATAGAGGTAGATCGTGCGGATCATGCCCTCGGCGCGGATTCGCTGGTCGAGCAGGATGGCGAGGAACAGGCCGATCACCATGCAGCAGATCATGAACAGGCTGGTGAAGATGAACAGGTTCTCGATTGCCACGAACCAGCGCGGTGTGCTCCATAGCCGCTCGTATTGGGCGAGGCCGACCAGCGTGTAGTTCGGCATGACGCCGGACTTGGTGAAGGAGATATAGACCGTCCAGGCGATGAAGCCGTAGACGAACAACAGGCTTGCGGCAAACATCGGCGACACGACGATCTGCGGCAGCCATCGCTCGAAAAATCGATCGAACGCTATCCGTCGGCTTTTGGCATTCATTTTCCAGATCCTCCCCGCGGTCTTCATCCCCATTTGCGGTTCTGCGCCGCACGAAAGGGAACCACCGGAGTTCGGCTTGGCCGTGCCCCGGTGGTCGTTGATTGAAGATAAGTCTTACTGAGCGCGCTTCACCGCTTCGCCCATGGCCTTGGCCGCATCGGCCGAGCTCATCTCCGAGTTGAAGAAGTTGGTGACGACGTCGAGGAACTCGCCGCGCACCGTGCGGGGAACCGCCATTTCATGCGCCATGGACGGAACGAAGGTGTTGTTCTTCACCGCCGCGGTCATGTCTTCGAAGGACTTGAGGGCGCAACTGTCGAACTTGTCCAGCTTGATGTCGGTACGGGCCGGAATGGAGCCCTTGGCCAGGTTGAAGGTTTCCTGGAATTCGGGCGACATGATCAGGCTGGCCAGCACCTTCTGGCCTTCGATCCGGTCATCGCCGGAGACCTTGAAGAAGGCGAAGCTGTCGGTGTTGAAGCTGAAGCCGTTGCCAGGTGTCGGGGCGCAGATGAAGTCCTTGCCCGGCTCTTTGCCGGCGGCCAGGAATTCACCCTTGGCCCAGTCGCCCATGATCTGGAAGCCGGCTTCGCCATTCATCACCATGGCTGTTGCGAGGTTCCAGTCGCGGCCGGAGAAGCCCGGATCGACATAGCCGCGCAGCTTGCGGAGCTGGTCGAAGACCTTGACCATGGTTTCGCCGGTCAGAGCCTCCTCGTCGAGCTCGATCAGCGCCTTGCGATAGAAGTCGGCGCCTTCGGAAAGGACGATCGTTTCGAAGACCGTCGCGTCCTGCCAGGGTTGGCCGCCATGGGCGAGCGGCGTGATGCCGGCCGCCTTCAGCTTGTCGGCAACGGCGTTGAATTCGTCCCAGGTCTTCGGCACTTCGGCGCCGACCTTGGCGAGCACGGCTGGATTGATCCACATCCAGTCGATGCGATGGACATTGACCGGGGCGGCGACATACTTGCCCTTGTATTTCATGATCTCTGCCATGGAGGGCGGCAGGACTTCGTCCCATTTCTCCGCCTTGGCTACCTCTTCGACATCGGCGAGACCACCCTGGTCGGCCCATTCCTGGATGCCGGGGCCTTTCAGCTGTACGGCTGCCGGCGGGTTGCCGGCCATCACGCGGGCGCGCAGCGCGGTCATGGCGGCATCGCCGCCGCCGCCGGCGATCGGTGAGTCTTCCCACTTGCCGCCCTGTTTCTCGAAGGCTTCCTTCAGCGTGCCGACGGCCTTGGCCTCGCCGCCCGAAGTCCACCAGTGGAGAACCTCCACGGTGCCGCCGGCATGACCGGCCGCCGGAAGCATGAAGAGCGAAACAGCGGTGGCAGTCAAAATGGATTTCAATTTATGCATGGCATCCTCCCGATTATTGCGGACGCAAGGGTCCGGTCGCCGAATGGCATTATGGAAAAGGCTACTTGGTTTTGCGTAGAAACCCGCTCACGAATGTACGCGTTTTGCGGGCATGCGAACAATATCACGATACAACGATATCGACAGTCCGAATTGACTCCAATCAATCCGTGCGGGCGAATTCGCCCGCACCGCTTCTCTTGATTGCCGGGCGATCAGCCGCGGCCAGCCTTGGCCTTCTCGGCCGCAGCGACGATCTGCTTCACCGCGATGAAGCTGTCGGGGCTCACCGACATCGAGTCGATGCCGCATTCGACCAGGAATTCGGCGAATTCCGGATGGTCGCTCGGCGCCTGGCCGCAAAGGCCGATCTTGGCGCCCGCCTTGTTGGCCTCGGATATCACCTTCTCGATCATCCATTTGACCGCCTCGTCCTGCTCGTCGAACAGGTCGGCCAGTTCGCCGGAATCACGGTCGACGCCCAGCGTGAGCTGGGTGAGGTCGTTCGAGCCGATCGAGAAGCCGTCGAAACGGTCGGCGAACTTGGCCGCCAGGATGACGTTCGAGGGGATCTCGCACATCACATAGACCTGCAGGCCGTTTTCGCCGCGCTTCAGGCCGTTCTCCGCCATGACGCCGAGCACCTTGTCGGCCTCGCCGACCGAGCGGCAGAAGGGGATCATGACGACGACATTGGTGAAGCCCATTTCGTCGCGTAGCCGCTTGATCGCCTGGCATTCGAGCGCGAAGCCCTCGCGGTAGCGCGGCGAGTAGTAACGCGAGGCGCCACGAAAGCCGATCATCGGGTTTTCCTCGGCCGGCTCGAATTCGGCGCCACCGACGAGGCCGGCATATTCATTGGTCTTGAAGTCGCTCATGCGGATGATGACGGGCTTCTGATGGACAGCGGCGGCAAGACGGCCAAGGCCGCGCGCCAGTTTGTCGACGAAGTAGTCCGGCTTGCTGTCGTAACCGGCTGTCAGCGCGGCGATCTCGGCCTTTGCCGCCTCGTCCTTCAGCCTGTCGAAATGCACGAGTGCCATCGGATGGACGCGGATGGCGTTCGATACGACGAACTCCATGCGGGCGAGACCAATGCCGTCGGCCGGCAGGCGCCACCAGCGGAAGGCCGAGCCGGGATTGGCGAGGTTCAGCATGACCTTGGTGTTGGTTTCCGGCAGGTCGTTGACGTCGAGTTCCTCGACCGAGAATTCGGCGATGCCTTCATAGATGAAGCCTTCGTCGCCCTCGGCGCAGGAGATGGTCACGTCCTGGCCGGTATGCAGGATTTCCGTGGCATTGCCGGTGCCGACGACGGCAGGCAGGCCGAGTTCGCGGCTGACGATGGCGGCATGCGAGGTGCGTCCGCCATGGTCGGTGACGATGGCTGCGGCGCGTTTCATGATCGGCACCCAGTCCGGGTCGGTGGTCTGGGTGACGAGGATCGAGCCGTCGACGAATTTTTCGATGTCTTTGGCCGTTTCGATCAGGCAGACCTGTCCGCTGGCGATGGCGTCGCCGATCGACAGGCCCTTGGTCAGGATCTTGCCCTTGTTCTGCAGGGTGTAGGACTTGAAGATGCCGACATCGCGCCGCGCCTGGACCGTTTCCGGACGGGCCTGGACGATGTACATGTCGCCGGTATTGCCGTCGCGGGCCCATTCCATGTCCATCGGGCAGCCATAGTGCTTCTCAATCGTCGCCGCCCAGCGGGCAAGTTCGACGATTTCCGGATCGCTCAGCACCCAGGCGGCGCGTTCGGCCTTGGAGGTGGGCACGTTGCGGGTCGGCTTGTCGCCGACCGCATAGATCATCTTGATGGCCTTGGCGCCCTTCTTCTTCTCGATGATCGGCGACAGCGACCGGTCGTCGAGCAGCGGCTTGAACACCTGGTATTCGTCCGGGTCCACCGTGCCCTGCACGACATTCTCGCCCAGGCCCCAGGCGGCGTTGATCAGCACGACCTTGTCGAAACCGGTCTCGGTGTCGATCGAGAACATCACGCCCGAGCCGCCGATGTCGGAGCGCACCATCTGCTGCACACCGATCGACAGAGCCACCTTCATGTGGTCGAAGCCCTTGGTCTTGCGGTAACTGATCGCACGGTCGGTGAACAGCGAGGCATAGCAGCGGCGGCAGGCGTCGATCAGCGCCGTCTCGCCCTTGATGTTGAGGAAGGTCTCCTGCTGGCCGGCAAAACTCGCGTCGGGAAGATCCTCGGCGGTGGCGCTGGAGCGAACGGCAACCTCAACTTCGTCCACGCCGGCGCGTTTCGAAAGTTCGCGATAGGCGGAGCGGATCTCGGCCTCGATCTCTGCCGGCCAGTCGCCCTTGAGGAAAATATTGCGGATTGCCAGGCCGGTCTCGGCGAGCGTCGCCTTGCCAGCCTCCCATTGCGCCAGCAGCGACGTCATGCGCTCTGCGAGCTCATTGGCCGTGACATAATTCCAGTAGGCGTCCGCGGTGGTGGCAAAACCCGGGGGCACGCGTATGCCGCCGGCGGCCAAGGCTTGCACCATTTCACCGAGCGAGGCGTTCTTGCCGCCGACGCGGGGTACGTCGTGGCGTCCCAGCGTTTCAAACCATGCGATGGACTGCTGCACTGCGGACATGGAAACCCTCCCGGATGGTGTTCTTGATGACGGCTCGCTCGGAGCGATTGTATGTTGTCGACAATAACCACTGTATTGTCACCGTGCTTTGACAATAATCAATGAGATGCGCGAATGGGGGCCGCGGTGCAGCCTGCCCGATGACCGGATATTCGGCTTGGCCGGACTTGAAACGGACTTCATTTTGGGCAGTATTCATTCTCAGGATTCATCAAAGGAATGACTGATACATGCGCGTCGATTTCCTCGGCCTCGAGGCCTTTCTGTGCATTGCCGAGCGCGGCAGCTTTCACCGGGCGGCCGCCCATCTCAATCTGTCGCAGACAGCGCTCAGCCATCGGATGAAGAAGCTGGAGGACGATCTGGGGCTCAAGCTTCTGGCGCGGACGACGCGTCAGGTGACCTTGACCCCGACCGGCGTCGAACTGCTGCCGAAGGCACGGCGGATGATGGACGAAATCACCTCGTCGTTCGAGCAGCTTCGCCTGCGAGGCAAGGAGCGGCAGGAGCATATCTCGATCGCCTGCCTGCCCACCATCGCCTCGATCTACCTGCCGCGCATCCTTGGCGGCTTCCTGGAAGACTTTCGTGATGTGCGCGTGCGGATCCTCGACCATTCCGCCTCGGAGATCATCGACCATGTTCGCAATGGCGAGGTCGAGTTCGGCATTTCCATCGTCTCCTCCATGGCGATGGACCTTGAGATCACTCCGCTCTTCAAGGAATCCTTCGTTCTTGCCTGCCCCAAAAGCCATCCGTTGGCCAAGGGCGACGCCGCCACCTGGCAGGACCTCGAAGGTGAGCCGCTGATCCGCATCGGCACGCTGACGGGCAATCGTATCCTGATCGACGATGCGCTCGGCAGTCGCCGCGAGAGCCTGCTGTGGCGGTACGAGGTGCGCCACATCGCGACTGCCATCAACATGGTCCAGGCGGGGCTCGGATTGACGGTACTGCCAGAATTCGCGCTCGGCGCCAGCCGGGCCTCCGACATCGTCGCCGTGCCGATCCGCAATCCGTCGGTGGTGCGCACGATCGGCATCATTATGCGCAAGGGCATCCCGCTCAGCCCGCCTGCCGAGGCGCTCTGCGCGCTGGTCATGCGGGAATTCCGCCAGGAGAAACCGGCCAGGTCGTCCCGCAAGCCGGCGGATCTCGATCACCCCGAATCGGAGATGGATGGCGTTTTGTAAACCTCACCTTGTCGATCAACTTTTTCGGTGAGCACGGCGCGTTATTACTTGTCAAAATAAATCAAGTTAATTATCGAGGGGGTATGCCAGCGCGTTATCGTGGCAGGTCAGTCGCGATCGTGGCGCGCAATCTTATGGTTTCATCAGACAAAGGAGCTCCCAGTGTTTCCTCATCATTCGGGACCTTCCATCGCCGGCCTTGCCCTGACCGGATATCTGTTTCTATCTTCCGCCGCCGCTTTCGCCCAGGAGCTACCGCCTGGGGGTGTTTCGCCTTCCGCCCCCGCAGCCGTGGCGGTTACGCCCACGCCGGTTCAGCCAGGTCAAGCGGTCACATCCGAACCGGTGCCGGAGGCGGCGCCTGCGCCAGCCGAAACGGCAGCGCCATCCGTGGTCGGGGCGGCGCCGGTTGCCGAACCGGTCGCTGCGCCAGCCGTGGAGCCGGCTGCATCCTCTCCGGCGGTGGATGAAACGGCCGCAGCGACACAGATCGCCCGCGAGGATCTGCCCCACAATCTCTCGCCGCTCGGCATGTTCATGGCGGCCGACTGGGTGGTCAAGGCGGTGATGGTGTCTCTGGCCTTCGCCTCTCTCGTCACCTGGACCGTGTGGCTGGCCAAGACGCTGCAACTGGCCGGCGCCCGGGTGCGGGCGACGCGTGGCCTGAAGGCCATCCTCAAGGCCCACACGCTCGAAGCGGCGATGGCTGACATGGCTGGTCGCGGTGGCGTCGTCGTCTCGATGCTGCGCAGTGCCAGCGATGAGATCCGGCTCTCCGATGCCGCCGTGGATCGGGCGGGTGGCGCCGGGGTGAAGGAGCGTGTCGCCTCCGCGCTGGCGCGGATCGAGGTGCGTGCCGGTCGCCAAATCGCCAAAGGCACCGGCGTGCTGGCGACGATCGGCTCGACGGCGCCATTCGTCGGCCTGTTCGGCACGGTCTGGGGGATCATGAACTCCTTCATCGGCATTTCCGAATCCCAGACGACCAATCTCGCCGTCGTTGCGCCGGGCATTGCCGAGGCCCTGCTCGCCACCGCGATCGGTCTGGTGGCCGCTATCCCGGCCGTAATCATCTACAACGTCTTTGCCCGTTCGGTGACCGGTTATCGCCAGTTGCTGGGCGATGCGGCGGCCGGCATCGAGCGCCTGGTCAGCCGCGATCTCGATTACCGCAAGGTCTCTCCCGCGGCCAAGAGCGCCGCCGTGGCGCTTGCGGCGGAGTAAAGAGATGGCCGGCGGCATTCGGGAAAACCATTCAGGCGACGATCTGGCGGAAAACCACGAGATCAATGTCACGCCCTTCATCGACGTGATGCTGGTGTTGCTGATCATCTTCATGGTGGCCGCACCGCTTGCCACGGTCGATGTCAGCGTCGACCTGCCTGCATCGACGGCGAAGCCGGCCGAGCGTCCGGATACGCCGGTCTATGTCACACTCAAGGACGACATGAGCCTGTCGCTCGGCAACGAGACGGCTGTCCGTGAAACACTGGGTGCCGATCTCGATCGCCTGACCGAGGGTAACAAGGATGCGCGGATATTCCTGCGCGCCGACAAGGCGGTGGACTATGGCGCCTTCATGGAGGTGATGAACCTTCTGCGCGATTCCGGCTATCTGAAGATCGCGCTGGTGGGGCTGGAAACCTTGCCGTCGCCGCAGCTTTCGCCGGACGAGCCGTCGCCCGCGCCCGGGGTGCAGCCATGACAAGCCACCCGGTGCAGCGCTCCAGGGGCAGGGTGGCGGGTGAAATTCTGCTCTGGTCGGCGGCTACCGTTTGCGTGGCCGCCGCCCATGCCGGTGCGGTTGCGCTGCTGTTGCAGGAACCGGAGCTTGTTGCAGCCGATGCGGCGCCCCCCTCGGCGATCATGATCGAGCTTGCCCCCGAGCCCGTCGCGGAAAAGGTCGAGGAGGAACAGATCGTTCCCGACCAGGTCGATGCCGAGGAGATCAAGACGGCGTCGCATGAACCCATGCCGGAGCCTGTCGAGCAGCCGGAACCCGAGCCGATCGTCGAGCCGCCGGTCGAGGAGGTCGTGGAGCAGGTGCCAGAGCCGGTTGCCGAGCCCGTCATCGAACCGCCGCCGCTGGAACCCGAGCCGCTTCCGGACCCTGTCGAGGAGATTGATCCCATCGAGCAGATGGTGATGGCTCAGCTTGAGAACGTGGCGGTGCCGATCCCGGTCATGCGCCCGCCGCCGCCTGCGCCGGTGGAGGAAAAGCCGAAGAAGCAGGAGGCGAAAAAGCCCGTCGCCAAGCCGAAGGCTCCGCCGCCGCCGGCGTCGGAGGCTGCCCGCAAGGCCAAGGCGGAGGTCGCGCAGGCCGATCGCACGGCGGCAAAGGCGACCAGCAGCGGCGGAGGGCGCAATGTCAGCCCGGCCAAGTGGCAGTCGCGTTTGATGTCGCATCTCGAACGGCGCAAGCGCTATCCGTCGGAGGCGCGCAGCAATCGGCAAGAGGGGACCGTCTATGTGCGGTTCCGGATCGATGACGGCGGCAATGTCCTGTCGGTGTCGCTGTCGCGCTCGTCGGGCCATTCGAGCCTCGACCAGGCGGTGCTCGATATGGTGCGCCGCGCCTCGCCCGTTCCGGCCCCGCCTGCGGGCGTGAGCAAGACGATCACCGCGCCGGTGCGCTTCAACATTCGTTAGGCAGGCTGGTCGAGCAATGCTTCGACCGCCGCGAGGACATGATCGATCGGCGCCGTGGCGTCGATCCGCTGCCAGTCCATGGGGCCGAGGTCCCTGGCCAGTTGCATCTCAAGCACGTCGAGCGTGGCGTCGGATTGACCCTTCGGCCTCGACGCAATGCGCGACTGCAAGGTCTCGGCGCCGGCGTCCAGCCAGAAGCCGTTGAACGGCACGCCCAATTGCCCGGCGATGGCGCCTATGTGGTGGCGGTCATCGGGCCGGTCGAACACCGCGTTGACGATCGCTGTGCCACCGCCCGCAATCACCAGCCGGGCGTGATCGGCCATTTGCGCGTAGACCGTCGCCGAGACGTCCGGATGATAGGCCTCCGCAGGGAGTTGCTCCTTGGCGGCGACGCCGAACATCGCCTTGCGGATCCGGTCGCTTTCGAGAATGCGGGCGCCCGGCGGACCGGCCAGCCGGGGGGCAAGCCGGTCGGCGAGGGTCGATTTTCCGGAACCGCTGAGGCCGCCGATCGCCACGAGTCTTGGCGATCGGGTGGCAAGCAGTGCCATGGCAAAATCGAAATAGGACCGGGCACTGCGCGCCAGCTTGCCATCCGCATCGCCGCCTGACTCGATCTGGGTACCGGTCACATGGGCACGGACGGCGGCCCTGACCGCCATGAAGAAGGGCAGAAGGGAAAAACCCTGGTCGTCTCGGCTGATGTCGAGATAGCGATTGGCGGCGACGTTCGCCAGATCCGGGAAGCCGCGATGCCACAGGTCCATCAGCAGGAAGGCGAGGTCGTAGAGCACGTCGACGGTGGCGATCTGGTCGTTGAAGTCGATGCAGTCGAACATGCGCGGCCCTGCGGGGCTGATGAACAGGTTTCTCAGGTGCAGGTCGCCATGGCAAAGGCGCACCTTGCCCTCGACTTCCCGTCGATCCAACAGGGCTGCGCGATCCGTCCATGCGCTTCGGAAGGCCGCGTTCAGCGCAGCGACGGCATCGTCCGGGAAGACATGGCTGGTGGCGAAGCCTGCAGCATTGATGTCCAGCACCCCGCCCAGGTTGGCCGAGCCGCTGTCCGTATGGATGATCGGGGCTTGCGCATGGACGGCGGCGATCATCCGCGCGGTCTCCTCCATCAACGACGCGTCGAGCTTTCCTTCATCCGCCATACGGTCGAACAGGTCGTGCTGGGCAAACCGGTTCATCTCGACGACGACGTCGATGGCCTCGCCCTGACCGTCAAAGGCCAGACGCCCGTCGGCTTCGCGGGTGATGCGGCGGATGCCGAGGTAGAGGTCGGGGGTGGCCCGGCTGTTGAGCTCGACCTCACGTCGGCAATAGTGCAGGCGCAGCTCATAGGTCGAAAAGTCGGCGTAAGGGAGTTTGACCGCACGCTTCAGCTTGTAGGCGCGGCCATCGATCAGGAAGACGAGGGAAATGTGGGTTTCGATGATCTTTACGGCGTCGATTTCGCCGAAGGTTTCCGGCGCGCTCAGGAAGGCAATCGCTGCCGACTGATCGTGAATATCCATTCGCCCGCCTCGAAATGCCGCCAGATCATGCGCACCTTGGCCGATTTCAAAGGGGAAGACCAGTGCAGGCCAGCGAACCTTGGTCTGAGCCTTTTGAATTTCATACAAAGTTCAAAAACAAAGGCCGCGCGGTGCGTTCGATCCGCGCGGCCTTCGATAGATCAGCGATAGGGCGGATCAGCCCACGTCGAACTTGACGCCCTGGGCGAGCGGCAGGGTCTTGCCATAGTTGATCGTGTTGGTGGCGCGACGCATATAAGCCTTCCACGCGTCGGAACCGGATTCGCGACCGCCGCCGGTTTCCTTTTCGCCACCGAAGGCGCCACCGATTTCGGCGCCCGACGGGCCGATGTTGACGTTGGCGATGCCGCAATCGGAGCCGCGATCCGACACGAAGGCTTCCGCCTCGCGCAGGTCGTTGGTGAAGATCGAGGACGACAGGCCCTGGGGTACGTCATTGTTGAGAGCCAGCGCTTCATCGAAGTCACTATACTTGATGATGTACAGGATCGGCGCGAAGGTTTCGTCCTTGACCGGACCGGTCTGGGCCGGCATCTCGACGATCGCCGGGCGCACGTAATAGGCGTCGGCCGCCTCGTTCTGCATCAGGCGGTCGCCGCCGGAAACCTTGCCGCCGGCTGCCTTGGCTTCGTCGAGGGCCTTCTGCATGCGGCCAAAGGAACCTTCATCAATCAGCGGGCCGACCAGCGTCGACGACTGCAGCGGGTTGCCGACGCTGACGGAGCCATAGGCCTGGATCAGCCGCGGAACGAGCTTGTCGTAGACGCTTTCATGGACGAACAGGCGGCGCAGCGAGGTGCAGCGCTGACCGGCGGTGCCCATGGCCGCGAAGGCGACGCCGCGCAGGGTCAGGTCGAGATCGGCTGTCGGGCAGACGATCGCCGCATTGTTACCGCCGAGTTCGAGGATCGAACGGCCGAAGCGGGTGGCGACGCGCGGACCGACGGCGCGACCCATGAGCGTCGAGCCGGTCGCGGAGATGAGCGGAACCTTCGGGCTGTCGACCAGAACTTCGCCGATTTCACGGCCGCCGATCAGCAGCGTCGAGAGATTGGCAGGCGCCTTGCCGCCGTCGGCGACATAGCGGCTGACGGCCTTTTCGAAGATCGCCTGGGTGGCGATGGCGGTGAGCGGGGTCTTTTCCGACGGCTTCCAGATGGTCGAGTTGCCGCAGACCAGCGCAAGCGCCGAGTTCCAGGCCCAGACGGCGACGGGGAAGTTGAAAGCCGAGATGATGCCGGTGATGCCGAGCGGATGCCAGCTTTCCATCATGCGGTGTTCGGCGCGTTCGGTGGCGATGGTCAGGCCGTAGAGCTGACGCGACAGGCCGACGGCGAAGTCGCAGATGTCGATCATTTCCTGCACTTCGCCGAGGCCTTCGGAGACGATCTTGCCGACTTCGATGGAGACGAGGCGGCCGAGGTCGGACTTGGCGGCGCGCAGTTCCTCGCCGAGCAGGCGGATCAGTTCGCCGCGCTTCGGCGCAGGGACCAGGCGCCATTCGAGGAAGGCCTGCTGGGCGGCATCGATGGCGGCCTTGGTGTCGGCGGCATTGATCTCGGCAACGGCGGCGATCTTTTCACCGTTGATCGGGGAGCGGACGGAAAGCGTGCCGCCGGCGAGGCTTTCGGCGGGCACGCCGAGGCGGCCCATGATGGCGGCCACTTCGGCCGTGAAGTTCAGGTTGGCAAGGGTCATGGTCTTCCTTCCAGTGATTTCGGATGTTCCGTTATCGGTTGTCTTCGAGGTGCTTCTCTTCAGAAGCGCGCCCCGGTGAAATGGGCGATCTGGGCGCCAGCCTCGTAGTAGGCGCCCTTCAGGTTGCGAAGCGGCGCCTCGACGACGTCCCTGACCGGCAGCGGCAGATCCGCTTCCGAAAGCTCGCCGAGGATATGTCGGGCCAGTGTCTTACCGAAAACCGTGCCCGGCGCAATGCCGCGGCCGTTATAGCCGGAGAAGCCCACGACATTCGGCGCGAACTTGTGGAAGCGCGGGATGGCGTCGTCGGTCATGCCGATGCGGCCATACCATTCTGTCTCGAACTCCACCGTGCCGAGGTCGGGGAAAAGCTTCTTCAGCGCGCGCTTGGCCCAGGCGCGGTGAATGCCGAGGCCGGTGTTGCGAAGCGCGCCGCAACTGCCGAAGACGAGGCGGCCGGCGCGGTCCATGCGGAAGGACGAGAGGACTTCCCTGGTGTCCCAGCAGCCTTCGCGACCCGGCAGGATCTTCTTCAACTGCTCGGGCGAGAGTGGCCTGGTGGCGAAGTTGAAATAGGGCAGCAGGACCTGCTCGTTGCGCACGGCTTCCCACGGCCCTGTCGAATAGTATTCGGAGGCGACGATGATCCAGTCGGCCGACACCGAACCGTTCGCCGTCTTCACCACCCAGCGGTTGCCGTCGCGTTCCGTCGAAACGGCGGCGCTGCCGGTGTGGATCTTGGCCCCGGCAGCGATCGCCGACTTGGCCAGCCCCCGAACATAGGCCAGCGGCTGGAGCGTGCCGGCCCGCATGTCGAGCAGCGATCCTGCATAGGCCGTCGTGCCGATCCGCTTGGCCGTCTCGTCGGCCGAGAGAATACGCACGTCGGCGCCCCGCGCTGCCCACTGGCTGCAACGCTCCTTGATTTCCTCGAGACCGGACTGGCCGACGGCGCAGTGCAGCGTACCGTTCTTTTCCAGCTCGCAGTCGATACCGTGCTTCTCGATCAGCGCGCGAACCAGCAGCGGAGCATTGCCGAGCAGATCCAGCACGCGCTCGCCATGGACCGGGCCGAGAACACCCGGGATTTCGGAGGGCATGACCCACATGCCGCCATTGATCAGGCCGACATTGCGCCCGGCCCCGCCGAAACCGATCTCGGTCGCTTCCAGCAGGACGACCCTGGTGCCTGCCTCCGCCAGGTGCAGGGCGGCGGAAATGCCGGTATAACCGCCGCCGACGATGACCACGTCGGCGTCGACCCGGCCGGAAAGCGGCGGGGTCACCGGTGCCGCCGGCGCGGTCCTTTCCCACAGACCGTGGGAGCGAGGGTCGTTCAGCATGATCTTTTCCTCTTGGGTGGCCGTGCAGACGGCCGATAGAACGTGTCATCGTATCAAAGGGCGGTCGCGGTACGCTCGTCTGGCGAGGGCATCGTCCAAGGGACCATTCGCGCACATCATTCCGAAACGTAAAGTCTTGCGAAATCTAGAAGACGAAACTAACCCGTTCCAACGATAATTTATCAAGAGTTCATTCCGTCGAGGTATAACATGCTGCCGGCCAGGCGCTTCCTTCCGTCGCTCTCACTGCTTGCCGCGTTCGAGGCCGCGGCGCGAACCGGCAGCATAACGGCCGCGGCCCGTGAACTCGACCTGACGCAAAGCGCGGTCAGCCGTCAGATCAAGGCGCTGGAGGACCAGTTGGGTGTCGCGCTTTTCCTGCGCGAGCGACAGACTATTCGCCTGACGGTCGCCGGCGACGGCTATGCGCGGGAAATTCGCGAGGCCTTGCGACGGATCTCCAGCGCCTCGCTCAATCTTCGGGCCAATCCCAATGGCGGGACGCTGAACCTTGCCGTGCTTCCGACCTTCGGCGCGCGGTGGCTGGCGCCGCGTCTTGCCGACTTCCTCGCAGCCCATCCGGGCATTGCCATCAATCTGATCACCCGCCTGTCGCCCTTCGATTTCCATCTGGATTCGATCGACGCGGCGATCCATTTCGGTGCTCCCGCCTGGCCCGGCGCCGAACTCGTCCCGCTGATGGGGGAGACGACGATCCCGCTATGCAGTCCGCAGTTCAAGGCGGCGCACCGGCTGGAGAACGCCGCCGATATTCTCGATGTGCCGCTGCTGCATCTGACGACCCGGCCAGATGCCTGGGAGAAATGGCTTTCCGCCAACGGCGTTGCGTTCGAATCCGTCCACGGCATGCTGTTCGATCAGTTCGGCGCGACTTCGCAGGCGGCGATCGGTGGACTTGGCGTGGCTCTCCTGCCGGCATTCCTGTTCCGCGAGGAAGTGGCGCGCGGTGACCTGGTGCCGGCGATCGACCAGGAGGTCGACAGCGAAGGGCGCTATTACCTCGCCTTCACCCGGGAGCGGGCCAGCTATCTGCCGCTCGTCGCCTTCCGCAATTGGATTCTCGATGAGATCGCCAGCGCGTGCGTTCCGTCATCTCGCTCTGACTGAACGGCAGTCAGAGCGTCTGACTGACGGCCAGAACGGTGGCAAAGCCGAGATGGGTCAGATGGTGCAGGGTCTGGTCGGTGCCGAGCAGCCACCAGAAACCGGTATGGCTGGTATCGAAGCCTAGACGTGACTGGGTCACCGCCTTTGCCCGATCGATCGCCGAATGGACGATGAAATCGACAAGGCCGATCCACGCCAGCGACGGAGCCAAGGTCGAGAAAATCAGGCCGGTCAGGGCTCCGTGCAAGCCAGCATGCAGGGCGAGAGGGACGAGCCATCCTTGTCGGCGTTGCTTGCCGATGGCGATCCAGGTCGTCTGGAGGAGGAAATCGCCGACCAGGTGCTTCAGCAGGAACAAGGCCATGCCCCATACGATCCAGGGTGTGGAGATCATTTCGGGCATGCTCGGCATCGAGTTTCCTTCACCTTTGGCTGTCGGGGTGGAGGATAGACACGCCGCAAAAGGGCTGTGAAGCCGGCTTCCGGGAAAGCCTGGTTTTGCGATTTGCGAAGCGTTTACAACATCCGAAAACTTGAACGACCGGCGTTATGGTGAATTAAGCACCGTCGCTGGGCTTCGCGCGCCTTCACCAGCCGTCGGAAAGCACCTTTTCCAGCATTGCCGCGAAGAACTCGGCACTGTCGCGCGACAGGCAGAGCGGCGGCTTTATTTTCAAAATGTTAAGATGGTCGCCCGTCGGTTGCATGATGACGCCGAGATCCAGCAGACGGTCGCAGATTGCGGCGGTCTCTTGCGTTGCCGGCTCCAGCGTTTCCCGGTCGCGGACGAATTCCAGCCCGAGGTAAAGTCCCATGCCGTGGACCGCGCCGACGAGCGGAAAACGCTGGCCGAGTGCCTCCAGCCGGGACTTAAGATGGTCGCCCGTGTCCTTTGCATTCTCCTGAAGGCTCTCGTCGCGCATGATGTCGAGCACCGTCATGCCGACGACGCAGCTGACGGGGCTGCCGCCGGCCGACGAGAAGAAATAGCCTTCGTTCTCCAGCGCGTCGGCGATCGCGCGGCTGGTGATGACAGCGCCGAGCGGCTGGCCATTGCCCATGCCCTTGGCGATGGTGATGATGTCGGGGACGACGCCCTGCTGCTCGAAGCCCCAGAAGAAATGACCGAGCCGGCCATAGCCGACCTGCACCTCGTCGGCGATGCACACACCGCCGCGCGCGCGGATCATGCCGTAGACCTCGGCGAGGTAGCCGGGCGGCAATGGAATGCCGCCGGCATTGCCATAGACGCTTTCGCAGATGAAACCGGCGAGCTTTTCCCCCGCCTCGTCAATGGCGTCCAGCGCCTTGGTGACGCTTGCCACATAGTCGGCGGTCGAGGTGGCGCCGCGGAACGGACCGCGATAGGTGTTGGGCGCCGTGACCGGGTGGACCCAGCCGGGGCGGGTTTCCAGCGCGCGCGGGTTGTCGGCAATCGAGGTCGAGACCGCATCGCTCGCCACCGTCCAGCCGTGATAGGCCTCGAGCAGGCTGACGATGTTGTGCGACCCGGTCTTGGCCCAGGCGAGGCGAAGCGCGAGGTCGACGGCCTCCGAACCGCTGTTGACGAGGAAGACGGTGTCGAGACCGTCTGGCGCAAGCGAGGCCAGCCGGTCGGAGAATTCCGCGACAGAGGCATAGTGGAAGCGCGAGTTCGTGTTGAGCCGTGACCATTGGCTGAAAGCTGCCCCCGCCAACCGGGGATGGCCGTGGCCAAGAATGGTGACGTTGTTGACCATGTCGAGATAGGACCGGCCGGTCACATCGAACATATGCTCCTTCCAGCCGCGCTCGATCTGCGGCGGATCGGCAAAATAGTTCTTTTGCGGCTTGGCAAAGCTGCGATGGCGCTTGGCGAGCAGTTGCGCGCTTTGCGGCGGGGTTGCGTCGACACTGCTGCCGATGAGGGTGGAGGGCGAAGGGCAGAGGCTCGCCCAGACGGCGGCATGGGCCGGGCGGGCAAAGAGTGGCGGAACGAGATCGGCGTCGCGGCAGAGCTGCACCCGCAGTCCTCCGACCGCGCCGAGCACGCCGGCAACGACACCGATCGGCTCGCCTGACCTGATCTCGCTGCCATCCTCGAGCGGGCAGTCGACCCCGTCGATATGCAGGGATATGGCCGCAGACGAGAGGATCAGGTGATGTCCGTCCTTGATCACGCGGGCGTTGATCGGGGCCGAAACCGGCGTTGCGGCCGGCAGGCAGATGTCGACATGGAGCGCGAAGGTCGCCGGCGCGCGCTCCGACAGGGTCCGGGTATAGGAGAGGCGGTATTCGCCATAACGGGTCGAGGCGACGCCGGTTTCGGCTGCGGCGCGGGCCAGGAGTTTCCAGTCGATCTGCGGGTCGGACCAATTGTCCTCGACCAGCGTGTCGCTCGTCACCGACAGATCGGTGAGCCGTACCGTTTCCGGAGCAATGTCGGGCAGCAGTCGGCCGAAACCGCTCGTGTCCAAGGGTTGCGCGCCATGGCCCACCGCGTCGAGAATCGCGGCCTCCATCAGCGCGAAGGGGGCGGATGTGGCGACGTCGAAAATCTCGCGCTCGTGCGCGGCGTTCGCCTCGACATAGCCGTTGTCCGGATCGATGGTGAGCTGATGTTCGGAACTGGCGACGAGCACGCCGGCTCGGGCCACAATCAAAGGCCAGAGCGCCTTCAGTTCGGACTCGTTGAGGGGGCAACGCTCCTGGAAGGCCCGGACCGCCGGCAGGATGAAGAAGGGGTCGCCGTCGGCGTGGTGAAGGAGCGCGGTGCAGGTGACGGCGAGATCGGCGACCAGCCAGCCGCTGACGACATCACCGAAATCGATGACGCCATCCGGCATCAGGCGGCCTTGCCTGTCGGGTCGCGCAACGACGTTGTCGTCGGTGACGTCATGATGGATCGGCTGGACACGCAGCTTGCCAGCCAGCGGCTGGATACGCTTGACGGCGGTGACCATGGCCTTGGCGATGCGGTCGCGCCGTGACTGGTCCGTCACGGCCTTCAGCAGGTGGAGTGCCACCGGCCCGGCGCGGCGAAGATCCCATTGCAGTTCGCGCTCAAGGCCCGGATGGGTAAAGTCCTTCAGGCCGACGGCAATGCGGGCGGTCAGCGCGCCCAGTCCGGCAACGACCTGTGGCGCCAGATACTTGTGTTGGGTGAGCGGCTCTCCGTCGAGATAGGTAAGGAGCCGGACCTGATAGTCTTCGTCGTCCATCGTCAGGAAGACAATGTCCTCGCCGCCGGTGGCGAGAACAGGGGCGGGAACACGCACCATGTCGGGCAGGGTCGCCAGATGGCGCATGGCGGCGTTCTGCGCGGCAAGCTCGATCGTCGCATATTCCGCCCGGCAGATCTTCAGCACATAGCGATCCTCGCCGGTGTCGATGCGGAAGTTGCGGTCCTGCTGGCTGCCGAGTTCCTTCAGGCTGCCCTCGAGCCCATAATGCGCCTTGAGAATGTCGGCCGCCTGCTGTTCCGACACGTTGGGACGTGGCAGTTCTGTGCGCTTGAGCAGAGCGGAGTCGGGCATTGCTGTTCTCCCACGAGAATCACATAGCCGACCTTATCAAAGGCAGGACAGGCGTCCATCCCGTGGCCGGAGCCGCCTTCGAATCGGCTCCGGTCCTTCGGTCAGCCCATGCGTTCGGAGGCGTAGGAGCCGGGGCTCGCCGGGAAGACCACGGTGCGGTTCCCGTTGATGAAGGTACGATGGTGGATATGGGCGTGGATCGCCCGTGCCAGCACCTGGCTTTCGACGTCGCGGCCGATCGAGACATAGTCGTCGGCGCTCTGGGCGTGGGTGATGCGGGCGACGTCCTGCTCGATGATCGGACCTTCATCGAGGTCGGCCGTTACATAATGCGCCGTCGCGCCAATCAGCTTCACGCCGCGTTCATAGGCCTGCTTGTAGGGGTTGGCGCCTTTGAACGAAGGCAGGAAGGAGTGGTGGATGTTGATGATCTTGCCCGACATCTTCCTGCACAGGCTGTCGGAAAGCACCTGCATGTAGCGGGCTAGCACGATGAGTTCCGTACCGGTCTGCTCGACCAGTTCGAGAAGCTGGGCTTCGGCCTGCGGCTTGTTCTCCTTCGTCACCTTGATGTGGTAGAAGGGGATGTCGTGGTTCACCACGACCTTCTGATAGTCGAAATGGTTCGACACAACGCCGACGATGTCGATCGGCAGCGCCCCGATCTTCCAGCGGTAGAGCAGGTCATTGAGGCAATGGCCGAAACGCGACACCATCAGCAGCACCTTCATCCGGTGCGCCGCATCGTGGATTTCGCTGTCCATGCCAAACTGGTCGGCGATCGGCTTGAAGCCTTCGAGCAGTTTGTCGCGGCCGACGCCTTTTTCCGAAATGAAGCTGACGCGCATGAAGAACTTGCCGGTTCCGAGATCGTCGAACTGCGAACTGTCGACGATGTTGCAGCCTTCGGCGGCGAGATAGCCGGAAATGGCGGCCACGATGCCACGCGTGGATTGGCAGGATACCGTCAGTACATAGCTCGTCATCATCTCAAACCTTTTCTCGCCCCGAGGGTGGATGCGCTTTCTTATCGCAGTCATGCCGTGGCGGAAAGATCGCCTGCTGATTTGCGATGGAAGCCGCTTGCCTGCCCCATGGTCGACAAGATTAGGGACGGTCGATGAAAACTCCGTTCCCATTGCGTCTTCCATCAGCGTATCCCCGTCGTCAGGGTGCAAGGCTTGGGCGGACGGATCGGCGCGGATCGGTTGACCACGGCGTCGAAGTCATTAACCTCGCCGCATCGAACCTTCAGGGATATCATGGATCACACCCGTCATCGTTGCGGCTTCATCGCGTTTCCTTCCAGACGACAGAAGCGGGTCGCGTCGGTGCTGATTGGGCTGGCTCTGCTTGCCCAGCCGGTGCAGGGCGCTGAACCGTGTTTTCGCGGCATCAACCTGTCCGGTGCCGAATTCGGCAATCCCGACGGCGTGGCGGGGACGGATTACGTTTATCCGTCGGAGGCCACCATCGCCTATTTCGCCGGCAAGGGCTTCACCTCGGTACGACTGCCGTTTCTGTGGGAGCGTCTGCAGCCACGATTGCGGGAGGACCTCGATGAAGGTGAACTGGGGCGTTTGCAGGAAAGCGTCGAGAAACTGAGGGCCGCCGGGCTTCGCATTGTCCTCGATCCACACAATTACGCGCGCTACCGCGAGGCCGTGATCGGATCGGCGGAGGTGAGCAGCGATGACTTTGCCGATTTCTGGGGGCGTCTGGCGCGTCACTTCGCCAATCAGCCGGACATTACCTTCGGCCTGATGAACGAACCGCACGACATGCCGGCTAAGCAATGGCTGGATGCTGCCAATGCGGCTCTGGCCCGCATCCGCGGCGAGGGCGCCGACAATCTCGTGCTCGTTCCGGGAACGGCCTGGACGGGCGCGCACAGCTGGGAGGGCGGGACCTATGGCGCACCGAACGGTGAGGTCATGCTCGGCGTCGTCGATCCGGTCGACAACTATGCCTATGAGGTGCACCAGTACTTCGACAATGACTTCTCCGGCACCAAGGCCAATTGCAGCCGGGCCGGAGATGCCGTCATGGCTATCGAGAGTTTCTCCCGCTGGCTGCGAACCCATGGCAAGCGGGGCTATCTGGGTGAATTCGGCGTGACCGGAGACGAGGCCTGCGTCTCGGCGCTTGCAGACATGGTTTCCGTGGTGGAAAGCAATCGCGAATTGTGGGTCGGCTGGGCCTATTGGGTCGCCGGTGACTGGTGGCCGGATAGCGAGGCGCTCAATATCCAACCCACCACCGAGGGCGACCGTCCGCAATTGCGCGGGCTGGCGCGTGCGCTCAAGGATTTCTCGGCAAGCGGCTCTTCCTGCCCGGCGCTTCAATCGCGGTAAGGCCCGGCTGTGCCATGGCACGTGTGGAGGCCAACCCCGTCGGTGCTTCTGGGGGCGCGGGCGAGCGTCCGGACAGTCCCGCCCAATCCACGCGGTGGGCGGTGCCGAGCACGAACCACAGCAAAGCGGCGGTCTTGATCGAGAAGAACGAGTTGCTGATGATCATCAGCAGCAGGAGATAGATCAGCACCATGGAATGGAAGGCCCAGGCCTTGGGATCCTTGAACGGTGCGACCACCAGCATTGCCCAGAGCGCGATAAACCCGAGCAGACCGAATTTCGTCAACGTGTAGGCAAGCCCTGAGTCGGCGGTGAACTCGTCGGTGGTGGCGATTCCGAGGACGACCGGCAGGTCGAGGCGGGTGAGGATTGCTGCGGTCACCTTGAACCGCCCGGCCACGTCGTTCGCGCCGCCGTCCGTTCCGGTCGCCAGCCCGTAGATCGCGATCAGCGCCAGCAGCAGGAAGGGCAGGGCGATCCAGATCGGCTTCGCCACCAGGCGGTAGAAGGGCAGCATCACGGTCATCAGGATGCAGGTGTAGAAGCCGAAGCGGGCATCGGCGAGCACGATCGTGGCGAGAGCCGCGGCCATGACGGCGAAGCGATAGCGCATATCGGTGCGAAACAGCGCCCAGGCAAAGACGATCGCGCCGAAATTGCCGGCGGAGACCGGCTCGAGGAAGACGGAAGATACTCGGTGCTGGCCGAGGAAGGACAGAAGCGTTCGCGGTTCGGGCCGAAGGCCGCTGATGAACAGGCCGCGGGTCGCGCCGAAGGTCTCCTCAAGCGTCAGCGAACCGCGGGCGATGAAATAGCCGAGCACGTTGAAGATATCGAGATAGAGCTCGGTCAGGAAATATTCGAACAGGCCGAAGGTAAGCACGATGGCGATCGAGATGGCCACCAGGCGGTCAGCCAGTTTCGGGTCGCGGACCTGCGTCCCCATGAAATAGAAGCCGATCGGAATGAGGACGTCACGCAACGCCTTGAGGTCGATGGCACCCCGCAGGGCAAAGAGCAGGAGCATGTAGGAGAGGAAAAGCGCCGAGACGAGATAGAGATCGATGCGGCGGCCGAGGGCGGCCAGGAAGGCGCAGCCGATCAACGCCATCTCGAACAGCATCACATGGCTTTCCCGAATTCCCATCACATTGGTGTTGAGGAAGCAGAGGAAGGCATTGAAGGTGAGGCCGCCCAGGACGGCAATGGTCGCCAGTTGCCGGCGCAGTGCTTCATAGGCTGATTTCGGGAGCGCTTGCGGGTTCGTCACCGCAGTCGGCACCGGCATCGTGGTGGCGTACCGGCTGTCAACCGGGCGCATGACCGGGGTTCCCCAAGATCGTACCACTCGTTGCGATGTTCATCATGGGCCCTCCACAAGCACGCAACCGAGAACGAGATCGCGCGCATCGCCGATCGCCTCGAGGGTTGCATCGACGTCGGCATTGGTGAGCGCCACCGGATCCGCGAGGACGACGATCGCGTCGGCGCTTGAGATCAGTCCGGCGAGGTGCTGCGCTGCCGCTGTCTGGCAGGCGTTGATGAGGATGAGATCACTGTCGGATTGCTGCGCCTTTTCGACATAGCGCGATAGCATCGGCCGGGCGGGCGGCGACGGGGACCTAGTTGCGGGGAAATGTTCGTATTTCAGAATGTCGGAGAGCGGTGCGGTGGTGGGCCAGTCACGGGCGAGAGCGGCGGCGAGGCTCGCAGAGTGGCCGGCGCGTAGGCGCGACCGCACCTCCAGATTGCCTGGCGCATAGAGAATGCCGAGTCCTGAATCGATCAGTGCGTGAACGATGTCGGCAACGACGCTAGAGGCCTGCGGAACCGGACCGGCGGCCAGGAAAAGCACGGTGGCCGGCTGATGGGCCGCGGTGAATTCCCGCAAGGTGCCAGCGGCTTTCAAAATTCCATTGCCCTCGGATGGTTCTGCCGAAGAGCGAGGCTGGTGACGAAAAGCGAGCAGCGAACGCCAACCGGAGCGCGGTTTTTCCGCCGTCTTGGCTGACGCGGCGATGTGGGCAATCACCGGGAATCCGGACCGGTCGAGGGCCGTCTGCTGTGGGCGCCGGAAACCGGACAGGATTTCGCTGAGCACGGCGAGGCCACTGCCAAGCACAGTGCCGAACAGCCCGGCGGCGACGAGGATCATCAGTTTCAGTTTCAACGATGACTTCGGCATGGGCACGGCGGCCGTGATCACGCGCGAATTGTTCATGTTCATCGATTGCTGCTGGGCGAGTTCCTCGGCCCGATTGAGGAAGGTCTTGTAGAGGGTGCGCACCGCCTCGGCTTCGCTTTCCAGCTGGCGCATCTTGATCTGCGCGGCGCTGCTGTCGAAGCTGGTCTTCGTCAGGTTTTCCAGCCGCTCCGTCAGGGCCTTGGTATTGGCTGCGGCGCGTTCGTAGTTGACGCGCATCGACTGGCGCACGCGATCGAGTTCGGCCTGGATCGCCTGCTGCATGTTGGCGACCTGGGAATTGATCGCGCGCAGTTGCGGATGATTGGCGCCGAGATTGGTGGCAAGCTGTGAACGGGTGTCGAGGAGCTGTGCGTAGCGATCCCTCAGCAAGCCGATCGACGTCGACTGCAGAACTTCGGGGATCGCGCCGGCCTCGATCGCGCTCATCGTCAGGCTCCTGGCCTGCTCGTAAATCGTCTGCTGCTGTTCCTCGGTGCCGCGTGCGGCAATGAGCTGTTCGTTGATGCCGGCAACCTGCTGATCGATGACGAGGCCCTGGCTGCCGGTGCTGACCAGATCGTTCTCGGCCTTGAACTTTTCGACGGCCAGTTCCGCCTTGAGGACGCGGTCGCGAAGTTCGCTCGCCTGGACCTGGAAGGAATTGCTGGCCCGGCGCGCGACATCGCCACGCGCCTCGTCCAGTTGCCGGAGATAGACGCTGGCCACGGCATTGGCGATGTCCGCGGCCTTGCCGGCATCGGGGTGCTCGGCGGAGATGGTGAAGACGAGGGATTGGCCGGCGCGCTCGATCGTCACGTGCGACTTGAGAGCTTCGGCGACCGCGACGATCCGATCGGCATCGCTTGCCGGCTTGGCGTTCGACGCCGGTTTGGGCGCAAAGAACGGATCGTTTGCAAGGTCGAGCTTGCGGGCCACGTCGCTCATCACGCCGCGCGACTGCATCACATAGATCTGGCTGTCGAGATTGGACTGGTCCTGCTGGGCGGAACTGCCGGTGCCCTTGCTGTCGACGGGCTCGGCGGCGAGCCCCACAGGGTCCAGCAGGATTTCGACGGAAGAGGAGAAACTGGGCGTCAGTTGCAGCACATAGATCGAGGCAAGCAGCACGCACGACGCGACGGCGATCACGACGTAATGGAACCGTCGCCTCAAGATCCCCGGTAGTTGAAAAATGTCGATGTCCATTTTCCTGCCCAGAACCGCTGGCCGGCCATGTTTCGTGTCTGTGTCGATCGGACGGAACACCCGAGGTGGCGACGGGGTGCCCGCATGAATGGGAGACTGCCGCCGGATCAGAAAGAGGCCGTCGGGCAAGGGCCGCCGGTCGGTTCCCATCGGAGCGATCCTCGCAGATCGTGGTTAACGAGTTCTGAACAAAAGGGGCGAGGCTCGTTAACCTTGCGGTCGCGACGCGGTCGCAGGAGACGCCCGGCAAACGCGATCTTAAGAGTTCGCGGTGCACCATCACTCGTCTCAATTTGCTCTCACGCGCGCTGATGAACGGCGCCGACAGGTGAAGAATGAAGCGCTTCAATCGGCCGGAATCCGACACCGCCGCGCCGCTGGTCGTCCAGGTGGTGCGGCAATACGCGCCCGGACGTGGCGGCCTCGAAGACGTCGTTGCCAATCTCAGCCGGCTTCTCCTGCGGCGCGGCTTTCGCGTGCGCGTCGTTACGCTGGACAGCCTGTTCCGCGCGCGCGACCAAAAGCTGGCCGAACACGAGATCATCGACGGCGTCGAGGTGGTGCGCATCCCGTGGAAGGGGTCGACCCGCTATCCGCTTGCTCCGGGTGTGCTCCGCCATATCGGCGATGCCGATCTGGTTCATGTTCACGGTATCGATTTCTTCTTCGATGCGCTCGCCCTGTCGCGTCCCCTTCATGGCAAGCCGATGGTCGCGACGACCCATGGTGGGTTCTTCCACACGTCGAAATTCGCCGCCATCAAGCAGATCTGGTTCCGGACCGTGACACGGCTCTCGGCGCTCGCCTATCGCTCGCTTTTGTGCTGCAGCCGATCGGACCTGACGCTGTTCTTCCGCATCGCGCCGCGCCGGGCCGTGCTGGTCGAAAACGGCGTGGATACCGAGAAATTCGCCGGTCTATCCTCGGTCACGCCGCAGCGACGGATCATCACGATCGGCCGTTTTTCCGTCAACAAGCGGCTCGATCGCCTGTTCGATGCCATGCAGGCGCTCAACGGCGTTTCGCCCGGATGGAAGCTCGATGTCGTCGGGTCGCCATCGGATCTTGGCGAAGAGGATCTGCGCGGCGAGATCGCCCGGCGCGGGCTGGCCGGGCAAGTTGCCCTGCACATCGGCGTCGACAATGCGGAGGTGCGCCGGCTGATCGCCGAGGCATCGCTGTTTGCCTCCGCTTCGGAGTATGAAGGCTTCGGCCTGGTCGCGGTCGAGGCGATGAGTGCCGGGCTGGTGCCGGTGCTGCATCCGAACGATGCCTATCGGGTGCTCTCCACCCAGCATCCCGGCCTGTGCCTGGCCGATTTCGCCCGGCCGGAAGAATGCGCCGTGCGGATCGAACAGGCCTTTCAAGCCCTGCTGGCCAATCCGGCCGCAACGCGTGACGACATGATGGCAGGGGCTGCCGTCCATGCCTGGGAAAGCGTCGCCGATCGGTATATCGACGTTTACCGCGCGGCATTGGGCAACAGGGTCCCGCCGCAACCGCGGAGCCTGCCGGCATGATGACCTCGCCTGCAAAGCGACGGGTGCTGATCGTCACCGGTCACCATTTTGCCGAGGCGCCTCGCAAGGTCGACCTGCACTTCCTGGCCGATGCCCTGCGCGCGGGCGGTGGTCATGTCGATTTTCTCGCTTGCCGCCTGAGCTTCATCAGTCGCTTCCTCAAGGACGGTCGTTTCGACCATGCCAGGCAACGTCCGCGCAATCGCTGGAACCGCATTGCCGAAGGGCTCGAGGAGTTCCTCTGGTCTGCGCCGTTCCATCCGGTGAACCTCAAATCGCCATTGCTGAACCGGCTGACGACGCCCTTCTTCCGTCTTTATGATCGCCTTCTGCCGAAGGCCGTCATGGCGCGGATGGCGGGCTACACACATATCCTGATCGAAAGCGGACCGCCGCCGCTGCTCGTCCATCGGCTGCGACATGCTGCGCCACAGGCGAGGATCATCTACCACGCCGCCGACCGCCTGCGGACCATCCATGTCCATCCCTGCATCGAGACCGCGCTGCGGGACGGTATCGGCGACTACGATCTCATCCACATCATGGCCGATGCGATGCGGGCCGATTTCCCCGCAGATGCGCCGATCCTCTATCTGCCGCACGGGATTGCGAAAGAGACCTTCGATCGGGCGAAGGTCAGCCCCTATGTCGCGCCGCGCAATGCGGTGAGCGTCGGCGACATGTTGTTCGACGCACAGGTCGTCGACACGCTGGCCGCCGGCAATCCCGACTGGACGTTCCATCTGTTCGGCAAGAAGGCGGTGCCGTCGGTGCCACGCGCCAATATCGTCGTGCATGGCGAAGTCGCCTTCGAGACGATCGTTCCGTTCATCAAGTTTGCCGATGTCGGGCTTGCTCCGTACCGGCAGAGCGAGGGGGCGGATTATCTCAGCCAATCGAGCCTGAAGATGATCCAGTACAGCTATTGCCGGCTACCGATCGTGGCACCCGCTTTCGCGGCGGCGGGGCGAAACAATGTCTGCGCATACGATCCGGGCGACGCGGCTTCCACCGTGGCGGCGTTTCGGCGGGCCCAGACCTTCGATCGGGAAACGATCGAAACCGCCGGCATCCTCAGCTGGGAAGAGTCGGTGCGGCGGCTGTTCGACCACGAAGGCCTGAAGGAGCGGAACTAGTCGCCGCAGGCCGGTTCGCCAGCCGACCGGCCACCCTCTAGAATGTCGTAGGCCGACGCGATCCGAGATGGGTGACCATGCCGACCGGTCTCTGGCCGGCGGCGGTTCCGTCCCGTGGAGACAACGCGATGCGACGGGCCGCGCCCGGCGCCAGGTGGAACCAGTCGTCCTCGGGTCGATAGCCCTCGACCTCGACATGCACCGACTGGGCGAAGACCGCTGTCGTCAACCTCAGAAACCAGCGGCCATTCTCCTCCTCGACGACCGCCTCGACGGGGGCATCGTGCATGGCCCTGTCCCGACCTAGGGGGAAATGGCAGGCCTCGGCGACAAGGCGGCCGGTCTCGGGTTCGATCAGTCGGACGACCGTCACGTCATGGGACGGCGGTCCGAAGCGGAAGGCATAGGTGGTGTCAAAAAAGGCGCCGAACAGGTCGGTTGCCGGAATGCGAAGCGCGCCACGCGCCGGAACCGTCAAGGTTTGGCGCCCGTTGACGACCGGCTGGCTGCCGTCGCGGAGACAGGCCAGTTCCACGACAAGATCGAGATCGCCAGCCGTATCGTGGAGCACATGGACGTTCAAGCCGTTGGTGCCCTCGTCGGTTAGATTGATCTGCAACGGGCGGAAGGCGCGTTTGAGCGCGTACCAGACCGGCTTCGGTTCACCGGTGGAGTCGATCACGCCCCAGCCGGGGCCGGGCTCCAGGTCCTGGAGCGTCCAGACGAGAGCGCCCTTGCAGGGCGAGCCGGCCCGACGCCATTCCGCAAAGGTCTCGGTCACCACTTCGCCGGTGACGGCGCGCGACAGGTCGAGATAGCGGGTGGCATCCTCGCGCCGCAGCCGAGCCGGATCGACCTTGTAGAGGTCCTGCAGGTAATGGTCACGGATGTCCTCGAAATCCCAGGATGCACCGCGGTCGCGCGGAACGCGGGCCTTCCATCTCGGATCGTGCACCGGTGCGACGGGCAGGTGCGCGTCGAGCGTGGCCTGCTGCGGCACATGGGCAAAAGCCAGGCATTCGGCGGCAAAGCGAACCTCGGCGCGGCGCGCATCCTGAAGCGGCCGGCAGTAGGCGCCGACGCCGTAATAGTGGGTGACGCCTTCATTGGGCGAAAACGGCATGGCGCCGCCGCAGGGCGAGTTTGCCACATAGGGCACGTCCGGACGCCCTTGGGCGGCAAGAGACGGCAGGGTCTCCTCGTAGAACGACGTCTTCCAGATGCGCTCGGGCAGGCCCAGCATGGCGCCCTGCTGGTAGACCTCGCTGCCGCCGCACAGAACGGCGAGGGAAGGTGAGCCCTGGATGGATCCCAGAAACTGGCGCATCTCTCGATCGAAGCTTGCGGCAAAGGCTTCGTCGGCGGTCGGGTAATCGAAATTGGCGAACATCAGGTCCTGCCAGACCAGAAGCCCTAGCCGGTCGCAGAGGCGGAAGAAATCGGCGCTCTCATAGGTCATCGTTCCGCCGATGCGGATCATGTTCATCCCGGCTTCCGCGGCGAGCGTGAGCCAGGGGGCATAGTCTTCCGCAGCACCAGGCAGGCGCAGGATGTCGGCATTGGTCCAGACGGCGCCGCGGCAGAAGACCGGCTTTCCGTTGACGACGAGGCCGAAGCCGCAACCATCTGGCCCCCGGTCTATCTCGATGCGGCGGAAGCCAACGAGGCCGAGCGAGTGCGCCTGCCCGTCGATTGTCAGCCGCGCATCGTGGAGCGTCGCTTCGCCGTGAGTGCGCGGCCACCAGGGCTCGATGGCGCGAAGCGCCAGTTGCGCCCGCCAGAGACCGTAACCGTCCCGTTGAACGGAGGTTTCTTCGCCAGCGCAGCACAGCGTTACCTGTCCCGCTTCGCCTTGAAGCGCAAAGCTGACGGCAAGGCGTCCGGTGCCGTCGGCTTTGAGATCGGCGTGGATCTTCAGATCGGCGATTGCATGTGGGCCGCGGCGAATCAGGCTGATCGGCCGGTAGGGCCCGACGGGATGGATGTCGGGGCACCAGCCGGGCATGTGGCCGAGCGGCGTGGTGCGGATGAGCCGGAGGCCCTGGTGGTCCATCATCTGCGGGCGCCAACGTGCCCGGGGGCCGCGCTTGTCGAGATGGGGCGCAAGAGCCCGGAAGCAGATGGCGATCTCGTCTTGGCCGGTAAGGACAAGGTCCAGATCATGGGCTTGAAACATGCTGTCAGAGGCGAGACGCAGTTCGCCGTTGATGTAGACTTCGGCGATGGTTGCCAGGCCGGCAAAACGCAGGATCGCCGGGCCTTCCGCTTCGCCTTCGAGCGAGCGAAAATACCAGGCGTCCTTGTCGTGCAGCGGTTGCGGTCTTTCCGGATCGAACAGGCCGGCGGCTGTCAGCGCAGAAGCGACGGTACCGGGAACAGGTGCCGGGATGCGGGCGGCAGGGCGATGGACCTCGTTCGGGCCGGCATAGCGTCCCGCCTCGGTGACGAGCAGCGTCCAGCCGTGCTCCAGCGGGCGTTCGTCCGCCGCGAGGTAAGTGGTCATGCCCGTCATCATGCCTCCTCAGGCGAGGGTTTTGCCAAGGTCTCCGACGAGCTTGTCCCAAGCCTCGGCCGCCGGGTCCAGAGCGGATCGCAACGGATCGAACTTTTTCCGCGTCACCGCCCGGGCCAGCTGGAACTGAACGGTCTTGGCCGTCTCGGAGATCTTCAGGGCCTGCGTTGCGGCATCCTCGAACTGCTGAGGCGCGAGCCAGGCCAGATGGCTGGCGAGCAGCTCGAAGTTCGCACCGAACTGGCGCAGCGTATTGAAGGCATATGTGTGGAAATAGCCGAAGGGGCGCTCGGCAATCGCCTCGACCTGGGTCGGAAAGACTTCGGCGAAGGCGGCGATCGGATTGCCGTCGGGACGCCGGGCGAAATGCCGCTTCAGCAGACGCCGGGCGGTCTCGCGCTGGTGCTCGGCCGAGGGTAAAGCTGCGGGGAATTTGGCGAACTCGGTGTAGGGCAGGAAGGGCAGGGCATCTTCCGGCAAATGATGCTGGAACAGCCCGTCGAAATCCTCGCCCGCGACGTGGAAGAAGCCGCCATTGTGGAAATAGTCCATCTCGCGAGCTGCGAGGTCGAGGCGATTGATGGCGACCGTCGTCTTTCCATGCTCCTGGCGATAGCCGACACCGCGCGTGTCCGGCAAGAAATAGCTGTCCATCTCGACGAGGCAGAGGCGACCACGGTCGATCTGCTGGGCGACATGGGCCTCGACGCTGTCGAAGATCGCCAGTTCCGTGACGCGGATGCCATACAGCTCTTCAAGGTCTTCCAGCGGAACCTTGAAGAAGGTCAGCTGGTCGCCCTCGAAGTCCTGGGTCAGCGTGAAGCCGAGCATGGCCTCGGGCGGGAGGCCCAGCGTTGCCAGCACCTCGATCCACAGGTCGACATAACAGTTTGTTTCCGGCCACATGCGTTCGCTCGCATGCAGCGCATGGGGCGTGTAGGTGGCCGGATCCAGTCCGGGAAAGACCGCAGGCGTCACCGGATCAGCCCCAGAGTGCGGCGCGAACCGATGCAGGCCATTGGTCGACGTCGAGGCCGTGGTGATGGAACAGCGCGAGCGCGATGCGTTCCAGGCCGAAGCCGACGCAGGCGGTGTGTGCCACTGAACCATCGGCGAGGTTCAAACCCCATTTCGACCCGAAGGCGTCCTGATGATAGTTGAAGCTCATGCAGGCCGTCGGGTTGGAGGCCGACGTGATCGGGATCAGCAGCTCGAACTTGAGGTTCTGGTCGCGCTGGTTGTTGGCGAGCATCTTGCCGGCGCGGCCGAAGAACGGGTCGTTGGCGACGTCGATCTCGACCGGCAGGCCGACCTCGGCCATGATCTTCACGCCGCGATCCATCCAGGTCTGGCGGAAGTCGGTGACGTGGTCCTGGCTGCCCATGCAGACATATTCGCGCATGCGGAACAGCTGCTGGCGGGCGGGGTCGTTCGAGGGCTCGTGACGGAAGCAGTAGGATTGCAGGTCGTAGAGCCCGCCCTTTTCCGGCAGGTTGCCGCGCTTGGCGATCGTCGGATAGAGCGGGTAGCAGGCCGCCGGCGTAAGCACGATGTCGGTCGCCTTCTGCTCGGCGGTCCAGTCCTCGTCGGCATCCATGCACTTCAGCAGGCTGACATGGTCGAGTTCGTTGCCGCAGAAGCTGTGCACGGTGCCGGCCAGCTGCGGGAAACTCTTCATGTAACCGCTCTTTTCGAAATAGGCGCGGTTCATGCCCGGCGGAAAGCGGATCGCTTCCGCGCCATCGGCCGCGCCATAGCGGTCGATCAGCCGCTCGAAAGCGGCGATCACGTCTTCAAAGCGCCCGCCGCGGCCATAGAGGCCGTCGACGCCGGTTTCGATCAGGAGACCGCTTTCAAAGAGGCGGTCGAGGAAGCTTACCTGCATATCCATGGTTCTTATCCCAGCAATCCGGTTTCCTGCTTGTGAACAAGCAGCATGGTTGAGGTGTTGGCGAGAATGCGGTCGTTGGAGATCATCAGTTCGGCCGAATGGGCGTCACGCAGGTGGCGACCGAGACTGTAGGGCGTGCCGTTCTTGTAGCCGAGGATACCGCAGATCCGCAGGGCCTGGTTGATGATCGGCAGGATCATTTCGGAGGAGGCAATCTTGACGTTGTTCATCGCCACCGCGAAGCCCATCGACGACAGACGATCCTGATCCTTGCGGGCGGTCTCGAAGGACTGCAGGCCGTTGACGATGTTGGCACGCACGACCTGCAGCTGGCTCGACATTTCGGCAAGCTGGACGAGGCCGGGCGGCTGCGTGCCGGGGGCTTTGCGGGCCGCGGTGCGCACGAAGTTCTGGGCACGCGCGAAGGCATCGACGGCAATCCCGTACCACAGCGAGCTCCACAGCAGGTGGGCGCTCGCCAGCATGGACTGGGCGGCGATCTCGGCGAAGGGTTGCGGCAGGATCTGTTCGGCGGGCGCCTCGCCCTTGAAGATGAAGCCGTCCGAGCAGGTGCCGCGCATGCCGAGCGTGTCCCAGGTCTGGGTGCGTTCGAGCGTGTACTGGTCCTTGAGGAAGACGGTCATCACCTGGTCGGAAGAGGCGGCGTCCTTGTGGGCGCGCGAGGTTATCAGGATGGCGTCGCAGTCGATGCCATAGGAGATGACGGTCGCGTCCTTCTCCAGATAGCAGCGGCCGTCCTTCACCTCGATCGCGCAGATGCTGTTGCGCATATTGCCGCCGATGCCGGCTTCGGTCGTTGCCGAACCAAGGAGCAATTGTTCGGTGGCGACCCGGCGCATGAAGTCGCGGTGCCATGCGGCCTCATGGCCATGCGAGACGAGGCTCGAAACCTTGATATGGTGCATGGCGAAGATCATCGCGCTTGAAGCGCAGGCCTGGCCGATAATGGTACAGACTTCGGCGATCTCCGAGGTCGACAGGCCTTCGCCGCCCAGTTCCGACGGGATCATGATTCCCATCAGCTTGACGGCTTTCATTTCCTCGATCGCCTCGCGGGGGAAGCGTCCGGCCTTGTCAACGTCGTCGGCATAGGCGGCAGCGACGGTGGCGACCCGGATGGCGCGGGCCTTCAAGTGTGTCTCTTGGGGCTTGGCGGAGAGGTCCATCAGGCGACCTTTCTATCCTCTAGAATGGACTGGATGGTCGCCTCGATCGCGGCGATGCTGGCGAACGACTTGCGGTTCAGCAGGTGGTCCGGAAACTCGATGTCGAAGGCCTCCTCGAGGCCGAGCATGAGTTGTACCGAGGCAAAGGACGACAGGCCGGCCGCATAGAGATCACCGTCATTGGCGATCGTATCGACGGATACAGGCAGGCCACCGAGTTTCGCCAGCAAAGTCCGAATTGTCTCGTTCATCTACTTACCCTTTGCGGATGCTATTCTCCAAAATGCTGGGTGATTTCTTAGGGCTTAAAGCATAAGATTCCGCTAAATGCCGTAGTTAAGGAAAAATGAGCGGTGTTGGCATCCGTCAACGGATCTCCGGAGGGCACTTTCGCGGGTCTTCGGGCGAGGAGATTTCTCATCCGTTCGGGGGGCTGCGAAACTCTCAGGGGTAGTGATGAAGCGTGTCGTTGCGATCGAGAACGGCATAGCGGCCGGGCTCGATCTCGCTCAGCATGCCATCGCCGACGGAGACCTTGCCGTGCCCGCCGGGCAGGTCGAGGATGTAGGTCGGGATGCAGAGGCCGGAAACCTTGCTGCGCAAGGCCTTCATGATGGTCTGGCCCTCGGCGAGAGACAGACGGAAATGACCCGTGCCCGGCGCCATGTCAGGATGATGGAGGTAATAGGGTTTGACGCGGCACTCGACGAAGGCGCGCATCAGATCCGCCAGAGTGTCCGGGTCGTCGTTGACCCCTCTCAAAAGCACGCTCTGGCTGACCATGGCGATGCCGGCATCGACGAGCCGGGTGCAGGCATCGCGAACCGCTTGCGACATTTCGCGCGGATGGTTGGCGTGGAGCGCGACGTAGACCACCTTGCCGCTGGCTTTCAGCGCGTCGATCAGTTCGGGGCTGATCCGTTCCGGATCGACCGCCGGGACACGGCTGTGGATGCGCACGATCCTGACATGCGGGATCGCCGCCAGTGCCGTCATGATGTCTCGCAGCCGTCGCGGCGAGAGGATCAGGGGATCGCCTCCGGTCAGGATGACTTCCCAGATTTCGGCGTGGGAGGCGATATAGTCGAGCGCTTTGTCCAATTGGCCCGGCGTCAGACTGCCGTCGCCCTGGGGACCGACCATTTCACGACGGAAGCAGAAACGACAATAAACCGGACAGACATGCAGGAGCTTGAGGAGAACACGGTCGGGGTAGCGATGGACGATGCCCTCGACAGGGCTGTGGGCGTGATCTCCGATCGGATCGGGGCGCTCTTCCGACGTTTCGATCAGTTCCGCCGCCGTCGGCACATATTGAAGGGCAATCGGATCGGCGGGATCGGACGGGTCGATCAGGTCTCGCACCCTCGGGGTGAGGGCGACGGCATATCTCGACGCGACGCGATCGATTGCGCCCCGCCCATCTGGAGAAACAAGGCCGGCACCGACCAGGTCATCGACGCTGCGCAGGCTTTCCGTGCTCACGGCGAGGCCTCCGCGACAGGCGCCCACATCACCTGGTCGATGCGCACGGCGCCGGTCGCCAGCATGACCAGCCGGTCGAAACCAAGGGCGATGCCGGAGGCGTCCGGCATGATGGCCAGGGCCTCGAGGAAATCCTCGTCGAGCGGGTAGGTCTCGCCATAGACCCGTTGCTTCTCGACCATCTCGGCCTCGAAACGCCGGCGCTGCTCGCCGGCATCGGTCAGTTCACCGAAGGCATTGGCGAGTTCGACGCCGCAGGCATAGAGTTCGAAACGTTCGGCCATGCGTGGATCGCGGGCAGAGGGTCGTGCGAGGGCGGCTTCCGCAACCGGGTATTCGTCCAGGATGGTGAGGCGCCCCATGCCGAGATGCGGCTCGACCTTCTCGACGATCACGCGGCTGAACAGGTCCGCCCAGGTGTCGTCGTCGGCGACCCGCATGCCGACCTTGCGCAGCTGCGCGACCAGATGATCGCGGTTCGTTGCGCCGCCGCTTTCCACCGAGCCAAGCAGGTCGATGTCGGCATGGCGCTGAAAAGCCTCGGCAACCGAAAGACGCTCGGCCTCCAGGAACGGATCGCAGCTCTGGCCACGATAGGTGAAACCGCGCGTTTTCATCGTTTCCGCCGACAGGGCGACAAGGGCTGCGGCGTCGGCCATCAGCGCCTCATAGCCTTCGCCGGCCCGATACCATTCGAGCATGGTGAATTCGGGGTGGTGCAGCGGACCGCGTTCGCGATTGCGATAGACATGGGCGAAGCAGGATATGCGGGGCTCCCCCGCCGCCAACAACTTCTTGCAGGCGAATTCCGGGGAGGTGTGCAGGTAAAGCGGAGACGCGATGCCGTCATTGCCGATCGCTTCGGTGGCAAAGGCGTGCAGATGGGCTTCGTTGCCGGGCGAAACCTGCAGGGTCGCGGTATCCACCTCGATGAAGTCGCGGTCGGCGAAATGGCTACGGAATGCCGACTGGATAGCGTTGCGGCCCAGCAGGAAGGGACGCCGGTCGGCATGGGCCGAAGGCGTCCACCATTGGGCAGAGGAGCGGCGGCGATCGGTCATTCCGGCTTTCTCGGTCCTTGTTGCAACGTGGGCTGGCTATTTGGCCGATTTTGGGTTAGTTGCGCCCAGGAAAATTCAAAAAGACGTCAGCAGGGACGGCGGGTCGTCCTTTACGACGGGACCCTCGCAGTTACAAGGAATTCCAATGGTCAAGGTCATCGCCTCTTCGGTTCGCAAGGGCAACGTCATCGATGTGGACGGCAAGCTCTATGTCGTTCTCACCGCCGAAAACTTCCATCCCGGCAAGGGTACGCCTGTCACCCAGGTGAACATGCGCCGCATCGTCGACGGCGTTAAGGTGTCGGAACGCTGGCGCACCACCGAGCAGGTCGAGCGCGCCTTCGTCGAAGACGTGAACTTCCAGTTCCTCTACGAGGACGGCGAAGGCTTCCACTTCATGAACCCGGAATCCTACGACCAGGTCGTGGTTGATACGGAAACCATGGGGGACCAGAAGGCCTATCTGCAGGAAGGCATGACCTGCATCCTGTCGATGCATGAAGGCATCGCGCTTGCCATCCAGCTGCCGCGCCACGTGACGCTCGAGATCGTCGAGACCGAGCCGGTCACCAAGGGCCAGACGGCGTCGTCTTCCTACAAACCGGCCATCCTGTCGAACGGCCTGCGCACGCTGGTTCCGCCGCATGTCGAGGCCGGCACCCGTGTCGTCATCGCGACCGAGGACAATTCCTACGTCGAGCGCGCGAAGAACTGATTTTCTCTGCCCATCGCTGCTTGGGGAAGCCCGGTGTTCCAGGAATGGACACCGGGCTTTTTCGTGATCGCTTGAAACCTACGGGCCAGCGATCGCCTGGGCGAGAATGACATAGACCGGAATGCCGAGCAGGATGTTGAGCGGGAAGGTGATCCCCAGGGCAAGGCTGAGAGAAATCGCCGGGCGTGCCTCCGGCACCGCCAGCCGCATCGCGGCCGGAACCGCGATATAGGAGGCGCTTGCCGCAAGCGTCATCAGCAGCGCTGTATTGCCTGCCGCGAGGCCGATACTGCTCGCCAGCAGACCGGCAAGCGTCGCGCCCGTCAGCGGCATGAGCACGGCAAAGCTCAGATAGCCGGGCGTCAGGTCTTTCCAGCCGGTCCGCAATCCCCGCCCGGCCTGGGCGCCGAGGTCCAGCAGGAAGATGCAGAGCGCGCCGGTGAATGGAGCAACCAGGAAGGGTTCGACGCTCCGCATGCCCGCCTGTCCCGAAATCAATCCAATGATGAGCGCGCCGAGCAGGATGACAATGGTCTGGTTCAGGAAGACCTCGCTCAGCAGGGTCTTCAGACCCGATGTCTGCGCTGTCGTTCCGGATTGCCGGGCAGCTGTGGCGCGCGCCCTATAGATCAGCAGAAGTGCAGTCAGGATGGCCGGCGTCTCCATGATTGCGGCGACGGCGACCATGGAGCCATCATGCTTGATCCCCAGCGCTGTCAGGGCGGTTGCCGCGGCGACGAATGTGACGATGGAAATGGAGCCATAGTGGGCGGCGACCGCAGAACGCTCGATCGCTCCAAGGCGCGAAATATGGCGCAGCAGCCGTTCGCCGATCAAGGGCATCAAGGCCGAGAGCGTTATGCCGGCCAGCAACAGCCAGAGAAGCTCGGTGCCACCGCCGTCGAGCGAAAGGGCGGCGCCTCCTTTGAAGCCGATCGCGAGGATGAGGTAGACGGCGAGCATCTTGTTTGCACCCTCGGGAAGAGCGAGGCGAGCGCCGGCGAGGGTGGCGAGAAGGCCAAGAATGAAGAAAAGCACCGGAGGTGACAGGAGATTGGCTGACGCTATCTCTGCGAATACGGTCATGACGCGGAAACCTGTTGGCTGACAATGAAGGGGACGGGCTAGAGAAAGGCCCGAAAAAAGACCGGTAAGCGGCGGTGCTTACCGGTCTCAGGCAAACGTGTCTTGCGCTGCTACGGCACAGCGCTCGAACGTTTGTGCCGAACTAGCGGATGGTCGACAACTTCCTGCCGAACAGACGGAACCTGTCGGTCGCGGGCGTCGTGCGGGTCGTCTCTGCCCGCTCCAGGAAAGCGATCTGCTCCTTCAGGCGAAGCTTGATCTTCTTCAGGGAACGCACCCGAAACCCGTCCGGCTGAGGGCGTCGTTGCTCGTCGTCGATCTTGTTGGCTACCAGGGCATGGCGTGCCCTGAGGGCTTTGAGCAGTTGCTTCATGTTCGATCTCCTCTTGTACGAGACCGAGTATCGCGCAAAGCGCTTGATCGGGCCAATTCATTGATAGTATGATTCCGATAGTTTTAAGCTATCGAGATCGTCATGCCCTATCGCCCGACCCATCGTCAGCTCGAATACCTCGTGGCACTTGGGGAAACAGGCCATTTCGGAGAGGCCGCGCGGCGTTGCAACGTGTCGCAGCCGACGCTTTCTGTCCAGTTGGCGCTGCTCGAGAAGCAGCTGGGCGCCGCGCTGATCGAGCGGACGCCGGGCCAGGTGGCGCCGACCCCGGTGGGGGCCGAGGTGATTGCGGCAGCGCGCGTCATCCTGCACGGTCTGGACGAGATCCGGGCCTTGGCCGCCAGTTCCAAGGGGAATCTCGGGGGGACGCTTCGATTGGGCGTCGTCTCCTCTTTCGGTCCCTATTTCCTGCCCTATCTGCTGCCGCAGTTGCACAAGGAACATCGCGATCTCAAGGTCTATATTCGCGAGGATCGGCCACTACTGCTGGAGCGCGCCGTGCTGGAGGGGGAAACGGATTGTGCCCTGGGGCAGATACCGGATCAGGAAGAACTCTTTTCGTTTCGCACCGTCTGCCACGAGAAGATCTATCTCGGGGTGCCTAGGCAGCATCCGCTGGCGCGGCTCGAGCGGGTGCCGGTAGCGGCCTTGAAGGGCGAAAGATTGCTGACCCTTGGTCCGGGTCATCGCCTGCTGGACGATGTTCGGCGCCTCGCCAGCGTATCGGGCGCGATGCTGGCCGAGGACTATGAGGGCTCGAGCCTCGATGCTCTCCGGCAGATGGTGTCGATCGAGATGGGACTGTCCCTATTTCCGGAACTTTATGTCCGCTCCGAGTTCAGCAAGGAACAGAATGTTCGCCTGTTGACGCTCGACGGCTGGGCGGGGGAGCGGCATATCGGTTTCTTCTGGCGTAAATCGAGTGTGCGGGGCGCGCACTACGAGGCCCTGGCGCTGCTGGGCAAGACGGTTGCCCAGTCTTTGTTTTGACCAGCCGGTCCGCACAAAGAAAAAACCCGGTGCGGGGCACCGGGGTTTGACGTGTCGATCGATCAGGCGATCCCGCCCAGACACATGTATTTCAGCTCGGTATAGTCATCGATGCCGTATTTCGAGCCTTCGCGGCCGAGGCCGGACTGTTTGATGCCGCCGAACGGTGCGACCTCGGTGGAGATCAGGCCGGTGTTGATGCCAACCATGCCGTATTCGAGCGCTTCGGCAACGCGGAAAATCTTCGCCACGTCCTTCGAGTAGAAGTAGGAGGCAAGGCCGAACTCGGTGTTGTTGGCGAGCTCGATGACTTCCTCTTCCGTCTCGAACTTGAAGAGCGGCGCAACGGGGCCGAAGGTCTCCTCGACGGCGACCTTCATGTCGGAGGTGACGCCGGTGAGGATGGTCGGCTGGAAGAACAGGCCGCCCTGGTCGGCAGGCTTGCCGCCCAATGCCACCTTGGCGCCCTTGGAGACGGCGTCGGCGACGTGCTCCTCGACCTTCTTCAGGGCATTGGTGTCGATCAGCGGGCCGGTGGTCACGCCTTCGGCAAAGCCGTCGCCCACCTTCATCTTTTCGACGCGCTCGGCAAGCTTGGCGGCGAAGGCGTCATAGACGCCGGCCTGGATGTAGAGGCGGTTGGCGCAGACGCAGGTCTGGCCGGCATTGCGGTACTTGGAGATCATCGCGCCTTCGACGGCGGCGTCGAGATCCGCATCGTCGAAGACGATGAACGGAGCGTTGCCGCCCAGTTCAAGGCCGAGCTTCATGATCTGGTCGGCACCCTGGCGCATCAGGATACGGCCGACATTGGTCGAACCGGTAAACGTCAGCTTGCGGACCTTGTCATTGTCGCAGAACTCCTTGCCGACCATGGCGGCGTCGGTCGAGGTGACGACCGAGAAGACGCCGAGCGGCAGACCGGCGCGTTCGGCGAGGATGGCGAGTGCCAGGGCCGAAAGCGGGGTCTGGGCGGCGGGCTTCGACACCATGGCGCAGCCGACGGCGACGGCAGGGGCCATCTTTCGCGCCAGCATGGCGTTGGGGAAGTTCCACGGCGTGATCGCACCGACCACGCCGACCGGCTGGCGGATGACCATAATGCGCTTGTCGGCCTGATGACCGGGTATGGTGTCGCCGTAGACGCGCTTGGCTTCTTCGCCGAACCATTCGACATAGGACGCGCCGTAGAGGATTTCACCACGGGCTTCCGGCCAGGGCTTGCCCATTTCCATCGTCAGGATGGTGGCCAGGTCGTCGGCATTGGCGACCATCAGATCGAAGAGTTTGCGCAGAACGCCGGCGCGTTCCTTGCCGGTCTTCTTTGCCCAGGCCTTCTGTGCCTTGTCGGCGACGGCGATTGCGCGGGCGACCTCGGCCTGACCGAGGTTCGGCAGGACGGCGATCACGTCGCCGGTCGCCGGATTGGTCACTTCAAAGGTCTTGCCGCTTTCAGATGCCGAGACCCATTCATCACCGACAAGAGCCTTGTCAGTGGCAAGGGAGGCATCCTTCAGCTTAGAGGCGAGGAGGTTGGAAACGGTCATTACTTCTTTTCTCCCACGACTTCGCGGATCGAGGTTTCGATGATGTCGAGCGCTTCGTTGAAGACCTCGTCCTGGATGGTGATTGGCGACAGGAAGCGGATGACGTTACCATAGATGCCGCAGGTGAGAAGGATAAGTCCCTTTTCCAGCGCCTTCAGGCGGATGGCATTGGTCAGGTCGGCATCCGGCTTGGTCGAACCGGCATGGGCAAATTCGACGGCGACCATGAAGCCCGGGCCACGAATGTCGGAGATCTGCGGAATGTCGGCGCGCAGGGCTTCGAGGCGCTGCTTCAGACGACCACCCAGCTGGTTGGCGCGGTCGCAGAGCTTTTCCTCCTCGATGACGTCGAGCACGGCATGGGACGCGGCGATCGCCAGCGGGTTGCCGGCATAGGTGCCGCCGAGGCCGCCGGGGCCGGGCGCGTCCATCAGTTCGGCGCGGCCGGTGACGGCGGACAGCGGGAAGCCGCCGGCGAGGCTCTTCGCCATGGTCATGAGGTCAGGCTGGACGTCGTAGTGTTCCATGCCGAACAGTTTGCCGGTGCGGGCAAAGCCGGTCTGGACTTCGTCGGCGATCAGCAGGATGCCATGCTCGTCGCAGATCTGGCGAACGGCCTTCATCAGCGCGCGCGGCACTTCGTAGAAGCCGCCTTCGCCCTGAACCGGCTCGAGGATGATCGCGGCGACGCGCTTCGGGTCGACGTCGGCCTTGAACAGCTTGTCGAGAACGTCGAGGGATTCATCGACGCTGATGCCGTGCAGTTCGATCGGGAAGGGAACGTGGAAGACGTCGCCCATCATCTGGCCGAAGCCTACCTTGTAGGGGACGACCTTGCCGGTCAGCGCCATGCCCATGAAGGTGCGGCCGTGAAAGGCGCCGGTAAACGCGATGACGGCCGAGCGGCCGGTGGCGCAACGGGCGATCTTGACAGCATTTTCGACGGCTTCCGCGCCGGTCGTAGCGAAGATGGTCTTCTTCGGGCCGGCGATCGGAACCAGCTTGTTGAGGCGTTCGGCCAGCGCGACATAGTTCTCATAGGGCATGACCTGGTGGCAGGTATGGGTGAAGCAATCGAGCTGCTTCTTCACCGCCTCGATGACCTTCGGGTGGCGATGGCCGGTGTTGAGAACCGCGATGCCGCCGGCAAAATCGATGTAGCGACGACCCTCGACATCCCAGACCTCGGCGTTTTCCGCCTTGGCGGCATAGATTTGCGTGGTCATGCCGACGCCGCGCGAGATGGCATCGTTCTTGCGAACTGCGATTTCGGAGTTCTTCATGTCAAAATTCCTCTGGTAACGGTTGACCCTCGGCATCGGCCATTCAGTTCGATCGCAAGGCTGTTATATTTCCTACATTTTTTCTGTAGACTTGCAATATGGTTTGCCGCAATTATTACGCATGGCAATGACGTCGCGCTGACAGGGTTCGGTCCCCATGGATGATATCCGTTTCAAGATTGCCGAGGCCGCCCGGATGGCCGGGGTCTCCCCTTCGACGCTCAGGTTATGGGAAACGCAGGACCTCATCCAGCCGATCCGTACCCCTTCCGGGCAACGGCTTTATGATCGCGCGCTCGTCGAGCGGCTGAAGACGATCGCCTGGCTTCGTAGCGAGAAGGGCCTCAACCCCGCCGCCATTCGCGAGAGCCTGCGCGAGGAGGGCATGGGGGAGGAGGTCAACACCTTCGATCTCCCGGAGGAAGAGGGTTCCGACCCTGCGGGCATCCCGGTCGGGCTGAAAATCCGGCGATTGCGCCGGGATTCCGGCCGGACGCTCGAGGCCGTGGCCCAGGCGACAGGCGTTTCGGTCTCGCAGCTTTCCACCTTCGAGCGAACGTCGCAGGGACTTTCCTTCACGGCGCTGCATGGTGTCGCGGCCTTTCTCGGCACGACGCTGGCCTCGCTCAGCGGACAGGAACAGGGGCGGGGTGGTGAATCGCTGATCCGCGACGGCAAGTGGCCGACCTGGCCGACCACGACATCCGGGGTAACGGTTCAGGTTCTTGCCGAAGGCCGCAACCAGATGGAATGCAATCGCTTCCAACTGGCGCCGGGGGCCTCCAGCGAAGGCGCCTATCAGCACGAGGGGGAGGAGTTCATCCACGTGCTGTCCGGCAGCCTGGGCATCATCCTTGAAGGAGATCGGTTCTTCGAACTGCACGCCGGCGACAGCTTCTATTTCGAAAGCCGCCGGCCGCACTCCTGGCACAACAGCTTCGATGGGGAGACGGTGCTGTTGTGGATCAATACGCCCGCCACGTTCTGACGGACATCGCCACCGCCGACTTCCCGCGATCGGACGCCTGGAAAAGAAAAACCCGACGATCGTCTCCGATCGCCGGGCTTAATGCATTGAGGTCCGGCCGAGCTTACATGCCGGCCTTCTTGTCGAAGGCATAGCCGCCGCCGATGGCGACGTTGAGCGCGACATAGTCGGCCGCCATCTGCTGGACTGCCTGGGCAAGGCTGGCCTGCGCGGTCGAGACCGAGCGCTGGGCGTCGAGCACGTCGAGCAGCGAGGATGCACCATCCTTGTAGCTTGCGGTCGAGAGCGCCAGCGCCTCCTCGTAGGAGCGGACGGTGGCCGTCAGTGCGCTGACGGTCCGGCTGTCGCGGTTGACGGCGGCAAGCGCGTTCTCGACTTCCTCGACAGCATTGAGCACGGACGCCTTCCACGCGAGATAGGCACCGCGAGCAGAGGATTCCGCGATGTCGACATTGGCCTTCAGGCGGCCGCCGTCGAGGATCGGCAGGGTCAGGCTCGGGCCGAAGGACCAGGACGTGAGGCTGCCGGCCAGCGACTTGGTGGAGATCCACGAAGGCGAAATCGAGCCGCCGAGCGTGATCGACGGATAAAGCTGCGCCTCGGCGACGCCGATTTCGGCGACGGCGGCTGCAAGCTCGCGCTCGGCCTTGCGGATGTCCGGGCGGTTGCGGATGAGGTCGGCCGGAACGCCGGCATTGATGCTGCGCCGTGCGAGAGGCTGAGGCGCGCCCTTCTGCAGGTCGGCGATGAGGGCCGATGCCGGCAGGCCGAGCAGGGTGGCGATGTGGTGTGCCGACTGGCGGAAATTGGTCTCGAGGCCCGGCAGATCGGCGAGCGTCGAATTGACCAAACCTTCCGACTGCACGACGTCGAGACGCGATGCGGCGCCCGCTTCGAGTTGCAGCTTGGTCAGATCGAGCGTCTCGCGCCGCGAGGCAAGGTTCTTGCGGGCGATGGCGATGCGTTCCTGATAGTAACGCGCGTTGATGTAGGAGGTGACGAGGTCGGACAGATAAGACAGCTTGGCGACGTCGGCGCTGGCATAGGCCGCATCGAGCGAAGCCGTGGCCCCTTCCTTGGCGCGGCGATACTGACCGAAGAGGTCGAGCAGCCAGGACACGCTGAGCCCGCCGCTCGCCGTCGAGGTCGTATCGGTGGTGCGGGTGACGTAGTCGCCGGTGCCGCCGGTCTTCGAAAGGGATTCGTCGCCCGACAGGTTCAGCGAAGGCAGGCCACCGGCTCCGGCGACAACCACGCTCGCCTGCGCGGCGCTGATGCGCTCGAGCGCCTGGAGGACATCGAGATTCTGGTCGAGGCCCTGCTCGACGAGCCCGTTGAGGCGTCGGTCGTTGAAGGCGGTCCACCAGGCTGCCATGGCAACTTCGCCATTGCTCTTCCTGCCGCCTTCGGCGAATTTTTCCGGGAGGGGTGTCTGCGGCGGCGTGTGATCCGGGCCGGTCACACAGCCGGACAACAGCAGCAGGGCGAGGGGGGCGGCTACGCGAATGGATACCATCGTCTTATCCTAGATTGTATTTAGGGTGTCGAACGCGAGGCAAGGCCTTCAAGACCATTCGCCGTGCGCCCCATGCCTCAACTGCGCCGCGATTCGCAAATCACGGCGCAGATATTTTGTTAACCTAGCAAGCCATTGAATGTCATGACAGTGCCTCTTTCGCTTTTGCACGGGTTGTAAGCTTCCGAACGATCACGAAGAAGGACGGCACGAAGAAGATGCCAAGCGCGGTTGCGGCCAGCATGCCGCCAAGCACGCCGATACCGATCGAGTTCTGCGCCGCCGAACCGGCACCCGTGGCGACGGCCAGGGGCACGACGCCGAGGATGAAGGCGAGCGAGGTCATGATGATCGGGCGCAGGCGCAGGCGTGCGGCCTCGAGCGTTGCATCCATGAGGTCCGCTCCCTGAGCCATGCGATCCCGGGCGAACTCGACGATCAGGATGGCGTTCTTCGCGGCAAGGCCGATGGTCGTCAGCAGTCCGACCTTGAAGTAGACGTCATTGGCCTGGTCGAAGAAGTAGGCGGCGGCAAGCGCGCCGAGCACGCCGACCGGCACGGCCATGATGACCGAGAACGGAATCGACCAGCTCTCGTACAGGGCCGCGAGGCACAGGAAGACGATCAGGATGGACAGGGCGTAGAGCATCGGAGCCTGCGACCCGGAAAGGCGTTCCTGGTAGGAAATGCCCTGCCAGGCGACGGAATATCCGCCTTCCAGGCCTGCCGTCAGGCGCTCCATCTCGTCCATCGCGTCGCCGGAACTGATACCAGCACCCGCCGCGCCCTCGAGCGAGATGGCACTGGTGCCGTTATAGCGCGCCAAGGTGGGCGGGCCGCCGACCCAGGATACCTGGCTGAAGGCCGAGAAGGGGACCATCTCGCCAACCGTGTTGCGGGCATACCAGTGACCGAGGTCGTCCGGCTGCATGCGGTAGGGTGCGTCGCCCTGGACGTAGACCGGCTTCAATTCGTTGTTGAGGGTGAAGTCGTTGACGTCGCGGCCGGCGAAAATCGTCGACAGCATGGAATTGACGGTCGCGAGATCGACGCCCATCGCCCCCATCTTTTCCTGATCGAGCAGGATCTTCAGCTGGCTTTCGGCATCCGGGCTGTTGGAGCGCAGCGAACTGACCTTGGCATTGGTGGCGCCCAGTCCGATCAGCTGCTTGGAGGCGGCAGTCAAGGCCTCGGTGCCGGTATTGCCGCTGTCGACCAGATACATGGAGAAGCCGCTGGAGGTGCCGAGGCCGGGAATGGCCGGCGGCTGGAGCGGGAAGACCATGGCGTCACGGAGCGTGAAGAAATAGCCCATCGCCCGCTGCACGATTGCGGAGGCGGCGAGTTCGGGCGCGGTGCGTTCATCGAAGTCCTTGAGCTTGGCGAAGACGAGTGCGTAGTTCTGGCCCTGGCCGACAAAGCTGAAGCCGGACACGGCGAAGACGTCCTGAATGGCATCCTTTTCCTTCTCGAGGTAATAGTCCTCGATCTTCTTGATGACCTCTTCCGTGCGCGCCGTCGTTGCACCGTTGGGCAATTGCACGATCGTCATCAGGACACCCTGGTCTTCCTGCGGGAGGAAGGAGCTCGGCATCCGCATGAAGATCCAGGCGCAGCCACCAATGACCAAGACGAACATCAGCATGACGCGCATCGGGCGTTTCAGCAGGTAGCCGATGCTCGACACATAGCCGTTGGTGGTCCGGTCGAAGTTGCGGTTGAACCAGGCACCGAGACCGCGGTGTTCCTTGTTATGATCGATCGGCTTCAGCATGGTGGCGCAGAGCGCCGGCGTCAGCACGATGGCGACGACTGCGGAAAGCAGCATGGCCGACACGATGGTGATGGAGAACTGGCGGTAGATGATCCCGGTCGAGCCGCCGAAGAACGCCATCGGAATGAACACCGCGGTCAGCACGAGAGCGATACCGATGATTGCGCCGGTGATTTCGCCCATCGACTTCTCGGTCGCCTCAAGCGGAGACAGTCCTTCCTCGGACATGATGCGCTCGACGTTCTCGACGACGACGATCGCGTCGTCGACCAGCAGGCCGATGGCGAGAACCATGGCGAACATGGTCAACGTGTTGATCGAGTAACCGGTCAGCGCGAGGATCCCGAAGGTTCCAAGCAGGACCACGGGCACGGCGATCATCGGAATGAGCGTGGCGCGAAGGTTCTGCAGGAAGATCAGCAGGACGAAGAAGACCAGTACGATCGCCTCGATCAGCGTGTGGACGACCTTCTCGATCGACAGCTGAACAAAGGGCGAGGTGTCGTACGGATAGGTGATGATCACGTTCTCCGGCAGCGAAGGAGCAACTTTCGCCAGAGCGGTCTTGACGCGTTCGGCCGTGTCGAGCGCGTTTGCGCCCGTCGCCAGGTTGACCGCAAAGCCGGTCGCGGGATTGCGGTTGGAGCGCGTGTTGGTCGAATAGCTCTCCTGACCAATTTCGATGCGGGCGACGTCGCTCAGGCGCACCGTGGCGCCGTCGGTTTCGACCTTCAGGATGATGGATTCGAAATCCGATACGTTCTGCAACTGGCTCTGCGCCGTTACCGTCACATTCAGCTGCTGGCCGGCCGCGACCGGCTGGTTGCCCAGCGAGCCGACGGAGACCTGGGTGTTCTGGGCTTGAATGGCGCTGGTGACATCGGTGGGGGTCAGCTGGAACTTGTTGAGCCTGAACGGGTCCAACCAGACGCGCATGGCGTAGCCGGTGCCGAAGACTTCGATGCTGCCGACGCCTTCGAGCCGCTTGATCTGGTCCTCGATCTGCGAGGAGAAGATATCGCCGAGCACGACCGGCATGCGGGCGCCGTCCGTCGATACCAGCGCGCCGACGAGCAGAATGCTCGACGTCGAACGGGTGACGGAAATGCCGGCCGACTGAACCACGTCGGGAAGCTGCGACTGAACGAGCTGCAGCTTGTTCTGCACCTGGACCTGCGCGATGTCCGGTTCGACGCTGTTGCCGAAGGTCAGCGTCACGGAGGCTCTGCCGGTGCTCGACGAAGAGGTCATGTAGGTCAGGTCGTCGAGACCGGTCATGCCGTCCTCGATGATCGACGTCACCGATTTTTCGACCGTCTCGGCGCTGGCGCCGTTGTAGGTCGCGGAAATGCGCACGGTGGTCGGTGCGATTTCAGGATATTGCGAAATGGAAAGGGTTGAAATCGCCAGAGCCCCGCCCAGCATGATCACGATCGCGATCACCCAGGCAAAGATTGGACGACGAATAAAGAACTTGGCCATTGGTTACCCCTTAGCGCCTTTGTACTGCCTGCCGCGCCCGTTCAGGGTTTTGCGGCCGGGGTTGCTTCCGGTGCCTTCGGCGTTTCAACAACGAAGCCCTTGTCGTCGATGGTCGCTTCGACCGGGGCGACCTTGGCGCCGTCGCCGATCCATTGGAACCCGTCGACGATCAGCTTGTCGCCGTCAGCGATCCCTTCCGTTACCAGCCAGTTGTTGCCGGATACGGTGCTTTCGGCGAAGGTGCGCGTCTGCACGACATTCTCGGCATTGACGAACTTGGCGGTCAGTTCTCCACGCGCATCGCGGTTGGCGGCGCGTTGCGGAATGAGATAGCCGTTCTCCGTACCGACCGTCACCGAGGCGCGGACATACATGCCCGGCAGGATGAGGTTGTCCGGATTGTCGAACACGGCACGGATCGAATAGGTGCCGGTGGTCTCACTGACGGCCATTTCCGACATGTCGAGTTTGCCGACATGCGGGTATTCAATGCCGTCCTCGAGCGTCAGCTTGATATCGGCGGTTTCGCCGCCGTCGCTCATCCGGCCCGCCGCGATCGCCTCTTTCAGGCGCAGCAGGTTGGCACTGGATTCGGTGAGTTCGATATAGATCGGATCGAGACGGCGCAGCGTGGTGAGCGCATCGGTCTGGTTGGCCGTCACGACATTGCCGATGGAAAATTTCGACACGCTGGTGACGCCCTCGAAGGGGGCGTGGATTTCCGTCAGGTCGAGGTTGATCTGTGCGGCGTTGAGCGACGCCTTGGCCTCGGCGACGTCCGCCTTTGCCTGCAAGAGGGTGACCTTGGCATTTTCGAATTCGATCTGGGTGGCGCCGCTGCCGACCAATCGCTCATAGCGGGCAAGGTTGGCCTCGGCGCTCGGAACGCCGGCCTCGGCCTTGGCGAGGCTTGCCTCTGCCTGGGCGACCTGGGCGCGGTAGGTGTCGTCCTCGATCTTGTAGAGGAGGGTGCCCTCCTTGACTTCATTGCCTTCCTTGAAGGCGATTTCCTTGATGATGCCGCTGACGCGGGGACGAATTTCGGCGACCTGGAAGGCCGCCGCGCGTCCGGGCAAAAGCGAGGTCAGCGGTTGCTCCGCCTTTTTCATGACGACGACGCTGACCGGTGACGGTGGGCGTTCGGCCCCGGCGCCCGCGGGCGCCTGGCTTGCGGTGTCGGCATCGTTGCAGCCCGCCAGTGCGGCGGAGAGCAGCAGAAGGGCCGTGGTCAGCTTAAAGTGTCTTTTCATTGTCGTTTCCGGGTCATCAATGGGGCGGGACAGTCTAGCGCTATAGCATCACGGGCCGCTACGGAAATTAACTCTTGTTAATCAACCGACGAGCCGCAGGATGGAGCACAGGAATAAAAGTCTGGCATCAATCGCCAAGTGACGTATTCAAGTTATCGTCACTTGGCAAGAGGGTTTTGCAGCGCAGCATTAATGAGCGCGACGACATCTTCGCAGCGTGTTGCCAATATGTCAGCCTTTTCGTTTGCGATCATGACCGGATGCAAAACGCAGCTGAGGGCGAGAAAGGCCGAGTTCGCGGCCTTGCTGCTATTGGCAATCGTGTAACTGCCTTCCGCAATGCCGTCTTCGATGATGGTGGTCAGATCACCAAGCAGTCGGTCCCGATAGCGATGGCCGCACTGCAGATCCTCCTTGGCTGTCAGGAGCACCATCTCGAACAGGTAGGGATTTTCCGCCAGGTCGCGCAGATGACTGTCCATCAGCCGCTTGACGAAGTCGAACAGACGCTCCGGGGCCGGCTTGGTCGCCTCCAGGCCACCGAGGCGGTCGATCATCTTCTCTATATGACGCGCCGAAATCGCGTCGACGAGATTGGTTTTCGAGTGGAAATGCTTGAAGACGTTGGCGGGCGACATGCCAAGCGCGGTAGCGATGTCGGCGATGGCGACACTTGCATAGCCACGGGTGCGAAAAAGGCGGTCGGCCGTGGTGAGGATGTCCTCGCGCGTTTCCTCGGCCGGTCGGCGCAGGCGGCGCAAGGGCGCGCGCGCGGTGCAGTCGCTCGTCGGGTCGGCCTTTGTCGATCTTGCCTTTTCGCGCGCGATGGGCACGGTCGGTCAACTCCCGGGAAAGTAGGGGGCGAGGTTCATGCGGACGCGGTCACGCGGGGTTTCGCCGCGATCATCCGGCTCGAACCTGAGCCCGGTGATGGTCTCGTAGGCCTTTATATAGACCTTGGAGGTCTCCTCGACCAGTTCCGCCGGAATTTCGGGGATCTCGTCCTTGTAGGGATCGCAGCGCTCGGCAACCCAAGCGCGGACGAAATCCTTGTCGAAGCTCGCTGGGCGCTCGCCGTTTTCAAAACTCTGGCGATAGCTGTCGGCGATCCAGTAGCGGCTGCTGTCCGGGGTGTGGATCTCGTCGGCGAGCAGAATATTGCCATCCGCATCGGTGCCGAATTCATACTTGGTATCGACGAGGATCAGGCCGCGTGTGGCGGCGATCTCCTGTCCGCGGGCGAACAGGGCGAGCGCATAGCGCGAAACGGTGTCCCATTGTTCCTGGGTGAGCAGGCCTTCCGAGACGATCTGTTCGGCGCTCAGCGGTTCGTCGTGACCGCCGTCGAAGGCCTTGCTCGTCGGAGTGATGATCGGTTCGGGCAGGATCTGGTTGTCCCGCAGGCCGTCCGGCAAAGTGATGCCGTACATCTTGCGCTCGCCCTTCTTGTAAAGCGTCAGGACCGAGGTCCCGGTGGTGCCGGCGAGATAGCCGCGCACGACGATCTCGACCGGAAGGATGTCCAGCCGCTTGCCGACCACGACATTCGGGTCGGGATAGGCGACGACGTGATTGGGGCATATGTCGGCCGTTTCCTCGAACCAGTAGCGCGCCGTCTGGGTCAGCACCTGTCCCTTGTAGGGAATGCAGGTCAGGATCCGGTCGAAGGCGCTCAGCCGGTCGGTCGAGATGATGATGCGGTTGCCGTCCGGCAGGTCGTAGTTTTCGCGCACCTTGCCGCGATAATAGTTCGGCAGTTCGGGGAAGTGGGCTTCGGAGAGAATGCGCAACGGCGTTACCCTTTGATCAGCGGGTCGAAACGGCGGATGTAACTGCCGGACCGGAATTTCGCGCCGACCGGAACTCGAGCCGGCGGCTTCTGTAAGGCCGGTATCGCAAGCCGGCATCTTTTTCAAAGAAAAAAGCGCGTGACCTCAGGCCACGCGCTTCGCAACGTCATTCTCGTGGAGCCGCTTGACGGGCCATCAGGCGAAGGTCAGGCGGTTCACTTCGGTCATGCGCGAAACAAGACCGTTCGAGCGAAGGCCCTTGATAATCGACACGACCGAGAAGGTGATCACGGCCTCGGCGACGAAGACCGGGAAGTAGGCGGCGACCCAGGTTGCCCAGTCGGCAAGAGCAAAGCTGTCATTCGAGATCATCAGCCAGAAACCGACCATGGCGGAAACGCCGGCATAGTAGACGGCATCGATACGCAGGACCTTGCCGAGGCTGAAGCGGTCGCGCAGGTTCGCGTCGAACAGGCGGCGGCCGAAGCTGTAATGCGCGGCTACCATCGGGATCATCAAGGACAGAGCGTTGACGCCGAGATGCGGGATATCGCCCGGCTCGAACAGGAAAGCCTGCAGCACCAGGCCAAGCGCGAAGCCGAGCATGGCCGGCGCGAAGCCGAACAGCATGTAGATGGTCGTGGCGCCGATAAGGTGGAGCTCGGAGGGGCCGACCGGCAGGTGCCAGATCTGCATCATGGCCGAGAAGCCGACAGCGGCCAGGATGGCCTTCGGCACGACCAGCGGATTCTTAACGATCGCCGGGAGCTGGGCGGCGACGAGGGCGAGGGCGGCTGCGTTCGCGAGCGCGAGGCGCGCCGGATCGATGATTCCAACTTCGATATGCATTTGTCATTCCTTTCATCCGCGCCCACCGCGCGGTTTTTCGGTGGATGCCGCTTTCGCGGCGCGTGCGATGGCAGGTCTCCTGGCTCACGGGTCTCGGCTCGGTCCGCCTTATCAGCCGTTTCGGGCCAATGGCATGCTGGACGTCGCTCGCCGTTTACAGTTGCGGGGGCAGCCACGGTTTCGGCCCCTGATGGGTAGTCCTCACCGTATTCCCTCTTCGTCCGCCTCTCCGTTCGGTTTGGCGGAACCATCACGATCACACTAATAGGATCATTGGGGGACACATGTCCAGAAGCGCCATGAGCTTTGCCACGCTTCACCGGTTTCGGCGCGCTTCAAGGCGTCGATGGCTTGCCGGACGTAGTCCTCGCCACTTTTGGCTAATGTCATTTTGCCGCATTGCTGCCCACCGCCTCAGTCAGTAGGGGTGACGAATGTCAAGATTTTGCACACCCCCGGGAAGGATGAAGTGATGATTGCACGGATGATTTACCGAGTGCCGTTGATCGGTTGGATGCTGAAGGAGGCGGTCGTCGGACCGACCACCGCAAAGGTGTTGTTCGTTGTCAACCTGCTGTTGGTCTGGTTGCTCGCGATCCTCGCCTTCGGCTATCCTGCCATCATTCTTCCCGCACTGGCAGCGGTGCCCACCATGTTCGTGATTCTGATCCTGATCACCAAGGGGTAAAATCCCGGCGCGGCGGGTCGACCACTCTCGGAGCGTTGCTCACGGCCAATCGGCATAGGTTGCCGCAAAGGTTCCGCGCTTTTCGTCACCGGTAAACCGGGTCCGCCGACGATAGGCGGCTGGAGGCAGGCCTGTCTGGCGTTTGAAAAAATGACTGAAAGAGGTGGCATCGCGGAAGCCGAGCGTATCCGCGATCTCCTGAACGCTGCGCGTTGAGCGCTCGAGGTGGAGCGTTGCCTCGCGCGTTAGCCGTTCGTGGACGAGTTGCAGCGGCGCACGGCCCGTCGTGCGTCGACAGATGTCGTGCAGGCGGTCCGGGGTGATGCCGAGATCGTCCGCATAGGTGGCGATCGATCGCTGACTGCGGAAATGACGCTCGACCAGTTGACGGAAGCGGAAGAGTAGATTTGTCGAGCCCGGTTCGTCCGCGGGCATAAAATGGTCGGGAAGCGCCAATCGGCAGGTCTCGATCAGGATCAGGGTCAAGAACGCTTCGGCAGCCGCGCGGGCATCGCCGGCTTCCTCGTCTCTTTCTCGGGCAAGGCCGGCGAGCAGCGGCGCAAGGCGCGCCATATGGCGCCGCTCGACAAGGATCGCCCGAGGCTCGGCGGACAGAATGCTGCCCAAAAGCTCTCCGTTCACCGGGATGCGCTCCTCGATATCAAAGCGCGCAAGGCCGATCAACGAGGCGTTCGATCCGGCTTCGATGAGGAGTTTTGTCTGGCCGGAACCGGGCAGGAAGGCGAGGCAGGGGGCTTGCCAAGCGTGGTTGCCGGTGGCGCGTTCGCCGCTGACCTTGCCGCTCTCGACGAACAGCAGGTGGCCGAGCGTCTGGGGGCCGGAGGCTAGCTGTAGGGTGCGCGGCGCAAGCGCTGGCTCGAAGCGGCGAAAATCGACGTCCCCCTTCGCACGGTCCATCGCCTTATCCCTGTCGAACGGTTTCCCGGAAAATCGCAAGATAAACCCAATTATTCGCATTCTCAAGGCGCGCCCGGGCGGCTAGTCTGTTTCGGCCTTTGGGAGGAGGCTCGGGAAGGCATGTTCCAGACGAAGCTCATCATCGACAACCGCGACCAGGAGGCCGAAGGTTCGGCCACTTTCACGCGGCATGATCCGGTCGGGGGCGCCGCGGTGACGATCGCGTCCGCGGCCTCGATGGATGACGCGCGCCGCGCGGCCGATGCCGCGGCGTCGGCCTTCCCGAACTGGTCGCTGACCGGGCCGGGTGAAAGACGCGCCATTCTTCTCGCCGCCGCCGACCGTCTTGTTGCCCGTTCCGGCGAAATCACGTCGGCGATGACCGCCGAGACGGGAGCCACGGACGCCTGGTGCCGCTTCAACATCGAGCTTGCGGCAGAAATCCTGCGCGACGCTGCGGGCATGACCACCCAGGTTTGCGGTTCGCTGCTCCCCTCCGACCAGGGCGCATTGCTGTCCATGGGCTTGCGCCAGCCGGCCGGTGTCTGCCTCGGCATGGCGCCATGGAACGCCCCGATCATCCTCGGCGCAAGGGCTGTCGCCATGCCGCTCGCCTGCGGCAACACGGTGGTGTTCAAGGCGTCGGAGCTTTGCCCGCATACGCACCGTCTTTTAGCCGACGTCCTGATCCAGGCCGGCACGCCGCCCGGTGTCGTAAATGTCGTCAGCAATGCGCCGCAGGATGCCGAAGACATTGTCGAGGTGCTGATCGGCCATCCCGCCGTCCGCCGTATCAACTTCACCGGTTCCACCCGCGTCGGCCGGATCGTGGCGCAGATCGCGGCGCGGCATCTTAAACCCTGCCTGCTGGAACTCGGCGGCAAGGCGCCGCTCGTCGTGCTCGCCGATGCCGATCTCGATCATGCGGTCGAGGCGGCGGCCTTCGGCGCCTTCTTCAACCAGGGGCAGATCTGCATGTCGACCGAGCGGATCATCCTGCTCGAACCGATCGCCGATGAATTTGCCGCCCGGTTTGCCGCGAAGTCTCGCTCCCTGAAAGCCGGAGATCCGCGCATATCGGGCCTTGCACTGGGTCCGATGATCGGCAGAGAGGCGGTCCAGCGGGTGAGGGGGCTGGTTGCCGATGCGCAAGCCAAGGGGGCATCGCTTTTGGCGGGTGGCATGACCCATGACAGTTTCATGGACGCGACCGTGCTCGACCACGTCACCTCGGGCATGCGGCTTTACCGCGAGGAGAGTTTTGGCCCGGTCGCGGCCCTGATCCGGGCGGAAAGTCTCGACGAGGCGGTGACGATCGCCAATGACTGCCAGTATGGCCTGTCGGCTTCGGTCTTCGGGCGGGACATCGGTCAGGCGATCGCAGTCGCTCGGCGCATCGAATCCGGCATATGCCACGTCAACGGCGCGACCGTCACGGACGACCCGCAGGCCCCTTTTGGCGGGATGAAGGCCAGCGGCTACGGCCGCTTCGGCGGCCAGCAGGCGGTCGAGGCATTTACCGAGCTGCGCTGGATCACCGTCAATCCGCACCGCCGGCCTTATCCCATCTAGCACGGGTTCGGCCTCATCAGACACACCAATGCCAATCACAACGAGAGGATATCGGAAATGGACATCAAGCAGATCATCAACGGCAAGCCGGTCGGAGCGATTTCCGGCAAGACCTTCGTGCGCCACGATCCCTTCACCGGTGCCGTCGCCAGCACCGCTCCGGCCAGCGGCATAGAGGATGTCAAGGCCGCGGTCGCCGCGGCTGCGGCCGCCTTCCCGGCCTGGGCGAAGCTCGGTCCCGGCGCCCGGCGCGCCCTTCTTTCCAAGGCCGCCGACGTGATGGATGCCAAGGCGCCGGATTTCATCGCCCTTCTGACCGCCGAGACCGGCGGCACCGCCCCCTGGGCCGGGTTCAACGTCATGCTGGCCGCCAATATGCTGCGCGAGGCGGCGGCGATGACCACGCAGATCCATGGCGAGATCATTCCCTCCGACAAGCCGGGATCGCTGTCGATGGGCGTGCGCCAGGCGGCTGGCGTTTGCGTCGGCATTGCGCCGTGGAACGCGCCGGTCATCCTCGGCACAAGGGCCATCGCCATGGCGCTCGCCTGCGGCAATACCGTCATCCTCAAGGCGTCGGAACAGTGCCCCGGCCTGCATGTGATGATCGGCCAGGTGATGGTCGAGGCCGGCCTGCCGGATGGTGTCGTCAACGTCATCACCAATGCGCCGGAAGATGCCGCGCAGGTGGTCGAGGCGCTGATCGCGGCGCCGGAAGTCAAGCGTGTCAACTTCACCGGCTCGACCCGCGTCGGCCGGATCATCGGCGAACTGTGCGGCCGGCACCTGAAGCCGGCGCTGCTCGAACTCGGCGGCAAGGCCCCGCTGATCGTGCTCGATGACGCCGATATCGACGGTGCGGTCAATGCCGCGGTCTTCGGCGCCTTCATGAACCAGGGGCAGATCTGCATGTCGACCGAGCGGTTCATCGTCGACGAGACGGTGGCCGATGAATTCGTCGCCAAGCTATCGGCGCGCGCCGCACAGCTGCCGGCCGGCGATC
>JAIBEK010000032.1:115000-117219 GCA_019459145.1 Arenimonas sp.
GAGAGACCCCCTCGCCGAAAGACCAAGGGTTCCTGCTTAAAGTTAATCTGAGCAGGGTTAGCCGGCCCCTAAGGCGAGGCAGAAATGCGTAGTCGATGGGAACCACGTTAATATTCGTGGGCCTGGTGGTAGTGACGGATTGCGTAACTTGTTCAGACTTATTGGATTGTCTGGGCGGGGAAGCGGTTCCAGGAAATAGCTCCACCCTATAGACCGTACCCGAAACCGACACAGGTGGTCAGGTAGAGTATACCAAGGCGCTTGAGAGAACTATGCTGAAGGAACTCGGCAAATTGCACGCGTAACTTCGGAAGAAGCGTGACCCTTATGTACGCAAGTATGTGAGGGTGGCACAGACCAGGGGGTAGCGACTGTTTATCAAAAACACAGGGCTCTGCGAAGTCGCAAGACGACGTATAGGGTCTGACGCCTGCCCGGTGCTGGAAGGTTAAGAGGAGAGGTGCAAGCTTTGAATCGAAGCCCCAGTAAACGGCGGCCGTAACTATAACGGTCCTAAGGTAGCGAAATTCCTTGTCGGGTAAGTTCCGACCTGCACGAATGGCGTAACGACTTCCCCGCTGTCTCCAGCATAGACTCAGTGAAATTGAATTCCCCGTGAAGATGCGGGGTTCCTGCGGTCAGACGGAAAGACCCCGTGCACCTTTACTATAGCTTTACACTGGCATTCGTGTCGGCATGTGTAGGATAGGTGGTAGGCTTTGAAGCAGGGACGCCAGTTTCTGTGGAGCCATCCTTGAAATACCACCCTTATCGTCATGGATGTCTAACCGCGGTCCGTTATCCGGATCCGGGACAGTGTATGGTGGGTAGTTTGACTGGGGCGGTCGCCTCCGAAAGAGTAACGGAGGCGCGCGATGGTGGGCTCAGACCGGTCGGAAATCGGTCGTCGAGTGCAATGGCATAAGCCCGCCTGACTGCGAGACTGACAAGTCGAGCAGAGACGAAAGTCGGTCATAGTGATCCGGTGGTCCCGCGTGGAAGGGCCATCGCTCAACGGATAAAAGGTACGCCGGGGATAACAGGCTGATGACCCCCAAGAGTCCATATCGACGGGGTTGTTTGGCACCTCGATGTCGGCTCATCGCATCCTGGGGCTGGAGCAGGTCCCAAGGGTTTGGCTGTTCGCCAATTAAAGCGGTACGTGAGCTGGGTTCAGAACGTCGTGAGACAGTTCGGTCCCTATCTGCCGTGGGTGTAGGAATATTGACAGGATCTGTCCCTAGTACGAGAGGACCGGGATGGACATATCTCTGGTGGACCTGTTGTCGTGCCAACGGCATAGCAGGGTAGCTATATATGGAATGGATAACCGCTGAAGGCATCTAAGCGGGAAACCAACCTGAAAACGAGTATTCCCTATCAGAGCCGTGGAAGACGACCACGTTGATAGGCCGGGTGTGGAAGTGCAGCAATGCATGAAGCTTACCGGTACTAATAGCTCGATTGGCTTGATCGTTCTCATTGACCATGCTCATCAGCGCGCCTCAAGGCGCGACGATGATGCTGTTTTGTCTTCACGGGCGCACCGCGATCTTCGATCGCCTGCCCTGCAGACGGCGCGCCAAGCGATTGGCGACGGCCTTGCGGCCTGTACGGGTGAAAACCACACAGGTCCAAAGACAAGACAAACAGACGTGTTCTAAAAAGACAAACGAGGCGAAAGCCTCTACCAGCTTCTCAATGTTTTGCCCTTAGCTGACCTGGTGGTCATGGCGGGGCGGCCGCACCCGTTCCCTTTCCGAACACGGCCGTGAAACGCCCCAGCGCCAATGGTACTTCGTCTCAAGACGCGGGAGAGTAGGTCGCTGCCAGGTCTGCTAAGCGCAAAACACAAAAATCTTCTCTACACATAAGGGCCTCAAGCCCATAACGAGGCCGCACCATACGCGGCCTTTTTGCATTCAAGACCAAACCGGGCATACCCCGGCGCCAGAAATAACGCGGGGTGGAGCAGCCCCCGCCGAACCGCAGAAGGCATAGCCTTCGAGGACCGGCAAAACATCAAAACCGGGAAATCCCCGGCGCTCGGAATAACGCGGGGTGGAGCAGCCCGGTAGCTCGTCAGGCTCATAACCTGAAGGCCGCAGGTTCAAATCCTGCCCCCGCAACCAAATCTAAAACCCGAAAACCCCTACAAGCCTCCCACAAGGGAGGCTTTTTGCGTTCCAGGCGACCCCGCCGCGACATTGCGGAGAGCG
>JAIBEK010000035.1 GCA_019459145.1 Arenimonas sp.
CGGTGGGGTCTGAGGTAGCTTCGAGGGGAAGGTGTGGGAAGTCAGGCTTCCCCTGTCCTGTAGCCCACCAGCACGTTGTGTTTTTTGCTCCTCCGCGCACTTGGCCGCCCCCCCGCCCCCGACCCCCCCCCCGGGGGGGCCCCCTCACCCCCCGGCCGGCACTTACCCCCCGCGGGGGGGTTTATTTATCACGGGCCCCGCCTGGGCCGCCCCCACTCCCCGCTGGGGGGTTGTGGGTCGGGTGTGGGGCAATTGCGCGGAGGAGCAAAAAAGACAACGTGCTGGTGGGCTACAGGACAGGGGAAGCCTGACTTCCCACACCTTCCCCTCGAAGCTACCTCAGACCCCACCGTCCATCGTCAGCAGCGGCGTATAAAGCTCCGGCCGGCGGTCGCGGAAGAGGCCCCAGGCGGCGCGTTGTTTGGCGATGCCGTCGAGGTTGAAGGTTGCCGTCACCACGCATTCGCTCGCCCGGTCGGCCTCGGCGATCTTTTCGCCGGTCTGGTCGGCGATGAAGGAGGAGCCGTAGAAGGTCAGTTGCGTGCCCTTGCGGCTCGGTTCCGTGCCGATGCGGTTCGACGCGATCACCGGCATCAGGTTGGCGGCTGCATGGCCCTGCATGACGCGCTGCCAGTGGGCCGCGCTGTCGATGGTCGGGTCCTGCGGTTCCGAGCCGATGGCGGTCGGGTAGAACAGGAGTTCGGCGCCTTGCAGCGCCATGGCGCGGGCGGCCTCCGGGAACCATTGGTCCCAGCAGATACCCACGCCGATCGTCGCGTGCTTCGTCTGCCAGACCTCGAAACCGGTATCGCCGGGGGAGAAATAGTATTTCTCCGTATAACCCGGGCCGTCGGGGATATGGCTCTTGCGGTAGAGCCCGAGCACGGCGCCGTCGGCATCGATGATCGCCACGCTGTTGAAGAAGGTCTGTCCGGCCTTCTCGAAGAAGCTCACCGGCAGAACGACGTTCAGTTCGGCGGCGAGCCTGGAAAAATGCCCGATCAGCGGGTTGTTCTCGAACGGCTTCGCCATGTCGAAGAACGCGGCGATCTGATCCTGGCAGAAGTAGGGCGCCTCGAACAGTTCCTGGATAAGCACGATATGCGCGCCCTCGGCCGCCGCCTTGCGGATCAGGCTTTCGGCGCGGGCAATATTGCCGGGAATATCCCAGCTGCAAGCCATCTGGGTCGCGGCGACGGTGACAGTGCGGCTCATAGTTTGCTCCTTAGATCCCGAGCTTGTCGCGCATGCCGTACCACCAGGCACCCAGCATGGTGAGCGGCACCCGGAAGGTCGTGCCGCCGGGGAAGGGCAGCGCCTGAAGCGACGACCAGACGTCGTAGCGGCCCGCATGGCCGGCAACCGCCTCGCCGAGGATCTTGCCGAGCAGATGCGTCGTGGTCACGCCGTGGCCGCTGTCGCCATGCGAGAAATAGACATTGTCGGCAAGCTTGCCCATGTGCGGGATGCGGGTGAGGGTCAGCGCGAAATTGCCGCTCCAGGCGAACTCGATCCTGGTGTTGGCCAGTTGCGGGAAGGTCTTCAGCATGTTGGGCCGGATGACGCCTGTGAGGTTCGCCGGGTCCTGGCCGCCATAGCCGATGCCGCCGCCGTAGAGCAGCCGGTTGTCGGCGGTGCGGCGATAGTAGTCGAGCACGTAGTTGGCATCCTCGACGCAGTAATTGGCCGGCAGCATTTCTTCGATCAGCTTGGCGTCGAGCGGCTCGGTCGCCATGACCTGGGAGGAGACCGGCATCATCTTGTCGGTGATCTTCGGCAGCAGGTTGCCGAGATAGGCATTGCCGCAGACCAGCACGTATTTCGCAGTAACGGAGCCCTTGGCGGTGCGGACCACCGGATTGGTGCCCATGTCGACGCCGGTGACGCGGCTGTTCTCAAAAATCCGGCCGCCGAGGCTTTCGACGGCGGCCGCTTCGCCCAGCACCAGGTCCAGCGGATGGATATGACCGCCGAGCTTGTCGATCATGCCGCCGACATAACGATCGGACTTCACATATTTGCCGACCTCGGCCTTCGAGACCATTTCGAGGCCGGAATGGCCGTGCGTCTGCCAATGGGCCTTCACATGCGCCATCTCGCGCACCTGCTTGTCGGTGAAGGCGGCGAAGAAGCCACCGTCGACCAGGTCGCAGGCGATGTTGTATTTCGCCACACGCTCGCGGATGATCCGGCCGCCTTCCAGCGACATCTCGCCGAGGCGCTGCGCCTTGTCCGGGCCGTAGCGCCGGGCGATGGTTTCGAGGTCGCGGCTGTAGCCGTTGACGATCTGCCCGCCATTGCGCCCCGAGGCGCCGAAGCCGATTCGCTCGCCCTCGACGACGATCACCTTGTAGCCGTTCTCCGCCAGCTGCAGCGCCGCCGAGATGCCGGTGAAGCCGGCGCCGATCACGCAGACATCGGTCTCGAGGCTGCCTTCGAGGCTCGGGCGCACGGTCTTGTCATTGGCGGAATGGGCATACCAGGAAGGGGCATGGCCCGGATTTGTCATGGAAGTGTTGTTCTTGTCGCTCATGTCACACCGTCCTGATGTAGGCGTCGTATTCGACATCGGTTACGCGCAATGCGAACTCCGACAGTTCCTGCTGCTTGCAGGCCGCATAGAGGCCGCGATATTGCGGTCCGAGCGCCGCATAGGCAAAGCTCGACTTGGCGAAGCGCTGCAGCGCATAGTCCCAGTTGGTCGGCAGCGGCTCATGGCTGATCGCGTGCTCGTCGCCGGAGATCGCGCCGCCCGGCGAGGTCTTCTCCTTCATGCCGGCCAGCGCGGCCGACAGGATCATGGCGATGACAAGGTAGGGATTGGTGTCGGCCCCGGCGACGCGGTGCTCGATGCGGGTGGCGGGCTTCGAGGCGGTGATCACACGCACGGCCGCCGAGCGGTTGTCGAAACCCCAGGAGGCATAGGTGGGCGCGTGTTCCGATGGCGTCAGCCGCCGATAGGAATTCTGGTGCGGGGCAAAGACCGCCATGCTCTCCCCCATGGCTTCGAGCAGTCCGCCGACCGAGTGCATCAGCCGGTCCGAGGGAGCGTCCTCGCCGACATAGATATTCCGGCCGTCCTCGTCGAGCACGGAGAAATGCACATGCATGCCGCTACCGGCCTGCATGCCATAGGGCTTGGCCATGAAGGTGGCGTCGAGCTCGTTGCAGCGCGCCACACCCTTGACGATGCGCTTCAGCAGAACGGCATAGTCGGCGGCGGCCAGCGCATCGGGCACATGGTTGAGGTTGATCTCGTACTGGCCGGGACCGTTCTCGCGCAGCGTCGTATCGGCCGGCACGTTCTGGGCGCGGGCGGCGGCCGAAATGCCATAGAACACATCCTCGAAATCCTGCAATTCGGAGATCGACAGGACCTGCGTCTGGCCGGTATGCCAGCGGCCGTCGCGGGTGTTCGGTGGGCGGACCGGATCGAGCGCCGAGCGGACCGGATCGATCAGGTAGAATTCCAGTTCGGTCGCCACCACCGGGGTGAGCTTCAGCTTCTTGTAGCGCTCGAGCACGGCGGCCAGAACCTGGCGCGGATCGGCGTAGAAACCGGTGCCGTCCGGATTGCGCATCTCGAGCAGCACCTGGGCCGTCGGGCGCGACAGCCAGGTGACGCGCGACAACGTGCCGGGGACGGGAAAGCAAATGCCGTCCGGATCGCCGGTACCTTCGGCAAGGCCGGCTGCATTGACGTCGCGGCCCCAGACGTCGAGCGCATAGACCGAGCGTGGAATCGCCATGCCCTTGGTCAGAACGTCGAGCGCCCGTTCGCGCGGAATCCACTTGCCGCGGGGAACGCCGTTGACGTCGATGACGAAGGCTTCCAGCACTTCGATGTCGGGGTTTTCTTCAAAAAACTTTCGTGCGTAACTATCAATGTCCATGAGGCACCGTCGTAAAAATTTAGGTCGATCTGATCCCGGGATGCGTGAAAACACGCGCGCGCAAAGGTGCACCGCTAACGGTGCGGCGACTTCGCGTTGTAGATCAGAAAGCGTACCATAACCTTGCCAGTGCCTGCGAACCCCTCGACCGGTGACGCATCGGGTGCGTCGCTTTTTGTCCGGTCTGCCGCCTGCAGGGGCGGCGAAATTGGTCGAGTGACCGAAAAAGACCTTAGCACCGAAGTTCCGGCATTTCCAGCCTGCCGCGCCAGGCAAAGTCTCGAGGGAGGGATCTTGCCTGGGTGGCATCGGTTTGCCGATGGCCCGCAGGCGCGGCTGGGAACCGGGGCGGGGGCCTGCAAATCGGATGCCCCGGCCCGTGTTAGGGACCGGGGGCACGCGGTTTTGATTCTGCCAGTGTCGCGAACGGCTTTACGGGTTGAAGCGCTCGGGGCGATAGGCGGACATGTCGAGGAACGGTTTTTCGCCTGTCATCGCCTCGGCGATCAGGCGGCCGGTGACCGGGCCAAGCGTCAGGCCATGATGGGCGTGGCCGAAGGCGAACCAGACGCCCTGATGGCGCGGCGCCTTGCCGAGGACCGGCATCATGTCCGGCGTGCAGGGGCGCGCGCCCATCCACGGTTCGGCATCGAGCCGCTCGGCAAGCGGGAAGATGGTGCGGGCGACCCGCTCGGCGCGGTCGAGCTGCACCGGCGACTTTGGCGCATCGCGATAGGCGAATTCCGCGCCGGTGGTCAGCCGGATTCCCTTGTTCATCGGCGCGAGGAAATAGCCGCGCTCCTTGTCCATCAGCCAATTGTTGAGCTTGGCATTGCCGGCGGGGGCATAGTGCATGTGGTAGCCGCGCTTGACGCCGAGCAGGAACTTGTAGCCGAGCTTGCGGGTGACTTCCTCGGCCCAGGGACCCAGCGCGAGGACGACCTCCTTGCCCTCAACCAGGCCTTCGTCGGTCTTTACCTGCCAGCCGGCGCCGCTGGCGCGGGGCGAAAGCGTGGTCGCGTCGCCCGTGACGAAACGGCCGCCGAGGCTTTCGAAATATTTGAGATAAGCGGCGGTCAGCCCATGCGGGTCGCGCACCGACCAAGGGTCGTTCCATTTCAGGCCGCCGATGAAATCGCGGCTCAGATGCGGCTCTGCCTTGGCCAGATCCGCCTTGTCGAGACGGGTATAGCTTATGCCGTATTCGCGGACGAGACGATCGGCCTCGGCGAACTCGGTATCGCGCACGCTGTTGCTGCGGAAGGCCTCGACCCAGCCGTCCTTGCGGATCAGGTGCTCGGCGCCGGCCGCTTCGATCAGGTCGCGGTGCTCGCTGATCGAGTTCTCGATCAGCGGTGCATAGGCGCGCGCGATGGCGTCATGGCGCGACTTGTTCGAATGCCACCAGTAGCGCGACAGGAACGGCACGAGCTTCAGCATCGCCTGGATGTGGTAATGCGCGTCGATGCGGTTGTTGAGGCCGTAGCGCAGGATGAGGCCGAGATTCTGCGGGAAGCCGTAGGGCACCACCCCTTCACGCTGGATCAGCCCGGCATTGCCGAACGAGGTTTCCTCGCCCGGGGTGCGGCGATCGACCAGAACCACCGACCTTCCACGACGCGCCAGATGAATGGCAGTGGAAACACCGACGATGCCGGCGCCGAGAACGATGGTATCTGCAGTCATGATCCTTGAATTCCGTCTGGATGAAGAAACCCGGACCATGCAATCGCGCCCCTTGTTGTGCAAACGAAAAATTGCCGCAATCGGCGATTTGACGCTGGGCGTTGCAGAAATGTGGAACGCCGAGCTGGAGCACCGATGGGGATTTCCGCCTGTGGCTGCGGCGTGTCGGTCGTATACGACCCATACGGATCGGGCACGCTGTCGCTGATGTTCCGGCCGTTGGGAGGACGGCAAGCCGGGCTGCTGCATTTTACCGCGCTCATGGCCCATGCCTGCGTATTGATTTCTTGCTATTGTGTATCAACTATTGTCGCAGCGGCCGGACCATGGGGGACAGCGGCGGAATTGACGGAGAGACGCAATGCGCATGCTGATGCTGGCGGGCGGTTGGCTGATGGTCGGGATCGGCGTGGTCGGCGTGTTTCTGCCGGTGCTGCCGACGACGCCGTTCATGATCCTTGCCGCCGCCCTGTTTGCGCGATCCTCGCCGCGTTTCGAGCAATGGCTGCTCGATCATCCGCGCTATGGCCAGCCGCTGATCGACTGGCGCCGGCAGGGCGCGATCTCGCGCAATGCCAAGATCGCCTCGGTCTCGCTGATGACGGCAAGCTATCTTATCGTCTGGTTCGCCGGTCCGCCGCAGATCTGGCTGAAACTTCTCGTCGGGGTCATTCTGCTCGCCTGCGCCGCCTTCGTCCTCACCCGGCCGATGCCGAGCAACTGAGACGTCAGGGACTTATTGCCCGCTATTCGCCCAGCGCGCGACGCAGCCGCCGGATGATCACCGCCCGTGCCTTGTCGTCGCCGGCCCTGGCCAGTTCGTCCTGCAGGTCTAGCACCAGCGACTGCAGGTCGTTGTGCCAGTCCTTGTGGCCGGGGCGGGCCGGATCGATGCGCGGCGGCCTCGTTTCGGAAATGTCGACGGCTCCGTCGGCCGTCAGCTCGAAGGCGCCGTCGATGCGCGGCACCATGATCCGCTCGGGCGGCAGGAAGCCAGCCAGGCGCTGGCTGAAGGCAGCGAGCGCGCCTTCTTCGCCATGCACGAGGAAGGTTCCGGCGCGGATCGGCTGGCGATTCTTGACCCACTCGGTCAGTTCCCGGCCATCGGCATGGCCGCTATAGATGTCGAGTTCGCGGATGCGTGCCCGAACAGTGATCTCGTCGCCCTGGATGCGCACGGTCGAGGCGCCGTCCTGGAGAATTCGGCCGAGCGTGCCGGTCGCCTGGTAACCGACCAGAAGTACGGTTCCCTCCTCGCGCCACAGCCAGTTCTTCAGTCGGTGGCGAATGCGGCCGGCCTCGCACATGCCCGAAGCGGCAATCACGATATGAAAGCCGCGCATGTTGTCGATTGCCTTCGACTGCTCGACCGTCTCGGTGAAGCGCACATTGTGCGCCTCCATCGCCTCGGCTAGCAGCTTGCCGTTCTCCAGTTCGCGCGCATGGCGGCGGAAGATCTCGCTCGCGCGGGTGGCGAGCGGCGAGTCGATCAGGATCGGGCAGGTCTCGATCGCCCCGCTGCGCATCAATTGCACCAGATCGGCCAGCAGTTCCTGAGTGCGCTCGACGGCAAAGGACGGGATGAGCAGCGCGCCATTGGGATTGGTCGCCATGTGCACCTCCGCTTCCAGCGCATGGCGCCGGGCACGCTCATCGACGATCTCGCGATCGGTATCGCCATAGGTGCTCTCGCAGATCACGTAGTCGAAGTCCTGCGGCGCTTCCGGATCATATTGCAGCAGCTTATGGCTCGGGCCGATATCGCCGGAAAAGAGCAGGCGCAAAACCTTGTCGCGCGTTTCGATTTCCATCTCGACCGAGGCCGAGCCGAGCAGGTGGCCGGCATTCCAGAAGCGGAAACGCAGGCCCGGCACCGCCTGCTGCCAGGTCTTCAGCGCCACCGTGCGCATCATGGTCACGGCACGCGCGGCATCGGCGGCGTCATAGATCGGCTCGACAATGTCGCGGCCTCGGCGCTGGTTGCGGCGGTTGAGCTGGTCGACTTCGCTCTCCTGGATATGCGCCGAATCCGGCAGCATGACCGAGCAGAGGTCGATGGTGCCGCGCGTCGCGAAGATCGGCCCGTCGAATCCGGCCTTGGCGAGCTTCGGCAACAGCCCCGAATGATCGATATGCGCATGGGTCAGGATGACCGCGTCGATCTCCGAGGCGACAAACGGAAACTCGCGGTAGTTCAGCTCCTTCTCGCTCTTCGACCCTTGGAACATGCCGCAATCGACAAGCACCTTCGCAGCGCCCAGATCGACAAGAAAACACGACCCTGTTACCGTGCCTGCGGCGCCATGGAAACGAAGGACGGGATGGTGGGGCATGAGGGGTGTCCTGATCTGTTGAAGGCGAGTTCGGGAGAACGGCAATACCCGGTCGTTACCAGGCGCTCAGTCCGCCGTCGATGATGATATTCTGCCCGGTGATGTAACTCGCGGCATCGCTGGCAAGGAACAGCAAGGCCCCCGTCATCTCCTCGGGTTTGGCCATTCGTCCAAGCGGAACGCGCGCACCGTACTTCTGGCGGAAAACATCGTTCTGGCCACTCTCGACGCCGCCGGGCGTCAGAGTGTTCACACGCACACCCTGTGGCGCCCAATAGGTGGCGAAGTATTTCGTCAACCCGACCACGCCTGCCTTGGAGGCGCTGTAGACTGCGGGGGTGTTGATCGGTCCGCCAAGGTAGTCGGACCCCTCATAGATGCGGGGATCAGGAGCATAGACACCGTAGATCGAGGCGGTCTGGACAATGCTGCCGCGCCCCTGCTTTGCCATGAAGCCGCCGATGTTTCGCGCCACCATGAACATGGCATCGAGATTGATCCGCATGACTTCGTGCCAGATCTCCATGGAGAAGGTTTCCGCCGGGTCAAAGAAGCGGCGCAGTTCCTTCGGCTTGGTGGCCGCATTGTTGTGCAGGATGTCTAGCCGGGCATAGTGACCGGTGACCTTGCGTGTCATAGCGACGATTTCATCCTCGTTCGCCAGATCAATGCCGATGGCGAGCGGATTGCCGGGGAGTTCATGGGCCACCGCATCCGCGTCTTCTTGGCTACGGTCGGCCACGACGACGTTCGCGCCGGCCGAGGCCAGAGCGCGGCAGAAATGTCTGCCGAGAAAACCCGCGCCGCCGGTAACGACGGCCACACGATCGCTTAGATCGAACTGGGCAGGAAAATAAGTCATTTGGCTTGCCTTTGCTGCATGATCATCGTCACGATGGCGAAATCCATCTCCTCGTCTATGTCGGTCGAGCGATTCCGCGGCATGACGTAGAGTTGTGTATCCGGGTAGAACACCTTCGGATCGTCGCGCAGCACGTCGCGCCGCCAGCCATAGATCGAAGCGTTCATATCATAGCATTCCGGGCTGTCCTGTCGGCGAAGAACCGGCGATGACAATTGCTTGCTGAGGTGAACGGTGCCGTCGGGGGCACGTTCGACCAGATTGAAATAGGGTGAGCGATGGGCCGGCGTGCCGGTGATGACGCAACTTGCACCGGTTTCGGTCAGCAGATCTGCGCAAGCCTGAATATCTTCCGGCAATCGTAGCGGCGAGGTGGCATCGAGATCGACGAGATAGTCGGCGACGATCCCCAGACGGGTCTCGGCTTCCGCCAAGGCGTGGAGGATTGCCGGCAGTTTTCCGGCCGTGTCTGAGGCCAGTTCCCCGGGGCGCTTGATCAGCAGGTCGGCACCGTATGCGCGCGCGGTATCAAGGATCTCCTCGCTGTCACTGCTGACCGCTATCGCCGAGAATAGCCCGGTCGCCTTGGCTTGTGCAATCGAATGCGCGATCAGTGGCTTGCCCATCAGCATGCGGATATTCTTGCCCGGCACGCCTTTGGAGCCGCCACGGGCACAGATGGTGCAAATGAATCTCGGTGTCTCGGTCATAGCGGCGCTATCCTGTCAGCCAATGCCACGGCGGCAATTCCTTCCTCCCAACTGCACGGACCGGGCTCTCCGGCCAGTACGGCCTGGTGCATTCGTTTGTAGGTTTGATCGGGAGCGAGTGGAACGGTCTCGACTTTGCCATCGATGGTGAGTGTGGATTTGATCAGATCCGCCTCGATCGTGCCGGTTTCGGTTATCACGAGCCAATGTCGGCGCGGTTGCCGGTCGAGGTAGTTCAGATGGATGGTGATAAGAGGGCACGACGTGGACGACAGTATCGCCGCGGCGATGTCCTCGCTGTCAACCGTCACGTTCCCGACCCGCGCGCTGTGGCTGGTTATGAGCGATAGAGGGCCAAGCACATACTGCGCCAGATCGAGTTCGTGCGAAAGGTCCCGAACCACGCCGCCTCCCGCTGCCTTGCTGGCGGAATAGGTTGAGAGCATGTCCCGTCCGGGCCGCCACTGGGAAAGGTGCTGGCCGGCGATGATATGAGCCGCCAGGATCGTCCTTCCCTCGAGTGCCTTCCGCAATGCGATGACGACCGGATGGAATCTCAAATTGTAAGCGACCTGGACCGGCAGGTGCGGTTTATTGATCCCGCCCTTGGAGATTGTTTCAAGAAGCGGCTTTTCCACCAGCACCGGCTTAGAATAGCCCAGCTCCGAAAGAGCATTAAGGTCGGCGCCGTGGCGGCTCGTGACGCTGGCGACGATCACGAAGTCCGGCAAGAAATCAGTCAGTGCTTCTTTGAGGCTTGTAAAACCGCGATGATCCTCGACCGGACGAGCCGACAGGACGGCAATCTCATGTCCCACCGAGGCCAGGAGTCTCGCGTGACGGTTACCGATGGAGCCATTGCCAATGATCAGAATTCGCATGAAATGGCCTAGATGTTGAACGTGGACTTCAACCAGTAAGACGCGAGCAGTTCGTGACCGATCGGCGACAGATGCATCCCATCCTTGTTCAGCGAGATCTCGACGTCTCTGCCCCACATAAGCCGGTCCACGTCGAGCACTTTGGCTCCGACCTGGTGCGCGACATTCATCGTTTCAAGATTGTATGTGGTGAAGTTCCTGCAGATCCCCGGTGTTGCTGGCCAGAACTTCTCGGGCACCACGATCGCGGTCGAAAAGGTGAGGCTTCGCGCATTGAGGGACTTCGTCATCTGTGCGATTCGATGCAGGTTTGCCGTGAAGCTCTGGATCGGGACGTACGAAAAATATGGGAAAGCCTCGACAAGCGCTTTTCGATATTTGCTGCTGAAGGCCAGGACTTCGTTGGCTATATCATCCGGGAGCAGACCCACTGCGATCCGCTGATCATCCATGTACATACGGATTGCGCAATCGTTGAGACCGAGGTGCACCAGCACATGCGCATCTCTTACCGATTCCGGATGCTCGATAAGCAGCTTGATCAAGTCATTGGTCGTGAAATAGCGTTCGCAATGGGCCCACACGGATGCGCCCTTGATTGCCGGTGCCGCTTGCAGGCGAGCATTGATAATGCCGGGATAGGTGCTCTCCAGATTTCCGGGGAAGGCATCCATTTCCTCCGGCCGTGGCAAGGCGAGCGAATCGGCGAAAATTGCCACTCGCGTTCCAGGATCGCTCGCTGCGCGATCCATGATTGCCTTGTGAAATTTGTCTGCCTCACGCCGCCGACCTTGCGCATTGGCATCGACGCGTTTCTTCAATGCGGCCGCGGGTGACAGGGTCGTCAGAAGGGTGCGGCAAAGATCGAACCATCGCACGGCCTCATCCATTCTGCCTTTTTTTGCGGCGTCGTGCGCCGAAGCAATGGTTGTCCCGATTGCATCAGGAAAGGCAAGTTCAGCTACCTGCATCGGTGTTGCTTCACTCATTCCCCATCCTCCAATCCAAGTACGGCGCTGCTGGGGATGTTGACCAGTCGCTGCTCGATGGCGCGGGCCACCGGCAGGGGCATGGAGGGGCTCGTCTCGTACATCGGCAGGTCGCACATCAGGGCCCAGCAGGGGCGGGTCATCAGGCCGGCATCGTTGCTCGCGGCGAGGAAGTCGTCGCGCGCGCTCGCTTCGTCGAGGATGACGGCGTTCAGCCAGTAATTGCTCTTGGCGCCCTTGGGCTCGACGAAGAAGCGAACCCCTTCGACACCCTCGAAAGCCTGGCGGTAGCGCTCGGCCAGGCGGCGCTTGGCGGCAAGGAAGGTCGGCAGTTGTTCCAGCTGCGCGCAGCCGAGCGCCGCGTTGAGGTTCGGCAGGCGGTAGTTGTAGCCCAGCTCGTCGTGCCAGAAGGCCCAGCGGTGCGGGCGCTTGGCGGTCGTCGTCAGGTACTTGGCGCGTGCGCCGAGTTCCTCGTCATTGGTCAGGATCGCCCCGCCACCGCCGGTGGTGATGATCTTGTTGCCGTTGAAGCTGGTGATGCCGACCTTGCCGCGCCCACCGAGCGGTCGCCCGTTCGACAGGCTGCCGAGCGATTCGGCGGCGTCCTCGACGACGGGAATGCCCCATTTCTCACCGACCTCGATGAGCCGGTCGATCGCCATCGGGTGGCCGAAGGCATGCATCGGCACGACGGCGGCCAGCCGGCGGCCGGTCTTGCGGTTGACCGGGCCGTCGGGACCCGGTTCGGCAATCTCCGAAAGCCAGGCGTCGAGCGCGTCGGGATCGAGCCCGAGCGTGTCCATCGTGCTGTCGACGAAATGCGGGATGGCGCCGCAATAGGCGACCGCATTGGCCGTTGCCGCGAAGGTCAGCGCCGGGATCAGCACCTCGTCGCCCGGCTTGACGCCGGCCAGCATCAGCGCGATGTGCAGGGCGGCCGTACCGTTGACGGCGGCGATGGCGCGGCGAACGCCGAAGGCCTCCGCCAGTTCTTTCTCGAAGCGGTCGACATAGGCGCCGACCGACGAGACCCAGCCCGTGTCGAGGCAGTCCTTGACATAGTCCCATTCCGCGCCGGCAAAGCGCGGTTCGTGCAGGGCGACAGCCTTTCCGTCGGGGGCGGCAGTCTCGCGCAGGATCTGGACGGCGCGTGAAATATCCAGCTTTGCCATGTCAGATACCGTAGGAGTCGGCCTTGTAAAGGGCCAGGTTGCTCGGATTGCTGAACCATTCGATCGTTTCGCGAATGCCGCGGGCGAAGCCCTCGTGACCGGAATAACCTTGCTGCCAGTCGGTCAGTCGCTTGGCCTTTTCGATGCCGGCCCACAGGCGGTCGACTTCGCTTAGTTCCGGGCGCTGGCGCTGCTCCTCGGAGACGATCTGGGCATTGACGCCCATGATGTCGATGATCGTGCGGACGCTGTCTTCGATCGAGATCTCGAAGCCGCTGCCGAAGTTGACCACTTCGCCCAGCACGTTCGGGCTCTCGGCCATGGCCTGGAAGGCCTTCACTGTGTCGGCGACATAGGTGAAGTCGCGTGTCGGGCTGAGCTTGCCGAGCCGCACTTCCTTCTTGCCGGCGGCAAGCTGGGTTATGATCGTCGGCAGCACCGCGCGCGTCGACTGGCGCGGGCCGAAGGTGTTGAAGGGACGGATCACGGTGACCGGGGTGCCGAAGGACCGGTAGAAGGACAGCGCCAACTGGTCCGCGCCGATCTTGGAGGCCGAATAGGGCGACTGGCCGACCAGCGGGTGTTCCTCGGTGATCGGAACGAACTGTGCGGTGCCGTAGACTTCACTGGTCGAGGTGTGGACGACGCGCTCGGTTTCGAGCAGGCGCGCCGCCTGCAACACGTTGAGCGTGCCCTTGATGTTCGTGTCGATATAGGTGTCGGGCGAATGGTAGGAATAGGGAATGGCGATCAGGGCGGCCAGATGCAGCACGATATCGCAGCCGCGCATGGCGGTCGCCACCCCGTTCGGATCGCGAATGTCGCCGCTGAACACTTCGAACGATCCCTGGACATCCGGGGAAACGCGATCAAGCCAGCCCCAGGTGCCGAAGCTGTTGTAGAGCGAAAAGGCGCGGACCTTGAAGCCCTGGCGCACCAGATGCTCGACCAGATGCGAGCCGATGAAGCCGTCGGCGCCGGTCACGAGGATGGTTTTGCCAGACAGGTTGCTCATGACCGGTTTTCTCCTTCGAAGTTCGAGCTGTTGCCGTCGCGGATGACGGTGTAGTCCGTGAAAGCCTTCGCCTGTTGCGACAGGCTCATCAGGCGGGAGTCGGGTTTGCCGGACAGGAAGACTTCCGTCTGCCGGTAGAGGCCGGGCTTGAATTCCTTGTCCAGGGCCTCGTCTATCGCCACGGCTTCCACGGCGAAACTCTGCTGGTCTTGCCGGAACAGTTGCTCCATGGGCTGCAGCACAAGGCGGCTCTTGGCCGTCATGACCTCGACACCCCAGCGACCGGGCGCAAGCCAGTTGGCATGGTAGGAAAAATCGGCGCCCGTGTCGGTCGTGCCGCAGCCGGTGAAGATCGCTCCGGACGGGTGCCAGGCAAGCCCGCCGCGGCTCTGGGCAAAGAGCGTCTTCGGGTGACCGCCGAGGAAGAATGCCAGATCGATCACATGGGTCGAGTTGCCGTAGAGCCAGCCCGCAAGTTCCGCCCGATCCTTGTCCAGCGCTTCGATGCGTGTGCGCGCCTCGGTGAAGTCGAATTTGACCGACAGCACGCCGCCATCGGCCTCGATAATCTTCAGGGCCGCCTCGACCGATGCGTAGAAGCGGCGGTTGTAGGCGACATGAACTTCGGCGCCGGCATTCCGTGCGAGGACGTCCAGATTTTCGGCATCGGCCTGGTTGAGGGCAACCGGCTTTTCCACCAGCAGCCGGCGCACGCCGGCCTTGATGAGTTGGGCCGTCGCTTCGGCAAGGTTGACCGCGCTGACGGCGACGATCGCGGTTTCCGGAACGGTGTCGAACCTTGCGATCTGCTCCGGAAGCGGGCCGTGGCCGGCTTCGACGCCCCATTCCCGGGCAAAGGCTTGGGCGCGCTCTGCGCCGCGTCCGGCGGCCACGAACGGCTGTCCAAGCGCTTTCAGCACCTTGGCATAGGCACCCGACATCGCGCCGGTCCCGACGAGGAGCAAGGGAGTCAGCTGATCGGGCAAGGCACGTCCTCCGAGGTGGAAAGGTCGAGGCGTCGGCGGAAGGCGTCGAGGAACAGCGCGTGCTGCGCCGCCGACTGTTCGTAGGGCGTCAGGCGACATCCCTTGCCGTCGAGAATTTCGGTATAGAGATGGGGCATGCCGCTGACGAACAGCGTTTCGAAGACCTGCTCGTCCTCTTCGCCGGCTGCGTTGCGATGAACAAGCCTCTTTGCCCCCTCTTCGACGCGCCAGCTTTCCCCGTCACCGAAGAAGGTGATCGTTACCGGGGCGCCGGGCGCGCGATCCTGGGTGATGGCGATCGTGCCGCCGCCTGCGAGTTCGCCGCGCAGGGTGCCGAACAGGTCGACGCAGCCCGCGATGCGCGCCGGCTCGGGCTTGGGGTCGAGGCCGGTTTCGTCGAGCGAGACAGCGCGGTCGGAAAGGACATGCTCAGCCAGGTCGATGAAATGGATGGCGTTGGAGCCGAGATTCCAGCCGGCGCCGGTGACTTCCATCGACAGGCCGCGCCGGCCTGCCAGGTGATCGCGCAGCCGGTCATAGGCGGGAAAGCCGCGGCGGCCGCAATTGACGAAGGCGGGAATCGCCCGGGCCGTCAGCATCTGGCCGACGGCGTCGAGGTCGGCGCGCGTGGTGAAGAGCACCTTTTCGAAGATGACGGCTTTCGGCGTGGAGCGCGAAAGCAGGGCATCGAAGGCCGATCGGCGATGGGCCGCCGAGGTGGCGATGATCGCCAGATCCGCGATGTCCGGCACGCCGTCCATATCGGCAAGTACCGTCGATCCCTCCGCGAAGGGTGCCACCAGCGCTGCGGCCTGGGCGCGCGCGCCCTCGCCGGGCTCTATGCCGATCACCCGCATGGGCCGGCCGGCGGCGGCGAGCGCTTCGATGTGGCGGCGTCCGATATTGCCGCAGCCAACGATCAGGATTGTCGGAATCACGCGGAGATGACCTCGCTTATCAGGGATTGGAAGAGACGATGTTCCGCCTGCCAGTTGTGGCGGCTGGGCCGGGAGCTCGTATGGCGCTTACCATAATAATGCGAGACGGCGGAAGTATTGCGGCCGAGCGAATAGCCGAAAACCTGTGCGGGTGACAATTTTCTTCCTACCGCCTGCTGCGCCCAGTCGAGCCCGATCAAGCCTGCACTCGGCGAGGCGTCGAGGGCGGCGAACAGACGGGTATACACTTCCTTCGGCACCAGTTCGACCGGCAGTTCTGCCTGCACATAGGGTTCGAGCACCTGCAGACCATTGGAATAGCGGTTCCTGACATTAGACCCGGTAAGCGCCATGAGTTCGGGAGCCGGCGTCGCGCGCATCGGCACGTGGGTAAATTCGGTCGGGCGGAACCAGATGTTCGTCCGCTCTCCCTGATCGGCCGATCCCGGTGTCGCGGCGTGGTTGTTGAAGCGAATGACCAGCCGGTGCGAATCGATGGCGCGACCGAGACCCTGGCCTTCTAGGGACGGTCCGTTGGCAACGACCGCCACATGTCCGGCGGTGCCCGCAATCATCCGGGTGAAGCTCCCTTCAAAACGGGAAAGGTGGGCGGCAACGGCGCGCGCCCGTCCGGCCTGGGGAAGGTCCGCCGCGCCATCGTCCGCGACCGCGAGGATCAGATCGACATAGCCCATCGACGGCAAGGCCGATGGATCGTTGCGGCCGACCCGTGCCACCAGGTCGAACGCCTCCGCGGTCTCTCCGGCTTCATGGGCGAGTGCGGCGGCCCGCAAAAGGACGCGCGCCGTCGTCTCGTCGGCCCGAACCAGAAAGGGCAACCATTCCATGGCCGCATCGGCCCCCTTGCGCTCCCACAGCAGATTGATCATGCGGATGAGTGCCTGACGGGCCGAGGCGCCGCGCGCTTCCGTGGCGACCCTCCGCAGCAGGGGCAGCGCCTCTTCGAGGGGCAGCAGGCCGAAACGTGAGAGGCCGGCCACCTGCAACATCAGCTGCATGTCGTCCGGCGTTGCCTCGAGAGCCTGCCGCAAGGCCTGGGCGGCCTCTTCGAACCTGCCCTGCTCATAGAGGCGCACGTAGCGCTTGCGGCTCAGGCGACCGGGAGCGCCTTCCATCCACCAGCGAACGGTCTGACCGATCTTGCGCAATCCGCCCTCCAGTCCAAGCTCGCGATGCATATGCGGAAAAGTAGAAAGCATTTGGTTCCGGAAATCCTGTCGCCTGCGCCGCATGAAAGTCCTCTTGGCGCGCTGGTAACGATCAAAGGCTTAGTGGATGCCTCGGTGAGTGGCAAGGTTTGGCCAGGCGGAGCCAAGGGAGCACCGCCGCCGTTCCCATTCTCAGAAACGGCCGCGCAAGAGCATGAAGGCCTCCGCCGCCCTGGTTCCCGATGCCGCTCCCCGTGTCATCGCCAGGGCCCGAATGGCCTCCAGGCTGCGGGGGAAGGGGAATTCACCGATCTCGTCGTTGAACATTGTGGTGATGCGGAGCTTTTCCTCCAGTTGATCCGTGATGTCGACGAAGATGTTGGGAAGGAAGGGATCGCTGGTGAACAGGCCGGCATCGGTCTCGGACAGGGTTTCGTAGACCAGGGTCCAGCGCACCGAGGGGTAGCGGAACCATTTTGCGCAGGCCGTTGCCGCCGCATGGACCACGTGGTGGTCCGAATGGGCGTCGCCGCGATGGGGAATGAGGATCATCTCCGGCTTGACGGTATTGACGATTCGGCCAATGCCGCCGATCACCTCGCCGAGGGCAAGGGTTTCGAGCTTGGCCGATGGCAGGTCCAGCCGGTGGACGCCGGCAAAGCCGAATGCCTGAGCGACCGCGTCGATCTCGGTTTCGCGGCGCGCCACCTTCTCGGCCGGCCAGCCCTGTTCCGTGGTGATGCCGGTGACGATCAGCCAATGGATGGGACGTCCGGCAGCGCGGGCGCGCAGCAAAAAGCCGCCGGCGCCCAGCGTCTCGTCGTCCGGATGGGGGGCCACGACCAGGATAGGGCCAGTTCCGCTTTCCAACAGCATTATCGTACTCCCTCAACCCATTTCTTATCGAGCAGGCCGCGGCCGAGCTCGACGCTGCGCAAGACCTCGGCAATCCGCTGCCCGGCCTTGCCATCTCCATAGGGCGTTCGCCGCTGCGCCACCAGGGCGCGGAAGCTCTCGTCCGTCGTGGCCCGGGTGATCGCTGCGGCGATTTCCTGAGCGTCGTATTCGGTGAAGATCACGTTGTCGCCATGCTCGCGTCCTCGCTGGCGAATGCCGATATTGACCACCGGCAGGCCCATGCTGGGTGCTTCCAGGATGCCGGCGGACGAATTGCCCACCATCACGCGCGCATGGCGCAGCATGTTGATGAACACCTTGCGTTCGAGGAAGGTGAAGGCCTTCGCTCTCGGGCAGCGGGCGATCAGCGCGTCGATCTCCAGGCTGATCGCCTGGTTGCCGGGATCGGAATTGGGGGCCATGACCGCGATGTTCAGGCCGCTCGCCTCGAGCACGCGCGTGATCGACGCCATGTGTGCCCGCGCTTCGGCAAAGTCGGTGATTGTCGGGTGGTAGAGCAGCACCGCATAGGGCTCGCCGTGCCAGTCGACGCCGAGCGCACTCTCGAGTTCGTCACGTGCCATGTCCGGGGTCGCGATGATCCGATCGAGGCCGGAGGCGCCGGTGACATGGATGCGCCACGGCTCCTCTCCGAGTTGGCGCAGACGGCTGCCGCTCAGTTCGGTGGTGGCCATGTGCAGATGAGCCATCTTCGACACGGCGTGGCGGACCAGATTGTCGACATTGCCGTCGTCGGCATGGTCGCCGCCCCCGACATGGACGATCGGGATGTGGTGATAGATGGCCGCCACGGCGCCGGTCATGACCTCCTCGCGGTCGCCCATGACGACGAGGAAGTCCGGACGCTCGCGGGTGAACAGATCGGTGAGCCCGGCCAGTTGCAGGGCCATGCCCTTCACCCGTCCGCCGAGACCGTCGGAGGCGAGCAGCGAATCGATGCGGCCGGCGATGCGATAGCCGTCGGCCTCGATCTGGCGGACCGATTGGCCGTGCAGTCCGGTCAGGTGCGCTCCGGTGACGATAACGCCGGCGTCGAGGTCCGGTTGCGCGTCAACCGCCGCGATGATCGGCGCGAGAATGTCGTACTCGGAGCGAATTCCGGTCAGGAAATGAACTGTTCTGGTCATATTGCTTTCGTTCAGTAGAGATCGGAATCCAGCATGGAGAGGCGCCAGAGGCGGCCATCCGTCAGGTCGGCGGGAAGGGGCATGAAGGTTCTGCCGCCGAAATAGGTCACCGGGGCGGACGCCTTGAAGCCGGCCATTTCGAGCGGCAGGCGATGCAGGTCGTTCGGCAGACACCAGGTGGCGATGCGGGTGCGGTCGGAGGCGGCGGCATGCGCCGCGACGGTGTTGATCAGCGCACGGGCGGCGGACCCTCCGGCGGCGCGCAATTCGACGAGATCGAGCATGTCGGCGCCGTAGGCCTTGGTCAGCGCATAACCTGAAATCTCGTCGCCTTCCTCCAGCACGAAACGCGTATAGGTGTTGTCGGGATTGCGATCGATCCGCCAGGACAGGATGTCGCTGTCGCGGTGGGGCGCGACCGGCAGGTCGCCGGCGACCTTGGCAAAGAAGCGGCCGAAACGTGCGTCGATGCGTTCGGCAATGCGGACGGCCGGGTCGGCCTGAGCCGGGTGACGAAGCGAAGCCATGTCGAGCGTGAGGGTTGGCACTTCATAGCTGTCGTACCAGCCGGCGCGCATGATGCGCAGCGCATGCACGGCCGGGTTGGGAAAGCCGTAGACCGCCGATATCCCTTGCTCCGGAAGCGTAGCGTAGAGCGCGTCGGCGGTTTTTTCGAACAGGCGCCGGCCACGCCAGTCCGGGTGGGTCATCGTCGTCATGGAAAGGGCGGCAGGGTGATACTCGCCTTGTAGACTCAATGGCGCCCGGCTTGCCGCATAATGCCCGACGAGCGTATCTCCGGCGAACGCGAGCATGACAAGCGGGCCGCCGGCCGGATGGTCGAGGAAGCGCCACCGCCAGAATTCGAGGCTCATCGGGCGACCGAAAACGACTTCGAACAACGCCGTGATCGCCGGCTCGTCGCCACTTCGGTAGGGTCGGAACTCAAACATCCTCTACTCCGCTATCGGGGCGACCTGCGATCGCCGCGAGGCCTTGAGCTGGGTGCCATCGGAGAGGTCGTTGACCACTGTTGTCCCGGCACCGACAAATGCGCCTCTGCCGATGTGAATGCCGGGAACGATCACGGCGCCCGCGCCGACAAAAGCGTGGTCTCCGATGTGAACGGCGCCGCACAGGACCGCGCCTGGCGCGACCATCGCGCCGGCGCCGATCGTGCAGTCATGATCCACCTGTGCCCCGGTATTGACGATTGCCGCGGGGCCGACCACGCTGTCGGCCTGTATGATGGCCCCGGCCATGACCACGGCACCCGCTTCGATCCGAGCCGAAGGCGAGACGACCGCACTCGGATGGATCAGCGAGGGAACGCGTGCGCCGGCGGCGGCCAGCCGTACGAATTCGCGCCAGCGGATCTCGCCCTCGCCGATCGCCGGAAACAGGTCGCTTTGTTCAAGCCAGGAGGGATCGGCGGTCAGATCGGCACCGTCGCCCAGCAGCGGTGCGCCGAGGTTTTCCTCACCCCGATTATTGCGCGGAGCAAGGAAGCCGGTGACCTGCCAACCTGCGGCCCGGGCGAGTTCGGCGATGACTTTCGCATGCCCCCCGGCTCCCAGCAGGATCAGTCGGTTCGCTCGCGTCATGCCAGATCCTCAAGCGTGAGCAGGGTGTTCTCGGCGATGTCGCGGCCAAGCGTCCGTCCGACCATCAGCCCCTCCATCTTGGGTGGCAGGCCGGTTCCGGGGCGCAGCAATGTGAGGTCTTCGGCCATAAGCTTGTGCCCGGCCGGAAGGTTGCGGCTGACGGCGACGCTGCGCCGGCCGAGTTGCCGCGCCGAGGCTTCGCAGGGCTGGGGCGCTTTCACCGGGCTGCCGAGGGCCTGTTCGACGCTGCGGATACCAGCGACCATGGCCGCGAACTCGGTCGGCTCCAGCGAGGCCCTGTGATCAGGGCCGGGCAAGTTTCGATCGAGTGTCATGTGCTTTTCGATGACGCAGGCGCCAAGCGCCACCGCCGCGATCGAGACCGCAATCCCGTCAGAATGATCGGAATAGCCCACGGGCAATCCGGTCACGTCGGCAAGCGCGGGAATGACGCGCAAATTGAGTTCGCCCGATGGCGCCGGATAGCAGCTCGTGCAGTGCAGGAGCGCGATATCCCCGCTGCCGGCCTTGCGCAGCGTCTCCACGCCGAAGGCGACCTCCTCGAGGTCGCACATGCCGGTGGAGAGGATGACGGGCCGCCGCTTGGCGCCCATATGCGCCAGATAGGACTGCGAGATGCAGTCGGGCGAGGGGACCTTGAAGGCCGGTACGTCGAGCCGATCGAGCATGTCTATGCTCTCCACATCGAATGGCGAGGAAAGGAAGATGATGCCTTCGGCGCGGCATTGCTCGAGAAGGACGAGATGTGTCTCTTCGCTGAGTTCCAGTGCGGCGAGCATCGCATGCTGGTCGGTGAGGTTGGTATTGGCCTTCTGGTAGGCGGCCGTCGGTGTGGCACGCACCACCAGCCGATCCGCTTTGAAAGTCTGGAATTTTACCGCATCAGCCCCGGCGGCGCGCGCCGCGCTGACAAGCTTGGCCGCCAGTTCGGGGTCGCCGTTATGGTTCACGCCGATCTCGGCGATGATGAAGCAGGGGTGGTTCCGGCCTATGGTTCTGTCGGCGATCGAAAAGGACTTGTTCATACCAGATACTCATGGAATGGGGCGGTTACGAAGAGTGAGGAGGGCAGGTCCTCGTGGCTGCGGATGCCTTCGGGGCCCTTGGCAATAACGTCCTCGACGATAGTGGTCAGGCGATCGAAGGTCGAATTGTCGAACAGGTGGGGATTTTCCGCCATGAAGTCCTTTGCGCCGGACTTGGCATCTCTGCCCAAGGTCATGGCCTCGAGGATGGCGTCCTTCGTCTCCTGCTCGGTGCCGCAAAAAGGAATGCCGAGGATTTTGTCGTATTCCGTGGGATAGGCAACCCCGGCCCTTCCGACAATCGCGACGTTGCGCTCCAGCACCACCGCTTCCAAGGCCGTGACGCTATAGGCCGTAAGCACAAGTTCGCTGGCGATCAGCAGGTCCTTGATGTCGACGTCGGCCACGAAGCACAGTTGCGTCGCATTTTCCTCAATAATGACCTGACGATAGCGATCGACGTGGCCGGAGCCTTCCTCGGGATGGGTTTTCAGAATGACACGCACCGGCATATCCAAGGCCATGACTGCACGGATTATCATCCTCCAGACTGCAAGGATATGATCTGCAGGCATTGGCTGGGTTGGCACCGCGATCACCGGCGGATCACCTTCATGCAGGCCTATCCGCCGACGTGCGTCCCTACGCGAGGCGATCGGGTCATAGCCGATAGGCCGCAGGATTCGAGGTGAACCAAACGGGTAGCAGCGATCCTTGGGTATGCCAAAGTACCGGTCATACTCCTGCGTATAATAGTCGGAATAGACTGCGGCATAGTCGCTGAGGACCGTGCCGTAGCGGCAATAAGCGGCATTGAGGCAATGAGGCTCAACGGCGATGGTCGGTATTCCAGCTTCGCGCGCCAGTGTCGTAAACTGCGCATTGCGCGGAGTCCGCACTGGGGATATTGCGATAGCAGAGTAATTCTGCTGCTCGAACAGCGCTGCAACAGCGCGTGCGTTCCCCATGACGTTCAGGATCGCTTGCGCCAACCCGTCCGTGAGCATGAAATCGATGGCCGAAGACACAGCAGGATCCTGCTGGTTGGCCCAGAGCAACTGCTTTACCGTATCATCTACCACGAGATTAAACTGATCTGAAAAGGCCTTTATCGCCGTCCGGTCGGGGGCCGGGGCTGCCAGCTTCAGATAGCCCGGCTGACGGCCTCTTGCGGTCGCCGCGAGGAAGGGGTCCTTCTGTGCGGATGCTAGGGATTTCTGCAGGCCACTCGCGCTGCCAAGTGTTAGGATGACGTCGACGTTGTAGCGGGCATGAAGATGCGTTGCCATCTGGAATGCGGTAGGGCCATACGCGCGACCCTCTTGCGCAACGAACGCGATCGTCTGGCGATCGGGCAAATGACTCGGCTTCGTGGGGGCCGAGATCTTGCTTGCTGCCTCCAGATACTGCTTAACGGTTTCCGGCGCCGAGTGATGGGCACCTGGTTGTGCGCTTTCCTTGAGAGAGGCAATATGCGCAAGGATCGGCGCGGTGCTTCCGACCGAAGCATGCCGTCGCATTTCGGAAACGCGTGAGGCGAATTTGGTGACAGTCTTGATCTTCCGGGACCGGCAGCAGCCCGTAATACGGGGATCTCGCCAAAGCACAGAGTCCGAATAGAACAATCGATACAGCTCAAACCCTTCACCGAACGAGACGATCACGCTATCGAAAGACGGATCAAGAACTGCCCGGTAAACCCCTTCGAGACGCAATGCCTTGAAGAAGAGCTTGTCTGCGAGATCCAGTGTCAGATCCTTGCGGAAGCCCTCGAGAGCCGGAACAAGCTCTCCCAGCCAAGGTGTGTTGTCGATGAAGCTCTTGGTCAAAGCCTCCGCCGAGCCAAGGGTCTTCTGGTGAAGTTCGAAATAGCGTTGGTGGAAGCGGTCCACGCGAGAGCGAGCGTGCTCGACGTTGATTTCGCAGTCCGGAATTTCGGCTTGGATGGCACTGAGGTCGATCCGCCCATATAGATCCCGGTATTGCAGAAGGGTGATCTTTTCCGCTCCGACCGCAAGGCTCTTGATCGCCGCCGGCGACAGTTCTTCATCCATGATGATGAGGCGGCTCTTGCTCGGCTGGGGCTTCAGGTCCTTCACGCTACCCAGGCCGCGGCCGGGGGTCCCGGTCTCGAAGAGTGGCCTGGGGGTGAGGGAGAGAAGCAAGGACGGCCAGTCCACCGACGCGTTGACGCGGGCGTCGTTCATGTGCTCGGTGATCACCTTGAGTGCAAGTTCAATGTCGCCACGATCGAGAAGGGTGGAAACCAGCGCTACCGATGCATCCGCGCTCTTGGCGGCGGTCTTCATCGTCGCGGGAAGGGCTTCGGCGACCTTGTCCGTGCTCGGGCGATTGCCCCCGGTCCCCACCAGAAGATTGCTGTAGTCCTGGACTCTCGGCCGTGCGGACAGATAATCGAACACGAACGCGTCGGCCGCACCCTGTCCTTTGCGCGAACGGATCTGTTCGTGAAGCCAGAGAATGCGGGCCTGCGTCCGGCGGACAATCGGGGAATAGATCAAATATCCTCCTGCCGCCTTGGCGCCCAGCAGCGCCAGCAGGATCGTCAGGGAGAAGCGGGTAAACTTTCGTTCGATCACGCCCAGGTAGTCGACAATCGATTTCAACACCGGCCTCCTTCTCGAAAAAATGGCCCGCGCAATTGCGCACGAGGTCACGTCGGTATTCGCCAACAGCCGAAACTGTGGGCTCGGATCTCCGGCCGGGCTTGCCTTTCGGCGCCCTCGCAGCCGTTCAGCCTCAATAACTGGAAATTTTCGCAATCTCCCGCCGCGCCCGCTCCAGGTCGGCAACCTGGCCGATGTCACACCAGTATTCCCGCAACGGGAATACTGCCGCGGCACTTGGATCTTTCTGCATGAGGCTGTCGAAAAGCGAAGGCATGTCGAAAAATCCGCTGTCGGGAAGCAGTTCCAGGATCGCCGTGTCCAGCACGTAGATGCCGCTGTTCACATAGTGGCGATGCATCGGTTTCTCCTCGATTCCGACAAAGCGCCCGCCAGTTTGCGCCACCACTCCGTAAGGCACCTGGACGGTGTATTCGCGCAGGCACATGGTCGCGTCGACGCCCGTCTCCAGATGGTAATTGGCGATGGCCGCAAAATTGGCGGCGGTCAGGAGATCGCCGTTCATGACGAAGAACGGGCCTTCGAGATCTCTCGGGAGTAGGCGAAGGCTGCCGGCGGTGCCCAGACGTTCCGTCTCTTCAAGGTAGACGATCTGCGCGCCGAAGGCGCGGCCGTCGCCGAAATGATCCTTGATCACATGGGACAGGTAATTGACGGAGATATAGAACCGGTTGAAACCCTGGCTGACGAACCTCCGAATGATGTGTTCGAGGATCGGTCGCCCTCCGACATCGATCATCGGCTTGGGAATATTGTCGGTAAACGGTCGCAGGCGCGTGCCAAGCCCTCCGGCCATCAGCACGACCGGCAGTTCATGGCTGAACGGGTTGGCGACGAGATCCTCGGTGCGGTACAGGCCGACCACGAAGCCGCCCTCATCGACCACCGGCAGGCGTGTGATCCGCTCGTGACTCAACAGGGTTCTGGCAAGCTCCTCCCTGCTCGCCGTGCGTTTGCAAACGGTCGGCTTGTGATTGAGGATCTGCGACACCTTGCCCGAAAGATCGACACCCCTCAGGATCGCCCTGCGAATGTCGCCATCGGTTACCACGCCCAGAAGGCGTCCATTGTCGTCGACGGCGATGGCAATCTGTTGCGCGCCTGCATCGATGACGCGGATGGCATCCAGGATGCTCGCTTCAGGTCTAACCAAAAGCGGCTCTGCCGGGTGCAAGACCGGCTTCAGGGACAGATCATCGTGCATTGGCATCCTCTGGCAAATGGTCATTTTGCTCCGTCACGACTAGCGGGGGACGCCCCCCATTCTCAAATCGACCGAACAATTACAATCGCCGATTTTGAATCTCATTCACATTTGTCGGCGAGGGCCGGCCGGTCGAGTTGCGCAGCCTGTGGTGGCACTAAATAATCGCCAACGTCGTTTCCAAAAGAAACACCTTGATGACAAATGAAAACGAAATTTCAGTTTCTTGTATATTTCTAATTAGTGATCCTGTCCGGTCAAGCTATTCCTGTGCCTACCGCCATGTCCACGATCCGGTGACGAGGCGGAACTTGCGTAGCTGCCTCACCCAATAGCTGAGCATATCGCTGCGTGGATTGTCCAAAATTGGGCGGACCTCCATTATCCTGTGCAACGTCGCTTCGCAGGTGGCGTAGGTCTTGAGCTCCCAGTCCCAGTAGAGCGGGTATTTCAACAGCGTGCCGGCAACCAGTTCGTCAAGGGAGAGCTTGCGCGAGCGGCGTGTAAATGCCTCCGCGCCGGTCATGTCCTCGGTCAGGCCCCAGCCGGCGTAAAACGGCACGCCGTGGACGACGACGCGTTTGTCGCGCAGGAGCGCGTCGTAGCCGGTCAGCGACGTCAGGGTGTGGATCACGTCGCTCGCCTCGATGCAGCCGATCACCGAGTGTCGGGTCTCAACATGGTCCGCAAGAGCCGCCGTCAGGCTTGGCGGGACGTGGCCCTTGCGATTGCCTGATGCAACGTCTGGATGCGGCTTGTAGACGAGAAAGGCATCCGGATGCGCGGCCCGCGCGGCGGCGAGAAGATCGGCATTGGTCCTGATGCCGGGACAGCCGTAGCGGATCGACGCATCATCCTCGACCTGGCCGGGCACCAGAACCACCAGGCGTTCGCCGCGTCCCCAGTCGGGCGTGTCCGTGGCGCCGACATTGTACTTGGTGATGCCGTTGTCGATGATGGTCCGGCGAAGCCTGGCCGCGCGTGCCAGATCGCCCTTGGTGAATTCGCCTGCGTCCAGGATGTCTTCCAGATCGGAGGGGCGGCCCGGGTCGAAATAGATGCCGCGCGAATCGAGCACGATCGACAAAGGCCTGATGAAATCGGAGCCGAGGCCGACCGAGCGGATGAAGCCGTCCTCCATGTGTACGATCCGGGCCTCCGTTTGCGTCGCAAGGGTGTCGAGGCCGGCTGGAAGGTCGCGGCCCCATATCACCAAGCAGTCGCCTGCTTGCGGCGCGATCGCGCGGGCTGCGGCGAGATCAGCGACGAAATGCACGCGGTCCTGATGGAGTGACAGCAACGGGCGCAGCGCGGCGGCCTTCCAGCGGCGGAAGCCGAGGCAGATCATGCGGCCGGAATGGCGTGCCGCCATCCGTTTCTGCAGGACGAGCCAGTGGATCACGTCGAAGATGGAGCCGCGCGTCCGGGTGACGGGATCGAGATAGGTCGTGTAGTGCAAGTAGGCCGCGGCAAACAATTCGTCGATGGTCCGACGCCGGGTACGGCGCTCGCAGCGCTGGCGGTCATCGGACACACCCCAGCCGGCATACCAGGGCAAGCCGAAGACGCTGACTGGCTTGCCCGCGAGCAGTGCCTCGAAGCCCATGGTGGAGGTCACCGTATAGACGCGGTCCATCTTCTCGATCAGGCTGATCGGATTGATCGGGTGGCGCAGCAGGACGGTGCGCTCGTCGTCAAGGATGTGGCTGAGGTAACCGCGCTTCTGGCCGGAACTGACTTCCGGATGGGTTTTGACGTAGATGGTCGCGTCGGGGTTTTCCGCCCGTGCCGCGGCCAGCATTGCGTCGAAGGTCTCTGCCCCGGCCCTGCCCATGGCGACGCTGTTGTCGCCCGCCGTCTGGTCGATCACCAGGACACGCCGGCTGTCGCCCTGACGCAGGGCTTCCTCGTTGAGATCGGGCGCGTGGTTATATTTGCTCAACCGGTGTTTGAGGATCAGGCCCCTGGCCCTTTCGACGTCCGTTTCCCGGCCGGCAAGCAGGTCGGCCTCTGAATTCAGCAGCTTCTCCAGCGAAGATGGCCGGCGACTGTCATAGTAGATGCCCTCGTCATCCCGCACCATCGAAAGGGGCGGCGCGTTCTGTCCGGCGAAGTAGGAGCGCAGGAAGCCGTCCTCGAGGAAGAGGGCAGGGACATCCAGCCGTCCGGCGATCTGCGCCGCGCGGACGCCACTCGGCTTTGTCCCCCAGCCGGCGACGGCAACGAGATCCGTCGATGCGGAACGCGACGAGACGCGACAGGCCTTGGCGCCGAGAAACACGTCGATGAAGGGAATTCGCAGAATGCCGCTCGACGTGACGCCGATCTTACCTGTCGCGGACGAATTCATGAACTGCGTTCCACATCCCATTTGCGGCGACCGGCACCGAAAATCTGAAGGGAGCCCGCTGCATGCGGTTTCCTACGACGACCACTTAATGCTTCGGACCCGTGGCGGCAAGCGCAAGACCGGCGCGCGCGGGGCGGCAGGTGGCTCGTGGGGATGGGTCCTGCGCCGTTCGGAAATCGAAGGGGTCACCCGGCAATCAGCAGCGCAACATAGATCATCACGGTGGCGATCAGGCCGCGAAAGGCGAAGGATACGAATCGGTATTTCTGCCGGCAGATCAGCGACAGAACGTCAGCATTGCGCATGTATTCGTTGAAAAGATAGTTGATGTCGCCGTTTTCCGCCGCCTGTTCGAGCAGTGGACGCTGATGGGGCCAGGTGCCCCAGAACAGCGACGAGGATGCCTTGATGTGGCGGGGAAGCACCACCAATAAGGCCGACAGGATGGAGAAGGTCGAGGCGACCGCGAGCAGGGCCGAAAGGCCGTTGATGACGAGGTCGCGCTCGAAGTAGCGGGCGATGGTGAAGACGTTGCGCACCTCGCTGGAGGTGACCAGAAAGGCCAGCATGAAGGTGAAGATATAGGCGGCCTTCTGGTCCGATATCTTCACCTGGTCGTAAAAGACGTCGTTTATCTTCTTGACGTGGTTGAAGTATTCCTGATTGACATCGCCGATGGTGATCGGGGTCTCGATCAATTCTGTCGGTGTGGTGTCGAAATCGCTCAAGGTCCGCCCGCTCCAGTTTTTGATGTCTTCGTGTTAATACACTGCTGTTGGAAAGCAAGTCATGTCTCGTGAAGATGCTTGACTCGTCTTTCGGAAATGGCCACTTCTGGGCGCATGTGGGGGCTTTTTACTAGATCCGGTTCCGCGGCGATGACGCTGCTTGTGGGCGCGAGCTGGCCGTGTGTGCCGGCTTGGGCGGAGCCTGTCGTGCGCGGTGCCGATGCGGTGGCATCCGTCATCGCGAGAAAGGTCGGCGAGGAAGTCCGCTTCATCGACGTGTCGAACTGGCGCTTCGTCGATCTTAAGCAGGACCTGGTGACGGGCGACGTCCTGCGCACCAATGCGACAGGCCAACTGGCGATCCTGTTCTCCGACCGCACGCAGATCCGCCTCGGGCGCAATTCATCGCTTCGCGTTCGGCAGATGACGCCCGGCAGCGATGCGGTACTCGAGCTGGAGACCGGCACGCTCTGGGCCCGCGCCGAACGCGGCGGACCGGGCGTCGAGGTCGTGACGCCGGCAGCGACCGCGGCAATCCGCGGCACGGACTGGACCATGACGGTCAAGGGCGCCGAGACCTCGCTCACCGTGCTCGAGGGCCTAGTCGAACTCAGCAACCCGCAGGGCAGCGTCGAGGTGGCCCAAGGCGAGGCGGCAGCGGCGACGATCGGCCAGGCGCCGCGCAAGATCGTCATCGTCGATTCGGATGATCGCGAGCAGATGCTGTTTTATCTGGCACCGCGCAACGCCTTCAATTTCATGCCCGCCTCGCCGCTGTCGGTTGCCGAGATGCGGCGCCAGGCGGATCGCATCGCGGCCATTGCGCCTGAGCGGCGCAGCACCGACGATCTCCTGGTTCTGGCCGAGACGCAACTTTCGCTGGAAGGGCGCGACGCAGCCAAGGCTACGCTGGCGCTCGTTCGCTCCCGGCAAATGTCCGAGGCGGAGCGGGCGCGGGCCGATCTGGTCGAGGCGATCATCGCGGCGGCCGAGATGCGCTATGACGAAGCGGAGAAGCTCTTCGAGCGCGCCGGCCGAAGGCTCGATGCGCGCCGCAGGGATGTCGCCGCCTATGGCCGCTACTATGCCCGTTCGCTGGCCGACCCGACCCGCATCGAGCCTCGACCCGCCCGCACGTCCAGCCCCTATGGCGCTCTGCTCCAGGCCTATGCCGCCGGCTTCCTCGAGGACATCCGCGCCGCGATCGACGTGATCAAGGAGGCCGAGCGGCGTTTTCCCGAAGATCCGGCGCTTCCGGCCTATCGTGCCCAACTGGCGCTGCTGTTGAACGATCGCGATCAGGTCCGCGAGGCGATCGACCGGTCGCTTTCGCTCGATCCTTCGGAGCCGACCGCGCTGGAGGCGAGGGCGAACTATCGCGGCGGATTTGAAAGCGACCTCGATGGAGCGCTTGTCGACCTGGAGGCGGCGGTGAAGATCGCGCCCGGCTCGACCTCGATGTGGAACGCCATCGGCGATGTCCAGTCGGCGCGCGGCGACATGCGGGCCGCCGAAGCCGCGCTGAAGAGGGCCATCGCGCTCGATCCCCAGGATCCGGTGTCGCATGGCAATCTCGCCATCCTCTATCTCGACCAGTCGCGGGTGGAAGAGGCCAGGCGTGAACTCGAGCTGGCGCTCGCCGCCGACCCGAGCTTCGACATCGCGCTCGTGGCCCGTGGCCGCTACCACATGCAGACCGGCGAACTGGACAAGGCGGTCGACGACCTTCTGGCCGGGACCGTGTCCAACCCCGCCTATGCCCAGGGACAGATCCTGCTCGCCGCCGCGCATTACGAGAAGGGCGACCGGGTGCCAGCCGACCAGGCGCTCGACAATGCCGAACGCCTGGATGCCAACGATCCGGTGATCTCGTCCTTCCGCACTGCGGTTGCGATCGACGATTATGATTCCGAAGGCGCGATCCGCAATGCGCAGGAATTCCTCCGGCGCGCCAAGGCGAGAGGCGGCAATTTCGGTTCGCTCAGCGCCAACCAGGACGCCGGATCGACGCTGAACAACGCCTTCCGCCTGCAAGGGCTGAACGCCTGGGGCGAATATTACGGCGATGCCGTGTTCAGCCCGTTCGCCGGCAGCGGTTACATCGACCAGACGGTGAGGGGCAGCGCCAATCCCTTCGCCAACAGCTATGCGCATGGCGGCAACGTCGTCACGAACACGCAAAACAGCCTCAGCTATTCGTCCTTCATCCAGGGCCTGCTGCTCGATCCGCACATGCTGGCGGGGCGGTCGCGCTCCGCCAACCTCATTCGCCGTCCCTTCCTTGAGGGCGCGCTCGGCGGCGGGTTTACCCAGGCCAATGGCGACACCGGCTATGTGGCGGAAGGCGAGGTTCAGGGCTTCAGCAATCTGCCTTTCCCGATCAGCTTCTATGGCAATGTCGAGTGGGAGACGGATTTCGACCAGCGCGCGGCCGGTGGCGGAACCGTCGACCTTGACACCGAGGAGCGCCTGCTGCGCGGCAATGGCTATGTGACCGCGAGCCCGAGCCCGCATGACAGGATCGTCGCCTATGGCAATTATGCCAATTCCGATTCAGATCTCTACGCGGCAGCGCTCGGCGGAGGCTCCGCCGCTCTGAAGAACGACAACCGGCAGACGAATCTGGGCATCGGTCTGAGTCACACTCTCGGTTTCGAGAATGTGGTCAATGCCGCCGTATTTTACAGTGCAACCGATGCCGAGAGCTTCGATCCCGGAGGTGCGGTCACGGCAAAGTCGTCTCAGGAGACTTATGTCGCGGCGATTGGTCACTCGATCGGCATGGACGATCTCACTTGGCGCTACGGCGTAGAGGGCGGCTGGATCGACAATTATGCGCAGGCTTGGGACCCTACGGGTCCGCTTATCCCCGATCCCGACGAGAGCGCCACCTACGGCCGCGTCTATGTCGACCTGCTGCACGAGATCACGCCCGACCTGAAGGCCGAATATGCCCTGTTCGGCACCTTTCTCGACGGCGAGGATGATGATGTGGCGCGGCTCGAGCCGCGCGTCGGTATCGCCTGGGCGCCGTCCGACCGGCACTGGCTGCGCGCCGCCTATTCGCGCCAGAGCCTTTCCGTCAACACCCCGACGCTGTCGCCGGTCGGCGTGCTCGGACTGCAGCCGAACGAGATTTCCACCGGGCTCGACGGCTATGTCGATACGGTCGCCCTGCGCTGGGATGCGGAGTGGACGCAAGACTTCTTCACCTCGGCCGAGTTCCAGCATCAGCAGATCGACGAGCCGCGCATCGCCATTCCACTTGCCGCGGCACCGTTTTCGGCCTCCGAAGGCCGGATCGATCGCGGCAGCCTGACGGCGAACCTGCTGCTAGGCCATGGTTTCGGCCTGTCCTCGACCATCGCCTATTCGACGTCCGAAAACGAAGATCCCAGTTCCGCGACCTATGGCGGGCCTTTGCCCTTCGTGCCGGACTGGGCGGGCCAGGTGGCACTGACCTGGGTCAACGAGGCCAATGTCTCGGCGACGCTCGCCGCCAATTATGTCGGCGAACGTGACAGCGATACCGGTGGCACACTTGGTGATTATTGGACGCTCGACGCCAATCTCACCTGGGAGCCTTTCGATAAGCGCTTCGCCCTCGAACTCGCGGCCTTTAACCTGCTCGACGAGGATTTCGAGGTAAACAGCGGCATGCCCGGCTGGGGTCCCACCTACACGGGTTCGCTGAAAGTCCGCTTCTGATGGTTGCCGGATTGCCGTCGAGCCTGGTCTCGCGCCAGACGCTGGGGCGGCGGCGGCTGCGTCTGGCCCTGGTCGCGGCCGTCATCTTCCTGTCGATCGCGGCACTCACCCGTCTGCCCGGATGGCCGCTGGTCGATGCGCGCGCCTTCGACTATCTCTCGACGCTGTGGCATCCGCCCCTTGCGGAAAAAGGGCCGATCATCGTCGCCATCGACGAGCCGTCCTTTGCCGACCTCAATTTGCAGTGGCCGTGGCCGCGCAGCGTTCATGCCCGGCTGGTCACGGCCCTGCGCGCCGCCGGCGCCAGGGTGATCGCCCTCGACATCATCTTCTCCGAGCCGACGACGGCCGCCGAGGACACGGCGCTAGCGGATGCACTGGGTCCCGACGTGGTGCTGGCCGGGGATGAGACCCTGATCTCCTCTGCCCAGGCCGACCAGTTCGTCCGCACCCTGCCGCTTGGCCTGTTCACCGATGCGGGCGCCAAGGCCGGCATCGCTTCGATCGCGCTTGGCGGCGACGGCGTGGTTCGCGAACTGCCCAATCTCGACGACGGTTTCGCCGTCCGCATCGCCGAGGCCGCCGGCATGGCCGCAAGCCTGCCGGCAAGCGGCACGTTGATGCAGAGCTTCGGCGGACCCCGCACCTATCCCACCGTGTCCTATTACCAGGCGCTCGATGCCGAAAACCTGCTGCCGCCGGACACGTTTCGCGATCGCGTCGTCATCGTCGGGCTCAGCCTGCAGAACGCGCCGACCGTTGCCGGCGGTGGCGCCGATGCCTTCGCCACCGCCTATACCGTGCATTCTGGACGGCTGGTCGCCGGGGCCGAGATACACGCCACCATCCTCGACAATCTGAGGACGGCAAGCGGCATCGCCACCGCCGGCCCGCGCCTCTCCCTTGTACTGCTATTGCTCGCGGCGCTGGGCGCCGTCGCCCTGGTCTGGCGCGGCACCGGATGGCCGGCCGTCATCGGCGTTGCGGCAGCCGTCCTAGGCTTTACCGTGGCAAGCTATCTTGCGCTTCGCTTCGGTCGCGTCTTTGCCGCACCGGTCGCCCCCTCGCTCGCCTTCGTGGCGATCACGGCCGCGCAGGCAACGCTCGATTATGCCGCGGAACGGCGCGGTCGCCGGCAGATCACCCAGGCTTTCGGGCAATATCTGTCCCCGGACCTGGTGGCGCGGCTGGCCGAGGACCCGGGTCAACTGAAGCTCGGCGGGGAAAAGCGGACGCTGTCGGTGCTGTTCTGCGACGTGCGTGGTTTCACCACCATCGCCGAGGGATTGAAGGACGACCCCGAGCAGTTGACGCACCTGATCAACCGGTTGCTGACGCCGCTGTCCGAGGTCGTGCTGTCGCATGGCGGTACGATCGACAAATATATCGGCGACTGCATCATGGCCTTCTGGAACGCGCCCCTGGAAAACCAGGCCCATGCCCATGAAGCCGTGGCGGCCGGGCTGGACATGCTGGCCGCCATCGACCGGCTCAATGTGGAACTCGAGGCCGAGGCAAAGGGCGGGGACAAGATTTTCATGCCGCTGCGCATCGGCATCGGCATCAATACCGGAGAGTGCGTCGTCGGCAATATGGGCTCGACCCGACGGTTCGACTATTCGGCGCTCGGCGACGCGGTCAACCTCGCCTCGCGGCTGGAGGGCGCCTCCAAGCAGTTCGGCGTTCCCGTTCTGCTGGGCGAGTCGACCGCCGCTCTGGTCGCCGATTGCTTTCCGGTGCTCGAACTCGACCGCATCACGGTGAAGGGACGCAGCACCGGCACGGTGGTCGCGACCGTGCTTCCCGGCACCGGCGAAGCCGCCCTTGCCCTGCACCGCCGCTTCCTCACCGCACGCTATGCCGACGATCAGGCAGAATGCCACCGCCTCGCAACCGACCTCGCCGCCGAGATCCCTGCACTGGCAGGTTATTACCGGCAAGGGACGGGGCGTTGAGCGGGCACGGAGTTCGGCCGGGTCGGCACAGACTTGAATGTCAGACGAGAAGAATTGGCGGCTTGATTAAGAACAGCTCAGCGTCCTTTGCCGCAGCCCGGCGCTCGAAGATAAGGAATTGTTGTCCGCAAAGATGAAATAGCACGGCGGGTGCACTACGCTTCTTGTCGGGCAAGATTGTTTCGCGCTATCCGTGAAGTAAATGGGGAACGGGCTTTCGTGGGGAAACCAGCTATGTATTTAGGCAAGTTGAGCAGGCTGTTTGTTTGCGGGGCAAGCGTTGCGACGATCATCACTGTTACGCCGATCAATGCTGCGGGCCAGGATGTTAATGGTTTCATAAATCTCATGGGCCGCGTGATCGAACAGGACATGCGCAATGAGCAGATCAAGCGGGAGCAGCGTGCCTATGAGGCCGAGCAGCAGGCTTATCAGGCAGAAGAGAAACGCCGCGAGGTCGCCCTGGTAAGACGTCTGCAAGCGGCGATGAAATCGCTCGGTTTTTATGCCTCCAAGGTGGATGGCGATCGTGGACCCGGAACACGATCTGCCGAAGATGCCTTCACCGCCGCATTCGGAATGCCGCCTATCGATCTTACAGAAGAGGAAATTCGCCAGATCGAGCAAATAGCCTCGCGTGGCTTTCGCAGCCATGACGAGATGCAGCGTGCCGCCGCGGGTGGTTTCCAGCGACGGGAAGATTACATCGCGGCGACTACCGGGGGATTCACCACGGCAAGCGATTATTTCCGCGCGAGGGAGCTCGGTTTCGCTTCGGCGAGGGACCACTTCGAATTCCAGCGATCCGGTTTTGGGGATCCGCTTGCCTACCGTCAGGCAAAGGGAGCCGGCTTTGAAAGCCGCGCCGAATATGAAGCGGCGGCGGCCAAGGGCTTCGCGGACAAACGGCAATATGGTGAATTTCTCAAGTCGGGCTTACCAGACAAGGCGAGCTACCAGAAGCGACAGGATGAGATCGTTCTGCAGCGTGCGCTGATGAAGGATTGCGAGGCCGCCGCATCCGCTTCACAAGTTGATAAGGCTATCCACCTTTGTTTGAAGGCCCTGGAGGTCGGAAACGAACCGGCGGCCCTGAAGTCCCCGCTTGGTCAAATCGCAAGTAATCTTTCGGCCAAGATGGCGGAAATTGACACGAAGCCTGCGCCGACAGCCGGTGAAGCTCCGCTTGCGGCGGACGAGAAAGACCAGAGGGAAGTTTTGGCACGAGCCGTGCGCGTCACTGCGTGCGCGGGTTCCGTTGCGGACGAGGATTGGCAGGGTGCTTTGGCGAAATGCTCGCCGGAGGCTGCCGGCGATGATCTGCAGGTTGCCAACTTGCGGACCAGGGTGCAGGCCGAACTGGCCCGTGTCCGGAAGGTGGCCGAAGAGGAGGCGCAGCGCAAGCGGAGTGAGGCCGAGGCTCAACGGAAAAAGGTTGCGCTTGACCAGGCACGTCAGCGCATGGCTGCCCTTCTCCAGGATGTCGCGGAATTCACGGCTTCTCGTCCAAGGCTGGGCAATCCGATCAATCTGGCATCCGCTGTGGTGGCCTTGAGGCAGATGGGGTCGTCCGATGATTATCGCGCGATTGAACAGGCAGTCCTGACGCTGAACGATGTCCTTTCGGCGGAAGAGACCTATGCGCGGTTCATAGCAATGCGCAGTCAGGCGCAGGCGGTGGCAGCGACCAATGCGCGCGCCACGGCCTTGGCCGAATTGGACCGGACAGAGAGATTCATACAAGGCTACATCGCCGAGAATCTGCTCGATGCGTCGGTCTCCGATCTGCTGAAGCTGAAGGACGATATGGACAAGGCGGTGGCCGACGGCCAGGACCAGCAGATATTTTCGATGCAGGCGAAAGCCCTGCAGGAGATCACAAGACTGCGGCTGAAGGAGCAATTGGCGGCTTTCATCTATCAGCCTGATACGCAGAGGAATATTTCCGTGCAGACCGCATCGAACGGTTTGGCGCTTACCCCCGAAAATCGCGATCTGCTTGAAGGTGAGGCGAAGGACATATTGGTCCTTGGCAATTTCACCAAGTCGGCACCGCATCTGGTGATGAACCTGCTGGGAGAGTTGAAATTCTACAATGGTGCCGTCGACTACTGCTGGTTCCGTGCGCGAGACGACATGCCGTCAGGCCTGTCGAGCGAGTTGATCGATGCATTTCAGGGGTTCGATGGCCGCAAATACAATTCGCAAGGCAGTTGCCGGGGGCAAGACGGTCTTCAATACGACGTCGTTCTTCTGGAGCGTGGAGACTTCTTGCAGGGCAATGTGATGGACACGCAGGCGATCGTTGATTCCTTCAGCAGCCAAAAGCTGAAGCTGATCCATACCGTTCGCTGGGACGAGGTCGGGGCGGGCAAGGCGAGGCTCGAAGCGACGGCGGAGCAAATTCAGAGTGAAGTGTTGGCGGGCTTGCGAAAGGGGCACGGCTTCCTGCAGGTCGCAACCGGTTCGGGCGATTTGTGCCTTGTCCTGAATGAGGACGATCTGGCGGTCCACGAGGAAGTGCACAAGACGCTCGGGGACACCTTGAAACGGGCGCTGGTGAAGACACTGGACCGGAAGGTCATGAGCGCGGAGGCAGCCTTTATGGGCGCCCAAAAAGAACAATGCGGTGCGATCTATGCGTCGAGCGAGAATTTAAAGACATTGATCTCTGCCATGGATCGTGCCGGAAGCCACTACTCCAGCCTTCCAATCTGGATCACCGAAGACGAGGTTCGGCAGGCGCGTCAATCGCTGGCCAGCCGGCAAGTCGATGAAGCCCAAAGATTGGCGCAGATCAGGCAGGAAAAGGAGGCCGCAGAGCAACTGGCCCGAAAGAATGCCGAAGAAGAAAGCAGCCGCCGCGCACGTGACGAGGCGGCGCTTCGCGATCATTACGGACAGGAGGCTCAGGCCGCCTTCAATGACATTGTCGAGGACGCAGAAGGCTACTTCCGAACCGGCCAGAGCCGAAGCGGCGTTTTTGAAGCGGCCTTTCCGCAGATTTCCGACTGGAAGCGGAGTCAAGGCCAGGGCGGGTGGGAACTTGACAAGTATGACGATGCTCTTGTCGATTACGGCACAGCCGTTTGGAAGGGGCGTCGCCTGGAGGCTGTGGTCGCCAAGATCGAACTGGTAAACAGGAACGCCATGCGTGGCGAATACGAGGTCTCGTGTTTCATCGTCGCATACCTGATCGACCGAGAGTTCGGCCTGCGCCGCGATTCTTATGAAGCACGCTGCGAATCGTCGGATTGGAAAACCTGGCAGACGGGCCGATCCTTCGACAGCCGATGGAATGTGAACTAATAGAGTAGGCCGCGCGTCGGGTAATCAGCCGCAGGCAAGGGGCTGCCGTTGAACAGGGTGGGGGAGAGAGTCAGGCTCATTCTCAAATGTCGCCCGACGTCGCGGACTCAGATGGCGCCTTCAACAGCCGATTTTGCTCGCACCTAACCTCTCCGCCTACAGCCCGGTCGTAGGCGGGGAACATGCCTGTCGCGGCATCCGGATGCGTTGTCCTGACGACAAAGTACGGCCGGCCGAGGCAATTCTCGCCGCCGCCCGTTTGATTGATCCGTTCCCTTGCGATGGGAGACGTTTCCCTCCTCCGAGTTCAACTTCAATTCGGCCAGTCGCGTGTTGAGCTTCCGGCCGATGACTTGCGCCTTTCTATGGTCGGAACAGTGAAGGCTGAGTGAAAGGCGGCTGCCTGGCCGACAGTGGATAAAGGCGGCCGGGACGCATGCCCGCCAATAGAAGATGTTTCCGCGGCGGATCAGATTCTCGACCTCGTGGCGCACGGCCATGACGAATGCCCTGTCTTTTGCCCAGGGCCTGTCCACCGCGCTCGAGCGTCGTGAGCATCAGTTCTGGGCATCAGGTCGCCAATGATGCCAAAACGATATCCGGCACGACTGGATAATCAAGGAATTAGGGGCTTTTCGGGAGAATTGGCCGGGGAACCTGGACTTTCACATGATTTCAATAGCTTAGCTAAAAAGCCTTGAAATTTCCTCTGTTTTCCTGCCGCGAGCGACCGTGGATGCCATCTTTGTGCCCTGGCTGTGGGCATCAGTCAACAGGAAGGGCGAGCGGCAATAATTTCCGCTTTCCGGCCTCACGTTTGCGGCGAGGCGGTCATAAGGCTCGTGGCTGCATTGCGCCCGCGTTTCGGTCATGGAAGTCATCGCTCCCCGCTCGTAAAGGCAGACGCGTCGGCGGAGACACATCATCGACTACAGGCCGCAATGTGACGGATAGGTCTTGAGCAGCATGGTGTGCCGGAAAGTGAAGAAGGACTTCACAATCACCGCCTTCTCGACAAGCTGCATGGCAACGATCTTCGGGGATGGCCTGCCATTCTTGGCGCGTCGACGGGCGAGGCTTGTGCACATGTCGTCTTCCGGTCGGACGATTTCGAAGCGCTGAACGGCGCTGCCTTGGCCGGCATGGGCATTGCGTTTATGCCAAGCTGGGTTTCCGGACCTTTCGTCAAGTCAGGCGATCTTGTACGCCTGCCGATGTCGGGGGAGAGATGGAATGAGAAGCCCTCCGGTATCTACCTCCTGCGTGCACTCCAGGCACCGCCTGCAAAAGTGAAGGCATTCACGCAGGCACAGAAGGATCACATCGGAACTCCACCTTGCTGGAGTTGAGCGCTTCAAGCGGAAGGCTCACCAAATCGGGAGTTTCGCGGCTCACGCGCCAGTCACCGCCTGGAGCCTTGTGTGGCGAGGTGCCTGTCTGTCTCGTTTAAGAAGGCATCTTTGCGCCTTCATTGCGGTCGCCCGATCGTTGCACGTCTGCGACCGAAAGCAGACGCTGGACTTCGCTTCCGACACTGATAGCGCCGTCGATCAGATCATATAAAGATCTCTTTATGTGGTTGACGAGCATGCCCCCGACGGGCATTGTGACCCTATCGTGGTTCTGCGGGTTTCACGACCCGGAGCTAAGAGGGAATACGGTGACGGTGCCTCAAGCACCCATGCCGGAGCTGCCCCCGCAACTGTAGGCGGATAGCTGTCGTCCAACATGTCACTGAGGAAGACGCCTCGGGAAGACGGACGCCGGCGATGACCCGCAAGCCAGGAGACCTGCCGCGATCGATAACGTCCACGGGCGGGGTGTCCCGGTGTGCCGCTTTTGCGAACGGCACGCCTGTGACCGTCTCGTTGATGCGTCGTGCCCATGCCTTGCCCTAACCTTCGGGGTAAAAGGAAATGAGCATCAAGGCGGCAAATCTCGGCTTTCCCAGGATCGGCAGGAAACGCGAATTGAAATTCGCGCTCGAAACCTATTGGGCAGGCAGGAGCGATGAGACGATCCTTCTCCAGTCGGCGCGGGAGCTGCGTCACCGACACTGGACATTGCAGCAGGAGCACGGGATCGACGTGATCCCGTCGAATGATTTCTCCCTTTACGATCACGTGCTGGACCATACCGCGATGGTCGGCGCGATCCCGGACGGATATGGCTGGACGGACGGGCCGGTGTCGCTTGAAACCTATTTTGCGCTCGCGCGGGGCGAGCGGGGTGGCGATGAAGCCGATTGCGGCTGCGGGAGTTCGCATGGCACCGGGCGGCCTGCACTGGAAATGACCAAGTGGTTCGACACCAACTACCACTACCTCGTCCCGGAATTTCAGGCGGGGCAACGTTTCTCGCTGACCCGAAACAGACCTCTCGACGCATTCCTGGAGGCCAGGCAGATCGGCATTCACACGCGGCCCGTGATCCTCGGTCCGGTGACCTTCCTCAAGCTCGGCAAGGCACGTGACGGCAGCGATCCGCTCGACCTTCTCGACCGTCTGCTACCGGTCTATCGCCAGATCCTGACGGAGCTACTGGAGGCTGGTGCGGACTGGGTGCAGATCGACGAACCCTGCCTGGCGCTTGATCTGACGGACAAGGAGCGGGATTGCGTTACGCGGGCGTTCTCGGCTTTTGCCCAGGCTGTTCCGGATCTCTCCGTGATGGTGGCGAGCTATTTCGGTGCCTATGGCGACAATCTTGCGACCGCGCTCGCGCTGTCGGTGGATGGCCTGCACATCGACGGCATTCGGGCCGCAGAAGAACTGGCGATGATCGTGGCGAAGGCGCCACCACATCTCACCCTCTCGCTCGGTGTGCTCGATGGCCGCAACATCTGGCGGGCCGATCTGGATGCCGTTCTTCGCGAGTTGGGACCGCTGGTCGAGCAGCGCGCAGCAGACAGATTGCAACTCACGCCGTCCTGCAGCCTGTTGCATTTGCCCTACGACCTTGCCGATGAGACGGCGCTCGATCTCGAGCTCAGAACCTCTCTCAGTTTCGCCACCGAAAAGCTCGAGGAACTGGCGGTGCTGAAGCAGGCGCTTTCCGGAAACCGGGATGCCGTCGAAAGCCGGATCGGGGCGTCGGTTCGGGCGGTGGCCGCCCGTCGGGCATCCCGCAAGGTGCATGATCCACTGGTCGAGGGACGGATGAGGTCCCGGACGCCGGGCATGGCGAAGCGGACAAGCCCATTTGCTGCGCGGAAAGTCGCTCAGGTCCGCCATCTGTCGCTGCCGCCCTTGCCAACGACCACGATCGGTTCCTTTCCGCAAACCGCCGAGGTCCGGGCAGCCCGCGCCGCGCATCAGCGGGGTGAGCTCTCCTATCTCGATTACCGCACCTTCCTGGAGCGGGAAACGGAGGCGGCGATCCGCTGGCAGGAGGATATCGGCATTGATGTGCTGGTGCATGGCGAGTTCGAGCGCAATGACATGGTGCAGTATTTCGCCGAGCAGATGGGCGGCTATGCCTTCACCAGGAGCGGCTGGGTGCAGAGCTACGGCTCGCGCTGCGTGCGCCCGCCGATCATTTTCGGTGACGTGTCGCGACCACGCTCGATGACCGTGGACTGGGCCAAGTTTGCGCAGTCCAAGACGTCGAAGCCGATGAAGGGCATGCTGACCGGACCGGTGACCATGCTGCAATGGTCCTTCGTCCGCGACGACATTCCGCGTGCGGATGTATGCCGCCAGATCGCGCTCGCCATCCGCGACGAGGTGACCGACCTCGAGAAGGCGGGAATTGTCATCATCCAGATCGACGAGCCGGCGCTCCGGGAAGGCCTGCCGCTCCGCCGTGCGGCGTGGCAGCACTACCTGGACTGGGCCACCGAGAGCTTCCGCCTTTCGGCCTCCGGCGTTGCCGACCGGACCCAGATCCACACCCATATGTGCTATTCCGAGTTCAATGACATCATGCCGGCCATCGTCGCACTGGATGCCGATGTCATTTCCATCGAGACTTCCCGGTCGAAGATGGAGCTGCTCGATGCCTTTGGTGACACTCGCTATCCCAACGAGATCGGTCCCGGTGTTTATGACATTCATTCCCCGCGGGTCCCGGGGGTTGAGGAGATGGCGCAGCTGCTCGAGGCTGCGGCCAGGCGCATCGATGCAGGGCAGCTCTGGGTCAACCCGGATTGCGGTCTGAAAACCAGGGGATGGGCGGAGGTCAAGCCGGCGGTCGCCAACATGGTCTCTGCCGCCCGTCTCCTGCGCAAGCGCCTGTCCGAAACCGACGGGTGGAGGATCAGCGCATGAAACGGGAGTTTATGAGCGAAGGGGAGCCGGCCGGAGGGCCG
>JAIBEK010000014.1 GCA_019459145.1 Arenimonas sp.
GGGGGTTGTCTCTCTCGAGAACTCCCCGCCTCCCTAAGCGGTGGGTGAGTAAAAAGCCGAAGGCTAGGTGTAAGCGTTTTGACCGACCCGGCGCCTGACCCCGTCGACGACGAGGAGGACCTCGTTGTGGGCGAAGTCACCGGGCGCTTGTGCATCGCCACAGGGTAACGCGGCGCCCCCGAGACGCTTAGCGGGTTGGTGGGGGCACCCGACGGTACCATCGTCCCCGACCTGAAGCGCGCGCTTCCCGGTCGGGGCTGCTGGGTTTCGCCGAGCCGGGCGGCCGTCGACAAGGCCGTGGCGAAGAAGCTCTTCGCCCGCGCCCTGAAGCGGGACGTGAAGGTGGACGCCAATCTCGGCGAGACCCTAGACCGGCTGCTGGCCCAGCAACTGGCCGGCATGATGAACCTGGCGCGCAAGGCCGGGCAGTTCGTTTCCGGTTCGGCAAAGGTCGAAGCCGCGGTGCGCAGTGGCGAGGCGCTGGCCGTCTTCCATTCGACCGAAGCGGCGGCCGACGGCGTCAGAAAGATCGATCAGGCCCGCAAGGCCTGGCACCTCGGAATGGAGACGGATGCGGAAATCCCCGCCTACCGTCTGCTCTCAGGGGCGGAAATGGACGAACTGATGGGCCAGAATGCGTTTATCCATGCTTGCGCGCTTGCAGGGCAGGCGGGTGAAGGTGTAGTGAAGCGCGCAAACGTGCTTGAACAGTACCGCAAAGGCGGGCTGCCCCAGAAAAAGGATGTCGTTGACATGCCGAAGCAATGACGCGGTTACCGGTTTCAGCCGGACGCTTTATCGGAATGGACGAATTGAACGACGAGGTCTGATGCGCCGCATCCGTCCTTGTCCAAGGAACGGAACGGAATGACCGACAACAACGACGACAAGACACTCAGCGCACCGAAGAAGACCCTCACACTGAAGCCGTCAGGCGTGACCCAGGGGACCGTGCGCCAGGACATGGGTCGCGGTCGAACCAAGGCCGTCGTGGTGGAGACGCGCAAGCGCCGCCCGATCCGCCCTGAAGACGAAAAGATCGTAACGCCGGCGGCACCGGTCGTGCGCGCGCCGGAGCCCGTGGCGGCACCGGCTGTTCAGGCACGTACCCCAGCACCGGCTCAGCAGACCCGCACCCATCAGCCGACCCCGCAGCCGCAGCGCCCGGCGCCGACGCCGCCGGTGGTCCGCCAGGAACGCCCGCGCGGCGCCGTCCTACACGACCTGTCGGCCGGCGAAATGGAAGCGCGCCGTCGTGCCCTCGTCGAAGCCCAGGCTCGCGAGGTCGAGGAAGCCAAGCAGCGCGTCATCGATGAAGCCCGCCGCGTGGCGGAGGCTGAGGAACGCGCGCGTCTGGCAGCCGAAGAGGCCGCCCGCCGTGCCGCCGAACCGCAGCCGGAAGAATCCGCACCTGCAGCCGAGGTCCAGGCCGCAACACCAGCAGCCGAAGCGCGTCCCGGCGCAAAGCCGGCCGCCGCTCCGTCTGCACCGGCAGCACCCGGCTTCGTACGTGGCCGCAAGGCCGGCGACGAGGAAGAGGAAGAGCGCACCGTCAGCCGCGGCGCGCCGGTTCGTGGCAAGGTCGTCGCTCCGACACCCGCCAAGGTTCCGCCGCGTCCCAAGGCGGAAGAAGAGCGTCGCCGCGGCAAGCTGACCGTGACCACGGCCAATGTCGACGACGAGGGCAACGCCCGCGGCCGGTCGATGGCGGCCCAGCGCCGTCGCCAGGAAAAGTTCCGCCGCAGCCAAATGCAGGAAACGCGCGAAAAGGTCATGCGCGAAGTCGTCCTGCCGGAAACCATCACCATTCAGGAACTGTCGCAGCGCATGTCCGAACGGGCCGTCGACGTGATCAAGTACCTGATGAAGGAAGGCCAGATGATGAAGCCGGGCGACGTCATCGACGCCGACCTTGCCGAACTCATCGCCACCGAATTCGGCCATACCGTGAAGCGTGTTTCGGAATCCGACGTTGAAGAGGGTATCTTCAACATTGCCGACGATGCCGGCGAACTGGTGTCGCGTCCGCCGGTGGTGACCATCATGGGTCACGTCGACCACGGCAAGACCTCGCTTCTCGATGCGATCCGCAAGACCAGCGTCGTCTCGGGCGAAGCCGGTGGCATCACCCAGCATATCGGCGCCTATCAGGTCGAGCAGAACGGCCACAAGATCACCTTCATCGACACGCCCGGTCACGCCGCCTTTACCGCGATGCGTGCCCGCGGTGCGCAGGCCACCGACATCGCCATCCTGGTGGTTGCCGCCGATGACGCCGTCATGCCGCAGACGATCGAATCGATCAATCATGCGAAGGCTGCCGGCGTTCCGATCATCGTGGCGATCAACAAGATCGACAAGCATGAAGCCAATCCGGACAAGGTGCGCCAGCAGCTGCTGCAGCACGAAGTCTTTGTGGAATCCATGGGCGGTGAAGTGCTGGACGTCGAAGTCTCGGCGAAGAACAAGCTCAACCTCGACAAGTTGCTCGAAGCCGTGCTTCTGCAGGCCGAAATTCTCGACCTGAAGGCCGATCCGAAGCGTACCGCCGAAGGCACCGTCATCGAAGCACAGCTCGACCGTGGTCGCGGTGCGGTGGCGACCGTGCTCGTCCAGAAGGGCACGCTGAAACCCGGCCAGATCATCGTCGCCGGCGACCAGTGGGGTCGCGTCCGCGCCCTCGTCAACGATCGTGGCGACCACGTCAAGGAAGCCGGCCCGGCCATGCCGGTCGAAATCCTCGGCCTGTCCGGCACTCCGGCGGCCGGCGACCGGTTCGCGGTTGTCGAGAACGAAGCCCGGGCCCGCGAGATTTCCGAATATCGCCAGCGTCTGGCCCGCGACAAGGCCGCTGCCCGTCAGTCCGGTCAGCGCGGTTCGCTGGAACAGATGATGACGCAGTTGCAGAATACCGGCTTCAAGGAATTCCCGCTGGTCATCAAGGGCGACGTGCAGGGCTCGGTCGAAGCGATCATCGCTTCGCTCGACAAGCTCGGCACCGACGAAGTCCGTGCCCGCATCGTGCATTCGGGCGCCGGCGGTATCACCGAGTCCGATATCGCGCTTGCCGAGGCGTCCAACGCCGCGATCATCGGCTTCAACGTCCGCGCCAACGCCCAGGCCCGCACGGCCTCCGAGCGCGCCGGCATCGAGATCCGCTACTACAACATCATCTACGACCTGGTGGATGACGTGAAGGCGGCGATGTCGGGTCTGCTCTCTCCGGAGCGCCGCGAGACCTTCCTCGGCAATGCCGAGATCCTCGAAGTGTTCAACATCACCAAGACCGGTAAGGTCGCCGGTTGCCGTGTCATCGAGGGCAAGGTCGAACGTGGTGCCGGCGTGCGCCTGGTGCGCGACAACGTCGTCATCCACGAAGGCAAGCTCAAGACGCTCAAGCGCTTCAAGGACGAAGTCGCCGAAGTGCCGATGGGCCAGGAATGTGGCATGGCCTTCGAGAACTACGAAGACATCCGCGCCGGCGACACGATCGAGTGCTTCCGCGTGGAACATATCACGCGCACGCTCTGAAGCGACCAACCCGCACGGGATAACAGGACGGGCGCCGGACGATCCGGCGCTCGCTTCGTTTAAGGCGAAAAGATATGACCAAACCAACGACTTCCGCGCCCAACCAGCGCATGCTGCGTGTCGGCGAACAGGTGCGCGCCGCGATCTCGCAGGTATTGCAGCGCGGCGAAGTGCGCGATCCGCTGATCGAAAAGACGGTGATCTCGATCTCCGAAGTGCGCATGTCGCCGGACCTCAGGGTCGCCAACGCCTATGTGACGCCGCTCGGCGTGGCCGACCACCAGGCGGTGATCGACGCGCTGAACCACCACGCCAAATATATCCGCGGCCGCCTCGGTCCCCAACTCCGGCAGCTGAAATACATGCCCGAGGTGCGCTTCCGCGACGATACCAGCTTCGACAATTACCAGAAGATCGACGCGCTCCTGCGCTCGCCCGAGGTCCAGCGCGATCTGGGCCGCACCGACAGCGACGACGAACAAGAATAGAGGCGCATGTCCAAACCCCGCAAACCCAAGGGCCGGCCGGTTTCCGGCTGGCTGATCCTCGACAAGCCGGTCGATTTCGGCTCCACCGAGGCCGTCTCCAAGATCAAGTGGCTGTTCGAAGCGCAGAAGGCCGGCCATGCCGGCACGCTCGATCCGCTCGCCTCCGGCATGCTGCCGATCGCGCTCGGCGACGCCACCAAAACCGTGCCTTACGTCATGGACGGCCGCAAGATCTATGAATTCACCGTGACATGGGGTGAGGAACGCACCACCGACGACCTCGAGGGCGAGGCGACCCAGACGTCGCAGGAGCGTCCGAGCGAAGAAGCGATCCGCGCCCTGCTGCCGAACTATACCGGTGTCATTTCGCAGATCCCACCGCAGTTCTCGGCGATCAAGATCGCCGGCGAGCGGGCCTATGACCTGGCGCGCGAGGGGGAAACCGTCGACATACCGTCGCGGGAGGTGGAGATCTTCCGCCTGACGCTGATCGGCTGCCCGGACCAGAATAGCGCGCGCTTCGAAGTCGAATGCGGCAAGGGCACCTATGTGCGCTCGCTTGCCCGCGATTTCGGCCGCGACCTCGGCTGCTACGGACATATCTCCTCGCTCAGGCGCAGCTTCGTCGCCCCCTTTGCCGAAGAGACGATGGTTCCGCTCGCCGAGCTGACCGCGCTGGAGGCGATCGAGGACAAGCAGGAGCGGCTGGCCGCCCTCGATGCTTTCCTGATCGATACCGGCGAAGCCCTGTCCAGCCTGCCGCACATCGCCATTACCGAAGACCAGGCCCATCGCCTGCGGATGGGCAATCCGATCCTTCTCAGGGGCCGCAATGCGCCGGTCCAGGAGGCGGACGCCTTCGCAACCTGCCTCGGCAAGCTGGTGGCGATCGGCGAGATCGGAGAAGGCGAGTTCCGCCCGCGGCGGGTTTTCACCTGAGCGGCGCCGGACAATCAACTCTTTCATTTCGCCGCGGGATGCGTTATAGGCACGCCAGCACGGCGGCTTTCCGCCTGCATTCACGGCCAATGCTGGACGACATCCCGGCGTTTGGCGACCTGTTTCTCCTTATTCAGAAAGGATACACGATGTCGATCACTGCAGAGCGCAAGGCCGCCCTCATCAAGGAATACGCCATCAAGGAAGGCGACACCGGTTCTCCGGAAGTTCAGGTCGCAATCCTGACCGAGCGTATCACCAACCTGACGGAACACTTCAAGGGTCACAAGAAGGACAACCACTCGCGTCGTGGCCTTCTGACCATGGTTTCGACCCGCCGTTCGCTTCTCGACTACGTCAAGAAGCAGGATGAGGCTCGTTACACGAAGCTGATCACCAGCCTCGGTATCCGTCGCTAAAGAGTTCCCGGCGGGTCTTCGGCAACGAAGATCCGCCGGTTGCCTTTCCGGGTCAGGCCATGGACCCGTACCCCGTCCCGCGCATGGATTTGCCCGTGATGAATGACAGGCCGGATGGGCCGGATCTGTCTATACCAACCGATGACCTGTCATGGGGCAGGATTGTTGGATGCTTCCGCGCCATAGGGCGAATTTGCGGGATACCCGCCGGATCCGAAGCCTCCCACTGTCTTGCCCGTGATTGCGTCAGCACATTGCAGACCCTGCGCGCCCCCGTTCAGCGGCGGCCAGGACCTGCATATGAAGGACAAGATATGTTTGATGTTCACAGCGTTGAAATCGAGTGGGCAGGTCGCCCGCTGAAGCTGGAAACCGGCAAGATCGCCCGCCAGGCCGATGGTGCCGTTCTCGCGACCTACGGCGAGACCGTCGTTCTCGCCACCGTCGTTTCGGCCAAGTCGCCGAAGCCGGGCCAGGACTTCTTCCCGCTCACCGTCAACTACCAGGAAAAGACCTATGCCGCCGGCAAGATCCCGGGTGGCTATTTCAAGCGCGAAGGCCGCCCGTCGGAAAAGGAAACGCTGGTTTCCCGCCTGATCGACCGTCCGATCCGCCCGCTCTTCCCCGACGGCTACAAGAACGACACCCAGGTCGTCGTCACCGTCATCCAGCACGACCTTGAAAACGATCCGGACGTCCTGTCCATGGTCGCAGCTTCGGCTGCGCTGACGCTTTCCGGCGTACCCTTCATGGGCCCGGTCGGCGGCGCACGCGTCGGCTACATCAACGGCGAATATGTGCTCAACCCGCATCTCGACGAGATGAACGAGTCGGTACTCGACCTGGTCGTCGCCGGCACCCAGGACGCCGTCCTGATGGTTGAATCGGAAGCCAAGGAACTGCCGGAAGACATCATGCTCGGTGCCGTCATGTTCGGTCACAAGGGCTTCCAGCCGGTCATCGACGCGATCATCAAGCTCGCCGAAGTGGCCGCCAAGGAACCGCGCGATTTCGATCCGGAAGACTATTCCGCGCTCGAAGCCGAAATGCTGGCAATGGCCGAAACCGAACTGCGCAACGCCTACAAGATCACCGAAAAGGCCGCACGTTACGCCGCCGTCGACGCCGTGAAGGCGAAGGTCAAGGCGCATTTCCTGCCCGAGGGCGGCGAAGCCAAGTACACGGCTGAAGTCATCGGCTCGGTGTTCAAGACCCTGCAGGCGAAGATCGTTCGCTGGAACATCCTCGACACCAAGAGCCGCATCGACGGCCGCGACCTGGAAACCGTTCGTCCGATCGTATCGGAAGTCGGCATCCTGCCGCGCACCCATGGCTCGGCCCTGTTCACCCGCGGCGAGACGCAGGCGATCGTGGTTGCCACGCTCGGCACCGGCGAAGATGAGCAGTATGTCGACAGCCTGACGGGCATGTACAAGGAACGCTTCCTGCTGCACTACAACTTCCCGCCCTACTCGGTCGGTGAAACCGGCCGCATGGGCTCCCCGGGCCGCCGCGAAATCGGTCACGGCAAGCTCGCCTGGCGCGCTATCCGTCCGATGCTGCCGTCCCCGGAACAGTTCCCCTACACGCTGCGCGTCGTATCGGAAATCACCGAGTCGAACGGCTCGTCCTCGATGGCGACCGTCTGCGGCACCTCGCTCGCACTGATGGACGCCGGCGTTCCGCTGGCCAAGCCGGTTGCCGGTATTGCCATGGGCCTGATCCTCGAAGGCGAACGCTTTGCCGTTCTCTCCGACATTCTCGGTGACGAAGACCACCTCGGCGACATGGACTTCAAGGTTGCCGGCACCTCGGATGGCATCACCTCGCTGCAGATGGACATCAAGATCGCCGGCATCACCGAAGAGATCATGAAGGTTGCTCTGAGCCAGGCACAGGGCGGCCGCAAGCACATCCTCAACGAGATGGCCAATGCCATCACCGAGGGTCGCTCGCAGCTCGGCGAATTCGCTCCGCGCATCGAAGTGATGAACATCCCGGTCGACAAGATCCGTGAAGTCATCGGTTCGGGCGGCAAGGTCATCCGCGAAATCGTCGAAAAGACCGGCGCCAAGATCAACATCGACGACGATGGCACGATCAAGATCGCCTCGTCCTCCGGCAAGGAGATCGAAGCGGCCCGCAAGTGGATCCACTCGATCGTCGCCGAGCCGGAAGTCGGCGTGATCTACGAAGGTACCGTTGTGAAGACCGCCGATTTCGGCGCCTTCGTCAACTTCTTCGGCTCGCGTGACGGCCTCGTGCACATCTCGCAGCTGGCATCCGACCGCGTTGCCAAGACCTCCGACGTCGTCAAGGAAGGCGACAAGGTCTGGGTCAAGCTGATGGGCTTCGACGAGCGCGGCAAGGTTCGCCTGTCGATGAAGGCCGTCGACCAGACGACCGGCAAGGAAGTCGCCGCCGAGAAGAAGAAGGACGAGGGCGAAGCCGCCGAATAAGCGGCCCCTCACCTTTGAACCAAGGCGCGGAAACCCTTCCGCGCCTTTTTTATTCGCCTGGAGAACCTGCCATGAGCCGCGAAACGCTGAAAACCCTGTTCCATCCCTTTGCCAGCGGCGTCGTCGCAGCACCTGCGGAAGGTGAACGCTTCCTTTTCCTCGGGGCGGAGGCCGGCTTTGCGGCCCCTGCGGAATTTCCGGCAACGCTCGTGCCGGTACAGGGCCATCGTGGCGAGTTCCTGAAGCTGCAAGCCGCACGGCTCGAGCCGATCTCGCGGGTCGAGGGCGAGGGTTTCGACGGGGCGCTGGTGCTGCTCGGCAAACACCGGGGCGAGAACGACGATCGCGTTGCGCAAGCCCTCAAGCGGGTCAAGGCAGGCGGCCTGGTCGTGGTTGCCGGGGGCAAGGAAGACGGCGTCCAGCCGATGCGCAAGCGCCTTGCCGGTCTCGGGATCGAGGCCGAGCACATGCCGAAGTATCACGGCGTCGCTCTGTGGTTCAACACACCGGAAGATACCGTTGCCGCCGTCGCCAAGCTTGGCGCGCGCGATACGCTGGTGGACGGCCGCTTCCACACGCGCCCGGGCATGTTCTCGCATGATCGGATCGACGACGGCTCCGAGCTGTTGGCAAGCCGCTTGCCTGAGGCCTTCGACGGAAATGCCGCGGACTTCGGCGCCGGATGGGGCTATCTGTCGATCATGCTGGCCGAACGCGCACCGCGCACCGCGCGCATCGACCTGTTCGAAGCCGATTTTGAAGCGCTGGAATGCGCAAGGGCAAATCTGGCGGCCAACTGCCCCAAGCTGTCGGCGCGCTTCTTCTGGCAGGACCTCACCCGCGAACCCGCCAAGGAGAAATACGATCTCGTCATCATGAACCCGCCTTTCCACCAGGGCCATGCTGCGGAACCGGGTCTCGGCCAGACGATGATCAAGGCGGCAAGCCATGCACTGCGCGGCGGCGGGCAATTGCTGCTGGTTGCCAATCGCGGTCTGCCCTATGAGACCATCCTCGCCGAAGATTTTCGTGAACATGGCGAGACCTGCCGGAATGCACGCTTCAAGGTCCTCTGGGCCAAGAAATAAGGCCAGCGGCGCGTTTATCCGACACTAGGGATTCATTGAACGGCATCCGGCTCTCCCGGATGTCTTGTCTCTCGACAAACTGTCGAATGGGACTTAACCTGCGACGTCATCGACTTATCTTTGGACGCCAGATATTCAATGGCTAATAAATCGATCGCTGACGAACTGACGGCCGTTGCAGGCGTCGCATCCGCCATTCAGGCGCATGCGCAGTCCTACGGCATCGATATCGCGCCGATCTGCAGCGCCCTCAAGATCGACCCCGACTTGTTCCAGAGTCTCACGGAACGCATCAGCCTCGACCGGATCTGCCGGCTTCTCGAGGCCTGCGCGCTGCTGGCCGATGACGAGGCATTCGGCTTGAAATGTGTCAACCGCTTCGTCGCCGGCTCGACCGGACCCTTCGGCTACGGATTGATGACGGCACCCACCGTGCGCGACTTCGTGCGCTTTCTCGCCCTGCACATGCAATATGTGACCTATGCGAGCAATCTGCGTTTGACCATCGACGACCGTTTCGCATCCTTCTCCTGGTCGTTTGCCCCGGCCATCGTGAAGCGCGACCAATATGTCGACATGGGAATAGCGCTGACGATGCGGGGGTTGCGCGATATTGTCGGGAGCCAGGCCGATCTCGTCGAGCTCGATCTCGAGCGGCCACGGCCGAAGTCGCCGCAGGTCTTTCGCGACTATCTCACAAGAAAGCTTCGTTTCGGCTGCCGGGAGAACGCATTGCGCATCCCGGCAAGCCTGCTTGATGTGCACAACCCCAAGGCGGATGCCAGGCTGTTTTCGCTCATGGACATCCAGTGCCGTTCCATGTGGCCTAATTCGCAGGGTCAGGAGGGGAGCTTCATCGATCAGGTGCGCAAGTTCCTGATCCTGCGTATGGCGCAGTCCAATCCGTCATTGAGCGAGATCTCCCCGCATTTCGGCATATCCGAGCGCACCTTCCAGCGCCGGCTTGCGGAGGAGCATACCAGTCTGGCGGAGATTCGTGACGATCTCAGACGTGAATTGAGTCTCAATCTGCTCACCGAGAGTGAACTGCCGATCGCCGAGATCTGTTATCGGCTGGGCTATTCGGCGCCAAGCGCGTTCACGCGGTCGGTGGCGCGATGGTTCGGTCGTACGCCGAGCGAATTGCGCGGGCGCAAGAGCGCCTGATCGCCCGCCGCCGGGCGACCCGCGAAACGTGCTTTGCCTATTGACAATTGCCGCGCGGCAGGCAGAATTGCTGACATCAAGCTGACATCTGAAGCAAACGGAGGATAAGACTTCCGCGTGCAATGGTAAGCTTTTGGCGCGTGACGTGAGTTGCGATCGGCGCCGTTTCCACTATATAGCCAAGAATACGCATGTCGCAGTGAAATCACCGCGACCGAGCACCCATTCAATCTTGGCAATCTCAGAACATCATGGCGAATAGCGATACATCCGCCGGACTGTCGTCCGGTCCGAGAGCCGCATTGACCGATGCGGAAGTGAAGTGCCTGACAATGATCGCGGAAGGCAAGCGTCCGCTGGACATCTGCAATCTGCTGGTGCTGCCGGAGATCGAGGTCGAGGGGATGCTGACATCCGCCGAACGCAAGCTCGGGGCGCGCAATCGGCTGCATGCGGTCAGCATGGCCATCCTGATGGGCTCGATCGACCTCGAACACAATCCAAGACCGGAGTAAGCCGGGTTTTCCCGGCTGGCGGACCACTCCGTGTTCATGCCTGGCGCGATATGAGGTCGCGCCAGGCATTTTTCGTTTGCTCGTCGAGCGACTATTCAGCGTCGGTGCTGCGCAGTGTCTCCAGCGCCGGCATGGACGTGATATTGTAGCCGGCATCGACGTAATGGATTTCGCCGGTCACGCCGCGCGACAGGTCCGACAACAGATAAAGTGCTGAATTGCCCACGTCTTCGATCGTCACCGTACGGCGCAGCGGTGCATTCTTCTGCTGCCAGGAGAGCATGGCACGCGCATCGGAGATCCCGGCGCCTGCCAGCGTGCGGATCGGGCCGGCCGAGATGGCGTTGACGCGGATGCCGCGGGGACCGTAATCGCCCGCCAGGTAACGCACCGAAGCCTCGAGAGCAGCCTTGGCAACGCCCATGACATTATAGTTCGGCATGAGACGCACCGAGCCGCCATAGGTCAGCGTCAGCATGGCGCCGCCTTCCGACATCAGATCGGCCGCGCGCTTGGCGATCTCGGTGAAGGAGAAGCAGGAGATCACCATCGTGCGGGTGAAATTGTCCCGGCTGGTATCGGCATAGAGGCCCTTGAGCTCGTTCTTGTCGGAGAAGCCGATGGCATGAACGATGAAATCGATCTTGCCCCATTTTTCCTTGAGCGCGGCGATCACAGCATCGACGGAAGAGATATCCTCCACATCGCAGGGCAGCAGGAAGTCCGAACCCAGTTCGGCCGCCAGCGGCTTCACCCGCTTTCCGAGCGCCTCGCCCTGATAGGTGAAGGCCAGTTCCGCACCGGCCCGGCTGAGAGCCTGGGCGATGCCCCAGGCGATCGAATGGCTGTTCGCGACCCCCATAATGAGGCCGCGTTTTCCCTGCATGGAAGCAATCATTCCGTTATCCATTCTGACGCTGGAAGACCAGGGTGGCGTTGGTGCCGCCGAAGCCGAAGGAGTTGGACAGAACGGTGTCGATCCTGGCATTGTCGATGCGCTGGCGAACGATCGGCACGCCGTCGAATTCCGGGTCGAGCTCGGTGATGTGAGCGCTCTCGCCAATGAAGCGCTCCTGCATCATCAGCAGGCCGTAAATCGACTCCTGAACGCCGGCCGCACCGAGCGAATGACCGGTCAGCGATTTCGTCGACTGAATGTGCGGGATCTTGGAGCCGAAGACTTCGCGAATCGCCCCGATTTCCTTGCTGTCGCCGACTACCGTCGAAGTCCCGTGTGTGTTGATGTAATCGACTTCGCCCTTCACGGTGGAGAGGGCCTGGCGCATGCAGCGAATGGCGCCCTCGCCCGACGGCGCGACCATGTCGTAGCCGTCCGACGTCGCGCCATAGCCGACGATTTCGGCATAGATCTTGGCGCCGCGCGCCTTGGCGTGCTCCAGTTCCTCGAGCACCAGCACGCCCGCGCCACCGGCGATGACGAAACCGTCGCGCGAGACGTCATAGGCACGCGACGCCGTCGAAGGCGTATCGTTGAACTTGGAAGACATGGCGCCCATGGCGTCGAACAGATCGGACATGGTCCAATCGAGATCCTCGTGGCCGCCGGCGAACATCATGTCCTGCTTGCCCCACTGGATCATCTCATAGGCGTTGCCGATGCAGTGGGCCGAGGTCGAGCAGGCCGACGAGATCGAGTAGTTGACACCGTGGAGCTTGAACCAGGTGGCGAGCGTCGCGGATGCCGTCGACGACATGGCCTTCGGCACCGCGAAAGGACCGATGCGCTTGGGGCTGTTGTTCTGGCGCACGATATCGGCGGCCTCGACGATGGTGCGGGTGGAGGGACCACCGGAGCCCATGATGATGCCGACGCGTTCGTTCTGCGCGTAGTCGGCCTCTTCAAGGCCGGCATCGGCGATCGCCTGCTTCATGGCGACATGGTTCCATGCACCACCCTGCGACAGGAATCGCATCGCCCGACGGTCGACATGCTCGGTCGGATCCAGCGCGGGCTTGCCCCAGACCTGGCATTTGAAGCCGTGGTCGGCGAAATCGGGAGAAAAGCTGATGCCCGACTTTGCCTCGCGCAGGGATGCGGTGACCTCGGCAGCGTCGGCGCCGATGGAGGACACGATCCCAAGTCCCGTTACAACTACCCGTCTCATCTCTCAGACCTTCTTAATCTCGCAATTGGACAGGGCCTCTTCAGGCCGTCTTTTCCTTTGACAGACCGACGCGCAAGTCGGTCGCCTGGTAGATGGTCTCGCCATCCGCCTTCAGCCAGCCATCGGCGGTGCCCAGCACGAGCCGACCGCGCATCACGCGCTTGAAATCGATCCCGTATTCGAGAAGCTTGGTGTTCGGACGCACCATGCCCTTGAACTTCACTTCGCCCGTGGACAGCGCCATGCCGCGACCGGGTTCGCCCAGCCAGCCGAGGAAGAAACCCGTCAACTGCCACATGCCGTCGAGGCCGAGACAGCCCGGCATGATCGGATTGCCCTGAAAATGGCAGGGAAAATACCAGTCGTCGGGATGGACGTCATACTCGGCCCGGATATAGCCCTTGTCGAAGGCGCCGCCCGTTTCGGAGATATCGGTGATCCGGTGGACCATCAGCATCGGCGGCAAGGGAAGCTGCGCATTGCCGGGACCGAACAGCTCGCCGCGACCGCAGGCGAGGATTTCCTCGTAATTGTAGCTGGATTGTCTTGGTGCCATTTTCTTCTTCTTCCCCCCTCAGGCTTCGCGTTCACGGACCCTTAGAGCAAGATAGGGACAAATTGAAGTCTCACAATAGCCGACATGAAGTCGCGGAAGGCTTACCCAATCCGCCACCATTGGATGACTTTAGCCGTCGCATACAGGAACCACCCCTTCAGGACCAGATCAAAAACAACCAGATCGCGGCTTTTTCGGCACTTTGTAAAGCCCTTGTACGGCAGAAACTATTGAAAGGGCAGCGCGTAAAAGTTATATCGTCGGATAAGTGCACGACCGACCAACAGCAATGCGGAGATCGTCTTGATGACGACGGAAGACCGTAGACATACGGAACTGAAATTGCGCGAGTGCGGCCTCAGGCCCACCCGGCAACGCATCGCGCTCGCGAGCCTGCTGTTCGCCAAGGGCGACCGTCACCTGACCGTCGAGGAATTGCATGAGGAGGCGCTTGCCGCACGCGTGCCGGTTTCGCTCGCCACCGTCTACAACACGCTCCACCAGTTCACCGAGGCGGGCCTCATCCGCGTGCTCACGGTGGAAAGCACGAGAACCTATTTCGACACCAACGTGTCCGATCATCATCACTTCTTTGTCGAGGGCGAGAACGAGGTCCTCGATATCCCGCTCAACAATATCTCCATCGAGAATTTGCCTGAGCCGCCGGAGGGCATGGAAATCGCCCATGTCGACGTGTTGATTCGCCTGCGCGCCAAGACCCGCTAAATCCCAGGCCCTTCTTCCTTCCCGCCTTTCGCTTTGCCCCTCTACAATACGTCTTCCGGCGATCGGCCGGGGCGTGAATTGTAGCGCGGAAAGCTCCAGCCGAAGCGCAAAGCGCCGCCTCTGATGGCAAATGCCGTGGCTGCGCCGAACGCCGAGGCGACAAGGAGCGGCAGACCGAACACCGTGGCTGCGGTAAAGACGCAGGCCCCCGCCAGCGCCGCCGTCACATAAACCTCCGGCCGCAGCAGCACGGACGGTTCCCCGGCGATGATATCCCGGAGGATGCCGCCGAAGGTGGCGGTGAGCGTGCCGGTGACGATCGCCACGGTGGGCGAGCCGGTCGCGGCAAGGCCCTTGGCCGCGCCCATGACACAATAGGCCGACAGTCCGATGGCATCGAGCCAGATCAGCAGCCGATAACGCGATTCGAACAGGTGGGCCGTGAAGAAGACCAGGACCCCGACAAAGGCGCAGACAAGGACATAGCCCGGGTCACGCACCCAGAAGACCGGGACACTGCCGAGCACGAGGTCGCGCAGGGTTCCGCCGCCAATGCCGGTCACGGCCGCCAGAAACAGGAAACCGATCACGTCGAGCTCCTTGCGCGAGGCGGAAAGCGCCCCGGTCGCCGCGAAGACGGCGACGCCGGCATAGTCGAGAAATCCGAGCAGCGTCATTTCGAGCCCTTTCCGGCGAAAGCGTTTGGAAACCGTAACGGCGTCAGGGCCGCACAAGCACCGAGACATAGGATAGGAGAAAGAGATTTCATCTTCCTGGGATGTTCGCCGTGAAATACCTGCTTCTCGCCTTTCTGCAAATCGCGTTTCTGCTGTCCGCGAATTCCGCATCCTACGGCCAGCAGCAGCTCATCAGTGATCCGGAAATATACGAAAAGCAACATTTCCAGAAGCGTTGCACCGAGGCGCAGTTCGGTGCGACCTTCATCACCCGGCTGGACATCAACAATGACGGGATCAAGGATGCCGTGGTCAACGACGGCGAACTCGTCTGCGACGGCGTGCGCGGCCCGGACTGCACCGACGACGGCTGCCCCTATAACTTCTATCTGCAGGTGAAGGAGGGCGGTTACTTCATGATCGCCACGGCCAAGATGTACGGCTATGACTTCATCAAGCGCTTCGGCAACATGGTCTTCGTGATGCAGATGCATCCGCGCTTTTGCGAGCGCACCGACGAGGCACCTTGCGAGATCACGGTGCGCGTGCGCGGCACCAAGTTCCTGACCATTTCGAAGAAATGACCGCGAGGGGCATTCACGGCCCCGGATACAACACCCCGATCCGGCCGGTGAGGTAATAGGCGGCAAGGCCGATCGCCTCGCGCAGGGCGGTCGCCGACTGCTGCGCATTGAGCGTGGGCTGGGTGAAATCAACGCCAAGTCTGACCGTGCCGCTTGTGCGATAATCCGTCGGCCAGGGCGTGACCGAGACACCCGCCACGCGAAAGAGGCCCACGGCGCGCGGCATGTGAAAGGCCGACGTGATCAGCAGGCAGTCCGCCATCCGCCTGTCTGCCAGCAACGAACGACTATTGGCGACATTTTCCGCGGTGGTGCGCGACGCCGTCTCGCGCACCAGCCGGTCGGCAGCGATGCCGAAGGTCGAGAAGAAGCGCGCGGAGGCGACGGCATCGCCTTCATAGTCACCGCTCAGGGACCCGTCGCCGCCCGACACAAGAATGACCGCCTCGGGGAATCGCTGTGCAAGCCGCAAGGCCTCGACAAAGCGGTCGGCCGCCTGGTTCATCTCGATCCCGCCGCGGGTCGTCGTCACCTCTGTTTCAAAGGCGCCGCCGAGCACGATCATGCAGCCGAGCGATTGCGGATCGTCGGCCGGCCTTGGAAAGCGCGCCTCAAGCCCCTGCAGAACGAAGGAGCCGGTCGTCGTATAAAGCGTCACGAACAGGATGAATGCCGCCAGGGCGGACAGCGCCAGGCCGAGGCGGCGGAGACCGCACAGCAATACGACGACGGCGAGCAGGATCACCAGGAAAGCCAGCGACAGCGGCTGGGCGAACACCCAGAACAGTTTGGAAACAATAAACATTTTTTCCACCCTCGGGGTCCGGGGAACTCAATTCCGTAGCGCGCGGCATTGCGCCCACGGCTGAGCATGACAAGCGTTCCCATGGCGCGACAGCCTCGCTCAAGGCAGGTCCCTTAAGCCTCCGACACTCGAAAATAAAGACTTTTACGCGATTGAATTTTGGGGGGCTCATGCGCTTCGCAATCGATACACTCGACGAGGCGGGCAATAGCCGGATCTTTATCGGCGTGCCTCTCGGCAGATCAGGCGACAAGCTGCGCGTTCAACTTCGCAACGGCGAAGCGGAGCTGGATATCGACCGCATCACCGACTGGTTCCAGATCGACCAGACCCCGAGCGGAGACCGGGGCGAGTTGTTCTATTGAGCCGCCGATGGGGCGGCGTTTGGCCGGCCTGCCGCACGTCGACGAAGCCAGACCACGACGAAGGCAATGAGCCCGCCGGCCAACAATAGTCCAATCGACAGGAGCGGCCGATAGGCGAACCAGCCGATGGCGATGACCAGCGGCCCGACCAACACGGTCAGCACAAAGGCGATCATCCCCGTGCCGAAGCGCACCAGCGAGCCGGCGAACGGAACGACGTCGGCGATGACGCCGAGGATCGAGAACAACAGGCTGAATCCAACCATAAGGGCGATCATTCCACCGACACGGATGAGCCACATGATCATCGTGTTTTCAGACTGGGCAGTATCGAACATTTCCGCAGCGCTCGACTTTCCGGCTGCGCTCAGGAAGATCTCCCGACCATTCGAGGCGATGAACGGTTTTAGCCAGCCCTCGCTCTGCGCTGCGACGAAACTCGCTTCGGCAAGGTCCGCCCGGCTGTATCGAATACGCAGATCGCCGACCCCCGGCTGGGCAGGGTTCATGCCGACATAAAATCCGGCACGGTCGAGATGCACTTGACCGGACAGAACCTGTTCGGCGCGTGCAACGTCCGCTTCCGTCAGCCTCAGGTCGGTCTGCGCGCCGAGGGACGCGACGCTCTCGCCGGACACGGCAAAGGCACCGACCTTGGCGCTGTCGACGGTAAACGACTGGTCGTCGACTGCCAGATCCGGGTTCTCGTGGCCCTCGGGCTGGCGGAAGTCGCCCGAATTTTCGCGTCCGGACTTCCATTCCTTTGTGTAGGTATAGGTCGTGACGGTTTCCTGGCTCCCACCCAGCTTCGTTTCGGAGCGCGATTCGCTCTTCTCCACCCACTGGTACATTTCGACCTTGCGCCGGATCGCCACGGCGCCGTCGGCGGAAATGCCGAATTCAGGATCGGCCGGGACGCCGTCCGGCGTCACCCTGCCATAGACGTGAATGAGCTTTCCCTCGTTCGACGGCGTTATTTCATCAGCACTGACCGACACAACGATACCGGCACCCTCGGTCAGCGCCCGATAGGCCTTGATCGACCGGCCTTCGTTCCAGACGAGAGCCCAGATGGCAGCCCCGACCAGAACGATGCCGATGACGGCACCGATCAATGCGCTCTTCAACCGCGCCAACCAAGATGTCCGTGTCGTTTCCGTAAAGCCCATGTCACCCCGCCCGCATGCTCGATGCCTGTCGGCGATTCCCTAGGGGAATCTCCGGACTGCAGCAAGCGACGCGCGGGCCTGAAGCCTGACTTGTTTTGGAGAAGGGGTCGGCAGCAGAAACAAACCGGCAGGCCCGCGATACGAAAGGCAAGGCCGTTCAAACTGTTAGGTTCTGTTCAGGGAAGATTTGGTGGAGCTAAGCGGGCTACAACCCTGCCCACGAATTTTGTGTTCTTCTTCAAATTCTTATTGAAGATCAACGATGAATGGGACTAAGGCTGGGTACTTTCTTGGGTACTCAAAAGGGATTTTATGCCACCGCCATCATCCGCCGATACGAAATATCTCGAAAGCCATGGCAGCAAGTGGCGTGTCGTCGTGAACGTGCCGAGGAAGCTACAGCGCAAGCTCGGGACAAAACTTAAGCGACCTCTCGGAACTGACAGCCTCCGAGACGCCAACCGCCTCAAGTGGGATGTTGTCGCCGAACTCAAAGCCGTAATTGAACAGGCCGAGCGGCCCGAAATGTCCAAGGATGCTGCCCTTGCTGCTGCCCGAGTGAAGGCGATGGAGGAAGCGCGGCGGCTATCGTTGCAACGGCACACAGCCCTAGGCATGGAGCAACGCAACTGGATTGATGATGCTATTGAGGACTATGCGGAGACGCTGGCAGGTGAACCCATCGAGGTGGGAGACCACGGCCACCCCGTGTACGAACGGGAGCGCGATGACCTAGCGATGGAGTTTATTGCTATCGCAAAGGGCAAGAGGACACCCGTCGATTTTCATCACGCCAAATACATGTCCATGTCTCACGTAAAGGCGCGAACTGCCGCCGACGATATGAGGGCGATTAAGTTCCTCAGGGAATGGTGTGCGCAGACCGGCGTCTCTCCGCATCTCCAATCGCTCACGAAGCGGGAAGCGGTGAGGTTTTGCGACGACCTTCCGCGTTTGGTCGGGAAGAGCGACCCGGCAACGCTGAACAAGTACATAAGTCGCCTTTCAGTCTACTGGACGTGGCTTGAGAACCGGCACGAGGTGGATGCCAACATATGGCGCGGCCGAAGGCTCAAGAAGCCGCTACAAACAACCGACCAGAAAGAACGGCCGTTCACAGACGCTGAAATGCAATCACTACTGGCTGGTTCGGCAGGTCAAGCCATGCAGGACCTTATGCGGATTGGTGCGCTCACAGGGGCGCGGCTGGACGCAATTGTCTGCCTTAGGGTGAAGGACTGCCAGAACGGCATCTTCGTATTCAAGCCCCAGAAGAAGGAGCCCGGGCCGCGCCTATGCCCAATCCATTCTGATTTGGCGGAGATCGTAACCCGTAGAACGGAGGGAAAGGAGGAAGCCGACGACATCTTCCCAGAGTGGCCGGGGGTAAAGAAGGCCAACTCGCTGCGAGAGCGGTCATTCAAGACCTCTAACCAGTTCACCAAATATCGGCGCTCGGTAGGCGTAGATGAGCAGAAGGAAGGGAAGCGCCGCAGCCTCGTCAACTTCCATTCCTTCCGCCGATGGTTCGCGACTAAGGCGGAACAGGCGGGGCAGCCGGAGAGCATCATCGCCGCTGTGATCGGACACAAAGAGGGCCGCAAGTCCATGACCTTGGGCGTGTATTCCGCAGGCCCCCTTTTGGAACAAGCGAGGCGGTGTGTTGAGGCTGTGAAGTTGCCGGATTTGACCTCGTCAGGTTGCTAGCTGGTGGAGGCTGCTCTGGGACGATTTCATCTCATTCCACTGAAGCGTTCCTCGGCGGCCCTCCAGCAACAAGAGCCCATTTGTCCCCGGCGTTGCGGTATAGCTGAGCTTTACCCCAACCGATCGTTGGGGAGTATTTCAACGCACAGACCACGCACAGATTGCCCCACCTCGGGTCGGAAGTGCCTTCGGCGGGGCCGTCCACCATGTAACGCTCCGAATGCATCGGTCGGGAACATACGTCGCAGTTGTCTATCTCCCCGTGCCATTGATCGTTCGGCCATTTCGATTGTTCAGCGCGTTCGATATTAGCGAAATGCTCCTCAGCTTCGTCGTGCTTGCGTTTCATCTTGCGTCCTCATCTGGCGAACCGAGAAATAGCGGAGAGGCAATTACACGGCCCCTTTCCGGCTCAATTCTGTTGATATGTAGCAGCCCGGCGAGCTTGTAGGAGCCACTTTGAAAACCCACGAGTGTGGTTGTTGTGGTGATCCAGCGGGGATCAATTAGGCAAATCAGCCTCCACGAGCCGAAGTCTCGATAGATAACACTCTCGTCATTGCGCCAAGCATCGGGCAGGTTCTCGTATCCACCTATTCGTTTTGTCCTGAACAGCACTTCGTTTACGAACCAATAGTCACCCTCTGAAATTTCACCGATAGAGGTCTCGTCGGTGAGGACGTTTGAGTACAACTCTTCGACGTTGAGCACCGAGGTGTACTGCGCCATCAACCTCCCCGCATTTATGCCAAGTTGGCGTATCGTCTCTGCGCCGTTGAGGTCGAATTCTGGGAGGGCGATTGATTGAACTGATGCGTACATATCGGCCCTGGGAATGTTTATGTACGATAGATAATGGAAACGCGGTTTTGTAACTGTTGATCCGAGGCGCTCCTCCACCCAGCAGCAGTGCTCGTCCCGCATCCGCAAAAGAACATCTTCGTTGAATTTTTTCGGCTGTTGATCGATCTCGCTGTGACACGTCTTGCAGAGCAATATTAGGTTATCTGCCGACCTGCGTTGTTGCTGCCCGATTTCTTCGTTCCCACGAGGCCCATAGTCAGAGCTGGCAATTATATGGGCATCATCCCCAAGTCGTGCTTTTTCACCAAACTCGTTTTGCACGAACAGTTCAATTCTGCACTTGTTGCAGCGACCACCTGATTGCCCGATGATAAATCGCCTATTCGCTTCGCTTATCCGCTGCCGATCACTCATGAAGTAAAGCCCAGTTGCCAATGAAAGAATATCTTAAGTTGCGTTTGTTTCGCGTTGATTAACAGGGGTTGCCGTCGCTGGCCTAGGCCGATATTGGCATCTAGAATTCTCCGACAAGAATTTGCGAGGCACCCATTCAGATTAAGGTCAACCGCGCATCCCCCCGGGTACCCCCCCTCCGTTCGGTCCACCGCTCGGCTATCGGTGGCCTCCGCTCTCGGTCAGGGCTTCCCTGCTATGGCCGAAGGCCGGGGACGGCTGCGGCTTTCTCCGTGCGGGAGAACATGCAGATCAGCAGGGCTTGCTGTTCGTTCAGGCAGAAGACCTTGGCCGGTCGCTCCGGTCATTGGTCAGGCGATTGTTTTGCCCGGACCAGAGGACCCGGGAAACTGGAGGCCTTTCTTTGTTATAGTGTTAACAACGTCCATAGCCAATTCGGCAGCCGCCCTCTGCATCTGCTGAAGGAATTTCACATCGACTTCCGTGTCAAATAGTTGCTTGTCCTTTGCTCGCATGAAGAGCGGAACAGTCGCGCCTTGGGCATTCGGGGCGTTCCAAAACCCGTGGCATAGGACATTGCGAATTTCAGCGGCCTTCTTGAGGTCCCTTATGAGGTCGTCAAAGTCTTCTGGAGGCTGGCTTTGGTACGATTTCACCTCTTGCTCGTATGCCCTGATTAGCGGGTCAAGAGTATCGGCAAGGGATCTCTCCAGCTTTGGAAGCCACTTCTTCAGTGCCTCTTGAACCCCCTCTTCTGTATATTCGCGTGTAGCGCTGAGAGCGAATATCGCCCGTGCCAATACGTGCTCCAAGTAGCCAAACGTCGCGACGGTTCTTCCAAGCCACTCCCAGAATTCGGCCTCATGTCGGTGAGTGGGGTATTTGTCCGGCAGATTATGAACATCCACAATAGACCCGCGTGTCGAGATCATACTCATCTCCTTCCGTTCGCCATTTAGAATAGTTGGGTGACACGTGTCCGCAATAGGGTGCGCCTCTGGCGAACTACCGCACAACCGGTTCGATAAGCCCCTATTGACAACCCAAAACGAACCATTGATAAGAGAACCACCTAAATCGAACTCAGGGGTTCCCGATGCATGTCCGTGCCTACCTCCGCGCTAGTACCAAAGAACAGGACGCAAGCCGCGCCAAAGCCGACCTCCAGAGGTTTGCCGAAGAGCGCGGACTGAAGATTGTCTCTTGGTATATCGAGAACGAGAGCGGCGCTTCCTTGGCCCGACCCGAGCTATTCCGGCTGCTGTCCGATTGCCACCCCGGGGACGTTCTGTTGTGTGAGCAGGTGGACCGCCTGAGCCGCCTGAACGCGGAGGACTGGTCGAAGCTCAAGGCCGAGATTGCCGCCAAGCGGGTTCGGGTGGTCGCTCTGGACCTGCCCACGTCCTACCAGTTGGCCAGCGTCGGGGACGATTTCAGCAGCCGGATGCTGGACGCGATCAACGGCATGATGCTGGACATGTTGGCAGCCATCGCCCGGAAGGACTACGAGGACAGGCGGCGGCGACAGGCTCAGGGCATCGCCACAGCCAAGGCTGACGGGGTTTACAAGGGCAGGCCCGAGGATGCGCAACGGAATGCCGAGATTGTTCGGATGCTTCGCGAGGGCAAGAGCTGGAGCAGCATCATCGCCGCGACCCGTTGCTCTCGGTCAACGATCAGCCGACTGCTCCAGCGGGTGAAGGAGGAGCCGGAGGAGAGCCTTGCCGAATAGGCTCGCTTTCTTCCGCCCTCGGGGCCGATTTCTCGCGTTTCGCGGTCGGCCGGTAGGGGCTGTAGCCAAAATCAAAGGATTGCGCTGAATGGTCTCTACGCGGGAATGAGGCGGTGTCGAATAGGGCCCACATGAGCATTTATCAACAAAGTCGATTTGTCGTCCTGAGAGGCGGCTGTCGACAACCTGAAAGGCTCGAACATGACCAACACCGTTACCGCCCTCGCCACCAAGGTCTTCGCTGAAGAGGGCTTCCGCTTCTTCCATGCCACGTACTTCGATGGCGATACCGGCTTCGTCGTAGGCAATGACATGCTGATCCTTGGGCTCGATCTTGAGGAGGTCCGGCAGTCGGCAGCAATGGCCGCTCCTTCGAGGGCCGGGGTGAAGTTCTATCTTGAGGAGGTCACAGCTGAGGACTTCGACGACCGCTGCGCCATCTTCGCGGAAGAGGAACGGCCCCGCGCATTCATCGTGATGGCAGGGTTCGGCATCGACGGTGACGCAACCGAGCCCGCCCGCTGAGGCCAGCTCACTCCTCACCACACCACCCGTCTGAAACGCTCGGCCTCGGTTCATCCCGGGGCCTTTCCTTTAGGAGATACGAATGGAACCAACCGCCGCTCACACGTCCGCAGACACCATCAGCCCGTCCGACCACTCGGCACCGGGGCCGACCCGCTACTTCGCCGTGACCTACTTCGACGGCGGCCAAGCCATGGACGACAGCGCCAACCGATCCTTCCGGGCGAAGAAGATGCAGAGAGCAAGGCGCATCGCCATGAGCTTCATGCCATGGAATGCCGACCGCATGGAGATTGTCGAGATCAACGGGCATGAGTTCGAACAGCACCGGGCGAAGCGAAAGGACGCCTTGGCCAGCCCGAGCCGGAACCGTGGCCAGCCCCCGACAAGACCTCCCGCATCGGAGCCCGGAAACGATAGGGACCACAATAGGTACGCCCCGGGTTAAACACTATGGTTATAACCATGGTTAGGGCATGGGCCTGACCCGGTAGGGATGGACCCATGGTTGAGCCATGGACTGGCTATGGCTGTCTGTGGTCCCCATGATGGTGAGGGATGATCATCATCATTCCCTCTTGTCCAAAGCAGGAGCCCAAGCCCACCATGGTCAGCTCCCGAGCCTGAGCCTGTCAGGTGGAGCTTTGGTCTCCTCCCCTCGGGCTGCACCATGGCATCCACCCGGGAGCATCCAAGGAACGCCTAGGCCCATTACGGAAGCCCACAACAGCTCAGGAAATCACCTTGGGGTCCGATGGTCTCCTGCCCGGTGCTGATGAGGTCGACAAAGACCGATCGGCCCAAGTCAACCACAGCACACCATCAGCCTCGCCTCCAGACCTCGCCTTGCGAACCCTTGGCCTCTCGCTTCGCCAGTTCGTCCCGGGCTTCCTGCTCGGCAAGGGCGATCATATACACCAGCATGTCGGCTCTCTCGGTCTCGGCAAGCTGCCCCAGACGCCTCAGTTCCGTGGCGAGGGTCGCCAGCGCCGCCGTGTTTGTTTGTCCGGTCATTGCTTGGCCTTCTCGTTTCCCTGTGGTTCGCGGCTCTCTGTCAGGGCCATCTCTATCAGATAGACGAGGAATGGCCGTGGCTGAGCCCGAGCAATGTCCAGCGCTGCACTCAAGAAACTTCCGACATGTCCCCCTTGGTCCATCGCAGCCTCCCCCGTTGAACCCCGACAGACATGCTCTCACAAATTGCAGACCGCCGCGAGCCCGGCTTGGCTCCACTGGCCGATTGACGGCTGGACCCGTGGCCTCAGCCACCCACAGCAGAACCCGAGGTCCAACCATGGCCGCCTCTCGCTGATCGAGCCCAGCCCAAGTCGCCCCGCTCGGCCATCCGCCAGGACGATCTTGGACAGGTATCGGCGGCTCTGGTGACGGTGGCGGCCTGACCTCCGCCCCGGATATTGGCCGCTGCGGTCTTCACCATAGACAGGCTCGGGCCGTCCCACGGCACCTGCCCCCACCTCACATCGCCACGCTCATAAATCGCGTTGACCGGATCGGAAAGAATGCCGGTTCCGCCGCGAAGGACGTGCGCCGCCTCCCGCTTCTCATCCCCCCACCAACAGGAAAGGTACCCTGACTTGATGACTTCGCTTCTGACCGCCTGCCATACAATCGAGCTGATCGGCTCCCACATCGCCCGACATGTCGAGAGCGGCTTGACTATTGACCTCACCTCCCGCCGGAACCGCAGCACGACCAAGGGCCCGATCTCTCCGCTCTGCCGGAAGATGCTGGAGGAAGGCCACAGCCCTGCCGACCGTGTCCACATCATCCGCAAGTCGCTGGACCACGATGGTCATATCCCCGTCTTCAAGCGGGAGCGCTCGCTGAAGGCTTGGGCTGATGCGGACTGTGTCGAGAGCGAGACTAAGTCGGTCCGGTTCGTGAAATACTGCCCGTTTCCTGACACGGTCAAAGCCAATTACGCGCGTGGGGCAACCCGGGGCAGGGTAGCCGCATCCAAGGGCGAAAGCCCCTCTGTGGTAAGTCCGTGCTAGCACTCTGGTGACCCGTCCACCTGCCGCCGTGGCTCCCTTCCGAGGTTGAGCCATGGCAACGGCCCCGATCAGTCTGTTTTGGTCCCGCCCCTGCCCATCGGTGTGTCTGGCGAATGCCCGTTTTGGTCACACCTTTGGGTTGACACGGGTCCGGGCTTCTCGTTTCTTATCCGGACTGGGGGAAATACACATGGATATGAAACGCTTCGCACTGGTGGCCGTTGCTGCCGTAATGCTGTCTGCCTGTCAGACCCAATATCAAGAGATGGGCGCAACCGGCGGGGTGACCGCTGCTCCAATCACCAATGACACCTACCGCATCTCGTCCCGAGGCAACGGCTTCACCGATCCGACGACCATTCAGGACTACACGCTCTTGAAGGCTGCCGAGGTCACCTTGGCCGCCGGGGGCTCACACTTCCTTGTCGTGACGTCCAACGATGCCACAAGCCGATCCGTGGGTTCGACCCCGGGCACATTCCAAACGAATGTCTACGGTAACACGGCTTTCACCACTTACAATCCGGGTGTGAATTACGACATCGTCAAGCCGGGGCAAGACCTTATCATACAGGTGTTGAAGCTCCCGAGCGGGGCGGCATCGCCTCCGGGCTCCTTTGATGCTCAGCAGGTCTACAACAACATCAATCCCCGGGTGATGAGGCCTAAGAAGTAGGTCCCGAGCCGGGGCTGGCAGAAGGTTCGGATCAGTCGGTGTGGGCTGATGAGCTGGAAAGTCCAGAGTTACACCCATGCGCAAGTTTGCGGTCTATATCGCACTCTTCCTCGCTGCCGTCGCGTTGTTTGGCCGCAAGCCCGATGCGCCGTCAACGGTTGCGCCAAGTCCACCTGCTCCCCCGGCTATCTCGTCTCCAGCCCAACCCCCAGTCACAGCCCCGGCTCCGGCTCCGGTGGAAACCCCGGGGATGGCCCTCGCACCGACCCCGGTCCAGACTGTCCCGGTGCCAACGCCAGACAATCCTCCCGCTGTCAGGATGTATGTGACAGGCAATGGCGTTGGTTTCCGCTCTGGTCCCAGCACTGCCGCCGCCATCATTGACCGCTTCGACAGGGGCCGCGAGGTTAGTGTCCTCCGGTCGGCTGAGGAATGGTCGCAGGTCAGAGACCAACTGTCCCAGCGAGAAGGATGGATGGCGACCCGCTTCCTGTCGTCAACGAAGCCAGGGGCAGAAGAGGCCAAGCCGAGTAAGCCCAAGCCAACAGAGGTCACACCTCTGCCAGCCCCTACGGTCTCCGATGCCGTGATTGTTCAGCGGATCATCGCCCAGTCGATTGCCAGCTATCCCGGGTCCTGCCCCTGTCCCTACAACACTGATCGAGGGGGCCGAAGATGCGGCAAGAGAAGTGCCTATTCAAAGCCCGGGGGCTACGCGCCTATCTGCTTTGCGGGGGACGTGACCAAGTCAATGATTAAGGCGTTCAGAGGGCAGTGAACGGCCATATGCTACTGCACCCGTTAGACAGCGTACCCGGCTTGCCGCAACTCCAGCTTGATCTCGTCTTTCCAACTCCCGCCATCATCCATGGTGACGTACACAATCCCACTGATATCATTGGGCGTTTCAACCTGCCCTTTGACGATAGCGGCAACCCGTTCCCGACGGAGCTTTGCGATAAGGTAACCGTGCTCGAAGACCACATTCTGTCTTGCCCGGTAGCGTGAGATAAGGTCACCTCGGCGGCGGCCCTCGTCACACTCTGTATAAAGCACAATGCCGAAGCCGACATTTGTGTAGTGCTCGATTTTTTCGATGATTGTCATGCCGAGGCTAGCTTGCTGGTGGAGAATGATTGGCACGAGCCCAAGCTCCTCGATGAACTTTGCGGTATCTAGCTTCGCAAGCTCATCCTGTCCGTGCACAATGAAGACCTCCCTAGGCACGGCCGTTCCCGATTTGGCGTCACTGGACACCTCGGGTTCTGGCAGAACAGGGCTACGCGCCTTGATCGCCGAGCTTACCTGTTCAGCGGTCAAGTAGCCCTTCTGGATCAGTATTTCCCACAGAGGTTGATCTTTGACGGCCCAGTGAGTGCGATACAGCTCCAGTTTTCCGAGGTCTATCTCTGAGCGCATGTTCTCTAGAGCCCCGCTTGGGAGAGCGGGAAGGTTCTCGTCAAATTCGAACTTGATTGCTATTCGGTCCTCCGACACCGTCACCTCATTGAGGTAACCAATTCGGGTGGCGACAACTTCGTGCTCGACTGCGAAGAGGCAGGGAAAGCTCTTGAGTTCAGCGACAGCAGCCTCTCCAAAGTCGCGATACCGTTCGCTTACCTGTTCGGCTGTGTACTCATTCGCAACTCGCGACCGTTCAATGCTCCACTCGGGGTTGTCCCATTCACTGTCAGTATAAGCAATCAGGAGGTTAAACATCGGGTCTCACAGCCTCTGGAGGTGCATCTACTTCGCATCTAATCATCTTGGTTTCGACACACAAGACGAGCGATCACAGCTCATGTTGTGCTTCTTGAACTTTAAAGTGCACCGTCATCAAGACCGCAGCACCGGCCACCGCCTCGACCCCGGCCAACGAGGTCTCGCTGTTCAAGTTCAAGGACGCCGACGTGCGTGTCGTGAAGATCGACGGGGAGCCGTGGTTCGTGGCGGCAGACACCTGCCGGGGCTTGGGTCTCGACCTGAGAAGCGGCACTGGTCCGCACCTGAATAAGTTGGGAAAGGTGAGCGCGGGATCGTCCCCCCAAATCTGCTCCGGGGGAAAGGTGGGAACCAAGCGTCTCTGATCACCGAGAGGGGCAGATCGCAACCCTTGGGCAGGTCAAGGGTGACCTCAAAACAAATGTCATAAGCGAGGGCGGCCTCTACAAACTGCTGCTCCGGTCGAACAAGCCCGAGGGCGAGGGGTTCCGTCGTTGGGTTGCCTCGGTCCTCCTCCCGCCAATCCGCAAGGTTGGGCCAGATCATGGGCTCCGATAAGCTGGCAATTTAGGCGAGTAGTGCCCACAGCTCCGCATTGGCGACAGCAGTAAAGGCGAAAGCTATTCCCGAGACAGACCGGCGCGTGTAGTATTCAACCAAGAATGGAGGGCCGGAATGATAACCTTGATGACGGATGAGGATTACGACCACCTGCCTGAAGACCCAACAATGCGATTTGTTGCGCTCGAAGGTCTTTGCCGAAGAAATGTAACACAGATCCTTCATGATGCTGACGGTGACTATGTAGCGAGACTTGCAAAACAAGAGTACATGCGGACCGTAGCGTCAGCTGCTTCCACCCTTGAAATCGACGGTCCCCAGTACCCTACGAACCTCGGGGACCCAATCGAGGGCTTTGAGGTCTTTCTAGGCGAAGCCACCGCCACGGCAACCCGTCTCCGTCTTCAGAACACTACCCATAGAGCGGGCTCGGTACGCCTGTCGGAGAGGTCTCGCGGGAGGATCGAACTGCAACTACGTCGGCTCGAAGATTTAATTAACTCCTCCGACATGCCTGATGAGAGGCGCGTGAGGTTGCGCCGACGATTGGAGGAGTTTCGATCCGAATTAGACAGTCCCCGCCTTAACCTCGGAAGAGCAATGACAATTCTGGCGGCGTTGGGATTGGGTGTGACCACGGGCACAAGCTTTCTTGCCGATGCACCAGAAGCAATCGCTACAGTTGTTAGCATCATTGGAGCCGACAAAGAGGCCGAGGACCGTGAGCAGGTGCGGCTTGGCGCTCCACCAAAGATGAAAGCCCTACCCGCCCCTCCCAACGCAACGACGTCATGGGAGGATCAGGAACTGACAGACGACATACCGTTCTAGTTCTCACCCCCATGCCGCCCTAGCTTAGGCTGTGGACAGCAAGGGGAAGGGGACCGTTCCGAGCGCTTGTCCCCTTACAATGCCGTCGCTCAGTCTAGCGCGTACCGGGCACACATCCCAAAATCCGCAGCCCCGGCTTGGCAGGCAATCCTGGCCATCTCGCGGAGGTCCCCTGAAATCCGCCACTGCAATGCATTGACCCCGAGGCTGACCGCGAGAGCAATCGCAAGGATCGTCACCTTGTCATTCATCACGGAGCCACGCACTTGAAGTAGGCCATAAGGTCCCCGGCCTTGTCGAGTTGCGCTACCTTTCCATACTTGGCACAGTGCTTGTCGGCCTGTTGAGCCGTTGAGGTGATGTTAAGGTTGCCAACCATTGTGTAGGTGATCCCCGCCGAGTTCCCCGTGCCGGTCCCCGAGCAACCTGCGAGAGCGGCTAAGGCCGCGATATATAAAAAACGCATCCAAATTCCTTTCATGCACAATCACCGGTCAATGATTGATTTGCCGACGCGCCGCAAGCCTCAAAACCCCGTCCTCCATGACGAAGACCACCGCCAACGAGGTCTCGCTGTTCAAGTTCAAGGACGCCGAGGTGCGGGTCGTGAGGATCGACGGACAGCCGTGGTTCGCCGGGTCTGATGTCCTGACGTTCCTGCTTGGCAGGTCCCGAGGCAACGGCAGCGCATACCTGAAACTTTCCGAGAGTGAGAAGACCAAAGTTGATCGGATCAACCTAGGTCTCGCCCCCGGCAAGTCCATGGTCCTGATCTCCGAGAGCGGCCTCTACAAGCTGGTGATGCGCTCCGACAAGCCCGAGGCCAAGGACTTCCAGAACTGGGTCACCCGGGTCGTCCTCCCGGCCATCCGCAAGGACGGCGGCTATATCCAAGGCGAGGAGCATGTGGTCTCCGGGGCCATGTCTATGGTTGTCGCCAAAGGTTGCACCGCTGCAAACACCGGGAAGACTGAGGCACACGAACTGTTACGGCATCGCCTGTGCTGCAAGGGGCTCAGCCGCTGCCCGGAAGCAAGGACCACTTGCACCCCTGCAATGGTTGCATCAATGCAATTAACTATCTGATTTTACGTTATATTTTCCGTTGACGTGAGCATCTTTGGCCCACTAGAGGGGAGCTGTCTCAGCAAGAGACTGATTTGCAGAGGAACCCTAGATGCCCACTACCCATCTTATCGTCGAGACGCCGCTCCCCCGCCCTTCGGATTACCGGCTGTTCCAAGATGCCCCGGCCCCCCAAGGATACGAAACCGCCTATTCCTACTTCTCCCGCACCAACCCGGAAGCGTTCTGGCTTCTGTTCGACCCCGTGACAGCCGTTGCGGAGGAACACCCAGCTTTGCTTGAATTGACCCAACGGAATGGGCTGGAGGCTGCCGAGGTCGAAGCTCCGACCGCTGTCAGGGAGTTCGGTGTGGAGAAGACCTTGGCCTTTCCTGTGAAGGTCCTGAGGCGCTTCTATCGGTAGAGCGCTGGCCGAGAGCGCTGGGTACGCACTCTGGGTACTTTATTGGGTACTCAGTTTTATCGCCGTCGTCGCAACTGACTGATAATCAAAGGACATTAGTGACACGAAAGGGAATGGTGGAGCTAAGCGGGATCGAACCGCTGACCTCTTGCATGCCATGCAAGCGCTCTCCCAGCTGAGCTATAGCCCCATACCATGGGTCCGGCAGTGCCGGTTCCGGGACCCTGTCGGACAAACTGTCCGGCGGGGTGGCGGCTTATTACTTCCGGTGTTCGGAGATGGCAAGCCGAAAAATGCAGGCTCGGAAACTTTTTCGTTTTCCGAGCCTTGAAAGCGTCGATCAGACTTCGTCGTCGTCGCCGGTGACGCCGATGATGCCGGTCATGTCGTCGTCGTCATCGTCTTCGTCGGCTTCGAGGAAGGTGTCGTCGTCATCGTCGTCGAGCTCGACATCGTCGTCGCCGATATCGGGGATATCGTCATTGCCGCCGTTGTCGTCTGCGTCCTCGAGCGAGACGAGTTCGACCTCGGTGTTTTCGGCGTCGACTTCAGCCACCTCTTCCTCTTCCGCCTTCTCCATGATCGTGGCGACCGAGGTCTCCTCGAAATAGGAAAGCGGCCAGGATTTGCCGGTGTAAGGCGACACGACCGGATCCTTGTTCAGATCGTAGAATTTCTTCCCCGTGTCCGGGCAGGTGCGTTTGGTGCCAAGTTCTGCTTTCGCCACTGTCAAAGCCTCTTGAAGTCCTGAAGAATATACCGGCGCGTGCGGTCAATCCGGTCTTACCCGGTCAAACTGTTAGCGGGTCCCCATAGTCGTTGCAATCTCTTCTGTCAAAGGCAAACTTCGCGCGCCGGCACCCGGCTTTTTGACGGCTCGGGGATGACCCTCCCGCCGCTATGTGTTAACCAGCGCGAAAATAGCGTCGGCGACGTCGGACGAAGCCCATCCTTCGCCCCCGGCACCGCCAAGGGCGCACCCAATTCCGCCGCCGGGAGACCTTCCGCCACGACAATGTCGGGCAGCCAGACCGGGACGACCGGGGCCAGGGATCCGGGGACAGGTTGGCCGGGCGGCGCACTACAATCGAATTCGGGCAAGGCAGAGCTGCATGACATCTTTTACCATCGCCATCGACGGGCCGGCTGCGGCGGGCAAGGGAACCCTTTCGCGGCTGGTCGCCGAGCATTACGGCTTCCATCATCTCGATACCGGCCTGACCTACCGTGCCGTCGCCAAGGCGCTGCTCGATGCCGGCCTGCCGCTGAACGACGAGGCAGTCGCGGAAAAGACGGCACTGGAGATCGAACTCGCCGGGCTCGACCGCTCCGTTCTCGCGCAACACACCATCGGCGAGGCGGCATCCAAGATCGCCGTCATGCCCGCCGTGCGCCGCGCCCTGGTCGCCGCCCAGCGCAAGTTCGCCGCCAGGGAGCCCGGCACGGTGCTCGACGGCCGTGACATCGGCACTGTCGTCTGCCCCGACGCGCCGGTGAAACTCTACGTCACGGCCTCGCCTGACGTGCGCGCCAGGCGTCGTTATGACGAGATCATCGCCGGCGGCGGTTCGGCGGGATTTGACGCGGTCTTCGCCGATGTGAAGAAGCGCGACGCGCGCGACATGGAGCGCGCCGACAGTCCGTTGAAACCTGCGGACGATGCGCACTTGCTAGACACGTCGGAAATGAGTATAGACGCGGCATTCCGGGCGGCCCGAGACATCATCGACGCTGCCTTGAAGACAGATTGAACTGCGGAACCCGGCTCGCCGGGGTCCTTGACCGAACCAGCCGATATGATCGTCCCCGCGCCGGACAGCCCTTTGAAGGGCGGACGATCTGTCAGGCTTCGTTAAACTCGAACCCCCCGGCGCATACCGCGTCCTTGATTGGATGCGTTTAGGAGATTTCATGTCTGTTTCTACTCCCTCGCGCGATGATTTCGCGGCAATGCTCGAAGAGTCCTTTGCCAAGACCGATCTGGCAGAAGGCTATGTAACCAAGGGCATCATCACGGCCATCGAGAAGGACGTCGCCATCGTCGACGTCGGCCTCAAGGTCGAAGGCCGGATCGCGCTCAAGGAATTCGGCGCCCGTGCCAAGGACGGCACGCTCAAGGTCGGCGACGAAGTCGAAGTCTATGTCGAGCGCATCGAAAACGCTCTCGGCGAAGCCGTTCTGTCGCGCGAAAAGGCTCGCCGCGAAGAAAGCTGGATCAAGCTCGAAGCCAAGTTCGAAGCTGGCGAGCGCGTCGAAGGCGTCATCTTCAACCAGGTCAAGGGCGGCTTCACCGTCGATCTCGACGGCGCCGTAGCCTTCCTGCCGCGTTCGCAGGTCGACATCCGTCCGATCCGCGACGTCACCCCGCTGATGCACAACCCGCAGCCCTTCGAAATCCTCAAGATGGACAAGCGTCGCGGCAACATCGTTGTCTCGCGTCGTACGGTCCTCGAAGAGTCCCGCGCCGAGCAGCGTTCTGAAATCGTTCAGAACCTCGAAGAAGGCCAGGTTGTCGACGGCGTCGTCAAGAACATCACCGATTACGGTGCGTTCGTCGACCTCGGCGGCATCGACGGCCTGCTGCACGTCACCGACATGGCATGGCGTCGCGTCAACCATCCGTCGGAAATCCTGTCCATCGGCCAGCAGGTCAAGGTACAGATCATCCGCATCAACCAGGAAACCCACCGCATCTCGCTCGGCATGAAGCAGCTCGAGTCGGATCCGTGGGATGGCATCGCCGCCAAGTACCCGGTTGGCAAGAAGATCTCAGGTACCGTCACGAACATCACCGACTACGGTGCATTCGTCGAGCTGGAGCCGGGCATCGAAGGCCTGATCCACATTTCGGAAATGTCCTGGACGAAGAAGAACGTTCATCCCGGCAAGATCCTTTCGACCACGCAGGACGTCGACGTTGTCGTTCTCGAAGTCGATCCGTCCAAGCGCCGTATCTCGCTCGGTCTCAAGCAGACCCTCGAGAACCCGTGGCAGGCATTTGCCTACAGCCATCCGGCCGGCACTGAAGTCGAAGGCGAAGTCAAGAACAAGACCGAATTCGGCCTGTTCATCGGCCTCGAAGGCGACGTCGACGGCATGGTTCACCTCTCCGACCTCGACTGGAACCGTCCGGGCGAACAGGTCATCGAGGAGTTCAACAAGGGTGACGTGGTCAAGGCCGTCGTTCTCGACGTCGACGTCGAGAAGGAACGCATCTCGCTCGGCATCAAGCAGCTCGGCAAGGATGCCGTCGGCGATGCAGCCGCTTCGGGCGACCTGCGCAAGAACGCTGTCGTCTCGTGCGAAGTCATCGGCATCAACGATGGCGGTATCGAAGTGAAGCTCGTCAACCACGAAGACATCACCTCGTTCATCCGTCGCGCCGATCTCTCCCGCGACCGCGACGAGCAGCGTCCGGAACGCTTCTCGGTCGGCCAGACCGTCGATGCCCGCGTGACCAACTTCTCCAAGAAGGATCGCAAGGTCATGCTGTCGATCAAGGCCCTGGAAATCGCTGAAGAGAAGGAAGCCGTCGCACAGTTCGGTTCGTCCGACTCGGGCGCTTCGCTCGGCGATATTCTCGGCGCGGCTCTGAAGAACCGCGGCGGCGAATAAGCCTCGACACCGCTGAAATGAAAGAGCCCGCCGGTCACCGACCGGCGGGCTTTTCTTTTTGATGAAGCAAGGGGTCAGGCGTGCCCCGCTGCCGGCGCGCTCAGGACCAGCCGGCCATGCGCCAATAGAGATCATTCGGCGTTTCGCCCTCGACCGGCGCCGCGATCGGGCTCGCCTCCTCGTCGTCGCTCAGGTCTTGCCGGGCGCCGGGTTCCGGCTGGTCCTCGGTCCCTGTGTCCTCGTCGCCTGGCTCTTCCGCAGAGCCCTCGGCGTCCCCATCACTCGCTTCTTCGCCCTGCTCGTCACCGAAGCGATGTTTCAACTTCTTCCGCTCGGCGAGTTCGTCGTCGGCGAAGAGATAGTTGATCAGCGGCAGCGGTACGCCTTCGCGTCCGGTGACGGCCTGACGTTGCAGGGAAATCTCGGAATCGACAAATTCGGGCGCGGGGCCCTCCTCCGGCGATATTTCACCTTCGACGCTTTCAGCATTGGCGGACGTGCTCTGCAGCTCTTCGGGCGCGCCGTCGACAGGGCGCTCGGCGGGCCCGGCCTGCTCGCCGATGTCGTCCTGGCCGGCGGTGAAGCGGATTTCCTGCGGCGCCTTCTCATCCTCGGCGCTGCCTGCCTCTTCAAGGTTGAACACGCGCGCCGGATCGGGGTCGACCTCCCCCTCTGCCGGCAAAGGCGGCGGGAGAAGCGCCTCGGCGCCGCTCGGATCCTCCTCCGTCCAACCCTTGAGGACGAAAAGCGTCTCCGTCTTTGCTGCCGCCTTCGGCTGGTCCGGGGTATCCGGCTGTTCCTTGCCTACTTCCCCGGACGACTTGGGGGTGATCGGACCAGCCTCTTCGGCGTGTGAAGCGATTTCGGAGGGAGTCGGCCCGGCTTCGGCCTCGATCATTTCGGCAAGGATCACGCGCGCACCTGTCGCGGCGGCTTCGCCGGACTTTTCGGCGCCCGCCTTCGTCGGAGCCACGGGCGCATCGGCCTCACCGACACGCTTGCCGTCGTTGCGTGCCGCGAGCTCCTTCGGGAGATCGATACCATCACTGCCCCGGTGGATCTCGGGGGTTGCCAGGTCTGCCGGCAGACGTGGCTCCGGGCGTGCTCCGCCATGGGTCATGGCGGCCTGCAGCGCGCGGGCCGCCGCGAGCTTCAGCGCCTTGCTGGACCGCTCGTCCGGCATGCTGAAAAGCCTGCCGCGCGCAACCGGCGCCATCGGGTCGTCGGGCTCCTCGCCATCGAACCGCATTCCTTCACTGAGCGTCGCCTGCGGCTCCAGCGCCTCCTGCGGGCGAGCCGGTGCGCCGCCCGGCTGCGCCTTGGGAGTGCTTGGACCACGAGCGGGGTTCATGGGTCCCGCAGCGATCGGGGTGGCAAGGGGCACTGTCGCCGGGCGGTTTTCTCCGGCATTCTGTCGATAGGACGTGATCACCGAGCGGGCGGCAAGATCCTTGTCCTTGGTGCGGTGAAGCTCCAGATAGATCGCAAGCGTTGCCGCTTCCGGCCCGGCCGGATTGCGGAAGGCTTCCATCAACGTGCGCAACTGCAAGCCGCCGAACATCTGTGACAACTGCCGCTGGACCGATTGCCGAGCCTGCGGCGCCAACTCGCCCAGCGCCTGGACCAAACGGCCGATATAGGCCCTCGGGGCCTCTCCTTCCAGTCGCTCCATGCCGAGCCGAGCGCCCAGCAGGTTGACCAGCAGGGCCAGGTTCTCCGACACCTGCTCTCGGCCGGACAGCATGAGAAGGTTGAGGCGGCCGGCGATCGCCGCGTTCTGCTCCAGTGCGTTTGCCGCCTGCGGCACCGAAGGCCGCGGCCGGACCGCTTCTTCGGCCGCACCGTCTTGCGCAGCGCGCGGATCCTGAAAGGCAATGGATGAATTGGTAACGGCGTTGACCGGAGGCAGCATGGCAGCTCCCCATCCTGCAATTGGCTGAACGTTCACTGGCAATAACGGTTCGCTCATGCGACCGGACTTTCCCGTCGACGACGACGGCGCCTTCGAGGAGGGGCCTGCCCTATCCTTGATCCCGTACCCTGCGGCACAAGTGTTAATAAAGGGTTAACCATAATCGCGACGTCTTGCCTTGCCGCCCAAGGGGGCGTCGCGTACAGCTTTTAGCCAAAGCCGATCCCGCACGAGCGGGTTCGCTGCCCGACAACAGATCGCCGGATGCTGCCCGATGAACAACCAGAATCCCATTCTGAACACCGACAGCTACAAGCTCGGGCACTATCTGCAATATCCCGAGGGCACGCGGGCCATCTCCAGCTACATCACCACGCGCGGCCATTCCTACAAGCCGGAGGTGATGTTCTTCGGCCTGCAGATGTTCCTGAAGGACTACCTATCGCAGCCCGTGACGATGGCCGACATCGACGAGGCCGAGGAGTTCGCCACGCTGCACGGCCAGCCTTTCGATCGTGCGGGCTGGTTGCGTGTAGTGAACACCCATGGCGGCCACCTGCCGCTGCGGATCGAAGCCCTGCCGGAAGGGGTCGCAATCCGGCGCGGCGTCCCGGTGATGCAGGTGGTCAATACCGATCCCCAGCTTGCCTGGCTGACATCCTACATGGAAACGGCCCTCTTGCGCGCGGTCTGGTATCCGTCGACGGTCGCGACGCTCTCCTGGCGCCTGCGCCAGACTATCCGGCCATTCCTCGAGCGGACTTGCGATCAAGCCGACCATCTGATGGCGACCATGGTCAGTGATTTCGGCGCCCGGAGCACGACGAGCCTGGAACAGGCTGCTCTGGGCGGGGTCGCGCATCTGGTGCATTTCCAAATGTCCGATTCGCTGCCGGCGATCCGCCAGGCGCGCCGCTGTTACGGGGCCCTGATGGCCGGCCGCTCGGTGCCCGCCTCGGAACATACGACGATGACCGCCTGGGGACAGAGCCGGGAGACGGACGCCTATTCCAACATGATCGACCGTTTCGGCCGCTTCGGCGCCTATTCGGTCGTCTCGGACAGCTACGACCTGCACAATGCCGTTTCCGAGATCTGGGGCAAGACACTGCAGACCAAGGTGAGGGCAGCCGGTGCCATCTTGATCGTCCGCCCCGATAGCGGCGATCCGATCGACACGCCGGTCCAGGTCGTGGCCCAACTGGCCTATGCCTATGGCACCCGCCTCAATGGCAAGGGTTTCAAGGTGCTCGACGACACCGTGCGCGTCATCCAGTCGGACGGCGTGACGCTGCAGGACATACAGATGATCCTGGGACGCCTGGAAGGCATGGGCTTTGCTGCCGAAAACATCACCTTCGGCGTCGGCTCGACGCTTCTGCAGAAACTCAGCCGCGATACCCTGTCGTTCACCATGCTCGCCAGCGCCCTGCAGGACGATGCCGGCGCCTGGCACGATATCGGGCGGCGACCGGCCAATCCGCGCGAACGCCCCCTGGCGGCCGGTCGTCAGGCCGTCGTGCGCGACGGAACCGACATTCTTGCCGTTCCGCTGGCCGAGCTGGGACAACGAGAAAACATGTTCAAGCCCGTCTGGCAGGACGGACAGCTTCTGAAGGATTGGGGCTTCGAAGAGGTTCGCCAGAACGCCGCTGCCGCCATGCGGCCTTGAACGTCAGGGCGAAACGCTCCTGAACATGCGATAAAGGCCGTTGTCGTCGGAATTGACCGCAGAGATCTGGTCCGAACTGTCCGGGCGCGGCTCGGTATGGTCCTCGCCAAGCGCATCAAGCCAGGTGGCCGGCACGTAGGCCTTTTGCGCCGCGGCCGGGGCCGGCGGGTCCTCTTCATCGTCCCACAGGATACCCATGGGGGCACTCGTAGCGGGACTGCCGGCCTGTTCGAGCCAATGGCTGAAGATCTCGCCGACGGCGCCGTTTTCGCCCGCCGAATGTGCTTCGGCCTGGCTCGCCGCGCCCGTCCGGGCTACGCTGTCTGCAGGTTTTGTCGATGCTTCCATCATGGTCGCATTCATGTCTGTGGTCTTGTTTCCGTGGTCCGGCAGGATGCGCCGGATTCGTTAACAAATGCTGCGCAGGCCGGCCGCCATTGCCAGCCGCGACCGGAAGCTCCATCATTTCGCCAGGACAAAATCGTGACCGGATGACATGAGCTTTCGCCCGCCCTCCTCCTTCAGCCCCACCAATGGCACGGGCCTGCTGGCGCTGGACTACGAGCTTGCCGCCGAGAAGGCCGATGCGCTTGGCCGCGCCGGCCGGAAGGTGGAGGCTGCCCTCGCGGCCCTGGCAAAGGCCAGGGCGGAGGGTGTCGATCCACAGCGCACCCACGTTCTCATCGACCAGGCCGCCGAACTGGTCTGGGCGTTCTTCATCCAACGGGAGATCTGCGGCTTTCACAGCCCGTCGGATGCCGTCGAGCGCTATCGGATCCCGCCCGAGGTGCTGGCTCGGGTCGGCGCCGGGCCAGGACGCTGAGACAGTTCCTGGCCTTCGGCACTACGGGAGCCCAAGATAATCAGCTATGGGCGAAAATGTCGGTCTCTTCCCAGCCGAGCAGATCGAGCTTGGCGCGGGTCGGCAGGAATTCGAAGCAGGCCTTGGCATGCTCGATGCGGCCATCACGAACCAGCCGCGCGGTCTGCTTGTCGCGCAGCGCATGCAGGTAGAGGACGTCCGAGGCCGCATATTCGAGTTGTGCCGGCGACAGAATTTCGGCCGCCCAGTCGGACGACTGCTGTGCCTTGGAAATGTCGACCTCCAGCATTTCCTTGAGATTGTCCTTGAGGCCGTGGCGGTCGGTATAGGTGCGGCTGAGGCGCGATGCGATCTTGGTGCAGAAGACCGGGGTAGTGGTGACGCCGAAGGTATGGAAGAGCACGGCAATGTCGAAGCGGCCGAAATGGAAGATCTTCTCGCGGCTCTGGTCGGCGAGCATGGCGACCAGGTTCGGCGCCTCCGTCTGCCCGGCCGCGATGCGGATGACGTCGGCGGTTCCGTCGCCCGGCGACAGTTGCACGACGCACAACCGGTCGCGGCGCGGCACGAGGCCCAGTGTTTCCGTATCGATGGCGATCGCCCCGGTATAGCGGGCCGCATCGGCCGAGGAAATGTCACCTTCGTGATAGCGAATCGTCGCTGCCATCATTGTCTCCAGATCGCATTCAATGTCGTTGCCGCCGGCTATAACCGAAAGGCGGTCAAATCACTACCGCTTTCCTCGCTGCGCGTCGCCGAGCGCCGGTGCCCTATCTAAAGCACCGGACGGCTGACCGGACCGTCTTCCGTCAACTGGCAATAGGCAAGCGTCTGGTCGAGATGGCGGGCTCGCAGCGACAGCAGCTTTTCCGCATAGCGAAGACGGATGGGAAGATAGGCGGCGTCTTCCGCGACATTGCGCAGTTCCATCGGGTCCTTCCCAAGGTCGAACAACAACGGCGGCAGAGCGGAAAAATGGACGTACTTGAACATCTCATCGCGCAGCACCGCCAGATTGCACTGGTCCGAACGGAGGTTGAAATGCGTCTCGCGCGTAGCCTGGACCACATCGCGGAAATCGAACTCGTAGAAGGCGGCGTCTCGCCACACGCGCGGCTCCATGCCAGCCAGGAAGGGCAAGAGCGAGCGACCGTCCTGATGATTGCCCGGCATCACGCCGAGCCTTTGGCAAAGCGTCGGCATGATGTCCGCGGCGCTGGTAAATGCCTCGATCTGGCGGCCGGCGACCGTTGCCGACGGATCTCGAATGACGAGCGGAATATGGTAGCTGCCGTCGTGGTAGCCGCCCTTGCCGAAACTCCAGTGGTCACCCATCATCTCGGCGTGGTCGGAGGTGAAGATAATGATGGTATTTTCCCACTCACCGTTGCCGCGCAGCGCCGAGACAATGCGGCCAAACTGCGCGTCGACTTCGGCGATCATCCCGTAATAGGTGGCGCGGATGCTATCGAAATCCTCCGCCGTCCACTCGCTGACAGACCCTTCGGCGCCGTGGACGAAGCTCGACTTCTTCTGGATTTCCATGGCGAACTTCACGAAGGGGTGGATCTGCGCCTCATCTTCGCGCCTTTCGGCACGTGCATAGGCCGGGCCGTCGCCGGGAGCGAACATGTGGTTGTAGGGTTCCGGCACGCAAAAGGGCGGATGCGGCCTGAGGAAGGAAATGTGGGCGAACCATGGGCGTTCCTGCATTTCCCGCCATTCGAGGAAGGCGTCGGTGAGAAAGGCCGTCTGCGTCTCATCCTTGGAATAGGCGGGAGAAGCACCCAATTCGCCCGTCGCGTGGATATCGCGGCTCCAGGCATCCTTGCGGCCCTTCGAGCGAAGCCAGGCGAGCCAATGCCTTTCATGTTCGAGCAGGATCTGGCCGACGGTGAAACCCGCAAGCACGCCCTCATAGCTGGTCAGGACGGGATCATTGGGATCACACGCCCGTGGATCGGGCGAAACATCGGTGTAGCCGAACAGGGTGGGATCATAACCCGCCCGGCGCGCCGCAAGCGCGATATTGTCGAAGCGGGCATCGAGCGGCGATCCATTCTGGCAGACCCGATGATTCGCCTGGTTGAGCCCGGTATAGAGGGTGGCGCGGGCCGGGGAGCAGGGGGCGGTTCCGGCATAATGGCGGCGGAACAGGGTGCCCTCAGCGGCAAGCGCATCGATATTCGGAGTCTGGACCGTTTGATGGCCGACCGCCGACAGGCAGTCGCCGCGCCACTGATCGGCGGTGACAAGCAGGATATTCGGCTTCATGCGTCAAGGCTCCGGGGGAACGCGGTTTCTCGGGCAGTCGAAGCCTCGACCACCGGCTGCGCAGTTTCCCCATGCCGCGACGGGAAGCAAATGAATTCATCACGTTCGGTGGCGGCTGCGCCGGCCACTCCGCTCGAAGCCGGCGGGGCAGACCTTGCGCGGGATGGTGGAGCTTCGGGCGCATCCGCTCAAGGTTTGATCAACTTCTAGACAATTGCCGCTCTTGCTCCCTGAATACCGACTGGCTTTTGGCAGGCACTGCCAAATCGTCGCCGTGAGCTATGCGAAATTCGCACTGCTGCGTTGCAGCAATAGAACTGGCATTCTCCGCCAAACCGAATATATTTCAATCATCGAAGCGGCGCACTCCTCCTCCCAGTGCCGCTAGATAGGATCGGCAATCCTCCTCCTCCCAATTGCCGATCAAGTTTAAGAGCCTGGCGCACCTCCTCCCGCGCCAGGCTCTTTTCGTTTCGGCCCTCAGCCTTTTTCCCATTCCTGAAATCTATGACCGGCATTCGGCCGCTCTATTGGATCGCCGGCCGCAATGACGGATAATTGTCCGCATGGCGCGATCCGGATTCGGTCCTTGTCGATCGGCCGAGCTTTCGAGGGAGTTCCTGTGAACGGCATAGTGATGGTAACGATCCGCGAGGCCCGGCCCGAAGACGCCGGCCTGCTGCACGAGGCGCTGTTGGCGCTTGCGCGCCATACCGGCGACGAAGACAAGGTCGAAAGCACACCCGACGATTTGCTCCACTACGGCTTTGGCACGCATCCCGCCTTCCAGGCGCTGATCGCCGAAGTCGATGGACGCTTTGCCGGCATGTGCCTGAGCTTTGCCAGCTTTTCCACGTGGCGCGGGCAACCCGGCATCTATGTTCAGGATCTTTATGTCGCTGACGCATTCCGCGGAAGACGAATCGGAGAGCGCCTGCTGAAGGCCGCAGCCAGCCGCGGATATGCCAGAGGCGCCCGCCATCTCCGGCTTTCGGTCGAGCGGGCGAATATCTCCGCCCAGGCCTTCTACGAGCGCGTCGGCATCCACCATTCGCGCGAGGAGCAGATCCATATGATGCGGGGCGAGCAGTTTAAAGCCTTTGCGCAACGAGGAACCGGCAGCGAGTAAGGTCATTCTCGGCGAAGCACACCGATGCTGCCGCTCGCTCCATCGGCCTTGCGGACAGCCGACATTGCCTCATCGCCCCGGTCGCCCTACCTATGTCGGTGACAGACTACGCGGCAGAAACAGGAGACGGCGGCATGGCGGTGAAATTCGGGACGAGCGGCCTCAGGGGACTTTCGACGGAACTGGCCGGCAGCGTCTCGGCACTCTACGCCACCGCGTTTGCCCGCTTCCTGCTCGATGAGAAACTGGCCATCCCCGGCAACCCGGTCGTTGTCGCCCAGGACTTCCGCCCCTCGAGCCCCGAAATCGTTGCAACCGTCATGGCCGCGCTCAAGCGCGCCGGCCTGACACCGATCGATTGCGGGCCCATCCCGACCCCCGCTCTGGCGCTCTATGGCGGTCGGATCGGCGCGGCCGGCATCATGGTGACGGGCTCGCACATCCCGGCGGACCGCAACGGCATCAAGTTCTACCGCCCCGGCGAAGAGATCACCAAGGCGGATGAAGCAGCGATCACCACGCTCGCCGACACGCTAGGCGGTGACGCGGACGCCAATCTGGTCGAAGCCGGTTCGGGCGAGAACCACGAACAGGCGGCGACGGAACTTTTTCTCGCCCGCAACATGGCCGTGCTGCCCGCCGGCGCGCTCGAAGGGCTCAGGATCGGCATCTACCAGCACAGCACGGTGGCGCGCGACATGATGGTCAAGGTATTCGAGCATTACGGCGCGACCGTCTTCCCGCTCGGCCGATCCGAGCAGTTCATCCCGGTCGACACCGAGGCCGTCTCCGACGAGACCATCCGGCTGATGGCCCATTGGACCGACGAGCTTTCGCTCGATGCGATCGTCTCGACCGATGGCGACGGAGACCGCCCGCTGGTGGCCGACGAGCACGGCCGGCCGTTGCGCGGTGATTTTCTCGGGCTGATCGCCACCCGTTTCCTCGGGGCAAAGCTGGTGGCGACGCCGGTGACCTCGAATTCCGGGCTGGAAGCCGCAGGCGGCTTCGACGTGGTGCGCACGCGGGTCGGCTCGCCCTTCGTGATTGCGGCGATGGAGGAAGCGCTGGCTACCGGCAAGGACGGTGTGATCGGCTTCGAGGCCAATGGCGGCCTGATGCTGGGATCGGATTTTTCCATCGGCACCGGGGTGCTCAAGGCGCTTCCGACCCGCGACAGCTTCCTTCCGGCGCTTGCCGTGCTCGGCACGGCGGCCAAGGCCGGCCAGTCGCTTTCGGCGCTGGCGACCGAATACAGCCTGCCGATCGCGCTCAGCGACCGGCTGGAGAATTTTGCCGTCGAGCGCAGCGCCGACCTCATGGCCCATCTGCGGTCATCGCCGGATAATCTGTCCGGTTTCGTTGCGCCGCTTGGCAAGGTCAAGTCGGTCAGCGACATCGACGGGTTGCGCGTGACCCTTGCCGACGACAGCGTCGTCCACTTCCGCCCGTCGGGCAATGCGCCGGAAATGCGTTGCTATGTCGAGGCGGCTGACCAGGGGGCGGCCGAAGCGCTGCTCACCAAGGGGCTTGCCACGCTCGCTAACTGGAAGCCGGCGAATTAGTTATCAACCACCAGGATCGCGCGGAAATCATTGACATTCGTGCCGGTCGGCCCAGGCACGAAGAGGCTGTCAGCGAGGCAAAAAGCCGACCACGCGTCATGGCCCGCGAGCAAGGCTCGGGGATCGCCGCCTGCCGAGCGAATGCGGGCGGCCGTCGTGCCATCGGCGAAGGCGCCGGCATTGTTTTCCGAGCCGTCGATCCCGTCAGTATCGGCTGCCAAGGCATGAATGCCTGTCGTCCCCTCGATGTCGAGCGCCAGCGACAACAGGAACTCGCTGTTGCGCCCGCCCTTGCCGAAGCGATCACCGGAAATCGTCACCGTCGTCTCGCCGCCCGAGAGGATCACCACCGGCCGGGCAAAGGGGCGGTTGCGCTCCCTCACCTCCCGCGCCAACGCGGCATGCATGCGGCCGATATCGCTGGCCTCGCCTTCGATCGCATCGGAGAGAATCACGGCCGGCACGCCCACTTCTTCCGCCTTGCTCGCCGCGGCTTCGAGCGAGACGCGGGCCGAGGCGATGATGTGGACCTCGTTGCGGGCAAAGGCGGGATCTGTCGGGTCCGGGGCCTCAGCTGCGCCTGTCGTCAGGTGGGTCATGACAGCCGCCGGCAGTTGCATGCCGTATTCGTCGACGATCGCCAATGCGTCTTGCGGCGACGATTTCGACGGCACGGTCGGCCCCGAGGCGACGAAGGCCGGATTGTCGCCGGGTACGTCGGAGACGATCAGGCTCACGAGGCGGGCCGGCGCGCAGGCTGCGGCCAGGCGCCCGCCCTTGATGCGCGAAACGTGTTTTCTGACCGTATTCATCGCCGAGATCGGCGCGCCGGAGGCAAGCAGCGCCTTGTTGACAGCGATCTCGTCGGCAAGCGTCAGACCATGCGGCGGGGCGGGCAGCAGAGCCGAGCCTCCGCCGGAGATCAGCGCCACGACCAGATCGTCCTCGCCAAGGCCCTCGACCATTTTCAACAGGGCATCCGACGCCCGCAATCCCGCCTCGTCCGGCACCGGATGGGCCGACTGGAGCACCTTGATGCGCTGGCAATGCTCGACCGGGCCGTGGCGCGCGACCACCAGTCCTTCGAGCGGACCGTCCCACAGCCGCTCGAAGGCGGCCGCCATCTGGCTCGCCGCCTTGCCGGCGCCGATGACGATCGTACGGCCCTTAGGACTTTCCGGCAGATGCGCCTTGATCGCCGCATAGGGGTCGGCAGCGGTCACGGCCGCCTCGAAAAGTGATGTCAGGAAAGCGCGTGGGTCGTTCAGGGTCACGAGTTTGGGTCCGCTCTCTCGATGTCATGGACCAGTAAGCCGTCGAGGCTTCCGACAGCGTTGTCGACAAACCTGGCGCCGGTCTTCTGGTGTTCCGGATCGGCAAGATAGGCGTCTCGCGCCGCCGGTCCATCGAAATCGACGACGAAGCCCTCCCAGCCATCGTCCGCCGTCTTGCCCGGCCGGCTGCCGACACTCTGAACCGATCAGTCCCTTTTGCCGTAACAGAAGCGATGACGGAAGCTCGAGAGGTTTGCTATGGATAAGTCAGAAGCGGCACTTGGAACAGGTGCGACGTCGATACCGCGCCTTGCCTGGATCACCGGCGCGAGCTCGGGCATCGGCCGCGCTCTCGCGCTGCGACTGGCCCGAGACGGCTGGACGGTTGCGGCGAGCGCCCGCAGCGTCGACGAGCTTGCTTTGCTGGCCGCCGAGTCTCGGGGGCGGATCTTCCCCTTCCCGCTCGACGTGACCGACAAGGATGCGGTCAACCAGACCGTGCAGGCGATCGAACGCAACCACGGCGACATCGATCTTTCTGTCTTTGCCGCCGGCACCTATTTCCGCGACTATGCCGTGGATTTCGACAGCGCTCGCTTCCGCACGATGGTCGAGTTGAACCTGATCGGCACGGCGCAGTGTCTCGAAAGGATCATGCCGGCGATGATTGCCCGCAAAAGCGGCCAGATCGCCGTCGTTGCGTCGGTTTCGGGCTATGTCGGACTGCCGGGCGCGGCAAGCTATGGCGCAACAAAGGCGGCGCTCAACGTGATGTGCGAGGCGCTCTATCCCGAACTGCGGTCGCATGGCGTGAAGCTGTCGATCGTCAACCCCGGCTTCGTCGACACGCCGCTGACCCGCAAGAACGATTTTCCCATGCCTTTCCTCATTTCAGCGGATGAGGCAGCCGCCACGATCGCTGACGGTCTTGCCGCCGCCAAATACGAAATCGTCTTTCCGCGGACGATGGCTGTCGCCATGAAACTCCTGCACGCGCTTCCGGCGCGCCTGCGATTTGCATTGACGCGCCGGATGTTGAGGCCGCAGGCCTGACCGTTCAGGCCGGCCTGTCGAGGCGAAACTGCACGACATCGATGCGGCCGGCGCGGAAGCCGACCGCGCAATAGTGCAGATAGAAACGCCATAGCCTGTAGAACCGCCGGTCGAAGCCGAGTGTCTCTATCTTCGGCCAGTTGGCGACGAAGGCATGGTCCCAGGCCAGCAGCGTCCGATCATAATCCCCGCCAAAGGCCAGCATATGGCCGACCTCGAGCCCGGCCCGCCGCGCGCCGGCGTTGAAAGCCTCGACAGAGGGCAGCATCCCGCCGGGAAAGATATAGGTCTGGATGAAATCGGCATTGCGTCGATAGCTGTGAAAGCGGTCCTCATGGATGGTGATCGACTGCACCATCGCATTCCCACCGGGCTTGAGGCGGTCACGCACCGCCTCGAAATAGACAGGCCAATTCTCCTCGCCGACCGCTTCGAACATCTCGATCGAGACGATCTTGTCGAATTCACCCCGGCAATGACGATAGTCCTCCAGGCGAATGTCGGCGCGATCGGAAAGACCGACGCGTTCCAGCCTTTCTCGGGCGAACTTGGCCTGTTCGACGGAAAGCGTCAGGCCCGTTACGCGGCAACCGGTGGCTCGGATGGCATATTCGGCAAAGCCGCCCCAACCGCAGCCGATCTCCAGCACATGATCTGCCGGGCCGATCCCAAGCTCCCGGACGATCCGTGCGTATTTGGCCTCCTGGGCCTCGGCGAGGCCCTGCGCCGGGCGCTCGTAAAGCGCCGAGGAGTAAGTCATCGTCCGGTCGAGCCAGAGTTCGTAAAACGCATTGCCGAGATCATAGTGGAACGAGATATTTCGCCGGCTACCCTTTAGTGAATTGCGCCGCAGCCGGTGACGCAACCGGGCGATCCCGCCGATCAGGGCGGAGGGCGACATCAAGCCGGAAAAGGCATCTTCATTGGCAACCGCAAGTTCGAGCACCGCGCCGATATCCGGACTGTCGACATCGCCTTCGATGAAGGCCTTGGCAAAACCGAGCGTTCCGCCGCTGAGGATGCGCATGAGAGCGCGCGGCCGACGCACGTTCAGAACGGCCTTCGGCCCAGCGAGCGCGCCAATCGCCACATGCTCGACACCGCCGTCAAACTGCAGGACAAGGCGCCCCTTTTCGATCCGGTCCGAGAAACGGCACAGTATCTTCTGCCAGAACGAACGGCTTGCGGTGAAAGTCGAACTTCCCTGTTCGGCGTGGCTCATGGCTTTTCCATTCCATTGTTCAACACGATTGTACTGGCGATCGGCTCGGATGCGGCCACGTGCCGATGGATCGGTATGCGCTTCAGCCACAGACGCAGCGCTTCCCAATGGATGCCTGCCAGGACTTTCAGCGTCATCAGAGGATAGGACAACAGCATGGTCGCCAACGCCCGGTCGGACAGGGCGCGCCGCTTTCCGGCAAAGGAGGCAAACAGCAGCGGACCCTCGCCATCGGTCTCGCTGATGTTGACCTGGACCTGCGGGCCTGGCGGCTGGATGCGGAAATTATAGGTGCAGTCCATCGGCATGAACGGCGAGACATACATTTCCTTGGCGCAGGCATGCCGGACCGCGCCCGGATCGTCGCCCACCGGGATGACGTAGGTGTGCCGCTCCTTGAAGGTGTTGCACACCTCGTAGAGGATGGCCGCCGGCGAACCATCCGCCCTGTTGCAGAAGTAGACGGTCAGCGGATTGAAGACGAAACCGAGGATTCGCGGATAGCACAGCATGCGGATCTTCATGTCCGGTTGATACACGCCGGCACGCTTGAGATGGCTCTCGGCCCAGGCCTTCAGCCCTCCGACGGTTCCGTCGCCATGATCCGTGTCGCGCAACGAAAACACGGCCCGGCGATTGTGCCCGAACAGCGAGAGGTTCCGGTCGAGGTCCGGCAATTCGTCGAGATCGATCAGCAGGGAGAACACGCTGTAACGCAGCGTGTGCTTCCTCGGTCGGTGCCGCACATGCAGCACATGTCCCGTATAGATTGCGGAGAGATAGCTCATTCGGCTGCCTCGAGCTGACGGACATGGTCAATGCGGGCGGATTCGTTTTCAACCGTCCAGGGGCGCCTCACGCCGCCGAGCGCCTCCGCCACGGCGAGGCTGGCCTGCAGCCCGTCTTCGTGGAAACCGCTGCCGAAATAGGCACCGCAAAACCAGGTATGCCTGTTGCCTTGAATCTGCCAGAGACGCCGCTGGGCTGCAATGGCCTTCAGATCGAACAGGGGATGCGCATAGTCGATCGTCTTGATCACATACCGGGGATCGATGGTGCGGCTGGGATTGAGGGTGACGAACAGCGGCAGAGCCGGATCGAGGGATTGAAGCCGGTTCATCCAATAGGTGACGCACAAGGCCTTGCCGTCCTCATCGCCACGATCGGCGATGTAATTCCAGCTCGACCAGACCTGACGGCGCTTCGGCATCAGGGCCGGATCGGAATGCAGCACGGCGACGTTTTGGGTATACTCAAACGCGCCGAGCGTCTCGCGCTCGACCGCATCGGCGTCACCGAGCATGCCCAGTGCGTGGTCGGCATGGGTGGCGATCACAACATGGTCGAAACGATCGACATGGCCCTCGCCATCCGTCAGTTCGACACCGAACGCATCACGGCGGATGTGCCGCACGGGTTGGCCGAGGCGGAGTTCGCCGGAGAAATCGGCGAGCAGACGCTTCACATATTCGCGGCTACCGCCGGCCACCGTTCGCCAGCGTGGCCGATCATCGAGCGACAGAAGACCGTGATTGGCAAAGAAGCGGATGAAGGCATGCAGCGGATAGAGCCGCATTTCGCCGGCCGTCGTCGACCAGATCGCCGCTCCCATCGGCAAAAGATGACCCTCGATGAACGAGGCGCCATAGCGGCTCGACGTCAGGTAGTCACCAAGGCTGACATTCGCCAGGTCGGGCCGCTGAAGCAGCCCCGGGGCCTCCTTGTAGAACCGCAACACATCCGAGACCATCGACCAGAAACGCGGTCGCAGGAGATTGCTCTTCTGACCAATTAGCCCCTTGAGGCCTGAACCGGAATATTCGAAGGCGCCGCCGTCGAGCGAGGCTGCAAACGACATGTCGGAGGCAAGCGTCGGCACTTTCAGATGATCGAAAAGCGCGACCAGATTGGGATAGTTGCGATCATTGTAAACGATGAAACCGGTATCGACCGGCATGTCGCCTGACGCTGAAGGGGCGAGCACCGTGTTCGAGTGTCCGCCCGGCCGGCGCTCCGATTCATAGAGGACGACATCGGCATTTTGCCCAAGCAGCCAGGCGGCGGAAAGCCCGGAAATACCCGACCCCACAACCGCTATCCTGCGCCTGCCCGTAAACTCCGCCTTGCCGAGGCCCGTATCCATCCTGTCTTCCTCTTTCTTGTCTCGTTGGGTTCCACTACGCACCAGGCCGACGACCGGATCGATGGCGGGTAAAAAAACGGGGGGTGGTGATCCGGCTCGAAGGGGGGCCCGTAATCGACGTCATGACAACAGCATTTTTCATATCGGCGGACGCAGGTCGCAATGCTATGGGAGGAATAGCGGGGCAGATGAAAGCCGCGCAGCTCAAGCATGGGAAAAGATCGGCTTTGACGCGCATCACCGACGACGAGACATCGCAGCAGACACTTGCGCAAATGCTGGCAGCTGTCGGGCAGAGCAGGGACATCGAGGCTTTCGAGGGGCTCTTCCGCCATTATGGTCCACGGGTGCGCGCCTACATGGCCAAGCTCGCCCGCGACAACCAGGCGGCGGAAGAACTGATGCAGGAAACCATGCTGGCCGTATGGAACAAGGCGCATCAATTCGATCCGGCACGTGGCAGCGTCTCGAGCTGGATCTTCACCATCGCCAGAAATCTGAGGACCGACGCCTATCGCAAGGAGAAGCGGCCGACCTTCGACCCGACCGACCCGGCTTTCGTTCCCGACGACGTGCCTCCTGCCGATGTCGAATTTGAGGATCGGCAACAGGCTGACCGGCTGCACCGCGCCATGGAAACGCTGCCGAGCGAGCAGCTGGAATTGCTGAAGCTCGCTTTTTTCAACGATGCCTCGCACAGCACGATCGCGGCAAATCTTGGCCTGCCCATGGGAACGGTCAAATCGCGCATCCGTCTTGCCTTCGCCAAACTCCGCGCCGCGCTGGAGGACAATACATGACCATTCATCACCATATCAGCGACGAACTCCTCCTGGGTTATGCGTCAGGCACCCTGGCCGAGGGCTGGAGCATCGCGGTCGCCACCCATCTGGCGCTTTGCCCGTCCTGCCGTCGCCGGCTCGACTTCATGGAACATGCCGGCGGCGAAATGCTGGAAATGGCCTGCACCGACGTCGCCGACGACACGAGCTGGGCGGCGATGAAGGCACGGCTCGGCGACGGCAAGGCATCGACATCACGCGCGGCCGCGACGCCAACACCGGACAAGCGGGCGACGCCTACGGGCGACGCGGTCATCCCGGAACCGCTTCGCTCCTATCTTGGCGGCGATCTCGCCGACCTGAAATGGAAAGCGCTCGGGCGCGGCGCCTATCATATTCGTATCCCGACCGGTGACCGGGAGACGAGCGTGCGGCTGCTGAGGATTCCGGCCGGCAAGCCCGTGCCCGAACATTCCCATGGCGGACGAGAACTGACGCTGGTGCTGAAGGGCAGCTTCCAGGACGGCGCTGCGCTGTTCAGGCGCGGCGACCTGGAGGAAGCCGACGAGAGCCTGCAGCATCAGCCGGTGGCGACACCGGACGAGGATTGCATCTGCCTGGCCGTCACCGACGCGCCGCTGAAATTCCGCAGTTATCTGATGCGGCTGGTGCAGCCGGTGCTCGGCATCTGAGCCCGCCGCGCCCGCGAACGCAACGACCCTGGATCGGACCATGATGACCTATGCCATCGCCTATGTCGCCACCGCCGTCGTGTTCTTCGGGCTCGACTATGTCTGGCTGTCGCGTATCGCCATCGGCTTTTATCGCCGCCATATCGGCGACCTTCTGCTGGCGACACCCAATTTCGCGGCAGCCGGGCTGTTCTACCTCTTCTACATCGCCGGCATCGTCTATTTCGCCGTGATGCCAGCCGTCTCCGGTGGCGGCTGGCTGACAGCGCTGGCGGGCGGCGCGCTGCTCGGCCTGATCGCCTACGGCACCTATGACATGACCAATCTGGCGACCCTCAAGGACTGGTCGATCACGGTCAGCATCGTCGACATGGCCTGGGGCAGTTTCCTCACCGCCACCGCCGCCGCCGCCGGTTACTTCGCCGTGACGCGCCTGGCTGCATGACGCCTCTGGTAGGGACACGCGATCGCCCTATCTGAACTCTCATGATCAAGCCCGAAACCCTGCTTCATCCGACCCAAGAAGGCCTCTATTGCCCGGCGGGCGACTTCTACGTCGATCCGGTCAGGCCGGTGGAGCGGGCGCTGATCACCCACGGGCATTCCGACCATGCCCGACCGGGACACGGTAAGGTTCTGGCGACACGGCAAACCCTCGATATCATGCGCATTCGCTGCGGCGCGGAGTTCTGCGGCAGCGAGCAGGCGGTCGATTTCGGCGAGCGCCTCAGCCTCGACAGCGTCGGCATCAGCTTCCATCCGGCCGGGCATGTGCTCGGATCGGCGCAGATCGCCGTCGAGAAGGACGGGATGAGAATCGTCGTTTCCGGGGACTACAAGCGAAGCCCCGACGCGACCTGCGCGCCCTTCGAACCGGTGGCCTGCGATGTGTTCATCACCGAGGCGACCTTCGGCCTGCCGGTTTTTCACCATCCCGATGCGGTCGGCGAGATCACCAGGCTGCTGACTTCGCTTCGGCAGCTTCCACAACGCAGCCACCTTGTCGGCGCCTATGCGCTGGGCAAGGCGCAACGGGTCATCTCGCTCCTGCGGCGGGCGGGCTATGACGAACCGATCTACATTCACGGCGCACTGTCGAAACTGTGCGCCTACTATGAGAGCCAGGGGATCGATCTCGGCGATCTCAGGCCCGCGACCAGCGATGACCAGGATGCGCGAGAGTTTCGCGGCGCAGTGATCGTCGGCCCGCCGTCGGCCTTCAATGATCGCTGGGCGCGACGCTTTGCCGATCCGCTGTCGGCCTTTGCCTCGGGCTGGATGATGGTGCGCCAGCGTGCCAGGCAGCGCGGCGTGGAACTGCCGCTGGTCATCTCCGACCATTGCGACTGGCCGGAACTGACGGCGACGATTTCGGAACTCAAACCCGGGCAGGTCTGGGTGACCCATGGCCGCGAGGAGGCGCTGGTGCGCTGGTGCGAGCTTCAGGGCATCGCCGCGCGGCCGCTGCATCTGGTGGGCTACGAGGATGAGGGAGACTGACCGCAGATGAAGGCCTTCTCCGATCTGCTCGATCGCCTCGTGCTTACCCCGAGCCGCAACGGCAAGCTGACCCTGCTTGTCGACTATTTTCGCGCAACCCCCGATCCAGATCGCGGCTATGCGCTGGCGGCGCTGGCCGGCACGCTGGACATCGGCGCGGTCAAGCCGGCCGTGCTGCGCGAACTGGTCCTCGAGCGGATGGACGAGGTGCTGTTTCGCTATTCCTACGATTATGTCGGCGATCTCGCCGAGACGATTGCGCTCGTCTGGGACGGGGAGAAAGACAAGCCGGACAGCAAAGTCGAGGATCCGCGCCTTTCGGACGTGGTGGAAAAAATGCGGTCGCTCGGGCGAACCGAAATCCGGAACGCTGTGCGCGACCTGCTCGACCGGCTCGACAGTTCGGGCCGCTTCGCCTTTCTCAAGCTCGTCACCGGCGGGCTGCGGATCGGGGTCTCCGCACGGCTGGCCAAACAGGCGCTCGCTGCGTTTGCAAACAAGGACATCACCGAGATCGAAACGCTCTGGCATGGTCTTGAGCCTCCCTACGTGGCCTTGTTTGCCTGGCTGGAAGACAAGGCGAACAAGCCGGCGTTGGCCAGTCCGGCGATCTTTCACTCGGTCATGCTGTCCACCCCGGTTGGCGAAGGCGATCTGGAAAACCTCGACCCTGCCGACTTCGCCGCCGAGTGGAAATGGGACGGCATACGCGTCCAGCTGTCGCGCTCCGGCAGCCGCACTCGGCTCTATTCACGCTCTGGCGACGACATTTCCCATTCCTTCCCCGATATCGTCGAGGCGGCGGATTTCGAGGGCGTGATCGACGGTGAATTGCTGGTCGGCGGAACGCTGCGCTCCAACGAGCCCACCCGCACCTTCTCCGACCTGCAGCAACGCCTGAACCGCAAGACGGTCTCGGCGAAGATGCTGGGCGAATACCCGGCCTTCCTGCGCGCCTATGACCTTCTCTTCCAGGGAGAGGAAGACGTGCGCTCCGAAACCTTCGTGCAGCGCCGCGCGCGATTGGCCGGGTTGATCGACGCCAGCCAGCCGACCCGTTTCGACCTTTCGCCGCTCGTGCCCTTCTCCAGCTGGGACGAACTTGAGCGCCTGCGCCTCGATCCGCCCGATCCGGTGATCGAAGGCGTGATGATCAAGCGGCTCGACAGCGCCTACCAGGCAGGACGCGCCAAGGGGCCTTGGTTCAAATGGAAGCGCGAGCCGTTCAATGCCGATGCCGTGCTGATCTATGCGCAGCGCGGGCATGGCAAGCGGTCGAGCTATTATTCCGACTTCACCTTCGGGGTCTGGACCAAGGGCGAGATTGGCGACGTGCTGGTGCCGGTCGGCAAGGCCTATTTCGGCTTTACCGATGCCGAGCTCGAGATCCTCGATCGCTACGTGCGCAACAATACCGTCGATCGCTTCGGCCCGGTCAGGGCACTCAGGGCAGAGCCCGATCACGGCTTCGTCGTCGAGGTTGCGTTCGAGGGCATTGCCCGTTCGCCCCGTCACAAATCCGGCGTTGCCATGCGCTTTCCCCGCATCGCCCGGCTGCGGCAGGACAAGCTGCCGCGCGACGCCGACCGGCTCGACACGCTTCTGGCGATGATCGACTGAGAACAGGAGGGCAGCCGCTCCCTGTAAGGCCTCCTTGGCCTGCATGACGAGACGGTGTTCACGCTCGGCTTGCCAATCTCGCCGCCGCAGTTGTACCTTCCCTTGAGGAGGCGGTCGCCGGTGGAGGAACATGGCGGCCAGACACTTTAATGTTTGCAGGACACGATCCATTTCTCGTGGCGCTTTCGGTCGCCGTCGCGATCCTGGGCGGCTATACGGGCTTCGGCATTGCGGGTCGCATACGCACGGCACCGCGCGCCAATCCGCGCCTGCTTTTGACCGCTGCCGCCGCCTTTCTGGCAATCGGTATCTGGACCATGCATTTCGTCGGCATGCTGGCGGCGCCGATCCCGGCGGACGCCAGCTATCTCGTCCTGCCAACCGTCATCTCCTTCCTGCTCTGCGCCCTAGTGGTCGGCATATCTTTGTTCTTCGTCAGCATCGGCACGCCATCCAGAATGCGCGTGAGCGCCTCGGCGCTGTTGCTCGGACTCGGCATTGCCTCGATGCACTATGTCGGCATCCACGGGCTCGCCGGAAATTTCGCCATCGAGCATGACTACGCCATGCTTGTGCTTTCGCTGGGAATTGCCGTTGCCGCCGCCTATGGGGGCTTGAAGATCTATCTCGCCCGCCAGGGCGGCCTGCTTCTGGCGCTCAGCGCCATCGCTTTCGGCATCGCGGTCTCCGGCATGCACTATACCGCGATGTACGGCATGCATTTCGTGCCCGCAGCCGCGGGCCATCAGCATGAGTTCGGCGGGCTGGTCGCGTCATCACAATTGCTGTCGCTCGTGGTGGCGCTCCTCTGTTTCGTCATCGCCGCCGGCTTCCTGCTGTTCCTCGTTCCGGAACAGCGGCAGCGATCGGCGACGCCCGACCGCGACGAAACCCACATCGAAACGCTCGATCCGCTGGCCGGTCTCGAAGACCGCCCGACGCGCCGCGCCGATCAACCCGCTTCCCGCGCCCAGCCGCTCGGCGGCACCGGCCAGCCGAAGACACCGGCCGTCAACCGCGTGCCGGTCTCGAGCGCCGACGGCACCCTGCTGATCGACATTTCGGAAATCCGCAGCATAAGGGCCGATGCGCATTACACGCTGATCCATGACGGACAGCGCGAGCGCATGTGTCCCTGGTCGATTTCCGAGGCCGAGGCCCGGCTAGACCCGGCGCTTTTCACCCGCGTCCACCGCAGCCACATCGTCGCACTGCCGCATGTCAGCTTCATGCGCAAGGAAGGCGACGGCGCCATTGTCGAGCTCGACGGACCCGTTGCGCACGTGGTTCCGGTGAGCCGGGCCAAGATCGCCGAGCTGAAGGCACGGCTTGGCCTGGCGCGCGGCGCGACGATGCGCCAGTAAGTCAGAACGACTGACGCAGTTCGTGCGGCGATTGCCGCAATTGGTGCGAAACGGCGGGCTTCGTGACGGGATCAGTGCCCGCCGCTTGCGCATCCTCAAAAGCGCGAACACCCTTGCCTCATCGTTCGTGTCGACGCCCGACCGACGAATGGGAGGAAGACCATGATACCAGGCGAGTTCGAATATCATCGGCCAGCAACGCTCGCCGATGCGGTTAAACTATTGTCCGATCTCGGCGAAGAGGCCCGGCCGCTGGCGGGCGGCCATAGCCTGATCCCGATGATGAAGCTGCGCTTCGCAACGCCCGAACATCTGATCGATCTCAGTGGCATCGGCCAGCTCAAGGGCATCTGTCGCCACGGAAACGCGCTTGTCATCGGTGCGATGACCACGCAGCACGACATCATCGCTTCCGCGGACATCGCCTCCCATCTGCCGATCCTCAAGGAGACCGCGCTGATGATCGCCGATCCGCAGGTTCGCTATGTCGGCACGCTGGGCGGCAATGTCGCCAACGGCGATCCCGGCAACGACATGCCGGCGGTGATGATGGCGCTCGGTGCGAGCTATCGCCTCGAGGGGCCGGACGGGACCCGCGACGTCGCCGCCACGGATTTCTACCAGGGCGCCTATTTCACCGCGCTCGAACCCGGTGAAATCCTCACCGCCATTTCCATCCCGGTTCAGCCGGCCGGCCACGGCTATGCCTACGAGAAGCTGAAGCGCAAGGTCGGCGACTACGCCACGGCGGCAGCGGCTGTGACCCTCACCATGGCGGGCGGCAAGGTGGCGGCCTGTTCGATCGCGCTCACCAACCTGTCCGAGACGCCGCTATTGGCAGAAGCGGCAGCCCAGGCCGTGATCGGAACGAGCCTGGATGACGCCGCACTGAAGGCGGCGGCGACGGCGGCACGCGCGGTGATGAATCCGGCGGCCGATGCGCGCGGCACGAGCGAATATCGCACCCATGTCGGCGGCATCATGGTGATGCGGGCGCTCACACGCGCCGCGTCCCGTGCAGCGGCCTGAGGAGGACCAATACGATGGCGAAGACCCATGTGAAGATGATGGTGAACGGGACGGAGGTCGAAGGCCTTGTCGAGCCCCGCACGCTGCTCATCCATTTCATCCGCGAACAGCTGCTTCTGACCGGCGCGCATATCGGCTGCGAGACCACCCATTGCGGTGCCTGCACGGTCGACATCGACGGTCGCTCGGTGAAGAGCTGCACCATGTTTGCCGTACAGGCAAACGGCGCAGACATCCTGACGATCGAGGGCATTGCCAATGCCGACGGTACGCTTTCGGCGCTGCAGGAAGGCTTCCGGCAGATGCACGGGCTGCAATGCGGCTTCTGCACCCCCGGCATGATCGTGCGGGCGCACCGCCTGCTGCAGGAAAATTCCAATCCGACCGAAGAAGAGATCCGCTTCGGCATTGCCGGCAATCTCTGTCGCTGCACCGGCTACCAGAACATCGTCAAGGCGATCCAGTACGCCGCCGCCAAGATCAACGGCACCGATTTCCAGGAGGCAGCAGAATGAACGACATGACTCCCACGCGGGAAGAGAGAGAAGCCCGCCTCGAAGGTATGGGTTGCAAGCGCAAGCGCGTCGAGGACATTCGCTTCACGCAAGGGCGGGGCAATTACGTCGATGACGTGAGGCTGCCGGGCATGCTGCACGGCGACTTCGTCCGCTCGCCGCACGCCCATGCACGTATAAAGTCGATCAACACGGAGAAGGCGCTGAAAGTGCCCGGTGTGCTTGCGGTCCTGACTGCAGAAACGCTAAAGACCGTCAACCTCGCCTGGATGCCGACCCTGGCCGGCGACGTGCAGATGGTGCTGGCCGACGGCAAAGTGCTGTTCCAGAACCAGGAAGTGGCGTTCGTCGTCGCCACCGACCGTTATGCCGCCGACGACGGCATTGGCGCGGTCGAAGTCGAATACGAGGCACTGCCTCCCCTGATCGATCCCTTCACCGCAATGAATGCGGATGCGCCCGTGCTGCGCGAAGATCTCGCCGGCAAGACGGAAGGGGCACACGGCCCCCGCAAGCACCACAACCACATCTTCGAATGGACGGTCGGCGACCGGGAACTGACGGATCTCGCCTTCGACAAGGCGGAAGTGACGGTCAAGGAGATGATTTCCTATCACCGCACCCACCCCTCGCCGCTCGAAACCTGCCAGTGCGTCTGCTCCTTCGACAAGATCAAGGGCGAACTGACCATCTGGGGCACGTTCCAGGCGCCGCATGTCATCCGCACCGTCGTGGCGCTGATTTCCAAGATCCCCGAGCACAAGATCCACGTGATCGCTCCCGATATCGGCGGCGGCTTCGGCAACAAGGTCGGCGCCTATCCGGGCTATATCTGTGCAGCAGTCGCCACGATCGTCACCGGCAAGCCGGTCAAATGGGTCGAGGACCGGATGGAAAACCTCACCACAACGTCCTTTGCCCGCGACTATCACATGACGACGGAAATCGCCGCGACCAAGGAAGGCAAGGTAACGGGTCTTCGCGTGCACGTGCTCGCCGACCATGGGGCATTCGACGCCTGCGCCGACCCGTCGAAGTGGCCGGCCGGATTCATGAACATCGTCACCGGCTCTTACGACTTCCCCGTCGCGCATCTGGCCGTCGACGGCGTCTACACCAACAAGGCGCCGGGCGGGGTCGCCTATCGCTGCTCCTTCCGGGTGACGGAGGCCGCCTATTGCATCGAGCGCGGCATGGACATCCTCGCCCAGAAGCTCGGCATGGACCCGGCCGAACTCAGGCTCAAGAACTTCATCAAGGCGGAGCAGTTTCCCTATCACTCGGCGCTCGGCTGGGAATATGATTCGGGCGATTATCACACCGCCATGAAGAAGGGCATGGAGACCATCGACTACGCGGGTCTGAGGCGCGAACAAGCGGAAAAGCGCGAGGCCTTCAAGCGTGGCGAGACGCGCGAGATCATGGGCGTCGGCGTCTCGTTCTTCACCGAGATCGTCGGTGCCGGACCGTCGAAGAACTGCGACATTCTCGGCATCGCCATGTTCGACAGTTGCGAAATCCGCCTGCATCCGACCGGCTCGGGCATTGCCCGGGTCGGCACCAAGAGCCAGGGCCAGGGACATGAAACGACCTGGGCGCAGATCATCGCCACCGAGATCGGTATCCCGGCCGACGACATCATGGTCGAGGAAGGCAATACCGATACGGCGCCCTATGGTCTCGGCACCTACGGCTCGCGCTCCACGCCGGTTGCGGGTGCTGCGATTGCGTTGGCTGCCCGCAAGATCCGCGCCAAGGCGCAGATGATCGCGGCCTATCTGCTCGAAGTGCACGAGGGCGATCTCGAATGGGATGTCGACGGCTTTAGGGTGAAGGGCCTGCCGGAGAAGTACAAATCGATGAAGGACATCTGCTGGGCGGCCTACAACTCGGTGCCCCCGGGTATGGAGCCCGGTCTCGAGGCGGTCAGCTATTACGATCCGCCGAACATGACCTATCCCTTCGGCGCCTATTTCTGCGTCATGGACATTGATGTCGATACCGGGGTCTACAAGATCCGCCGCTTCTACGCGCTGGACGATTGCGGCACCCGCATCAACCCGATGATCATCGAGGGCCAGGTGCATGGCGGCCTGACCGAGGCCTTTGCCATCGCGATGGGCCAGGAGATCCGCTACGACGCCACCGGCAACGTGCTCGGCGGCTCGTTCATGGACTTCTTCATTCCGACGGCGGTCGAGACCCCGCATTGGGAAACGGACCACACCGTCACCCCCTCGCCGCATCATCCGATCGGCGCCAAGGGCGTCGGCGAAAGCCCGAATGTCGGCGGCGTGCCGGCCTTCTCCAACGCCGTCAACGACGCCTTCTCCTTCCTCGGCTCGACCCATATCCAGATGCCCCACGACTTCTGGCGCAACTGGGAAGCGGCCAAGCGGCTCGGCGTGACGGGTTAGGGAAAGCGGAGGCCGCGGTGTTCTCACCGCTGACTGCATGCGGGTGGCGGAAACAAAACTCCCCTCCCCAACCCCTCCCCACAAGGGGGAGGGGCTTAACCGCGGTGAGGCGCTTGCGGCGAACATTCTCCCCCCTTGTGGGGGAGATGCCGGCAGGCAGAGGGGGCTTTCTTCGCGCAAACGCCAAAATGCTTGCGGGGAAGAGGTGGCCGTTGTCCGAGCGGCAGCCCGGATGATTACAAAAAGAGGCAGTGCGACCATGGCCACTTTAAACCGCGATGACATCGCCTCCCGCCTTTCCGCTGCCGGCTACATTGCCGACGGCGAATTGGCGACGGCGGTTTCGCTGATGGCCTTTCTGAAGCGGCCTTTGCTCCTGGAGGGCGAGGCCGGGGTCGGGAAGACGGCCGTGGCGGCCGCCCTTGCCGATCTCTACGACACGAGACTGATCCGACTGCAATGTTATGAGGGGCTGGACCAGTCGGCGGCCCTTTATGAATGGAACTACCAGCGGCAGCTCCTGGCGATCCAGGCGCACCAGGGCCGGGATGCCGTCGAGATCGAGGACGAGATTTTCTCGGAAAAGTACCTGCTGGAACGGCCGCTCCTGGCAGCGATCCGTCAACCGAAGGCGCCGGTCCTGCTGATCGACGAGGTGGACCGCGCCGACGAGGAGTTCGAGGCATTCCTGCTGGAAGTGCTCTCCGAATTCCAGGTGTCCATTCCAGAACTCGGCACGGTCCCGGCAATCTCCATTCCGCATGTGGTGCTGACCTCGAACGGAACGCGCGAGCTTTCCGATGCGCTGCGCCGCCGCTGCCTCTATCACTATGTCGACTATCCCGAGCCCGACCGCGAGGCGCGCATCATCATGGCGCATCTGGCGGGAATCGGCGCGTCCCTGTCGCTGCAGATCGCCAGGATGGTCGAGGCGATCCGCAAGGAAGATCTGCGCAAGGTCCCCGGTGTGGCCGAGACGTTGGACTGGGCGGCCGCCCTCATGGGCCTCAACCTCCGTGACCTGCACGACGATCCTGAGGCCGTGCACCAAACCCTGCTGTGCCTGTTGAAGACACGCGAGGACAGGACGCGGATCAGCCGCGAGGTCACCGAACGCCTTCTCGGGAGGGTCGCATGAGCTGTTGCGGCCAGCCGATGAACCAGGACGAAATTGACGCCGTCTCCGGGCTGGTGTCCGAAAAACTCGCGGCCTTTCTCAAGACCCTGCGCGACAATGCCTTTGCCGTCGGCCTCTCCGAGGGCAAGGATGCAGCAGCCCTTATGGCAGCCGGCTACGCATCGAAACCGTCGTTGTTGCGCCAGGCCTTCAAGCAGTTGTTCTGCGCCCGCAAGAGCGAGTGGCAACGCTTCGACGGCCTGTTCGACGCCTTCTGGCTCGGCAAGCGCGTGCGCGGACGCTCGGCCGTGTCCGGTTCGCCGGCACCGACGGCCAATCCGGCTTTGAAGACCCTCCAGGAACGGCAGGCGCAAAAAGGCGGCAATGAGGCTTTCGACCAGGTTCCTTCATCCGGCGAAGAGGGCATGGACCAGTCCGGCGAAGGCCGGATGGAGGGGGCCTCTGTCGTCGAGAACATCGGCAAGAGCGATTTCCGCAAGCTTTCCAACCCGGAAGAGATCGAGCGCGCGCATGCCGTCGCCGCCCAATTGGCGCGCGCCATGCAGGCCCGCCTGACGCGGCGCGATCTGGCCCGCAGACACGGCTATCGCATCGACCTGCGCCGCACCATCCACCGCAATATTGCTCACGGCGGCGTGCCGGTGTCGCTGGTGATGCGCGCGCGGCGACAAAAGCCGCTCAGGCTCGTGCTGCTGCTCGACGCCTCGGGCTCGATGAGCATGTATACCGGCGTCTTCCTGCGCTTCATCCACGGGGTGCTCGACAATTTCCGCGAGGCTGAGGCCTTCCTGTTCCACACGCATCTGGCGCATGTCTCGGACGCGATGAAGGAGCGCGATCCGGCCCGCGCCCTCGACCGGCTGTCGATGATGGCGCAGGGCTCAGGCGGCGGCACGCGGATCGGCGACTGCCTCGCCACATTCAACCGCCACCACGCCGCCCGCGTGATCCATTCGCGCACCTGCGTGATGATCGTGTCCGACGGTTATGAGACCGGCGACGCGGCAAAGCTTGGCGCGGAGATGGCGGCCCTCGGCCGGCGCTGCCGGCGCATCGTCTGGCTCAATCCGATGATGGGTTGGGACGGCTATACGCCGGAGGCCGCCGGCATCAAGGCCGCCTTGCCGCATGTCGATCTGCATGCGCCCGCCCATTCGCTGGAGAGCCTCGCAGCGCTCGAACCCTATCTGGCCAGATTGTGAAGGAGGCGAGCATGACCATGCATGTCGATGTGATGGATCTCATGGCGAAACTCAAATCGTCGGAAGAGGCTTTCGTGCTGGCCACCGTGGTCAGGACGGTCTCGGTGACGGCGGCGAAGGCCGGGGCAAAGGCGATCATCCGGCCGGACGGCACGATCGCCGCCGGCTGGATCGGCGGCGGCTGCGCCCGCGGTGCGGTGCTGCGGGCCGCGATCCAGTCTCTGCACGACGGCAAGGCGCGGCTCGTCTCGATCCAGCCCAGCGACCTGCTCGCAGACCTCGGCGTCAAACCCGGCGAGGCGCGCGGCGGCGTGCAATTCGCCCGCAACATGTGCCCGAGCCAGGGCACCATGGACGTGTTCGTCGAGCCGGTCCTGCCGCGGCCCTCGCTCGTCGTGTTCGGCGCGAGCCCGGTGGCCCTGGCGCTTGCCGCGCAGGCGCGCCCGCTCGGATTCAACGTGACGCTGGCGATTCCCGCGGACGATCTGGGCGAGGCGCCGGATGCCGACCGTCTCGTCGATGGATTTGCCATCGAGCCCGAGTGCCGGGGCGAACGCTATCTCGTGGTGTCGACACAAGGACGGGGTGACGAAGCGGCACTCAAGGCCGCCGTCTCGGCCAAGGCCGATTACATCGGCTTCGTCGGCAGCCACCGGAAGATGGCTGCGCTGAAACAGGAACTCACCGAGGCGGGCATCGAACCCGCCGCTGTCGATCGGGTCAAGGGGCCGGCCGGGCTCGATCTTGGGGCAATCACACCGGAGGAAATCGCGCTGTCGGTTCTTGCGGAAATCATTTCGATCCGCCGTCGCGGCCAGCGTGGCGAAACGGCACCACCGGCATAAGGAAAGAGGAAGCATATCATGGACATGAATGGCAGCGAACGCATCGAGGCGCCGGTTGAAACGGTCTGGCAGGCCTTGAACGACCCGGAGATCCTGCGTCAGGCGATCCCCGGCTGCGAGAGCCTGGACAAGACCTCCGACACCAACATGACGGCCAAAGTCGTGCTGAAGATCGGGCCGATCAAGGCGAAGTTCGAGGGCGCGGTCGAATTGCAGAACCTCAATCCGCCGCACTCCTACACCATCGCCGGCGAGGGCAAGGGCGGCTTGGCGGGTTTTGCCAAGGGTGGCGCCGATGTCTCGCTCGCGGCCGACGGACCGGATGCCACGATCCTCACCTACACCGTCAAGGCGGAGGTCGGCGGCAAGATCGCTCAGCTCGGCTCGCGTCTGATCGATTCGACCTCGAAAAAGCTCGCGGGCGAGTTCTTCGCCAAGTTCGGCGAACTCGTCGGCAATTCGGTCGCCGCCGCCTGAACCTGAGGCAAGCGGTGCGCCGCGGTAGCGCTAAAGCACCCGCGGCGCGCAGTTCTCAATTGCGTTTCGTCAGGCAGCGTGAAACGCAGTCCCGCCATCCGGCAACCGCGGACTGCCGTTCATCCTCCGGCATATCCGGCTCGAAGCGGCGATCGCGCTTCCAGTGCTCGGAAAAGCCCTTCTGGTCCGGCCAGATGCCGGCGCGGGAGCCAGCGAGCCAGGCGGCGCCCAGCACGGTCGTTTCAAGAATCTGCGGACGGTCGACGGGTGCGGCCAAAATGTCGGCGAGACGCTGCATCGTCCAGTCGGAGGCGACCATGCCGCCATCAACCCGCAGGACAGTCTTGTCGCTCGCGCCGTCCCAATCCTTCTTCATCGCTTCCAAGAGATCATAGGTCTGGTAAGCGACGCTTTCGAGTACCGCGCGGGCGAACTCGGCGGGGCCGGTGTTACGCGTCATGCCGAACATCGCGCCACGGGCCTCGGCATCCCAATAGGGCGCGCCGAGCCCGGTGAAAGCGGGAACCAGATAGACACGCTGGTGCGGGTCGGCCTTGGCGGCCAGCCCGTCGGTCTCGGCCGAACTGCCGATGAAGCCGAGGCTGTCGCGCAGCCACTGCACGGCGGCACCGGCGATGAAGATCGAGCCTTCCAGCGCATAGGTGGTTTCCCCGTTCAGTCGATAGGCAATCGTCGTCAGCAACCGGTTGGACGATGCGACGCGGTCGGCTCCGGTGTTCAGCAGCGCAAAGCAGCCGGTACCATAGGTCGACTTCATCATGCCGGGCTCGAAACAGGCATTGCCGATCACGGCTGCCTGCTGGTCGCCGGCAACGCCGAGGATCGGGATTTCGGCGCCGAAGACGTCCGGATCCGTCGTACCGAAATCGTCGGCACAGTCCTTGACCTCTGGCAGCATGGCGCGCGGGATCTGCAGGATCTCGAGAAGCTCGTCATCAAAGCGGTTTTCGCCGATGTCGTAGATCAGCGTGCGCGACGCATTGGTGGCGTCGGTCGCGTGCACGCGGCCGGCCGTCATCCTGAAGATGAGCCAGCTATCGATCGTGCCGAAGCAGACCTCGCCTTTTTCTGCACGGGCGCGCAGCCCTTCGACCGAATTGAGCATCCAGGCAAGCTTGGTGCCGGAAAAATAGGGATCGAGCAGCAGGCCGGTCTTGGCGGTGAAGAGCGGCTCGAGGCCCTTGGCCTTCTGCTCCTCGCAGAAGCGGGCAGTGCGACGGTCCTGCCAGACGATGGCGCGATGCAGCGGCTCGCCGGTCTTGCGGTCCCAGACCACGGCGGTTTCGCGCTGGTTGGTGATGCCGATCGCGGTGATGTCGCGCAGCGTGATCCCCGCCTTGGCGACCGCCATGCGGGTGGTCGACAGCACGCTCTGCCAGATCTCCTCGGCGTCGTGCTCGACCCAGCCTGAATCGGGGAAGAACTGGGTGAATTCCTGCTGGGCGACCCCGACGATGTGCATGTCCTGGTCGAACACCATGGACCGGGTCGACGTGGTTCCCTGGTCGATTGCCAGAATATATCCGCTCATCGGGCTTCGTCTCCTTGGATGAAGACCGGGGCGCGTGTTTCGCGCCCCGGTCCTTTGTCATGCTAACGAGGGAAGATTACTTCTGCCAGCTCTTGACCAGTTCGTCGTAGTTGACGGTCATCGGCTTTTCCTTCTCGTTCTCGACCTTCAGCTGCGGAGCAAGGTTGCCCTTGGAAACCGCATCCTTGTTCCAGTATTCGAGGTCGTGCTCTTCGGCGAGCTTCGGGCCGATGTCACCCTGAACGCCTGCACGTTCCAGGCGCTGCATGACCTTTTCCTGCTCGGCGCACAGCGAGTCCATGGCTTCCTGCGCCGACTTCGCACCCGAGGATGCGTCGCCGATCGCCTGCCACCACAGCTGGGCCAGCTTCGGATAGTCCGGAACGTTGGTGCCGGTCGGCGACCACTGGACACGGGCCGGCGAGCGGTAGAACTCGATCAGACCGCCGAGCTTCGGCGCACGCTCGGTGAAGCTTTCATGCTGGATCGACGATTCGCGGATGAGGGTCAGGCCGACATGGCTCTTCTTCACGTCCACGGTCTTCGAGGTGACGAACTGGGCATAGAGCCAGGCCGCCTTGGCGCGGTCGTCGGGGGTGGACTTGAGCAGCGTCCAGGAACCCACGTCCTGATAGCCGAGCTTCATGCCGTCCTTCCAGTAGACACCATGCGGGCTCGGAGCGAAGCGCCACTTCGGCGTGCCGTCGGCGTTGACCACCGGCAGGCCGTCCTTGACGAGGTCGGCGGTGAAGGCGGTGTACATGAACATCTGCTGGGCGATCTCGCCCTGCGACGGAACCGGACCGGATTCCGAGAAGGTCATGCCCTGGGCGGATGCCGGTGCATAGGCCTTCAACCAGTCGAGGTACTTCTGGATGGCGTAGACCGAGGCCGGGCCGTTGGTGTCGCCGCCACGGGCAACGCAGGAGCCGACCGGACGCGAATTCTCGTCGACCTTGATGCCCCATTCGTCGACCGGCAGACCATTCGGCAGGCCCTTGTCGCCGTTGCCGGCCATGGAGAGCCAGGCGTCCGTGAAGCGCCAGCCGAGCGACGGGTCCTTCTTGCCGTAGTCCATGTGACCATAGACCTTCTTGCCGTCGATCTCGCGGCCGGTGAAGAATTCGGCGATATCTTCATAAGCGGACCAGTTGACCGGAACGCCGAGGTCGTAACCGTACTTCGCCTTGAAGTCGGCCTTGTTCTTCTCGTCGTTGAACCAGTCGTAGCGGAACCAGTAGAGGTTGGCGAACTGCTGGTCGGGCAGTTGGTAGAGGTCGCCGTCCGGCGCCGTGGTGAACTTCATGCCGATGAAGTCGTCGAGGTCGAGGCCCGGATTGGTGACGTCCTTGCCTTCGTTGGCCATCCATTTGGTGAGCGAACGGGCCTGCTGGTAGCGCCAATGGGTGCCGATCAGGTCGGAGTCGTTGACATAGGCGTCGTAGACGTTTTCGCCCGACTGCATCTGCGTCTGCAGCTTTTCAACGACGTCGCCTTCGCCGATCAGGTCATGGGTGATCTTGATGCCGGTGATGGCTTCGAAGGCCGGGGCCAGAACCTTGGATTCGTATTCGTGCGTGGTGATGGTTTCCGACACCACCTTGATTTCCATGCCGGCGAAAGGCTTCGCGGCATCGACGAACCACTGCATTTCCTTTTCCTGGTCGGCGCGCGACAGCGTCGAAAGGTCACCGACCTCCTTGTCCAGGAACTGTTTGGCCTCGTCCATTCCGGCAAAGGCGGAACCGGTCATCGCCAGCAGCATGGCTGCCGTCGTCGTCAAAAGGTGCTTTCGCATGATTTTCCTCCCAAAGGTTGCGATTGCAGTCTCTTCGTAGTCCGGGATGGCGGATCTGACCGCCATCCGTTTTTCAAGCCTCAGACGAAACGGAATACGCCCATCGCGTAGACCACCGACAAGGCAAGAGCCCACCACAGGTTCGGACCTCCCAGCCCCAACCATGCGAGATGAATGAATGCGGATCCGAGCAACGATATGAACAGGCGGTCGCCTCGCGTCGTCTCGAACCGCAGGACGCCGATGCGCGGATTGCCGCCCGGCGAGAAGTATTCCCAGACCGCCATAGAGGCGATCAGCGTGAAGATGCCGATGAAGAACAGCGCCGTCGGCAGCGTCCATGCCATCCACGAGAAATTCATTGTCTGCCTCCCCCCGTTAGACGCGGCCCAGGGCAAAGCCCTTGGCGATGTAGTTGCGGACGAAATAGATGACGAGCGCGCCCGGGATGATGGTGAGCACGCCGGCGGCCGCCAGCACGCCCCAGTCCATGCCCGAGGCCGAAACCGTGCGGGTCATGGTGGCGGCGATCGGCTTGGCGTCGGTCGTGGTCAGGGTGCGGGCGATCAGCAGCTCGACCCAGGAGAACATGAAGCAGAAGAAGGCGGCGACGCCTATCCCGCTCGCGATCAGCGGCATGAAGATCTTCACGAAGAAGCGCGGGAAGGAATAGCCGTCGATATAGGCCGTCTCGTCGATCTCCTTCGGCACTCCGGACATGAAGCCTTCGAGAATCCACACCGCCAGCGGCACGTTGAAAAGGCAGTGGGCCAGCGCCACGGCAATATGGGTGTCGATCAGGCCAAAGGCCGAGTAGAGCTGAAAGAAGGGCAGCGCAAACACAGCCGGCGGCGCCATCCGATTGGTCAGCAGCCAGAAGAACAGGTGCTTGTCGCCGAGGAAGCGGTAGCGCGAGAAGGCGTAAGCCGCCGGCAGGGCCGCCGCGACCGAGATCACCGTGTTCATCACCACGTAGATGATCGAGTTGATATAGCCGTTGTACCAGGACGGATCGGTGAAGATCACCATGTAGTTCCTGAGCGTCGGGTTCTGCGGAAAGAGCGAGAAGGCTCCGAGGATCTCGTTGTTTTCCTTGAAGCTCATATTGACCAGCCAATAGATCGGCAGGAGCAGGAAGATGATGTAGATCGTCGGGATCAGGAAGGAGAAGCGGCTCTTGTCGTGGTTCATCTTGGTTTCCCCTCACTTGGCCTGGGCGTCGTGGCTGGTCATGACGGTGTAGAAGACCCACGACATGAGCAGGATGATCAGGAAGTAGATGATCGACATGGCGGCCGCCGGGCCAAGGTCGAACTGGCCGACCGCCATCTTGACCAGATCGATCGACAGGAAGGTCGTCGAATTGCCGGGACCGCCGCCGGTGACGACGAAGGGCTCGGTATAGATCATGAAACTATCCATGAAGCGCAGCAGCACGGCGATCAGAAGCACGCGTTTCATCTTCGGCAGCTGGATGTAGCGGAACACCGAGAAGCGCGAGGCGCCGTCGATCTTCGCGGCCTGGTAATAGGCATCCGGGATGGAAACGAGGCCGGCATAGCACAACAGCACGACGAGGCTCGTCCAGTGCCAGACGTCCATGACGATGACCGTCACCCAGGCGTCGACCGGGTCCTGCGTATAGTTGTAGTCGATACCGAGGACGGTCAGGTAGTGGCCGAGGAAACCGATGTCGACGCGGCCGAAGACCTGCCAGATGGTGCCGACCACGTTCCACGGAATGAGCAGCGGCAGCGCCATCAGCACGAGGCAGACGGGTACGCCGAGCCCCTTCTTCGGCATGTTGAGCGCGATCAGGATGCCGAGCGGCACCTCGATGGCGAGGATCACCATGGAGAAGATCAGGTTGCGGCCGAGCGCGTTCCAGAAACGGTCGGAAGACAGCATCTCCGTGAACCAGTCGGTGCCGGCCCAGAAGAACTCGTTATTGCCGAAGGTATCCTGAACCGAATAATTGACCACGGTCATCAGCGGGATGACGGCCGAGAAGGCCACCAGCAGCAGGACCGGAAGGACCAGGAACCAGGCCTTGTTGTTGAAGGTCTTTTCCATGATCAGCCCTCCTCTCCGACGCGCCAGCTGTCGGCATAGATGCCGATGGCGTGGGGCTCGAAAGTGACATGTGCATCGCTCGGGATTTCGGTATCCTCGGGCGCGACGATCGACAGCGGATGACCGCCGAAATTGGCCCGGACGATCTTCTGGCGGCCGGTATCCTCGACCTTGGTGATCGTGACCGGCATGCCCTCGCGGCCGAGGCGGACGAATTCCGGCCGGATGCCGAGCTCGATCCTGGCGCCCTTAGCCAGTTTCGGCGCGCCGTTCAGCGCAATGATCTGCTCGCCGACAACGGCCCTGGAACCGTTCACTGCGGCGGGCATGAAGTTCATGCCCGGCGAGCCGATGAAGTAGCCGACGAAGGTGTGGCTCGGGCGCTCGAACAATTCGGCCGGCGTGCCGATCTGGACGATCTCTCCGTCATACATGACGACGACCTTGTCGGCGAAGGTGAGCGCCTCGGTCTGGTCGTGGGTCACATACACCATGGTGAAACCCGACTGGCGGTGCAGCCGCTTCAGCTGCGAGCGCAGCACCCATTTCATATGCGGGTCGATGACGGTCAGCGGCTCGTCGAACAGGATCGCATTGACGTCGGAGCGCACAAGGCCGCGGCCGAGCGAGATCTTCTGCTTCTGGTCGGCGGTGAGCCCCTGCGCGCGCTTGCCCGCCATACCGGCGAGATCGGTCATCTCGAGGATTTCCTTGACCCGGCGATCGACGTCGGCTTCCGGCACATGGCGGTTGCGCAGTGGGAAGGCGAGATTGTCGTAAACCGTCATGGTGTCGTAGACGACCGGGAACTGGAACACCTGGGCGATGTTGCGCGCCTCGGTCGAGAGCGCGGTGACGTCGACGCCGTCGAACAGGATGCGACCGTCAGAGGGGTGAATAAGCCCGGAAATGATGTTGAGCAGCGTGGTCTTGCCGCAGCCGGAGGGGCCGAGAAGGGCGTAGGCGCCGCCGTCGGCCCATTCATGGTGGACTTCCTTCAGCGCGTAGTCGCCGGCGGCCTTGGCCTTGGGACTGTAGGCGTGGCGGATATAGTCGAGATTGATGCGTGCCATGTCTCTTCCCCTTACGCCGCGGCGACGTCGACGAGCGCGCGCCCGTCGGAGCCGAACGCCATCAGGTGGCGCGTATCGATGAAGACCTCGAGCTCGTAGTCGGGATCGATGTCGTGGATGCCGTGGGCCAGCATGACCCAGCGCGCACCGGCGAAATTGAGGTGGATGAAGCTCTCCGAACCGGCGATTTCCGACACCAGCGTCGTGGCCGAAAGCGCGGTCGTCGCATGGTCATTGCGATGCAGATAGAGGTGATGCGGCTGGAAACCGACCGTCACCGGACCGTCGGCGATGGCGGCCAGATGCGCCGGAACCGGCAGGACCGGCCGGTCGGCCAGCAGGAATTGGCCGCCGGACTTTATCAATTCGATCGTGTTGAGCGGCGGATCGGCGAAAGTGCGCGCGGTCAAGAGATCCAGCGGGTGACGATAGACCTGGATCGTCTCGCCGAACTGGGTGACCGCCCCCTGGCTCAAGGTGGCGGTATTGCCGCCCAGCAGCAGCGCCTCGGACGGTTCGGTGGTGGCGTAGACGAAGATCGCGCCGGACTGGGCGAAGATCTTCGGCAACTCCTCGCGCAGTTCCTCGCGCAGCTTGTAGTCGAGATTGGCGAGCGGCTCGTCGAGCAGGACCAGATTGGCGTTCTTGACGATGGCGCGCGCCAGCGCGGTGCGCTGCTGCTGTCCGCCGGAGAGGTTGAGCGGGGTGCGATCAAGATAAGGCGTCAGCCGCAACAACTCGGCCGCCTTCTTCACCTCGCGGTCGATGGTGGCGGAATCCTTCCCTGCAATCCGCATCGGCGAGGCGATGTTCTCGTAGACGGTCAGCGCCGGGTAATTGATGAATTGCTGGTAGACCATGGCGACGTTGCGCTTCTGCACCGGCACGCCGGTGACGTCGACGCCATCCAGATGGATCGATCCACCGGTCGGCTTGTCCAGACCCGCCATCAAGCGCATCAGCGAGGTCTTGCCGGACAGCGTCGGCCCCAGCAGGACGTTCAGCGACCCTCGCTGCAAGACGAGATTGGTCGGGCGAATGTGATATTCGCCGGCAACCATCTTCGAGACATTGCGCAATTCAAGCATCTATTCCTCGGGCCTCCTCCGAACCGTCGGCTATCTTCCAGCTGGCGCCTGCCCCTTATCGGGCGACGGCGACCGCCATGTATGTCTCCAGTTCCGCGGCCTCCCCGGCCGTCAGGAACAAACCTTGCTTCGTGCGCCGCCACAGCACGTCTTCCGCGCTGCAGGCCCATTCGCGCCCGATCAGCCAGCGGACTTCGCACTCGTAAAGCGAGCCGCCAAAATGGCGCCCCAGATCTTCCGATCCTTTTGCGCCCGCGAGCATTTCCTTTGCGTCGGTGCCGTAGCAGCGGACAAGTCGCTCGGCATGGCCTTGCTCCAGGAAGGGAAAGACCTTCAGCAGCTTGTCGACTTCCGCCGGATAGGCCGTCGCGCCGAAATCGCCTCCAGGCAGGCGGCTCTTGGCCGTCCAGGGCGCCCCCATTGCACCGATCGCCTCACCGATCTTTTCCAGCGCATGTTCGGCCAGCCGCCGATAGGTCGTCAGCTTGCCGCCGAAGACATTGAGAAGCGGCGCCTCTTCGTCCGGCTGGTCGAGCTTCAAAACGTAGTCCCGGGTCGCCTCCTGGGCCTTCGAAGCACCATCATCATAAAGCGGGCGCACGGCCGAATAGCTCCAGACGATATCGTCCTTGCGCACAGGTTCGGCGAAATACTCGCTCGCCGCATTGCATAGATACGCGATTTCCTCTTCGCTTATTTTCACATTTTTCGGATCGTCCGTATAGTCACGATCCGTCGTGCCGATCAGTGTGAAGTCGTTCTCGTAGGGAATGGCGAAGATGATGCGGTTGTCCGGGTTCTGGAAGAAATAGGCCCGCTTGTCGGAGAACTTCTTCTTCACCACGATATGGCTGCCCTGGACGAGCCGGACATTGTGGACATTGTTGCGGCCGAAAGCGCCGGCAAGCACCTGGTCGACCCAGGGACCGGCGGCATTGACCAGCATGCGCGCCCTGAAGCTCTGTGTCTGGCCGTTCGCCTGGTCACGCACCGTGACGGTCCAGAGCCCGTTCTCGCGGCGCGCCGAGGTAACCCGCGTGCGGCTCATGATCGTCGCACCGCGATCGGCGGCATCCCGCGCATTGAGGACCACCATGCGGGCATCATCAACCCAGCCGTCAGAATACTCGAAGGCCTTGGAAAATACCGGCTTCAACGGCCGTCCGGCCGGATCGCGACGCAGATCGAGCGTCTTCGTCGCCGGCAGCAGCTTGCGACCGCCAAGGTGATCATAGAGGAAAAGGCCGAGACGGATCAGCCAGGCAGGGCGAACGCCGCCTTTCTGGAAGGGCAGGACGAAACGCAGCGGCCAGATGACGTGCGGCGCCATGGCCCAGAGGATTTCGCGCTCCATCAGCGCCTCGCGCACCAGGCGAAACTCGTAGTATTCGAGATAGCGCAAGCCGCCATGGATCAGCTTGGTGGCGCCGGATGACGTGCCCGAGGCGAAGTCGTTCATCTCGGCGAGGGCGACGGAATAACCTCGCCCGACCGCATCGCGCGCGATACCGCAGCCATTGATGCCGCCACCGACGACAAAGATGTCGAAAACCGTCTCGACCGACATTCGTTCCCCGCTCCCATTTTCGCACTGCACAATTTCATGCAATTGCGAAAGTCCGATTATCTAAATCGAAGCATAAACGAATGTCAAACGAACATTGAGGAATATTCAGCGCCGGCCGTCACTGAATTCCTGCAGGCTTTGCGTTTCCACCAACTGCACGTCGCTTTCGGCACAGATCCGTCGAATCGACTCGACCGGACAATGGTCGGTGATAAAGGTGTGGACCTGCGAGATATGACCGATTCGAACCGGCGCGGTGCGCTCGAACTTGGAAGCATCCGAGACGAGGATGACATGACGGGCATTGGCGATGATCGCCTGGGCGACCTTGACCTCGCGATAGTCGAAATCGAGGAGCGCGCCGTCCTCGTCAATGGCAGACACGCCGATGACGGCGAAATCCACCTTGAACTGCCGGATGAAATCGACGGCGGCCTCGCCGACGATGCCACCGTCCGAACCGCGCACCACCCCGCCGGCAATGACCACCTCGATCAGGGGGAATACGCGCAAGCGGTTGGCGACATTGATGTTGTTGGTGATCACCATTAATTCCCGATGGTCCACCAATGCCTCTCCCACGGCCTCGGTCGTCGTACCGATATTGATGAACAGCGAGGAATTGTCGGGGATCAGCGCGGCCGCGGCACGGCCGATCGCCTGCTTCTGCGGCGCGGCGATGGAGCGTCGGGCCTCGTATTTGACGTTCTCGTTGCCGCTCGGAAAGATCGCGCCGCCATGGATGCGGGTCAGTGCCTTGCCGTCGCACAGATCGTTCAGGTCCTTGCGAATGGTCTGCGGGGTCACGGCAAACCGGGCCGCGAGTTCATCGACCAGGACACGGCCTTCCGCCTTGGCGAGAGTCATGATTTCCGCCTGGCGGCTGGAAAGCAGCATCATCATCCCCTTTTTCGTTTTTATTCATCCTAGGGGAAAATGAAGAGCAGGCAAGAGTGCCACGGACGATCGACTGGTAGCCCGATGGGCCCCGCAATCGCCCGTCTTCGGTGCCGGCGTCGCCGGCACCCCCTTGGCCCGCTCATCCGGTCAACGGCAGCCCTGGTAGACTTCCCAGCGCTCGATGTCGGCGACACGGCGCTGCTCGCCGGGCGTCAGTTTGCCATAAGGAGGGAAACAACCGCGGCCGAAGACATTGCGGGCGCGCTGTGTCTTGAAGCAGTAGCCCTTGGCGGCATAGATCGCATTGCGCTCATACCAAAGCTGCTCGCAGGTCATGCCGCTCTGGGCCATCGACGGCGCCAAAGCCCCCATGCCGAACAACATCGGAACGACAGCGATCACAGTCATAGCCAGTTTCTTGATGTAGCCCATTTCGGAACCCTCCCCTGTATGGAACGAAAACAGGCTATCACAACCGCTTCGGCCGCAATTGACTCATATCAAGACTATTCTTGGGTCGCGCAGGCCGGTCCGGCCGGGAGATCCGCAGGGTGAACACCACTGGACGAAGCAAATCTCGGGGCGCGGGTTGCCGTCTAGTTCGAAAGCCGGATCTGCTCGCGCGGGACAAGGGCGCCGGGACGGCATACGACCTGCGCCGCGACCTCGTGCCCACGGGCCGCCGCCCTGTCCGGGGCTTCGCCCGAAAGCCGCGCCGCGAGGTAGCCGCCATTGAAGGAATCGCCAGCCCCGGTGCTGTCGACCGGCTTCACGCTTTCGAAGGTCAGGATCGAAATCGAGCCGTCGGACTTGGATACGGCAACCGGCCCGCCGCCATTCTTCACCACCACTTCACCGGCGCCCCAGCGCAGCCAGCGGGTGGCGCAGGCTTCGATATCGCTGTCGCCAAAAACGGCAGCCTCGTCATCGAAACTCGGAAGGCCGATCGAGGCCGTTGCGGCGGCGCGCGTCAGGCAGTCACGCATCGTCTGCGTGTCTTCCCACAGTTTCGGACGGATATTCGGGTCGAAGACCGTCGTCTTGCCGGCTTGGCGAGCCGCGCCGATCAGGCGCAACAGCGCCTCTCGACGGTCCGGTTCAAGAATGGCCAGCGTGATGCCGGAAAAATAGACGACGTCGGAATGGGCAATCGCGGCTTTAAGCGCCTGCTCGTCATCGGCGAGACGGCGCGCGGCGGACTGGCCGCGCCAATAGGAAAAGCTGCGCTCGCCGTCATGCAACTCGATCGCATAGAGGCCGACCGTGCGCTCGGGATCGCGTTCGATGAAGCGCGTCGAGATGGCACTGTCCTGAAGGAATTCCTGCATGCGTTCGGAAAAGGGGTCGGGGCCCAGCCGGGTAAAATAGGCGACCTCCCAGTCTGCCGGCAGACAGGCGCGGGCATACCAGGCGGTGTTCAGCGTATCGCCGGCAAAGCCCATGCGCCACAAGCCGCCATCGGCCTGCGACAACTCCACCATCGCCTCGCCGATCGAGAGAAACAGCTTGCTACCCATCCTTCGCCTCCTACGCGATTGCACTTCGCATGCCCGGTCGAGGCTTTTCCGCCATCGGCCTCGCCGAGGCAATCATAAATCGACACGACGACGCGAAGAGGACTTCGTGTCGTCGCGTTTGCGGCTCAAGGAACCGCTGACGCTTCGGCGCAGACTTGCCTCTGCGCCAGCACCGTTTGACCCTATTCGCTCAGGGGCGCATTCCCTCGACCGGATGCTCAAGCGCCGTCATGATACCCCGCAGTTCGGCCAGGCCTTTCAGGCGGCCGATGGCGGGATAGCCGGGCTGGGCCTTGCGACCGAGGTCGTCGAGGATGTCCTGGCCGTGGTCCGGGCGGAAGGGAATGCTGCAATCGGACCGCCCGGCCGTGCGCCGGCGGTTTTCCTCCCGCAGCACGGCAGCGATCATCGCCACCATGTCGGTGCCGCCGCCGAGGTGCTCGGCCTCGTAGAAGCTGCCCATGATATCGCCCGACTGGCGCTGGACGTTGCGCAGATGGAGGAAATGGACGCGATCGCCCAGCCTGTCCATCATTCCCGGCAGATCATTGTCGGGCCGGGCACCGAGCGAACCGGTGCACAGCGTGATGCCGTTCGCCGGCAGGTCGACCGCCGCCATCACCTTGCGATAGTCGGCTTCCGTCGACATCACCCGGGGCAGTCCGAGCAGCGAGAACGGTGGATCGTCCGGATGACAGCAGAGGCGCAGGCCGAGATCCTGGGCCACGGGCGTCACTTCGGCGAGAAAATCGATCAGATGGCCGCGGAGACGTTCTTCCGAAATCGCCGCATATTCGGCAAGATGGGCTCGGACATCCTCGAGGGTGAAGTGTTCGGCGGCTCCGGGAAGGCCGAAGACGACATTGCGGGCGAGCGCCTGCCGTGTCGCGTCGTCCATTGCCTCGAACCGACGCTTCGCATCTTCCGCCACGTCCCGAGGATAGTCCTCCACCGCGCCGGGCCGGGCCAGGATATGGATGTCGAAGGCGGCAAAATCATTGAGGTCGAAGCGCATGCAGGTGGCGCCGTTGGGCAGGCGCCAGGCGAGGTCGGTGCGGGTCCAGTCGAGCACCGGCATGAAATTATAGCAGATCACCTCGATCCCGGCATCGCGCAGCTCCCGGAGCGAGGTCTTGTAATTGGTGATGTGTTCGCGCCAGGAGCCCGTCTGCTTCTTGATGTCCTCCGACACGGGCAGGCTCTCGACGACCTCCCATTTGAGACCCGACGGGCTTCCGTCCTTCATGCGCCCGATTTCGGCCTGGCGTTTCGCCACTTCCTCGCCCGTCCATACCGCACCGGTCGGGACGTGATGCAGCGCCGAGACCACCCCCTCGACCCCGGCCTGCATCATGTCGTCGATCGACACGAGATCCCGTGGTCCAAACCAGCGCCAAGTCTGCCGCATCTGCCATTCCTCCTGAGCCTGCTGCGTCGATAATATCTGACCGTTCTCTAGCAGCTGAGTTGCCTGTTGACTAGTATGGAAGTTCAGACCTATACAGTTCGAAGGGAGAGATCGAATGGCATTTGTCCGCGCAGAACCAGCCGCACTGGAGCAAAGCTCGGCCGTCGGGCCGCAGCTTTACCGGCTGTTGCGCGACCGGATCGTCAAGGGCGATCTTGCGCCCGGCGTCCGAATTTCGGAATCGGAAATTGCCGCCAGCTACAAGGTCAGCCGCCAGCCGGTGCGCGAGGCCTTCATCAAGCTCGCCGAAGAATCCCTCGTCGAAGTGCGCCCGCAGCGCGGCACCTATGTCCGACGCATCTCCGTGCCTGCGGTGATGACGGCGCGCTTCGTTCGCGAAGCGGTCGAGGCCGACCTCGTTCGTGCGGCGGCGCGCGCGGTCACGCCGAACATACTGGCTCTTCTCGACAACAATCTTGTCGCCCAACGCGCGGTGGTCGACAGCGACGACCCGAGCCGTTTCATGGAACTGGATGAAGCCTTTCACCGGCTTCTGGCCGAGGCTGCCGGCCAGCCGGCCATTTGGGACATACTGGAGGACCTGAAGACCCAGATGGACCGCGTGCGCCATATCAGCACCCGTCAGTTTCCCCGCGAACGCCTGATCGACCAGCATGCCGCCATCGTCGCCGCCTTGCGCTCCGGCGATCCCGCGGCCGCCGAGGCGGAGATGCGAACCCATCTCAAGGGCGTGCTGACGGACCTGCCGGCGATTGCCGAGGCCATGCCCGAATTCTTCGACGAAACGGGAGGCTGACGGAGGTGATGGCCACGGGAGGGGCGCAGAGGATCGCAAGGGGCGGGCACGGCGAACGCACCGCGCCGGAATGGGCCGCATGGTTCCACGGCACACTGATGCCATGGTGGCTGGATCGGGCCCGCGACACCATTCACGGCGGCTTCTTCGACCGGTTGACGGAGGACGGCGTTGTTGAGGCCGACGATCCGAAGTCGACGCTGGTGCAGGCCCGCCTGCTCTTCACGCTGTCGCATCTCCATCTGCACAAGCCGGACGACCGCCTGCTCGAAGGCGCCCGCGCGGCCTATCGCTTCCTCACCGAACATCAGCGCGATCCACAGGATGGCGGCTATGTCCGCACGGTCGATCGAAGCGGGCGGCCGACCGGTCTCCCCGCCGACCGCATCAAGCGCAGCTACGATCAGTCTTTCGTCCTGCTGGCGCTTTCGACCTATCAAAGGGTGGAGCCGACCGAGGCGCTGGCGGGCCAGTTGAATGAATGCTGGTCGTTCATCGAGACTCGCCTGACCGACCCGGAAACCGGCGCACTCTATGAGGACGACAGTTTTCACCACGGGGGCCACGGCGCCGGCGCCGTCACCCATGCACTGCGGGCGCAGAACCCGCACATGCACATGTTCGAGGCCCTGTTGCAGGCCTATGAGATGACCGGAGACGCGATGTGGATGCGGCGGGCCGAAGATATGCTCGCCGTGGTCCGGCGTCATTTCCTCGATCCCGACAACGGCACCATTGTCGAATTCCGCGCGGCGGATCTTGGCCCTGCGGAAGGCCGCGACGGCTCCCTGCGGGAAATCGGCCACCAGTGCGAATGGTCGTGGCTGCTGCATCGTTATGTCCGGTTGGGCGGCCATGCCGACGCGCTTGCCCTTGCCGACCGCATGATGGATTTCGCCGAGCGCTGCGGCTTTCACCCCGAAGGCCCGATGAAGGGCGCGGCCTATGACGAGGTCCATTCGGATGGCCGCGTCATGACCGATACCATGCTGCTCTGGCCGCAGACCGAGGCGGGCAAGGCCTATGTCGCCCGGTTCGAGCGCCTCGGCCACGGGGCGGACGCGGACCGTGCCCATGATTTCATGCGCATCGTCTTTCAAACCTATTTCGCCGGACGGAAAGCCTGGCGAAACCGCGTTGACGGCGCGGGACGAACGCTACAAGCCGAAGCCCTTAGCCGGCTACTTTACCATGTCACGATATTCGTCACGGAAGGCGAACGCGTCGGGCTCTGGCCCGACCGCACGACTGGCTGACGCCAGAAGATCCGAATTTCATCAAGCAACGGAGGAGAAGACTATGATGAATTCCCTGAAGTCCCTTGGCCTTGCGGCCGCATTCATCGCCGGCCTTGCCAGCACCGCCTATGCGGAAATCGCCTTGAACCTGTCCACCTCGCAGAACCCGCAGGATCCGCTCGTCATCGCCATGGAGGGCGCGAAGAAGAAGATCGAGGAGCGCAGCAAGGGCGAGATCAAGATCACCATCTTCCCGAGCTCGCAGCTTGGCTCCGACAATGACGTGCTCGAGCAGATCCGCAACGGCGCCAACATTGCCGTGCTGGTGGATGCCGGCCGTCTCGCGCCGTTCCAGAAGGAACTGGGCATCCTCTCGGCGCCCTATCTGGTCGATGATTACAGCAAATATGCCGCCATCACATCCTCGCCGGTCTATGCCGAATGGGTCGAGAAGCTCGCCCAAGCCTCGGGCATCCGCCTGTTGAACTACAACTGGTTCCAGGGCACGCGCCAGATGTTCTCGAAGAACCCCGTCAAGGTTCCGGCCGATCTCTCCAGCGTGCGCGTGCGCACCATCGATGCGCCCGGCTGGATCGCCACCGTCAATGCCATGGGCGCGACCGCCGTGCCGATGCCGTGGTCGGAAGTCTATTCCGCGCTCCAGCTCGGCGCGATCGACGGGGCGGAAGCGCAGCTGACCGGCGCCTACGGCATCAAGCTGCATGAAGTGGTCAAGAACGTGGCGCTCACCAACCATGTCCAGCTCTATACAGGCCTTGCCACCTCCGAACAGTGGTTCCAGGCCCAGCCGGAAGAAATGCGCAAGATCATCGTCGAAGAGCTTGCCGCAGCCGGTGACGAAGCCACCCGGATGACGGTCGAGAAGCTCGATAGCGTGCGCAAGGAGATGGAAGCGGCGGGCGTGACGTTTACCGACGTCAACATCGACGACTTCAAGTCCCGCGTGCCGGGGGTCTACACCGAGCTCGGCCTGGAGGAAACGCGCAAGGCGCTCGAACCGTTCATCGCCTCCGCCCAGTAAACCGCCGTCACCGTCGAGGCAAACCACAATGGCCAATGGCGCAGCCCGCGTCATTGGCCTCGGGAGAGGACATATGTGGAAACTTTTTGATCGCGTCGAGGAGATCCTCGCGCTCGTCTTTCTGGCCGGCACAGTGATCAGCGTGCTTGCCGGCGCCGTCGGACGTTCGATCGGCGTTCCGTTTCCGGAAGGTCCGGAGATCGCCCAGCTGTTGTTGATCTGGACCTGCATGCTCGGGGCGGACCTGACCATCAAGCGTGGAGAACACATTCGGGTCTCGGCACTGCCTGACGCGCTTTCCCCTCGTTATCGGCTCATCCTGATCTGGGTCAGCCTGATCTGCATCGTTCCTTTCCTCGGCTATATCGTCTACCTCGGCACCCAGCTGGCCTTGTCCAACTGGGCTCGCGAGTTGGGGGCTTCGGGCTTGAGCTATGGCCTGGTCACGCTCGCCCTGCCGGTCGGCGCCGCACTGATGATCATTTCCGTTCTTCGACGGGTTTTTGCACACGGCGTGCTCTTTGCCCTTGAACCCGAAGTCCCCGCGCAGGAGTATCCCTTGTGATTTCCGCCCTGATCCTGATCCTTGCACTGGGCTTCATCGTCATCGGCATGCCGGTCGCCTTCGCCATCGGCATCGCCAGCATGGCCTATTTCCTGCTGCCCACGACCTTCCTGCCGGACAGCATCGCCGTGCAGCGCATCGTTGCCTCCAGCCAGTCGTTTCCGCTGCTTTCAGTCCCTCTGTTCATCCTGGTCGGGCATCTGATGAACGGCACCGGCATCACCCCGCGGCTGACCAGCCTGGCAACGACGCTGGCCGGCTGGATGCGCGGCGGGCTTGGCCAGACAAGCCTTGTGCTCAGCGCCCTGATGGGCGGCATTTCCGGGTCGGCCGTCGCCGATGCCGCCATGCAGGCCCGCGTGCTCGGCGAGCCGATGATCAAGAGCGGCTATTCCCGCGGCTTCACCGGCGCTCTGCTGTCGATCGGCGGGCTGATCACGGCAACCATTCCGCCCAGCCTCGGCCTGATCCTCTACGGCTTTCTTGGTGAAGTATCGATCGGCCGCCTGTTCATCGCCGGCGTCGTACCCGGCGTGCTTTTGACGATCGCGCTGATGTTCGCTACTGCCTGGGTCGCACGCAAACGTGACTACAAGCCGGTGAACGACCGCCTGCCGACCTTCCGCGAAGTGCTCGCTGGCTTCCGTATCAGCCTCTGGGCCATCCTTTTCCCGGTCTGGCTGCTGGTCGGCATCCGTTTCGGCTTGTTCACGCCATCGGAGGCCGGCGCCTTTGCCGTCGCCTACACCCTGTTCATCGGTTTCTTCATCTATCGCGAACTGACGCTTGCCAAGCTGGTCGATGCCCTCGTGGCCAGCGTGCGCGACATCGGCATGATCATGATCATCATCCTTTTGTCGGGCGCCTTCGGCTATGTCATCACCTTCGAACGCGTGCCGCAGACCATAGCGGAAGTGACGCTTGGGCTGTTCTCCAGCCAGTCGATGCTGCTGTTCGTCATCGCCGGCTTCCTGCTCGTGTTCGGCATGCTGGTCGAGGCAACCGTCATCGTCATGCTGCTGACGCCGATCCTCGTTCCCGTCATCACGGCTGCCGGCATCGATCCCGTCCATTTCGGCCTGGTGATGATGACGCTCGTCACCTTCGGGGGCATGACACCGCCGGTCGGCGTTTCGATGTTCACCGTGTGCGGCATCCTCAATTGTTCCTACAAGGAATACACAGTCGAAATGGTGCCGCTGGTCGTCGCCGTGCTCGCCGTCGTCGTGCTGATGATCCTCGCTCCCGAGGTCGTGCTGTTCCTGCCGAACTACCTGATGGGCTGACCCTTGCCACGGGCGGCTTCGGCCGCCCGCCACATCCAAACCGAGTGACGCCATGCTCTTGCATCCCGATCGCCTGTTTCCCGCCGATCCCGCGACCCGCACGATCGCCCGCGACCTCTACCGCACCGTCGAACACCTGCCGATCGTCTCGCCGCACGGCCATACCGATCCGCGCTGGTGGGGAGAAGACCCGGCCTTCGCCAACCCGGCGGAGCTGTTCGTCATTCCCGACCATTATGTGGTGCGCATGCTGGTCAGCCAGGGCGTGCCCTATGAGGCGCTGGGCATCGGAGAGAACGCGGAAAGCGATCCGCGGGCGATCTGGCGGACATTCGCGCGCCATTATCACCTGTTTCGCGGCACGCCGTCGCGGCTCTGGCTCGATCATGCCTTTTCCGAGGTCTTCGGCCTTGAGGAGCGCTTGTGCGAGGACAATGCCGAGCACCACTATGATGTGATCGCCGATCGGCTGGCGGATGCGGCCTATCGGCCGCGGGCGCTGTTCGACCGTTTCGGCATCGAAGTGATCGCCACCACCGACAGTGCCCTCGACGATCTTGCCCATCATCAGGCCGTCCGCGCCTCCGGCTGGAAGGGTCGGATCGTCCCGACCTATCGGCCCGACGGCGTGGTCGACCCCGATACGGATGGGTTCCGCCAGAACGTCGAACAGCTCGGAACGCTCACCGGCTGCGACATCGGCACCTGGGAGGGCTATCTGGCCGCCCATCGGGCCCGCCGTGATTTCTTTCGCTCGATGGGCGCAACCGCCACCGATCACGGCCACCCGACCCCCCGGACGGCCGATCTCAGCCAGGCCGAAGCGCACGCGCTCTATCAGAGAGTTCTCGCAGGTGCGCTTACCAAGGGCGATGCCGAACTGTTCCGGGCGCAGATGCTGACCGAAATGGCCCGCATGTCGGTAGAGGACGGCCTGGTCATGCAGTTGCATGCCGGCTCGCTGCGCAGCCACAATGCCGGCGTGCTGAAACGCTATGGACGTGATCGCGGCTTCGACATTCCGGTGGCAACGAATTTCACCGAGGCCTTGCAACCGCTGCTCAACGCGGTCGGCATGGATCCGCGATTGACGCTCATTCTCTTCACCCTCGACGAAAGCGTCTATGCGCGCGAACTCGCGCCGCTCGCCGGCGTGTATCCCTCGCTTCGCCTCGGCCCGCCCTGGTGGTTCCACGACAGTTTCGAGGGTATCCGCCGCTATCGCGAGGCGACGACGGAAACGGCCGGCTTCTTCAACACGGCTGGCTTCAACGACGACACGCGCGCGCTCTGCTCCATCCCGGCCCGCCATGATGTCAGCCGCCGCGCCGACTGCGCATACCTGGCCGAACTCGTGACCAGCCATCGTCTGGACGAAGCCGAGGCCCATGAACTCTCCCCGCTTCTGGCCGGCGAACTGGCCCGGCGTGCCTACCGGCTGTGAGCACCGCCGGGCACTGACAACACCAGAGGGGACAGAACGCGCTCAATCATTCTGTGGCGCTATGCTTGCTATTTTCTCTATCTATTTGATCGATGAATTTTTCCGGAGGATTCTCCGCTGAAACAACGCAAGGGTGAGACCGTCGGCCCTGCGGCGAAATTCATTGGAGCACGACAGGTGAAGGGCGAGCAGACATGGCAAATGCCGAGTTTCCCGATTTCGGCCTGACGGTTGCCCAACGCCGTGAAGCGGTGCTCGGTCACACTTACGAATATCCCGGCATGGATGGAGAACGCGGTGAGATCTGGTGCTATTCCGACCGCTTCTCCTATGCGCCCGGCGACACAGTCACCTTGTTCATCAGTTCGACGGCGCCTACCTGCCAGATCGACATCCTGCGGGATGGAGGGGTCGAACGACATGTCATGACGATCGCGGGCATTCCGGCCGTCTGGCAGGAGACGCCGGACCAATGTTCGGTGGAGGGCTGCGGCTGGCAGCCGAGCCACAGCTTTACGATCCCGGCGGATTGGACCTCCGGCGCCTACCGACTGACGCTGACGGCGCAAGGGCGCGACGGCAAGCCGATCCGCTGCCATCACCTCTTTATCCTGTGCCCCGCCAACGATGCCAAGCCGGGACGCATTCTCCAGGTCGCCGCCACCGGCACCTGGACCGCCTACAACACCTGGGGCGGCTCCAATCACTATCAGGGGATCACCGGGCCGAACCGCGACCAGTATGCGACTCGCGTCAGCACGCAGCGCCCCTGGTGTCGGGGTTTCGTCGTACTGCCGAAGGATGCACCGCGCGTGCCGGTCGAGGTCAGCCTGCCGCCGGGAGCCGTGCCGCGTTATCCGCACATGGAATGGGCCTATGCCACCGGCCATTCGAAGAAATACGCATCGGCCGGCTGGGCGAGCTATGACAGCCACTTCTTTCGCTGGGCGGAGCGCTCCGGCTACGGCGTCGATCTGATCAGCCAGCACGAACTGCATTTCCGTCCCGAACTGCTCCACGCCTATGACTGCGTCGTCTTCGTCGGCCACGACGAATACTGGACCTGGGAGATGCGCGACACGGTGGATCGCTTCGTTGAGCGCGGCGGCTTTGCCGCACGTTTTGCCGGCAACTTCATGTGGCAGACCCGTCTCGAGGACGAGGGGCGCACGCAGGTTTGCTACAAGTATCGGGCGCGGGCCGAAGACCCGGCTTACCAGACCGGCGACGTGACGCGGGCCACGAACAGCTGGGAGGCGCCCGAAATCGGACGTCCGGGCACAGCGACTTTCGGCCTCAATTCCACCAATGGCGTCTATGCCGGCTGGGGCGGGTGTTCGCCGCGCGGCGTGCGCGGCTTCCCGGTCTGCCGGCCCGAGCACTGGGCCTTTGCCGGGACGGGCCTGTTCTATGGCGATCTGCTGGGCGCCGAGAGCCACATCTACGGGTACGAGGTCGACGGTCTCGACTACCAGATCCGCCATGGCCGGCCCTATCCGACCGCCACCAGCGGCGCACCCGAGGGCCTCGAAATCCTCGCGCTCGGCATGGCGAGCTCCGTCGAGGAGAACGACGACGTCCTGGGGCCCGAGGATCGTTTCTTCGGCGACGAGGACGGCCGCTTCATCGCCGAGACGCTCTACGGGGACGCAAGCGACGAGAACCTCGAAAAGGTGCGCTACAGCAATGGTATGATCGTTAACTTCCGCAAGGGCGAGGGCGAGGTCTTCCATGCCGGCACCTGCGAATGGGTGGCCGGGCTGTTGCGCAGCGACGCCATGGTCGAACGGGTCACCCGCAATGTGCTCGATCGCGCCCTTAACCCCTCCAACCGATAGCGGAAACAACATGAAGTCGAAGAAGGTCATCATCACCTGCGCCGTCACCGGCTCGGTCCACACCCCGTCGATGTCGCCGCACCTGCCCTGCACGCCGGAGGATATCGCGGCGCAGTCGATCGAAGCGGCGAAGGCCGGCGCATCGATCCTGCATCTGCATGCCCGCGACCCGGAAAACGGCCGGCCGACGGCCGATCCGGCCGTGTTCATGCGCTTCCTGCCGGTGATCAAGCAGGCCTGCGATGCCGTCATCAACATCTCCACCGGCGGTTCGTCGCTGATGTCGCTCGACGAGCGGCTGGCGGCGGCTCTTTCCGCCGAGCCGGAAATGTGCTCCCTCAACATGGGGTCGATGAATTTTGGTCTTTACCCGGCACTCGACCGGCCGCGCGAATGGCAACACCCGTGGGAACCGCAATTGCTCGAGGCGACGCGCGGCACGATCTTCAAGAACACCTTCGCCGACATCGAAGCCATTCTGAAACGTCTTGGCGAGGGCTGTGGCACCCGTTTCGAGTTCGAGTGCTACGACGTGGGCCATCTCTATACGCTCGCCCATTTCCGCGACCGCGGACTGGTATCGGGGCCACTGTTCATCCAGTTCGTCTTCGGCGTTCTCGGCGGTATCGGGGCCGACCCCGAAAACCTCGTCCATATGAAACGGATCGCCGACAAGCTGTTCGGCGACGACTACCGCTTCTCCGTGCTGGCGGCCGGGCGCCACCAGATGCCGATGATCACCATGGCCGCGACCATGGGCGGCAGCGTGCGCGTCGGCCTGGAGGACAGCCTTTATGACGGCCGCGAACTGGCAAGGTCCAATGCCGCCCAGGTCGGGCGCATCAGGACGATCCTTGAAGGTCTGTCACTCGAAGTCGCGACGCCGGAGGAAGCGCGTGCCATGCTCGCCCTCAAGGGCGGCGACCGGGTCGCCTTCTAGGGTCGGGCGCGGACAGTCCCACCCCGTCACGAGACAGGAACCCCATTGGAGCGACCATGAAGACCTTCCTTGCCGAAGAACAGAAACGCCATGACCCAAAATTCTTCCTGTCGAGCGGCGGCCGCCGGGCCAATCCGGAACAGCCGGAACGCGTCGAGCGCCTGCTCGAAGGCGCGCGCGCCGCAGGCCTCTCCGTGGAGCGGCCGGCAGACCACGGCCTCGGTCCGATCTCGGCCATCCACACGCCGGAATATCTGGACTTCCTCAAGCGCATCTACCAGCGCTGGCAGCATATCGAAGGCGCCTCCGAAGAGGTGATCCCGAACATCCATCCGATCGCCCGCGGCGGTAGTTATCCAGCTTCCGCCGTCGGACAGGCCGGATACCACATGGCCGACACCTCCTGCCCGATTTCGGCCGAGACTTTTGACAGCGCCTGCTGGAGCGCCTGGAGCGCAACCTCCGCCGCCGATGCGGTGGCGGCCGGGGACCCGTGGGCCTATGCACTCTGCCGGCCGCCGGGGCACCATGCCTTCAGCGATGTGGCAGGCGGCTTCTGCTTCTTCAACAATTCGGCGATTGCCGCGCAGCGGTTGAAACGCTCGGCCGAGCGCGTGGCGATCATCGACGTCGACCTGCATCACGGCAACGGCACGCAGGGCATCTTCTATGCCCGCAACGACGTTCTGACAGTCTCTATCCACGCCGATCCGGTGCGCTTCTATCCATTTTTCTGGGGCCATGCCGACGAACGCGGCGAAGGACCGGGCCTCGGCTATAACTTCAATCTGCCGCTTGCGCGCAAATCGGATGATTCGACCTTTCTCGAAGCACTGTCGGCCGGCCTGCGGCGCGTCGAAGCCTTCAGCCCGGACGCGATCGTCATTGCGCTTGGACTCGACGCCTACGAGCAGGACCCGTTCGGCGGCCTTTCGGTCTCGACCCCCGGTTTCGCCCGGATCGGCGAGGCGATCGCCAGGCTCGGCCGGCCGGCGGTGATCGTCCAGGAAGGCGGCTATCTCTGCGACGCCCTCGGCGAGAACCTCACATCCTTCCTGACCGGTTACGGCGGAAAGGCCGGGTGAGGCCTCAGGCTCGCTCGCTCCTCGGGCCGGGATAGGATCGCTCGTCGAGCGGCCGCGAGGCGATTGCCTGGCGGAGCTCGGCAAGGAGCAGACCTTCGGCGCGCCCGCGACGCGCGGAGGGGTCATGGACGAGATGGACGTCGATCATCGGCGCAGACACATGGGGTGGCAGCCGCCAGAGGCGTCCGGCGCGCACATCATCCTCGACCACATGGATCGGCAGGGGGCCGAAACCGAAGCCGGCTATGATCAGTCGTTTCACTTCCTCGAGGTGCGACGAGGTGCCGATGACAGCGCCCTCGAATCCTTCCTTCTGGCGCAGGAGGGCGACGGGCCACAGGGCGCCGGACATCTGGTCGGTCTTGAACGAGACGTAAGGTTCGTGGCGCAAAGCCGAAAGCGAGAGGTCGGACTTTCCGAACAACGAATGGCGGGGACCGCAGAAATATCCGAAGGCTTCGCGATAGAGCAGGTCGTATTCGAGCTTCGGATGGCGCTCCTCCATCAGGCAGACGCCCAGGCTGGCATCCCGGTTGGCCACCGCCGCCGCGACGTCATGGCTGGACGCCACCGTCATCGACAGTGTCACCTGGGGGAAAGCGCGATGGAAGGCGGCAAGCACCTCGTCGAAGAAGGGACAGACGACATGGCTGGCGAGCGCGATATCGATATGCCCGGTGAGGTCGGCCGGGTGTTGTTCCATCCTTTGCGGCAGGCCGGAGACGATGTCGAACAGAGCGACGCATTCGCTGAAGAGACGCTGCCCGGCCGGGGTCACCGAAAAATGCGAGGCATTGCGCTCGATGAGCCGGCAATCCATGTGGGTTTCCAGACGCCTGAGAGCGTTGCTGATGGTCGGCTGCTTCAACGAGAGCTTTTCTCCCGCCGCCGTCAGCCCCTTTTCCTGTACGATCACCATGAAGGTGCGCAGCAGGTTCCAGTCGAGTTCCCATACGAAACGCCGTCTCGGACCAGCCATGGACACACCATTCCCCAAATATATGCTTGTGGCCACAGCTATTGCATGAATTGATTTGTCGTCAAAGCCGAAGCCGGTTCGACGAACGCGGAGGAGAATCGAAGAATGACAATCCTGACTTATCAAGGGGTGGTCTACCCGGCGCAATGCGACGCCATGAGTCACATGAACGTGCAATTCTATATAGCCGCCTTCGACCAGTCGCTGTGGCACCTGATGGCGGCTTGCGGCTATTCGGCCACCTGGATTGCCGAGCGCCGACAGGGCTGGGCCGACCGCCGCTACGAGATCGACTTTCGCCAGGAACTGCCGGTCGGCAGCCTGTTCGAGATCAGAAGCTCGGTGGTGAAGGTCGGGCGAACCTCGCTGTCCACCCGGCATAGCCTGACGAACAAGGCCGATGGCGTGCTTTGCGCCGAACTTCTCGCCGTGTCGGTCTATTTCGATCTGACGATGCGCCAATCGCTGGCGCTGCCACCGGAGATCGTCGAGGGCGCAACGGGGTTGACGCGCTGAGGCGCGCGCAGAACGCCGCTAACGCAGCATTGTTTTGAGCTCCACTTGGACGGCGAGCAGCGCGGGCAGATAGCGCTCGGCGAGCACGTGCGGATCGTCTCCGCGCACCGGCAGGCCGAGGTTGAGCGCGGCGACGGTGACACCCCGCATGTTGAGCACGGGCACGGCGATGGAGCGCAGGCCGAGTTCCACCTCTTGGTCGATCACGGCATAGCCCTTGTCGCGCACGGTGCGGATGCGGTCCATCAACTCGTCGGGATCGGTGACGGTTAAGGGCGTGCGGGCGGTGGGTGGATTGCTCGCCAGGCGGCCACGGATCTCATCATCCGGCAGCGCCGCAAGAAGGACACGGCCCATTGACGTACAAAAGGCCGGCAGCCGGGAGCCGGGCATCAGGGCGATCGACATGACCTTGCGCTGGGCGGCGCGGGCGACATAGACGATCTCGTCCCCATCGAGGATGGACACCGAAGAGCTTTCCCCGAGTTCGTCCGACAGCCGATCGAGCAGCGGCTGCACCATCTGCGGCAGCGGCATGGTTGCAAGGCAGGCCGTGCCTAGGCGCAGAACGCGCGGGGTCAGGGTGAAGAACTTGCCGTCATAGTCGGCATAGCCGTAATGGGCCAGCGTCAGCAGGCAGCGTCTCGCGGTGGCCCGGTCAAGGCCGCTGGCCGCCGCCACCTGCGCAATGCTCTGACGCGGATGGTCGGCGGTGAAGGTCTCGATTGCAGCCAGTCCCTTGGCCAGGCCGCCCATGGTGTCGCGATCGGTGATCGTCATCGTGGGTTCCGTGCGATATGTCAACAAAAGCCTCATATCGCACAAAGCCATTGCCGAAAAGGTCCCCTTTTCCTATTCATTGAAACAGGCTGCCTGATCGTGATCGGTGGCGAACGAGGAGATTTCGATGGACAAGACAGTCCCCAGCCTGGCCGAAGCAGTGGCCAGGATCGGCGATGGCGCAACCGTGATGATCGGCGGGTTCGGCGGCTCCGGCGCGCCGATCGAGCTCATTCACGCGCTGATCGACCGCTTTGTCGAGACCGGCCATCCGAAGGACCTGACGGTGGTGAACAACAATGCCGGCAATGGTCATGTGGGCTTGGCCGCGCTGATCGAGCAGGGCATGGTGAAGAAGCTGATCTGCTCCTTCCCGCGTTCAGCCGATCCCAAGGTCTTCACGGACAAATATTTCGCCGGCGAAATCGAGCTCGAACTGGTGCCGCAGGGCACGCTTGCCGAGCGTATCCGCGCCGGTGGAGCCGGCATCCCCGCCTTCTACACCCCGACGGCCTACGGCACGGAGCTCGCCGAGGGCAAGAAGATCGAGGAGTTCGACGGCCGGTCCTATGTCCAGGAACGCTGGCTGAAGGCCGACTTCGCGCTCGTCAAGGCGCATATCGGCGACACCCATGGCAACCTCCTCTACAACAAGGCGGCGCGCAATTTTAATCCGTTGATGTGCATGGCCGCGGCCCACACCATCGTTCAGGTATCGAAGCTTGCCTCACCCGGCGAGATCGATCCGGAGAACGTCATCACGCCCGGCATTTTCGTCCAGGCGGTGATCGAAGTATCCGACCCTCAGCAGGAAGAAGTCCTCAACCGTGCGGGAGCGATCTATCCATGACCGACAAGCTTTCCAACGCCCAGATCGCCTGGCGCGCAGCGCAGGATATCGAAGACGGCGCCTATGTGAACCTCGGCATCGGCTTTCCCGAAATGGTCGCGCAATACCAGCCGCCGGGACGTCAGGCGGTATTTCACACCGAAAACGGCATTCTCGACTTCGGTGAACCGCCGGCGGCCGGCGAAGAGGACTGGGACCTGATCAATGCCGGCAAGAAGGCCGTGACGCTCAATCCGGGCGCCGCCTTCTTCCACCATGCCGACAGCTTCGCCATGGTGCGCGGCGGGCATCTCGACGTCGCCATTCTTGGTGCCTACCAGGTTGCCCAGAACGGCGACCTGGCCAACTGGAGCGTCGGCGCGGGCGGCGTGCCGGCCGTCGGCGGGGCCATGGATCTCGTGCATGGGGCAAAGCGGGTCGCCGTGATCACCGAGCATGTGACGAAGAAAGGTGAGCCGAAGCTTCTCGATCGCTGCACCCTGCCCTTGACCGGCGTCGGCTGCGTGACACGCGTCTATACCAGCCTCGCCGTGATCGACATCGAGAACGGCCACTTCGTCCTGCGCGAAAAGCTGCCGTCGATCTCGCTCGAACAATTGCAGTCCCTGACCGGCGCCGAACTTCTCGTGCCCGGTCCGGTGGCCGACCTCATCGTGCCGGAGCTCTGACATGACCGAAGCTTTCATCTGCGACTATATCCGCACTCCGATCGGCCGTTTCGGCGGATCACTCTCATCGGTCCGCGCCGACGACCTCGGCGCGATCCCGCTGAAGGCCCTGATGGCGCGGCATGGCGGCCTGGATTTCGAAGCGGTGGACGACGTGATCTTCGGCTGCGCCAACCAGGCGGGCGAGGACAATCGCAATGTGGCGCGCATGTCGCTGCTGCTCGCCGGACTGCCGGTCGGCGTGACGGGTACGACGATCAACCGGCTTTGCGGCTCGGGGATGGATGCGGTGATCGCCGCGGCGCGCGCCATCAAGGCCGGCGAGTCAGAGCTGATGATCGCCGGCGGCGTCGAGAGCATGTCGCGCGCGCCCTTCGTCATGCCGAAGGCCGAGACCGCCTTTTCCCGCCATGCGGAGATCCATGACACGACGATCGGCTGGCGCTTCGTCAATCCGCTGATGAAGAAGCAATACGGCGTCGACAGCATGCCCGAGACCGGCGAAAATGTCGCCGCTGATTTTTCCGTCAGTCGCGAGGATCAGGACGCCTTTGCCCTGCGTTCGCAGGCAAAGGCCTCGGCTGCCCAGGAGAGCGGCCGACTGGCGAAGGAGATCACCCCGGTTGCGATCCCGCAGCGCAAGGGCGACCCGATCGTCGTCGACAAGGACGAACATCCGCGCGCGACGACCATCGAGTCGCTGGCCAAGCTCGGCACCCCCTTCAAGCGAGAGGGCGGCACGGTGACCGCCGGCAATGCGTCGGGCGTCAACGACGGCGCGGCCGCGCTGATCATTGCATCGGAAGCGGCAGCGAAAAGGCATGGCCTGACCCCGATCGCCCGCATTCTCGGCGGCGCGACCGCCGGCGTTCCGCCCCGCATCATGGGCATCGGCCCGGCACCGGCCTCGCAGAAGCTGATGGCCCGGCTCGGCATGACCCAGGATCAGTTCGACGTGATCGAGCTCAACGAGGCCTTCGCCTCCCAGGGCCTTGCGACGCTGCGCCAACTCGGCATCGCCGACAATGATCCGCGCGTCAACCGGAACGGCGGCGCCATCGCGCTCGGCCATCCGCTCGGCATGTCGGGCGCCCGCATCACCGGCACGGCGGCGCTCGAACTGCAACTGACGGGTGGCCGCTATTCGCTGTCCACCATGTGCATCGGCGTCGGACAGGGCATCGCCATCGCGCTCGAGCGTGTTTGAAGGCGCTTCCGACACGTTCGCTCGGAGAAGGTCGTAGGTCCAACGCCCGGAACGGCTAGCTTGTGGGCATGCCCGCAGGTCTAAGATGGCGCCGTAGCGCGGCGATGCGGAAGATCGCATTGGCCGCGCCATAGCCCTGATAGCCGCGCCGCTCGACGATCTCGAAGAAGAAGCCCTCTCCATAGGTCGGGGAATAGAGCTGGAAATACTCCCCCTGCTCGTCCCTGTCGTAGAGAATATTGTGCCGCTTCAGCCGCTCGACCAGATCCGGGTCGATGCCGAAGCGGACCTCCACGTCATCGTAGTAGTTCGGCGAAATCGCCAGCGTCGAAAAACCGTTGCGTCGCAGAGCCTGCGCCGTGGCGAAAATGTCATCCGTCTGGAAGGCGATGTGCTGGATGCCCGAACCGAAGTTTTCGGCAATGAAGTGCCCGGCCAGCGTCTTGCGGTTTTCCGCGCCGTTCAGCGTGATGCGAAGGCTGCCGCTGTCGTTCTCGACGACCTGGCTGCGCACGACGCCAGCCGGATCGATGATGTCGACCATCGGCGTCTTCCTTGTCTTGAGCTGGGAGGTGTAGAACAAGAGCCAGGTCAGCATCTCGTCATATTTGACCGTCTGGGCCACGTGGTCGAACCGCGTCAGGCCGACGCCTGCGGCGTCGCCGTCCGCGACCGGCAGCGGCTTGAAATCGATTTCCCAGATGCGACCGAGATCGCCGCTGCGGTCAAGAAAATACAAGAGCCCCCCGCCGACGCCGCGGATGGCGGGAATGACCACCTCGCCCGGGCCGACCGGTTGCTCGAAGGCTTCGGCGCCGAGCGCCACGGCGCGATCAAACGCCGCCTTGGCGTCATCGACCATCAGTGCGATCGCGTAGGCATTGGCGCCATGCACCAGGTAGGAGGCGCTGGCGAACCCCTTTTCGTCCCGGTTGAGAAGGAGGTTCACCCCGCCCTGCCTGAACAGCGTGACGGCCTTGGACCTGTGTTCAGCCACCGCCCGAAAGCCGAGCGTTTCAAGCAGGCTTTCCAGTTGCGCGCCGTCGCTGTCGCTGACGGCGAATTCGACGAAGGCGATCTCCGCCACCTCGGCACGATCGGGCATGTCGGGAACGCTCATGACGATGTCCGGATCCGCCCGTTTGACCTGGTCCATCAGATAGATCAGCGAGCGATGTCCGTCCGCCGAGATCGCGCTAGGCGAACCGCCACGGAACTGGTCGTTGAAGATTTCAAGGGACAGGTAGCCGTCATAGCCGGTCGCCGCCACGGCGCGCATGAATTCGGTGACGGCCAAGTCGCCCTCGCCGGGCATGTTGCGGAAATGGCGCGACCAGTAGAGCAGATCCATGTCGATCAGCGGCGCATCGGCCAATTGCACGATGAAGATACGGTCGCCCGGGATGGAGCGGATCGAATTGACGTCGATCTTGCGCGCCAGCGTGTGGAAACTGTCGAGGATGAGGCCGATGCTCGGGTGATCGGCGCGGCGGACGATTTCCCAGGCATCGCGATGGTCGTGAATCTGACGGCCCCAGGCGAGCGCCTCGTAGCCCACCCGCAGGTTTCGCGAGGCTGCCCGCTCGCCCAGTTCGCGAAAATCGGCCGCCGCCCGGTCAATGCCGCCGAGAGAGACCGGGGAGGCGTTGGAACAGATCAGCATGAGATCGGTCCCCAGTTCCGCCATCAGGTCGAACTTGCGTTCCGCACGGTCGAAATTGCGGCTTCGGAAGGGTTCGGGCATGCCCTCGAAATCACGGAAAGGCTGAAACAGCGTGACCTCGAGCCCGTGGTCGCGCACCATGCGGCCGACCTCGGCCGGGGAGCGGTCGAAGGCCAGGAAGTCGTTCTCGAATATCTCGATTCCGTCGAAGCCCGCACGGGCGATCGCCGCCAGCTTCTCCTCGAAGTCGCCACTGATCGAGACGGTCGCGATCGACGTTTTCATGTCCGTACTCCTGCACATTTCGAGGAAGACGAGCGGGCTTGAGGGCTTGGCATCGGGTGACGCCGAGGAAGACCCGTTACCGCTTGCCCTCCGCAATCAGCAGTTCAAGCGCCTTGACCGCCAGGGGATAGCCCTTGGCCCCGAGACCCGCCATCACCGTCGTCGCGGTCATGGAGACATAGGAGCGGTGATAGATGGATTCCCGGCGATGCACGTTGCTGATGTGGAACTCGATTATCGGTCCCTTGAACATCTTCAGGGCGTCGAGCAGAGCGAGCGAGGTGAAGGTGAAGGCGGCCGGGTTGATGATGATACCGGCACCCTCGTCGATCGCCTCGTGCACGAGATCGATCAGCTTTTCCTCGCTGTTGGTCTGATGAAACGCGACGGGGCGTTCCCCCGCCGCCTGCCTGCACCAGGCCTCCACATCGGCCAGCGTGTCGTGCCCGTAGATCTCCGGCTCACGGCGTCCGAGCCGGTTGAGGTTTGGTCCGTTCAGAATGTAGATCGGCTTCAACTCGTTCATCTTGGAGCTCCAATCAACCCTGGTAGCCCATGAGCCGGGGCAGCCACAGCACGGTGTCGGGAAGGAAGGTGATCACGCCGAGGCAGAAAACCATCCAGAAAATGAAGGGGGCAGCGTCGCGAATGATGTCGCGCACCGGGGCGCCCGAGATCTTGGCGACGATGAAGAGCAGCAGCCCATAGGGCGGCGTCACCAATCCCAGCATGATGTTGACCACGACGACGACGCCGAAGTGTACCAGGTCGATGCCGAGCGCCTGGGCCGTCGGAATGAAGACCGGTACGATGATCAGCAGGATGGCTGTCCCCTCTAGGACGCATCCGAGCAGCAGCAGCACGATGTTCACGAAGATCAGGAAGGTGGTGGGCGACATGTCCCAGCCGGTCAGCACCACCCTCAGGCTTTCCGGGATGTTCTCGACCGTGACGACATAGTTGAACACCAGTGCGCCGGCGATCAGCATGCCGATCGAAACCGACGTCTTGGCGCTGACGAAGAGGGCCCTGTAGAAGGCGGCAAAACTGATGCTGCGGTAGACGAATGCGGAGATGATCAGGGCGTAGGCGGCAGCAAGGGCTGCGGCCTCCGTCGGCGTGGTGATGCCGGAATAGATGCAGCCGAGCAGCAGGACCGGCATCAGGAGTGCCGGCAGCGCGCGCCAGGTGATGCCGGGAATGTCGCGCAGGGGCACCGGCTCCTCGACGGGGAAATTCCTCCGCCGCGCGGTGATGGCGATCTGCATCATCTGCAAGGCGGCCATCAACAGCCCCGGCACGATGCCGGCAAGGAACAGGTAACCGATCGACGCATCGGAAACGAGCGCATAGATCACCATCGGAATGGAGGGGGGGATGATCGGGCCGATGACCGCCGTGACGGCGGTTAGCGCCGCCGCGAAGCTCGGTGTATAGCGTCCGCCGTTGGTCATCAGCTTCTGCATCATGCCACCGGTGCCCGCTGCATCGGCGATCGCCGAACCGGACATTCCGGCAAAGATGATGCTCTGCACGACGTTGACCTGAGCCAGTCCACCGCGGAAGCGGCCGACGAGGACGTTGCAGAACGACAGCAGGCGTTCCGTCATCGACCCGATGTTCATGAACTCCGCCGCAAGGACGAAGAGCGGAACGGCCAGGATGACATAGTTGGAATACATGCCGTTGAGGAATTGCTCGGCGGCAATGCCCATGTCGGCGCCGGAGACCATCAGATAGAAGATCGAGCCGGCGATCATCGACAGCCCGATGGGCAGGCCGAGAAAGGCGAGAACGGTGATCGCGACGATCGAGAGGGAAAAGGGGCTGGCCAGGTTCATACGCCGGAACTCGCTTTGGTCGGGTCGAAGCTATCCGGCGCCTTGCCGCGAATGGCCTGTACGCAAAGCCAGACATAGCGAACAATCATGGCCACGGCGAAAACGACATAGATGGAAAAGAGATAGTCGAAGCGGATCTTAAGATAGGCGGTGCTCTCGACCTTCATGAAGGTCACGTAGTCGACGACCGCAGGCAGAGACCAGCCGAAAAGGAAGACGAGCGAGACGGCCGAGATCACCTGCATCAGCCGGCGTGGCCCGTCACCCGCGGCACCCCAGAACAGGTCGAAGCGGATTTCGTCGATCTCGCGGATGACAAAGGCGGAGCCGAAAAGCACCATCCAGATCCAGAGCGCGACGCTCGCCTCGTGGGTCCAGCCGATCGCCACGTTCAGCACGTAACGGAACGCGATCTGCATGAGGAAGACCACGAACATGCCCAGCAGCATCAGGGCGATGAGGTTCTCGGCGCGGTTTCTCAGCCACTCGCCGACCATGGGGAGTCTCGATTTCATCCGGGGTCACTTTCCTGTTGCGTCAGACGAGCCGGCATGGCCGGCTCGTCGCATCCGGTGACGACGGATCAGAGGGCAGCCACCTTTTCGAGGATGCCTTCCGGCCAGCTCTTTGCAAGGTCGGAACCGAGGTATTTTTCCTGGGCGAATTTGCGGAAGGCATCGAGATCGGGTTCGTAGACCTTGAGGCCGGCGGCCTTGAACTCTTCGACGAGCTTCGCCTCCTGGGCGAGATGCTGCTCTTCGCTCCACTGCATCGCCTTGTCGGCAGCAGCCTGGATCTGCGCCTGCTGCTCGGCCGAGAGGCCCTTCCAGACGTCCGCGGAGATCGTCAGGAGGTCATAGCCGATCAGATGCGACGTCAGGACGATCTGCGACATGACCTCGTAGAACTTCATGTTCTTGACGTTCGGCAGCGGGTTGTCCTGACCGTCGATGGCGCCGGTCTGCAGGCCCGTGTAGACCTCCGCATAGGCCATCGGTATCGGGTTAGTGCCGATCGCCTCGCCAAGGAACTGCCAGGCATCGCCGCCGGGCATGCGCAGCTTGACGCCTGCCAGATCGGCCGGCGTGGTGATCTTCTTGTCGGACTTCAGGCCGACCTGACGCGCACCGAAATAGGTCGGGCCGAGAATGTGGACGCCCGCCTTCTCCTCCGCCATCTTCTTGAATTCGGCACCAACGTCGCTGGCAAAGAAGGTACGGACATGCGCCGCGTCACGGAACAGATAGGCCGAGGTCAGCACCGACCATTCCGGCACCTGCTTGGAAATGTCCTGAGGGGCGATGTTGCCCATCTGCAGGTTGCCGCGCTGAAGTGCGACGAGTTCGGTTCCCTGCTTGAAAAGCGTGCCGCCATAGAAGGGCTCGACCTTGAACTTATCCTTGAGTTCGTCGGCGAACATTTTCACCATGCCGGCGCGAATGTCCTGCTCGGAGAACACGGCCGAAAACTTCAGCGTGGCCGGCTCCTGCGCGAAGGCCGGCATCGACAGCGCCATGCCGGTCGCCGCGGCGACAGCAAAGGTCGCGCCAAGCAAATGGCGCCGTGTGAGTCTGGTTGTCATTTCTTCCTCCTCAACGTCCCTTCCGCCTCCACGGATGCGGGACTTCTCCCCTTGGGATCGGTCGTCTGACCGTCCCGACAAGTTTTGTACGAAATAGTTCGTTTATGTCAATAGGCCCAAGAGAGCTTGACGTCGGTCAAGGCCGGGTTTACCTGCGGCGCGAACCGCGCTTGCACTATCCCTTGGCCCCCGGACTTCATCAAATGCAAATTTGTCCGGCCGGAAGCGTGCCTTGCCCGACACCTCGGGATAGCCCCCCGACCGGATGATCGGCAAAGCAACGACCATGAAGACGCGAATCCCCGACCGTGTCAGGCGCGCCGCTCGAGCGGCTCCGGCGGGCTTCCGGTCAAGATGCGGAAGTGCGCCCGCATGCGTTCGGCATTCGCCTCCTGTCCGGTGAAAAGCGCAAAAGCGCCGACCGCCTGAAACACCGCCATGCCACCGCCATCGGCCACGCTGCAGCCGAGGCGTCGCGCCTCGGCCAACAACGCGGTCTCCAGCGGGAAGTAGACGATCTCCGCCACCCAGATACGGGGGGTCAGAAGCTCGGCGGGCAAGGGCAGGCCGGGATGCTTGTCCATGCCGGTCGGGGTCGCGTGAACCAGCCCGCTCGCCGCGGCCATGGCCTGCCTGAGGTCCGATCCGGCGCTGACCACGGCATTGGGAAAGTGACCCGCCATGGCGGCGGCCAGTTGACGCGCGCGCGCGGCGTCGACGTCGAAGATCGTCAGGGCGCCCGCGCCGAGCTGCAGGACGGCAAATGCGGTGGCCGCTCCGGCGCCGCCGGCGCCGAGCTGCACGATATTCGTCAGGTCGGCCTGCGGGAGCTGAAGGAGAAGCCCTTGCGCGAACCCCCACCAGTCGGTGTTATGGCCGATGCGCCGACCATCGCGAAACACGACCGTATTCACCGCGCCGAGCCTTGCCGCATCGTCGGACAGTTCGTCCAGCAGGCCGATGACCTGCTGCTTGCAGGGGAAAGTGATGTTCAGGCCGCAAAAGCCGCGTTCTTCGGCCTGCCTGACGATCTGCGGCAAGAGTTCCGCACCGCTGCCGCCAAGGTCGAGGTCGAGCAGTTCGTAGCGATAGGCAAGGCCCTGTGCCGCGCCCTCGGCCATATGCATGGCGGGGGTGAGCGAGCGCTGAATTCCGGAACCGATGAGGCCCGCCCGTATTGTTCCGTCCAATCTGGTCATTGTCCTCGCCTGACGATGCAATCGGCGCTTCGCCGCTCACCTCGTCCTCCCGCATCCTTTGTCAGGCGGCCCATCCGACCGGCTGCCAATTCGCTCGTTCCTCATTCACGGAATTATTGTACGAACTAGTTCGTGTCAATTGTCACCCGGTTGAATAGCCGCGACAAGGTGACTAAGAAACGAAGGGAGACAGAGCCGAAACGGCGAGTGTTCACCAGCGAATCGAGGGTTCTCTGGTGGACATGGGGGGAGTGGAATGACCATGGCCGGAAACGCCAGAGACATACGCAAGAACGATCCGGAAAAGACCAGGGAGAACATCCTCGAGGTCGCGACGACGGAGTTTGCCGAATTCGGCCTCTCGGGCGGGCGGGTCGATGCGATCGCGGAAAAGACCCGCACCTCCAAGCGGATGATCTATTATTATTATGGCAGCAAGGAAGGTCTCTATCTTGCCGTGCTCGAAAGGGCCTACCGAAAGATCCGCGCCCTGGAATCCGATCTCGCGCTGGCCGACATGCCGGCGGAAGCGGCCTTGCGCCAGCTCATTTCCTCCACCTTCGACCACGATGAACGCAATCCGGATTTCGTCCGGCTGGTCAGCATCGAGAACATCCATCATGCCATGCACATGCGGCGCTCGACGGAGATCGGCGAACTCAACATATCGGTCATCCGCACCATCCAGGAAATCCTCGACCGCGGCAGGCGGGAAGGCGCTTTCAAGCGCAATGTCGATGCGATCGACCTACACATGCTGATCAGCGCCTTCTGTTTTTTCAGGGTCTCGAACCGATACACGTTCGGCACGATCTTCCATCGCGACCTGTCCGAGCCGGTGCTTTATGCGCGACACAAACAGATGATTTCGGATGCCGTGATCGCCTATCTCGCAGTGCCGGAATCGGTTGCCGCGTGACGCGACGAGCCGGAGCATACTGAGTTCGGGAACGCGGGAAGCGCTGAGAGACGGTTTCAGTCGCCTATTGTCGGAACGTCGCCCGCCCACCCGCTGAACTGCCTGATCAGGCGCTCGCGCAGACTGTCCATCGACGGCTCCGGGCCTTGCGGGTCGGGCGTCATGCCCACTCCAAAACCCTCCGCTGCGAAACCTTCGACCAGCGCGCGGTCCGTGCTGACGATATGGACCGGCACGGAGCGCGAGGCATCCGGTCCGGTGACGAGCGCGGCGGGCTGGTGATCGCCGAGCACGACGAAGACGGCGCCTCGGCCGAAGCGGGCGATGTAGTCCCCCAGTGTTTCCAGCGTATAATCAATGGTCTCGACATATTGCCGGCGAACGCGATCATGATCGGCCCAAACCACCTGCGGCGTATCTCCGCTTGCGACCTGTTCGTTAAAGGCCGTGCCGTCGCCGACAGCCTGCCAATCGATCAGCTTCGGCACCGGCGTCCACGGCGCATGGCTGGAAATAAGCGCGATCTCGGCCATGACGGGCTTGCCCGCCTCATGCGCAGGTTCGCGGGCGAGGCGATCGAAGGCCGAGAGCGTATACTGGTCCGGCATGGTCACCCAATTGAACGGCTTGCCGCGATAGCCGAGATCCTTGGACGCAAGGATCTGGTCGTAGCCGAAATAGGCGGCTTCCGGCCAATCCATGGTGATGGCGGGCATGACCGCAGCGGTCCGCCAGCCGGCATCGCGAAACTGCCGGTTGAGGCTCGCCCGCTCGCTCTTCATCAAAAGGTCGTAGCGCGCCTGGCTGTCGACCCAAAGGCCTGACAGCAGCGTGCCGTGGGCAAGCCAGCTGAGACCGCCGACGGTCGGCGACCGTGTCCAGCCGCTGGCTGCGGAGAAACCCGCCGCCTGCAGCTGACCCTCGATGGCCTGAAGGCGCGGCTTGATCAGCGCGCCATAGCGCGAATCCTCGATGGCGCTTCGCCCGTAGGATTCGATGAAGACGAGGATCACGTCGCGACCCCTGATGCGGGCGAAGAGATTGTCTCTCCCGGCAAATCCCTTGTCGCCCGCGAGTTCGCCTTCGAACCGCCTGATATCGGCGATGGAGCGGACCACGAGCGAAAGTCGCTCGCCGAGATAGGAAGTCACCCGCAGTTCGGCGACATCCTTCAACCCCACCCGAGAGCCGCCCGCCAGCAGACCGAGGCCAGCGGCGAAGATGATGGCGAAACCGGCGACAGCCGCGCGCCGGGCGGGCCGTGCGAGCCGTGTCATACGGACAGAGGCCCACCAGAAAGCGCCGACCAGCATTGTCATGGTTACCGCCGCCAGCGCGATCACGAGAGCCGCGCCAAGATTGCCGACGGCACCGGAAAGCAGGTTCCATCCGTCGAACAGCATCTTCATGTCGAGATAGGGATTGAAGCGTCGCTGGAAGGCGGCGAGCACGCCGACATCCGCGGACTTCAGAAACAGAAGACAAAAGACGACGGTCGTGGCAAGAAGCGCGACGGGGACGGCCATCCGCCTCGGCAGCAGCAGCAAAGCGAGCGCGAGCAGCGGTACCTCAAGCGGTATCCGCAGGAACGCCATGGGATGGAAGGCGCCAGGATTGTCCGGCATCGTGCAGGCGGCAAAACCGATGACGGCGAATATGAGGACCGAAAGCACAGCCTTCCAGCCGGAGACCCGCATGCGCCCATCGTCCGATCCGTATCGCGTCATCCGGTTCACCTTCCCGCAGAGTGGAATGTCATTTTGAACGATCGCCCCGAAACGAGACCGAGATGCGCAAGCTGAAGCCATTCGCCATCGCCGCCGGCCTCCTGCTTCTTGCCGCGGTCCTTCTCGCCGTCGATCCGGCGGGCGTCATCGAAGCGCTCAGCCGGGTACCGTCGGGGCACATTCTGGCAGCCGTGCTGGTGGTCCAGGTGCAGATCGTGCTGTCGGCGCTTCGCTGGCGTTTCACCGCCGCCCGGCTCGGCCATGCTATATCGGTTCCAATCGCGGTCCGCGAATATTATCTCGGCGGCGTTCTCAACCAGATCTTGCCCGGCGGCATCGCCGGCGATGCGGCCCGCGTGTACCGTAGCCGGCAAGAAAATCCCGGCGGCTGGAAACGGGCCGCGACCGCCGTCGTGCTGGAGCGACTGTCCGGTCAACTGGCCTTCCTGCTGCTTACATGCCTCGGCCTGATCGCCTGGCCGATCCTTATGCCCGACAGCATGCCGATCGCCCTCTCGCCGGCGATCTGGATCGTGGTGGCCGTCATTGTCGCCCTCACCGCCATCGGCGCATGGTTCAGCGCGCCGCTCAAGGCTCGGCTGGGTCAATTCGGCCCCGACATTCATGCCGCGTTCTGGAGGGACGGGGCGCTTGGCGTGCAGGCCGGCCTCAGCACCCTGATCGTCGGAAGCTATGTCCTGACCTTCCTGCTGGCCTCCGACGCCGTCGGCGCGACGCTGCCGCCGATCGCCGCCGTGACCGCGGTTCCCCTCTGTCTTCTCACCATGCTGGTGCCCATCGGCATCGGCGGATGGGGAACGCGCGAAGCAGCCGCCGCGGCCCTCTGGCCTCTCTTTGGCTTCACCAGCGCGGAAGGTCTCGCGGCGAGCCTCTTGTACGGCGTGTTCTCGCTCGCAGGAACGGCCTTGCCCGGCCTGGTCGTTCTGGCCGGCTCCCTGCTCGCCGGGCTGCGCCGCAACAGATAGGGCCGGAACGCCTGTCACGGCATCAACCGCGCGTAGATGTCGCCTGACGGGCTTTCGGACCCGAGCGCCGCGAGGTCCCGCGACACGGCGGCCGCGTCCTTCCATCCCGCATCGACGAAGCGATGTCTCTCGCCGATCACCCGGTTGAAACGGTAATTGCCGAGCTGTCGGAGCCGGTCGATCGCCTCCTGGGCGATGGCCGGCAGGGCTGGGATATATTCGAACGCGATGAGCCCGATCGGCCGGGAGAGGCCGCGCAGGATCTCCGCTTCCGCTCCTTCGACATCGATCTTGCAGAAGGCGGGCAGTCCGTATCTGTCGATCAGCCGGTCGAGCGTCGTCATCGGCAGCCGGATTTCCCTGTCCCAGATGACGTTCTTGAAACCATCGGCATGGCTGACGCCCTTGATGAAGCGGTCGGATATGGTCGTGACGGTGGGATAGCGGCTTGAAATGTGGAGCACCGCCTCGCCTTCGCTCGCGCCGACCGCCACCCGCTCGAAACCCCTCAACCGTTCGGCCAGATGCCTGTCGATAATGTCGGCGAAGACCGGCTGCGGTTCGACCGCAACCACCTCGGCGCCGAGCGAAATCAGCGTGCGGCTGCGGCTGCCGACATGGGCGCCGATATCGAAAACAAGGTCACCGGGCGAGATCAGGCTGCCGTAGAAACGCCGGAGCTGCCATCGACGCCATGGCTGGCCGTAATAGATCAGCAGCGAACGGGCGACGCCGATCGCGGTGTCGACACTGTCAACGCCTCTCATTCGTCGACCTCCGCCTTGCTCAGGAGATAAAGACAATCGATCGCGAAGGAATAGGAAAGCGACAGAAGCGCGATGGCGGCAAGCCATGAGGAAACAGGCGGAGCGATGCCAGGCAAGAGGATGAGGCACAGCACGGCCACCTGCACCACGCAGACGAGCTTGCGCCTGAGCGACGGCGGCAGCGACCCTGCAAGGCGCGGCAGAGGATACTGCGCCAGCACGAAACCATAGCGCATCAAGCCGATCAGCAGCACCCAGCCTCCCGCCTTGTCGAGGAGGAGCGCCGCGGCGGACAGACAGAGGATCAACAACGCGTCGACCTCCATGTCGAACCGGGCACCAAGCTCGGACTCCTGTCCGAAGCGACGGGCCAGATGGCCGTCGACGCCATCAAGCGCGAGAGCGAGCAACACGAGCAGGACAAGTGTCCAGAGCGTGGCCTCCGCGCCTTGCAGCGGACCGGGAAAGAACACCGCCGCCGCCACCATGCTGACAAGCGCCGCGCGGACAGCCGTGACCGTGTTGGCCAAACCGAAGCGCTCGAAGCCGTGGCGCGGCAGACCGTGGATGACAAGCGCGAAGATGAAAAGGAGCAGGATTACCGCAGCGATTATGGCGTCGCGCCCGAGCGAAAGATGTTCGGCTGCCAGTCCATAACCGGCGATTGCGGCGATGAAGACCCCGCCGAGAACGGTCAGCGCGCTGGCCTTGAGCGCGGGCGATGGCCCGCGATCGGCGACGGCCGCCTGCACGACTGATGGTTCCTTCGTCGTCATGTTCGCCTATTCCGCGGCAAGAAGGGCCTCGATATCCAGCATATGGCCGGCGCGCGCCTTCTTCGTCCGCAGGTAGCGGGCGTTCTCGACCGTCACCTCGCCGGTGATGGCAACACGGCTGTTCACCTTGATGCCCCCGTCGGCAAGCGCTGCCATCTTGGCCGGATTGTTGGTGAATATGACAACATCATCGATGCCGAGCAAGCGCAGCATCGCGATCGCCGCCTCGTAGCGGCGGTGGTCGCTGCCATAACCCAGTTCCGCATCGGCATCGATCGTATCCAGACCGAGATGCTGGTACCCGTAGGCCCGCATCTTGGCGCCGATGCCGGTGCCGCGTCCCTCCTGGTCGAGATAAAGCAGCACGCCCCCACCGACCGCCTTCATCGATGCGAGACCGTTGCGCAGCTGGTCGCCGCAATCGCATTTGAGCGACCCGCAGAGATCGCCGGTGATGCAGGAGGAATGGATGCGGATCGGCACCGGGGCGCTGAGATCGGGCTGGCCGACCACAATCGCGACCTGATCCTTCTGCGCCAGTCCGCCACGAAAGACGACGAACTCGGCATCGCCGAGATCCCGCAGCGGAACGCGGGTGCGGACCACGATATCGAACTTCTGTCGTGCGGCGGTGACGTCCGCGAGCAGCGATCGGTCGAGCGTGCAACAGGCCGCGAACCGGTGTTCAAAGCCGTTGAGGTCGGCGCAGACCATGGCCGGCAGCAAAAGCGCCAGCCGTGCCAGTTCGGCGGATGCACCCATCAACGGGTCGGCCGCGCCCCAGCGGGCCGGTGCCGGCGCTTGAAGCGCGTAGGAAAGGCGCGAAGCTCCTGCGAAGGAGACCCCGTCGAGCGGGACTGAAATATCACCACGCGCGCCCGGCAAAAGTCTCGCGACACGGTGTGATGTCAGGAAAAGCGAGTGCTTCTCGTCGACGGCGGCGGCAAATTGGTCGTAGACGGACGGGGCGGCGCTATCCAGCGCCAACACGGCAATCCGGCGCGAGCCCTCCCCGAGGATGACCGGCCGGCCAAAGCGCAATTCGGCGACGGCACGTTCCACCTGCATTGCAGGCGAGGCAAACTGGAAACCTTGGTCGTCAAACGGTGTCATCAGAATTCTCCAACATGTCCGATAACAAGCTTACGCGTGGAAGCCCCGAGCGGATCATTCATGCTGACCATCGCTGGCCGGATTTTCGGATCGCTCGCGATGGTGATCCCGCTCCACCCTTGAAACGACAAGAAACCTGCACATTTTGAGCAATCCTCCCCTGCGACATCGCCCGATCGACCGTGCCGGCTGAACGGTCGATGAAAACACCGTGGCATCATCCGCGAATTCGAGGCATCGTAGCCACCAATTCCGTAACCGGCTCGACAGTTCGGTCAGGGGACGTCATCGCCCCCGCGCCGCCAAGGAGAAGACCAATGAACCTGGATACCAGGACCGTCGGGAAGGCAGGCGTCGGCAATGCCCGCGCGTTGTGGTTTCCAGCCGCCGGGCAATGCGAAATACGGGACGAGGCCATGCCGCCGCCAGTGGAGGGCCAGGTACTCGTGCGCATGCTGTTCAGCGGCATCAGCCGCGGCACGGAGAACCTCGTCTTCAACGGCCACGTGCCCGCCGGCGAATTCGAGCGCATGCGCGGACCCCACATGGGCGGAGATTTTCCCTTTCCGGTGAAATACGGTTATTCGGCCGTCGGACGGATTGAAGCAGGCAGCGCCGCGCTTCTCGGCAAGGCGGTGTTCTGCCTTCACCCGCATCAGGATATCTTCACCGTCGGCGAGGACGCCGTGACCGCCCTGCCGGACGGAGTGCCGCCGGCGCGGGCCGTGCTGGCGGCCAACATGGAGACGGCACTGAACATCGTCTGGGATGCGGACATCCTGCCGGGTGACCGGGTCGCGGTCTTCGGCGCCGGCGTCGTCGGCACCCTCGTCGCCTATCTCGCCTCGCACATCATCGGCACCGACGTCCTACTCGTCGATCGCAACCCGGCAAGAAAGCGCCTGGCCGAAAGGCTCGGCCTCGACTTTACCTCAGGCGAACAGCTCGCCGGCGAATTCGACGTGGCTGTCAATGCCTCCGGTTCGGGCGACGCACTTGCCCGCGCCATCGAACTGGCCGGGCAGGAGGCCCGCATCGTCGAGGCAAGCTGGTATGGTGACAGGCCCGTCAGCCTGCCGCTCGGCGGCGCCTTCCATGCGCGGCGGCTGACCATCGTCAGTTCTCAGGTGGGTTCCGTGCCGCCAGCGAGGCGGTCGCGCTGGACCTATGCAAGACGGCTCGCAAAGGCCCTCGACCTGCTGCGCGACGACCGCCTCGATGCCCTGATCTCCGGCGAAACTCGGTTCGCCGACCTCGAGAGCGCCTATCCGGCGATCCTCGCCGATCCGGAAACCCTTTGTCATCGTATCCGCTACTAAGACCAATATTTTTGAGAGCGAGGCCCCATGTTCGCCGTTGAAGTCCGTGACCACATCATGATCGCCCACAGCCTGCCCCGCCCGGTTTTCGGTCCCGCGCAGGGCATGCATGGCGCCACCTTCGTGGTCGATGCCGCCTTCTTCACCCGCGACGTCGACGAGGACGGGCTGGCGGTCGACATCGGCGCGGCGACATCCGTGCTCGGCGAGGTGCTGAAGCCGCTCAATTACAAAAATCTCGACGAAGTCGCCGTTTTCACCGGCAAGGTCACGACGACAGAGGTGATCGCCAAGCACATCTTCGATGAACTCGCACGCGCCGTCGCCGACAAGAGGCTCGGTCCGGGCAGTCATCGTATCTGCCGGCTGAAAGTGACCCTGCACGAATCTCACGCGGCCCGCGGCTGGTACGAGGCCGATCTTTGAGCCAGAGCGTCACCTTCGCCTATCCCGGCGATCTGGGCTTGAACACCGGCGGCTATGCCTATGATCGCCGGGTCATATCAGGTCTCTCGGAAAACGGCTGGTCGGTCGAGCGCCTGCCGCTGGGCGAGGGCTTTCCGTTCCCCACCGCAGAAGGGAAGCTTGAGGCCGAACGCAGGCTGTCGGAGCTTTCGGACGGCGCGCTCGTGGTGATCGACGGCCTTGCCTTCGGCGTGCTGGACGAATGGGCCGGGCGCGAGGCTGAGCGCCTGCGCATCGTCGCCCTTGTCCATCATCCGCTGGCGCTCGAGACCGGTCTCGACAACACGCAGCAGAGCGTCCTTCACCGATGCGAGCGCCGATCGCTGTCCCTTGCCAGCCACGTCATCGTCACTTCGCCGATGACCGCGCGCGCGCTGGTGGCCGATTACGGCATGCCGGCACTGCGGATCACGGTCGCCCTTCCGGGCACCGATCCCGCGCCCGCCGCCGCCGGAACCGGCATTGGCACTGGCACTGACACTGACGATCCGCCGCATATCCTCTCCATCGGCACCCTGATCCCACGCAAGGGCCACGACGTTCTGATCGACGCACTGAAAGAGGTGGAGCATCTGCCCTGGCGGGCGACCATCGTCGGCAGCCAGACCCTCAATCCGCAGACAGCCACGCTTCTGCACCGGCAGGTCGAGGCGCTCGGCCTGACCGCACGGATTTCACTCGCCGGCGAATGCGACGATCCGCGCCCGCTCTTGGCCGGCGCCGACATCTTCGCGCTGGCCAGCCGGTTCGAGGGTTATGGAATGGTATTCGCCGAGGCCCTTTCGCAGGGACTGCCGATCATCGCCTGCCGGGCGGGGGCCATCCCCGAGGTCGTTCCCGAGGAAGCGGGCCTGTTGGTGCCCGTCGATGACGTCGGCGCCTTTGCCCGAGCACTCCACAGCCTTCTCACCGACACGACCCTGCGGCGGGCGAAGGCCGAAGCGGCAAGGCTTGCCGGTGCGCAATTGCCGGGCTGGGCGACGACTGTCGATATCATCTCGACTGCATTGAGGGGGCTTCCATGAGCGGCTTCGACAAGGACTGGCTGGCGTTGCGCGAGCCCGCGGATCGTGCCGCGCGTCATGATGGGCTGGTGGCCGACCTGGCGCGCCATCTCGCCGGCATGGGAAACGCGCGCATTCTCGACATCGGCTGCGGCACCGGCTCGACCTGGCGCAGCCTTAAAGATCGGATGCCCGGCGAGGTGGGCTGGACGCTGCTGGACCATGATCCCGGCCTGCTGGAAGAAGCAGAACGGCGGATCGGCCAAGACAGCGAGGTCGCGTTCCGTCGGCACGACCTCAACGACATCGACGGCCTGCCGCTGGAAGGCGTCGATGTGGTCACCGCGTCGGCGCTGTTCGATCTGTGTTCGGAGCGCTTCTGCGAGGCTGTCGCCGACCGGCTCGCATCGGCACGCATCGGCCTCTACGCGGCGCTGAACTATGACGGGATCATGGACTGGTCTCTCCCTCACCCGCTCGACGAACGGATGGTGGACCTTTTCAACAGGCATCAGCGCACGGACAAGGGGTTCGGCCCGGCGCTCGGACCCGATGCGACGTCCTGCCTCGCCCGCCAATTCGCGGCGCGTGGGTACGACGTCAGGATCGGCAACAGTCCATGGCGGATGGATGCGAGCTCGACCGCCCTGCAGGTCGAACTGCTGAACGGCCTGCGCCGTCCGCTTCTGGAGATGTCCGAATTGTGGGAAAAAGAAGTCGACGACTGGCTGGAATACCGCCTTGCGGCCATCGGCCAGCCGGGGAGTTCATGCCGGGTCGGCCACACGGACCTGCTGGCCCTGCCGGTCTGAGACGCGGGCCCGCTCAAGCCGACAGTCGAACAGGATGTCGCTGCCGAGATTGTAGACCTCGGTCACCGGGCGATGCGCACCGGCCAGCCGCTCGATTGGCGACAGCATGATGCCGCTCGGCCCGGAACCTATGATGATCGGCGAAATGGCGACATGCAGCCGGTCGACGAGGCCGGCATCGATGAACCGCGCAATCGTGCGGGCACCGCCTTCGACCAGAACCCGCAAGAGATTGCGGCGCGCCAGCGCATCGAGAATGTCTTGCGGGTCGAGCCCACGGGCCTTGGGCTGAAGGTCTATCACCTCCGCCCCCGGCAGCGCCCTGCCCTTGGCATTGGCGCTGCGGAAGACGATCACGTTTGTCCCGCCATCGTGAAACAGGCTTTCGCCACCCTCCAGGACTGCGTGGCAATCCACGACAACGCGTACCGGCGCCGGCCCCCTGACCATCCTGACCGAGAGTTTCGGATCGTCGGCCCTGACCGTGCCCACGCCGACGATGACGGCATCAACCAGCGCTCGACAGCGATGCAGATGGGCAAGGCCGTCAGGGCCGGAAATATCGCGCGCGTCGCCCGCCGGCGTGGCGACACGGCCGTCGAGGGATTGTCCGACCTGTGCCAGAACGAATTGTTCGCGCGCGCCTGCGATCGGTGAATAAAGCGCATGGGCGGCGTCGGTCGCCGCGACATCGTCGGCGCCCTGCCGAAGAGCAAGAAGCCGGTCCCAGGTCGCCTCGGTGATCTCCATGCTGCGCATTGTCGGCTCTACAGTATCCGGTACAAGGTGGTGTCGCGCTTGATCACATGATGAAGCAGCACCGCCCCGATATGCAACGCAAACAGCAGCAAAAGGATCCACGCGCTCCAGGCGTGGACCGCGGAAAACGACCCGGCAATGTCCGGCGCCTTGTCCAAAGGGCTCCAGACAGGGATCAGGCCGAACCACACCAGCGGGAAGCCATGCGCGTTGGTGGCGAGGAAACCGCTCACCGGCATGACGATCAGGAACACATAGAGCAGGCCGTGGACGGCGGTCGCCGCAAACCGCTCGATGGCCGGTCCTTCGGCAGGCGGCGGCGTTGCGATCAGCCTGTTGCCGACTCGCAGCAACATCAGCCATAGCACCAGGAAGCCAAAACTCTCATGGACCATGTAGAAATCCAGTGTCACCTCCTTCTTGGTGAACTGGATGAAAAAGCCAAGCGGCCAGGTCGCAAGCACGAGCACCGCCACGACCCAGTGGAGAATGCGCGACGTGGCGGGATAACGCTCGACGCGGATGACCGCTTCGGACGGGCAGGTGGCCTTCGAAAGGATGTTCGTTTCGCTGGTATTGGACACGGTTCTTCCCCCAACAATGGACCCGATGAACCCAGGCGAAGAATCTTGCCAGAGCGAGCGCAGGTCACAGCCGCCAAAAGCAAGCAACAACAATAGGTGCAGGGACGAACCGGAGTAAATGGCGTTTCGTGCATAAAGCCGATTTCTCAGGACCAGGCATGGTGGTTCGGCCTTGGAGATGCAATGGCTTTCGGGCGTTTTCCGTAGCAATCCGGCTTGGTTTACTCCTGCCGATCCCGAGGTCCGGCAAAGATCATTTCCTTCAGGCCGTTCTGTCCCAGGAGGGTTTGCGCTTGTCAAAAAAGGCGGCAACACCTTCGCGAGCCTCGTCCTGCTCCCAGGTGTCGGCAAGCGCAATGATGCTCTCCTCGATACGGGCCGGGTCGAGGGATCGCGACAGGGATCGGGCGAGCGCCTTGGCGGCCGCCACGGCACCGGGTGCGGTGGCCAGATACAGTTCCGCCTCGCCGATAGCGTCGGCCATCAGCCCGTCACCATCGACGAGACGCGCAACGACGCCGAGTTCCATCGCTTCGGCTGCCTTGAAGCGCTTCGCCGACATGAAGACGCGCCTTGCCCGCCCCTCCCCCAGGCGCGCCAGCACGTAAGGGCCGATGGTAGCCGGGATCAGACCGAGCCGGGTTTCCGTGAGGCCGAACACTGTTTCCGGCGTCGCCAGCACCAGATCGCAGACGCAGGCCAGGCCGACACCGCCACCCAATGCGCTGCCATGGACTGCACCGATCAGCGGCTGCGGCAGGGCGTTCAGCGCACCCAGCATGCCGGCCAGTTTGCGCGCCTCGGCCATCCGGCTCTGTCTGTCGGCAGCCATCTGCTGACGCATCCAATCGAGGTCGCCACCGGCGCAGAACGCGTCGCCTTCACCCGAGAGGATGACAGCCCGCCAGTCGCGCCGCTTGCCGGCCGCCTCGGCGAATGCGGTTAGTTCCGCGATCATCCGGGCGGAAAGCGCGTTGCGCTTCTCAGGTCGGCTGAGCCGAAGCTGGACGATGCCGCGTGCATCCACATCGACCTTGATCGTCTCGTTCATCCTGCCCTCCGCAAGGTTCTGGCGAATTCGGCGGCAACGGCCAGGGCGTCGAGATCGAGGCCTGTTTCGAAACCAAGTCCGGTGAGATGCCGGGCCACCGCTTCTGTTGCGACGTTGCCGGCGGCACCCGGTGCATAGGGGCAGCCGCCCAGCCCCCCGACAGAGGCATCGAAGACACGCAGCCCCGCCTGCAAAGCGACATCAATGTTATGCAGCGCCAGACCCCCGGTATCGTGGAAATGCCCCGCCAGCTTCGATGCCGGAACGTGCTGCAGGACAGCTTCGAGCATGGCGGCCACGGCCTCCGGCTTGGCCCGCCCCAGCGTTTCACCAAGCGAAATTTCGTGGCAGCCGAGCCCGGAGAGATGCAATGCGACCTCCGCGACCTGTGCGGGTGGTACCTTGCCCTCGAAGGGGCAATCGGTGACCACCGACACATAGCCCCGCAGGCGAAGGCCGTCGGCGAGCGCCGCTTCGGCGACGGGTTTCAGCCGCTCCAGACTTTCCGCGATCGATGCATTGAGATTGGCGCGACTGAACCCTTCCGAGGCCGAGACGAAGATCGCCACCTCGCCGGCACCCGCCGTCTTTGCCGCTTCATAGCCTTTCAGATTGGGTACGAGCACGGCATAGGAAAGGCCCGCACGGCGCGGCACTCCGGCCATCACCTCGGCCGCATCCGCCATCTGCGGCACCCACCGGGGACTGACGAAACTTGTCGCCTCGATGCGACGAAAACCGCAGGCGGCAAGCTTCTCGATGAGGACCAGCTTCTCCTCAGTCGGTATCAGACGCTTTTCGTTCTGCAGACCATCGCGCGGGCCGACCTCGTAGATTTCAACGAACTCAGCCATGTCCACCCTCCTCCGCCTCGAGGAGAACAAGCGGATCGCCGGCTGCGATCTGGGCGCCTTCCTGAACGAAGATCTCCGCCACGCGGCCGGCCCGCGCCGCTTTCAGCGTATGCTCCATTTTCATGGCTTCGAGCACGCACAGTGGCTGACCCCTCTCCACATCCTGTCCAGCGCTGACGAGCACCGCACGCACCAGGCCCGGCATGGGAGCGAGCGACATGTCACTGCCGAAACCCGCGGAGGCATCGCGGTCGAGCGGATCGTGACGGCGGAAGCTGGCAGTCACACCGGAGGCAAAGACATGTATCCCATCGGCCTCGATGACCTGCAGCCCCGGCCGGCCCGCGAGATGCCAGCACCCGCCCTGCCGCACCGCTTGCCACTGCGTGTCGCGGATGCGGACGAGGGCATGGTCGGGGCCGGTAAGGGTCAGCTCCGCGTCGATCCGAGCTGCACCGGCCTCCAAAGTGATGCGGCGCGTCAGCGGCGCCCAGAGGGTAAAACCCGTCAGCACATCGACCGGCAGAGCCGCCGCATGGAGCACAGCCGCCGCAGCCATGGCCTGATCGGTGGCATCATCCCCGGCTCTCGCTGTCAGCAACGCCAGATCGCGTTCGATCAGTCCGGTGTCCACCTCGCCCCTGGCAAATCCGTCGTGGCGTGACAGGGCGGTGAGAAAGGCAAGATTGGTGACGGTTCCGGCCACCAGCGTTTCCTCAAGCGCGCGGTTGAGCCGTGAAAGGGCGATGGCGCGGGTCGGGCCATGCGTGATGATCTTGGCGATCATGGGATCGTACCAGGGCGATATTTCATCACCGCTCAGCACACCCGTATCAGCCCGGCAATCGTCAGGAAACGCAAGATGTGCAAGCCTGCCCGTTGCGGGCAGAAAGCCCGCCGCCACGTCTTCGGCATAGAGCCGGGCTTCGAAGGCATGGCCTGTCAGCTTGATCTCATCCTGGGAGAGCGGCAAGGGCTCGCCGCTTGCCACTCGAAGCTGCCATTCCACCAGATCCAACCCGGTCACGACCTCGGTGACCGGATGCTCCACCTGGAGCCTCGTATTCATCTCCATGAACCAGAAGCGGTCGGCGCGAAGCCCTTGCGACCCATCGACGATGAATTCCACCGTTCCGGCGCCGGAATAGCCGATGGCTTCGGCTGCCTTGACGGCCGCCGCACCCATGGCGGTGCGCATCTCCGGCGTCATGCCGGGTGCCGGGGCCTCCTCGATCACCTTCTGATGGCGCCGCTGCAACGAGCAATCGCGCTCGAACAGATGCACGGCATTTCGCCCGTCGCCGAAGACCTGCACCTCGATATGGCGGGGGGAGGCGACGTATTTCTCGATCAGCACCGCATCATTGCCGAAGGCATGGGCCGCTTCCGCCTTCGAGGCCCTTAGGGCATCGGCAAATTCAGCGGCGCCATTCACGCGTCGCATGCCCTTGCCGCCACCACCGGCCACCGCCTTGATGAGCACCGGATAGCCGATGGCATCCGCCTCCCCGGCCAGAAACATCGCATCCTGATTGTCGCCGTGATAGCCGGGAACGATCGGAACGCCGGCGCCCTGCATCAGTGCCTTGGCGGCATCCTTCAGGCCCATGGCGCGGATGGCTTTCGCGGAAGGACCGATGAAGGTGAGGCCGGCCTTCTCCACCGCCTCGACGAAGTCGGGGTTTTCCGACAGGAATCCATAGCCGGGATGAATGGCCTCAGAGCCCGTCTCAAGCGCGGCGGCAATGATGGCATCCCCCTTGAGATAGCTGTCCTTCGGCGCCGCACCGCCGATGGCAACCGCCTCATCCGCCATACTCACATGCAGGGCGCGCGCGTCGACATCGGAATGGACCGCAACCGTCGATACGCCGAGCTTTCGTGCCGTTTCAATGATGCGACAGGCGATCTCCCCGCGATTGGCGACCAGGATCCTGCGAAACATATTGTGTCCTCCCGATCCCATTACATGCGGAACAGGCCGAAACGGGTTTCCCCGATCGGCGCGTTAAGGCTAGCCGAGAGCGACAGCGCGAGAACCTCTCGGGTCTTGCGCGGATCGACGATGCCGTCGTCCCAAAGCCGGGCGGAGGCGTAGAGCGGATGGCTTTGCCGCTCGAACAACTCGAGCGTCGGGCGCTTGAACTCGGCTTCCTCGTCGGCGCTCCATTGGCCGCCCTTGCGCTCTATGCCTTCCCGGCGGACCGTGGCGAGAACGCCTGCGGCCTGTTCGCCACCCATGACGGAGATGCGCGAATTCGGCCAGGTCCAGAGGAAGCGGGGCGAGAAGGCGCGGCCGGCCATGCCGTAATTGCCGGCCCCGAACGAGCCGCCAACCAGCATGGTGATCTTGGGCACGGCGGTGGTCGCCACCGCCGTCACCATCTTCGCGCCATGGCGGGCGATGCCTTCGCTTTCGTACTTGCGGCCCACCATGAAGCCGGTGATGTTCTGCAGGAAGACGAGCGGAATGCCGCGCTGCGAGCACAGTTCGACGAAATGCGCCCCCTTCTGGGCGCTTTCGGAAAACAGCACGCCATTGTTGGCGACAATGCCGACGGGGCAGCCCATGATGTGGGCGAAACCGGTGACCAGGGTTTCGCCGAAACGGGCCTTGAACTCATCGAACCGGCTGCCATCCACCACGCGGGCAATCACCTCGCGGATGTCATAGGGCGTGCGCGGGTCGGAAGGCACGACCTCCAGCATTTCATCGGGGTCATAGGCGGGTCCTTCCGGCGCCTGCCACTGGACGCTCACCGGCTTCTGCCGATTGAGATTTGCGATGGCGCGCCGGGCAAGCGCCAGCGCGTGGGCGTCGTCCTCCGCCAGATAATCCGCCACGCCCGAGAGCCGGGTGTGGACATCGCCGCCGCCAAGATCCTCGGCGCTCACCACTTCGCCGGTCGCCGCCTTGACCAGCGGCGGACCAGCAAGAAAAATGGTGCCCTGATTGCGCACGATGATCGAAACATCCGACATGGCCGGCACGTAAGCGCCACCCGCCGTGCACGACCCCATGACCACGGCGATCTGGGCGATACCCTTGGCGCTCATCTGCGCCTGGTTGAAGAAGATGCGGCCGAAATGGTCACGGTCCGGGAAGACCTCGTCCTGGTTCGGCAGGTTGGCGCCGCCGCTATCGACGAGGTAAACACAGGGGAGCTCTGAGGCTTCGGCGATCTCCTGCGCCCGCAGATGCTTCTTCACCGTCATCGGATAATAGGTGCCACCCTTCACCGTCGCATCATTGGCGACGATCATGACCTCCTGCCCCTCTACCCGGCCTACGCCGGCGATCAAACCGGCAGCCGGTGCCACACCGTGATACATGCCGTGGGCAGCCGTCGCGCCGATTTCGAGGAAGGGCGAGCCGGCATCAAGGAGGTTGGCGAGGCGCTCGCGGGGCAGCATCTTGCCACGCGCTGCGTGGCGTTTGCGCGCTTCCTCGCCGCCACCTTCTGCGGCAAGCGCAGCAGCCGCGCGCATCTCCTCCAGAAGGCCAAGATGCGCGGCGCGGTTCTTCTTCGCGCTTCCAGACCCTGGAATATGGTCGGATCTCAGTTTCATCGGTCCTCCTGCCGTGAACGTGCCCTGCAGACAATGCAGATTCAGGCCATGGACGCCATCAGTTCGCGACCGATCAGCATGCGGCGGATTTCGGACGTGCCGGCACCGATTTCCATCAGCTTGGCATCGCGGAACAGTCGACTTACCACGCTGTCTTGCAGGAAGCCGGCTCCCCCCAGCGCCTGCACGGCCTGATGGGCCTGCACCATGGCCTGCTCGCTGGCATAAAGCACGGCACCTGCCGCATCCTGCCGCGTCACCTCGCCGCGATCACAGGCCTTGGCCACTTCATAGACATAGGCGCGGGCAGTATTGAGAGCCACATACATGTCGGCGATCTTGGCCTGCATCAGCTGGAAATTGCCGATGGGCTGGCCGAACTGCTCGCGCGTCGCCACATAGGGCATCACCTCGTCGAGACAGGCGGCCATGATGCCAAGCCCGATACCGGCGAGCACCACACGCTCGAAATCCAGGCCCGACATGAGGACGCGCACGCCCCGGCCCTCTTCGCCAAGCACGTTGTCGAAGGGCACTTCGACGTCATCAAAAATGAGCTCGGCGGTATTGGAACCGCGCATGCCGAGCTTGTCGAAATGCGTGCTGGTGGAAAAACCCTTCATGCTCTTTTCAACGATGAAGGCTGTGATGCCTTTCGAGCCAGCGTCAGGATCGGTCTTGGCATAGACCACCAGAACATCGGCATCCGGCCCGTTGGTGATCCAGTATTTGTTGCCCTTCAGCACATAGGCGCTATTGCGCTTTTCGGCCCTCAGTTTCATCGAGACGACGTCGGAGCCGGCACCGGGCTCGGACATGGCAAGCGCCCCCACATGCGCGCCGGAGACCAGGCCGGGCAGATATTTCCGCTTCTGCTCCTCGCTGCCATTCAGCTTGATCTGGTTGATGCACAGGTTGGAATGGGCGCCATAGGACAGGCTGATCGAAGCCGAGGCGCGGGCGATTTCCTCCACCGCCACGGTGTGGGCAAGATAGCCCATGCCCGCCCCGCCATAATCCCCGCTCACCGTAATGCCATGCAGGCCAAGTTCCCCCATTTCCTTCCAGAGCGCATTGGGGAAACTGTTGGTGCGATCGACGTCGGCGGCGAGAGGCTTCAGCCTGTCCTGTGCCCAGGCATGGACGGTCTCGCGAAGAGCGCTGACGTCTTCTCCAAGATCGAAGCGCATTGTGGCATGAAACATGAAATCCTCCTCATTTCGGGGCCATGCGGAGCGCTCCATCCAGACGGATGACCTCCCCGTTCAGCATGGCATTTTCGATGATGTGCCGCACCAGCGCCGCATATTCCGCCGGCTCTCCCAGTCGCGACGGAAAGGGCACCGAAGCGCCGAGCGCGTTCTGCACCTCCTGCGGCATGCCGGCCATCATCGGTGTCTTGAAGATACCGGGCGCGATGGTCATGACGCGGATGCCGTGGCGGGCTAGTTCGCGTGCCATGGGCAGCGTCAGGCCGACCACGCCCGCCTTGGAGGCGGCATAGGCCGCCTGGCCGATCTGCCCTTCAAAGGCGGCGACCGAAGCCGTGTTGATGATGACGCCGCGCTCGCCTCCGTCATTCGGTGCGGATCTGGCGATGGCGTCCGCGGCAAGCCGCGCCATGTTGAAGGAGCCGATCAGGTTGATGGAAACGGCGCGCGAAAAGCTCTCCAATCCATGCGGGCCGTCGCGGCCAAGCACTTTTTCACCGGGCGCCACACCGGCACAATTGACCAGCCCGTGCAGGCTACCGAAGGCGCCTTCGGCAAGAGCGACAGCCGCCTTCGCATCGGCCTCGCTCGTGACGTCGGTCAGACGGAAGCGAGCCCGGCCCCCGAGCCGCACTGCTGCGGCGTCTCCAGCTCGCTCATCGCGGTCGGCGATCACCACATTGGCCCCGGCGCCAATCAGCATCTCGGCGGTGGCGGCGCCGAGACCGGAGGCTGCGCCCGTGACGATGAAGGTCTTGCCCGCGATCTCCATGTTACCCCCTCAAGCCTCGGCCAGAACCGAGCGCGCGATGATCAGGCGCATGATCTCGTTCGTCCCTTCCAGGATCTGGTGGACACGCAGGTCGCGGACGATCTTCTCCACACCGTAATCCGCCAGATAGCCGTAGCCACCGTGCAATTGCAGTGCGCGGTTCGCGACCTCGAAGCCGCTATCGGTCACATGCTTCTTGGCCATGGCGCAAAGCCGCGTCGCCTCCGGCAGTTTAGCGTCCAGCGCGGCGGCGGCCCGCCACAGGAAGGTGCGCGACACTTCCACATCGGTCGCCATTTCCGCGATGGTAAACTGCAGTGCCTGGAACTCATTCAGCTTGTGGCCGAAGGCCTTGCGCTCGCCGGTATAGGCGAGCGCCTTTTCCAGGGCCGATTGCGCGCCGCCGAGCGAGCAGGCGGCAATCGAGGTGCGCCCGCCGTCCAGCGCCTCCATGGCCAGCCTGAAGCCGGCCCCCTCCGGGCCCAGCATCGCATCCGCACGCACGCGAACCCGATCCAGCATCACGGTGCGTGTCGGCTGGGCGTTCCAGCCCATCTTCCTCTCATTGGCACCGAAAGTGATGCCCTCTGCATCCTTTTCCACTAGAAATGCGGAGACACCCTTCGCACCCGGCCCACCGGTGCGGGCCATCACCACGTAGAGGTCCGTCGCCCCGGCGCCGGAAATGAACATCTTCTGGCCGGTAAGCACGTAGTCATCGCCGTCGCGTTCGGCGCGTGTGGTCAGGGCCGCCGCATCCGAACCGCAGGACGGTTCGGTCAGGCAATAGGAAGCCAGGATCTCGGCGCTGCAGAGCCGCGGCAGATAGGTCTCTTTCTGTGCCGTGCTGCCATGCTTGTCGATCATGGTCGCAACCATGTTGTGGATCGAAAGGTAGGCGGAAATGGCGGCGCAACCCTTGGCGAGCGCCTCATAGATGAGCACCGCCTCGAAACGCCCGAGCCCCGAACCGCCAAATTCTTCCGCGACCATGATGCCGCCGAGACCCAGCGAAGCGGCATTGCGAATGACATCGACAGGGAAGTGCCTGGTCTGATCCCATTCGAGCGCATGCGGCGCGATCTCGTCGCTAGCGAAGCTCTCGGCCATGTCACGGATTGCTGTCTGTTCTTCAGTCAGGGTAAAATTCATCGGTTCAGCTCAATTCATTGTCTCGAAGGCAATTGCGGTCGCTTCACCGCCACCGATACACACACTGGCGACGCCGCGTTTTGCGCCGCGCTCCTGCAATGCGGCGAGCAGCGTCACCAGAATACGCGCACCCGATGCACCGATCGGATGACCAAGGGCGCAGGCCCCTCCGTTGACGTTCACCTTGTCGGCGGGCAGGTCGAGATCGCGCATGGCGGCCATGGCCACCACCGCGAAGGCCTCGTTGATCTCGAAAAGGTCGACGTCACCCGCCGACCATCCGGTGCTCTGGAAGAGTTTCCGCATGGCCCCGATCGGTGCCGTCGGGAACAGCCGCGGTTCGTTGGCATAGCTGGCATGGCCGACAATGCGGGCGAGCGGCGAGAGGCCGCGCTTTTCCGCCTCGTCCTGGCTCATGAGAATGAGGGCTGCCGCCCCGTCGCTGATGGAGGAGGAGTTCGCCGCCGTCACCGTGCCATCCGGCCGGAAGGCCGGTTTCAGATGCGGGATCTTGTCCGGTCGCGCCTTGCCGGGCTGTTCGTCGGTCGAAACCGTGGTTACGCCGCCCTTTTCCGTCAATGAAACCGTTGCGATCTCGCCGGCAAAACGTCCTTCGGCAATGGCCGCTTGCGCCCGCGACAGGGATTGCAGTGCATAAGCATCCTGCGCCTCGCGCGTGACCTGGTAGGCCTGCGCGCAATCCTCGGCAAAGGTGCCCATCAGCCGCCCCTTGTCATAGGCATCCTCCAGCCCGTCGAGGAACATGTGGTCGAGCACGCGGCCATGGCCCATGCGATAGCCGCCACGGGCGCGGTCCAGGAGGTAGGGCGCATTCGACATGCTCTCCATGCCGCCGGCGACCGTGATTTGTGCCTGCCCGGCGCGGATGGCGTCATGCGCCATCATCACCGTCTTCATGCCCGATCCGCACATCTTGTTGACGGTCGAGGCCGGAATGGACACAGGCATTCCCGCGCCGAGCGCCGCCTGACGGGCCGGCGCCTGTCCCTGGCCCGCCGTCAGAACGCAGCCCATCAGAACCTCGTCCACCACGGACGCGTCGACGCTTGCCCGCTCCAGTGCGGCCTGAATGGCAACCGCCCCCAGTTCCGCCGCCGTCTTGCCGCCCAGAACGCCCTGAAAGCCGCCCATCGGCGTACGGGCTGCGCTCACGATGACCACATCATGCCGCATGCTCTTCTCCTCCTGCCATCCGCATCACGATCCCGATGCCCAAACTCTCAGCCACAGATTTGTACGCCCTGCCGCGGAAAAGAACAGGGCCGTGGCAAAGCGCCGCTACCCGGACAGGCGTGGCTCCGCCGCACCTATTCATAGCTGCGGCGATCCTCGATGACCTTTCCATCATTCGGCAATGCGCCGGGCGGCAGCAATTCCACATGAGCCCGCATCTTCAGCGTCGCGACGATACTGGGCTCATAAAGCGCCGGATTGGTGGCCCGCGTCTCGATCTGCACCGTCATAACGTCCATTTCACCTTCACGGCTGGCGACCACGCGCGCGCGGGCGATTTCGTCATGGCGCGCCACCAGTTGGGCCACCTGCTCCGGTCGCACGAACATGCCCTTGATCTTCGTGGTCTGGTCGGCACGGCCCATCCAGCCCTTGATGCGACGGTTGCTGCGCCCGCAGGGGCTTGTGCCGGGCAGGATGGCCGAGAGATCACCCGTTGCAAAACGGATGAGCGGGTAATCCGGATTGAGCGAGGTGACCACCACCTCGCCAACCTCGCCATCCGGCACCGGACGGTCGGAGCCCGGGCGCACGATCTCGACGATCACGCCCTCGTCCATGATCAGCCCCTCCATGGCGGGCGATTCATAGGCGATATTGCCGAGATCGGCCGTGGCATAGACCTGCAGGCAGCTGATGCCGCGATCGATGTAGTATTGCCGCAGGCTGGGGAACAGCGCGCCGCCGGACACCGCCGCGCGGCTGATCTTCAGACGCTCGCCAAGTTCCTCCGCCTTTTCCAGGATGACCTTCAGGTAGTCGGGCGTTCCGGCATAGACCGTCGTGCCGATGTCGGCGGCAGCGCGGACCTGCAGGTCCGTCTGCCCAGTGCCGGCGGGCAGGATTGCAGCCCCCACCGCCCGCGCCCCGTTTTCGAAGATCATGCCGGCCGGCGTCAGGTGATAGCCGAAGCAGTTATGCACGATATCTCCGCGACCGACGCCGAGCGCATGCAGGAAGCGGCCCATGCGCCACCAGTCATGGCTGACGCCGCCTGGCTCGTAAATCGGTCCCGGCGACTGGAAATAGTGGACGATATCGCCAACCGGCAGGCCGCCGAAGGGAGGCTTCACCTTCTGCCGCTCGGACAGTTCCGCCTTGCGCAAGACCGGCAGCGAGGCGAGGGCCGACAGGGCGTCCAACGGGTTCTGGCCCTGTCGCTGGAGCAAGTCGTTGAGGAGCTTCAGCTGGCCGGTCTCACGCTCGTCCTGCGAACGGGTTTCGAGGGTGTCAAAATGGCTCATGATGTATATCCTTGCCTTGCCGTCCTCATGCCAGCCACCGCTTGCGGCGACGATAACTGCGGACATCGCGGAAGCTGTTGCGTCCCTTGTCCGACATGCCGAGATAGAATTCCTTGACGTCCGGGTTCTCGCGGAGGTCCTTGGCCGGGCCATCCATGACCACGCGACCGCTTTCGAGGATGTAGCCGTAATGCGCATAGCGCAGCGCCACATTGGTATTCTGTTCGGCAAGCAGGAAGGTCACACCCTCGCCCTCGTTCACCGCCTTGACGATCTCGAAGATCTGCTCAACCAGTTGCGGGGCAAGCCCCATGCTGGGCTCATCGAGAAGAATGGTTTCCGGCCGGCTCATCAGCGCCCGGCCGATGGCCGTCATCTGCTGCTCGCCGCCGGAGGTGTAACCGGCCTGCGACTTGCGCCGGTCCTTCAGCCGCGGAAAATAGGTGTAGACCATGTCGAGGTCGCGCCGGACATCGGCCTTGCCGTCGCGCCGGGTATAGGCGCCGGTCATCAGGTTTTCCTCGACCGTCAGGTGTTCGAAGCAGTGGCGGCCTTCCATGACCTGGATGACGCCACGCCGCACGAGATCCGCCGGAGACAGATCCTGCACCCGGTTGCCGCGATAGACGATCGACCCCTTAGTGACCTCGCCACGCTCGGATTTCAGCAGATTGGAGATCGCCTTCAGGGTCGTCGTCTTGCCGGCACCGTTGCCGCCCAGCAGCGCGGTGATCCCGCGATGCGGCACGCTGAGGCTGACGCCTTTCAGCACGAGGATGACGTGGTTGTAGATCACCTCGATATTGTTGACCTCGAGCAAGGCCTCGTTCGTGTTGGTCGCGTTCTGCATGAATGTCGTCCCGGCGTGTGGGTTCGAGCTGCCCCGGCAGGAAACCGGGGCAGCCTGAGGCTTAGTTGCAGCGTTCCGCGATCTTGTTTTCCGCCGCATAGGCTGCGGAATCATCCATCACCAACGGCGTCAGCACATCGTCATCAGGCGCGATGAAATCGGTGATCAGGCTCCATTTCTTGGTGGAAGGATCCCATTGCTGGACGAGCGCAGCACCCGGTCCACCATGATCCGCGCAGGAAGCCTTGAACGGCTGGCCGAATTTCGGCAGGCCGAGCTCGACCATGCGCGCCTCGGTGATCTCCAGTTCCTCAAAGCCGTTGCGCAAATCGGAGGCCGTGATCGCCGACTTGCCGGTGATCTGCTGAGCCTTGCGGATGGCTTCCGAAATGACCAGCGCGGCATACATGCCGCGGGAATAGAGAACCGAGCCGACCTGATCGCCCGCGCCGCTCGCCTTGCCGGCATCGATCACATATTTCTTGAGATCGCCGTAAACCGGGTAATCCATACCGGTTCCATGCATCGCCAGCGACTTGTAGCCCTTGGCGCCCATGCCGGCCGGCATGACGTCGTGCTCGGCACCGGACCACCACACGCCGATGAAATTCTCCATCGGATAGTTGATGTTGGACGCCTCCTGGATGGCCACGGCGTTCATTACGCCCCAGCCCCACATCAACACGTAATCCGGCTTTTCACGACGGATCTGCAGCCACTGGCTCTTCTGCTCCTGGCCGGGGTGATCGACCGGGATCTGCAACAGATCATAGCCGTGCTTCTTGGAAAGCTCGGTCAGCGTGCGGATCGGCTCCTTGCCATAGGCCGAATTGTGGTAAAGCAACGCGACTTTCTTGCCCTTCAGGTCTCCGCCGTTCTGATCGAGCAGGTAGCGGATGGCGACGCTTGCCGCATCCCAGTAATTGGCGGGGTAGTTGAACACCCATTCGAACACCTTGCCGTTGGCGGCCGACGTGCGACCATAACCGGGCGTGTAGAGCGGAATGCCGTCGGCCGCGGTCTTGGGGATCAGCTGATAGGTGATGCCGGTCGACAGCGGATTATAGACGAGTGCGCCATTGCCCTTGGTCGCCTCATAGCACTCGACGCCTTTTTCCGTGTTGTAGGCTGTCTCGCATTCCGGGACGGCAACCTTCTCTCCGCCGATTCCGCCATCGCGCTCGTTGAGAAGCGTGAAGTAGTCGTTGAAGCCATCGGCATAAGGGATGCCGCCGGGCGCATAGGGGCCGGTTCGATAGGACAGGTTCGGCACGATCAGATCGGCAGAGGCCGGCATGCTGGTCATCAGCATGGTCGCCGCCGCAAAGGCTGCAAGCGTCTTCTTCATCTCATTTCCTCCCAACAAAGATGACTTCACTTCAGGACCGCAGCTCCTCCGCCGCGGCATTCACACTTGGCCCGCCGTCAGTGCGGGAAGGGCCACAGGCGCAGTTTCTCCTTGGCGACCCGCCACAGCTGGTTCAGCCCATGCGGTTCGGCAATCAGGAAGACGATGATCAGGCCGCCGACGATGATCAGTTCGAGATGGGCGGCCAGGTCCGTCGCCCAGCCGAACTGGCCGACGAACACATTCTTGAGAAGCACCGGCAGCAGAACCAGGAAGGCCGCACCGGCAAAGCTGCCGAAGATCGAGCCCAGCCCGCCGATGATGATCATGAACAGCACGAGGAAGCTCTTCTGGATGCCGAAAGCCTCACCCACTTCGACGGCGCCGAGATAGACCGAGAAGAACAGGGCGCCGGCGATGCCGATGTAGAAGGACGACACGGCGAAGGCGGTCAGCTTGGCGGTCAGCGGGTTCACCCCGATGATTTCGGCGGCAATGTCCATGTCGCGGATCGCCATCCAGCGACGGCCCACGGAACCGCGCGTCAGGTTGCGCGCCAGCCAGGCCAGGGCGAACAGGATAACGAGGCAGAACATGTACTTGGCCCAGGCCGGCGTGTTGGCGCCTGTCACCGCGATGCCGAACAGGGTGCGTTCCGGCGCGGTAATCTGGCCGGAGGCCGAATAGTTGTAGAACCACGGAACCTTGTTGAAGAGCCACACCAGGAAGAACTGTGCGGCGAGCGTTGCAACCGCAAGGTAGAAACCCTTGATCCGCAAACTGGGCAGGCCGAACAGCACGCCGACCGCAGCCGTGACGAAGCCTGCCAGCACCACATTGACGATGATCGGCATGTCGGGCATGGCCGTCATCAGCTTGTAGCAAGCATAGGCGCCAACGGCCATGAACCCGCCCGTGCCAAGGCTGACCTGGCCGCAATAGCCGGTCAGTATGTTGAGGCCGATCGCGGCGATCGCGTAGATCAGGAACGGCACGAAGACGGCATTTGCCCAATAGTCGTTGATGAGGAAGGGGATCACGCCGAAGGCGATCGCCACCACGAGATAATAGCGGATGCGGTCGAACTTGATCGGAAAGGTCTGGCTATCCGCCACATAGCTGGTCTTGAAATCACCGGCTTCACGATACAGCATGAGTTCACACCCTTTCGATGATGCGTTCGCCGAACAGGCCCTGCGGCCGGAAGACGAGGAAGGCGAGCGCCAGCACATAGGCGAACCAGTTTTCGGTGGCGCCGCCGACCAGCGGGCCGACGAAGAACTCGAACAGCTTTTCGCCCATGCCGATGATGAGGCCGCCGACGATGGCGCCGGGAATGGAGGTGAAACCGCCGAGCATCAGGACCGGGAGGGCCTTCAGCGCAATCAGCGACAGGCTGAACTGAACCCCTGATTTCGAGCCCCACATGATGCCGGCGACAAGCGCCACGACGCCGGCAATTGACCAGACGAGCACCCAGATGAAGCGGAGCGAAATGCCGACCGAGAGCGCTGCCTGATGATCGTCGGCGACCGCGCGCAAGGCCCGCCCCTGCTTGGAATATTGTGAAAAGACAGTCAGGGTCAGGACGAGCAGGGCCGCCACCACCGCTGCCACGATATCCAGCCGGTCGATGAAGAAACCATAGCCGAACCAGGCGTTTGTGGTGCTTTCTATGCTCTCGCTGACACCCTTGGGCAGGCCGACATCGAGCCGCTTGATGTCGGAGCCCCACATCACGTCGCCGAGCCCCTCCAGGAAATAGGCAAGGCCGATCGTTGCCATGAACAGGATGATGGGTTCCTGGTTGACCAGATGCTTGAGGATGAAGCGCTCGACCAGCACGGCGAGCAGGGTCATCACCGCCACGGTGATCAGGATTGCCGCAACGGCCGGCACGGTAAAACCGAAATGGTGGAAGTTCGTGCCGAAGATCGCGTTGATCAGATGCGCGAAAGGCACCTGTCCTTCCATGACGCCGACCAGCGTCAGGGCGGCGAACAGGGCCAGAACCCCTTGCGCATAGTTGAAGATGCCGCTGGCCTTGAAGATCAGCACGAAGCCGAGCGCCACGAGGGCGTACATGACGCCTGCCATCAGCCCGTTCAGCATGACTTCAAGGGCGAAGAAAACCGTATCAGGCATGATGCCACACTCCCGCATCGTGAGCCGAGCTATTCATGAGAGACCCCCAGATAGGCGTCGATGACGGACTGGTTGTTGCGCACCTCATCCGGTGTGCCGTCACCGATCTTCTTGCCGTAATCCATCACGACGACCCGATCGGAGAGGTCCATGACGACGCCCATATCGTGTTCGATGAGCGCAATCGTCGTGCCGAACTCGTCGTTCACGTCGAGAATGAAGCGACACATGTCCTCCTTCTCTTCGACATTCATGCCGGCCATCGGCTCATCGAGCAGCAGGAGTTTGGGCTCGGCGGCCAGCGCGCGGGCCAGTTCCACCCGCTTCTTCAAGCCATAGGGCAGGCGCCCGACCGGGGTCTTCCTTATTGCCTGGATTTCCAGGAAATCGATGATCTTCTCGACCTTTGCGCGGTGCTCAGTCTCCTCGCGCTGCGCGGCGCCCCACCAGAGCGCCTGCTGGAAAAGGCCGCTCTTCATCAGCGTCAGGCGGCCTGTCATGATATTATCGAGCACGCTCATGCCGTCGAACAGCGCGATATTCTGGAAGGTGCGGGCAATGCCCTGGCGCGCCACGTCGAAGGGCTTCATCTGGGGCCGGCGCGCGCCGCGAAACCAGACCTCGCCCTCCTGCGGCACGTAGAAGCCGGAGATGACGTTGAGCATGGAGGACTTGCCGGCGCCATTGGGGCCGATGATCGAGCGGATCTCGCCTTCGCGTATGTCGAAGCTGATATCGGTGATGGCCTTCACCCCGCCAAAGCGCAGGGTGATGTTCTTCATCTCCATCAGCACGCCGCCGATCTTCCGGCCATCTGCGGTCGTGGTGTAATCCGTGAACGGTGTCTGCGCGTTCATGCCGCGTCCCTCCGCTCGACCGTCGCCTGGGTTTCGACATCGGCGATCTTCAGCGTCGCCTTCAGTATGCCCTTGCGTCCATCTTCATAGGTGACTTCCGTCTCCGTGCTGATTGCAGCAGAGCCATCGTAGAGCGCCGCGATCAGATCGGCATATTTCTCGGCAACGATGTTGCGGCGGACCTTGCGCGTGCGCGTCAGCTCGCCGTCGTCGGCATCCAGTTCCTTGTGCAGGATCAGGAAACGATGGATCTGGCATCCGGCCAGCATGCTGTCCGCGGCAACCGAGCGGTTCACCTCTTCCACATGACCGCGAATCATCGCGTAGACCTGGTCGTGCGCGGCGAGTTCCTGATAGCTGGAATAGGCGATGTTGTTGCGCTCGGCCCAGCTGCCGACAGCCGTCAGGTCGATGTTGATGAAGGCGCAGCAGAAGTTCCGGTCGGCGCCGAAGACCACGGCCTCCAGGATATTCGGATAGAATTTCAGCTTGTTCTCGACATATTTGGGCGCGAACAACCGTCCATCCGCCATCTTGCCGACGTCCTTGGCGCGGTCGATAATGCGCAGGTGGCCGGTTCCCGGTTCGAAGAAACCGGCATCACCTGTCGCCACCCAGCCTTCGGCGTCCTTGGTCGAGGTCGTGCTTTCCGGGTTCTTGAAATACTCGACGAAGGTGCCGGGGCCACGATAGAAGACCTCACCGCTTTCGGCGATCTTGACCTCGACGCCCGGCGAGGGCACGCCGACCGTGTCGGAGCGCACTTCGCCGTCAGGCTGCTGCGTGATGAAGACGCTGGCCTCGGTCTGGCCGTAAAGCTGCTTCAGGTTGATGCCGAGCGAACGATAGAAATCGAAGATTTCCGGCCCGATCGCCTCACCCGCCGTATAGCCGACCCGGATGCGGCTGAAACCGAGCGTATTCTTCAGCGGCCCGTAGATGACGAGGTCGCCCAGCCGGTACTTGAGCCGATCAGATGTCGAGACCGGCTTGCCATCCAGGATCGACGGCCCCACCTTGCGGGCATGCTCCATGAAATAGCGGAACAGCCATTTCTTGAATGGTGCGGCGTCTTCCATGCGGATCATCACATTGGTCAACTGGCCTTCGAAGACACGCGGCGGTGCGAAGAAATAGGTCGGGCCAATCTCGCGCAGATCGGTCATCATGGTGGCGGCGCTTTCCGGGCAGTTGACGCAGAAGCCCGCCCACATCGCCTGCCCCATGGAGAAGATGAAATCGCCGACCCAGGCCATGGGCAGATAGGCGAGGATCTCTTCACCGGGTCCAAGACGGTCGAAGGCACAGGTGTTGCGCGACGTCTCGATGATGTTGCGATTGGACAGTACTACGCCCTTCGGCTTGCCGGTGGTGCCCGAGGTGTAGAGCATGACGCAGGGATCGTCATAGGTGAGGGCCGCGATGCGGCGATCGAGTTCCGCCTCGAAGCGATGATGGGCGGCACGGCCTTCGGAAAGAACGTCAGCCCAAGCGTTCATCCGGGAATGGTCGTATTTGCGCATGCCGCGCTTGTCGACATAGACGACCTGATCGATGCACTTGATCCGCTCCTGCACCTCTATGACCTTGTCGACCTGTTCCTGGTCGCCGCAGACCACGAAGCGCGTGCCGCAATGCTCCAGCACATATTCGGCCTCTTCGGCCACCGCATCCTGGTAGAGAGGCACCGGAACCGCGCCGCACATCTGCGCGGCCACGATCGACCAGTAAAGCGAGGGACGGTTGCGTCCCACCACGGCGACGAAATCCCCGCGCTGCAGGCCAAGAGCGAGAAACCCCATGGCAAGGGCGCGCACTTCCGTATGCGCCTCTTCCCAGGTCCAGGCCTGCCAGATACCGAATTCCTTCTCGCGATAGGCGGCGCGCCGGGGATGTTCCCGCGCATTGCGCGCCATCAGAGCCGGAATGGAGACAAGGCCCGGTGCGGGCTCCCGTTCTGTCATTGACGTCCTCCCCTTGAGCCCTTTGGCGGGCCTGAACGCCGCCGGTCTTCGTGCCGACGCTCCGTTCATGACGGGCAAGCTGGCAGTGAAGCTTTTCGGCAGTTTTTCGAGAACCTAACGAATTGTAACAGCCATGGATTGCCTCTTTCCCGATGTGCCGCCGAATGGTAGCGATGGGTCAGGGAGACATCGGATGCCCATATCCGAGGAGGAGCATAACGGCCTCATGCGTACGGGGCTGAACCTGATCAACCAGGCGCTGTCGATCTTCGACAGCGAACTGAAACTTGCGGTCTGCAATCGCCGCTATCAGGACATGTTCGACTTTCCGGACGCCTTCGTGACGCCCGGGGTGAGTTTTGAAGAGACAATCCGCTATCTCGTGCTGCGCGGCGAGTACGGCCCGGTCGACGATATGCAAGAGGCCGTCGGAGCACGCGTGGAAGCCGCGCTTGCCTTCGTGCCGCATTATCTGGAGCGCATGCGCCCCAATGGCCGATGGGTTTCGGTCGAAGGCTTCCCTCTGCCGCAGGGCGGCTGGGTCAGCGTTTACACCGACATCACGGAGGTGCGCATCCAGCAGCAGATGCTGCGCACCCGGTCCGCCGAACTTTCCGAGCAATTGCTATCGAACACCGAGCGCCTGTCGGAGACGAACCGGGAGCTTTCGGCCGCCAATACCGCGCTGGAGGCGGCGAAAAACCAGCTGGCGGAGATGGAGGCGCGCACGCGCCTGACGACGGAGATGATGCCGGCGCATATTGCCCACGTCGACCGCAACCTGCGCTACACTTTTAGTAATCGCCGTCTTTCCTCCGTCATTCCGGGGCGCCCCTCGCAGATCATCGGAATGACCGGCCGGGAAGCGCTGGGCGAGGCAACGTTTGCCACGATCATGCCCTATCTGACGCGGGCCCTTTCCGGCGATCCTTGTGTCTGCGAATTCACCGACGAAGACAGCGGGCGGCGAATTCGAACGGCCTTCACGCCGGATCGCGTCGGAGACGGCCCCATCCACGGCGTCTACATTCTTTCCACCGATATTACCGAGGAATGCCAGGCCCGCACGGCACTGCTCCAGACCCGCAAACGCGAGCTCGCCGCCCAGCTGACCTCCGGCCTTGCGCATGATTTTGCCAACCTGCTGACGATCATCCTCGGTCTCCAGACGCGACTGGCGCGGATGGACCTGCCGAATGGTGCCGATGACCTGGTGACATCGACGCTTGCGGCGGCACGGCGAGGAGGGACCCTGATCGACCGCATCGCCTGCATATCCGGGCAGAAGCAGCTTCGCCCGGCTCCGGTCGACTTGTGCGACTTCATCAGCGATCTGGCGCTTCTCGCCGGACCAGCTCTGGGCGATCACATCAGACTCAAGCTCGACATGCAGGAGATCGAGGATCAGTTGATCCTCGATGCCGGCGCCCTGCAGGATTCTCTTTTGAACCTGATCCTCAACGCCCGCGACGCCATTGGCGACAGGTCGGGCAGCATCACGCTTGGGGTGCGGGCCCTGCATAAATCCTGGATCGAGTTCTGCGTGCTGGACACGGGATGCGGCTTTTCGCCAGAGGCGCTGCAACACGCCTTCGATCCGTTTTTCACCACAAAAGGGGGCGAAGGTTCGGGGCTCGGCCTGTCCATGGTCTATGATCAGGCGACGATATCGGGCGGAAGGGTGCGCCTGGCGAACCAGCCGGGCGGCGGCGCGCGGGTGGAACTGCGCCTTCCCTATCGGCCCGTCGGCAAGGAGGAGCCGCAACGCATGGTGCTGCTGGTGGAAGACAGTGACGATATTCGCGAAAGCGTTCGCGAGATGCTGCGATCGCTTGGACATTCCGTGATCGAGGCTGAGAATGCCGACGAGGCGGAAAGGCTGGCGGATCTTCCGGACCTCGACCTCGTGCTCACCGATATTCGCCTGAAAGGCGCACGAACCGGGCTTGACCTGGCCGATGCGCTTCGCAAGCGAAACGGCAAGCCGATCGGATTGATGACGTCGCTCCCCGAAACAGCGCCCTTGCGCATGGCCGCCGCCGAACGGTTTCCGCTTCTGCCCAAGCCCTTCGACAGCCAGGCCCTGCATCGCTTCCTGCCAACGGTGATGCGATGACGCAGCAGCCGCTCGTTGCCATTCTCGATGACGAACCGCAGATCCGCGAGATCCTGGCAGACGCACTCGGCGATGCGGGCTTTCGGACGTTGACTTTCGGCCGGGCAAGCGAGTTCGAGGCGGCGCTCAAACAATGCGTGCCGGATGTCTGCCTGGTCGATCTTGGCCTGCCGGACCGCGATGGCCTGCTCCTGGTCCACCGGCTGGCGCTCGATTCCGGCGCAGCCATCATCATCATCTCCGGCCGTGCGCAGGTGCAGGATCGGGTCATGGGGCTGGAACTGGGCGCCGATGACTACATCATCAAGCCGTTCGAGCCGGCGGAAATCGTCGCGCGCGTGCGCGCCCGCCTGCGCAAGGGACGCCAGGCGGCTGAACGGACAACGCAGACCGCCCGTTTCGAAGGCTGGACCGCGCTGTTCGACAGCTACACCCTGGTGTCGAACATGGGTGAGCAGATTTCATTTTCCAATGCGGAAGGCCAGGTGCTGCGCCTCTTTCTGGAGCGCCCCCGCCGGCTGATTTCCCGGCCGCAAATGCAGGAAAGCCTGGGCGGCGTTGCCGGCGAGAGCTTTGATCGGGCCATGGATGTGCGGATCTCGCGCCTGCGCACCAAGCTGGGCGAAGATCCCAAGAACCCGTCGCTGATCAAGACGATCTACGGGGCCGGCTATATCTTCCTCGGCGATGTACACTGGGAATGACAAAGGCATGTCCGGCGCCGATCAGGCGTGCAGCGCCCTGCCAAGCCCCATCAGCGCGGCCTCCTGCACCGTCTCGCCCAGCGTCGGATGCGCGTGGATCGTCGCAGCGACATCGGTAAGTGTCGCGCACATTTCCAGGGCAAGGGCGAATTCCCCTGCCATTTCGGCGCAGCCCGCGCCGACGGCCTGGATGCCGAGAACAAGACCGGACTCCTTGTCGAAGACGATGCGCACGAAACCATCCGAGCGCTCCAGCGTCAGTGAACGTCCGTTCGCCCGCAGCGGATAGCTGACAACACCGACATCCCGGCCTGCCGCATGGGCCTCGCCCGGCAACAGGCCCGCCACGACGATCTCGGGGTCGGTGAAGCAGACGGCCGGAATGACCCGTTTGTCCCATCGGTTCACATGCCCGGCAATGACATCGGCAACGATCTCGCCCTGCGCCATGGCGCGATGCGCCAGCATCGGCTCACCCGTCACATCGCCGATGGCATAGACCTGGCGCATGGAGGTCTCTCCCCTGTCATTGCTCCGGATGAAGGGACCATTCCTGTCGAGACCAAGCGCGTCTACGCCGACCTCCTCCAAGACCGGGCGGCGACCGACGGTCACCAGAACCTTGTCCGCCGCGATCCCGCGGCTTGAACCGCCGGCCCTGACGGCCAGCATCCGCCCGGCCTCGTCATAGCCTTCCGCGACGGCATCGAAATGCACGTCCACGCCCAGCGCCTTCAGCCGCGCCAGAACCGGACGCGTCAGCTCCTCATCATACTGCGGCAGAAGTTGCGGCCTGGCCTCGATGATCGACACCCTGGCGCCAAGCTTGGCATAGGCGGTGCCGATTTCGAGACCGATATAGCCGCCGCCGACCACCGCCAGCGTGTCGGGAACCTGTGAAAGCGAAAGCGCCTCGGTCGAGGAGAGAATATTGCCGCCGAACGGCAGCGACGGCACCTCGACGGGTCGCGAGCCGGTGGCGATCACCAGATGCTCGCAAGCGATGCGCATGTTGCCGCCGGCCGTTTCGACGGAGACCGTCTTGCCATCGAGGATACACGCCGTGCCCTCGATCTGTCTCACGCTCGCCTTGCGCAGAAGGCCCGCGACGCCGCCGGTCAATTGCCGGACGACGCCATCCTTCCAGGCAACCGTCCTTGCCAGATCGATTGCAGCAGAGCCCGCGGAAATACCGAGCCTGGAACGGCCGCTCGCCGCCTCACGCAGGGCATGGAATTCGCCTGCCGCATGGAGCAGCGCCTTGGAGGGAATGCAGCCGATGTTGAGGCAGGTACCACCCACGGCCGCCTTTTCGACAATGATCGTGTCGAGGCCGAGTTGGCCCGCCCGGATTGCGCAGACATAGCCGCCCGGACCGGCACCGATCACGAGAACCTTGCAAGATTGATCTGCCATCGCCTCAATCCTTCATGAAGATCATGGCCGGCGTCTCGAGCAGCACCTTCATCCGGTTGACGAAGATGGCCGCATCGAAACCGTCGATGATGCGATGATCGAAGCTCGCCGACAGGTTCATCATTTTGCGCGGCACGAAGGCGGTGCCGTTCCAGCTCGGCCTGATCGCCATGCGGTTGATGCCGAGAATCGCCACTTCCGGCTTGTTGATGATCGGCGTGGTGGCGATCGCGCCGAGCGGGCCGAGCGAGGTGATGGTGATGGTCGACCCCGACAGCTCTTCGCGCTTTGCCTTGTTGGCGCGGCAGGCATCCGACAGCCTGGCGATCTCGGCGGCCATGCCGAAGAGATCGGCAGCCTGCGCATTGCGCAGCACCGGGACCATCAGGCCATTCTCCGTCATCGTCGCAATGCCGATATGTACGGCGCTGGAATACTCAACCTCATCGGCGACATCATCGTAGCGCGCGAAGATCTTCGGGCAGGACTGCTTTGCCTTGACGAGCGCGGCCGCCACCAGCGGCAGCAGCGTCAGCTTCGGCCTGTCGCCCCGCGTTTCGTTGAGCCTGGCGCGCAATGCCTCGATTTCGGTAACATCCACCTCCTCGATGACGGTGATGTGCGGAATGCTGGCATTGGCCTCGCTCATCCGCCTGGCGATCATCCGCCGAAGTCCGGTGACCTTCACCGTGTCGACGGCTTCCGGCGTCGGGCGGGACAATCCGGCTTCCGCAACCTGCCCCTGCCCTGCCCGTTGGAACAGGCGGTCGAGATCCTCATGTGTGACGCGACCGGCCGGTCCAGTTCCCTGCACCTGCCGCAAATCGATGCCGCCCTGGCGGGCTCGTTCGCGCACTGCGGGCGCCGCAAGCACCGTGGCACCTTCCGGTCGTGGCGGGATTGCCGTTTGTGGCCGGTGCGGCTCGGGTTGACTGGTTTCGGCCGTCTTGCCGTCATCCTGCCCATTCAGGGAAAATGCCGGCTTCTCCACCGCCGCCTCCCGAACCGGCTCGACCGGAGGGGCAGGTTCCTGCGCTGCCGGCTGCGACACCTTGACCTGATCGGCATCCTCCTCGATGCGCACCAGATCCGAGCCGATGGCCATGATCTGGCCAACCTCCTGCGCAGCCCAGATCACCGTTCCGCCATAGGCGGAGGTGATTTCAACCGTTGCCTTGTCGGTCATCACGGCAGCGATCGGATCGTCTTCCCGCACGATATCACCGGGCTTCACCAGCATTTCGGCCAGTTCCGCTTCCGTGACACCTTCGCCGACATCCGGCAACTTGATCGTTCTGATCACCATGTCATGCCTCCATCACGGTTTTCAGCGCCCGGCGGATGCGTTCCTGTCCAGGGAAATAATCCCACTCCTGCGCGTGCGGATAGGGCGCATCCCAGCCGGTGACGCGCATGATCGGTGCTTCCAGATGATAGAAGCAGGTCTCCTGCACGCAGGCGATGATTTCGCCGGCAAGCCCCGAGGTCCTGGTCGCCTCATGGATGACCACGCAGCGACCGGTCTTGCGCACCGATGCCTCGATCGTCTCGAGATCGAGCGGCAGAAGCGAGCGCAGGTCGACGATTTCGGCATCGAGCCCGAGACTGTCCGCGGCGGCCTCGGCGACGAACACCATGGTGCCATAGGTGAGAATGGTGACGGCGGCCCCTTCACGGTGAATCCGCGCCTTGCCGAGCGGTATGGCATAATGCCCTTCAGGCACCTCCCCCAGCGGATGGCTCTTCCAACTCTGCGCCGGTGCGGCATGATCGCCGTTGAACGGGCCGTTATAGAGCCTTTTCGGCTCCAGAAAGATCACTGGGTCCGGATCTTCGATCGCCGTGATCAGCAGTCCCTTGGCATCATACGGTGTGCAAGGCTGCACGACCTTCAGCCCGGCCACGTGGGTAAACAGTGCCTCCGGGCTCTGGCTGTGGGTCTGGCCACCATAGATGCCGCCGCCGGTCGGCATGCGGATGACGATCGGACAGGAAAACTGCTCGTTGGAGCGGTGGCGGATGCGCGCCGCCTCCTGGGTGATCTGGTCATAGGCGGGGTAGACATAATCGGCGAACTGGATCTCGACGCAGGGTTTCATCCCCTGGGCCGCCATGCCGATGCCAAGCCCGACGATCGCGCTTTCGTTGATCGGCGTATCGAAGACGCGTTCCTCGCCGTATTTCTTCTGCAGGCCCGCCGTGCAACGGAACACACCGCCGAAATAACCCACGTCCTCGCCGAAGATCACCACCGTGTCGTCACGCTCCAGCATGACATCCATGGCATCGCGCAGCGCCTCGATCATTGTCAGACGTGACATGTCAGACCCCCATTTCCTGCCGCTGACGGCGGATATGCTCCGGCGTGTCGGCATAGACGCCCTTGAAGATGCTGGCACCCGGGACGGGCTGCGGATCGAGCAGCGTTCCGGCCGCCTCGACGCGCTTCTGCACCTCGACCACTTCTGCCAGGATCTGCGCCTCGGCCTGGACATGGCGCTCCTCGCTCCAGTCTTCACGCAGAATGAGGTGCTGTTTCAGGCGTTCGATCGGATCTCCGAGAGGCCAGGCCTTTGCCTCGTCCTTCGGCCGGTAGGCGCTCGGATCGTCGGAAGAGGAATGTGCGCCGACACGGTAGGTGTACCATTCGATGAGGACCGGTCCATGGCCGCCCCGCACCCGCTCCGTCGCCCATTTCGTCACGGCCATGACCGCAAGATAATCATTGCCGTCGACCCGCAACGCCGGGAGGCCATAACCCAATGCCCGTGCGGCATAGGTCCGGCCATGCCCTCGGGCAACGCCGGTATAGGTGGAGATGGCCCACTGGTTGTTGACGACATTTAGGATGACCGGCGGCCAATAGGACGAGGCCGACAGAAGGCCGGTGTGAAAATCATTGGAGGCCGTCGATCCGTCACCGATCCAGCCGACGGCGAGGTTGTCCTTGCCGGTCAGCGCGTTGGCCATGGCCCAGCCCACCGCATGCACATACTGCGTGCCGAGATTGCCGGAAATGGTGAAGAAGCCATGGTCGCGCGCCGAGTGAAGCGTCGGCAGTTGCCGGCCGATCAGCGGATCATAGGCGTTGGAGTAGATCTGGCCCAGCAGCTTTTCCAGCGGATAGTCACCGGCAATCAGCAGGCTCTGCTGGCGATAGGTGGCGAAATTCATGTCGCCGGGCTTCAAGGCTCGCCGAAAGGCGCAGCCGATCGCTTCTTCGCCGAGTTGCTGGATGTAGAAGGACATCTTGCCCTGGCGCTGGGCGTTCAACATGCGCATGTCGATGACACGAGATGTCATCATGTCGGCCAGTCCCGTCCTGAGGGTATCGGCGTCCACATCGCCCAGATAATCGGCCCAGGGACCGACCGCCTCGCCGGCCTCATTCAACACGCGGATGAGCGAGTTGGCGTGATCGACGCAGTCGATTGCCGCCACATCGAGCGGCGGAACGGCCAGTGCACCGGCCTTCGGGATATCCAAGGACGAGAAATCCGGCTGCTCTCCGGGACGCGCCGGCGGATGGGCAAACGTCAGTCTGGTGTGCGAACTCACTTTCTTCTCCTCCAAGAAGTGCTTCGTCCGGCGCGTCATGCGCCCTCGATCTGCTGCGCAAAAGCCTCCCGCCCTTGCGCAATCAGGAATTGGTCAGTCTACCGGCTCCTGCGGCAAGCCGCCTGTGGAACGCGATGTCGGGGCCAGAGGCGTCGCCCGATCGCAAGACCGGCGATCGCCGGAACGTGCCGTGGCGTGGAAAACTACAGGGCGGCTGGATGCGTTCGACATGTCGGCCCCCTCCCAAGGGCAAGGATCATTCGACGATCGAGCATCATGCTATTCCTCAATGCAGGGAAATGTCCTGACTTTGTTTCCCCGTCTTGAGCGATATTGCGAAACGGACCATGCTGTTTCGGACGCTGCGCATTCATTCGTTTCCTGGAGGAGGAAAACATGGGGCAAGTTCTGGATTCCACCGATCGCAAAATCCTCAACCAATTGCTGGCGGATGCGCGCCAGCAGAACACGCAACTTGCCGAAGCGGTCGGCCTGTCGCCGCCGCCCTGCTGGAAGCGGGTGAACCGCCTGGAGCAGGCAGGCATCATCCGCGGCTATACGGCTGTGCTCGACATGGAGAAACTGGGTTATCCCGAAATCGCGCTGATCGACATCACGCTGGAAAACCACGCGCATTATCCGCTGGAAGGCGTGTGCGAGAAGCTGGCGGCCCTGCCGGAGGTTCTTGAGGTTCACATTACCACCGGCGACTTCGACTGCTTCATCAAGGTGGCAATCTCGGATACCGGTGCGCTGGAGCGTTTTTTGCGGGAGAAACTCTACATGATCGACGGTGTGCGGGGCACGCGCACGAGCCTGTCGTTGCGGCGTTTCAAGGACGTCCAGTCGACGCTGATCTGAGCGCCCCAGGTCGCAGGAATAACGGGACTATCGGGGCGATATGGCCGGCGAGCATGTCCCGCCGGCACAAATGCCATGGGAAAACCAGGGCGCATCGACCCCAGGGGCTTGCGCCAGGTCAGGCCGCCTTCTTCAGTGGACATCGCCGCCTGGAGTCTCCTCCCAGTCCGGCCCGTGTCCCTGGCCGGTCAGCAGCCAGGACAGACTGACCTGCAGAACGCCGGCCAGCATGCTCAGCCGGTTCGCCCGCGGTTCGGCTCGGTCCTTTTCCCAATTGGCCCAGGTCCGCGCCTCGACGCCGAGGATCCTTGCAGCATCCTCCGTCGACAGGTCCAGCGCATCGCGTGCGAACGAGATCCGCCCGCCGAGCGTATCGGCTTCGCGATCGATCGCGTGATAAGGAATATCCAGCATCTCATGCCCTTCCTGATTGAGGGCCCGCCTCGCAAGGCGGGCCGGGTCACGCCCGGCGGAACCGGGCGCAGGCTTGGCGATCGTTACTTTCCGACCCAGGTCGCAATCTGGTCCGGGTGGTCGGAGATATACTTGGCGACGGCTTCCTCGTAGGACGTCTCCTGCGCGGTGAACATCGCCGCTTCGAGATCGGAGAGCGGGAGTTTCATGCGCGACATGAAGGCGGCAACCTCGGGATTGTCCTGCTTGAAGCCCTTGCGCGCCAGAACATCGACATGCTCCGCCTCGCCGAGGGCCTTCCTGGGGTCATCGATATAGCGCAGCTCGTATTTGCCGAACATCCAGTGGGGGCTCCAGGAGGTGGCGACGAACCAGTCTTCGGAGCGATAGGCCCGCTCGACGGTGGTCAGCATGCCGGCTTCGCTGGAGATCTGCAGCTTGTAGTCGCCAAGCTCGTAGGTCTTCAAAGCCTCCTGCGACAGGCGGGTCAGGCCAGCGCCCGGATCGATACCCTGCACCGTGTTCTTCAGCTTCTCCATTACCTCGGGCTTCTTCAGGTCCTCGATGGAAGAGATTTCGCTTTCAGGAATATAGGCGGGGACCACCCAGCCGAGCTTTGCTCCGTCATAGACCGTGCCGAGGGTCTCGACCTTGTCCTCGACGCGGCTGTAGTAGTCGGCATGCGTCTGCGGCAGCCAGGCCATCATCATGAAGTCCAGGTCACCGCGGCTGACACCCTGATAGAGCGGTGCCACGTCGGTCTGAACGAGTTCGACCTCCTGGCCAAGCTCGTCCTTGATCAGCTTGGCCGCCAGCTTGGTGACGAATTCGGCATCGGACCAGGCCGACCAGCCGATCTTGACGGGCTTTTTCTCCTGCGCAAGTCCGGCCGAGGCCGTCCCGCTGACGAGGAGTGCGGCAAGGCCGAGGGTGGCGCCGAGAGACGCGATCTTTTTCAACATGGTTGCTCCTTTTTCAAAGGTTCGCATTCGGCGGGGAACGCCCCGCCATGGTTCAGCCGGAAACGGTCGCACTCGTTGCGGGTGCTTTCGTTTCCGCTGGTTTCCAGGAAAGGAGGCGGCGCAAGCCGGCGTTTTCCTTCCCGAGGCTCTGGGTGATGCGGTCGAGAACGACCGCCAGGATGACGACGGCGAGGCCGCCCTCGAAGCCGGTGCCGACATCGAGACGCTGAATGCCGGTCAGCACCGTATTGCCCAGCCCGCCGGCGCCGATCATCGAGGCGATGACCACCATCGATAGCGACAGCATGATCGTCTGGTTGATACCGGCCATGATCGAGGGCAGGGCATTGGGCAATTGCACCTTGAAGAGAAGCTGCGTCGACGTGCAGCCGAAGGCCTGACCGGCTTCGATGAACTCCGCATGTACCTGGCGAATTCCCAGATTGGTGAGGCGCACGACCGGCGGCATGGCGAAAATGACCGTGGCGATCGTTCCCGGCACGGCACCGAGGCCGAAGAACATAGCGGCGGGGATGAGATAGACAAAGGCCGGCATGGTCTGCATCAGGTCGAGCACCGGGCGCACCCCGGCGGCGACCGTGTCCTTGCGCGCCATGGCAATGCCGAGCGGCAGGCCGACGACCATGGCGAGGATAGTGGAGGCGATGACGAGCGACAGCGTTTCCATGGTGGCGGGCCAAAGGCCCATGTACTGCACGAGCCAGAGTGACAGACCGGTGAAGACGGCAAAGCCGATACCGACCCGCCAGAGGGAGAGCACCACGAATATCGCGATCCCCATAGGCATCGGAACGGCAGCAAGTGCGGCCAGAATGCCGCCGGTGACAAAGCCGATCGTGGCGGCGATCATGTCGAGCGCCGGCGAGAAATTGTCGAGAATGTAATTGACGGCGCCATCAACGACGTCAGCGATTTCGAAAGTCATGGGGATCCTCTCTCAGAAGAGACCAGCCGGGCAAGCCGCTCACGCGAACAATCGGCGCGATCAATGGGCGCGATCGAGCGTTTCGAGCAGGACGGATTTGCTGATCGAGCCGAGATAGCGGTTGCGCTGGTCGACCACCGGCACCGGCCAGGGACTCGACGCGACGCGGCCCAGCACGTTCGACAGCGGTTCTTCCGCCGGGATCGGCTCCACGTCGGGCAGAAAGGCACTACGGTAGGGGTCGGGGTCCCTGGCGCGTACCTTGTCGATCAGGGACGCCTGGCTGACCATGCCGTGATAGGTCTTGTCGCGACCGAGAATGATGGCGTAGTCGCGGTCGAAATTCTTCATCCGCTCGAGTGCAGCCGCGACGCTCACGCCCTGTCTTTCGATGATCGTCACCTGCGTCTTGCGCGCCACGTCGCCGGCCTTGAAAACCTGACTGACATCGACATTGCGGAAGAAGGACCGGACATAATCGTTAGCCGGCTGCATGACGATCTCGTCAGGCGTACCGACCTGGATGACCTCCCCGTCCTGCATGATGCATATCCGGTCGCCGATCCGCATGGCCTCGTCGAGGTCGTGGCTGACGAAGACGATGGTGCGGCTGTGTTCCGACTGCAGACGCACGAGTTCATCCTGCATTTCGGTGCGGATCAGGGGATCGAGGGCCGAAAAGGCCTCGTCCATCAGAAGGATGGTGGGCTCGCTGGCAAGTGCGCGGGCCAGGCCGACGCGCTGCTTCATGCCGCCGGAAAGCTGGTCCGGACGGCTCTCGGCATAACCGGCAAGTCCGACCGCGTCGAGCGCCGCGAGCGCCCGCTTCTTGCGTTCGGCCTCTCCCATGCCGGCCACTTCGAGGCCGAAGGCGGCATTGTTGAGAACCGACCGGTTGGGTAGCAGGGCAAAGGACTGGAAGACCATGCTGATATCGCGCCGGCGAAGCGCGATAAGCTCACTGCGGGACATGCCGGTAATATCCTGGCCGTCGATCTCGATCGAGCCGGATGTCGGTTCTATCAGACGGTTGAGCAGGCGGAGCAAGGTCGACTTGCCGGAGCCCGAAAGGCCCATGATGACGAAGATCTCGCCGGCATGGATATCGAACGTCGCATCGGAGACGCCGATGGCATTGCCGGTCTGTGCATGCACCTCCGCCTTCGACTTGCCGGAGCGGAAGAGTTCGAGCGCCTTTTCCGGGCGCTCACCAAAGACTTTGTAGACGGATTTGAGACTGATCTTGGGCGCGTCCGGTTTTGCCGACACGTCTGTTTCAGTTGTCAGGGCCATATTTTCTCAAGCCCCCGCTCGGTAGCGGAGGAACGCTCCTTTTCTGGCGAAATAGTTCCACGTCGGAGCACTTGGTGCTTGGTCCGAGGGAGCATTATTCCCGTCTTCGTCGAACGGCGCGAGCGCCGCAGTTCACGTGCTGATGTCAGTCTCTGTTGGCAAGGCGTAGCGGATGCCAGAGACAAGGGGATCTGCAGGATGCAAATCGTCTCGCGAGCGAGTTGAGGTCGCTAGATATGGGAGAAAGCCGCCCTTGTCCATAAAAAAATCTAAATCTAGTGGTTCTCGCCTGTGGCTCCATGCGTCGCGGGTCGGACTTTGAACGTTGGGAAAGCGGGTGAAGCCGGACATTTCCGGGCTTTTCCGCGGCGCCGGTTGCCCATCTCAGCTACCGGCCGAGAAGGAGAAAGGACCGGTTCCTCGGGCATGACCATTCATCCTTGGCGCGGGGCACCGGCAAACGGCGCGGAGAATGGTTTTCCTCGGAAAACCAGCATCTTACACAGTCTTCGAGTTGTCGGATCGCTGGTTGGTGTCCTGCAATAGCCTGTCATAGCGCTTCACCTCCGCGAGCAAATCGCTGAGGCGATCAATGCCCCTGGCCTGCAAGACCCGTTTCAGCTTGAGAAAGACCTCGGCCGTGGCCAAGGTGTCGCCCATGGCCGTGTGACGCTGGCTGCGGGGCAGGTCAACTGCGAGCCGGCTTACCAGATCGTCGAGCGTGTGGTTCTCGTTGAGACCAAAGACGGCCGCCGACAAGAGGACGGTGTCGAGGATCGGATTGACGAAGCGGACGCCGAGCTCCGCTTCGCGTCGCCACAGGAAGGCCATGTCGAACGGCGCATTGTGCGCGACGATCACGGCATCATGGGCAAAGGTGTGAAAGCGCTCTACCGCCTCCTGAACGCTAGTGGCATCGGCGACCATGGCATCGGTCACGCCATGAATGGCGGAGGAGGAGCGGGGGATGGAGCGTCCCGGATTGACCAGCATGTCAAGCGTCTCGCCCGGCACCCGCCGGCCGTTGACAATCCGCACGGCGGCGATCTGGACGATTTCGTCGCCTCGTTCCGGGAAAAGCCCGGTCGTCTCGGTATCGAAAACCACATAGGCCAGATCATCGAGACGAGTGTCGCCGATGCGCTCGACATAGGCGCGCGCCAAAAGGTCGAAATCATAGACAACGGAAAAGGCCGTATCGGCGGGAGCGGGTTCGATACGCTGAATGGGCCGAAGGAACATGTCGATGGAGGCCGTCCCAGCGTCACCCCGAGCTGCGAGTGACGTGGCGTGCGCGGCAAGGATCGTCTCCGCCGACATCCCGCCGGGGCTGCCATCGACCGGCTCCGCCAGCCAGGCTTTGAGATCGCTGTCGGCGACCGCTGGACCCTGCCATCCAAGGCGGATTTCGGCCGCGTCGGACGTCTCGCGGATCACCAGGTCAAAGGCCCGGATATCCCTATCGGATGCCAGTTTTTGCGCCAAATGGCCGAAAAGGGAAACGATGTCGAAGGCATTGCAGCGCACCGCAAGCGCGCTCGCTTCGATCTCGAGCGACAGACCCGATGAAGCCATCTGCCTTTGCAGGTTTACGGCGAGTTCGCGCGCATCGATCGGGGCCATCGGCCAGCCGTCCGCGCGACAGCCGTCGAACCGCGTCGCGAGTTCGGCAAGGGTCTGGTCGAGACGTTCGACCTCGTCTCTCAAGGCGGGGATCGAGAGTGCGCGCTCCTGCTCGCCATCGCCTCCGATCCGCGCGGCGAGCGCCGCGACTGTCGGGCGTACGCGCTCGAAAACCTCGCTCAGCAGGCCATCACGCCTTGCATAGGCAGCCACCTCCCCGGTGACATCCCGCAGGGTCATGACATAAGCGGCTGCATCTCCGCCGTTGTCGCGCGCCAGACGCATGCGGCCGGCCAGACGCCGTGAGCCGCAGGGGCTGGTGCAGACGAATTCGACCACGGCATCGGGCAAGGCCGCCTCGATCAGACGTTGATGCCCATGGCGGATCGCACCATCGTCGACATAATCGAACAGGTTGCGACCAAGGCAGACCGGTGTTTTCGCCCCCGACAGCATGCGATGGGCCACGCTGTTGTAGAAAACGATATGATGGCGGCCGGTGCACAAGAGCACGGCCGGCGGGACATCGGAAAGAAGATGTTCCAGCTTGTTCTTGTCCGCTGCAAGCCTGGTCGTCTCCCGCGCCACCGTCTCGGCCAGCGAATTGCGGCTTTTCGCCAAAGTCGCGGTGGCCGATGCCGCCGCATCGGCCAGATCGCCGAGGTATCGTGCCTGGGCCGCGTCCAGATCCTCCGCGACATCCGAATGCGTGCGCACCCGTAGCGCCGAAGCCAGTTGGTCCATCGGTCGCGCCAGATGGGTGTCGAACAGGAACCAGACACCGGCGACCAGGGCCAGGATGCCGAAGCCGGACGCCACCGCGCCCTGGACGAAGGCGTTCAGCATGTCCGGACTGCCCTGCCGATGATACCCGAACCACAGGCCGATCCCCAGCGCCAAAATCGACCCGAGGGCGATGGCGACGAAGAAGAGAAGAATGCGGCTGCGCAGTCCTATTCTCAATATCACGCGAGTCTCAACTCCGTTTGCAGGCGATTTCGAGCGTCGGATCGCCCGCCGGTAGCGCCGTCCATTCCGCACCGCTGACAGTTCCGTCTTCGGCGACTTTCACGTCCTTGCCCATGAGATCCCCGCGCCGCTTCCCGGCGCAATCGAACAGGACCTTGACCCGCGCCATCGGCTGCCAACGCGCCGCCAGCACAAGGTCGACCATCACCTGATCGGGTAGGTTGGGATGGCGTTGCACGGTCCGCGTATCCACCGCGCTGTAGCGCGTCACCACCGGCTGGTAGTAGGACCAAGGCCGCCAGAACGAACGCTGTTCGTTGTTCCAGGCAACGATCACGCCGGCTGGCTGGGTTGCCACATTGCGCTCGAACCAGCTGTACTCGCTCCAGATCGCATAGCTCAGCATGCCGATGCCAGCTGCCGCCGGCACGATCCATTTCGGCAGGAGGCCACGGCTGATCCATCGCAGCCCCATGGCAATACCCGCCACGGCCACACCTGCCACGACAGCCGCAATCAACTCGAAAATCATGCACTTAATCCTTTATGCGGGCGCCCGACCGCTGTTGGCGAGCGCCGATTGCATGGTTCTGACCACGACGAACGCATCCCGCAGGTGGGCACGCTCGAAGTCTCCGTAGTCGTACGGGGCGAGATAATTGTCAGGACGCAAACCGTCCTTGACCTGGTTCGCCTGGTTGCGAAGCCTCATGTCGGCGATCAGATCATAGGCTGCGATCAGGTCGCGCGCACCCCCACTGGAGATCACGCCACTGGCCTCCGCCGCCACCAGCCTGGCGCGTGTATTGACGGGCGCCAGCCGGGCCATGAGGCTATAGACTCGGCCCAGATCAACCACCGGCACGACGCCGTTGTGCTTCATGTCGATACGGTTGCGATGTTCGCCGCTGCGGATCGTGGCGAAGCCGCGCAACAGGCCGAGCGGCGGCGCGTGTTTCAGTGAATTGCTGACCATATGGGCAACGAAGATCGAATTGCGGCTGGCTTTTTCGAGGACATCCGCCTGCAGGTCGTGGAACAGCGCCGCCGCCCCGGCAATGGGCCTGAGGTCGAACATCACGCTGGCGAGCATCTGCGCCGTGGGTTCCGGCGCCTCGACCCAGCCGAGGAAATAGCCGCGCCACACAGTCACCGGCTGGCACCAGCGCGGATTGGTCGCCATCATGTCGCCGGGGCAGTAGACATAGCCGCAGGAATCGAGACCGTCGCTGACCCGGCGGGCAAGCTGTGCGAACCACGGCCGCTGGCTCTCGACAAAGCTGTCATCGATGAAGATGCAATTGTCCTGGTCGCTGACGCCCGTCTGCTCCTGGCGCCCCTGGCTGCCGCAGGCAAGCCAGAGATAGGGTACCGGCGGCGGACCGAGTTCTCGCTCGGCAAGCACGATGAGACGCCGGGTGACCGCATCGGCGACATCCGTGATCAACCGCGTCACCACCTGGTGCGCATGGTTCCCGCCGACAAGCTGCACCAGCAATTGCGGAATGCGGGCGGTGATCTGGCGCAGTTCGTCCACATGTTCGGCGGCGGCGATCTCGCCGATCATCAGCGCCGACGTGGTCGCCTGGAAGCGGGTCAGATCCGTCTGTGTGACGATCCCCACCAGGCGATCGCCCTCCACCACGGGCAGGTGGCCGACGCCATGCTCCAGCATGAAGTTCAGCACATCCGAGCCGAGCGCGTCCTCGGTCAGCCCGAGCGGCCGCTGCGTCATGACCGCCGAGACCGGTGTCATGGCCGGATCAAGCCCCTCGGCGACGACGCGGGATGCGAGATCGCGGGTGGTGATGAGGCCGACAAAGCGATCCTGCTCGACCACTCCGAGACTGGAAACCTTGCGGTCGCGCATGAGTTCGGCGGCCTGGCGGACCTTGTCGTTAGGGGAACAGACAAGCGCGGGTTTGGACATCAGGTCGCCGACCTTGCGCAGCGACATTTCGGAGCGCCTGACATCGGTGGTTCGTCCACGAGTGAAGAACCGGGCATAGACCGGCTGCTCGCTCATCAGTCGCTTGAATTCGACTGACGGCAGGATCAGCAGGAGAGACTCCGACAACGCACGGGCGCTGGTAACAGCGCGCCCGTCGACCATCAGGCCGCGCTCGCCGAAGGAATTGCGGGGGGAAAGCTGCGAGATGACGGTACCGGAGGAATCCCGCACCTCGACACTGCCGTCCATGATCAGGAAAAGGCCGGGAAGATGCTCTCCATGGCCATAAACGTCGGCACCGGCCAACAGTCTCTTGCAAGTAAAGGATTCGGCGACACGCTCAAGCTCTGCACGCGGCAGGCTGTCATAAGGGTGTACGGTCTCGAGAAACTTCAGGATATCGGAAGTGGCTGCAGCCATCATGACCCCAACGGACCGGTCGTGCGGTCGAACCCAGGTTGAGGGAAGAGAACGGGCGGCTTTCGCCGCCCGCTCATTCGTCTGTGCGGTCTCAGTGAGCGACTGCGCCAGCCGCGCCACGCGGCACGCGGATCGATTCCACCAGTTCCTGTACGTGAGCCGGCGGCGGTGCGGTCATCATCGACACGATGTAGGCTGCACCGAAGTTCAGCAGAGCACCGATCGGACCGAAGGCTGCCGGCGGAATGCCGAACAGGTAGTTGGCGGGGACGTTCTCCAGCATGTTCGTGCCGGGGATGAAGAGCCAGCCAAGGTAGGTGAACAGGTAGACGCAGGTCGCGACCAGACCGACGAGCATGCCGACCGTTGCACCGGCCGAGTTCATGCGCTTCGAGAAGATCCCCATCATCAGAGCCGGGAAGATGGTCGCTGCGGCAAGACCGAAGGCCAGTGCCACGGTCTGGGCCGCAAAGCCCGGCGGGTTGAGACCCAGAAGGGTCGCGACCAGGATCGCGCCGGCCATGGCGACACGCGCCACCATGAGCTCGTTCTTTTCCGAAATGCCCGGAACGAGCCAGTCCTTGATCAGGTCGTGGCTGATCGACGACGAGATGGCCAGCAGAAGACCGGCTGCCGTCGACAGAGCGGCGGCAAGACCGCCGGCGGCGATGAGGCCGATGACCCAGCCCGGAAGCTGTGCGATTTCCGGGTTTGCGAGAACCAGGATGTCGTTGTTGATGTCCAGTTCGTTGCCGGACCAGCCACGCTGGGTTGCGGTTTCGGTGAAGCCCGCAGCCTTGTCATTGTAGTACTGGATGCGGCCGTCGCCGTTCTTGTCTTCGAACTTCAAGAGACCGGTGACTTCCCAGTTGCGCATCCAGTCGGGACGTTCCTCGTAGAGGACGGCCTCGGCCTGCGGGCCATTGGGGAAGATGGTGTCGATGATGTTCAGACGTGCCATGGCGCCGACAGCCGGGGCGGTCAGGTAGAGCAGCGCGATGAAGACAAGCGCCCAGCCGGCCGACCAACGGGCGTCGGAGACCTTGGGCACGGTGAAGAAGCGGATGATGACGTGCGGCAGGCCTGCCGTACCGATCATCAGCGACAGGGTGAACAGGGTCATGTTGAGCATGGAGCCCTGAGCGGTATAGGCGTTGAAGCCGAGGTCGGTGACGACCTGGTCCAGCTTCTGCAGCAGCGGCAGGGCCGATTCGGTGTGGGTCGAGAACAGGCCGAGCCACGGCAGCGGATTGCCGGTAAGCTGCATCGAGATGAAGATCGCCGGGATGGTGTAGGCGATGATCAGCACGACATACTGGGCAACCTGCGTGTAGGTGATGCCCTTCATGCCGCCGAGAACCGCATAGGCAAAGACGACGGCAGCAGCGATCCACAGACCGGTCGAGACTTCGACCTCGAGGAAGCGCGAGAAGGCGACGCCGGCGCCCGTCATCTGGCCGATAACATAGGTGACCGAGATGGTGATCAGGCAGACGACGGCAAGAAGACGCGCGCCTTGGCTGTAGAAACGGTCGCCGATGAATTGCGGCACGGTGAACTTGCCGAATTTGCGCAGATAAGGCGCAAGCAGCAGAGCGAGCAGCACATAGCCGCCGGTCCAGCCCATCAGATAGGTGGAGTTGGCATAGCCGACGCCGGCGATCAGGCCGGCCATCGAGATGAACGAAGCGGCCGACATCCAGTCGGCTGCGGTCGCCATGCCGTTCATCACGGGATGAACGCCGCGGTTCGCGGCGTAGAATTCAGCGGTGGAACCGGCTCGGGTCCAGATGGCAATGCCGATGTAGAGCGCGAAGGACGCGCCCACAATCAAAAGATTGAGGGTATACTGATCCATGAAATGTCCGCCTTACTGCTCGTCGACGCCGAATTCGCGGTCGATCTTGTTCATGTACATCGCGTAATAGAAAATCAGCGCGATAAAGACGATGATCGAACCTTGCTGGGCAAACCAGAAACCAAGGTCAGTCCCGCCGACCGGAATACCGGACAGCATCGGACGCAGCAGGATGCCAAATCCGTAAGATACGATGGCCCAGATGGCCAGGCATATGTAGATTACGCGAATATTCGCTGCCCAATAGGCATTGGACGACTTGTCCATGATGAGTGATCCTCCCTCTGTGCTTCAGGCATCGAACGACGCCTGAACTCCTCCGCCACGCCGCAGGACCGGACGATCCAGTGCCCTCGACCGTACCCGCTCCTCAGTAATACAGTCTCCCACGCAGCCTTCGCAGACTAGTCTGCGCAGGCGAGGTTCCAAGCCCACGATTGGTCGTAAGACCAAAGTCTTATGGTGCGATTCAATACCACCCAGGCGGGCCGACCGGCGAGGGGACTTGCGCCATCCGCCACAGCCTTTAAAACCGAAGGCAACAGGGGGCGGGGCGGCATGCAATCCACGGTCGAGGCATTCATCAGGCGCTGGCAGGGCCAGGAGGGCGGCCAGGAGCGGGCCAATTACGCGCTGTTTTTGACCGAACTCACCGACCTTTTGGGCCTGCCGCATGCCGAGCCGGCCTCCGCCGCGCATGAAGACAACGACTATGTGTTCGAGCGCGTGGTGAAGGAGACCGCCCGCGACGGATCGACCTCGGCCAAGCGCATCGACCTTTACAAGAAGGACTGCTTCGTACTCGAAGCCAAGCAGAGCCGGCTGTCCGGCGACAAGAAGCTCGACGCACCCAGGCTTCCCGGCCTCGACCAATCAGCCGAGAGCGCCCCGCGCGGCCGCCGCTCGGGCGCCAACCGCGCCTGGGACGTGCTGATGATGAATGCCCGCGCGCAGGCGGAGAACTATGTGCGCCTGCTGCCGGCGAGCCACGAGCCGCCGCCCTTCGTGCTGGTCTGCGATGTCGGCCACGCCATCGAGGTCTATGCCAATTTCCGCCGCGACGGCAAGGCCTATGACCAGTTTCCCGACCGCCGCTCCTTCCGCATCTATCTGGAGGACCTTCGCGACGCGGCGGTGCGCGAGCGGCTGAAGGCGATCTGGACCGATCCCCTGTCGCTCGACCCCTCGCGCCACGCGGCCCGCGTGACGCGCGAGATCGCCGCCCGCATCGCCAGGGTGTCGAAGGCGCTGGAGGAGCAGGGCCATGCCACCGAGGAGGTGGCCATGTTCCTCATGCGCATGCTGTTCACCATGTTCGCCGAGGATGTCGATCTTCTGCCCAAGGACAGCTTCAAGGACCTGCTGAAGGACTGCGCGACCAAGCCGGAGATCTTTCCCGGCATGATGCAGGACCTGTGGAAGGCCATGGACGAGGGCGGCTTTACCGCGACGATCCGCGAAAAGGTGAAGAAGTTCAACGGCGAATTCTTCAAGGATCGCCGCGCGCTGCCGCTGGCGAAGGAAGAGATCGGCGAACTGCTGGCCGCCGCCAATCATGACTGGAAGGACGTCGAGCCGGCCATCTTCGGCACCTTCCTCGAACAGGCGCTCGATCCGTCCGACCGGCGCAAGCTCGGCGCCCATTACACGCCGCGCGCCTATGTCGAGCGGCTCGTGATCGCCACCGTCATCGACCCCCTGCGCGCCGAATGGGACAATGCCCGCTCCACCGCCGACCGGCAGAAGGCCGAGGGCAAGGCCGATGCGGCGATCAGGACCGTGCAGGCCTTTCACGACAGGCTGTGCGACACCCGCGTGCTCGACCCCGCCTGCGGCACCGGCAATTTCCTCTATGTCTCGCTGGAGCTGATGAAGCGGCTGGAGGGCGAGGTGCTGGAGGCGCTGAACGACCTGGGCGGCCAGGAGGGGCTGGCGCTCGAAAGCCACACCGTCGATCCGCACCAGTTCCTGGGGATCGAGGTCAATCCGCGCGCCGCGGCGATTGCCGAGCTGGTCCTGTGGATCGGCCATCTGCAATGGCATTTCCGCAACAGGGGCGTCGCCCCCTCCGAGCCGATCCTCAAAGCCTTCCACAATATCGAGAACCGCGACGCCGTGCTCTTGTGGGACGGCTATCCCTGGCCGCAGGTCAAGGACGGCGTCGAGACCCATCCCAATCCGCGCCGGCCGAAATGGCCCGACGCCGACTATATCGTCGGCAACCCGCCCTTCGTCGGCGCGAAATATCTGCGCGCCCGCATGGGCTCTGCTTACGCCGAGGCGCTGTGGAAGGCGCACAGCCACATGAACGACAGCGCCGATTTCGTCATGTACTGGTGGGATCGCGCGGCCGAGATTGTGCTCAAACCCAAGAGCCGGCTGAAACGCTTCGGCTTCGTCACCACCAATTCCATCAGCCAGGTGTTTCAGCGCCGGGTGATGGAGAAATACCTCAATGCCAAGAAGCCGCTGTCGCTGGTGATGGCGATTGCCGACCATCCGTGGACCAAGGTGACGAAGGACAGCGCCGCCGTGCGCATCGCCATGACGGTGGCGCAGGCGGGCAAGCAGGACGGGCGGCTGATGGAGGTGACGGAGGAGGAGGAAGTCGACACCGACAGCCCGGTGATCCTGTTTGCGGAAAAGCGCGGGCGGATCAATGCGGATTTGACGGTGGGGGTGGATGTGACTGGTGCGGTGGAGTTGAAGGCGAATACCGCGATCTGCTCACCGGGCATGAAACTGCACGGATCGGGCTTCATCGTTACGCCGCAGGAAGCAGAACATCTCGGTCTCGGCCGGGTCGCCGGACTGGACAAGCATATCCGCCTCTATCGCAACGGCCGCGACCTCACGGATCGGCCGCGTGGCGTGATGGTCATCGATCTGTTCGGGCTGACCGCAGAGGAGGTCAGGGCTCGTTATCCGGCTGTCTATCAGCATGTGCTGACGACGGTGAAGCCGGAGCGGGACGCCAACAACCGCGCAACCTATCGCGACAACTGGTGGATTTTCGGTGAGCCAAGGAAAGACATGAGGCCCGCGCTACGCGGTGTCAGCCGTTTCATTGCAACAGCGGTCACGCAGAAGCACCGTATATTTATATTCATCAGCAATGAGATACTGCCAGATGATGCGCTTATGGTCGTAGCCTCCAACGAGGCCGTTCATCTAGGGATTTTATCTTCGTCAGTCCACACAGATTGGGTCAAGAAGCGGGGGTCTACACTGGAGGACCGGCCTAGATATATAAAGTCGCTTTGCTTCGACCCCTTCCCCTTCCCCGACGCCTCCGAGGCGCAGAAGGCCGCGATCGGCGCCATCGCCGAAGAGCTCGACGCCCATCGCAAGCGCGTGCTGGCCGCCCATGACCACCTGACCCTGACCGGCCTCTACAATGTGCTGGAACGGCTGAAGGCCGGGGCAAAGCCTGAGGATCTCGAGCCGAAGGAGCGCCGCATCTTCGACGACGGGCTGGTGCTGATCCTGAAGGAACTGCACGATAAACTCGATCTCGCCGTGGCGGACGCCTATGGCTGGCCGGTCGATCTGGCGGAAGAAGAGGTGCTTGCCCGCCTCGTCGCGCTCAACAAGGAGCGGGCGAAGGAAGAAAAGCGCGGGCTGGTGCGCTGGCTGCGCCCCGACTACCAGATCCCGCGCTTCGGCTCGGCACGAGAAAAGGCCGAGCAGCTGGAGGCCGATCTCGGCGAGGCGATCCTCGACGCCGTCTCCGGGCCCAAGCAGGCTTTTCCGAGCGACGAGCGCGACCAGACCTTCGTGGTGCACCAGGCGCTGCTTTCGGCCGACGGCCCGCTCGATGCGGAAACGATCGCCGCCGGCTTCAAGCAGGGCCGCAAGGCCCTGCCGGCCGTCTCCGCCGTCCTCGCCTCGCTCTTTCGCATGGGCCTCGTCTCGACCGCCGACGGCAAGACCTTCGCCTTTCGGCGTGCGGCGTAGGCTGGTCTTCTCTCGCCGGATTTTCAGCCGGCCGGCGGCGTCTTCGTCGTCGCGGCGAGCGCGGACGCGAAACCGCCACCCGGCATCGGCAAACCACGGCCCCCGCCGTCGCAGTCTCCCCCGGAGAGGCTGCGCTACTGCGCGAGAACCAGGTGATCCGCGCCGACACTCAGATACTCGCTCGCCGCCGGTCGATAGCCTACGGGGCGGATCGGGGTCTTGCGTTCGATCTGGGCGGCTGAGGCGCGCGCGCGGCGGCGGTCCGGATCGGCAACCGGAACCGCATCGAGCAGCTGGCGCGTATAGTCATGCCGCGGTCGCTGCAGGACGTCGTCCGTCGCGCCGATCTCGACGATCCTGCCCTGATCGAGCACGGCCACCCGGTGGCTCATCTTCTCGATGACGGCAATATCATGCGAGATGAAGAGATAGGCGATCCCGTCCTCGCGCTGCAGTTCCTGCATCAGCTCGATGACCTCCGCCTGGACAGAGACGTCGAGCGCCGAGACCGCCTCGTCCGCGACGATGATCCGCGGCTTCGACGAGAGCGCGCGTGCGATGCAGATCCGCTGACGCTGCCCGCCGGAGAACTGGTGGGGATAGCGGTCGATGCTGTCGGCCGGCAACCGTACCCGCGCCAGCAGTTCCACCGCCATGTCGCGCCGGTCACGCGCATTGAGGGCGGTATGGATGACGAGCGGCTCCGTTACCAGCTCCGCCACTGACATGCGCGGATTGAGGCTGGCATAGGGGTCCTGGAAGATCATCTGCAAGTCCCGCCGCATCGGCCGCATGTGGCGGCGCGTCAGCGGCATGAGGTCCTTGCCGGCGAAGAGGATCCGGCCGCTCTGCGGCTCGATGAGCTTGAGAACGGAACGGCCGATGGTCGACTTGCCGGAGCCCGATTCGCCGACCAGGCCGAGCGTCTCGCCGGCGCGCAGGGTGAAGCTGACATCCTCGACGGCATGGACCCGTGCAACGAGCCGTTTCAGCATGCCCTTGTGGATCGGAAAGCGGGTGACGAGGTTCTTGACCTCGAGCACCGTTCCGGCGGCCCGGCATGCTTCATCGCGGCGGCCCTCTTCGCCTGTCGTGGCGCGTGGCGCGGCATAGACGGGGGCGCCAGCGCCGAGCTTCGGCACGGCATTGAGCAACTGGCGGGTATAGTCGGCGCGCGGCTGGCGAAACAGCGCGCCGGTTTCGGCCGTCTCGATCATTCTGCCGTGGCGCATGACGACGACCCGGTCGGCGATTTCGGCGACAACCCCCATGTCATGGGTGATGAAGACGACCGCCGTGCCGCTGCTCTGCTGCAATTCGCGGATCAGATCGAGAATGCCGGCCTGGATGGTGACGTCGAGCGCCGTCGTCGGCTCGTCGGCAATCAGCAGTCGCGGCGAGCAGGCGAGCGCCATGGCGATCATCACCCGCTGGCGCATGCCGCCCGACAGCTCGTGCGGATATTGCGAAAGCCGGCGATCGGGATCGGAGAGACGGACGCGGTCGAGAAGATCGCGCCCCTCGCGCAGCGCCTGGCTCGGAGACAGGCGCTTGTGATGGATCAAGGTCTCGCAGATCTGGTCGCCGATCATCAGCACCGGATTGAGCGCGGTCATCGGCTCCTGGAAGATCATCGATATCGAATTGCCGCGAATGCGCTGCAACTGCGCTTCGCTGCTCGCGGCAAGATCGACGACGCCGGCGTCATCGAGACGCAAGGCAATGCGGCCCTTGTCGAGCCGCCCACCCTCCCGCTCGATGAGCCGCAGGATCGAAAGGGCGGTGACCGACTTGCCGGAACCGGATTCGCCGACGATCGCCAGCGTCTCGCCGGCGAACAGATCGAAGGAGAGATCCTGAACCGCGACTGAGGGCCTGTCTGCCGGGCCGAACGAGACCGACAGGTTCTCGACCGAGAGCAACGGGGTTCTGGTATTGCCGGTCATCGTCATGCCTATTCGGCCGCTTGCTGGAGATGGCGAAGCCTTGTCTCGGGATGTTCGTGGAAGGGCGGAAGCGGTTCGATCCAGCGGCGCGCGGTCTCTTCGGCATCGAGCGAGACCCGCATGGAATCCTTGCCGAACACGGTCCAGTCGATCCGCTCGGAAAGCTCGAGCAGCGCATAGGAACCAGCGGGCTCGGGATGGGTGGTGAAGGTCTCGGTCAGCGATTGCAGGGTGAAATGCGGCTGGCCATTGACCATGGTGAGCGTGTTCCAGTGTACATGGCCGGCAAAGCAGGCGACCGGCACGCGGGCTCCGGCAAGAATGGCGCGCACCCGCTCGGAGGCGCCGGGATAGGTCGAGGCATCCGGATTGCGCTGGAAATAGTAGTTGCCGGCCTGGGAATGGCCCGAGACCGGAACGTGGCTGAAGATCGCCAGCGGACGCGTGGCATTGCGCACCACGCCGGCCAGCCAGAGCAGGTCGGCCTCGGGCAGGATGAAGCCGCCGGGCCGGTGGATCTTCGCGTCCGCCCGCCAGATCACCAGCGTCCAGTCGCCCATGTCGACCGTCGTGCTGGAGAGATCCTGGCCGAGGATGGCGGCGTTCTCCTCGACGCTCAGATAGTCGCGGTCGTGATTGCCGCAAATGTGGAAGCGCGGAACATTCATGCCGGCGAAGACCTGGGCGACATCCTGCTCCAGCTGGCTGTCCGTCTGCTTGTCGCAATCCGAGATGCGGTCGCCCATGTCGATGACGGCGTCCGGCCTGGTCGCTTCGACGAAACGTGAGAATTCCTCGAGCAGGGTGAGCGCCGAGGAACCCTTCTTGGTGAAGTTGTCCTTGCCGTGATGGATGTCGGTGACGATGCAGAGGCGTGTCGTGGCCATGGGAGTTCCGCTTGTGAATGGGGGTGGGACCGGGCGGCTCAGGCGCCGCCCGGCAGTGTCGGGTCTTAGTTGGAAGCGACCGAGATCGAGCCTGCGCGGAAGTCGAGCACGTAAGGAATGTGGCCCGGCTTCGGAGCCCACTGGATGCCCTTCTGCATCGCCCAGGATTCGTAGGGCTGATAGAGAACGAGCATCGGCGGATCCTGCTTGATCCGGTCCATCAGCTCGGCATAGGCGGCCTTGCGGTCCTCGACCTTTTCGGAGAAGCGGAACTTCTCCCAGGTCTTGGCATAGGCTTCGTCGGTCTTGAAGCGGCCCTCGCCTTCCGACGGACCTTCCGGTGCCCACATCACGCCGAACGAGCCGAAGGGGTCGGCGAAATACATCGGGTTCGACCAGTTGCGCACCATCATGGTCGGATCGCCGCCCGTCCACTTGTCGTCGACATTGATGCTGGTCTTGATGCCGATCGCGTTCCACATCTCGGCGATCGCCTGCATGGCCAGCATGCCGTTGGTATAATAGACGGCCGAAGTATCCATGCGGATCTCCTCGCCCTTGTAGGAGGATTCAGCCAGCAGCTTCTTGGCCTTTTCCAGGTCGTATTCAAAGGTCTTGAGTTCCGGCATGTAGAGTTCGCCGAACTGCTTGTAGGTGTGGGTCGAGGGAACCACGGCCTTGCCGAGCCACAGCGCTTCGTTGAGCGTGTCGCGGTCGACCGCAAGGCTGATCGCCTGGCGGAACTTCGGGTCCTTCATCACCCCGTTCTGGGTGTTGAAGATCAGGATGTGGAACAGCGGCGTGACGTCGCTGGCGATCTTCAGATTGCTGTCGGCCTCGATCGTCGACAGCTGATCCGGCGGCACATTGGTGATGAGGTCGACTTCCTTGTTCTTCAGCGCCGTGATGCGGCTCGCCATTTCCGGAACGTAGGAGACGGTCACCTTCTCGAAGGGCGCCTTGTCGCCCCAGAACGCGTCATGGCGCTCCCAGACGAGCTTTTCGCCGGGCACGAACTGCGCGACCTTGTAGGGACCGGTGCCGATGGGAGCGAGCGAGAAGGCTTCGAAGTCGGCGTCCTCTGCGACATTCGGATCACCGGTGAGCGCCTTGGTGTATTTCTCCGGCATGATCATCAGCTGCTGCATGTTGATCAGCGTTTCCCACAGCGGCTCGGGGCGCTTGGCGACGATGCGGATCGTGTGCTCGTCGACCTTCTCGGCGCGGTCGAAATTGCCCAGGCGATCCTTGGCGCGAACGATATAGGGCTTGAAGGTCGGCTGGAGCATGCGGTTGAGCGAGAAGATGACGTCGTCGGCTGTCATCGGGTCGCCGTTCTGGAAGACCACGCCCTGACGCAGCTTCAGCTCCATCACGGTCGGCTCGACGAGCTTCCATTCGGTCGCGAGGCCCGGACGGAACGTCGTCTCGGCCGTCTCCGAATCCTTGTCGATCAGGACGTCGAAGCTGTTGTAGTAGAACTGCGAACCGACGTTGGAATGGTCGCGGCCCGGATCGAGATAGGGCGGCATGTTGGCCGAGCCGACCTTCAGTTCGGCGGAAAGGGCACTGCCGCTCATGAGCGCGAGCAGCGTCGAAGCAATGATCATCGTGGTCTTCATGGTGGTCTCCGTTGCAGGGCTAAAAGGTCCGTCGGCTTGTCCGCCGCCGGCAATCGGTTCGGCGGCGGACCGCCGCTCGTCGTCTTGGCGCTCAGCGGTCCCTGAGGCGCGCGTCCATGCGATCGCGCAATCGGTCTCCGAGCATCTGCACGATGAAGGTGATCACCAGGATGAGCAGGGCCGGGGCAGCGACGATCCATGGGGCGGTGTGCATGTAGTCCCGGCCGATGCCGACCATGGAGCCGAGCGTCGCGGTCGGCGGCCTGAGGCCGAGGCCGAGGAAGGAGAGGCTCGATTCCAGCAGCACGATGTTCGAGAAATTGAGCGTGAACATCACCACGAGCGGCGAAATCACGTTGGGCACGATGTGCCGGAAGGCGATCCTGAACGGTGACGCACCGGCCGCGCGCGACGCCTCGATGAACGGCATTTCGCGAAGCTTCAGCACCTCGCCGCGGATAATGCGTGCATATTGCTCCCAATAGGCGATCCCGAGCACGGCGATGAGGACCTGTATGTCGCTGCCGAAGACAGCGACGGCCAGCAGGGCGACGAGCGTGAAGGGGACGGCGATCTGGATGTCGACGAGTGCCATCACCAGGGCACCGGTACGTCCGCCCGCCGCTCCGGCCAAAAGGCCGAGCGTCCCGCCGATCAACATTCCGATGATCGCACCGCAAAGGGCGATCGACAGCGTCATCCGCAGGCCGTAGAGGCAGCGCGACAGCACGTCTCGACCGAGTTCGTCGGTCCCGAAGAAATGACCGTCCTTGGCGCCGGCAAAACCGATCGGCGGCTTCAGCCGCGACAGCAGGCTCTGCGCATTGGGTTCGTATGGCGAAATGAGCGGCGCGGCCAGCGCAGCAAACACCAGCAGGGCAGCGAGAACCACAACCAGCCGCATCGGCCAGTCCAGACCACCCCAGACGCGCCGCACCCCAATCGGCAATCGCAAGCGGGCGAAGAATGGGTTTCCGGTCGTTTCACGCAGGGAATCAATCGTGGTATCGGACATCTTCGCCACCCTTTCTCACGCGTTCCTTCCGAGGCGGACCCTCGGATCGGCAAGGCCGTAGGCAAGATCGACCAGCAGGTTGATGACGATGACGGCAAGCGCGACGGCGAGCACGCCGAACTGCAGAACGGGATAGTCCCGTCGAATGGCCGAGGAGACCAGAAGCTCGCCGATGCCACGCCAGGAGAAGACCGTCTCGATGACGACGCTGCCGGCCGCGGCGAGGCCGGCGATCTGCAGGCCGAGCACCGAGAGGATGGTGATGTTGGCGTTGCGCAGCGCATGCTTGAAGATGACGACCCGTTCCGGCAGCCCCTTCGCCCGCGCCGTGCGCAGGTATTCCTGGCTGAGCACGTCCAGCATGGCGTTGCGGGTGAAGCGCGTCATCCCGGCGATGTAGAAGGTCGAAAGCGCCGTGACCGGCATGACGAAGTGCAGCCAGGTGGAATTGCCGGTCGACGGCAACCAGCGGAGCCAGAAGGAGAAGACCAGCAGCATCAGGATTGCGAGGACGAAATTGGGAATGGCGTAGCCGAAAAAGGCGCCTCCCATGATGATGTTGCCGATCCATGACTTGCGATAGATCGCGGCGGCAATGCCGGCCGGCACGGAAATCACAAGCGTCAGCAGCACCGCGCCGATCAAGAGCTGGAGCGAGGGCCAGACGCGCTCGGCAAAGATCAATGCAACCGGGCGGCGCTCGATCAGTGACAGGCCGAATTCTCCGTTCATCAGGGAGGCGATGTAGCGGGCGAACTGCTCGCCATAGGAGCCGTCCAGTCCGTAATACTCGATGAGCAGCTGGCGATCCTTCGCGCCAAGACCCTCGCCGGCCAGGAAGTCGATCGCATTCCCGGAGAACCGGGTCGCGAAAAACACCGCCGTGACGATGATCGCGACGGTCAGGCCCGTTCGCAGCACCCTGCTGATGACGAATTCGAGCATTCGCTTCCCCTCTCAACTTGTCTAGACTGTATGGACATGTTCTGTTACAGCGATGTTGCCGGCACATGATTTTTTTGTGACGCGGCTTGAGCCGGCTCGAAGCACCGGACAAAGAGGGAATAAGGCGTGCGCAACGCCTCAATTTCGGCCAGGCGAGGGTCAGCGAATGGACATTTCGAACAACCCCATGTGGCGCGACCGGGAGCTGCCGGTCTGGCGACAGATCGAGGCAGACCTGGAGGTCGACATCCAGACCGGCGTGTTCGGCGCCGGCGAAAGGCTGCCGAGCGAGCATGAACTGACGGCAAAATACGGCGTCAATCGTCATACGGTGCGCCAGGCGCTCGCCAGCCTGGCGCAGAAAGGCATCGTCAAGGCGCACCAGGGCAAGGGTGTCTTCGTTGCCGACGAACCGTTCGAATACCGGCTCGACCGCAACGCCAAATGGAGCGAGGTGGAAAAACGCTTCGACGGCGGCTCGGGGGGACGACTTCTGGATAGCTACGAGCAGCCCGCCAGCCAGGCGATCGCGCGCGCGCTTCAACTCGAGGTCGGCACGCCGCTGATCGTGACGGAAACCCTGCGCACCGTCGGTCCCGGCATCACCACCTATGGCTATCACATGTTTGAAAAGCAAAGGTTCGGCGGAATGGCCGCGGCCTTCGAGGAAACCTCAAGCTTCACCCAGGCCCTGGCCACCTTCGGCGTCGATGCCTTCTTCCGCGCGTCGACCTGGATCGACTGCCGCATGCCGCGGCCACGCGAGGCGGCTGCCCTTGCGATCTCGATCTCGCTGCCGGTCATGATCATGACCTATGTCGACACCGACAGCGAAGGCACACCGATCCTCTATGGCCACGGGGTTTTCCCGAAACGCATGATGCGGATCAGGATCGACACCTGACCGGGCAAATCCGCATCGATCCTGAAGCCGCGCGGCCATTAAAGCCTAGTCGATGGCAGCGCGCGTTCCCGACCGTCAATGCAGAGGATCGAGGCAAGGCCCGTCGTCGGCGTGAGGGGGAACCGATCGGACAGGGCCAGGATCACCGCCGTCAGCGCGCGGCTTGAAGTATGCTCAGCAGTGCGACGCGATCGAGCCGAACCGGGTTGCCGCCGGCGCAGGGATCCACTTCGGCCATCGCCACGATCCTGTCCTCGTCAATGTCGACAAGCCCCATCGCGCTGAGCGTCGGCGGAATTTCCAGGGTCTCGCGCAGATCGAAGATCCAGTCGATCACACCGACCGCACTCGGTACCGGCAGGTCGAGCAGCCGGGCCAACAGCTCCAGCTTGTCCTTGATCGCCGGCGCGTTGAATTCAAGTACATAGGGCATCAGCACGGCGTTCAGCAGACCATGATGGGCGTCATGGAGAGCCCCCAGCGGATGCGCCAGGGCGTGGATGGCGCCCAGCCCCTTCTGCAGCGCGACGCAGCCCATGCCGGAGGCGACCAGCATCTGGCCGCGCGCCTCGAGATTCTGGCCTTCCTCGACGGCCACCGGCAGCCAGGTCCTGATCAGTTGCAGCGCATTCAGCGCTATTCCTTCGGCCATCGGGTGGAACGTGGGAGAGGACAACGCCTCCAGGCTATGAGAGAGGGCATCCATCCCGGTCGCGGCCGTGATGTGGGCCGGGAGGCCGGTCGTCAGCTCGGGATCCATGATCACGAGGTTCGGCATCATCCGTGGATGAAAGACGATGACCTTGCGATGCTCTTCGTCATGCGTGATGACCGAGGAGCGGCCGAGCTCGGAACCCGTGCCGGCCGTGGTGGGAACGGCAATCACCGGCACCAGGCGGGAGGTGTCGACGCGCGTCCAGTTGTCCCCGATGTCTTCCAGATCCCACATCGAGATCGTCTGGGACGACATCAACGCGATCGCCTTGGCCGCATCCAGCGCGCTGCCGCCGCCGATCGCCACGACCAGGTCATGTCGGCCGCTGCGCAGAGCCTCGACACCGTCCGCGACGTTCCGGCCGGTCGGATTGGGCTTTACGTTGAAGAACAGCCCCGGTTGCAGCCCCGCCTCGCGAAGCGCTTCCAGCGCCCTTTGCACCGGAAAGAGATCCTTGAGACCGGCATCGGTCACGACCAGCGGCGACGTCGCACCAAGGGCGCGAACGGCGGCTCCGACCTCCCTGATCCGGCCATTGCCGAAACGGACGTCGGTCGGGAAGCTCCAGTTGCTGGCCACGGCCTGAGTGTGGATCGTCATTGATTATTCCTCGGTGGATGGCATGGACTGGCGTTTGAGAGCTCGGCGGCGCAAAAGCTCTGCGAGCGCGACCAGGATGAGCGCGGGAATGAAGTTGAGCGTCGCCAGCGCCGGATAGATGGGGGAAGAGCCGACCGCGATGCCGCTGTAGACGAAGATCGGCAGCGTTCTGGCTGTTCCGGCGAGCGAATAGGAGACGTAGAAATTCCCCCAGGACAGCAGGAAGGCGAAGATCGCCGCGGAGAAGATACCCGGCCACAGAAGCGGGAAAGTGACCTCGCGAAAGACCTCCCAACCACTCGCCCCCGCATCGCGTGCGGCATCCTCGAGCGTTTCGTCGAAGCCGTAGACCTGGACGGCGACGATCACGAGGGCGAACGGCGTGATGTAGACGACATGGCCGATGATCACGGTAGCGAGACCCGTCGAGAAGCCGAGCCAGTTGCCCAGCACCGAGAACCACAGCAGCATGACTACGCCGAGCAGCAATTGCGGAAAAAGCAGCGGCGCGAAGGTGACGAGCCGGAAGGCATTCTGAAGACGGAACCGATAGCGGATCCAGGCGATCGCGCCGGCGGTCCCGAGGATCGTGGCAAACACCGTCGAAACCGCGGCGACCATGGCGGAATTGGCGACGGCCGGGAGAAAGTCCGGCTTGCGGAACAATTCGCCATACCAGTCGAACGAGAAGCCTTCGATCGGCAGGGTCAGCATCCTGCTCGAGGTGAAAGAGAAGGCGACCAGGGTGATGATCGGAATGTAGAAGAACACCAGCAGCAGAGCGAGGCTGCCGACCAGGCCCATATCGATCAGCCGGTCCTTGAGACGATGCGAGATCATGCGCCGGGCCTCCTCAAGGCGGGAGAGCGCTTCATGGCCAACAGGCCGGCCAGCGCCAGGGTCAGAGCCCCGACGGAAATCAGAACGATGGTCAGCGCTGCGCCCAACGGCCAGTTGACCCGGGTTTCGAAGCTCTGGCGGATCAGTTCGGAGGCGAGCGGCGATGTGCCGCCGCCGAGCACCTTCGGCTCGAGAAACGCACCGAGACTCAGAACGAAGACGAGGACGCCCCCCGAATAGAGCCCCGGCCGGGAGAGCGGCAGGGTGACCTCAAAGAAGGTCCGAAGGCGCGACGCCCCCGCATCATAGGCGGCCAGCAGCAGGTCGCGGTCGATCCGGACCAGCGACAGATAAAGCGTGAACATCGGATAGACGACCAGATTGTAGACCATGCCGACCATGGCGCCGGCCGGAGTAAACAGGATGTCAAGGCTATCCGGCGCAAAACCCACCGTCCCCAGCATCCAGTTTGCCACGCCGTTACGGTCGAGGACGAGGATCCAGCCGAAGGTCTTCAGCACCGCATCCGTGAGGAAGGCGAAGACGATCATGATCTGGATCTGGGTATTGTAGGCCTTGAGCCGCGTCGCGAGCGCATAGGCCGTCGGAAAAGCGATCAGTAGGCAAAGCCCGACACAGATGACCGCCATGACGATCGTCCGACCGATGATCGTCCAGTAATGGGGCTTGGAGAAGACCTCGGTCCAGACCTTTAGGTCCCAGCTCCAGACGAGCCGATAGTATTGCGTGGTCTGGAAGGTCAGCACCACGGTCATCGCCAGCGGCACCAGGAAGAAGACCAGCATGACGATCGCCAGCGGTGCGACGGCTGCGATGAGCACTGGGTCCTTCCAAGTCTTGTGCTCGATGTTCATGGTCACTCCGACAGCAGGAAGGCGGAGGCGGGATCAAAGCAGATCCGGACGGATTGACCGACCTCGGCCGGCAGGACGATCGATCCGGGCAGGTCCATGACGACCGGAGCGGTCAAACCGTCGACGCGCACGCGGTACTGGGTCGACGAACCCTTGATAAAATACTCGTCAACCGTTCCCGCCATCACCCATTGGCCCGGGGACGCGTCGCCCTCGACGAAACCGATGGTTTCCGGACGCACGAGCAGCGCTGTGCCCGAAGACGTCAGATGTTGTGAGACATGCTCGCCCTTCAGCCGCGCGGGCGATCCCACCACCAGTTGCGACGTCACCGTCGCCGCACCATCGCCTTCCCTGACGACGGACACCGGCAGGAAATTGGTTTCGCCGATGAAGCCGGCGACGAACGTGTTGGCCGGCCGGTAGTAAATGTCGGCTGGCGTGCCGATCTGGATCACATGACCGGCCTGCATCACGCAGATCCGGTCGGCCAGCATCATCGCCTCCTCCAGATCATGCGTCACCAGAACGAAGCTGGTGCCTAGTTCGCGGTGGAGCTTCTTCAGCTCGGCCTGCAGGGACTTCTTCAGCTTGGCGTCCAGCGCGCTCATCGGCTCGTCGAGCAGAAGCACGCTCGGACGGGAGACGAGCGCGCGCGCCAGCGCCACGCGCTGCTGTTCCCCGCCCGATAGCTGAGCGGGATAGCGGTCGAGATATTCCGGCTTGAGGTGCATGAGATCGATCATCGCGCGAACACGCTCATCGATCTCGGTCCGGTCCATCTTCTTGAGCTTGAGGGGGAAGCCGATGTTCTCGGCGACGGTCTTGTGTGGGAACAGCGCCAGTTTCTGGAACACCATGCGCGTTGGCCTGCTGGCCGCGGGCACGCCCAGCATGTCCTGCCCCTGGATTTCCAGCCGCCCTTCGGTCAGTTCCTCGAAACCTGCGAGTATCTTCAGCAGGGTCGTCTTTCCGCAGCCGGACGGGCCGACGAGCGCGACGAATTCCCCCTCCCCGACCTCCAGCGACACGCCATGCAGCGCCCGCGCGGAGCCGTAGTCTTTGACGATATTCAAGGCTTCAATGATTGGCACTGGCAAGGTAGGCGTCCCCGACTCCTGGAGGGTTGTGCGGGCCGCCGTCCATGACGGCGGCCCATCTAGGTCCTGGTTCAGCGGGCGGCGAGCTCTTCCTGCCAGATCGCCAGCATGTCGTCGATGTTGGGCGCCACGGTGTGGAACTGGCTGTTTTCCCAGGCCGTCCACATGTAGTCCATCTGCAGCGCCTTCTTCTCCGCGTCGGAGAACAGCGCCTCGGCCTTCTGGCTGGGCACGAGGTTGCAGGTCGCCTCGGTGATCGCCAACTGCTTGGCCACCTCGGGCGAAACGATGTACTTCAGGAAGTCGGCCGCGACCTTCGAGTTCTTGCCATTGTCGACGAGGCCGGTCGCCTCCATCCAGATGATGCCCTGCTTGAGGCCGTTCTTCGGATCCGGGACGATCGACTGGATATAGTCGTGGCCCTGCAGCCTGAGCGCCGAGGTGCAATAGGTGCCTCCGCCGATCAGCGCGCGGAACGAGCCGTCGATCAGGCCCTTCTGGGCAATGGCGAGGTCGGCGACGATTGCGCGGGTATTCTTGAAGGCGGCGCGCAGAACCTTGCGGACTTCGCCAAGGGCTGCGTCGTCGAGCTCTTCATAGGGATTGACGCCGGCATAGAGAGCCAACGGCATGATCGGCCAGTCACCCCAGTCGAGTAGGCAAATCTTGTCCTTGTAGGCGCTGTCGAAGACCGGTGCATAGCTCGACCAGGATTCGAGCTTGTCGAACTTGGTGTTGACGGTCGGGCCGACCCAGCCCCAACGCGTCGGAAGACCGGTCGCCTTGCCCTCATGCTGGAGCGGGGCGAAGGGAGCCCGGAACTGCGGATAGAAATCGGCGTATTGCTCGGCGAAATCCGCGTCGTCGAGGAAGCGGCAAAAGCCGGCCGGGCCCATGCGCTGGATCCACGGGCTGTCTGACGAGACGAGGTCGAACTCCCGCGAGGCGCCGGCTGCGAGCTTAGCAAAACCGCCGGCGGAATCGGTGATCAGGTCGACCGAGATCGTCGCTCCGGTCGACTTCTGGAAGGGTTCGAGAATGCTGGGGGCGTTGTAGCCTTCCCAGCACATGTAGTTCAGGCTCTCTGCCGCGGCAGCGTTGCGCGGAAGGCCGACAAGGCTTGCGCCCGCAGCGGCCATGCCCAATCCGCCCATCCCCTTGAGGACCGAGCGGCGATCGATATTTACTGTACCCTTGATCATTCTTGTCTTCCCCTTTTTTTGATCTGCTTGAAGACGGGATATCAGACGACGCCGAGGTAACGCCTGATCTCCCATTCACTGACCTGCTTCTGATAGTGCGAGAATTCCACTTCCCGGCTTTCGACGAAGCTCTCGACGAAATTATCACCGAAGATCGTCCGCGCCAGCGGGCTCTGCTTCAGCCGCTGCGCGGCATCCCAGAGATCGCGCGGGAAAGCAGCCTCGGCAGAAGGCGTCGCGGCATAGAAGTTCTCCGCGCTACTCGGCGGCGGCTCGATCTCGTTTTCGACGCCGTAAAGGCCGGCACCAATCAGCATGGCCAGGGCCAGATAGGGATTGGTATCTGCAGACGGAACGCGGAACTCGAGACGGGTCGCTTCCTTGCTGTCGTTGATGACGCGGACGGCGGCCGTGCGGTTCTGCACGCCCCAGTTCGCCGAGATCGGCGCCCAGGCGCCCGGCACGAGCCGCTTGTAGGCATTGACGGTGGACGAGCACATCGCCAGCAGTTCCGGCATCAGCTTGAGCAGGCCGCCGATGAAATGGCGCGCCGTGCGGGAAAGGCCGTCGGAGCTATCCGGATCGGCGAAGACCGGTTTTCCATCTCGGTCCCGCAGCGACAGGTGAAGGTGTCCCGACTGGCCGGACAGCGCCGGCGAGAGCTTCGACATGAAGCTCAAGGTCAGATCGTTGCGGGCGAAGTAGGAGCGGGCGAAGTTCTTGAACAGGAAGGCGTCGTCGGCCGCCTTGATGCCCTTTGCATAGGTCAGGGGCGCCTCGAAGCAGCCCGGCCCGAGCTCCGTGTGAATTGCGTCGAGCTTCACATCCATCGTCGCCATGGTCTCGTCCAGACCTTCGAGCAGGTCGCCGTAGAGGGCCGATGTCTGGAGGGAATAGGTCCTGTTGCCCTGGGCAAAGTGTGTGAGGTCGCGATAGTTCTTCGCCTTCATCGTCTCGGCCGTCTCGTCGAAGACGAAGAACTCGAACTCGAACGCCGACAAAACATCCCAGCCGCGTTCCGCGGCGCGCGCGATCTGCTCCAGGCAGACATTGCGCGGCGAGCGGCGGCCGAAATCGCCGGCGAAATCCGCCAGGCAAAGCGCGGTATCCTCGGCGAAGGGATAGCGCCGCACGGTATCGGCGAAAAGCGTCGCGGGACGATCGACGAAGGCACCGTCGCGGTAGGTATTTTCCGCAATGTCCCAGAAATAGAGCACCTCGCAGAACGGGTAGCCGTCCTTGGCCAGCTTGATCGCCTTGTCGGCGGAAACCAGCTTGTCGCGAAACTCGCCTTGCGGATCGACCATGCCGATATGGAGCGCCTTCGCCCCTAGTTCCCGGACTGCTTTCTCGAAATCGGAAGCGCAACAGTTGTCGTTCGTCATGGCACCCTTCTCAGAATTAACTTGAGGTTAGGCATCGCCTTTGGGTAAGGAAATATCCCCAAAGGGATAGTCCGTGATGCAATATTGCGGAAGCGTCTCGATCGGACTGGAAGGGTAAGGGACTTGGAAAGAGGTTTCGCCGCCTGGAACAAGACATTGGCAGGCGCCATCACGTCCTTGGGTGAGCCTGATTTTCCCGCACGCATCGAAACCGCGCTCCGCGCAATGCTTGATTTCGACGTGTTCATGATCTTCGGCTATCTTGGCGCATCGCGGCCGATCGCACATTACTACAACATCGATCCCGACCGGGCCGCCACCGTCATCGACGCCTATGCCGCCGGACCTTATCTGCTCGACCCGTTCTACGCGGCAGCCACCGACCCGACCGTCACCGGGGTGCGGCGGCTGAGGGACATGGCGCCGGACCAGTTCTACAGTTCGGAATATTTCCGCCAGCATTACGGCCTAACGGGCATCCGCGACGAAGTGGGATTTATCTCCCGCCCCGGCCCGGACTATGGCGTGGTCGTCAGCTTCACGCGTCCGGACGGCTCGTCCGCCTTCGGTCGGCGCGACCTCGAGACCGTCAATGCCGTCGAGCCGGTGATCCGGCTGCTGATCGAGCGCCACTACGCCACAGGCACGGAGGCCGACCGGCATAACCATCACGGCCAATCGCAGCCGGACGCCATCAACGCGACGCTGGGCAAGATGAACAATGGCCTGTTGACCCCGCGCGAGATCGAGATCACGTCCCTGATCCTGCGCGGACATTCCAACACGTCGATCGCCGAAACGTTGGGCATCGCCGAAGGCACCGTGAAGATCCATCGCAAGAACATCTATCACAAGCTGGAAATCTCCTCCCAGGCGCAGCTGTTCGCACGCTTCATCTCCCGGCTATCGGCCTAGCCGGGGTCAATGACGCGTCGGTCTGGCGCGTTACGTCGTTCCCCGGATGGCCGGCCCCGATGCGACAGCCTCGACCGCGCTCGAAAACGCCGCGGTCCGCATCAGCGCGCGGCAGCGCGCGAACCGTCCGTCCGCATAGACGCGAAAATCGTCGGCCGGATTGTCGTTGGCAAGCTGGATGAGGCCCCAAAGCGTCCACAGGAGATCGCACATCGCCTTGTAGATCACCATGCGTCCACGTTCTGACGGGGTCGGCTCCCGGCCGAAATAGGCGTGCAGCAGTTCGGCATCCTGATCGGGTCCGAAGCCGCCCTCGACGGAGAGATCGCCAAGATCCCACATGGGATCGTTCATGCCCGAATATTCCCAATCGACGATCCACACCCGCTCGCCGTCGTCGAGGAAGTTTTCGCACAGCGGATCGCAGTGGCAGGCGACGTTGGGGAGCGGGTGGGCGTGCAGTGCCGCCCGCACCGCCTCGGCTTCCCTCAACACGTCATGATAGCCCTCGGGGAGCTCGACATCCTTGATCGAGAGGATCGCCAGATAGCTGTCGATCATGGCGAAGAGCTCGAAACGGGCCGGGAAGACGGCACCACTGTCATGCAGCCGGCGAAAGGCCCTTGCCGCCCGTGCCGGGGCTCCGGGCACCTGCCTGAACCGTTCCGGCGTCATCGTCGCCGCGCCCTCGATGAAGCGCGACACGAAGACGCCGGTTTCCGCGTCGGCATAGAGAATTTCCGGCCCGACACCGGCTACCGCGACGCGCTTCGTCGCCACCAGTTCATTGGCCCGGTCGATATATTCCTCCGTGCCTTTGCCCGGGATCCGCAGGCAATAATCACCGAGCCGGAAGACCATATTGGTCAGCCCGCCCAGTCGCTCGATCGGTCCGGTATGCTGACTGAGCAAGGGGATGCGCTTCAGTGTTTCGCACGCCAGGACCAGTTCAGCTTCTGCCGTCATGCCTTGAGCCTTTCCATCCGGGCGTCATAGAGCGTGCGGGCACCGCGCCGCGCCTTGTAGACATGGCCGAAGGCCTCGATTTCGAAATCTTCACGACCGGCAAGCTCGCTCGGCAGGTAACCGAAGGCTATGGTCTTGCCGAGCGTATAGCCATAAGCGGTGCTCGCCGTGGACCCGACGACCCGGCCGTCCAGCATGACCGCCTCGCCGCCATGGAAGGGGGCGAAGCCGTCGACGGTGTAGGAGACGAGCTTGCGCTCGACACCCTTCACCTTGATCGCGACAAGCGCCTCGCGGCCGATGAACTCGCCCTTGTCGAGCGCAACGCAAAAGCCAAGGCCGGCCTCGTAGGGGCTGTAGTCCGGATTAATGTCGCCGGACCAATAGAGATAGCCCTTCTCCATGCGGCAGGCGTCGATGGCGCGGTATCCGGCATCGGCGATGCCGAAGGGCTCGCCCGCCGTCTTCAGCGTCTCGGAGACATGGGCGGCATAGTCCTGCTCGACATAGAGTTCATAGCCGAGTTCGCCGACATAGCCGATGCGCACGGCGAGAGCGCGCGCCGCGCCGACCTCGATGCGCTTCGCCGCGAGGAAGGGAAAGGCCTCGTTCGACAGGTCGTCGTCGGAGACGGATTGCAGGATCTCACGGGAACGCGGGCCGCACAGGTTGATGGTGGCGAAGGCGTTGGTGACGTCGCGCAGCATCACGCCTTCCGGCAGATGGCGCGACACCCAGTTGGAATCGCGGACGCCAAATCCCGAGCCGGTGATCATGTAGAGGAGATCATCGGCAAGATGAACGATCGTCACATCCGCCTCGATGCCGCCCCTCACATTGCAGAGCTGCGTATAGACCGCCTTGCCGGCCGGGCCTGCGAGATCGTTTGCGGCAATCACCTGCATGGCGGAGAGCGCGCCGGGCCCGCGGATCTCGAACTTGGAGAAGGAGGACTGGTCGATCAGGGCCGCGCGCTCCCGGATGGCGCGGACCTCTTCGCCGACGGCGTCGAACCAGTTCGGCTTGCCTTCGAACGAGGGAATGTCACGCCGCTCCGTTCCCGCCGGTGCGAACCAGTTGGGCCGCTCCCAGCCGAATTTCGAGCCGAACACGGCGCCGTTCCCGGTCAGCGCCTGGTGCAGCGGCGAACGCCGCAGGCCCCGGACGGCCTCGGCTTCCTCGCCCGGCCAGTGGACCTTGTAATAGGCGCCATAGGCCTCGATGGCGCGCTGTTCGAGATAACGTCCCTGGGCATGGACCGCGCCGAAGCGCCGGACGTCGAAGGGCCAGAGATCCATTCCGGCATCGCCGTGCAGGATGAGGTTGGAGAGCGCGAGCCCCGCTCCGCCGGAGGCCGCGATGCCGGCGGTGAAGCCGCAGGCGACGTAGAAATTATCGAGTTCCGGTGCCTGTCCCATGATCGGCTCGCCGTCGAAGGAGACCGGGATCGGGCCGTTGATGATGGTCTGGATGCCGATCTCGTTCAGCACGGGCAGCCGGTCCGCGGCGGGCAGCGCGAAGAGTTCCAGCCGATCCATGTTGGGCTCGAACAGTTCGCGGCCGAAATCGACCGGCGGCTTGCCGCGCCAGCAGCCCTTGGTGCCGTCCTCCCAGCCGCCGATGGCAAAGGAACCGGTGTCGGGCTTCAGATAGAAATTGTTGTCCGGATCGCGCAGCGTCGTCAGGTCCGGCGGCAGGGTCAACTTCTTCTCGGTCAGGAAATACTGGTGCTCCACCACGCCGGCGGCGAGCGGCACGCCGGCCAGTTCACCGACGCGCTTGGCCCAGAGACCGGCGCAGTTGACAAGGATGTCGCAGGAGATCGAGCCGCCATTGGTGACGACGCCGACGGCGCGCCGGTTATGGATGACGATCTCCTCGACGCAGACGCCCTCCTCGATCCTCGCGCCAAACATGCGCGCACCCTTGGAATAGGCCATGGTGAGCGAATAGGGATCGATGTAACCGTCGCCGGGGATGAAGGCCGCCCCCTCGATGCCGTCCTTGACGATGTAGGGAAAGCGCGCAGCCGCTTCGTCTGCCGACAGCGAATGGCATTCGACGCTGAAGCTCTTCGCCTGGGTCATCGAACGCCGGATCTCGCTCCAGCGCTCGGGGCTGCCGGCCAGGCGAAGCGAGCCAACCTTCTTCCAGGCGATGTGCTGGCCGGTTTCCGCCTCCAGCCGGTCGAAGACGGAGACCGAATTCTGCATCAGCCGGGTGAGGTTTCGCTTGCCGCGCAATTGCCCGACCAGGCCCGCCGCATGCCAGGTGCAACCATGGGTCAGCATGGCCTTTTCCACCAGCAGCACGTCCTTTGCCCCGTCGCGGGCAAGGTGGTAGGCGACGGAGGTGCCGATGGCACCACCACCGATGATCAGAATATGCACATGGCGATCCGCGCGGAATGTCATTCCTAAGTCCTCAGGTCTTGATCTTGTCCATGGCCGGGTCGAACATCGGCCCGAAATGAAGGGTCGCCGGCGTCTTTTCCGCCGCCACCACGAGTTCGTAGGTTCCGCTGGCGAGATAGTCGTCCGTGACGCCGGCCGCGTTACGGACGTAGCCGTAGCCGATGTTCTTGCCGAGCGTGTAGCCGAAGCCGCCGCTGGTCAGGTAGCCGACGGGTTCGCCATTCCTCAGGATCGTCTCGCGGCCGACCAAGACGATCTCGGGGTCGTCGACCGTGAAGCCCATCAGGCGCTTTTTCAGCGTCTGACCCTGGAGCCCTTCGAGCGTCCGGCGACCGAGGAAATCGGTGTTCTTGCGCAACTTCACCGCCCAGCCGAGGCCGGCCTCGAAGGGCGTGTCGTTGGGCGTGATGTCGGAGCCCCAGGCGCGGTAGCCCTTTTCCAGCCGCAGCGATTCCAGCGCCCGGTAGCCGATCGGGCGAATGTCATGCGGCTTGCCCGCTTCCATCAGCGCATCGAAGACCTCGCCGAGTGCTGCGATCGGGATATGCAGTTCCCAGCCGAGTTCGCCGACATAGGTGACGCGCAGCGCCCGCACCGTCGTGCCCGCAATGGCGATCTCCCGGACATGGCCGAAGGGGAAGGCCTCGTTCGACACGTCGGCGGTGGTGACGGCGGCAAGCACCGCACGGGCCTTGGGCCCCATCAGCGACAGCGTACCCCAGTCCTCGGTGATGTCGACAAAGGTGCAGTCGAGGCCGGCGGGAATGTGGTCGACGATCCAGCCGAAATCATGGGTGCGGAAGCCGGTGCCGGTGACGATGTAGAACCGGTCCTCGGCGATGCGCGCCACGGTCAGATCCGCCTCGATGCCGCCGCGGGTGTTCAGGAGCTGGGTGTAGGTGAGTCGGCCGACGGGCTTCGATACGTCGTTGGCGCAGATCCAGTCCAAGGCCTTGAGCGCATCCGGTCCGGAGAGCTCGTATTTCGAGAAGGAGGACTGGTCGAAGACGCCGACCGCCTCGCGCACATGGGCGTGCTCCTCGCCGACCGGTCCGAACCAGTTCTGCCGGCCCATCGAATAGACGTCCTTCGCCTCGATGCCGGCGGGAGCGAACCAGTTGGGGCGCTCCCAGCCGAGCTTCGAGCCGAACACCGCGCCATGGCGCTTCAGCCGTTCATAGAGCGGCGAGACGAGACGCGGCCGGCCGCTTTCGTATTCCTCATGCGGAAAGCCGATCGTGTAGTGCTTGCCATAAGCTTCCAGCGTGCGGTCGAGCACCCATTGACGGTCGCGGTGCATGCCGGCGAAACGGCGGATGTCGACCACCCAGAGATCGAGCGGTGCCTCGCCGTCGACGACCCATTGCGCCAGGACCCAGCCGGCCCCGCCGCCAGACGCGATGCCGAAGGCGTTGAAGCCGGCGCCGACGAACATGTTCTTGCATTCCGGGGCCACGCCCAAGATGAAGTTGCCGTCGGGTGTAAAGCTCTCCGGCCCGTTGATCATCTGTTTGACGCCGGCCTTTTCCAACGCCGGTATGCGCTCGATCGCCTGCATCATGTGCTGTTCGAAATGGTCGAAATCGTCGTCGAACAGCCGGAACGCCCATTCGTCCGGCACGTCGCCGGTCGTCCACGGCTGCGGGTTCGGCTCGTAGCCGCCCATCACCAGGCCGCCGACCTCCTCCTTGAAATAGGTCCGTCGGTCGGGATCGCGGATCGTCGGGGCGTCGGTCGACAGGCCGTCGATCTTCTCGGTGATGATGTACTGGTGCTTGACCGGCTGCAGCGGCACGTTGATACCGGCCATGTCGCCCACCTGCCGCGCCCACTGGCCGGCGCAGTTGACCACCTTCTCGCAGGCGATGTCGCCGAGCGTGGTCTTCACCTTGAGGATGCGCCCGTCCTTCATCTCGAAGCCGGTGACGCGGACATTCTCGACGATCTTCGCCCCATGCATGCGGGCGCCGCGGGCGAGCGACTGGGTGATGTCGGAGGGGCTCGCCTGACCGTCGGTCGGCAGCCAGCTGGCGCCGACCAGATCGTCGACATTCATCAGCGGCCACATGCGCTTCACCTCTTCCGGCGAGACAAGATGCATGTCCATGCCGAAGCTGCCGGCGGTGGTGGCCAGCCGCTTGAATTCGGTCCAGCGATCCTGGTTGGTCGCGAGTCTCAGGCACCCCGTCATCTTCCAGCCGGTGGCAAGCCCGGTCTCCGCTTCCAGCCCCTTGTAGAGGTCGACCGAATATTTGAGCACGCGGGTGATCGAGGCGGACGAGCGCAACTGGCCGACGAGCCCCGCCGCATGCCAGGTCGAACCGGACGTCAGGCCTCCCTGCTCCAGCAGGATCACGTCCGCCTTGTGGTCGCGGGCGAGATGATAGGCGGTGGAGCAGCCGATGATGCCACCGCCGATGACAACGATTTGAGCGTGGGCGGGCAGGGTCATGATGCGTGTTTCCCATAGATCGTGTGATAGTGATCCAGCGCTTCTTCGAGGCGCTTCAGATTGTCCGCCGTGTATCCGACATAGTCGGCCCCGGGCGCGTCGAGGTAGAGTTCGGAGACCATGCTCCACATGGCCTCACGCAGCAGCGAGGCGCACTGCATGGCGGCCATGGAGTGGCGCATACCGGGCGATGGCGCGCCGTCGAGATAGGCTTCGAGGAATTCTTCCGACTGTTCCGGCGACAGGCCCGCATTGGAGGTGGCGCCGGCGAGATCGAACATCGCGGTGGAAAAACCCGCATATTCGAAGTCGATCAGCCAGAGACGGTCGCCGTCGTCGAGGATGTTGGACGGCAGAAGGTCGTTGTGGCCAAAGACGATCGGCAGCGGGATCTGCGCCGCCTCCAGCTCCTGCGCCAGCGCCAGGTAGCGGGGCAGTTCCGCCGTCATGCGGCTTCCACCGGCCTCCAGCGTCCTGGCGTAGTCCCGGATGACGTGGAAGGCCCAGAACATGAAGCCCGGACCGGAGACGTGGCGCGGCATCTCGCTGTGGAAGCGCCGGAGCAGTTGCGCAATCTCGCGACGCCGGGCGGCCACGCCCTCGGCCGATAAAGTCTTCGCCGTCAGGAACTGCGTGACCATGATACCGGGCGCCGCATACTCGACCCGCGGGGCAAATCCAGCCGCATGGGCGGCCTGCGCCGTCATCGCTTCGCGATCGCGGGAAACGTGGTGGAACGGATAGTCGACACCGAAGCGAACGACATGGCGACCGGCGGCATCCGCAACCACGAAGCTCTCATTGCTCAACCCCCCATGCAGCGGCTCGATGGAGATCGGGCCGTTCCAGCAAGGCAATCCAAGAATGCGATCGGCTGTCTTTGCGTCCATGTTCGTCATGCGGCATGCTCCCGCAGTCGGGCAGCGCCTGCGGAAATCAGGCGGTCGGCAATGATGGCGATGAAGGCAACGGCAAGGCCCGCGACAAGGCCGCGGCCGGTATCGGCCTTGGTGAGGGCGATATAGACCTCCTGGCCAAGGTCGCGCGTGCCGACCAGCGCGGTGATCACCAGCATGGAAAGCGCGAACATGATGGTCTGGTTGAGGCCCAGCAGGATTTCCGGCAGAGCCAGCCTCAACTTGATCTTGGTGAGGATCTGCCAGGGGGTGCAGCCCATCGCGCGGCCCGCCTCGATCACTTTCGGATCGACCCGCTGGAGGCCGAGGGCGGTGTAGCGAATGGCGGGGGCGATCGAATAGGCGACGACGGCGATCATCGCGGTGAAGTCCCCGACCCGAAACAGCATGACGGCCGGCATCAGATAGACGAAGGACGGCAGAGTCTGAAGCGTGTCGAGGACCACCTGTAGCCAAGTCCACAGGCGCTGCCGCTCGGCCGAAAGGATGCCGATCGGGATGCCGACCAGGCTGGCCACGACGACCGAGATGCCGCAGAGATAGACGGTGATCATCGCCTTTTCCCACTGCCCCGTCACGACGATGAGAGTGGAGAGGATGCCGGTAATCAGCGCCAGCCGAAGGCCGCCGAGCCGGTAGCCGAGCAGCGCCAGAACGGCAACGACGCCCGGCCAGGGCAGCTCGCCAAGGAAACGCTTGAAGGGGATCAGCAGGTTGAGCAGCGCGGCATTGCGCACCGCCTCGAGCGTGTCGAAGAACTGCACGTTGATCCAGCCGACGATGTCGTTCCACAGGCTTCCGGTCGAAAGCATCCATGCGTCCGGGTATGATCTGACCGCCGGCCAGACGAGGCCCAGCACGAAGGTTACCGCCACTAAGGCAATCGCCGAGGCGAGATAGGGATACCGGGCGACGAGGTTTCCGGACATCGCCGGCTGCGATTGCCCGGCCTTGCGGGCAAAGGCCTGGCTCAGGCGATCCAGCGCCACGGCGAGCGCCACGATCGCGAAGCCCGCTTCCATGCCGGCGCCGATGTCGAGGCGGCGAAGCGCTGCGAGCACGTCGAAACCGAGGCCGCCCGCCCCGATCATCGAGGCGATGATGACCATGTTGAGCGAGAGCATGATCACCTGGTTGACGCCGACCATCAGCGCATCCGAGGCCGAGGGCACCATGACCTTCCAGGTCATCTGGCGCCTCGTGCAGCCGACCATGTGGCCGAGATCGACGATCTCGGAGGGCACGGCGCGAAGGCCGAGTATGGTGATGCGCACCATGGGCGGCATGGCATAGATCAGCGTGCCGACGATCGCCGCGGTCGGCCCGAAGCCGAAGAAGAACAGGATCGGCACCAGATAGGCGAAGATCGGGATCGTTTGCATCAGGTCGAGCAGGGGCTTCAGCAGGCGCTCCAGCCATGACCAGCGCCAGGCGGCAAGCCCGAGCAGCAGACCGAAGCCTACCCCGATCGGCGCCGCGACGAGGATCGAGGCCAGCGTCACCATGGCACTCTGCCATTGGCCGAAGACGGCCAGGAAGCCGAAGCAGGCTGCGACCAGCAGAGCGAGGCGCACCCCGCCCGCGTAGTAGCCCATTAGGCCGATCACAAGCACCACGCCCAGCCAGGAGACCGGCGGCAGAACCTGGACCGCAGCGGATCCCTGGCCCTCGAGGAAACCCGTGGCGAGCAGGCTGAGCGTAAGCCGGTACGGCAGGTCGATCAGTTGCGCGACGAAGCGCGTCAGGTCGGTGAAGCTGAACAGGCCGAAATGCGCCTCGTCGATCAGCCATTTCATCCAGGCGCTGATGTGGCGCGCCGCCGGCAGCTGCCAGGCTTTCGGATAGTCGAACATCCACTTGCCGAGCGTAGGCCCGAGCCACCAGGCGACGAGCGTCAGGCCGAGGGCAAGGGCCAGCAAGACCGAGAGCAGGCGGCCCCGGCCTGCGCCGGCGCGGCCCACGTCTTCGCCAAAAATGCCGGTCGTGCGCTCGGTCGAAGACATGTCCTCACCCCTGCATCATCAGGTTGACGACGTCGTCGCGGTGGACCATGCCGACCGGATGGCCCTCCCCGTCGACGACCGTGATCGTCTCGCCCGCGGAGGCAAAGAGCGGTGCGATGTCGGCGACGGTGGCACGGGCCGATACCCGCACGGTCGCGGCCGCACCGGCAGACGGCTTCATGATCGTTGCCACCTTCACCACCTTGGCGCGGGCCACGCTCCGGGTGAATTCGGCGACATAGTCGGTGGCCGGCTGGAGCACCAGATCCTGCGGCGTGCCACACTGGACGATCGCGCCGTCCTTCATGATCGCGATCCGGTCGGCCAGCCGGATGGCCTCGTCGAAGTCATGGGTGATGAAGACGATGGTCTTCTTCAGCACCGACTGCAGCCGGAGGAACTCGTCCTGCATCTCGCGGCGGATCAGCGGGTCGAGCGCCGAGAACGGTTCGTCGAGGAACCAGAGTTCGGGCTCGACGGCGAGCGAACGGGCAATGCCGACACGCTGCTGCTGGCCGCCCGAGAGCTCGCGCGGATAGGCGCCTTCCTTGCCGGCCAGGCCAACGAGCTCGATCATCCTGCGCGCCCGCTCGTCCCGCGCGCTGCGCTCGATGCCCTGGACTTCGAGGGGAAAGGCGACATTGGCAAGCACGGTCAGGTGCGGCAACAGGGCGAAATGCTGGAACACCATGCCCATCTGGTGGCGGCGGATGTCGATCATCCGGCTTTCGCTCGCCGAGAGCAGGTCCTCGCCATTGAACAGGATTTCGCCCGATGTCGGCTCGATCAGGCGGGAAAGGCAGCGCACCAGCGTCGACTTGCCCGAACCCGATAGCCCCATGATGACGAAGATCTCGCCGGTCGCGACATGCAGGTTGACGTCCCGCACCGCGCCGACAAGGCCGGCGGCGGCGAGGTTTTCCATGCTGGGCGATCCGTCGGCGGCACGCACGGCTTCGCGCGCGCCGGCACCGAATATCTTCCAGACATTGCGGCAGACGAGTTTGGCTTCTGCAGGCATGGGTTTTCCCGTCGAAGGCGGAGGCTGGCGATCAAGTCACATGGAAAGGCAACCCGTCCTCGCCGCACCGCAGCGAGGACGACAAAGCGGCCTATTTCTTGATCCATCCAGACCAGCGGGCTTCGTTGGCCCCGATCCACTCGGCGACCACTTCGTCCACCTTCTTGCCGTCGAGGTCGACCTTGGTGATCATCGCACCCATTTCGTCGTTGTTGAGGGTGAAGGCCTTGATTGCGGCATAGGCACCCGGCCACTTGTCCTTCACACCGGACCAACCGACCTTCCAGATCGGACCGAACGGCTTGCCGCAGTCATGCGTGGCATCCGGATTGAGCCCGGCGGCGGCATCTTCGTAGCATTCCTTGGAATAGGGCGGGAACTCGACCCATTCGCCCTTATACTTAGCAGGCGCCCAATGCGGCGCATAGATCCACAGGACGATCGGCGCCTGGCGCTGGTAGGCGCTTTCAAGCTCCGCAAAGAGTGCGGCGTCCGTTCCGGCATGGACGACTTCGAAGGGCAGATCAAGCGCTTCGATCCGTTCCTCGTCGAACCCGCCCCAGGTCACGGGTCCACCGAGATAACGGCCCTTCGGCGCGGTTTCCGCCGTCGAGAAGGCTTCCGCGCAAGCCCGGTCCTTCAGCGCTTCCCAGTTCGGCAGGCCGGGGCATTTTTCCTTCATGTATTCCGGGAACCACCATTCTTCCTTGGCCAGCATGCCGGTCTCGCCGATGTTCTCGACCTTGCCGGTGGCGGTGGCTGCATCCATGGCCTCGCGGCCCGTCGTCTCCCAGATCTCCATGGCGACGTGCAGATCGCCGGATTGGAGCCCGGCGAACTGGGCGAGGTAGTCGGCCTGGACATATTCGACCGAGTATCCTGCCTTCTTGAGGACTTCCCCCATCAGCTGCGTGGTGATCAGCTGGCCCGTCCAGTCGTGCAGGGTCAGCTTGATGGGGTCTGTGGATTCCTGTGCGATTGCGGGCGCGGCCAGACCGACACTCGCAAGCAAGAGGCATGTGGCGGCGATTCTTGGCAGTCGGGTAAGATGGAGCATGCGAGTTCTCCCAGTAGAGCCCGTTGAAAATGTTTGGAACTGGCTGGGCACCGGGTCGTCGTTCCCCGTACTTTTCGTATCTCGTGACGACGGTGCGCACGACAATCTCATGTCAGCATCCGTCGGATGTCAATGTTGTTTTGTGGTATTTTGTGCTTTTATGCCCGAATGTGCCGCGATTGCCGGATCGACCGGCCTCCGCTATCCGCTTTTGCCATCATCCCCAGGGGCTGAACCATGACGCCATCGAGACGACACCGAGACATCTTCCGGCTGCTGCAGCGCGACGGGACGATCTCGGTCGCCGAACTGGCAGCTAAGCTCGGCGTTTCGCTGGAAACCGTGCGCCGCGACCTGAAGCCGCTGGCCGGCAATGGCTCCGTCATCAAGATGCACGGTGCGGTCGGGCTTCCGTCGGTGGCCGGAGAGGCGCCCTTCGAAAAGCGCATGCGCGAAAACAGCGATGCCAAGAGGGCAATTGCCGAGGCGGTCGCCGCGACCATCCGCGACGGCGATTCCATCATGATGGACACCGGCACGACGACGAGCTTTCTCGCCCGCGCGCTTCTCTCCCGCCGCCGGCTCACCGTGGTCACCAATTCCTCCGACATTGCCCGCACACTTGCGACCGTCAATGACAACAGGGTCTACATGGCGGGCGGCGAACTGCGCAGCGACAATGGCGCGGCGTTCGGAACCACGGCGATCGAATTTGCCGGTCGCTTCTCCGTGACGCACGCGATCATCTCGGCCGGCGCCGTCAACAGCCGCGGCATCATGGACTATGATCTGGAGGAAGCCGAGTTCGCCCGCATGGTGCTCAGCCGCGGCAAGCGGGCCATCGTCATCACCGATTCCTCGAAATTCGGCCGCGAGGGACTGGTGTTGGTCAGCGGCTTTGGCGCCGTCACCGAAATCGCCACCGACAAGCCGCCGCCAAGAGACATCGCCGACGCCCTCGACGCCGCCGGCATCGACCTGCTGCTCGCATGACAAGGGCCGCATCGGGTCCGGGCTTTTGCCCGACACCGTCAGCAGACAGGAAAATCAGGCATCCCGTTGCGGCGGACGAAGGTCGCCAAGACCGGTTGCCATGCGCAGGACCGGCAAAAGGGCCGTCGCCGGATCAGGATCGCTCTCCGCAATGTCGCGGCGGGGTCGCCTGGAACGCAAAAAGCCTCCCTTGTGGGAGGCTTGTAGGGGTTTTCGGGTTTTAGATTTGGTTGCGGGGGCAGGATTTGAACCTGCGGCCTTCAGGTTATGAGCCTGACGAG